>NZ_JASSYY010000001.1:0-1127229 GCF_030243905.1 Kaistella rhinocerotis | reverse complement strand
TGCGCAGAAGTGAGAGAACCATGGAGTGCTTAACCTTAAAATAATTTTAAACTAACAGGAAATTGCATATAAGTTTGCAATATTTAGCCAAAAAAAGACCTTTGCGCAGTCCTGGCAAAGGTCATTTTTGTGTTTAATTAGGAATCGGAAAGTCTATCGTCTCGGTGAAGGTGGGGATGTGTCAGTTTTCTTTTCGAAAGCTTTGATTTCACTTTCAATTTTTTGCGCAAGTTCTGTTCCCCATTCCTGGCCGACCAACATGCTTTCCTGCAAGATCACGGGCATCTTTGCAGTCATATTTTTTCCGGTGCTGCTCTTGTAAAATGTAATTAGATCATCAATTTCCTCCTCAGTAAAATTTCTGGAATATATTGGTACAATTCTTCTGATTAAATCCTTATAGTCGACCAGCGATGTGGCCTTATCCCAGTACGCCGCGGGAGTGTCAGGGTATTGTTTCCTGTAATTAGAAATGAATAATTCATAGGAGATTTTCGTGTTTTGTGTCGTGCCCATGGTTTCAAGCAACTCAATGACTTTTTGATCTTTGCTGGTTTGTGCATTTACCAAACCTCCAAATGCAAATAAGCTGGCGACAATGATTATTTTCTTCATCTTTTAATTTACTTCAAATTTTCTTTCGTTAATGAGTTCGGCTATAGCCAACATATCGTCACCAATCAATCGGTCATCTTCCAGTTTTGGTACTTTTGAACGGATCAGGCCAAATGCATCCTCTACAAAGCGTGAACACTTTGCCGGCCTCCTAAACTCCAGCCCTTGAGCTGCGAACATAAGCTCGACTGCCAAAATATTTACTAAATTGCCTAATACCTGATTGAATTTTCTTCCGGAAATACTTCCCATCGACACATGATCTTCCTGTCCCAAACTAGTGGGTATAGAATCCGCAGAAGCCGGAAAACATAGTGTCTTGTTCTCAGTAACCAGAGCCGCCGATGTATATTGCGGAATCATAAAACCGGAGTTAAGCCCCGTGCTTGCTGTAAGTAACCTCGGGAGGTCAAATTTACCCTCCAAGAGAAGGTAGCTTCGTCTGTCTGAGATGTTTCCGAGTTCCGCGCCGGCCAAGGTGCAGTAATCGAGCGGTAAGGCCAGTAATTGCCCGTGAAAGTTTCCACCGGAAATCGATTCTTCTGCGCTCAACACGATCGGGTTATCTGTCACTGAATTCAGTTCTGTAATTGCGAGTGCTTTTAAATGTTCGTATGCATTCCGGCTGGCGCCATGAACTTGGGGCACGCAGCGCATCGAGTACGGATCCTGCACCCGGTTACAGTTCAAGTGCGCCTCCAAATTTTCCGAATTCCCCAAAAACATTCGCATTCTTGCCGCTACTTTTTTGCTGCCGTCAAAAGGCCGGATGTCATGCAACTCCTCTCTGAAAGGACTGGCCGAGCCCTGATATGCTTCCAGACTCATTGCAGCAGCTAAATCTGCCAAATCGAGTAAATATTCGAACTTGTCAAGGCCTAAAATGGCATGCGCCAGTATAAATTGAGTCCCATTGATCAGTCCAAGGCCTTCTTTAGGACCCAATTTCAGCTTTTCGAGTCCATTTTCTGCTAAGACCTCACCGGTTTCTAAAATTTGGTTTTTCCACCAAACCTTACCAAGACCGAGCAGCGGCAGCACAAGATGAGCTAACGGAGCTAGATCGCCCGACGCGCCTACGGAACCTTGTTCAGGTACAACAGGTATAATATCTTTTTCAAGCATCAGGATAAGACGCTCGATTACCTCAAGAGAAACACCGGAAAAACCTTTTGAAAGTGCATGGACTTTTGCTATCATCATGATCGCCGAGAGTTCTTTCGCGATTGGCTTCCCTACGCCTACGGCGTGAGAGATAATCAGGTTGTGCTGAAGCTGCGCGGTTTCCTCTTCCGAAATTTTCACATCACATAGTGGCCCAAACCCTGTATTGATACCATACACGGTGCGGTTTGACTCTACGATCTGCCGAACATTGTTTTGTGACTGTAAAATTTGGGATCTTGCTGTGTCGTCCAGCTTCGCACTGGAAGGATTTCTCAGAATATCGAAAATATCAGATATAGTAAATTGGTCTCTGCCGTAAATTTTCATTTAAATACAATTTAGGCTAAAAGTACATATTTTAATCAGCCTAAAAAAATTGAATTAGACGCAGATTTTGGACAATATACTCAAGTACTTTTTTGCCTTATTACTGCCAGATCACCGGTATATTTTCGAAAACCACCGGCACCGGATTAGAGAAATTATCGCGCGGATAGATGTAAAGAGCAAGCGAGCGGATTGTCGGCAGATAACTGTTTTGTTTTTTGAAAAGTAAGCCACCGCGGTAGGCGGTTTTTGGCAATACTTCATTGGCGACAATTCTTCCGTTCGGAGCAATATACATTTGGGTTGTTAGGTGTTGATTTCCCTTTGGATCTACCATCAGGGCGCGTTCACACTGCAGTGACCTGAGGGTAGGACCAACATTTGTATATAAGAAATTGACTTCCACGGTGCCGTCTTTTTTTGAGCCGATGACTTGGGTAACGTCAAACCGGATATTTTCAAAAGTGACACTTCGGATGGCCTGGTTAACGTTCAGCGCATTTTTATAATACTGAACCTGACGGCTAAGTTCCTTGATTTCGAGTTCATGCTGCCGCAGCTGGTTTGTAGGATCGGCGGACTGTGCACAGAATATTTGTACACACAAAAATGCAGGCAACATCAATTTAGTTCTCATGGTTATAGCTTTTTTAATTTTTAAAGACAAAAATGCATTCTATCTCTAAAAATCGCTCAAAAATAACGATATCCACGACGCAAAAAACTTGTTAAAACACCCTAACAAATGTCAGAGAATTTGTGATTTTTTGATGATATCCACGTAGCCTAAAACAATTAGTAAGGTTTGCAGTTCTACTGTTTTGCCTATTTTTGTATAATGAATCCGAACCTCGAACTTCAGCTGAAAACTTTGCCCTCAGAACCCGGCGTTTATCGGTATTTTGATAAAAATGATCAGCTGCTTTATGTCGGTAAAGCTAAAAATCTGAAGAAGCGGGTGCTGTCTTACTTTAATAAAAATCTGCCCGGTTACCGAACCAGGATTATGGTTTCAAAGATTTTCCGTCTGGAAACTACGATCGTTCCGAGTGAATATGATGCGTTGCTACTTGAAAACAATCTGATCAAGGAACATCAGCCTTTCTATAATGTAATGCTGAAGGATGATAAATCTTATCCCTGGATTTGCATTAAAAATGAGGATTTCCCCCGAATATTCCTTACTAGGACGATGATCAAGGACGGATCAGAATATTTCGGACCCTATGCGCGTGTGCGTCCTGCGAAAGTTTTACTGGATACTATTAAACATATCTATAAACTCAGGACCTGTACGCTGAACCTTGCCCCGGAAAAAATAGCAGAGGGAAAATATAAAGTCTGTCTCGAATTTCACATCAAAAATTGCCAGGGACCGTGCGAAATGCAGGAGTCCAAGGAAGATTACGACCAAAAAATAGATGCGATCAGAGGAATCATCAAAGGTGATTTCCGTAAAGCCAAGGAATATTTGGTGGCTCAGATGATCAATTATGCACAGAATCTTCAGTTTGAAGATGCGCACATCGTGAAGGAAAGACTTGATCTGCTCGAAAACTATCAGCACAAGCATACGGTGGTGAATCCTTCGATAAATGACGTAGATGTGTTCGGGATGACAAGTGATGAGACAGCTGCGTACGTGAACTATTTTAAGATTCAGAACGGTAACATCATTCAAAGTTTTACGACGGAGATCAAGAAAGTGCTTGAAGAAAGCGATGAAGACATTCTTGAAGAAGCGATGATTGAGATCCGCCAAAAATTCAGTTCAGATTCCAAAGAAATCCTGTTGCCATTTCATCTTGGTCTTGAAATTCCGAATGTGAAACTGATCGTCCCTAAAGTCGGCGACAAAAAACGTATCGTTGAACTTTCGGAAAAAAATGCCAAAGAGTACCGCATAGAAAAACTAAAAGCTGTACAGATCGTAGATCCGGAGCGACACACAAACCGTATCATGGCAGAAATGCAGAAACTCCTGCGAATGCCCGTGGAGCCGCGTCATATTGAGGGTTTTGACAACTCAAATATTCAGGGTACGAATCCTGTTTCAGCTTGTGTAGTGTTTAAAAACGGCAAGCCAAGCAAAGCAGATTACAGGATTTTTCATCCGAAAACTGTGGAAGGCGCCAATGATTTTGCGACGATGGAAGAAGTGATTCACCGCCGCTACCGCCGACTTTTGGACGAAGGTGCGCCATTGCCACAACTTATCTTGATTGATGGTGGAAAAGGCCAGCTTTCATCTGCCGTGAAAAGTTTAAAACTACTCGGACTGTACGGCAAGATCACCATAATTGGTATTGCAAAAAGGCTTGAAGAAATCTATTTTCCGGAAGATTCCATTCCCCTCTACCTCGATAAAAAATCGGAAACATTAAAGATTTTGCAGCGTGTGAGGGATGAATCTCACCGGTTTGGGGTCAAGCATCACCGAACGCGCAGAAAAAACTCAACAATCAAAACCGAACTGGAAGAAATACCGGGCATTGGTGAAAAAGCGGTTGACTTACTTTTAAGCAAACTCAAATCTGTAAAACGCGTCAAAGAATCCTCACGCGAAACGCTGGAAGAAATACTGGGGAAAAATCGTGGTGGATTGGTTTGGGAATATTTTAATTCAAATCTTTAGAAGGAATCTGTCTGAAAACTTCCCGGCTAAACGAACCGTCAGCAGTTGCTTTTTCAATCACAATATTGCTTTCTTCCGTATATCCCAACGTTTTGCTCCCATCCTGAAGTTGTACACGGAACACTCCTTTTCTAGTCGATTCCCGGAATATCGCATACGGAACAGAGTTTTTCGGATTCGCGAGGATGAACTCAGTTTCGGAAATGATAATCCTGTTTAGTGTTGAACTGCCATTGCTGTAGGTTTGGGCGGAATTTTTTAGTGCGGGAGCACTTTCTTCACTCTTTGCGGTAGTCTTGCCGGAATTTACCTCCTGCACCACACCCACGGGTGCAGCGCTTGTGCCGGAATTTCTTGCAACTGGGTTGTATGCGGGGAAAATATTTGTTGCAGCTGAAAGCGCATCTTGGTAGCCGGCTTCATATTCTTTTATATTTGAACGGCCTTCGAAAGTTCCGACTGATTTTCCCTTACAGTCATTGAAGCTTACCATTAATTTATTTTTAAGTAGGCTGCTGATGTTTTCTACATCTGCCTGAAGTACGCTACAAGGATCCGAAGCAACGTCCGCAGGCCAGGATTGCCGATTCGTACCTAAAACCGTATAACCTTTTGCCTGAAGTTTTGCACTCAGCAATGAATTCAAGCCAAATTTGTCATTTGCAAAATCTTTTGCGTCCGTAAGTGTGATATAGCGGAAGTCTGAGATTTGTTGCCCGAAAACTACAGCCGAAAGTAAGATCAGTACGGGAAATAATATGCGTTTCATTGTGCGTGTTTTAGAATTTTTTAGTTCCTGAAGTTGCCCATATCCAGTTTCAGGGAGAAGAAATTCGAATAGAAATTAGATCCGCCAATTCCCGAATTGGTGATGGCATAATCCAGTGTCAAACCCTGATATTTGATGCCAATACCGGCACTTGGCTGAAAAGAAACCTTACGTTTTAGATCTTCAATATCCGTGATGGTCTGAAACCTGTTCACGCCCAAACGCACAAAAATCATATCCTGAAAACGGAGCTCCGCACCTGCGTACGGCGTGATGCTCGCAAAATCGGTTGAAATCATCGCGGCGGTCTTTGCAAAATCAACATTAAGACCCGCTTCAGGTGTGAGTTCGAGGTCGCGGTTGATTTCATAATTGCGGCTGATTCCGAGATTGAGCTTGGGCATAGTGATCTCGAGTTTGTCAGCGGGCGCGGGATTAAACTCTTCACCATTTACTACGGTGGAAAGTTCACCCTGATTTACCGTCCAAAAATTTACAGTAGTGGTTGCATCGCGCAGCATAGCACCATAGTTCCAGCCGTTATCCGCATTATAAAGCACACCGACATCAAAGCCAAAACCGTAGCCACTCGCGAATTTCCCTACATTGCGGTAAACCAGTTTTGCGTTAACACCCACCGCTAAACGGTGGTCGCCGCCCGGCCTGAATGCATAGGAAAGCAATGCTGCGTAATCAGACTGTGAAAAACTGGTGATTTTATCGTAATCTATATTGCCTTCGGAATCGATAAGCTGCGTGGTATTCAGAATATTGTCTACACCAAGCCTTACAATGGAAATGGCAAACACGCCGGCATTGTTATCAAATGGTTTTGCAAAGGCAAGATAATCGTATTTGGCAATCGATTCAAAATATTCCGCATGCATCGCGGCGCCCTGCCAGTCGCGGTCTATATCGATCAGTCCTGCCGGATTCCACATTGGTGAATATACGTCACCCTGATTTGAAATCACTGCGCCACCCATTGCCAGACCGCGTGCTCCGGCTCCGATACTCAGAAATTCGTTCGAATATTTACGAACAATTTGTGACTGCGATAAGCCAGCGCAAAATAGGAGTGAAAGGAGAAGTATTTTTTTCATCAAATGTCGAGCTTTTTAGTACCTGCGGTTCTGCGTGCTTTCCACACACCGTTGGCGATTATGACACCTATCATAATAACCGAAGCAATGTAGAAAACCGGATTCATCTGCTCAGATTCTCCAAAGATAAAGAATGCGAGGATAATTCCGTAAACAGGCTCCAGATTGATGGTGAGAACCAGCGTAAACGGCGAAATATATTTCATCAGGCTCACCGATTCCAGCATCGGGTAGGCTGTAAAAACCCCTGCCAGCAATATAAGTAACGCCAAATCACGGTAACTTATTTCACCCACCTGTGAAATTTGACCTGTAAATATGTAGAATATGCTAAGAATCAAAAAACCGGCAAAAATCTCGTAAAAAATAATGTTTCCGGAACTAGTTTTACCATAAATCTTCCCGTTGAATACCTGAAAGATGGTTCCGAATAACGCCGTAAGAACTCCGAAAAATATTCCCTCCTTATAATGAAATTCTGTCTTGAAAATCAGTGTCATACAGATAACGATCACGATGCCGATTATCACCTCCGAAATGTCTATTTTCCGTTTAAAGATCACAGGTTCCAGAATAGACGTGAACAAAGTGGACAGCGAAAGACAGCTGAGCGCGATGGACACATTAGAAACTTTGATGGAATGGAAGAAAAACAGCCAGTGAAAACCCATGAAACCCCCAATCATGATGAGCTGCAGGAGCAACCGGCGGGGCACGCGTAAACTTTGGCCTTTAAAAACACGGAAAAAAAGGAACAGGAAAAGCGAGGCGAAAAACATTCGGTAGAAAACCAAAACCTGAGCATTGGTCTCAATAAGTTTTCCTAAAATGGCTGTAAAACCCCATAAAAAAACGATCAGATGCAACCTGAACAGTGCAGAATTTTTGTAAGCAGCCTCCATAGAAATTTCAAAGTTGCGCAAATTTACAAATCGCTTTCGTATTTACGGTTTTATTTGATGGGCTGTTACCAAAACAAAAAAACCCCAAAAATCTGTGAGGACTTTTGGGGCTTTCAAATAATAAACTATTAAAAAAATAAACTAGGAACGGAACTTTAAAATAAAATTCATGAAACTATCTAGGATTTCTGTTAATCTAACGCAGGTTCGCTGCAAATATTTTGCCTTAAAATTATTTTATGTTAAATATTTCATAATAATTTTCTGATACCCAGTGTACTTACAGCGCTCCTTATTTCACGCTTCAAATTTTTACCAAAATATCTATCTTTAGGGCAAATTAAAGAAATGGATTTGGAATTTAATAAGAACGATGATCAGAATAAACTCAAACTATCGGACCTGAACCGCCTGCTTGCCGACGTGAAGAAAGGAGGCGGCGAAAAACGCCTGCAGAAGCAACGCGATGAAGGAAAACTGACCGCGCGTGAACGGATAGATTATCTGCTCGACAAAAATTCTGAATCCATTGAAATCGGCGCGCTGGCCGCCTATGAAATGTACGAAGAGCACGGCGGCTGCCCCGGAGGTGGAGTGGTTGTCGTGATGGGCTATGTTTCCGGTCGTCAGTGCCTGGTTGTGGCAAATGATGCTTCGGTAAAAGCAGGTGCCTGGTTCCCGATTACTGCCAAGAAAAATCTTCGGGCGCAGGAGATTTCCATAGAAAACAGACTTCCAATTATCTATCTGGTTGATTCTGCCGGCGTTTACCTCCCGATGCAGGACGAAATTTTTCCCGATAAAGAACATTTTGGACGAATTTTCCGTAACAATGCCAAAATGAGTGCGATGGGAATAATCCAGATCTCTGCGGTGATGGGAAGTTGCGTCGCAGGTGGCGCCTATCTTCCGATCATGAGTGATGAAGCAATGATCGTGGACAAGACGGGTTCCATCTTCCTGGCCGGTAGTTATCTTGTAAAAGCCGCGATCGGCGAAAATATCGACAATGAAACCTTGGGTGGTGCGACAACACACTGCGAAATCTCCGGCGTTACAGATTATAAGGCTAAAAATGACAAAGATGCGCTCGACCGCATTAAAACGATAATGAAATCTGTGGGGACTTACGATAAAGCGGGTTTTGACCGTATTGAAAGTTTCCCACCTAAACAAAATATTGCTGATATTTTCGGGCATATGCCGGCTTCCAGAGCGGACCAATATGACACTTATAACATTATTAAATGCCTTGTCGATAATTCTGAATTTGATGAGTATAAGCCCGATTACGGCAAGACAATTATCTGCGCCACGGCTAGAATTGACGGTTGGAGCGTAGGAATTGTGGCGAACCAGCGTAAACTTGTGAAAAGCGGCAAAGGCGAGATGCAGTTTGGCGGCGTGATTTATTCAGATTCCGCAGACAAAGCCACACGCTTTATCGCGAATTGCAACCAGCGCAAGATTCCGCTATTATTCCTGCAGGATGTAACAGGTTTTATGGTCGGATCCAAATCCGAGCATGGCGGCATCATCAAAGACGGTGCAAAAATGGTTAACGCCGTGGCCAACTCTGTGGTGCCTAAATTTACGGTGGTGACCGGGAATTCTTACGGTGCCGGAAACTATGCAATGTGCGGCAAAGCCTATGATCCGCGGCTGATCGTGGCTTGGCCGTGGAGTGAAATTGCGGTGATGGGCGGCAGCCAGGCTGCGAAAGTTTTAGCCCAAATCCAGGAATCTACTTTAAAGAAGCAAGGCAAAGAAATTACGGAAGAAGAGCATCAGGAAATCCTCGATACCATTTCAAAACGTTATAAAAAACAGACGGAACCTACGTATGCAGCTGCCAGACTTTGGACGGACGCTATCATCAATCCGGTGGATACACGTACATGGATCTCTATGGGAATAGAGGCCGCGGATCATGCACCGATAACAGAAAAGTTCAATCTGGGTGTCATCCAGGTTTGATTTAGAGACCTTTTTAAAAATAAAATCCACCGAAAATCAGATTTCCGGTGGATTTTTCATTAAAATAATAAACTATGAGGTCTTTTATGCTTTCACAAACTGAAGTTCACCTGCAATCTTCACTTCATCAGAAACCATCACGCCGCCAGTTTCAAGCGCTGCGTTCCAGTTTAGTCCGAAATCTTTACGGTTAATTTTTCCTTCGAAAGAGAATCCTGCTTTCGTTTGCCCCCACGGATCCACATTAGTTCCGCCAAAATCTACATCCAAAGTGATTGGTTTAGAGACACCATTGATGGTAAGCGTTCCGGATCCGTTATTTGTAAGGGAATCGCTTTCAAAAGTGATCTGCGGGAATTCTTCGGTGTTGAAAAATTCTGCGCTCTTGAGGTGATTGTCACGGTCTGTATTATTTGTGTTGATTGATGCTGTATCAACGGTAGCTTTCACTTTTACGTTTTTGAAAGTGTCGTCTTCCGCATCAAGTTCCACGTTGAAATCTTTGAATTCACCTTTCACGTTAGAGATCATCATGTGTCTTACTTTGAAGGTGATTTCACTGTGTGCCGGGTCTAAGTTCCATTTTGTTGTCATAATATTTTATTTGTTTGGTTAGTATTAAACTTTATGATGCAAATTTAGAAGTATCTTACATCGTACGCATTGATCTACGATAATAAATGCAAATTGTGCTGTTAGAAGAGCTGTATTTTAATATTTAAAGTTATTAAGTCGACCTCGCTCAATTTCAGACCGGTACGGCCACGCGAATTTGTAAAAGTCATTTGCTTTTTTGAAATTCCGTAAACATATCTTAAATTTACTGCACAGCCTCGCTGTAACAAGTTTGAAAAAGAACCGACTTAACAATAAATTAAAAAATTTGATATGAAGAAAATTACGATAAGCGCTCTTGCTTTTTCGGGAATCGTATTGCTTAATTCTTGTGGAACTGCCAAAACAGCAGATACAGCTACAGAAAACCAAACCGTAGCTGTAGAAACTAAAACCGAAGTACCGGAAGAGGGTCTGAACCTTGATTATATGGACAAATCGGTTCGTCCACAGGACGATTTTTTCAGCTATGTGAACGGAAACTGGGTGAAAACCGCGGAAATTCCTTCGGACAAAGCCTCATGGGGAAGTTTCAATGCACTTCGCGAAGATGTAGATGTAGCTTCACTTGAAATCCTGAACAAAATTTTGTCTGACCAGTTTGCAGCAGGCTCTGAGGGTCAGAAAATCCAGGCTTTGTACGGAACTTTCATGAACTGGGACAAGCGCAATGCAGACGGAATCAATCCAATCAAAGCTGATCTTGAGAAAATCGACAGGATAAAAACTGTTGCTGACCTTCAAAAATACATGATCGACGCCACAAAAACCGGCGATAATCCGCTTTATGCGTGGAGAGTAGGGCCCGATTTGAAAAACTCCAAGATGAACGCGGTTTATTTCGGTGGACCAAGTTTAGGTCTCGGCCGCGACTATTACCAGAAAGAAAGTGCATCGAACAGTGCCACGCTTGCTGAGTACAAAAACTATCTGGCCCAACTCTACACCGTTTTAGGTTATAAAAACGCTGATCAAACGGCACAGCGCGTCGTAGCTTTTGAAAAGCAACTCGCGCAGAACCTCCTTACGAATGAGCAGAACCGTGACGCGAACCTAAGATACAATCCTAAAAACGTTTCCGAACTGCCATCATTGGTTAAAAGCATCAACCTTCCAAATTATCTGAAATCGGTAGGCGTTGATACAGACAAAGTGATTGTTAGCGAGATTAAATATCTGCAGAACATGGACAGTTGGATGAATGCACGTACGCTGCCGTTAATCAAAGAATATTTGAAAGCAAGAATGGTTTCAAGCAACGCTACCAACCTGAGCAAGGAACTTGATGATATCAACTTCAATTTTTATTCAAAATACCTTCAGGGCCAGAAAGAGCAACGTTCTATGGATAAGCGTGGACTCGGTGTAGTGAACGGTACTTTGGGTGAAGCATTTGGTAAATTATACGTTGAAAAATATTTCCCGGCCGGGGCAAAAGAGCAGATGGAAACTTATATCAGCTACCTCAAGAAAGGTTTTGAGCATCACATCGCTAACCTCGACTGGATGTCGCCTGAGACCAAAGTGAAAGCACAGGAAAAACTCTCGAAATTCAGCGTGAAGATCGCGTATCCTGACACCTGGAAAGACTATTCGAAACTTCAGCTTACCGCACCTGCGGACGGAGGTACGTATTATACCAACCTTCAGAAAGTGACCGAATGGCAATACGCCAAAAACCTCGATAAAGTAGGAAAACCGGTTGATAAGACAGAGTGGGGAATGTCTCCGCAGACCGTAAACGCATATTACAGCGGTTCCAATAATGAAATCGTGTTCCCTGCAGCCATCCTGCAGCCACCGTTCTTCAATTTCAAAGCAGATCCTGCGGTGAATTTTGGCGGAATAGGTGCAGTAATCGGTCACGAGATCTCTCACGGTTTTGATGATTCAGGTTCGCGTTTTGACGGCGATGGAAACCTCAACAATTGGTGGACGGATGCAGACAGAAAGAATTTCGATGCCAAAGTAGGTCAGCTTGCAGATCAGTACAGCAAGTATGAGCCGGTGAAAGGAAGCTTCATCAATGGTAAATTCACGAGTGGTGAAAACATCGGTGATTTAGGTGGTGTTGCGGTGGCTTACACAGCATTGCAGATGTACCTGAAAGATCACGGAAATCCGGGTCTGATCAGTGGATTCACGCAGGATCAGCGATTTTTCATGAGCTGGGCAACCGTTTGGAGAACCAAATCTACAGAGCAGTATATGGTGAATCAGGTTAAGACAGATCCGCACTCGCCGGGCTACTTCCGCGCGTTCGGGCCGCTGGTAAATCAGGATTCGTTCTACAAAGCGTTCGATGTGAAGCCGGGCGATAAGCTTTACAAAGCACCGGAAGAAAGAATCAAAATCTGGTAAAAACAACAAAGTCACTCAAATTTAAATTTGGGTGATTTTTTTTTGGGGCGTGTCCCGCACATCCGCTTTCGCGGCTGCGCGGGCCGCGCTTTCCGCTGTATCCCCGGCACGCTGGCGCGCGCCGGGGGATGCCGCTGCAATCGCTCACGCGGTGCCCTGTCCGTAACAAAGTTTTACAACCGAAACCTCGTGGAGCAAAAGATTATCAAGGTTATTTTAAGTAAACAAATAAATGTAAAATCAAAAACGGTAACCTAAATTCAAACCCGCATCAGCAATAACCGGCAGTAAAGAATCGGGATGCAGAAAATCGGCACCCACATCGCCATAAATGTCAACAGTGAATCTTTCTTTAATCACAAACTTGTACCCAATACCTGCCAGCAAACCCGCTTCATCGTACATTCCCACGCGGTGCGTCACGCTTGGGTCCGAAGACGGAAAATGTTCGTCACGGTTGTACATGAAAGAAAGTTGCAGAAAGAACTTGCTGAAATCCTGATTTTTCTGCACGTACCAGCGCCCGAAAGTCTTCAGGAAAATCCTGTTTTGCGTGTCGTCCGACAGTTTATACAAACCTGTGCCGGCATGTACTCCCGCAGAAAAATGGTGTGTCAGCCTCCGCTCGTAGCTTATTTCGGGAATTTTAAGAAGATTGGTTTTAAGTTCATTCTTTTGCGCGATAATTGCAGAGGGGAAAAGGAAAATTAAAGACAAAAGGAATTTCATAATTTTTTATTCTGCTTAAATTTAAAACGATTTTAAATGCAAACCGTAAAAACTCCACCAAATATCGAGCGAAATATCATTATCGAAAATCCGGAAACCCGAAACTTCCTGGCGGATGCTTACTTCACGGAATCACCTGAAAAAATGCCGCTCGTCATTTTCGCACATGGCTACAAAGGCTACAAAGACTGGGGCGCGTGGGATCTAATGGCCAAAAGATTCGCTGAGGCCGGTTTTTTCTTTGTGAAATTCAATTTTTCGCACAACGGCACTACTTTAGAAAATCCAACAGCGTTTGATGATCTTGAAGCTTTCGGCAACAACAATTTCAGCAAAGAAATGCTCGATTATGATGCCGTTTTAAATCATTTCAGTACGCGTGCAGAGATTGATCCGGAAAGAATCGCGGTTATCGGTCACAGCCGCGGCGGTGGGATTACGCTCATCAAAGCCTGTGAAGATGAACGCATCAAAGCGGTGATTTCACTTGCAGGCGTGAGCCATTTCGGTTACCGTTTTCCCTCCGGCGACCGCATGGAAGAGTGGAAGAATTCGGGCGTGATGTATTCGGAGAATGCCCGCACCAAACAGCAGATGCCGCACTACTATCAGTTTTACGAAGATTACCGCACGAACGAGCAGCGTTTTTCGGTTCAGTATGCTGCGCAACATTTAGAAAAACCTTTGCTCATCGTGCAGGGCAGCAATGACGATGCGGTGAAAGACAAAGAAGCATTCCTGCTTAACGAGTGGTCTAAAAATTCGCAGCTTGAAATTTTAGAAGGTGCCAATCATACGTTCGGCGCTTCAGAACCATGGAAAGACACAGTACTTCCGTCAGATCTAAGCCGCGCAACCTCTTTGATGACTGAATTTTTTAAACAAAATCTATGATCCCTGCCGTGGATATTCCCGGATTTAATTTTGATTAAAGTATTTTTGAACTCATTAAAAAAAAACAGACAAAAATGGATTTATTCGCCGCTTTAGAACTGCCCAATTTTGCCGAGCCGCAGATATGGATCAGTTTACTCACCCTCACATTTCTGGAGATAGTTTTGGGAGTAGATAATATCATCTTCATTTCCATCATCTCAGACAAGCTTCCAAAAGAGAAACAGCGTTTCGCGCGAAATCTGGGCCTCGCATTTGCGATGATTTTCCGTGTAATTCTTTTGCTGATGATCAACTGGATCATTTCGCTCAAAGATCCGGTGCTGACTCTCGGTTGGTTCAATGAGCCGGGCACAGATTTGCCGCTCGCGCTGAGCTGGAAAGACATTATTCTCCTATTAGGAGGAATTTTTCTGATCGGTAAAAGTACTTTCGAAATTCACGACAAAA
Source organism: Kaistella rhinocerotis (assembly GCF_030243905.1). Taxonomy (NCBI): domain Bacteria; kingdom Pseudomonadati; phylum Bacteroidota; class Flavobacteriia; order Flavobacteriales; family Weeksellaceae; genus Kaistella; species Kaistella rhinocerotis. Next base: position 1,112,685 of record NZ_JASSYY010000001.1, on the reverse strand, counting down.
TGCAGCTTCACAGCGACGTTCCAAAATCGAAAAGTACTGCGTCTTCACTGCTGACCCTCGTAATCGTGCAAATCATACTCATCGATATGGTATTCTCACTTGATTCTATTCTCACCGCAGTGGGACTGGTTGACAATGTAATGCTGATGATCATCGCGGTAGTGATTTCGATCGGTATCATGATGGCTTTTGCTGGCCCGATTTCAAGGGTTATCAATAAATATCCGAGTTTGCAGATGCTTGCGCTGTCATTCCTTGTAGTAATCGGGGTGATGCTTGTAGCTGAAGGTATCCATCAGCACGTGAGCAAAAACATCATCTACTCGTGTCTTGCATTTAGCCTTATCGTAGAATTGCTGAACATCCGCGTGAGGAACAATCAGCAGAAGAAATACCTAAAGCTGAATCCGGACCTTAACAAAGATCTGAGTCTGAAGCAGGATGAAGAGTAAAAAAATAAGGAGCGAAATTTATCGCTCCTTATTTTATCGCTTTTTGTTCGATATCCTTTAAGATCTTATTAAGGTTTCTTACCGCGAGAGATCGGGCGGAGTAATTAAAATGCGGACCTTTTTCTTTGTTTCTGTCTGCATTTACCGTGTTGTTTTCACCATAATAGCCTGTGTTGTAGGATTTGCCGTCTATCGAAACTTCCGAACTTGCCTTCTGTGAATATATTTTGTTTAAAGTCTTCAAGTCATAAATCTCCAGCAATGCAAACGCTTCGTTTTTACTGTATTCGAGCGGCTGCGACAGTTCCACAGCAGAAATTTGATCACTTACTTTCACCGTTCGGATGTTGACTAGATAATCGAAATCTGAATTGATTTTTAAATTTTGCAACTGTTCCAAATCCGGAATAAAAGAGATTTTTGAAGGTAAAAGATTGTCTGACTTTGCTTGATCGACGAAGACCGCGTTACCTTTACTTAGTGTTTCAAATGTTCTTAAAACCTTTTTATTCAGTTTTTCCCTTTCCGAAGAATCCAAATCCGAATATAGATTATTGATCAGAAATTTTTTGTTCTGCGTAAAGACAAGCGCACTGCTTAAACCCTGATAATCTCTTTTAACGGGCACGTAGCAACTCTGCAATAAGTTTAGGGTCATCAAGAATAACAGTATTCTTTTCATCGAGCTATTTATTTAAAACCTTCCAGGCTTCATAAATATCATTTCTTAAAAGCAATTCCCGCGCTTCCGAATGAACGTTTTCGTCTGCAGTAAAGTTTCCTTCCGGAAGTTTTTCTACGTTCGCCAGCATCCCCAGGTCGTTGCCTGTGAAAACTTTTGAATTGCGGATGTTTTCCGGCAGTTGATCAAAGCCGATTCCTTTGGTCATTAGGGGTTTCGGAACTTCGAAAAGGTTCTGCGCATTGTTTCTCGAGTACCAGTTTCCGCCCAACCTTGCGACCAAATCAAGCTTTTTCTGGTCCAGATTTCCATCATCATTCAGATATTCTTCCCGAAGATGAATTTTTATGACCTCGCAAATCACCAGATTTCCGGCGCCGCCTTCGCTTCCAAGTGGTTTTACTTCCAGGACCTTACATTCCAGATTTACCGGACATTCTTCGATAAGTTTGGGCTGAACAAGATCTGCATCTTTCATCGTCAGTCCTGATTTTACAAACTCGTTTACATCCTTCTCATATTCCGTAGATGCCAGCGAAATCTGCTGTACGATGTTGTAATTTACGATTCCAATGACCACTTCCGGAACCTGCAAAACATTTTCTAAAGTGTGTTTGGTCGTATTGTCACGAACTCTTCGCGCCGGAGAGAATATCACAACCGGCGGATTGGAACTGAATAAATTAAAAAAACTGAATGGACTTAAATTTACATTTCCTTTCGGATCGACCGTTGAAGCCAATGCAATGGGCCGTGGCGCAATGGCCGTTTGCAGCAGCGTTTGTAGCTGAAGGTTATTTAAGTCACTGGGAGATATTGTTTTCATATACTTTTATATTCGACCACTAAGTCACGTGGTTTTTCTGCAGTGGATATTAACACATAAGTCACATTAGGACTTTTTAATTACGGATCGGCTTACTATTTAAGCGTATGTGCATGCACATGAACTAAATTACGCACTCTAAGTAAAAACTAATGTGGTAAAAAGTAACTTTAAGGACTACTTCGCCGGTAAAATAGTTCCCGTCACTTCGCCAAATCCCACACGAATCCCGTCTTTTTCCGCATAACCACGCATGATAACAGTGTCGTGGTCTTCAATGAATTTTCTTTCCTGACCGTCATTCAGCTTTAATGGATTCTGTCCGCGCCAGGTTAATTCGAGCATGGAGCCGAAAGATTTCGGGTCCTCACCCGAGATTGTTCCCGATGCATACATGTCACCAACTTCCACGTTGCAGCCGTTTACGGTGTGATGGGCGAGTTGCTGGGCCATATTCCAGTACATGTATTTGTAATTGCTTTCTGAAATCAGACATTCCGTGTTTTTTTCAGGTTGAAGATAAACCTGTAAGTTAATGTCAAAATTTTTGTTGCCGCTGAACTTTAAATAATCTAAAACAGCCGGCTCCTGCACGGGAGATTCGGTTCTGAAAGGTTCCAAAGCTTCCAGCGTTACGACCCACGGCGATACCGAACTGCCAAAATTTTTCCCGAGGAACGGCCCGAGTGGTACATATTCCCAGCTTTGGATGTCGCGCGCTGACCAATCGTTGAAAAGAACCATCCCGAATATCGTATCTTCAGCTTCTTGGGTGGAAATACTGTCGCCCATTTCAGTGTTTTTGTTGACGATGAAAGCCATTTCAAGCTCGAAATCGAGTTGCTTTGAAGGTCCGAAAGTTGGCAAGTCCATATCCGGCGCCTTTGTCTGACCTTTTGGACGGATGATTTCTGTGCCCGAAACAACGATAGATGAGGCGCGGCCGTGATAGCCTACCGGAAGGTGTTTCCAGTTGGGTAACAGTGCAGTTGCGGGATCGCGAAACATTTTCCCCACGTTGGTGGCATGTTCGATGCTGCTGTAGAAATCGGTGTAATTCGGCACATGCACAGGCATCATCATTTTCACTTTGTCAAGATCGAAGAAACAGTCTTCCTTGGTTTTTTCGTCATTCGCGAGTTTTGAATCGTCGCTCAGCAGCTCCTGGAGTTTCACGCGTACCGCATTGGTCACGGGTTTGCCGAGCTCGATAAACTCGTTCAGCGTGTAAGCTTCAAAAACATTCTCGTTAATGCCTTCTACTTCGTCGAAGTAGCCATAATCGTAAAGCGTAGCCAGATCAACTACGATATCACCAATCCTGGTGCAGCAGGCGATATATTCCTGATCGAAAACCGCAACGCCAAAAGGGATATTATGAATTGAAAAATCGGAGTCGGGAGCGTAATTTACAAATGATTTCATGTGATTTATTTTAAAGAAAAGGCCCAAAGTTTAAATTGATTTTTAGACTTTGAACCTTCATAATTAATAGGTAAGAGCTTATTTTTTATTGAGTGCACTTTCTTCGATCCATCTCTCTTTGGTATTGACATCGATGAGGTACAGCACTTTTTTCTGCTTTGTGAGCATCAGTGTTTTGGTCACCGGCAAGCCAATTTTCTGTCCTTCGAGTTTATCAGCGCGAAGTGAAATTATGTTGTCTTGGGACCGCACAATATCGCCGGTGAAAACGTTTGAAGAACTTTTGCCGGTCTGTTTATCATCAAAAACTTCCACATACGTTGTTAAATTTCCATTAATGCTGATGAAACTTCTTTCCGTGTGATCGTCAAAATCCTTTATCAACACAAATTTTGAATTGTCAAGATTTACGTTTTTCAGGTTTTTATTGATGCCGCGGCGCTCCTCCAGCTGATCCAGTACCGCGCTGATGGTGCCATACTGCGCTTTCAGTCCTAAACCTGAAAGTACAAATAGCAATATTAAAAGTGTCTTCCTCATTTGTATTGTTTTTAGCGTTTTTATTTAATGCTAAAGGTTTCCTCTGCGTTCCTGCTCTTTCTCCAGTGCTTCAAATAAAGCCTTGAAATTGCCGGCTCCGAAGCTTTGTGCGCCATGTCTTTCGATGATTTCGAAGAAAAGGGTGGGGCGGTCTTCCACGGGTTTTGTGAAAATCTGCAGCAGATATCCTTCCTCATCACAATCAATTAAGATCCCTAAATCGGATAGTTTTTTGAGATCTTCATCGATTGTTCCTACACGTTCGGGAACCATTTCATAATAAGAGTTTGGTGGCGCAGGTAAAAATTCAATGCCTCTTGCTTTGAGTTCGGTTACGGTTCTTATGATGTCTTTTGTGGCTACGGCGATATGCTGCACGCCTTCACCTTCGTAAAAATCAAGATATTCTTCCACCTGAGACTTTCTTTTTCCTTCTGCAGGCTCATTGATCGGGAATTTTGCGAAACCGTTTCCGTTGCTCATTACTTTGCTCATCAAAGCCGAATATTCGGTGTTGATCTGTTTGTCATCAAAACTAAGGATGTTCACGAAGCCCATCACCTTCTCGTACCATTCTACGGTCGGGATCATGCGGTTCCAGTCGACGTTTCCTACGCAGTGGTCCACATAAAGAAGTCCGACATCCGTTGGATTGTATTCGCTCACCCATTTTTGGTAGCCGGGCATGAATTCTCCGCGGTAATTTTTCCTTTCGATGAACATATGCACCGTCTCGCCGTAGGTATAAATACCTGACATGCGAACTTCGCCGTGCTCATCGGTTAAAGTTAAAGGTTCTAGATATGGTTTTCCGCCACGCTTGGTAGTTTCTTCAAAGGCAGAATATGCATCATCTACCCAAAGCGCCAAAACTTTTACGCCATCACCGTGCTTCTTCTGGTGCTCGCAGATTGGAGAAGAAGAATTTAGCCCAGACGTGAAAACTAACCTTATTTTCCCCTGCTGTACCACATAAGAAGCTCTGTCGCGCACGCCCGTTTCAGGACCGGCATATGCTACGGATTGAAAACCGAACGCAGTCTTGTAAAAATGTGCAGCCTGCTTGGCATTGCCTACATAAAACTCGATATAATCTGTTCCGTTGATGGGTAGAAAGTTCTCAGCCTTTGCTATTTTTTCGGCGAATGTAAGTGTTGACATTTTTTCTTTAATTATTAAATATTGATACTGCTAATCTACAATTTTTTTAAAAAATAATTGCTGCGCCCTTTTCGCAGATGGCTTTCGCAGTTTAGCCTGAATGAAAGAGTGTATAATGAAAAAAATCCCGACTTGAACGTCGGGATTTGGTGTTTTTAAAGGCATTTAAACCTTTCGAAGGTCGCTTTCTCAAGCATTTCACGGTCATCGGGATGTGAGATTTCGATGAGTGCTTTGGCTCTCTGTCTCAAGCTTTTTCCGTACAGATACGCCGTTCCGAATTCGGTTACAACATAATGGATATGGCCTCTGGTCGTCACTACGCCGGCGCCGGGTTTTAGATAAGGAACGATCCGTGGGACGCCTTTTTTGGTTCTTGAGGAAATCGCGATGATTGGTTTCCCTCCTTCAGCCAAAGCCGCACCCCGCATAAAATCCATCTGTCCGCCGATCCCGCTGAACTGGAATGTCCCGATAGAATCTGCACAAACCTGGCCTGTAAGGTCAATTTCAATGGCAGAATTTATAGCTACCATATTCTTGTTCTTCATGATGTTGATCGGGTAATTCACATGTTCCACATCCATGAAGGCGAAAGAAGGATTATCGTCGATATAATCGTATAATTTTCTGGTGCCGAAGGCAAAACTCGTGATCGTACGGTTGCTGTGCGTACCTTTATATTTATTGGTGATGATGTCATTGGCAACCAGGTCTACGATGCCGTCGCTGATCATTTCGGTATGGATGCCAAGATCTTTGTGGTTGTGAAGACATTTCAACACGGCATCTGGAATTGTGCCGATTCCCATCTGAAGCGTAGCGCGGTCATCAATCAGTTGTGCAACATTGTTGCCGATCAGAAGTTCTTCCTGGCCCACTTTCGCGCCATAATCTACCGTGAGGAGTTCTTCTTCGTGCCACACCATTTTGTGGATCTTGCTGTGGTGAATCATGCCGTCGCCATGTGTTCGGGGCATTCTTGGGTTCACCTGCGCGATGATGATCTTTGCGGTATCTACAGCGCTCCGGGCAACGTCAACGGAAGTTCCGAGTGTGCAGTAGCCGTGCTGGTCTGGTGGTGAAACGGTGATCATCGCGACATCGATCGGTAAGATGCCTTTCTTAAAAAGCAGCGGAATCTCACTTAAAAAAACAGGGACGAAATCTCCCTGTTCTGAGTTCACAGCCGATCTCACCGGAGTAGAGACGAAAAGTGAATTGATATAGAAACTGTCTTTATATTGTGGCTTGGCGATTTCTACCGTTCCCTGCTGGGTGATCGAGACGAATTCTACACCGCTCAGACGGCTGGCCTGGCGGCCGAGTTCGTCAATCAAATGGTTTGGGGTGCAGGCACTGCCGTGGGAAAAAATCCTGTCGCCGCTTTTGATGAGAGATACCGCCTCTTCGGCGCTTACATATTGAACCATAACTAGTATTTACTTTGATTATACTCCAAAAATACTCAATTCCCTTTACACCCCTGATGAGGAATGTCATTTTTGAATAAAATCATTAAAAAAATAAATTTCGCGTTTCAAAAATCTCTTACTTTGCTCTAAATGAAGGTTTAAATCTTTAAAATTCAAAATGATGAACACAACCATTAGAAATTCTACGCTTTACGGTATTCCGGCGATGTTGCTGGTCTTACCTTTAGTGGCGATGCAGTTTACAAAGGAAGTGAACTGGACGGTTTCCGATTTTGTAATCGGCGGAATACTGCTTTTCGGCACTGCCGGAATCATTGATTTTGTGCTTAGAAAGGTGAAGAGCCGCCGAAACCGCCTCATACTCAGTGTGAGTGTGCTGCTGGTTCTTATGCTGATCTGGGCAGAACTGGCCGTCGGGCTTTTTGGGACGCCATTCGCCGGCAGTTAGATTTTAATCAAAAGAAAGCTGCTCCGAAGTTTCGGGGCGGCTTGTTTATGTTTAAAATGTTCGCAAACCTATTCCTGTGAACGGTCTTCCAGATGATTGTCCATTGTGTCCAGCCACGAAGTTTTGTACGTAGGATCTTCCACTTTCAGTGCTTCCTCAGTTAATTTCAAAGGTCTGAAAGGATCCACCATCACCGCATATTCTTCCGTAAATTTTTTCCCGATACTGCGTTCCATTGCGCCGGGATGAGGTCCGTGAACAATTCCGCCCGGATGCAGCGTAAAGTCCATTAAATCTATATGGTTTCGGCTCATGAAATCACCTTCGGTGTAAAAAAGCACTTCGTCTGAATCGATATTGGAGTGGTTGTAAGGTGCCGGAATGGCCAGCGGATGGTAATCGTACATTCTCGCCACAAAGGAGCAAACCACGAAATTGTGCGCCTCGAAAGTCTGGTGAATTGGCGGCGGCAGGTGAACGCGCCCAGTGATAGGTTCGAAATTTTTAATATTAAATTTAAACGGATAAAAATAGCCGTCCCAGCCCACAACGTCGAATGGATGCGTGGCGTAGATGAAATCCCAGATTTGGTTTTCCTTTTTTACCTTGATTAAGAAATCGCCTTTTTGGTCGATAGGTTCCACGAAAGTCGGTGTCTCAATATCGCGCTCACAAAATGGTGAATGTTCCAGTAATTGCCCAAATTCATTCCTGTAACGCTTCGGCGTGTAGATTGGCGAATGACTTTCAACGATCATGAAGACGTTGTTCTCGCTGAAAAGTTCGAGCTGATAAATGGTGCCGCGCGGAATGATGAGGTAATCTCCGACAGAAAACTCGAGGTTTCCGACAAAAGTTTTTAAGATTCCGGTGCCTTCGTGCACGAAAAGCATTTCATCACATTCGGCATTTTTATAGAAATATTCTGTTGATATGCGTGGTTTTGCGAGACCCATTTTCAGGTCGTTATTGAGCATGAGGATTTTGCGGCTATCCAGAAAATCGTCTTCGCGCGTCACATTCATGCCTTTGAACATTCTTGGCGTTACGTTTTTCGCAACCGCAATCTTTGGTGTTACATCTTTCGGTTCACTGATCGATTTTATCTGTGTCGGCCGATGGATATGATACAGCAAAGATGAGATTCCGTGAAAACCTTCGGTGCCGAAAAGCTGTTCGTAGTAGAATTTGTCGTCTTCAGATTTAAAAACGGTATGTCTTTTCTGCGGAATTTTCCCGGAATGATGGTATCTCATGTTCTGAACTTTTCTTGATAGTAAAATTAATATTTTTTTTCAGCTTTAAAGATTTATGTAAAAGACCGGTGAAACCTTTAGCCAAAAGAAAATTACGCTTTACCGATTCGCCCCAAATGGGTATTGTGGAAACTGTCTGGAAATTTCAATCCGTAACCGAGGATCCTGTCAAATGCCGAATGCGTAAACAAAATGATTCCTGCAACTTCCAAATTGTGAATATTTAAATATTTGCCCAAAACAAAACATAGAACTCCGGACGCAAAGTGATGGAAGATATTGTAGGAAACAGCGCCAACGCGATTTCCCGCCGCGTAGCCCAGCATTGAGATATCCGGCATGAAAAAAAAGGCAAGAAACCACCACCAGGAAATTCCGGTTTGGTGAAATGCAAAGATGCCGATGAGGAAAAGTGCGGTATATTCGGCTTTCAGAAGTGTTTTCATAGATCGTTTTTGGCGATGTGTCGGGGAAATTGAGTGTATGTTACCTAAATCCCGCGCTGCGGCAGACGCTCCGGCCCTTACCATCTTGGTTAAGGTGATTTTCTGTATCTTTGCCCTCGAAATTTAAAAAGATTAAATATTTAACCGCACTCAATACGGAGTGCCCAAGACGAACAGATTTTATGAATGCTCCACAAGCAATTATTGAAAAAATTCAATTAAAGGATGGTAGAGAGATCACCATCGAGACAGGGAAACTGGCCAAGCAGGCCAACGGATCTGTAGTAGTAAGAATGGGCGGAACGATGCTTCTGGCAACCGTTGTAGCCAACAAAGATGCAAGCCCGGGCGTGGATTTTCTTCCACTGACGGTAGATTACAGAGAGAAATTCTATTCAGGAGGTAAAATCCCCGGAAACTTTTTCCGTAGAGAAGCCAGACCATCTGACGAGGAAATTTTAACGATGAGACTGGTAGACCGCGTTTTGCGTCCGCTTTTCCCGGACGATTTCCACGCTGAAGTTCAGGTGATGATTTCCCTGATTTCTTATGATAAAGAATGTATGCCTGAAGCACTGGCTGGTTTGGCCGCTTCTGCTGCCATTGCAATCACGGATATCCCTTTCAACGGACCGATGTCTGAAGTAACGGTAGCCAGAATTGACGGACAGTTAGTTGTAAATCCAAGCAGGGAGAATCTGGATAAAGCAGACCTTAACATCCTTGTAGGTGCTACCAAAGATTCTATCGTAATGGTAGAAGGTGTGATGGACGAGATTACCGAAGAGGAAATGATCGAAGCCATTAAATTCGCACACGAAGAAATTAAAGTTCAGGTTGAAGCGCAGGAAAGGCTTGCTGAAAGAGTAGGGAAATCTTTACCAAAAAGAGAATATACCCACGAAACACATGACGAAGAAATTCGTGAAAAGGTTTGGAAAGATACTTTCGACAAAGTTTACGAAGTTGCTAAAACTCCGTCTGCAAAAGAAGAAAGACATGATAACTTCAAGGCTGTTCTGGAGGAGTTCTTAGCTCAGTATTCAGAAGAAGAACTGGAAACTGTAAAGCCATTTGCCAAGATCTATTTCCACGATGTGGAGAAAGAGGCAATGAGACAAATGATCCTGAACGAGAAAATCCGTCTGGATGGCCGTACGCCGGAAACTATCCGTCCGATCTGGTCAGAAGTGGATTACCTGCCGGGAGCTCACGGATCTGCAGTATTCACCAGAGGTGAAACTCAGTCTTTAACAGCTGTAACTTTAGGTTCAGTGAAAGATGCCAATATGGTAGATTCCGTAGCCATCAATTACGACGAGAAATTTTTCCTTCACTATAACTTCCCGCCGTTCTCTACAGGTGAGGCAAGACCTTTAAGAGGTACATCAAGAAGAGAGGTTGGTCACGGAAACCTGGCACAGCGCGCTCTTTCAAGAATTATTCCGGCAGAAAACCCTTACACGATCCGTATCGTTTCTGATATCCTTGAATCTAACGGTTCATCTTCAATGGCAACGGTTTGCGCCGGAACATTGGCTCTGATGGACGCAGGTGTACAGATCACGAAACCGGTTTCGGGTATTGCAATGGGATTGGTAACTGACCCTGAATCGGGTAAGTTTACTGTTCTTTCTGATATCTTAGGAGACGAAGATCACTTAGGTGATATGGACTTTAAAGTAACCGGAACGGCAGACGGAATCACAGCCTGCCAGATGGATATCAAAATCCAGGGTCTTTCTATGGACATCATGGAAACTGCTTTGAAACAAGCGAGAGAAGGACGTCTACATATCCTTGGTGAAATGCTGAAAACCATCGACGCACCTAGAACTGACGTTAAACCACACGCTCCGAAAATGGAAGTACTCGAGATTCCTAAGGAATTCATCGGTGCTGTTATCGGACCTGGCGGTAAAATTATTCAGCAGATGCAGAAAGATTTCGATACGGTTATTGCGATTGAGGAAATCGGTGAGATCGGAAGAATTGAAATTTCCGGCGTGAGCAGAGAGAATATCAACGCGACCATTGCAGCCATCAACGAAATCACTTTCGTACCGACTGTAGGCGAAGTTTACCAAGGTAAGGTTGTGAAAGTAATGGATTTCGGTGCTTTCGTAGCAATTGCTAAGGGTACTGAAGGTCTTCTTCACATCTCAGAAATCGAATGGGCAAGACTTGACAAAGTTCCTTACAACGAAGGCGACATGGTGGAAGTGAAATTCATGGGTTATGATGACCGTAAGAAAATGAAACTTTCACGTAAAGTACTTCTTGAAAGACCTCCAAGACCGGAGCGTAAAGAAGGTGAAAGCGATAACCGCGAAAACCGCGGCCCAAGAAACGACCGCAGAGACGGTGGTGACAGAAGACCGGGTGGGAACAACAGAGGCGGTAACGACAGACCACAGCACAGTGGGCGCCAAACCGAGAAACCTGCTGGCGAAGACACCTTCAAGCCACTGAACGAAAGCGAAAATACAGACGATGTGAAGCCGGAAGGTTTTTAATTCTGAATGTATATAAATACGGAACCACCTCGATTTGAGGTGGTTTTTTTTGTACCCCGAATTGCATTCGGGGTGACGCATATTCGACTCCTTCGGAGTCGCGGGATGTGTGCAAGCCGTATGCTGTGATGCGCTTACGCTGCGTTACAGGTAGTCCGTACTCCCCCCTTTCTCCGCGAACGGGATTCGGGGTGATGCACGTTCGACTCCTTCGGAGTCGCGCGATGTCCTCCCACGCCCACCACGCCGAACTCCGTAGGAGTTCACTTTCCTTAATCCCACACAAGCGAAGCGCCGTGCGGGGATTACGAGCCTCGGGGCCACGCGCCCACGTCACTCCACCCACACCGAACTCCGTAGGAGTTCAATTATCAACCCAAAACCATTTGATGTCGTCCTCGATTTCTGCGTCTTTCCACAAACGGTGAATTTCTTCTTGGAAACTTTCGTTTCTGTGGTGAGTCTGCTGATTTTTAATATAGTTAATCAACATGTCTTTCTCCCTGATGGAGTAGGTGAACGCGCAATATTTAATGCCTCACCCGCGGAACTCCGGAAAAAGCCCGGATTGTTTCATCCATTTCGAGGAAGCTACTTTAATATCTTTCACCAGATCCGCCAGGGCGACAGACGGATGCAGGTCAAAAAGGATGTGCACGTGTTCTTCCATCCCGTTAATGCGGTAGAGAACACAGTTTTGGTTTTTAAGGATCCCCCAGATGTAGCGGTACAGTTCCGGGGCCTGGCTTAAAGGAATTGTTTTACCGCTTGCTTTAGTACGGAAAACCAGATGGTACAGAATTCGGGTGTAAGCCATAGCGAAAATTTCTGCTTATTGTGATGGAACAACTTTGAGGGACGCTATCCACAAAAAAACCTTGACAAGGTTATGTATACGCCGTAATCTGCGGGATGAGTTTCGGAAGGTTCGCCACATTGCGCGCGTACTTCTGATTGTGATGCCATCTTGTTGTGTTTTAGGTTGTTGAGAAGTTAATGTAGAAATTATTTCGGAATGGGTGAGATTTTTTTTGTTGGTTGGGGAAAAAACTCCGAAGTAGTAGACCTCGGAGTGGGATTTATAAAGTCGGCTTTCTTTTGAGTAGGCTTAAAGTGGGGAGAGTTTGCACAGCGTGGAACCTTGATTAAACTTCATACGTGCTTGTAGAAATATCTTATTTGCTGCTGTGCTTTTTAAGTTTAGCGAAATTCAACATTAATTTCTTCGTGCCATCTTCGAATGTTATTTCACCTTTATACTCGGCCAAGCTACTTGGATTTCCTTCGAGTTTTATGACTTCGCCTACTCCAAATCTTTCGTGTAAAACAAAATCCCCAACCTTTAGGTCTTTTATTTCTTCTAAGGGATAATTTTGTTGTTCGTAGTGCTGGCCAATATGTTGAGCAAATCCTCGTCTAGTGGCGAAATCTTTTCCTTTATCAGCTTTTTCAATATAACTTAATCTACTTTCAATTGACGATAGCGAGTTTAAAATTAGCTCTGTGTCGATTGATATTTTTGTCTCACTTTCTACTTTCGCTGGTGTTATTCCTAACAATTTTATTAATGAGTTTATGTCATTTTCATTTTCTTCGTAAGTTAGTGTCAGATTTTGCGCTAGGTTTTCAATAGTTTCTCCCACACTATCAATCCTTAATGATTCATCGTAAACAATATCGCGAAAACCTTGTATATCAAAAATTCGGGTAGTTTTTGCGTCTTTTATTAATGAAACAGGTTTGTTGAATGCTTGTCTTATTCCTAATTCATATAATACATTGGGATTTCTAGAGCTTAGATCGCAGATTGCCATATCAGATTCAATTATCTTTTTTACAATGTCAAGTGCAATATAATTTGTATTAATGACATCATCCGCTCTCAAGGGACTAAATCCCGCTAGTTCGCAAGCTGGCTATATGATATATTCGTAAACTCTTCTGAAATGCCCATTTTCATATGTTGACACATCACTAATTGGCATTATTATAAAACAACTTTTCATCGGTAAAATATTTATAGCATTGCAGATATAAAAAATACCAATAACCCCATTGTGGTGTATTGGTCTCATGAATGTGAACTTCATGAGCAACCAAATATAAACAAGTTTCGATAATTATGACTTACGGAAAATAGCTAAATAAATTGCATCTTTGAGTGCGTAAGAAATAATTAAAATATAATATGCTCCTCACCCAACTCAAAACCTCCCCACAAACCATAGACTTTAAAGACGTCATCGCCTACATCCACCAACATTACCATTTCACGCCCACAAAATTTACCAACGGAAATGCGGTGAATGAAGCGGGTGAAAATAACGGCTCGTGTAAGGTTTTCAGTTTTGCAAAGCTGAAAGGGCTTAGCGAAGAGGAAACGCTGGCGCTGTTCGGGGAGTTCTACCGGACAGATGTGCTGCAAAATCCTGAGGGCAGCGACCACCAGAACATCCGTAACTTTATGCAATCGGGCTGGGGCGGGATCGCTTTTGAAGGTGAGGCGCTGGCAGATAAGGGGTAACGGCGCAAGGGTGTTTGGCTTAATTCTTGAAACCTTACCGGAAAATAAATTATTATGAATCCTACACTTTTAAGAAAGGTCCTGATGTGGGTAGCGCCCATCGCTATCGGTTATGTAATGAAAAAATACGAAGCGAAAAGAGCTAAGAAAACTCAGGATAAGGCAATGGCGCAAAACGCGCATGCATAAAAGAAATTCCGTCTCAGTTCTTGGGACGGAATTTCTTTTTAAATATCGAAGCTTGTGGCTTCGCGGTATTCTTTCAGCAGATTCTCAAAGACTTTTTCAACCGGCAGTATTTCATTAATTAAAGCCGAAACCTGCCCAATCTCGAGTTCGCCTTCCTCCAGATCACCTTCAAACATTCCTCGTTTTGCGCGCGCACGGCCGAGCGTTTGTTTTAGAGCTTCGGCATCACGTCCTGTTTCATAAAGCTTTTCAAGGTCGTGGAAGAACTTGTTTTTTACGAGTCTTACGGGCGCGAGTTCTTTAAGCGTGAGCTGCGTGTCGCCTTCGTTGAGGGAGATGACTTTGTTTTTCCAGTCGGTGTGTGAACTTGCTTCTTCGGTGGCTGCGAAACGCGAACCGATCTGAACGCCGTCGGCGCCCAAAATCATCGCGGCTTTCATCTGCGAACCGAGTGCAATTCCACCCGCGGCAATCAGTGGTTTCGAGATGTGTTTTTTAACGTTTGGAATGAGACAAAAAGTGGTGGTTTCGTCACGGCCGTTATGTCCGCCGGCTTCGAAGCCTTCCGCCACGATCGCATCTACACCGGCGTCTTCACATTTCATTGCAAACTTGGTGGAAGAAACTACGTGCGCTACTTTCAGACCTTCCTTCTGAAGTGTTTCGGTGTAGGTCTTGGGGTTTCCGGCGGAGGTGAAAACGATCTTCACGCCTTCTTCCAGGATTATTTTAATGACTTCATCGAGGTTGGGATAGAGCATCGGAATGTTCACGCCAAAAGGCTTGTCGGTGGCGGCTTTGCATTTCCGGATGTTCTCGCGCAGAATGTCGGGATACATACTTCCTGCACCGATGAGTCCGAGACCGCCGTTATTGGAAACCGCGGAGGCGAGACGCCAGCCTGAATTCCAGATCATGCCGCCCTGAATGATGGGATATTTGATCTCGAAGAGTTGAGTGATGGTATTGGTCATAGGGTAAAGATAAGGAGGAATGAGGAAAGAGCAAAGAGCAAAGAGAAAAGAGGCGAGAGTTGAGAGCCAAGAGCCAAGAGTCAAGAGCCAGGAGTCAAGAGGGAAATGGAAAGTACAGGCGCTTATAACATGGGGCTGCTTCTCCGCCGCGGCGGATCGCAATGACGCTTGCTAACGGCGCATTGCAATGACGCAAAAAAAATCTCCGCGGGAAGCGGAGATTGTGTTTTAGTTTGAGGCCGTAGTCTTGCGCCAGTCTGTTTTGAAGGTGCAGGTTTTGTACCGGTCGTTGATCGAGATGAAGACGTTTGGCAGTCTTTCTTTCACCCATTGCTCTACCATTTCATTCTTCTTCTTGTTGAGCGCCATCTGCTTGATGCGGTCGTAGTCGGTGTTGATGTCGAGCTGGTGTGCCGCGATGACGTCATCAACCTTGATGATTGAAACCACTTTACGGTCACGTTCTGTATCCTGGAAAACATCGGTGATGTCGCCTTTGTTTAGACCCGCGATCTGATAAGACAGGGTAGGCGGAAGGTTCAGCTTCTCGATACGGTCTGAGCCGTCCTGCGAAGTGACGATGCCCGCGTTGAACTTGGTCTGTTTGTCGTCTGAAAAACGGTAAGCAGCTTCCTTGAAGGTAAGCTTTCCTTCCATTATCAAAGTACGGATGCTGTCGAGTTCTTTGCGTGCAGTGGCGATTTCGTCAGCATTTGGTTCTGCTTTTAGCAGGATATGGCGTGCATCGTACATCCGGCCGCTCTTCTTCACGAGCTGGATGAGGTGATAGCCAAATTCTGATTCTACAGGCTCTGAAAGCTCGCCTTCCTGAAGATTGAGCGCTGCGGCCTCGAACGGTTTTACCATCTTGCCACGTGCGATATTGGTGTAAAGTCCACCGTTGGATGCTGAGCCGGGATCATCAGAATAAATTCTGGCCTGGCTTTCGAAAGATTCGCCACCTTCGATGTCTTTTTTGATTTTATTCAGACGCGCAATGATCTCGTTTTTGTGATCGTCTGTCAGTTTTGGGTACATCGTGATCTGCGAAAGGCTTACTTCATCTTTTACTTCCGGCAGCTGAAATTTGTACATATTGAAGAAATCGGTAACCTCGTTCGGCGTTACATCCGCCTTATCAGTGATGCGCTGAAACTTCATTTGCCCGTAGTAATTATCGGTATCGATTTTCTCAATGGCATTTTTCATTTCATAAGACGTGCGGAACTTGTACGTGGTGAGCATCGTTTTTTCGTCTGGAAACTGGCCAAGGATTTGCGTATACTTTTGGTTTGCCTGCTCCTTGATCGCCTGAGAACGGTTTTCGATAAGCGTATCACGTTTCGCTTCGTAAATAAGGAGTTTGTTGCTGATAATGCTTTCCACGAACTCGCATTTGTCTGCTACCTGTGCGCCCTGCTGTTTTGCGAAGTTTGCCTGGTCTTCAATGTCTGATTCCAGAATAATTTCGTCTCCCACTACCACCGCGATGCCGTCTACCAGGTCGCCGGTTTTCAGCTGTGCACTGATGTTGATGCTGAAAAAGCTGAGGATGAATGTGGTGAGAAGAACGAATTTTATGTGTCTGTTCATTATCTGTTTATTTTTACGATTTGCAAAATTATCAATCTGGCCGACATAACCTGCATGTTTTGTTATAATTATTTCTTAAAGTTCTTTTCAAGGTCGGCTCTGAAAGCGGGTTCTATTACTATTTTGGTTTTTGCCTTTTGCGTGGCGATGATCTCTCGAAGTTTTTCTTCGGTCACGGCATCTTTCAGCATTTCTGCAGATTCTGCTTCCGTCATCTGCATCGGCGGCAAAATTTTGTCGATTGCAATCACCAGATCGCGCTCCGCCATTTTGGTCTGATGAACGCCGGTCTTGAAAGGGACTTTGTACTTGGTGAAGACATCAGCATCTTCAGACATTTCGCCTTTCTCAAAATGTACAAGGATCTGCTTTTTGTCATTCAGCTTGCCGTAATACTTGGCGTTCAGCGTATCCCAGTTCTTTGGTGTTTTGATTTCCTTCGCAATTTCTTTTGTCAGCTTAGGGTCCGCGATGATCGCCACGCGGCCTTCGGCGCGGTTGCCCCACATGTAGCGGGATTTGTTGCGGTTATAGTTCTCGGTAAGCCACTGCGGGTTTTTTGCAATTTCTTCGCTGATGTATTTTGAGAAAATATAGTCCGAGTAGAGACCGCGTTTGTAGTCGTCAAGTTCGGCTTGAATGTTTTTCTGCTTGGCGAAATTTTCGCTGTAGTAGCCCAGAAGATGTCCCTGCTGTACACTTTCGAGCGCTTCACCCCAAATGGCAGGAGACATTTTCTCTGCTTCGGATTTTTGGTCGCCAATCAGTGTCTTGATGTCCCCAACGGTGGTCTTTCGGCTCCCGGTAGCGTATAAAACGGTATTGTCTTTGGCCGCAGCAAAGGCCTGGTAGGATTTTTTTGCCTGCTGATATTCTGGGAACTCTTTGTACGAAGGGTCTGCCTTCAGGTAAGCGATCATCGCATCCTGAAGTTTTTCGCCGTAAAGTGTAGCGTTCATGTCTTTGATGAAAAAGTCGCGGTTTTTTTCAGTCAGCGTGTAGGGCTCAACATTATAAATATTAAAAACAAAATATTTGTCGCCAAAAAGTACAGGTTCAGGCGTATAATAGCCAGATTTCTGCCCTTTGAACAAGTTGTAAATCTCCGCAGGAAGCGTAGGTGAACCCATCACCACGCCGCCGCTTTCCTTCTCGTGTTCAGAAGCGCCGTAAAGTTTCGCGACTTCGCGAAAAGATTTACCGGCATTAAGGTCCGTGTAAATCTTGTTTTTTGTGGTTTCGTAATTTTCGTCTTTCGGGATAGAAAGTGTGCCGAAAATCATGTAGCCCAAGCTTGGCCGTGAACTTAAAACTTTAGCGAAAGCCACATAGCCGGGCGTGTCAATCAACTTAGTATAGCTGTTGTTCGGCAGGTTTTTAAGTTCGTCGTAAAGGTTAATGTCAACACTTCCGGGTTTGACAAAGATAGCCGCCGGATTTCCTTTGGTGTACTTCTTCACCGCCTCATCCATCGCTATTTTACCCGATTTTACATCGCTGTAGATATGCTGATAATTGTTTTTATCGCCTTCCGTTTTTTGGATGATGAAAATCTGCACCTCCTTTTCAGTAAGGTTGTCTTTCATATAACCATTCAGCACAGGATCAATCACTTGCTTTGGATAGAAAAACTTTTCACGCAGTTCACCTTCTTTCTCCACCATCTTTTCACGAAAAGCCATCGTGGTGTCGGCCTTCTTTTCCGCGGCGAACTGCTGAAGAAGAATAAAGTCTTCAGTGGAAGCCAGCGTCTTTTCTACGCCGGTGTTTTGCAGACCGTACTGGTATTCTTTCTTGAAGTTGGCCAGCGAAATACTGTCTTTCCCGATAATCATGTACTGGGCCTGCAATGCAAGTCCCACCATTAAAGTAAAACCAAATGAAAATATTTTTTTCATACTATGTTGCGATATTGTGCTTTTGCTTTGTTTAAAGATTTCAAATGAAACCGGCAGTTAGACTTCCACTTCAAACGAAGTCAATTCTTTGAACTCCTGAATTCGCCTGTTCATTTCTTCTTCCGTCACTTCCTGAAGTTTTTCGGTTCCGAATTTTTCTACAGTGAAAGATGCCATGGCAGAACCGATAATCAGCGCAGACTTCATCGTTTCGAAACTGAAATCGCCTTTTTTGGCTAAGTAAGATGCAAAACCGCCTGCAAAAGTGTCTCCGGCGCCGGTAGGATCGAAAACTTCTTCAAGCAAAAGTGCCGGAATAGCGAAAACTTTACCCGCATGGAAAAGTAGTGCGCCATGTTCACCTTTTTTGATGATCACATATTCCGGACCCATCGCGTGGATTTTTTTAGCTGCTTTGATCAATGAATATTCACCTGAAAGTTGGCGCGCTTCTTCGTCGTTGATGGTGATGACATCGGTTTTTGCGATCATCTGCATCAAAACGTCCCAGGCTGTATCCATCCAGAAGTTCATCGTGTCGAGAATCACCAGTTTTGGCTTTTGGTTCATTCTTTCTAAAACTGAAAGCTGAACACCCGGATGAAGGTTCCCGAGCATAAGAATTTCCGCGTCCTGCATGGAATCCGGAATCTTAGGGTCAAAGTTTTCAAGTACGTTCACTTCAGTCACCAAGGTATCGCGGGAGTTCAGATCGTTGTGGTATTTGCCGCTCCAGAAGAAGGTTTTACCGTCTTTCACGATTTCGATTCCTTCGATATTTACGCCACGGTTTGTCAGCATATCGAGATCAGATTGCGGAAAATCTCCTCCAACTACCGACACAATACCCGATTTTACATTCAGAATAGAAGCTGCGATGCCTATATAAGTTGCGGCGCCGCCTAAAATTTTGTCAGTTTTCCCGAATGGTGTTTCAATGGCGTCAAAAGCGACGGATCCTACGACTAAAAGTTTCATATATATTTATTATTATTTCGAATTATGGGAACTTATCGGTTACCTCCACTCAAAAGTATCGATAAGGTGTTGAAGGTCTTTTTTGATATAATCTACGGCTGGCGCCAGTGAATCTGGCTTTGGCCTGGAATTGAAATATAAGTTGGCGGTAACATAATGTCGCGTAGAATCGGTCACGAAAAACTGCACGTTGGACGCAGTAGGACCTTTCAGTTCATAAAAATTACCGAAAACCTTTCGTTCAGGATAGCTGAAAGATTTAGTGTCGATCGCACTTGCTTTTATGGTGTGCTCGTACACCATTTTCTCGGACTCCTTGATGTGCAGTGCGAAATCATTTTTCACCGGGAAATAGGTGATAAAGACTTTGGCCTTCATTTCCGGGTAAGAAATGTAATACCAACATTCATTTTTGGCATTTTCAATTTTGGCAAAAGCCGAATGCTCAAATGAAAACCCACACGGCGAGCTGTACCGAGTATATTTGGCTGCAGGATATTCTAACCGAAGTTCACCGCTGGGTTTCGGTTTCGCATCCTCTGCGCACGAAATGGTGAAAAGTCCCAGTAAAGTGATAATTAGGTTTTTAAACATCGCGCAAAAGTACGAATTTGGTTTGAGATTTCGGCGGGGAGTTGTGTGGTGTAAAAGTCTGAAGCAAAGCAGTTTTAAAAAGCAGAATTTAGGAACCCTCTTTAGGTGTTTATCAATCATTTAATTCCGAGAATCCCTAAATTCTATTTTTAAAAAATCAGTTTGAGGAACAACTGCTTTAGACATTAGACTGCGATTTAATCTGTGGGTTAAATGGTTGTCAGATAATTTTCAAGTGGTTTTGGGAATGATTTTCCGTGTGATCCTTCTAGTGAAATTGCCGTAAAACCGCCTTCCGAAGCAAACTCCAGAAACAGTTTTTCGTCGTCTGGCGAGACCTTATAGATATGAATCGTTAATTTTTTATGCGTAAGCTGATGTGTAACGGTTTTTTGATGGGAAATATTATCCTTAAAGTCGTCTCTTATTTCGTTTGGGAATTCGTACAGTTTCTTCCAGATAAAATCATCGCCGCGCTGGCGAATCAAAAAGTTGCCGGCAAACTCTACAAAATAGTAAGTAAGTTCCAGGTCGCTTACTTTCGTCCGCTTACTTTTTACTGGAAACTTCGTAGTCAGGCCCAGATTATAGGCTAGGCAATCTGTTTGCAACGGACATTCATCACATTTCGGATTTCTTGGCCGGCAAACTTCGGAGCCTAAGTCCATCATCGCTTCGTTAAAGTGTCCCGGTTCGTTCTTCGGCATCATCATCAGCGCCAGTTCGGAAAAGTAACTGAAGGCTTTTGAGGACGAACTATCAAAATCATCAGCAAAAATTCGCGACAATACGCGGTAAAAATTTCCGTCCACCGCTGGTAATACCGCACCAAAACAGATGCTCGAAATGGCTGCCGCCGTGTATTTCCCAATACCGCGCAACTTGAGAATATCTTCATATGCTGACGGAAAGTTGCCGCCGTAGTCATTCATGATCTGCTGCGCAGCTTTGTGTATGTTGATGGCGCGCGAATAGTAGCCGAGACCTTTCCAGTACAGGATGACTTCATCACTTTCAGCGTCAGCCAGTGTCTGCACATCCGGAAAGCGTGTGATGAAATTGTTATAATGATTCAAACCCTGCGAAATGCGTGTTTGCTGGAAGATGATTTCGCAGATCCAGATCTTGTAAGGATCACGCGTATTGCGAAACGGTAAATCTCTGCCGTGCGTTCTGTACCATGCCAAGAGTTTCTCACCAACGTGAAGAAAATCAGCATTTTGTTTTTTACTTGTCAAAAAATGTTGTTATATTTGCACACCAAAAATATAAATAAATAAAGGAAATGACAAAGGCAGAATTGGTGAGCACCATCTCAAATAAATTGGGTACTGAAAAGAATGAAACTCAGAAAGTTGTGGAGGCGTTCATGCAGGAAATCAGAACTTCAATGTACAATGGGGATAATGTTTATTTAAGAGGTTTCGGTTCATTCGTAATTAAGACCAGAGCAGCAAAAACGGGAAGAAATATTTCAAAAAATACGGCAATCGAGATCCCGGCTCACAATATTCCGGCTTTTAAACCTTCAAAAACTTTCGTAGAGAAAGTAAAAACTAAAGTAGCAGTAAAATAATAAACGATAAAATATAAGTTACAAACTAAAAATTTTTAAATTATGCCAAGCGGAAAGAAAAGAAAGAGACACAAGGTTGCTACTCACAAAAGAAAGAAAAGAAGAAGAGCGAACAGACACAAGAAAAAGTAATCAATTCGCGATCTACCATATAACAATATAGTTGGTGTTTTTATTTTTATAAAATTTCACCGACTATATTTTTGTTTAAGCCAAAATTTTCCGCCGTGGAAAAACTGACATGAAAAAGAGCAAAATGCTCTGTTTTTTGTTTTTTAAATACTTTGTAATCCACGGCTATATCAGGCTTTAGCTATAATAAAAATCGTACGGTTTTGAAGTAAATTGGTCCGCCGAAATCCTGGCCGGCACTTTGGAATCTTATTTATTCCTCGGTAATACAATGAAGAAAGAATTAATCATATCGCATGAAGATGAAAAATCAAAAATAGCACTGCTCGAAGACGGGCGGCTGTTTGAACTGCATGAGCAGGAAGATAAAAGCGACTTTGTGGTGGGCGATCTGTTCATCGGCAGAGTGAAAAAACTTGCGCCAAACCTGAATGCGGCTTTCGTAAGCATTGGCTACGAAAAAGACGCGTTCCTACACTATCAGGACCTCGGACCGCAGTTCCTGACGTATAAAAAATTTCTGAAGGACACTTTTTCTAAAAAACAGTCGACTTCATCCCTAAAGAATTTCGATATCCAGCCTGAAATTCACAAAAATGGCCTTATCGATAAAGTTGTCGCCAAAGATGACAGCGTAATTCTCCAGATCACTAAAGAACCGATTTCTACCAAAGGTCCGCGAATTTCTACACAGATTTCGCTTACCGGACGTTTTCTGGTTTTGATTCCGTTCGACAAAAGTGTCTCGATCTCAAAGAAAATAGCGAGCGCGGAAGAACGTGAGCGTCTCAGAACCTTGATTGAAAGCATTAAGCCTGAAGGTTTTGGTGTAATCATCCGCACAGTTGCTGAAGGTAAAAAGGTGGCGGAGCTACACAATGACATGAATCAGCTGGTTCAGAAATGGGAAACCGCTTTCCGTAATCTTCAGAAAAACAAAGTTCCAAGCCGCGTGTTGAGCGAGGAAGATAAAGCCTCCGCGATTCTTCGTGATAATTTCAATGCAGATTTCGTATCGATCATTTGTGATGATGAGCAGATGGTTCAGGACATGCGTTCATACCTTGAAGTGATCGCGCCGGAACGCAAAAATATCGTGCAGTTCTACGATAAACCCATTCCTTTGATGGAATATTACAACGTAGAAAAGCAGCTTAAACAAAGCTTCGGAAAACACGTAAATATCCCCAGTTCTAAAGGCGCGTACCTCGTTATCGAGCATACAGAAGCACTTCACGTGGTAGATGTAAACTCCGGTAACAATATTTCATCCGGCAACTCTGCGAGCAGAGAACATGCGCTGAATGTCAACAAAATGGCCGCGACAGAAATTGCACGTCAGCTTCGCCTGCGCGATATGGGCGGAATCATCGTCATAGATTTCATCGACATGATCAATGCAGACCACCGCCGCGATCTCTACGAACACCTGAAAAGCGAGATGAGCCGCGACAAGGCACGGCACAAGATCTTGCCGCCAAGCAAATTTGGCCTCATTCAGCTTACGAGACAGCGCACGCGTCCTGAAAACATCATTGAAACCAAAGAGGAGAACCCGAACGCTGCGGGCGAAATTTTAGCGCCAATCGTGGTAGTGGAAAGGATGGAAGAAATGATCCGCAATATCATTCAGAAAGAGAAAGGAAAGATCTTCCTTCATGTGCATCCGTTTGTGGAAGCCTATCTTACCAAAGGGATCATGAGCATCCAGGCAAAATGGTACGTGAAATACAAAAAATGGGTGACCATCATTCCGCGTGACTCATTTAAATATTTGGAATATAAAATCATCAATGCACAAAAGCAGGAGCTGGTGAGCTATTCCAATTAAAGAAATTCTAAAGAAAGAACCCTGAGAAGTGGTTCTTTTTTTTGTTTTAAATTGTTACAAATGGTTGATTGAAACGACACATCAGCGGTTAGGAAAAATTTAATACTTCCATTTATGATGAAAACATTTTACCTTTTTTTCATTGCACTGCTCGTGCCTTTCAGTTTAAATGCGCAGCAAAATTCTCCGAAGCCTACGCCTGCAAATGAATTCTTTACCACCACTGCGGACGGTACGAAATTATTCACAAAAGTTTCCGGAAACGGAGATTATTGCATCTATGTGCACGGTGGTCCGGGCATGTGGAGCCGTTCTTTTGAGGATTTGAAAGGCAAAACGCTCGAAAGCAAGCTAAAGATGGTGTATTACGACCAGCGCGGCAGCGGCAGGTCTGGCGCAGCGTCAAACGGTGATTATTCCGTGGCGAAAATGGTGGATGATATTGAGACCATTCGAAGCAAACTAGGTGCTGAAAAAGTATATTTAATGGCACATTCATTCGGCGGAATCATTGCGGCGAGCTACGCCAAACGTTATCCCGAGCATCTAAAAGGTCTGATTTTGGTCAATTCGACGCTTTATCTGAACAATTCTGTAGAAAGTCAGGTTGCGTATGCAAACTCGCTCACAGGCAGCAAAATTCAAATTCAAGATGGTCAGCATATGCCGGCACTTGGTGAGGCGATGGGAAAACTTAGCGAAAAAAACCTTCTGTATAAATTACTTACAGACAGTGAAGAAAGTTTCGCAGCATTAAATAAAATCGACGCCGAACGCCCCGAGGAAAACGGTTTCCGGAATAATGTGTGGTCTATTAATGAATATTACGGCGATTTCACGAAGCTTACACCCGATATCAAAATTCCGGTCCTGGTTATTTCGGGCAAAAAAGATTGGGCAGTGGGGCCTGATCATTATAAATTATTTAAATTCCCGAATCAGACGGTTTCAGAAATTGATGGCGGCCATCTGATTTATTTTGAAAAGAATGATGAATTCCGCAAGCAGGTTTTCAAATTTATCAACTCAAAATGAGTCGTGAGTGTGCCTCATCATGAAGTTTTAACTTTCCTTTAAAACTTTTTCGGGGCGTCTTTGCCTATATTTGAGGTATGGAAACGTTCGGAAGAGATTTGGTGAAAAGAATTCAAGCTGCCGAGTTGCCGGGCGAAAATGCGCACGCAATTTATTCGCCGCCTTACCGTCCGCTTTATTCTTACGGTGAGATTCTTACTAAAAACCCCAAGTTTGCCGCTGTAAACATACTGCTGTACCTTAAAGATTCGCAATGGTATTTTCCGCTGATTGTGCGTACAGAGAACGAGCGCGACCGGCACAGCGGCCAAATCTCGCTGCCGGGAGGTAAAAAAGAGTCTGACGATGAAGATTTCGCCCATACT
Organism: Kaistella rhinocerotis; assembly: GCF_030243905.1. NCBI lineage: Bacteria > Pseudomonadati > Bacteroidota > Flavobacteriia > Flavobacteriales > Weeksellaceae > Kaistella > Kaistella rhinocerotis. The sequence continues at coordinate 1,087,808 of NZ_JASSYY010000001.1, read as the reverse complement.
GCAAAACGCGAAACCTGCGAAGAAGTGGGCGTTGAGCAGCATTATATCCGGGTCATCCGCGAGATGTCGCCAATCTATATTCCGCCCAGCAATTTTTATGTGAAACCCTACGTGTCTTACACCAAACGGAATCCCGAGTTTTTTCTGCAGCAAAGCGAGGCGACTGAACTCATTGAATTTCCGGTAGATTCGCTGCTGAACATAGCCGGAAAGCCTCAGATGAGGATTCTTCCCGGTTCGCGGGGTGTCGCGGTCCCGGTGATAGAGTTCAACGGGTATCTTATCTGGGGCGCAACCTCAATGATTCTGAGCGAATTCAGCAATCTGATGAAAAATTTGTAAATTCGCACACTGTTTTAAACTGATAATGGCGAAGAAAAATATTTTCACGGACGCGTTTGGAACCTTCTATTTTCTCAAAAGACTGATCATTTTCATCCTGGGACTGGTTTCTTACCGGCGCTTCAACGGCTTCAACAAGCTGAAGATTTCCGGTGCGGAAAATCTGGTGGATCTTCCCGATGCCAACGTGCTTTTCGTGTCTAATCACCAAACCTATTTCGCCGATGTGGCGGCAATGTATCATGCTTTTTGCGCGGTGAATAACGGTTATCTTAATACCATTAAAAATCCGGTTTACCTTTTAAACCCAAAAGTAGATTTTTACTATGTAGCCGCCGAAGAGACCATGAATAAAGGTCTGATGACCAAAATCTTCAAACTCGCCGGTGCGGTCACCGTAAAACGTACCTGGCGTGCAGAAGGTGCGAACGTAAACCGAATGGTGGACCTCACGGAGGTTGAAAACATTATGAAAGCGCTGGATAACGGCTGGGTAATCACTTTTCCGCAGGGAACGACATCCGCATTCGCGCAGGGAAGGAAAGGAACAGCCAAACTCGTAAAGAACCAAAGGCCAATTGTCATCCCAATTAAAATTAACGGTTTCCGCCGTGCATTTGACAAAAAAGGCCTGCGTGTAAAAGTTACAGGCGTAAAGCCTACGATGGAGTTTAAAAAACCGCTTGACATAGATTACGACAATGATGACGCGCAAACCATCCTGAATAAGATAATGGTTGCCATAGAACAAACCGAGGATTTCAACCTTCTTCATGGCTACGATCAGGAGCTAAAAGCCCAAAAATCTGAAGAGACTTTACCTAACTAAAATCAGCTTATGAAAAAATTCATCGCAGTCTTTGTGCTTGTGCTGCTTGCGGCGTGTACTTCGCAGAAGAAATATGTAGATTTCGATTACAGCTATTCGCGCAGTGGCGGTCTGCTTCCGGTTTATGAAAATCTTTGGGTTAAGGGAACTTCCGCACATTATATCTACGAACGCCAGGGTAAAAAGGTTAAAAAAGACTTTAAACTCACCCAAAACGACCTGCAGAATATCGAAACTGCGCTTTCCGACAACCGTTTCCGCATGATTGAGGAAGATTACAACAAAGTATATGACCGTGTGGCAACGGCCATCATCGTAAAGAAAGGCGCTAATTCGGGCAGTAAATCTGATGCCTCACTTATCCGCGAGAAAGATCAGGACCGCTGGAATAAGGTGGTGGCAGTATTCGAAAACATCATTAAAACCAATGTAGCGGCCGAATCCCGATAAGATATGAGGGATTCTTCAGGTACAGATAATGCAGATTTTCGGACACGGGCCGTGATTTTATGTTCTGATCCTTCAATTTCAATTCTTGCGCAGCAGATTTTCAGGACTAATGACATCAATGCCGCCTGGGTCTCGAATGACACCAGAAACGGGAGCGACTTTCTCATACTTTCGACCGGCGATATCAACACAGCCGCCGCTTTCAAACCGACAATTGCGATGATAGGTTCCGGTTTTACGGACCAAAATTGGCAATCTCTTCCTGAAAACATCACGCCTGGCGGAATTCTAATTTATCCGCAGGTTTTAGAGAACGGAATTCCCGAGACATCGGTCTTTTTCCGGAAACTGCCTTTTGAAATAGCAGATTATCAGATGAAAAGCAATGAAATAACCATAAACACAGACTTTGGCGAGCTATCACTCGGAAATCTAAAGGAGGATGTTGCGCGTGATCTTCGCGGTTTGCAGCTTTTCTGTTCGCAGTTTGGCATAATGGAAGAAGATTTCATCGCTACGCTGGCAGAACTTTACTAAACTTTAAAAAGGTTAAATAAAAAAAAGCAATCCTATCGGGATTGCTTTATCTTTTTAGTGCGAAAGATTACTTTCTCAAGCCTAATTCAGCGATAATCGCACGGTATCTGTTGATGTCTTTTTTCTTCAGATAATCCAGCAATGCTTTTCTTTTACCTACCAACGCTACAAGAGAACGCTCCGTTGCATAGTCTTTGTGGTTCGCTTTTAGGTGCTGGGATAGATGGTTGATTCTGTACGTGAAAAGAGCCACTTGCCCTTCCGCGCTTCCGGTGTCTGCATCAGACTTACCGTGTTTTGCGAAGATTTCTTTCTTCTTGTCAGTTGTTAAGTACATTCCAATATTATTTAATGATTATTATGTAACGGGTGCAAAAGTACAACTATTCAGATAAACTCGCAATTGTTATTTAAATGATTATTGCTGAATGTTTTATAAACGTTAAAAAAATCTTAAAAATTTAATTAAAATTAAATGTATTGGCTGTATTTTTGCAACACAGCAAATGATGAAACATTTCTACCTTTTTTCGTTGTCTTTTGGCGTTCTTGCCCTTTTTACCGCCTGCCGGGTGCAGGCGCAGGATGTCACCCGCGAAAAGTCTGCGAAATTAAAAACCGTACTATATTTTAACCCCACAGTTTATCCGGAAATTGAAGAAGTGAAAGAGCCCACATATGCTGCTTTTTTTGAGGCAGTAGGTGAGCGGGTAACCCGAAACCGGAATTATAAGATGATGCGTGTAGAAACCGCATTTGATTTTGATTCTGTTCAAATCCCCGATCTTGTACAGTATTGCGAGATGAATACGGCGGCGTTTGCGGTAGTTCCTAAAGTGAAGTTCTTCAAGGTCGGCTTTGGTAAATACGTTTTCTCAAATCAGGTAATCGTAAGCCTGAAACTCTATGATTCCACGGGTAAGCTCGTCGCTGAAAGCGATTATGATACGTACAAGAAGAAAGCGCGAATGCTTGGTTCCGCCGAAAACAGTATCAAAATCGGTACAGAAGGCGCATTGAAACTAATCGGGCAGCATCTTCGGAAGCGTAAAAACACTTCGATTTCTTTCTCTGATCATTAATCTCAAGTTCATCCTTCAGACTGCCATTCTTTATACCTAAGAATTTTGGCTATTTTTGCATGGTCAGAAACCAGAAACTTTGGATACACAAGAACTTATTTTCAACCCTGCCGATATCGCTGAGACACTCAGTGAACTTCCCGTGAAAGAGCGGGTATTGGCGTTTCTGAAAGTTCCGAAGCAGTACAAAGCTGACGTTTTCTCACACCTTGAGCCTGATTTTCAGGAAGAAACCATCCGCAATATCGGTAGCGAAGATGTTTCCGAAATCCTGAATGCCATGACACCCGATGACCGGACGGCCTTGTTTGAGGATTTTCCGGATGAACTCATTAAATATTCAATCAACCACCTCAATCCCCAGGAAAGAAGGATCGCGCTGAAACTGCTTGGCTATGATGCAGACTCCATTGCGAGGCTGATGACGCCTTATTACATCCAGATCCGGAAAGAATGGACGGTGAAGCGTTGTCTGCAGCAGATAAAGAAAGTAGGGAAGAGGATGGAAACCATGAACCACCTTTATGTAGTGGACGAGAGAAACCAGCTGATAGACGATATCGCAATTGGTTCCCTGCTTCTTGCGGAAGAAGATACCCTGATTTCTGAACTTACCGATAATCATTTTGTGGCGATTACCACCACGACCTCAAAGGAGGACGCAGTGCAGTATTTTGAAAAATATGACCGTACGGCGCTCCCGATTGTTACCGAAGCCGGCGTTTTAGTCGGAATCGTGACAATTGATGATATCTTAGACCAGATCGAGCAGCAAAACACCGAAGACATCCAGAAATTTGGTGGTATGGAGGCTTTGGATGAGCCCTACCGCCAAACTCACTGGTTTGAGATGATCCGAAAGCGTGGGTTTTGGCTGATTTTGCTTTTTTTCTTCCAGCTTCTTACGGCTTCGGCGATGAGCTTTTTTGAGGACGAAATCCAAAAAGCCGTGGTCCTGACGCTTTTTGTTCCCTTAATTATTTCAAGTGGCGGAAATACCGGCTCACAGGCAGCAACACTGATTATCCGTGCGATGGCACTGCAGGAAATCACGGTGAAAGATTGGTGGATTGTCATTAAAAAAGAACTTGTGACCGGACTTTTTCTGGGCGGAGTATTAGGTATCCTTGGATTCCTGCGCATTATGCTTTGGCAATTCATGGGTTGGTTCGATTATGGCGAATATTGGTCGTTCATCGGAGTCAGCGTTGGACTTTCACTGATGATGATCGTGATTTGGGGTACGCTTTCGGGATCCATGGTACCGTTTGTACTTAAAAAATTCAATCTCGACCCGGCCACTTCGTCGGCACCCTTTGTGGCTACACTGGTAGATGTTACCGGACTCGTCATTTACTTCTCTCTGGCCGGTTTGTTACTGAGCGGCAGATTGTTGTAAATTGCTTTCATGAAAATCATCTCGCTTGTTCCGAGCATTACTGAAGCACTCCTTGATCTTGGTTTAAAGAGTCCTGACCTTGTCGGTCGTACAAAATTCTGCATTCATCCGGAAGATAAGGTTTGTGGCGTACCGATTATCGGAGGCACCAAAAATCTGAATATCGGGAAAATAAAGTCGTTGAAACCTGATCTCATCATTGCAAATAAAGAAGAAAATGAGAAGGACCAGATTGAGGAATTAGAAAAGGACTTTAAAGTTTTGATGACGAATATTTCTACGCTCGAAGACAATTATTATTTGCTTAAAACCCTTGGAAATATTCTGAATGAAAGTGAACGTGCGCAACATTTCAATACAAAAATCAACGAAATTTTTGACGGAATCAGTTCGGTTTCCGAAAGAACCTGCGCTTATTTAATTTGGCAAAATCCTTATATGACGGTAGGTAGCGACACTTTTATCCACGAGATTCTGCAGCGGCTTGGATTTAAAAATCTTTTTGCAAACCGAAAACGTTACCCAATTGTGGATGTCGAAGAACTCCAGGAAACCGATTGTATTTTTCTGTCTTCGGAACCGTATCCATTTAAACAAAAACATGCGGATGAACTACAAAAACAGCTTCCGCAATCGCGGATCATTCTGGTTGATGGTGAAGCATTCTCGTGGTATGGGACGCATCTGGCCAAATGTGAAAGTTATTTTCAGGAACTGCTTCAAGAATGTAATTAAAAAAGGCTTCAAAAGAAGCCTTTGATCTTATCCGATTTTTGCCATTTCAGATTTTATTTTGTCCTGTAAACTGTCTGAAGCTTTCACCAGCGGTAATCTTAAATGATTTTTAATGATGCCTTTTTCCGCCAAAACGGTCTTTATACCGGCCGGATTGCCTTCTGCAAAAATCAGTCGGGTGATTTCTACTAATTTATTGTGAATCTCGTACGCTTCTTTTACCTTACCGTCAAAAGCTAGCTGAACCATCGTAGAAAACTCTTTCGGATAGCCTTGCCCAATCACCGAGATCACACCGTTCCCTCCCGCTAAAGTGACCGGTAAAGTGAATTCGTCATCACCGGAAACCAATTCGAAATTCTGTGGTTTTTGTCTTAAAATATCGAAATATTGCAGGATGTTGGGCGCTGCTTCTTTGATCATGATCAGGTTCGGGAATTCTTCTGCCAGCCTTAGTGTAGTTGACGCCTCAATGTTTTGTCCGGTTCTGCCCGGTACATTGTAAATGATGATTTTCTTTCCTGTGCCTGCCAAAACTTTATAATGCTGGTAAAGCCCTTCCTGGCTGGGTTTGTTGTAATATGGCGACACAGAGAGTACAGCCTCAAATGCCGAAAGATCAGCTTCTTCGATCTGTTTTTTTACTTCCATTGTGTTGTTACCTCCGATTCCCAAAACAAGCGGCACACGACCGCTATTTGCTTTGATGATATGAGAGATGACCTGCTCTTTTTCCTCGCCAGAAAGTGTGGCTGCTTCGGCAGTTGTTCCCAAAACTACCAGATAGTTGGTTCCATTTTCAATATTGTAATCTACCAATTTCGTCAGCGAATCGAAATCAACAGTCAAATCTTCGTTAAATGGCGTAACCAGTGCTACACCCACTCCTTTTAATATGCTCATTGTTTTGTAATTAGTTCTTCAAAAATACAAAATTAAACGCGAGAATTTTGAGATATGAGGTAACGTTTGTATTCATATCTTTATATTTGCAAAAACAGATTTGCATCTAATGAAACATAGAATTCTGCTTCTTATTTCTGCTTTTACGCTTCTTGCTGCGTGCCGTGCGCCGCTGAATGTAAGCCAGGTAGAAACCCGAAAAAATATTGCGCTGACCGCAGACCTGCCTGAAAACGAAATTTTCAAGAAGGTGATTGAACCTTACAAGAGGGAGGTGGAAGGCAAGATGAATACAAAAATTTCCCACACTTCGGTGGACCTTAATAAACAGGGCGACAACAGTAATCTTGGCAATCTGCTCGCAGATTATACGCTGCAGGGCGCGGATGCCTGGGCGAAAAGTAATGGCATTGCCGGTGTTGTAGACGCGGCCGTCATCAATATCGGGGGTATACGTTCGACAATTGGAGCCGGCGATATCCTTACCCGACACGTCTACGAGGTGATGCCTTTTGAAAATGAAGTGGTAATCGTGAAACTGAAAGGTTCGGACCTGGAAGGACTGTTTGAATATTATTTAAAAACACAAAAAAACAATCCGGTCGCGCAAATCTATATCGAGACTGATAATGGCGCTGTCACCAAAAAACAGATCAACGGCAAAGAAATAGTGGCGTCAAAGGATTATTACATCGCCACATCCGATTATTTGGCGCTCGGCGGTGACAATATGAATTTTTTCGGTAAAGGAGAGATGATTTCCACCGGTATCCGCCTGCGTGAGCTGTTTCTGGAAAAGTTTCAGGCCAACCCGGAAATCGTACCGCCAACTGATATCCGCTTAAATTTTAAAAACAAAAAAGATAGAACTGATGGATAGAAAGAAATTTCTTAAAACAATCGGTGGAGGTTCATTGGCGCTTGCGATGACGCCAAATTTGCTTTTTGGGCAAGGCCTTGATTTGCTTGCAGAAAAATCAGAATATAAATTAACGATTCTTCATACCAATGATCAGCACAGCCGAATTGAACCGTTCGACTCGAGCTACAGTAAAAACCCGAACCAAGGTGGTTTTGCGCGAAGAGCTTCACTTATCCAGAAGATCCGTCACGAAGAACCGAACGTTCTTCTGCTGGATTCGGGCGATATTTTTCAGGGAACACCCTATTTTAATTTTTTCGGTGGTGAACTTGAATTTAAACTGATGTCCATGATGGGCTATGATGCCGCTACGATGGGTAACCACGACTTTGATAACGGTCTGGAAGGTTTTAAAAATGTGCGTCCTCACGCTAAATTTCCGTTCATCTGTTCAAACTATGATTTTTCGGATACTATTCTTGAGGGCCAGACGGAACCATACCGGATTTTCAATAAAGACGGCATCAGAGTAGGGATTTTCGGATTGGGAATTGAGCTTGCAGGCCTTGTTGGCAAGAAAAGCTATGGCGAAACAGAATATTTGGATCCAATCGAAATGGCGCAGGAATATTCAGAATTGCTTCGAAAGGACAAAAAATGTGATTTGGTAATCTGCCTGTCGCATCTGGGGTTTGATTATGGCGAAAATTCCAAAAAAGTTTCGGATAAGGTTTTAGCCGTAAACACTTCGGATATTGACCTGATTTTAGGCGGTCATACGCATACATTTTTACCGGAACCACAACGTTTCAGAAACAGTTCGGGTAAAGAAGTGATTGTGAATCAGGTGGGTTGGGCCGGTTTGCTTTTAGGAAGAATAGACTTTCACTTCGATAAAAATAAATCAATTAAAAATATTTCCTGGCGAAACCAAGTTATAGATGATAAGATTATGGCTTAATTGGGCCTTTAAAACTCACTTAAGCTTTATAAAATACCGCAAAACCACTGATGAAAAAAATACTACCGTTTCTGCTGCTGATTGTTTCAATTCAAATTTCGGCGCAGGTCATCTCTTCAAGTCGTTGGACAGACCTCTTTTCATACGGAAATGTCCTCACAGTGCGAGAAGACAACGGAAAACTTATTGCTGCGACAGAAAACGGAATCTTTTTTTACACGCCTTCAAGCGGTGAGATCACGAAGCTTTCTAAAGCTAATGGCTTGCATGAAGTGAAAATTTCAGCGTTCGACTACAACCCGGAGACTAAAATCGGTCTTGTAGGTTACCGCAACGGTTCTTTGGATGTCATCTCTCCGGACGGTATCACCTATGTGGTAGATATTCCGCTGGCGACCGGGTATAATGGCGATAAAAAAATCAATCACATATCCATCACCGGTAATCTTGCGGTGGTTTCTGTGGGTTACGGCGTATCTGTCTTCAGGCTTGACCGCAAAGAATTTGGTGATTCAGCCTTTTTTACAAACAGCAGCGGTGTTTACGAAGCGTCCCGCGAAGCAGTCATCAAAGACAATACGGTGTATGCCGCGACTGCTACTGGCCTGAAATCACACGAGATCAATACCACTTTTGCCATTTATTCGACCTGGACTAATGTTGCAGCCGGAAATATGACACAACTCGCAAATGGCGGTGTGATTGCATTTTCGGATGCCAACAGCGTGAGATATGGTTCAGGAACTTCATTCAGTGCTATTCCGCAAAGTTTTGCAGCGATTCGTGATGTAACCGTAACCGCGGAAAACATCATCGTGACAGACAATGCGGCAATATCAGTTTTCGGGAATAATGGAACCTTCATTAAAACTTATCAGGCCGGCGAGACCCTCAATACAGGCTTTTTCTCACAGGGAAATATTTATGCAGGTACGCAAAGTTCAGGAATTAAAACTGAAAGCGGCGATCTAATAAAACCGGATGGTCCCTACAACAATACTGCATATAAAATCAACCTGCAGAATGACAAGATTTGGTTATCAACAGGTAACCGTACCAACCGATTCAATGATGCTGCACCGCATCCTCTGAATCTAGGTTTTTATCACTACACCGGTTCGGAATGGGTTTATCCGTCATATTTCAAGACAAGCGGAATGCTTTTCAACGTGATGGATGTGGCCGCAAACCCCGCTGATACCGACGAAGTTTTTTTCACGAACTTTATTCCTTCTGGTAGCCAGGGAGTTTATAAGATGAAATATAACGCTTCTGCTAAAGATTATGAATTTATAAATGTTTACAAAACAGGTCAGGATGTTTATTTTAACAGACCTATGGGACTTGTTTTTGATGACAAAAACAATCTATATGGGTCGATTGCTTTCCTAACACTTGAAAATCCGGCTGGTTCCGCAGGTTTGATGTCGTATGACCGTGCTGCTGATGCATTCAGATATAAAAGTCTTAAAATAAGCGCGGCCGTGCAAAAACCGATCATATCCGAAGGTTTGATCTGGATTCCGTTACCACGTGTAAATGGTATTACTGCAACAGATTACAAAGGCACCACGTCCGTAAATGACGATGAGGTTTTCGTGGTAGGAGTAAATAATGGTTTACCTTCCAATTCTGAAGGCGTCTTATCCGTAGCGATTGACAAAACGGGTGATGCATGGATTGGTACTGATAATGGCTTGCGCGTACTTTCATCGGCAGCTTCAAACATCAGAAACAGCCCGGCGGTGGAACCTGTGATCATCGAAGAAAACGGCTTGGGTGAAGAATTATTCCGTGACAGTGGCGTGCTGCAAATTGAGGTAGATTCCGGTAATCAAAAATGGGTTTCAATCAATGGTGGTGGGGTTTTTTACCTAAGTTCTACTGGCGAACAGACCATCAAACATTTCACCAAAGAAAATTCTCCATTACCGAATAACAGCGTTACCGATATTAAAGTTGACAATAAAACCGGGAAGGTATATTTCGTAACCCTTGACGGTGTGATGGTTTACCAGGGCGATGTACTGGATGTTACCGAAAATTTTGGCGACGTATTGGTATATCCAAATCCCGTAGTTTATTCGAAATACAAAGGCAACGTTCGCATCCGCGGCTTGGCTGAAAAAACCAACATCAGGATAACCGATGCAGCCGGAAATCTTGTTCACCAGGCGGTTTCTCGCGGAGGTTATTATGAATGGAATCTGAACAACCACCGTGGTGTACGTGTGGCTTCCGGCATCTACTTCGTGTTGATGACCAATGCGGACGGAACTGATACTGCCACAGCGAAAATTGCCGTTGTGAACTGATGCAGAATGTCAACTGCTTTCTCCTCTCTTATGTGAAATTTGGCGATAACGATGCGATCCTGCACTGTTTTTCAGCGGAGTCGGGATACCAGAGTTTTTTCGCGAAAGGATTGTATAGCTCCCGGAACAAAAAGAAAGCATATCTTTTTCCGTTAAACCGACTCAATATCACCATTCTGGCAAAGAAAACCGGCGGTGGCATGCCGAATGTCAGCAAAATAGAAATGCTCGAACGGGATTACGATTTCAGCGATGTGAAGACAAACACGGTTTTGCTGTTTGTATCAGATTTTCTCAATCAGGTTTTGCGCGACGAAACTCACCGAAATTCAGCATTCTTTGAGATTCAAACGTTTTTAAGGGAGCTCTACAAGGGAAATGCCGGATCTTATCCTGCATTTATATTCAAAATCCTCGCCCAGCAAGGCCTTTCTCCACTTCCCGGTAATGGGCACTTTCTCGATCCGGAAGCCGGTAATTTCAGCATTGAACAATCCCATTCATTCTTTGATGAAGAAATATCGGCGGTTTGGAAGCATTTCACCGAAACGGAAGATATCTACAGCGTAACTCTCAAAAGGTCACTCCGCCGGCAGTTTCTGGATTCTGTTATGCTGTATTATAAGTTGCACTTCGCGGGTTTTACTGTCCCGAACTCATTAGACATCATTCAGCAGATCTACGAATAAAAAAAGTTCCCGCAGGAACTTTTTTATGTTATATGATATCGTAGTATTATCTTTCTTCAGCAACCGGCGTTGTTTTGTACACCTGGAAGTTGAACACGAAACTTCTGTTACGGTAAGAAAATCCGGTATAGTTATAATGTGGGTCACGTGCAAATGCAGCCCTTGAGGGTACGATGATCACACCCTGCAGGTTATAGCTGCTCTCGTCCGGAATGTTAAACGCCTGGAATTTTTTTAATGCTTCCTGGAATCCTTCGATTTCATAAAAGCTGCGTTGCTTAGCTATCTCGCTAGTAGCGTTCTGCAAAACCGATTTTTTTACGTAATAGTATGCTGGATCTACCTCTGGTAGGCCTGATCCCGCAATTGTATTTTTAAATCCGGATGGCGAACTGAAAGCTATCTTGTTGTCCGTATTTGTAGCGACATAAGTGGTAGTATTGCTCATCAAACGGATGATATCATATTGCCCGATTGGCGTCCCGTCTGTGGGTTGGGCGCCGGGTCTCATCACATAAATCACGCCTGAAGGCAGTTTTACAGGGTTCAGGTCAGCAAGTTTTACATTCACCGTATCTGTGGCAACGTAAGGCTTTATATTTCCTTTGGTATCCAGGTAGTGTGTATCAAGAAAAGCGGTAGCTGCCTGGTCATCATAAGAGTTTTGGGTCTCGATGCTGACCTCTTCCACCGTTTCCACGCCTTCATCTTTCCGGCAGGAGTTCAGGGCAAGAGTTGCTATGGCGATACCGAGGAATATTTTTTTCATTTTTAAAGAATATCGTTAAATTGCTAAAATTTTAATCCAGCAAAAGTATAAATAAATTATGAGAATCGATAAATTTTTATGGTGTGTAAGGTTCTACAAAACACGCAGTATAGCTGCAGACGAAATAAAAAAGAACCGCGTATCCATTGCAGGTACTACCGTAAAATCTTCCCGCGAAGTGGTACCCGGAAACATCATTAAAGTAAGGAAAAACCAGATCGATTACCAGATTGCAGTACTGAGTATCCCGAAAAGCAGGGTAGGGCCAAAGCTTGTTCCGCTCTACATCGCCGATAAAACCGAAAAGGAACAATATGAAATCCTGAAACTCCGAAACCTGAACCAGGACTATTACCGCAACCGTGGCGAAGGCCGCCCAACCAAGAAAGACCGCCGCAGCATGGATGATTTCATTGAAAACGACACGGAAACGACCGGCGAAGATTCAGATTGGGATATGTTTTTCACCGGAATTGATGACGGGGACGATTAAACCAGCGCCCAAATCTCGTCCGCGACTTGTTCAGGGGCTTTCCCGTCCGTTGTAATGGTGAATTTAGCCTTAGAATAGTACACATTCCGCTCAAAAAGATGTTTTGCGATAAACTCGGGCAGGTCTTCAGGATTGAGGTGCGCAATTAGCGGCCTTTTATCCATTTGCGGGGAAAGACGCGTAACCAGTGTCCCGACGGACGCGCGCAGGAAGAAGCTTTCGGTCGACTGGTTGATGGTTTCCATATTATCATAAAAGCATGGTGTGCCTCCACCCAGACTCAAAATCCCTGCTGAATATGTGTTCAAAAGCGCATGCAGCGTTTCTCTTTCTTGCTTCCGGAAGTAGATTTCGCCTTTTTTGGCAAAGATTTCAGGGATCGTCATTTTGTTTTTCAAAGAAATTTCTCTGTCGAGGTCAATTATTTTTAATTGTAGTTTTTGGCTCAAAACTTTGGCAACGTGAGATTTACCACTTCCCATGTATCCGACGAGTGTAATTATCATCTTTGAATTTTATACAAATTACTAAAAAAATTTTGAGATTTTAAAAAAACACCTATCTTTGCACCACTTTAAAACACAGCATTCCTGCCGATTATTCGAGCAAAATGACTGTATTAGTAAAGTGGCCGACTCGGTAGCTCAGCTGGTAGAGCAATACACTTTTAATGTATGGGTCCTGGGTTCGAATCCCAGCCGGGTCACAACTAAAATTCCGTCTCGCATATCAAAGACGAGACGGAATTTTTTTTTGCCTGCGTGGTGAAATTGGTAGACACGCCATCTTGAGGGGGTGGTTTCCTACGGATGTGCTGGTTCGAGTCCAGTCGCAGGCACCATAAAAATTTTAAATGTTGAATTTTAAATTTTAAATTAATAATTTTTGTTTTTCATGTTTCGGCATGGATAATCTGAAATTTATAGTTTAAAATCCGTGATTTCAATGACTCGGTAGCTCAGCTGGTAGAGCAATACACTTTTAATGTATGGGTCCTGGGTTCGAATCCCAGCCGGGTCACTACTTACTCCTCGGAGTAGTTTTTTTCATATTAATATTTTGTGATTTGGTGATCAGAAGTCTTCTCTATCGGGGAGACTTTTGGCGTTTTTAGAGGTCTCAGTCGAGGTGTAAATTGTCAATCAGACGCACATCACCTACAAAGACTACCAAAAATGCCCTGTAGCTTCGGTCTTTGTAGAAGAAATCGGTTTGCTGCAATGTTTCTTCGTCAGCGATCTCAAAATATTCGAGCTGCATGTCTTTTTCCGCCTCGAAAATTGCCTTCACGCGTCTGTTGATTTCCGGAACCGTAATAATTCGAAACCAATCATTTACTTTGTTTAAAGTCTCAAATATAAGTTTCGCCGCCGCACGCTGATCGGCTGTTAACCGTTGGTTGCGAGAACTCATCGCCAGACCGTTTTCTTCGCGGTGAATACCTACACCATGAATCGAAATTTGTGGATTGACCTGCGCCGCGAGTTTTTTAACGATCGCGAGCTGCTGATAATCCTTATCTCCAAAATAGGCGTTATCCGGTTTTATTTGCCTGAAAAGTTCTTCCACCACCGTCCCGACGCCATTAAAATGACCCGGACGGAATTTCCCTTCCATCTCATTTTCAAGTCCTCCAAAATCGTAGTTTTTCGTTACCAATCCCTCCGGATACAGATCAGCGATCTCCGGCAGATAGACCGCATCCACAAAACCTGCCTCTCGGAGGAGCTGCAAATCACTTTCCACATCGCGCGGATATTTTTCCAGGTCCTCGGGGTTATTAAACTGTGTTGGATTTACAAAAATGGACGAAATCACAAGGTCATTTTCTTTTCTTGCCGCAGCGTAAAGCGAGATATGTCCAGCGTGCAACGCACCCATGGTAGGCGCGAAACCGATCTTCAGACCCATTTCTTTGTTTCGCTCCACGAAAGCTTCAATATCTTTTTTACGTTTGATAATTCGCATGGCCTTATAATTTTTGTAAAAGTAACCATTTCCACAAAAAATGCTTTATTGATAACGGAATTTTTACTCTTCAAAACCTGCATTGCCACAACATTTATTAAAATTTGTTAATTAAAAATTATTCGTTTAAAATTTCGTAATTTTGCGCAACAGAATTTTCTGCCTATATCTTAGAACAACGATTGAATTTATGTCGAATCAAAAAATATTGTACGTTACCACAGAAATGTTTCCGTATCAGGAAGATAGCAACATCGGGACTACGGTAAACAAAATGTCGCTGAAAATGCACCAACAAGGCCACGATGTACGTGTTTTCATGCCTAGATTTGGGCAAATAAGCGAACGTAAATTTCAGTTGCACGAGGTGATCCGCCTTTCCGGCATGAATATCATCATCAATGACCTTGATCAGCCTCTCATCATCAAAGTAGCCTCTTTGCCGGGTGAGCGTCTTCAGGTTTATTTCATTGATAATGATGAGTATTTCAAGAGAAAACAGTTTTATCTTGACGACAACAGCGAGCCTTTTTCAGATAACGATGAACGCGCAATCTTCTTTGCACGTGGAGTGATAGAGACCATCAAAAAACTCAACTGGGTGCCGGATGTGATTCATCTGAATGGCTGGATGGCGTCTTTCGTGCCGCTTTATCTGAAGACTTTCTATAAGAACGATGCCTATTTTAAAGATACCAAGATCATTCTATCGGTTTACAACGAAGATGATGCGCCACTGGACGCGTCTGTGGAGCAAAAACTGAAATTTGACAATATTAAGTCACTAAATGCGTTTAGCAATCCTAGTTTCAGACAGTTTGTTATAGAGAGCATGAATCATGTAGACGTAGTAGTGAAAGGCGATGAGTTTCTTCAGGATGGTCTGGAAGAGGCTTTCAACAGCAGTACTGCGCAGAAATTCGACTATTTGGAGGCGGATTCTATCGAGAAATTATACTAAAAAAAATCAACTTTACTTTAATGATAAAAAAATTCACAAAGTTGCTGAATATTGTAGCGTCACTGCTAATAGGAAGCTTTATTTTATGGAATTGCGAACCCGATGCTGATCAGCTCGGGTCTCAGTTTTTTCAGAATGGTGCCACCGGAAACGAAGATTATTTTGACGTGATCGCGTACAATGTATTCAATGGTACACCGGGCGTGCTCAACAGCGATTCTATCCGTACGGATGCTACGAGGCTCCAGAGCGCAACATTAGGCGCGTTCCGTGAACCGCAGTTTGGGCTTCAGAAATCCAGTTATGTGTCTCAGGTAAGACTTTCGGCGTATAGCCCTGATTTCGGGACAAACCCGGTGTTGGATTCCGCAGTGCTTGTAATTAAACCGCTTTATGCTTCAGATTCTGTGCGTACTACTACACAGGAAGATTATATCTATCCAGACGGCGCACTGCCAGCCAAAAAAATGGTAAACACATATCCGATATTAAAATATGGCCAGACCAAACTAAACGGTAAAACGATCTTTAATATTAAAGTTCAGGAAGTAACGCAGTTTCTATTCGCTAATACAGACGCCGCCTACTCAAATAAAGAGGTGTCTACCGGTTCTGTCATCGGAGGCCGTGCGTTCAATGGTGACATCAGCTCGGTTAAAATTACACGTGATTCGGATAATTCTGAACTTTTCAACCGGGACGCTAATCTCCGCATCCCATTGGATTCTACATTTTTTCAGAATAAGATCATTAAAGCCAGCGCCGCAGATTTGGCAGATGCTGCTTCTTTTATCCGTTATTTCCGCGGCGTAAAGCTGTCGGTAGATGAGAATGACGGTTATCTTTTCAATTTCGACCCGAACTCTGTGACCATAAACCTTTATTACAAGAAAAATAAGGCGGCAACAACTACAGGTGAACGCGAAGCCGCGACATTCGCACTGGATTTAGGTGCTGCAAACGCACATTTCAACCAAATTACTTTTGATCGTACCAATACGCCTTCTGCAGCAATCGTTCAACCACAGAATATGGTAGATGGCGAGCCAACTGTCTTCGCACAGGGCATGGGTGGGCCGGGAGTTGGTTTAAAAATCCGCGCCAGTGATATTGCTGTACTTCGTGATATGTTCAACAACGAGAAAATCGGGATTGTATCTGCGAAACTTCGTTTGTACACAGATGTTAATGCATGGAATAATAATTTTAAGAAACCGAATTATTTCGTGGTGAAACAGCAGGGATTGGATACCTTCCTGGAGGATATGACGACGCTTGCGTACGCACCGAATTTCAGTCTTGTGAAAGGTTTTGATTTAGATAAAAATCCTGCTCATTATGATATTGCGATAACGCAAACTTTAAAGAATATCATCGAGAAAAATGTAGAGCCGAAAGATCTTATAATTAATGTCGGTACTTATACTACTGATGCGTCAGGAGGATTGGCGGGTCTTGTTCAGCCTGAATTCGCCCAAACTTACAATACCAGAGCTTATACACCGAACCGTGTAGTTTTGGTAGGTACACGTCCGGGAGATGATCGCGGAGCTAAACTTGTCGTTACCTACGGCAAAAAGTAAATTTTCATTCATTCTAAAAAAAATTAAGTAATATGTGTGGTATTGTAGGATATACAGGTTTTCAGGACGCCTATGAAGTGGTGATAAACGGTTTGCGCCGATTGGAATACCGTGGCTATGACAGTGCTGGTATTGTGCTCGACGGTAAGGAGGATCATCTTTTTCAGGTTGCAAAAACCAAAGGTAAAGTAGATGATTTGGTGGCTATTTCAGGAAATCTTGTGGGGAAGGCTAACGTAGGTATGGGCCACACCCGCTGGGCCACGCACGGGGTGCCGAGTGACAGAAATTCTCACCCACATCTTTCAAATAACGGAAAGATTGCATTGGTACATAACGGGATCATCGAGAACTATGATACCATCAAAATAATGCTGACGGAGAAGGGTTTTACCTTCCAGTCCGAAACTGATACGGAAATCCTGGTAAACCTGATTCAGTATTTCATGGACACAAATCCTGAAACTGATTTTCCTGAGGCTGTGCGTTTTGCTTTGAATGAAGTATATGGCGCATATGCGATCACCGTGATGCATGATGATTATCCGGGACTATTGGTGGTTGCCAGACTTGGTTCACCGCTTGCGATCGGTCTTGGAAACAAGGAATTTTTCATCGCTTCGGATGCGAGTCCATTTGTGGAATTCACCAAGGAGGCTGTGTATCTGGAAGAAGGCCACATGGCTACCATTTCGCTTGAAAATGGTGTTGACATCAGAAATATTCAGGATAACCTGAAGATAGTTCCCGCAGTTCAGGAACTTAAAATGAGCCTTGAGCAGATTGAAAAGGGTGGTTATGAGCATTTTATGCTTAAAGAAATATTTGAGCAGCCGAAATCTATCCACGATACATTACGCGGAAGACTTTTAGTAGACGAAGGCATCATCAAGATGGCCGGAATCTGGGATCACCTTGAAAGAATCAATCAGGCACAGAAAATTACAATTATCGCATGTGGGACTTCATGGCATGCGGGACTTATCGGTGAATACCTGATCGAAGAATTTGCAAGGATACCGGTAGAAGTAGAATATGCTTCGGAATTCCGCTACAGAAATCCGATTATTACCGAAAAAGATGTGGTGATCGCTATTTCTCAGTCAGGTGAAACAGCCGATACCATGGCAGCTATAAAAATGGCTAAAGAAAAAGGTGCATTTATATATGGTATCTGTAATGTGGTAGACTCATCCATCGCGCGGGTTACTGACGCGGGATCTTATACCCACGCAGGACCGGAAATTGGTGTGGCTTCTACAAAAGCATTTACAGCACAACTTACCATCCTTTCTCTTATCGCACTGAAGCTTGGTAAACACAACGGACATCTGAGCAACCAGGAATTCATGAAACTGATTACTGAACTGGATGCATTGCCTAAAAAGATCGAAGAAGTTCTGGAGCAAACCCACGAAATTACGAAGGAAATCGCGAAGCAGTTTGTGGATGCGCAAAACTTCCTTTATTTAGGTCGTGGATACAACTTCCCGGCGGCACTTGAAGGTGCTTTGAAGCTTAAAGAAATTTCCTACATCCACGCTGAAGGTTATCCGGCAGCAGAGATGAAGCACGGCCCGATCGCATTGATCGACGAAAACATGCCGATTGTGATCATTGCGCCAAAACAGGGCCATTACGATAAGATCGTAAGTAATGTTCAGGAAATCAAAGCCAGAAAAGGAAAAGTGATCGCAGTGGTGAACCAGGGCGATACACAGGTTGCGCAAATGGCAGACTATGTGATTGAGTTCCCGGAAACTTCGGAATGTTTCTCGCCGATCGTGGCGTCCGTACCTTTACAGCTATTAGCATATTATATTGCGGTATATCGCGGAGCGAATGTTGACCAGCCGCGAAACCTTGCAAAATCAGTAACTGTAGAATAAAAAAATGCTGGCTGTAAAATAATAATTTCAATTTTACGTTCTGCAAAAAAATCTTCGAACTCATTCCGAAAAATTATATATTTACCGCTTAATTTTTAAAAGTAGCATGAAAAGAGTATTTCTCATATTATTATCGGCATCTGTAATCATTTCCTGTTCCAAACGTGGCAATTCCACGGCTGGAAAGCCCGGCCAGAAGGGTGAACTGGTACCAAAAGGAAAGTCTAAGTCCTTTGTGGCGGAGCGTCCTTACGGCATGGTTTCTATCCCGGCGGGTTCTTACGTGATGGGTCTTGCAGATCAGGACTTCACCAATACGCCGGAGAAAGCTACACTAAAGACGGTAACCGTTTCTTCGTTCTTTATGGATGAAACCGAAATTACCAATGCAGAGTATCGCGTATTCATCAATTATGTGAGAGATTCTATCGCACGTACATTGCTGGCTGAAGCTGCCGGAGACGGTGGTTCTGATGGCGATGGAACTTCAATAGGTGATTTTGCTTATCTGTCTAAAAAAGCGGGCGAAGAGAAAACCGCTTATCAGGAGTTTATGGAATCTCAGGGCGGACGAGATGGCTATGATGAATCTAAAAAACTGGACTGGAGCGTGCCACTCAGATGGCAAACTTCTGACTATCCGGATGCACAGTATGCGGAGGTGTTAGAGTCTATGTACATCCCACCCGCAGAGAGAATCAATAACGAAAGAATCATTGACAGTAGAAAACTTATGTATGCCTACAATTGGGAAGACATAGAATCTGCAGTGAAAGATAAATCCAGAGGTGCAAAATATCTGAAGAGAGAAAGTATCGCAGTTTATCCGGATACTACGGTTTGGATCAGAGACTTTAATTATGCTTATAACGAGCCTCTTTATGACGGCTATTTCTGGCACAGCGCTTACAAAAACTATCCTGTAGTGGGCGTTACCTGGGATCAGGCCAGAGCATTCTGTAATTTCCGATCTAAGATGAAGTCAGATTGGAATGAAAGTCTGAAAAAGAAAAAACAAAAGCCGATGGCCTTCCGTCTTCCTACCGAAGCAGAATGGGAATATGCCGCGAGAGGTGGACGTGAAAACGCTACTTACCCTTGGGGCGGGCCTTATCTTCAGGATGACCGTGGTTGCTACCTGGCCAACTTCAAACCAAAGCGTGGTAATTATATTGAAGACGAGAAAAAGGGTACTTACACTTACACAGCGCCTGTAAAATCGTTTACAAAGAATGGTTTCGGTCTTTATGACATGGCAGGTAACGTAGCAGAATGGACGGAATCTCCATACAATAACGCAACTTACCAGTTTGCATCTACCCTGAACCCACATTTATCAAATCAGGCTTATCGTGAAGTTCGTAAATCTGTACGGGGTGGTTCATGGAAAGATGTAGGTTATTTGCTGATGAATGGTGCGAGGGATTATGAGAGGAAAGATTCTGCACGAAGCTACATCGGTTTCCGAACGGTACAGGACATTCCGGAAGGAACTGCAAAATTTAAGAAAAGAACAAATTAAAAAACAAAAACTACAACGAAATCATTAACTATTAAACTTCCCTCACCATGTTTAAATCTAAAGAAGCTATATACAATTTTATCTATTCATTCGGTGCTGCAATTGTAATCATCGGAGCACTTTTCAAACTTACCCACTGGAGCCTTGGTCCATTGACAGGTAACGTAACCCTGGCTATCGGTCTTATCACAGAGGCGATTATTTTCATCATATTCGCATTCGATGCCCCTAAAACGGAAGAATCTTACGCGTGGGAAAACGTTTATCCTGAGCTACTTGATCGTGAGGCGGCGCCAAACCCAAAACATTCTACTGCAGGTATTCAGTTAGCTGAAGTAAAGGAACTTGAAGTGTCTCTGTCAGATAAGCTGGATAAGATGCTTGAAGATGCAAAACTTGATGTGACACTTTTCGAAAGACTAAGAACAGGTATCGACAAATTTTCGAATTCAGTTGACCAAATCAACCAAACAGTTGATGTTACGGGCTCAACTCAGCGTTACAATGATCAGCTGGTTTTGGCGGCAAGTCACCTTGAAAGCATGAATGCGCTTTATGCATTACAACTAGAGCATGGTCAGTCGCAAGCTGAATACAGCAAAAAATATGTTGAGGATATGCAGAGATCTGCGGCACACTCTGAAAGATTTAACGAAGAGTTGGCTGGCCTTACTTCTAACCTGAACAGTTTGAACCGTGTCTATGGCGGTATGCTTAGCGCAATGAAGTCTTAATTTTCCACCATTTTTTATATTTAAAATTTTAAATTATTTAACAAAATTTACTGAAAATGGCACAAGGAAAACAGACGCCTCGTCAGAAGATGATCAACCTGATGTATCTGGTTTTCATCGCGATGCTTGCGATGCAGATCGACCAGGAAATCATCAGATCCTACAATGATACCAATCAGACGCTTACCGATACAAGAATTCTTGTAGAGAAGAAAAACGATGATATTTTCGAGAAAACCCTCGAAGCAAAAGCAGCAAATACGCCGGATACATATACTAAACCGTTACAGGATTATAAAGGTCTGAAAGAAAGAGCGAATGACCTGGTGGCGTTTATCGAAAGTCTCAAAACCACATTGAAGCAGGAAGCAGAATATGTGGATGGAATTGATGTAAGCGACAACTTCGCCGCGTTGAACAATACAGAGCCTTCCTCTAAAATGTTCTTCAACGGCGCAGATGAAAACAATCCATCAAAATCTTCCGCTGATTTGAAATCCAAAATGGCATCATTACAGTCTTACATTTCTCAGACTTTCGGTAGCAATAGCGACATGGCCCACGTAGTCAATCGTGCTAAAACAACTTTAGCTACAGAATTCCCTAAAGGTCAGACTATCAAAAACAAAAACTGGATCCAGTATAAATTTTACGGTCAGCCACTTATTGCGGCACTTTCAAATCTTGAAGTCATTCAGTCCGAAGCAAGAAATCTTCAGTCTGATGCCTTGATGACTATGCTTCAGGAAAAAGTGGACGCAGATATCAAATTTGATGCTTATCAGGCAATTGTTTCCGCACCTACATCAGTAGTATTGGGCGAAAATGTTCAGGCTAAAGTTGCCATTGGAAATTACTCCAGCAACGTACCGGGCTTGTCAATGCCGGGTCTTACGATGAGCAATGGTCAGGGAGTTGCGAACCTTTCAACAGGTACACTTGGTCAAAAACAGTTTAACGGTAAAATTTCATTCACCGATGTTAACGGAAAAGTAATTACGCTTCCGTACAGCCATACTTATAATGTAGTTGCAGGTTCCAAGGAAGTTGCATTTGAAAGCGGAGCTTTGCTTTCTGCCGATAAGATGCAGGTATTGTATCGGGGCTTACCAAACCCTATTTCCGGTTCAATCTTAGGAGCAGATAATTCACAAACCAGTTTATCAGCTTCCGGAGCTTCAGTTTCAAAAACAGGAGGTGGAACCTGGGTTGTAACACCTGGAGGTGGAGCTACAAGTACGCTGACGATCTCCGGTAGAGGCCCGAAAGGCGAATCTATCTCTAAAGCATTTACTTTCAGAATTAAAAATGTACCGCCGCCGGTTGGTCTTATTCAGGGTAAATCCGTAGTCTCTATGCCGGCAAGTTCTATCCCGAACCAAAAAGTGAGCGCGGATATGCCAGACTTTGATTTCCCTGTAAGCTTCACGGTGAACAGTTTCATGTTCAAAGTACCTGGAAGGGCGGCAATGCAGGTTTCTGGTAATTCGATGAGTTCCGTAGCTGCTTTAACGAAGAATCTACGTTCAGGAGACATCGCATACGTATTTAATATCAACGCAACTGCGACAGGACTTGGAGGTCAGACTTTGAAGCAAATTCCGCCTGTTGTAATAAACGTACAGTAGTTTGCGTTGTAGTAATATCTAGTTTTTTATTAAAAGATTAAAATGAAAAAGGTCATTTTCTTATTTCTTTCAGTCGGTTTTCTGCAGGTGCAGGCACAGGTCAAGAGAAATTCTGCCAATACGAACACGCAATCAACTCAGGCTGCACAGGAACCTGCTGCTCCGGTAGTGGATACTTCGTCTGATGAGCAGGAAGCAGGCAGCGCACCAGTAGATGCGCCAGTACGTTCCATGTCCATTCTAAATGCGAAGTCTCCGGAAGCTTTTCGTGAGTATCGCGAATCCGGTATGATCCAGCAGGGAGATTCTATGGTGTCTGTTCGTAACACACCGTTGAAATATGGCTTTATCGAAGACAAAGACATCCTGAAAAGTATGGTGGTATGGGAAATCATTGATATGAATGATAAGATCAACCAACCTTTCTATCATAATGAAGACGGACTGGTTTCTCAAAATAAATCACTCTATCAGCTGTTGTTTGATGCGATCAATGATGGCCGGATCACTGAGGTTTATGATGACGAAATGTTCCAGACACGTCTGAGCCCTGATGCTATTGCTGCGAGAATTAAAAATGAGGTGATGAGTGATGCGGGTATCGACAGACTGAATGAATCCGGAACACTTACAGAAGAGGAAAAGCGTGAATTTACCAATGTGTACGAGACCAAAACGGAGAATGTGAAGGTTTTGAAGATCAAAGGTATGTGGTATATCGACAGAAGAGACAGCCAGATGAAATATCGTCTCCTGGGTATTGCTGCGATGGGTCAGGATCCGTCGACAATGGGTCAGTTCGGTCCGGACGGGCAGCCGATCGCTTCCAAAGACGAACTTATCGATCTATTCTGGGTTTATTATCCGGATGCGCGTGAAGTTTTGGCCAATTCGGTAGTATTCAATAACAAAAACCTTTCTTCGGATATTACTTTTGATGACATCCTGAATGCGAGACGTTTCTCAACGGTTATTTATAAATCAGATAACGGATTGGGTAACGGTGTCATCAAAGATTATATCCCGCGTGATGCCGATGCTCAGCTTGAAGAAAGCGAGCGAATCAAGGCGCAGATCCTGCAGATGGAAAACGACATGTGGAATTACTAAGCCACAACATAATTTAATTAAACCTGAGTATCTTTGCTCAGGTTTTTTTTATTTAAATATGTCACAGGTAGATTATATTATCGTCGGGGGCGGCTATGCCGGATATTTTTTCGCACATCAGCTTATTTCCGCGGGTAAGTCCTTTGTGTTGTTTTCCGACGAGAAGCCTGGCGCTTCTGAAGTCTCGGCGGGGATCATCAATCCTGTAGTCCTGAAGAGGTTTACCACTTTCTGGCTTGCTCCGGAGCAAATCTCTTTTCTTGAGAAAACTTTAGTTGAAATCGAAAAGTACACCGGCAGGAACTATTTAATAAAAGAAAACATCCGACGTATTTTTCATGACGAAGCTGAAAGAGACCTGTGGCTGAAGAAAGCGGAAACGCCGGAACTTCAACCATTTTTAGATAAAGAAATAAGTACGGTTGACAATATAGAAAATCCATTTGGCGCAGGTTCCGTAAGAAACTCCGCGCGACTGGATGTAAAGGCTTTTTTTGAAGATTTTAAAATATATTTGGCTGGAAATAAACATTTGCGTCAGGAAATATTTAAACATGAAGAACTTGAGACTAACACCTATCATGATATCAGCTTTAAGAATATCGTCTTCTGCGAAGGAATGGGCGTTCAGCAGAATCCCTATTTCAAAGATATTCCCGTACTTCCAAACAAAGGACATCATCTCAAAGTAAGACTTTCCGATCCTTTAGATCATCAATTTACAATCAAGAAAAAGCACTTCCTGTTTCCACTTTTAGGTGATTTGTATTATTATGGCGGAACTTATGACCGATTTGAAACCGGAAATGGAATAAATGATTCCGCTGTTTCGCAACTTAAAAACGGACTCGCTGAATTCTATACAAATGATTTTGAAGTTGCCGCCGTGAATTACGGCTGGCGACCCACCGTGAAAGACCGGCGACCAATCCTCGGCCGACATCCGGAAGAGCCAAACTTTTTTGTTTTCAACGGACTTGGCGCGCGCGGAATTCTTAATGGCTGCTATTTCAGCAAAGAACTGTTTGAATTTATTGAAAACGGCAAGCCGCTGATGCCCGAGGTGGATTTGAAAAGATTCCAATAAAAAAATCCTGAAAAAAACTTTCAGGACTTTAGCAGAGAGGAAGGGATTCGAACCCTCGATACAGTTACCCATATACTACCTTTCCAGGGTAGCTCCTTCAACCACTCGGACACCTCTCTAAATTGAAGACTGCAAAAATAGATTTTTTTGCGCACATTGCAAAGTCTTTAAGACTAAATAATGCGCCGCTAATGATGCTCCAGTGACACTTCACCACACAGACTTTTGTTAAAGTTTTCTGCAAAACTGCCTTCGTAAGAAGGATTTTCGAGCAGATGCATCGCTTTTGTAATCGCGCATTCGGCTGTCATGTCATGGCCGCTTATCGCGCCGACCTTTGTAAAGACATTGGAGTTGGTATATTTTCCGAACGATACCCCACCGGAAACACATTGCGATACCACCACGATTTCTGTTCCACGCTCGCGCAGCAGCTGTAATATCTGTTCAGTTTTTGTTGTGTTGAAAATCGTACCCGACCCGAATACCTGCAGGATCAGAACCTTCATACTTGGGATCTCGGCAAAATGTTCGAGATGCATTCCCGGAAAGATCCGCCAGAAAAGCACATCCTGTGAAAGGTGAGTGTCCACGTTAAAATCTGCATCACGAGAGGGCCTAAGTAAAAAATCTTTCTCAATGTTCAGATGCACGCCAGACTGTCCTAAAATAGGGTAGTTCGGACTTTGATAGGCGTCAAAGTATTCGGCAGAATATTTCAAAGTTCGGTTTCCGCGCAGCAGTTTATACTCAAAGTAAATCGTAACTTCCTGTATTACCGCTTCGTCATTTTCATAAAGACTGGCATAATAGAGACTTGTCAGCAGGTTTTCTTTGGCATCGGTGCGCAGGTCGCCAATCGGAAGTTGCGATCCGGTCAAAATCACCGGTTTGCGCAGGTTTTTAAGCATGAAACTCAGTGCAGAGGCGGTGTAAGACATGGTGTCAGTGCCGTGCAGGATCAGGAAGCCGTCAAAGTTCTCGTAATTCTTTCCGATATAGGTCGCGATTTTTTTCCATTCTTTCGGGCCCATGTCCGATGAATCCAGCGGTTTGCGGAACGGATGTACGGTGATCTCGCATTCAATGAGGTTCATTTCCGGCATCCGGTCAAAAATATGGCTGAAATTGAACGCGCGCAGGCTTCCGGTTTCGTAATCTTTTTCCATACCGATGGTGCCGCCGGTGTAGATCAGAAGAACTTTTCTTTTCATAGATCCAAAAATACGCTATTTACTTAGATTTCCGATGTTCCTTTGGGCGCCTTTATCCGTCTTCCACTCCCGCTTTTTTGCTGCGCTGCGCTGCGCAAAAAGAGCTCCGTTCAAGCCGGGGCGCGGGATATCTTTTAATAAGGAGTGCGGTTTTGTGAATGTAAGTAATTATGCTGTTTAGCACTCTTTTCGGCGCTCGCTTCGCTCGCGCCACCACAAAATTTCATTATTTTTGGTGCATGAATCACGAACACGCCTTCCATTACATCAAACAGTTCCTTACCGACGAGCGGCTTGCCAAAATCGAGCATTACGCGCCCGAAAGTTCAGATTTCGTCTTGCCCGTGATGGAAGATATTTTTCAGTTCCGCAATGCGGCGGCTATTGTACGGTCGGTGGAAGCGTGTGGCTTTCATAAGATCGTGGCGATGGAAAGCGAGAACGAATTCAACCCGAACCTTCGTGTTACGAAAGGCGCGGAAACCTGGGTGGAAGTAGAGAAGCTGCCACACAATCTGGAAAGTTTAAAACAAATTAAAAACCGGGGCTATAAAATTCTGGCGGTTTCGCCGGAAAACAATGCGACAATGCTGCCGGATTACGAAATCAAAGAACCTGTAGCTTTGGTTTTCGGGACCGAAAAAGAAGGTGTGACGGAAGAAATACTGGAATTTGCTGATGAAACTTTGGCAATTCCGATGTATGGATTTACACGGAGTTTCAACGTTTCGGTGGCTGCCGCGATTTGTTTTTATGAGTTGAAACAAAAGCTCATAAAATCCGGGCTTGATTATAAATTATCTGAAGAAAAACTTTGGCAGATGAAACTGCGATGGGCAGTAAATTCTATCGCGAGTGGCCCGCAGATTTTAGAGAAATATCAGCGCGAACAGATTACATCATCTTAAAATAGTTCCACGCAGCGACAAAAACGCCGGCCGTTTCGGTTCTGAGTCTTTGATTTCCGAGAGAAACCGCTCTGATTCCGCGCTCTGCTAAAAGCTGGATTTCTTTATCCGAAAAATCGCCTTCCGGACCAATTAAAAATGTGATGTTTTTTCCCGGATTTATTTCGTGCAAATCAATTCTTTCCAGATTTTCGTTACAGTGCGCCACAAATGTCGTTTTGGGATCGAGCGTTTTTATGAAATCTGAGAACCTTACCAGATCATTCACCACCGGAAAATGAAATCTCAGACTTTGTTTTGACGCAGCGATACTTTGCTTTCTGAGTTTATCGATGTTCAGATTTTTTCTTTCTGTTTTTTCAGTTTGAATCAGACTGACTTCTGAAACCGCCATTTCTGTGGCCTTTTCGAGGAAAAACTCAATTCTGTCGATGTTTTTTGTCGGTGCGATCGCAATATGAAGGTGGGTTGAAAATTTCGGCAGGTTTTCGCTGATTTCTGTCGTGTCTAATGAAATTTTCTTGCCCTCAAAAGCCAAATTTCCTTTTGCAAGATTCCCTTTTCCGTCGGTGACGAAGATTTCCTCGCCATCACGCATACGCAGCACTTTTGAGATGTGGGTTTGCTCCTCATCATTAATCTTTACTTCCGGAAATATTTCGCCATAAAACAGTTTCATATCTGCTAATCTTTTGTTTTGAAACTTTCTTCAATATCGTACCGTGCTGTTGCAGATACCGAAAGGTCAGCGAATTCACCTTTATCGAATTTCAGTTTGGCAACCATCGCAATCATTGCTGCATTATCGGTTGTATATTCGAATTTCGGGATGTAGATGTTCCAACCAAGCTTCTCTGCATTCTGCTGCATAGCTTCCCGAAGGCCTGAATTGGCGGAAACACCGCCAGCGATGGCTACTTCATTGATGTTTAAATCCTTCGCAGCCTTTTCTACTTTAAGCATCAAAATCTCAATAATAGATTTCTGCACGGAAGCACATAGATCAGCCAGATTTTCCGTTATAAACTCCGGGTTTTTCTTCACCTCTTTTTGGATAAAGTACAATACAGATGTTTTTATTCCGCTGAAGGAATAGTCGTAGTTTTCAAGCCGCGGTTTATTGAATTTGAAAGCATCGGCGTTACCGGTTTTTGCAAGTTGGTCAACGATTGGTCCGGCCGGGTAATCGAGTCCGAATATCTTCCCGATCTTATCAAATGCTTCACCTGCCGCGTCGTCGATCGTTTTGCCGATGATTTCCATGTCGAAATAGTCGCGCACCAGCACTATCATAGTATGTCCGCCTGAAACCGTAAGGCACAGAAAAGGAAACTCCGGCGATTTCTCATTGGCATCATCGATGAAATGCGCTAAAATATGGGCCTGCAAATGATTGACTTCAATTAACGGCACATCAAGACTCATCGAAAGCGATTTTGCGAAGGAAGTTCCCACAAGCAGCGAACCTAAGAGTCCGGGACCGCGTGTGAAACCGACAGCCGAAATATCTTTTTGTTGTATATTTGCTTTGTTCACCGCTTTGTGAACCACGGGGATAATGTTTTGCTGATGCGCGCGCGAGGCCAGCTCCGGAACTACGCCGCCATATTCATTATGGATTGCCTGGCTGGCTGCGATGTTCGACAGAATTTTATTTCCTTTAATGATGGCCGCCGAGGTATCGTCACAAGATGATTCGATGCCTAAAATTATTGATTCGCTCATAAGAATGGCAAATTTAGATAATAATAACGATAACAAAGAGAAGAAATCGGTAGCCGAAAACATCGGCGACTCCGTGCAAAAGGGCGTAGATAACCTGCAGAATACCGTAAAGGATGCTACCCAACTGGCCTCCGATGCGATAAAGCATCCGATAGATACAGCCGGCGAATTCGTAGGGCAGGCCGCAAAGGATGTTACCAGCTACAAGTGGTGGGCAAAACTTCTGCTCGTTATTTTTTGGGTCGCACTTTTCATCATTACTTCCGTTCTTGTACTTATCAGTTTGCCTTCCACTAAAAACTGGGCGGCACAGAAGGTGATCGCCAAACTGAATAAAGACCTTAATTCCCAAATGTCTTTTGAAAGCGTAGATGTCAACTATTTCGGCGACATCCACATTCATAAAGTCGGGATCAAAGACCATAAAAATTTTCAGTTTCTGAAAGCGGAGGAGCTTTATGCAGATTCAGATTGGTTTTCGATTATCAGCAACTCGCGGAATATGCAGTTCCAGTCTTTGTCACTGAAGAAAATGGATCTGAAAGTGATTACATACAAAGGAGACAGCATCTCGAATTTTGTGCGTTTCGTGGATTTGTTTAATACGCCCACGCCCACTACTCCGCGCCGCGAACCTTTCCAGCTGAAATCGCGCGTATATATTACAGATTCTAAGGTTTCAATCATCAACCAAAATACAGGTGGCGAGGCGGGAAAATGGCTCACGGCAGAAAATCTTAACCTTATTGTACCCGAACTGCGGGTAAACGGCTCGAACGTATTTGCACAGATCAACAATCTTCGTTTCACCACGGAGCGCTGGGGAAAAAAGCATTATGTAGATACTTTCGCCGCGGATCTGGCATTGACCAAGCGTTTTCTTTCACTTAAAGACCTTACGCTGAATACGGATAATTCGCTCCTGCAAGGCGATATTAAATTTAATCTGAACAACGGATCGTGGGCAGATTTTGCTGATCGCGTGCGCTGGGATCTTTCATTGAAGCCCGGAAGCCAGATCAGTGGTTATGACATAAGTTATTTCGTTACCAATTGGGATAATTATAAACCAATCAATATCTCAGGTAATATGACGGGCCCGCTAAACCGTTTTTATCTGAATGATTTCCTTGTGAGAAATCAGCGGGTGAATATCCGTACCAATACGATGAAGGTAGCCAACATCCTAAAAGGTAATTTCCAGATTGAGACCAACACACTGGCCACCGATTTCACGTATAAAGACCTGAAAGCGATGATGCCGACCTTCATTTCCACAAAAATGAAAAATTTCGCCGATGATTTTGGCAGGTTAAAATACAACGGTGCCGTGCGTGTAACTCCGAAACAGGTGTACGTGCCTAATGCGAGACTGATCACAGGCATCGGACAGGCGAAAATAAGTAATTTCTACCTCGATGATTTCAGTACAAATGTGCCGAAATATCGCGGCTACGCGGAAGTAAACGATCTGAACACAACAGTTATCACCAAAATGCCGCAGGTCGGACTGATTTCCGGCAAATTTAATCTGCAGGGCCAAAGTTTCGATGTGAATACGATGAAAATCCGCACCCGTTCTCAAATCTCGAAGATTGAGATCATGAACCGCGAGATTAATAATGTTTTTCTTGACGGCGTGCTGGATCACCGTACTTATAAAGGTTTGGTAACGCTGAATGACGATCAGGCCAAAGGTACTGTCAACGGATTTGTCGATTTTAAAACGAGTAGGCTGGCCGCGGACGTGAAGGCTGATGTGAAATATTTAAATCTTAATTATTTCACCGGAGGTTCCGGGAATCAGATTGTGAGCGGTTTTGTTGACGGCAAAATCTCGATGACAAATCTGAACGACCTAAATCTGGATGCGGATCTTCGGAACGTGAATTTCGCCAGCGGTAACCAAAACTACGGAATTCCGAACGCAAGCGTGAAAGCGTATGTGCAGAACGGAAACCGCATTGTATCAGTAGATGCGCCGGGTGCCGTGCGCGGGCAAATTTCCGGCCGTTACAATCTTGCAGACCTTACAGGAATGATACAGAACGGTCTCGGAAAGATTTTGGTGGGTCCGCCACCGCGTAAAATCTACCGCGGACAGTATTTCACCATGGATTTTGCGGTGAGCCAGGGTTTGGTGAATTATTTTGAGCCTAATCTTGAAATTCCGCGCGGGGCCTCGGTTTATGGTTCTTTTGATGGTACATCAAATAATTTGATTTTAAATGTTGACGCACAGACATTGAAATATGTGATGACCAAAAAGCAGGAAATCACCGAGGCAGACCGCGCTCTGGCTGCTTCCAATCCGGCCTACCGCATTACGGATCGCGACAGAGTTACAAAAGACAGCGCAATGGTCGACAGTCTGATGGTGCGTATCAATACAGCAAATCTTGACGAACAGATATTTGCGAGAATTGGTAGGGTAGAGTACAACACGAATATCTTAAAAGACATCACCCTGAGCGGGCGGAACGAAAATAATCAGGTGCTGCACATCGCGGCTTCATTCAGACATGGGTCCCCCGAAGATGAAGTGAAGCAGACCATGAAGCAGTATGCCGTAAATCTGAACCAATCTACCAATGCCGCCGGTGACTATGTGTTCCGCTTTGAACCTACCGCCGTGAAATTCAATGATGTGGAATGGAACGTGGATACCAGCGCCGCAATGAATCACTCAATAACCTACAGGCGGCAGGCTGGTGATTTCCTTGTGCAGAATCTGCGGCTCTACTCAGACAGCAGCGAACTGTTGCTAAGCAACGCGGTCTTTAAGTCTGCGAAAGATTTTTCGGCCGCGGGCGAAGTGCGGAATCTGGACATCGCGAAAGTATTTGCGCTGATGAACACAGACAACAGCATGGCGATGCAGGGCACAGCGAACGGTACTTTTGACATCAAAATGAACCGTAACAATCTGCAGCCGCTGATCGATCTGAATATTACCGATATCATGATGAATGGTAATGACATGGGCAATGTGGTGATTTCGGCGAAACAAAGTACTGTTCCTAATGTTTTCGATGTCGAGGCACGTGTCGTATCAGCGGGAATCATTGGAAATAATTCACTTTTCCTTTCGGGAACCATTAATAATAATACTTCGTCGCCAACGATGGATGTTACGGCCAACCTCAATGATTTTGACCTCGCTTTCGCACAGGAATTCGTGAAAGGTGTGTTCGGCAATCTGCGCGGAAAAGCCTCGGGTGACCTGAAGATTTCGGGTGCATTGGCTAACCTTGATTACAGTGGTGACATCGCGGTGAAGGATTTTGGTTTAAAACTGAATTTCACAGGCGTAGATTATTCGCTGGACGATACGGTGATTTCGCTTTCCCGCGGACTTGCCATCCTCAATGACATCGGTGTGAAAGACGGCCGCGGCAACTCAAGTGGCTCGATTTCCGGGGCGATTCAGTTTCAAACGCTTTCATCGATGGGTGTCAACCTTGTAATGCGTGCGGATAATCTAATGCTTCTAAACACAACTCAAAAAGATAACGACCTCTTTTGGGGCCGTGTGTATGGTTCGGGAACACTCTATGTTGACGGGCCGGTTTCAGCGCTGAACATCTCCACACCTGAGATGACTGCTCTGAACAACAGCGTATTTACATTTAATTCTAATTCCACTTCAAATGTGGAGGAATTTAAGATGCTACGCTTCCTAAAACGTGATGATTCCGGGATCGTAACTGCCGAGGAGAGACCGCGTTCGAGCGCAAACATAAACGTTGATTTCACCATTTCATTAGACCGCGGCACAACCGTGAATGTGCTTGTAGGCGATGATATCGGTGATATTACCGTTCGTGGTGTAGCGGAAAAATTAAGATTCAGAATGGCTCGTACGGGAACCATCGCGATGAACGGCGATTATTTTGTGGACAGCGGGACTTTTGTTTCAAAAGCCATCCTCAACCGTACCTTCCAAATTACCAAAAACAGCAGCATACGTTGGGACGGTGATGCTATGTCGCCCGAGCTGGATATAAATGCAACCTACCTCCGCACGGTGAGCAACGCCGGCGCATATCTGAATATGGGAAGCCTGCAGCCGATCAATGTTCTTCTTTCTACGAAGATCACACAGACCCTGAACAATCCTAAGATTGAACTTGGAGTATCTGCACAGGACGTTTCGAGCAGTCTGCGTGAAACTTTAGCCGAGAAAATGAGCAATGAGGATGAAAAGATCATTCAGTTTGGATCGGTGTTGGTGATGAACAGTTTCAATGTAGGGAATTCGGCTTTCGATATCAATCTTGGAAATACGCTGGAGACATCCGGTTACAATATGCTTTTCAAGCAACTTGGATCCGTTCTAAACCAAATCAGCAATGAGTTTCAGGTGGATTTGAATTATTTGAAAGGTGACACCAATTCAAACAGTGGCGACCGGGCCAATGCGAGTGTAAGTTTCGCACTTTCACCGCGCGTCACGGTGAAAACCGGCCTGGGAATACCGATCACAAAAAGCGAAAATACCAATGTAGATTATCTTTCGGGCGAGGGTATTATAGAATATGACTGGTCTAAGAAAAATGACGGAACGCGTTTGCTTAGGGCTTATTCAAAACCTACCAATATCGGGCTGAACGGTGCGGGCGCTGCAAATGCGGGTGCTAATCAAAGCTATGGAGTTGGGGTTGTGTACAGTAAAAGTTTCAATACAATCTTTAAAAGGAAACAGAAAAGTAAAAAAGCCGTGCAGGAAACTGGCGATACTAAAAACGATTCCTCTATAAAAGATACGTTAAAATAGGGATATACTAGCTAATACATAATAAAGCGTTAAAAGTTGTTAAAAAGAAATGAAATTTTTTAGTATTAATATTTATTTGTAAATTTGCAAAATTATTAATCGAAAATTATCAATCTTACAATATTTAACAATGAACTATCAGTTAGACGAAATAGATAAAAAAATCCTGGATTTTTTAGTTGAAAATACCCGTATGCCTTTCACAGAAATCGCTAAACAAATGGAGGTTTCAGCCGGTACAATTCACGTGCGTGTAAAAAAGATGGAAGATGCCGGAATTATTTTAGGCTCTTCGCTTAATATCGATTACGCAAAACTTGATTATCATTTTACGGCATTTATCGGCATTCTGCTTACAAAAAGTAACCGCACACAGGAAGTTTTAAAGGAACTTACTACCATTCCGAACGTAATCGAGGCCAGCGTGATCTCCGGAAAGTATAACATTTTCTGTAAAGTCCGTGCGAAAAATACCGAAGATGCAAAGCGAATTATCTATCAGATCGATGATATCCAGGACGTGATGCGTACAGAAAGTATGATCTCGATGCAGGAATACATGTCTGATAAAAACCGTCTGATCGACGCTGTTTCTATCTAAATTACATTGACAATCTTATTACATGCGAAACTTTTGATGCCTATCAAAAGTTTCGTTATTTTTACACTATGAATGACGAATTTGCGGACGAAAGCCCAAAAAAGGACATAGGTTTCCTGCTTTCACTCGCAGCACTGCTGCTTTTCAGCCTGATGGGTGCAGGTATTGATTTTGATGAGTATCTACAGAAAGCCGAACTTGGGATTCCTGATTTTTATTTTGTACTGATCTTTTTAACCGATCTTCTCATGATCGTCGGGCTTGCGCTCATTTTCATGTATCGTAAGATAGGCGCCTATCTTTTCCCGGCTGTCGTTGTACTGCATTTTCTGCTGCACAACTATTATCTCAGCACATTTCTGTACACGGATGTGACCAATCTCTTCCTGTACATAACGGTTGGATTACTGGCCTTCATCCCGAAATGGAAATTTTTCAAATAAAATCATGTTTTCTAAAGCCTGCGAATACGCCATAAAAGCTGCAATCTATATCGCGCAGCAAAGCCAGCAGCAACGTACCGTGAATGTGAAGGATGTATCGCTTTCGATCGATGCACCTGTAGCTTTCACAGCCAAGATTTTGCAGGTTCTATGTCGTGGCGGCATTTTACAGTCAGTTCGTGGAAAGCAGGGTGGTTTTTTCTTCGACACTGAAAAGCAGGCGAGACATCGGATCTTTGATGTGGTACGGCTAATCGATGGTGACGGTCTTTTTACTAAGTGTGGCCTCGGTTTACATCACTGTTCAGGTGAAAATCCCTGTCCGGTACATGATGATTTCAAAGTTGTGCGCGAGAAACTCTTTGAAATGACGCAGAAGCACACTTTTAAGGATCTGGCTGCACAAACCGAAAACGGACTGGCCTGGCTACGTAATTAACCCTAAAAATTCATGTCAAAAATCACTTCTTTAATCCTCTAAAATATAATAGGATAAATTTGTCCGAATTAAAAAGTATGTGTAAATTTGCTCTATAATTATTAAACCACATACAATGCTGACCCAAGAAAAAACCATAGGCGATTACGTTGCAGAAAATTTCAGAACTGCGCAGATCTTTAAAAAATACCATATCGACTTTTGTTGTAAAGGTGGCCGCACGATCGAAGAGGCCTGCGAAAACAAAAAAGTAGAACCGGAAACGCTCTACCGCGAACTTGAAGAAATTTCCACCCAAAAATCTGAAGATATCGACTTTACGTCCTGGCCGCTGGACCTGCTTGCAGATTACGTTGAGAAAACACATCATCGCTATGTGGAGGAAAAGACGGCGATGCTGATTCCGTACCTCAACAAGCTTTGCAAAGTTCATGGTGACAGACATCCGGAGTTGTTTGAGATCAACAGACTTTTCCTCGAAAGCGCGCAGGATTTAGGAGCCCACATGAAAAAAGAGGAACTTATCCTGTTCCCGTTCATCCGTAAAATGGTGGCAGCAAAACGCAGCGGAGAAGTACTAGTTCAACCGCATTTCGGAACTGTAGAGAATCCCGTTGCGATGATGAAAGACGAACACGAGGCTGAAGGAGACCGTTTCGAAAAGATTTCTGAACTTACGAACGGATACCAATTCCCGGTGGACGCTTGCGGTACATATCAGGTAACCTTCCGTATGCTTGAAGATTTTGAGAACGATCTTCATAAACATATTCACCTAGAAAACAACATTCTGTTCCCGAAAGCGATTGAGCTTGAAAAGACATTCTAAGTTATTTTTTTAATTGTTTAATTTGACGAAACCGTTTCAACTTTACAGTTGGAGCGGTTTTTTAGTTGGTAGAAACATCGTCGCTGCCGTATGTTAATTTACCGTCATACACTTTTGCCGGTGAAGTATAAGGGTGCTCAGTGGCTTTACCTTCAGACATGATGTGTAAAACTTTCCAGCCCTGCGCTTTCAGATAATCTGAAACCAGCGAACGGTGACAGCGCCACCAAACCGCTTCGGAACACATCATCGCTGTTGGTTTATCGTCGGCCAGTAATTTTAGGCTTTCGGCCCCGCTTTCAAAAGTTTCCGTCTCCATATAGTCTGCATACGCCTGAAACGATTTGTTGCGCCACGCCGTGTTTTTGGAGGTTTTCAATTGTTTTCGCCGTCCGCCGAGATCTTCCAGATAAACATATTCGACGTCGTTTTCGTTTAAATTTTTCCTGAGTTGTTCCTGATCAAAGTGAGGTAACTTCCGCGAGCCCGGCATTTTGCGGATGTCGGCTAGTACTTTGATGCCGAAAGAATTAAGCAAGGCTAAGAACTCCTCAAATGATCTCGTGGAATGTCCGATAGTATAAACGGTATTTTTGTCCATATACTTTAAGATTGATTGCAGTAAAACTAGCACTAAAATTTTTGGCGCGATCAGGCACAAAAAAAGCACGCCAAAAAAGACGTGCTTTATTTTCAAAAATAAATGGAATTATCTTGCCATAATTTTTTTCACTGCGTTTTTCACCGCTTCAGCGTCAATATTGTACTTTTTCATCAGTTCCGCAGGCGTAGCAGATTCACCGAAAGTATCATTTACCGCCACGAATTCCTGAATTGTAGGTCTTTTACGGGCGAGCATTCCGGCAACAGACTCGCCTAAACCGCCTAAATAATTGTGTTCTTCAGCGGTTACGATCTTACCGGTTTTTTTCACTGATTTCAGTATGATTTCTTCGTCCAGTGGTTTGATTGTGTGAATGTTGATCACTTCGCATGATATGCCTTCTTTCTCAAGTTCGTCAGCTGCTACCAAAGATTCCCAAACCAAATGTCCGGTAGCGACGATGGTCACGTCTGTTCCTTCCTGCAGCATAATTCCCTTACCGATTTCAAACGGCATATCTTCCGGAATGAAAACCGGAACCACCGGACGGCCGAATCTCAGATAAACCGGACCCTCAAAATCGGCGATTGCTAAAGTTGCAGCTTTGGTCTGGTTATAGTCGCAAGTGTTAATAACCGTCATTCCCGGAAGCATCTTCATCATCCCGATATCTTCCAAAACCTGGTGCGTCGCGCCGTCTTCACCTAATGTAAGGCCTGCATGCGAAGCACAGATCTTCACGTTTTTGTTTGAATAGGCGATTGACTGACGAATCTGGTCATAAACTCTGGATGTAGAAAAGTTGGCGAACGTCCCCGTGAACGGAATTTTTCCGTTGATGGTAAGTCCGGCCGCGATGCCCATCATGTTTGCTTCTGCAATACCGACCTGGATGAATCTTTCGGGTGCTTTCTCGATGAATTTTTCCATTTTAAGCGAGCCGATGAGGTCTGCGCAAAGGGCAACGACGTTTGGGTTTTTATCAGCCAGTTCAGCTAAACCGGCGCCAAATCCGCTTCGTGTATCTTTTTTTTCTGTGTATGTATATTTCATTTGATTCTTGGTTTTTTCCGGATTTTCTCCGGATGTCTTTGATGTAGGAGAGGTCTTCTGAATGATAATCTTTTTGCAGCCCGACCTGAGCGAAGCTCTTTTTATCTGATGGCGAAGCCGCCAGGTAAAAAAGCGGGAGCGGAGGGCGGAAATGTCTGCCCAAAAAAAATTAGTAATCCGCCGGTGCTTCCAGGTAAAGTTGCTTGATGCCAAGTGCAAGTTGCTCATCGTTCGGCGCTTTCCCGTGCCAAGCGTGTGAGCCCATCATATAATCAATTCCAAAGCCCATTTCCGTATTGAGGATGATCACGACAGGTTTTCCGTTGCCGGTCTCAGATTTTGCTTTTTCCAGGATCGCTATTACGGCCTCCATATCGTTGCCGTTTTTCTCGTTCAAAACCTTCCAGCCGAAAGCTTCGAGTTTTGCATGTAAATCTCCTAAACTTAAAACATCATCTACATCTCCGTCAATCTGGCGGTTGTTGTAATCGATCGTGGAGATCAGATTATCAACTTTGTTATGAGCAGCGAACATCAGGGCTTCCCAAATCTGGCCTTCCTGCAGTTCTCCGTCGCCATGAAGCGTATAGACAAGCGACTTGTCGCCATCCATTTTCTTTGCGAGCGCCGCACCTACAGCTACCGAAAGTCCCTGCCCCAGCGATCCGGAAGCAACGCGCACACCCGGCAGACCTTCATGGGTAGTAGGGTGACCCTGAAGTCTTGTGTTGAGTTTTCGGAAAGTCTTAAGTTCCTCTACCGGAAAAAACCCGAAACGTGCGAGAGTGGAATAGAAAACCGGTGAAATATGCCCGTTTGAAAGGAAAAAAAGATCTTCATCTTTTCCTTCCATAGTGAACGGAAGCTTATAATTCATCACTTTTCCGTAGAGGGCGGTAAAGTATTCGGTACAGCCCAAACTTCCACCGGGATGACCGGAATTCACTGCGTGTACCATTCGAATAATGTCCCTTCTGATCTGTGTTGCAAGAGATTTCAGCTCTTCAATACTTTTGCTCATTATGTATGATTTGTTTGGAGGCGAATTTACGAATTTTAGTGCGTTTAAGCGGCAGTTTTAGACTGATAAATTCCAGTTCCGCGGGATATTTTGAATCTACCGGGCGGCGCGTGAAAACTCCGTCAAAAATCATTAAATTTGCGCACATTCAAACTTAGCCATTATCCAATTGCTTACTATGACTTCACAACAGATCCGCCAGCAGTTTTTAGATTTTTTCAAGGCAAAAAATCATCTTATCGTGCCATCTGCCCCTATCGTGCTCAAAGATGATCCCACGCTGATGTTCTCGAACAGCGGGATGACGCAGTTTAAAGATTATTTTTTGGGTTATAAGGAACCAAAAGCACCACGGATCGCTGATACGCAAAAATGTCTGCGTGTTTCTGGAAAGCATAATGATCTGGATGATGTAGGTCGTGATACGTATCACCACACGATGTTTGAAATGCTGGGCAACTGGTCTTTTGGCGATTATTTCAAGAAAGATGCAATTGATTTTGCCTGGGAGCTTCTTACGGAAGTTTATAAAATTCCGAAAGAGGATCTTTATGTGACTATTTTTGAAGGCGATGCCTCAGAAGATCTTGCGCGCGACCAGGATGCGTATGATTTCTGGAAAAAACATGTAGACGAAAGCCGTATCATCAACGGCAATAAAAAAGATAATTTCTGGGAAATGGGTGAGAGCGGACCATGCGGACCGTGCTCAGAAATTCACGTGGACCTTCGCACTGAAAAGGAAAAAAAGTCGGTTTCAGCGCTCGAACTCGTGAATAATGATCACCCACAGGTAGTGGAAATCTGGAATTTGGTTTTCATGGAATTTAACCGGAAAGCAGACGGGACACTCGAAAAACTTCCGGCACAGCACGTGGATACCGGAATGGGTTTCGAACGTCTGTGTATGGCACTTCAGCGAAAGACTTCCAATTATGACACCGATGTTTTCACGCCGCTGATTGAAAAGGTAGAGCAACTTTCAGGACTTAGATATACTGGAATTCTGGCTGACGAAAAAGATATCGCGATCCGTGTGGTTGTAGATCATATCCGTGCGGTGGCATTTGCCATTGCCGATGGACAGCTGCCTTCGACCGGTGGCGCGGGCTATGTGATCCGCCGGATACTGCGTCGCGCAATCTCTTATTCCTACCGTTTTTTAGGAATGAACGAAGCGTTTTTATTCGAGTTGGTGGCTGTGCTTAATAACGAGATGGGCGGTTTCTTCCCGGAACTTAGCCGTCAGCAGAAACTCGTGACTGAGGTAATAAAAGAGGAAGAAATCTCGTTTTTGAAAACGATTGAATTGGGCCTGAAAAGGATTGATTTAGTCATTAATGATACCCTTTCGAA
The DNA here is from genome assembly GCF_030243905.1 of Kaistella rhinocerotis. Taxonomy (NCBI): domain Bacteria; kingdom Pseudomonadati; phylum Bacteroidota; class Flavobacteriia; order Flavobacteriales; family Weeksellaceae; genus Kaistella; species Kaistella rhinocerotis. The sequence goes on along the minus strand of NZ_JASSYY010000001.1, from coordinate 1,047,990 downwards.
AAATGAAAAGTCGCTTCCGGGCGCGGCGGTTTTTGAACTTTACGATACTTACGGTTTTCCTGCAGACCTTTCAAGGATCATCGCGGAAGAAAAAGGTTTGACCGTGGACGAAGCAGGCTTTAATGAAGAAATGGCGAAGCAGAAAGAACGCTCGAAAAAATCGTCGGCGCAGAAAGTTTACGATTGGGTAATACTGGAGGAAAAAGAGCAACAGTTCGTAGGTTATGACCAAACGGAAACCGAAACCTACATCACGCGATACCGAAAAATTGAAAATAAAGACGGTGAATATTACCAAATTGTCTTGTCTAATAGTCCGTTTTATCCGGAAGGTGGCGGCCAGGTAGGCGATAAAGGTCTGTTGGTTCCAAGTTATGCTGAAGGATTTAACATTGCGAAGCCTGAACTTTATTTCAGTGCAGATTTAAACGTTTCAGAAGATTTAATAGAAATCCTTGAAACCAAAAAAGAAAATAACCTGATTATTTCACTGATAAAAGATTTGCCTAAAGATGCCGGCGCTGTTTTTTATGCGAAAGTAAATACGGGCGAGCGTCGCAATACCCAGGCAAACCACTCAGTGACGCATCTTCTTCACGAAGCGCTGAGAGAAGTTTTAGGAACGCATGTAGAGCAAAAAGGTTCGTTTGTAGGACCGGAATATCTGCGTTTCGACTTTTCGCACTTTGCCAAACTTAGCGAGGATGACTTGAAACTGGTAGAGCAGAAGGTGAATCAAAAAATAAAGGAAAATATTGCGCTGGAGGAATACCGCGATATTCCGGTTGCGGAAGCAATGGCGAAAGGTGCAATGGCCCTTTTCGGCGAGAAATATGGTGATACCGTTCGTATGATCCAATTTGGAAGTTCAAAAGAACTTTGCGGCGGTACACACGTGAAATCTACCGGCGAGATTGGGCATTTCAAGATTGTTTCCGAATCTTCTACAGCCGCGGGAATCCGTCGTATCGAAGCGATTTCCGGGGATAAATCTGCGGCATATTTCCAGAATCTTGAGCTGCAGCTCAGCGAAATCTCACAACTTCTGAAATCTAAAGACCTTGTAAAATCGGTTGAGAAATTAATTTCGGAGAATTCGGCATTAAAAGCAGAAATCGAATCACTCAAAAAAGAAAAGGCGCAGGGCGAAACGGCCAACTGGAAAAACGACTTTATAGAAAAAGGTGACCATAAACGTTTGGTGAAGAAAGCCTCACTGGAAGCCGGAAGTGTAAAAGACATCGTGTTTCAGCTTAAAAAAGAGGTGCCGAGTTCAATCATTATCATTATTTCAGACGCCGGAGATAAACCGATGATCACGGTGGGTGTTTCTTCAGACCTTGAAAGTACATACCATGCCGGAAAAATTGTAAAAGAACTGGCCAAAGAGATACAGGGCGGCGGCGGCGGTAATCCGGGGTTTGCCACAGCCGGAGGTAAAAACCTGGCGGGCATTGATGCCGCTTACCAGAAAGCTTTGGAAATTTAAAGAAATCAATACTTACAGTAATAAAAAAATCCCGGACAGACATGCTGTTCGGGATTTCCGTGTTAATATGAATTGGTGATCGAAATTATTCTCTGTTTCCGCCGCCTCTTGCAACCAAGGCGATGATTACGATAAGAACCAGCGCACCGATTACCCAAACCAGTGGGTTGCTCATCCACGCTGCGCCGCCTTTGTCTACATCTACATCCACATTCAGGTCGGCAGCTCCTTCCTGAGCCTTAACTAAAATGGTGGCAAAATTTGCAATGATTGCCAATGTAAAAAACTGGATTTTCGTAAGTAGGTTAGCGCGTGTCATAATTTTATTTTTTTAAATGTTATGAACTGAGATATTCTAAAAGCGTACCAAAATTGGGTGATGTGATTTTATTGAATATCTAATTTTAAATAAAAAATGCCGCAACCAAAGAGGTTACGGCCATATTTGAATTTGATTATTTTTTTCTTCCTTTAAGGATAAATACCACCGCAGTGACCAAAATCAATGCACCAACAACCAAAAGCAGCGGGTTGCTCATGAAACTTTCGGCTCCGGGACCTTTGCCCTGGTCTTCGGCTTCTACCGAGAAATCGGCGCCACGTTCCTGTGCGGTTAGCACTAGAGAAGTGAATGTAAGAAAAAGTGAAACTGCGAAAAATTTTATCTTGGTGAGTAGGTCTGTACGTATCATAGCTTTATTTTTTTATGTTATAAAGCGATACTTTCTAAAACTGTACCAAATATTTTTTCCGGGAAGATTAAAAAGGGCGTTAAAGATGGTGTTCCATCAGATAATCATCCATCACGAAACCTTTTCCGATGTCAATAACGGATTCGCCATATACTCTAAATCCCTGGGAATCGTAAATTTTCTTTGCCGGATTGTTCTTATTCACATTCAGGATGATCCGCTGGTCGCCAAAATCCGCGACTCTTGCCTTTAAAAATGAAATAAAAGCTTTTCCGAGGCCTTTCCCGATAACTTCCGGAATGAGATATAAGCGGTGAAGCTTCGTGGTATTCGGTTCATAATGCAGTTCATATCCCATAAATCCAACCGCGTTTCCTTCGAAAATAATAATGTAATATTGATATTCTAAGGTTTGAAGTTGGTTGATAAGTTCTGATTCTGAATACATCTCAGCAAGCATATAATCGATCTGTTCCGCAGAAAGGATCTCGCGGTATGCGCTGCGCCAGGATCTTTCCGCGAGATACTGAATCAGTGCCACTTCTTTTTCGCTTGCTTTTTGAAATATAATATCCATGCTGATTATTGAAGTTCAAACAGTGTGATCTCAGGCTCTATACCCACGCGACCCGGAAAACCGATAACGCCGAAACCGCGGTTTACATAAAGATATTTGCCCTCACTTTCATACAGGTCCGCCCATTTTTTGTAGCGGTACTGAACCGGTGACCAGCGCACATTCTTCAGGTCGAGTCCGAATTGCATGCCGTGTGTGTGGCCAGAAAGCGTCAACTGTACATTGGCCGGATGTTTTTTCACAATTTCATCAAAATGCGTCGGATCATGGCTCATCAGGATCTTCACAGCTGAAACTGGGATTCCCGCCACGGCTTTATTGAGGTCGCCATATTGCGGAAAAGGCTTTATTCCCCAGTTCTCAACGCCCAAAAGATAGATTTTTTCCTCTCCACGCTGAATTACGCGGTTTTCGTTTCTTAAAAGTTCAAAACCTGCCTGCTGCTGAAGTTCGGTAAGAAATGGAATGTTACGGTCTTTATCGGCCTGGGTGCGCCATTTTGCGTAATCGCCGTAATCGTGGTTTCCGAGCACGGAGAATTTGCCGTCTTTGGCTTTTATTTCAGCAAACATTTTTACGAAAGGCTCAAATTCCTGTGCATAATTATTCACCATATCGCCCGTAAACAAGACCATATCTGCGTTTTGCGCTTTTATCAGATCGATCGCAGGCTGGAGTTTGGCGGGATTAAAGAAACTTCCCGCGTGAATATCGGAAATTTGGATAATCTTATAGCCTTTAAAAACATCCGGTAAACCTGGAATTTTCAGTTTTACTTTCCGCACGCGGTGCCGGTATTTGCCGAACGCAATACCATCAATGATCAGTGCCGAAAAAACGCCCGCGATCGCCAGTCCCGTTAAACTCATGAACTTTCGGCGTTCAGGATAATAAGTCTCCGGCTGTGCAAAGAAGGTAAACAGGTACCTGAAAAACCGCGAAATATCTTCTATGAATAGAAAGAAAACCACGAAAAGTTTCGGCAATATAAATATTAAGAAGAGCGAAGCGACGATCTGTACGCGGTGATGATCACGGTCTTCCCGCCGAAAGCTCATCACTTCAAAAATGAAGTACGCGTAGGTAAGAATTGTGATGATCCAATATGCGGTGCGCAGCCAGGGATTCGAAACCACTGTTCGGAATGCCTGATATACGTAAAACTCCAGCAAAAATGTGATGCCGGTGATGATGAGGATGTTTTTCTGCATTTGTCTTCATTAAAAAAGCACAAACTGAAATGGTTTTGTGCTTTTATTTCTTAAAAACTTAAATCTTAATTAGGGAAACCTGTACACCAGCGCGTTGATGTTCATTCCCGCGCCTACAGACGCAAAGACGATCGTTCCTTTTTCTTTGAATGAATGTCCTTTCATCTCACCTTTGATGATGAGGTCAAACATGGTAGGAATGGTCGCAACTGATGAATTTCCTAACTGTTGGATGGTCATCGGCGCAATCGAGTGATCATAGTTAGTGATGCCGTATAGTTTAAAAAGTCTAGAAATCATCGCATAATCCATCTTCGCGTTGGCCTGATGAATCAGGATCTTATCGATATCTTCAATGCTAAGCCCAGCCTGGTCAATGGTTTCTTTTATGGCAATCGGAACATTTTTCAGCGCATATTCGTAAATTTTACGGCCATGCATCCTGATGTAGAGTGGTTTACGGTCTTCGTCCTGTTTCAGAGAAGGTGCATTTTCCAGATACTGAAGTTCAGAATCGTTATCACAAAGTGTTGAATCAGCGATAATCCCGACATTTTCGTCGTCTGTTGCTTTTACCACCACAGCGCCGGCGCCGTCTGCAAAAATCATCTTGTTACGGTCATAGGCGTCAGTTACACGGCTTAGCGTTTCAGACCCTATTACTAGGATAAGTTTGGCTTTTTTAGCTTTGATAAGTGTATCCGCCATGATCATTGCTTCTACCCAGCCCGGGCAACCGAAGATCATATCGTAATTTACACATTTGCGGTTTCTGATGCCCAGTTTGTTTTTCACACGGGCAGACATTGAAGGCATAAAATTCGTCATGCCATTTTTGTCAACTTCGCCAAAGTTGCTGGCGTAGATAATGTAATCCAGTTCTTCCTGATCAATTCCCGCGTCATAAATGGCCTCTTTGGCCGCGCGGAAACCGAGGTCTGAATTAAACTCATCATCTTCCAGATAACGGCGGTCTTCAATCTCGGTGATTTCTACAAACTTCTGGATGATTTCTTCTACCGGTTTGTCTATTTTATCGCCTTCATCCGTATAAAAAACGGAATCCATAAAATGGTCGCGCCCGATAATTTTTGTTGGAATATAACTTCCGGAGCCTATAATGATAGTGTTCGGCATTTTTTAAATTGAAAAATTTAAAGCAAAGTTAATGATTAATATTGTATCATCAAGAAGCAAAATTATTATTAAATTTGCTCGGGATTACTACAAAATTAAATATGAAAATAAGTGCATCTACAAAGGGTTTGATCATCGCGGTTCTCACCGTATTATTCGCCTTCGGTGTTTATTTTCTTTTTTTGGCGAAACGCAACTACTACCTTGTAGATAATCCGACGGACAATACCTATTATTTCATTCTGAATAATGGCCGCGAGAACACCATTACCGCCGGCCAAAACTTTAAGGTTGATCTTAAAAAAGGCCGGAACCATGTAAAGGTTCTTGATGACAAGCGGAATTTGCTGTATGATTCGGCATTTGAGGTGAAAAAAGAACGCGGATTACTGAACATTGCACATGAGGATTATTATATCAATGAGCAGTTTTATGGTTATGGACTTAATAAAGATTCCCTTATAGCTGCCCGAAAAGCCACTGTCATCGACAATAAAAACTACCTGAACGAACCAAAACTGATGAACAGGCTTTACAGCGAAGATTTTTATTACAATGTGGATGAAGATTATGATAAAGTAATTAAAAACGTCCAGAAAATAGAATCACGTACCAAGATTTTCCGCAAAGACGACTTTCTTATTTACTATAAAGAGTACTATAATTTTTAAATAAAAGATTTTGAGCCAGATAAAACCATATAATACCGAAGCCGGCAAAAAACGCGAAGTAGAGGAGATGTTTGATAACATCGCCCCGAAATACGACCTGCTCAACCATGTCCTTTCGATGAAAATCGATGTTTTATGGCGCAACACGCTTGTGAAATGGATGAATGCAGATAAGCCGAAGCTCGTGCTTGATGTTGCCACGGGAACCGGCGATCTCGCTATTGCTGTGCAAAAAGGTACCGGCGCAGAGGTCGTAGGCCTAGATCTTTCACAGCAGATGCTGAATGTAGGAATCGAAAAAATAAAAAAAGCGAATCTTACCGAAACTATTTCGATGCAGAAAGGTGATGCGGAAAACCTGCCGTTTGAAAGCAATAAATTCGATGCGGTTTGCGTTGCATTTGGAGTCCGGAATTTCGAAAACCTGGAGAAAGGTCTGGCTGAACTGAGCCGTGTGGTGCAGGAGAAAAAAAGCGTTTATATTTTGGAATTTTCGAAAGTTAAAGGCTTTCTGGGTCCGTTTTATATGTTTTATTTTAAGAATATCCTGCCGCTCATCGGGCGTCTGGTTTCCAAAGATAACCGCGCTTACACGTACCTGCCGGACTCGGTGAATGCGTTTCCGTTCGGTGAAAAGATGAAAAACATACTTTTGAACAGTGGTTTCAGTAAAGTAGAGTATAAAAAACTTAGTCTGGGCATTGCGACTATTTATAAGGCAACCAAATAATATGCGGAAAATATTTTCAAAGCTTAATGTTCTTACAGCCATTCTAGTTGCCACACTCAGCAGTGCGCAGCTTTTCCGCAATAAGGACCGGATGGACAACCTTGAAGGATTTGATAACCAAAAATTCAGCTACGGGTTTTATCTCGCTGGTAATAATTTCGATTATAAACTCGTTTTGGACCCTAAATTCGGGATGGACGGACAGAAAAATCTTGTGCAAAGCAAATCCACGTACAGTTTCGGCGCGGGCCTTATCGGTAAACTGCGCCTGAATGAAAATTTTGACCTTAGATTTGAACCCGGGCTGCAGTTTGTTGAAAGAGAACTTTATTTTGATACACAGGCTAATGACCGGTTTGCTGCAGGCACCAACTCCAACCCGCCGTTTACGCCTCGTGTTTTGAGCGATGCGGATAAACTCCGAACTATAAAATCTACCTACGTAGATCTACCATTACTTATTGAGATCCACGGTGACCGTTGGTATAATTCCCGACCTTACGCCGCGGCAGGTGTAAACTGGATGCTGAATTTGCAGTCAAATTCCAACGCAGCAGATGATAATTCGCAGGGCCTTTTCCGTTCCACTTCGAGCAATTTCGCGTGGTCAGCCGAGATCGGTATGCAGTTTTATTTCAGCAGATTCAAGCTTACACCGGGTTTCCGAGGCACCTTCATGATCAATGACGAAATGGTTCCCGACAATGCCGATACGCCACCGTATTGGACGCCGGCGATCGTAAGCGCGAAAAGCCGAGCTTTCATGTTTGTGCTGAAGTTTGAGTAAATACTCCTGACTTACTGTCGGAAGTTGAAACACAGCACTTCGCCTGTTGCTTACGCTAAGATATTCTTAAAATAAGCGTCAGTATTACCCAAAATTTCCTACTTTTGCTAACAGTTAGAATAAATTGAACCTGAAAAATGCTGAAGGACCTTGAAAATAATTTTTCGGAATTAGAGAAAAAGATTCTAAGCATTAGCAAAAGCTACAAGAGTATCAGCGAGAAGTATTCAGAACTCTCAAAAGAACATGAGGAACTGAAAAACAGATACGATGAAGAGCGGAAAAAAAATCAGGTATTGGCAGAAGAACAGAAAAATATTAAACTTTACTCAGCAATCAGCGGAAATCCAGATCACAACAGGCTGATGAAAAACCACATCAACCGTCTGATAAAGGAAGTAGACCAATGCATTGCCGAACTTCAGAATAGCGGCTTATAAATGGAAGTAAGAAGAATAACCATCAACATTGCCGGGAGAACCTACCCGCTGAATGTGCCGTCTGCGGAAGAAGAAACCCTTAGAAAAGTAGGAAAGCAGATCGAGGGTATGATTAAAGATTTTGAGCAAAACTTCGATGTAAGGGATAAACAGGATGCCTTGGCAATGTGCGCCCTTAAACTGGGGACCAACGCTGAAGTGATTGCCCTGAGCAACGAAAAAAATATGAACGCGGCCAGCGAGCGGATCCAGGAGATCAGCAAACTGCTGGACGCAGTGGAAGAGTAGATTTTTCTCTGCCCGACAACCGACTGCCTACAATAGTTCTAACACATTAAGGTAAACTCAACGCTAAACAATTACCGGACGAAAGTTCACTTGATGGCGCGCCGGCCTGCCCGGATTACAGAAAGTGAAAATCAGTTCAAATCGTGTTGATTAGGAGTTTACTCTAAATCACTGAATTATTGTAGGCTTTTTTATGCCTTATTGGCAAATTGAACCGATTTTTTTTTGAATATGAACATTATTAAAACTAAACATATATGATAACAACCATTATTGTCGGCATCGTCTGCCTCATCGGAGGTGCGTTGGCAGGGATACTTTTCTCGAAAAGTTCGCTCAATGCCAAAGCGAAATTCATCATCGATGATGCGCGCAAAAACGCCGAAAACCTTATAGAAAAAGCGAATGTGCAGGCAGAATCTGTACGCAAGGAAAAGCAGCTTCAGGCTAAGGAAAAATTCCTTGAACTGAAGTCCCAGCATGATGCTGATATCCAGGCGCGTGAGCGAAAAATGCAGGAAGCAGAAAAGCGTACAAAAGACAAAGAAAACAAGCTGAACGATGAACTGAGCAAAACCGGAAAACTGGAGAAAGAGCTTGAACGTAAAATCGCTGATTATAACAAGAAACAGGAAGTAATCGAAAGAAAACAGCAGGAACTTGACGTAGCGACTGCCCAGAAAGTTGAGATGCTAGAGAAAGTAGCCAATTATTCTGCCGAAGAAGCCAGAAACGAACTGGTGGAAGCGATGAAATCTGAAGCCAAAACCCGTGCGCAGGCTCATGTTCAAAGCATTATGGAGGAAGCCACGCTCAATGCAAAGCAGGAAGCCAAGAAAATTGTAATTCAAACAATCCAGAGAATCGGTACCGAACAGGCGATAGAAAACTCTGTGTCTGTATTTAATATTGAATCTGATGAGGTGAAAGGCCGCATCATTGGTCGGGAAGGTAGAAATATCCGTGCTTTGGAAGCTGCAACAGGTGTTGAGATCATAGTAGATGATACGCCGGAGGCGATCCTGCTTTCATGTTTCGATCCTGTAAGAAGAGAGATCGCAAGACTTTCACTCCACAGATTGGTAACTGACGGAAGAATTCACCCGGCAAGAATCGAAGAAGTTGTTGAAAAAACAAAGAAACAGATCGAGGAAGAAATCATTGAGGTTGGTAAACGTACCGTAATCGATCTTGGTGTTCACGGGCTTCATCCGGAATTGGTGAAAATTGTCGGACGAATGAAATTCCGTTCATCTTATGGCCAGAACCTTCTTCAGCACTCGCGTGAGGTAGCGAATATCGCAGCAACAATGGCGGCTGAACTTGGTTTAAATGTAAAATTAGCCAAGAGAGCAGGACTTCTGCACGATATCGGTAAAGTTCCGGAGCAGGAATCGGAACTTCCACATGCACTTCTTGGTATGCAGTGGGCAGAACGTTACGGGGAGAATGCAGAGGTTGTAAACGCAATTGGTGCGCACCACGATGAGGTGGAAATGACTTCTCTTTTGTCGCCGATCATCCAGGTGGCAGATGCTATTTCGGGAGCGAGACCGGGCGCCAGACGTCAGGTTTTAGAGTCCTACATCCAAAGACTGAAAGACCTTGAAGCTGCCGCTTTGAGTTTTGACGGTGTTTCAAGCGCCTACGCAATCCAGGCCGGACGTGAGCTTCGTGTAATGGTAGAAAGCGGCCGTGTGAATGATGACCAGTCTTCACAACTGTCTTACGACATTTCAGAAAAAATTCAGAATGAACTTACCTACCCGGGCCAGGTGCGCGTCACCGTGATCCGTGAGACAAGGTCAGTTAATATTGCGAGATAATTTTTAAGAAATCAAGATAAACTCTCTTCCCACAAGAAGGGAGTTTTTCAAATAACTGCAAATGATGATGCCCTGAAAGTTTTAACAAATCAACATTAAAAAACTTTCTTTATTTATTATTAATAAGACTATTTTTGAACTATGAAAAAAGTATTTTACTTAAGAACTTGCGATACCTGCCTGAAAATCATTAAAAAATATAACCTGAAAGATTGGGAGATGCGCGAGATTAAAATAAATCCGGTCACAGAGGAAGAACTAGATGAGATGTACAAATTGGCCGGCTCTTACGAAGCACTTTTCAGCAAAAAATCTAACCAGATCAAACTTCGCGAGATCAATCCGAAGACTTTGCAGGAAGCAGATTACCGCGAACTGATCCTGGATCATTATACTTTTCTGAAACGTCCGGTTTTCATTACAGACAAAGAAATATTCATTGGAAGCGAAAAGAAGAACCTCGATGCGCTGCGCGGATTCTTTGCTGAACTCAATGGTTAATATATGACAAATTTTCAGGTTTGAATTTTTAATTTAGCTTTTTAAAAGTCATAATGACCTGAACAGCAGTATATTTATGAAAAAATGTCCGCCAAAGTGAGCGGGCATTTTTTTTGTGTTTAAGGATGCAAATAAGTTGAAGTTTAACCTTAAAAATTTAAAAGCAATGTCTAACCTAATCAGAAGAAACAGTTTTTTCGATGATTTCATCACCAAAGATTTATTCGATTTTGCGACACCAAGATTCCAGAAGACTGACTTCACACTTCCTTCCGTAAACGTAAAAGAACATGAAGCCGGCTTCGAGATTCAGGTAGCAGCGCCGGGAATCAAGAAAGAGGATTTCAAAATCAATCTTGAAAGAAATGTGCTCACTATCTCGAGCGAAAGACAGTCTGAAAGCGAGGAAAAAGATAATAATGGGGCTTTCACACGCCGCGAGTTCAATTACAGTTCATTCTCGCGTTCTTTCACACTGCCGGAGGTTGTAGAAGCGGATAGGATAGAGGCGTCTTATGAAGACGGCATCCTGAAAATTGATGTCCCGAAAAAAGAGGTGACCATGCAGAACGTGAAAACCATCGAAATAAAATAATTAGAGTTATTGATTTTAAATGCAAAAAAAGTCGGCTGGAAGGATTTCCAGCCGACTTTTTATTTAATATGATAACTTAAACAAAAGGAAGTTTCACCACTTTCGCCGGCACGCTTTTGTTCCGGATCTTCACGAAAATATCAGTTCCAATCTTGAAATGTGGTTTATTAACATACGCCAACCCGATTCCGATATTTTTCATCGGGCTCATCGTCCCCGAAGTCACCGTTCCAATCTTGTTGCCCTCCGCATCTTCCAGTTCGTAGCCATGCCGCGGAATTGCGCGTTCCTGCATCTCAAAACCCACGAGTTTTTTGGTTACGCCTTCTTCTTTCTGTTTCGCGAATAATTCTTTATCTACAAAATCTTTGTCAAATTTCGTAATCCAGCCTAAACCGGCCTCAAGCGGCGACGTAGTATCATCGATATCATTTCCGTACAGGCAAAAACCTTTTTCCAGTCGCAGTGTGTCGCGCGAGGCAAGTCCACATGGCAAAAGACCAAACTCGGCGCCGACTTCCGTCAGTGCAATCCAAATTTTTTCGGCACTTGCATTTTCAAAGTAAATTTCGAAACCGCCACTGCCCGTGTAACCAGTGTTGGAGATCATCACATCACTCACGCCAGCCACATTGCCTTCAGTGAAATGATAATAAGGAAGCTCAGAAAGATTGGTATCCGTAAGTTTCTGCAATGTTTCAGCCGCTTTCGGACCTTGGATCGCAATCAATGACAGCTCATCGGACCTGTTCGTGAGTGTCGCGTTATATTTTTCATTGTGTTTCGTAAGGTGTTCCCAGTCTTTTTCAATGTTCGAAGCATTTACCACCACAAAATACTTTTCGTCAGCCATCTTGTAGATGATCACATCGTCCACTATGCCGCCATTTCCGTTGGGAAAGCAAGTGTACTGAGCCTTTCCGGTCTCCAGGTTGTCAACATTATTTGTAGTCACATATTGCAGCAGGTCTTTGGCCGCAGCACCTTCTACCAGAAACTGGCCCATGTGTGAAACGTCAAAAATTCCAACTTTCTCGCGCACCGCAAAGTGCTCTTCGGTCACACCGCTGTATTGCACAGGCATGTCAAATCCTGCAAAAGGAACCATCTTCGCGCCCAGCGAAACATGTTTGTCAAATAAGGCCGTTTTATTCATTGTTCAGATTTTTATATTTTTTTGGAGCCCGAAATTTTTTTCATCTCCTGAAGTCTGCGCCGGCTTTCCATTTTATCCCAGTCACCGCTTGCGCGCCGCCGGGGGATGCCATTGCAATCCGGGCTAAAAGTTCAGGCATTTTCCCCTCACCCAGAGGTTCCCGTGGTTTTACAGATGATGTTTATATTCGTTCAGGATGATTTTGAACCATTCCGTGAAGTTTTCCGGGTTGGCCGCCATCTCAGCATCCAGATTTTCCATGGTGATGTAACGTATTTCAGACACTTCTTCAGTGTTGAAATCTATTTCACCATCATATTTTCCGGTGAACACATGGTCCAGCTCATGTTCCCACAAGTCCTGGCCGACGTCCGCTTTATACGTAAAATGGAATTTTTCTGTAAGTTCCGCTTCTATTCCAAGTTCTTCCTGTAACCTGCGTTTTGCGCCTTCTTTGTACGTTTCATCGATCCGCGGATGAGAACATACAGCGTTGGTCCACTGACCCGGCGAATGATATTTTCCGTCAGCCCGCTTCTGTAACAGCATTTCGCCATTCTCATTAAACAAAAATACCGAAAACGCGCGGTGCAAAATACCGTTTTGGTGCGCCTGCATCTTTTCCATCACGCCTAAAACTTCGTCGTTCCTGGAAACTAAAACTACCTGTTCTTCCATCCTTACAAAATTAGGGTTTATAAAGCGGATGCTCAAATTTTAAGACCAAATCTTACCACTTGGTGCATAGCATGTTAATAAGAAATACTGCCGGTAACCAACGAAATGTTGTAATTTTGCCCCTTCCTAAAAATTTTCCGATGGAGTTAGAATACAAAGATCACCTGAGCCCAATGCTGAAAGGCCATATCAAGAATTACCTGATTGATATTGACGGTACCATTACAGACGACATTCCGAATGAAGAACCTGAACGCATGGTGACATGTGAACCTTATCCCGATGCTTTGGAAACCATCAACCGCTGGTATGATCAGGGTCACATCATTTGTTTCTTTACTTCAAGAACTGAAGATTTAAAGCAAATTACGGTAGATTGGCTCGATAAACACGGATTCAGATACCACAGCGTTCTGTGCGGGAAGCCGCGAGGTGGCAACTATCACTGGATAGATAATCATCTAGTGAAGGCAACACGCTACAAGGGAAAATTCACGGATATGGTAGAAAAGCAGGTGACAATTGAGGTATTTAAAGACTAAAGCAGAAGCATGAAGATATTAGCAAACGACGGATTAGACCGTTCAGGCGTGGAGGCGCTTACCCAAAAAGGATTTGACGTAATTACAACCAACATTCCCCAGGAATTCCTTGCAGATTTCATCAATGAACACCGAATCCGTACTCTGTTGGTGCGCAGTGCAACGACGGTGCGCAAAGAACTCATTGACGCGTGTCCTACTTTAGAGATCATCGGACGTGGCGGGGTAGGTATGGATAATATTGATGTAGATTACGCGCGCTCCAAAAATATTCACGTGATCAACACGCCAGCAGCTTCTTCGGAATCTGTTGCCGAACTTGTTTTTGCTCATTTGTTTTCAGGTGTTCGCTTTTTGCATGATTCTAACCGAAAAATGCCGCTCGTGGGCGATACAAATTTTAGCCAGCTAAAGAAATCTTATGAACGCGGTATTGAACTTCGCGGGAAGACGATCGGAATCATCGGCATGGGAAGAATTGGTCAGGAGGTTGCGAAAATCGCTTTAGGTTTGGGAATGCGCGTGATAGCTGCGGACAGTAATGTAGGCCGCGCAAGCATTAAGCTTACTTTTTACAACAACCAGTTTATCAATGTAGATATCGAAACAGAGCCGCTTGACGGTGTACTGCAGCACGCAGATTTTATCACACTTCACGTTCCTTCACAGGAAAATGGTTACGTGATTGGTGAACGTGAAATTGCGCTGATGAAAGACGGCGCAGCGATTATCAATTGCTCGCGGGGTGGTGTGATTGATGAAGAAGCTTTAGTTTCCGCGCTGGATGCGGGAAAAATTTCATTTGCAGGACTCGATGTGTTCGCCAATGAACCTGTGCCGGCAAAAAATATCTTAAGTCATCCTAAAATATCACTTACGCCACACACCGGTGCCTCTACGCTCGAGGCGCAGGACAGGATAGGTCTGTCACTCGCTGCCCAGATTTGCAGCATCCTTCAGATACAGTAAAATAAAAGCCCATTCCGGTCAGGAGTGGGCTTATCTTTTCATTTTTTAAATATTACAAACCGGAATTTCTGTTTCTCAAGAGGTCGCGGATCTCCATGAGCAATTCCTGATCTTTTGTAATTGTTGTTGCCACTTCCTCATCTGTTTCGGCCGGTTTCACCACTTTGTTGGCAATTTTAATCAACCAGAAAAGTACAAGTGCGATACATAAAAAGCTAATGACTGCAGACAGGAAATTTCCGTAAGTTACGCCGTGCCAACTGAGTTGCGCGATGTTTTTAGCACCTACTGCATCCAAAGCGGGATTCAACAGCAGCGGGGTAATGACATCTTCTACCAGTGAAGAAACAATTTTGCCAAATGCTGCGCCAATGATCACACCCACCGCCAGATCAATCACATTACCTTTAAAAGCAAAGGTCTTAAACTCCTGGATAAATTTCATAATCTTAGTTTTTTAGTCCTATAAATGTAACAAAATATTGCGTCACAAAAATATAATCATATTAAAATTGTCGCACGTCTAATATTTTTATACTTTTATTTTAAACTAACAACTGATGAAAATTTTTAGCTCCTCCCAAATCCGGAAGGCAGATGCCTATACTATTGCGCATGAACCTGTCACCGAACTTAAATTAATGGAACGCGCCGCTGAGGCGTGCGCAAAATGGCTGGAGGACAAGATTCCGAGGGAAACTGTTTTTTACATCTTCTGTGGGTCCGGAAACAACGGCGGCGATGGACTTGCGCTTGCGCGTCTTCTTTGTCACAACGGTTTATCAACCCACGTTTTCGTTGATGAAAGTAATGAACAAGGGTCTGAGGCCCGCTCCGTCAATTTTCAGCGGCTCGCGGAGCATCCCGAAATCACCGTTTATCAGTTGGAAGAGGCACTCGGATTTGCTTTTGAGGCAAATTCAGTACTGGTCGATGCGTTGTTCGGTACTGGCCTGAACCGTGAGATTGATGGGAAATACGCCGAGTTATTTAAATTTCTAAATGAACTTCCGCTCCGCCGTATCTCAATTGATTTGCCGTCAGGCCTGTTTGCAGACCGATTGATTAAGGAAAATGCCACGGTTTTCGCAGCGCACGATACGCTGAGTTTCCAATTTTGGAAGCAATCTTTCCTGCATCCTGAGACTGGCACTTTCTGCGGAAATGTCCACATCCTTGATATCGGTTTACACAAAAATTTTATTGGGTCGGAGCCATCAAACCAATTCGTGGCTGATGATAAGGTTATATTTGAATTGTATAAACCGCGATCGCCATTTACACACAAAGGAAAGTTGGGTAAAACCAGAATTATCGCCGGAAGCTACGGAAAGATGGGTGCCGCAGTGCTCGCTGTGCAGGCCGCGGTACATTGCGGAAGCGGCTTGACTGTGATTGAAGCACCGGAATGCGGGAATGAGATTCTGCAGACCTCCTGTCCCGAAGCAATGTTTGAGCTTAATGGTGACCAATATGCGACGGCTTTCCTGATAAATGAGAATGAAAGTGTAGGAGTTGGTCCAGGACTGGGTACGAATCCCGACACAGCCAAAGCTTTCCTGAAGTTTTTGCAGGATTGCACCCAACCAATGGTTATAGACGCAGATGCATTAAATATCATCGCATCAAACCCGGATTCCTTAAAAATGATTCCAAAAGATTCAATACTCACACCGCATCCGAAAGAATTCGAAAGGCTGTTTGGCTCCACTGCAAATTCTTATGAAAGGGTAGATTTAGCCCAAAAAATGGCGGCAGAACTCGGTGTCACTATTGTCTTAAAGGATCATTTCACCCAAATTTGTTTGCCTGATGGTTCAGTTTATTATAATACCACTGGAAACGCAGGAATGGCAAAGGGCGGTAGCGGCGATGTATTACTCGGAATTATAACCTCGTTGCTCGCACAAAAATATGAGCCGGCGCACGCTGCAATCTTTGGCGTCTGGCTGCACGGCAAAGCCGGGGATTTTGCTATGCAAAAATCATCTGTGGAGGCCATGCTTCCTACAGACCTAATCTCAGAGTTAGGTTCGGTATTTAAATGTTTAAGTGAAAAGAAAGGGCAAATTCACTAAATGATTCCTGCACTATTCCGGTTTTTCGTTCTCCGCTTCGGTAATGCGGTTGTTTTTAGAATACCACATAATGAAGAATCCGGCTAACATGAATGGCAACGAAAGTATCTGTCCCGTATTCAGACCGGCAAATTGAATGAATTCATCGCCCTGCGGCTCTTTCAGGAACTCAACGAAGAAACGT
Source organism: Kaistella rhinocerotis (assembly GCF_030243905.1). NCBI lineage: Bacteria > Pseudomonadati > Bacteroidota > Flavobacteriia > Flavobacteriales > Weeksellaceae > Kaistella > Kaistella rhinocerotis. The sequence continues at coordinate 1,031,439 of NZ_JASSYY010000001.1, read as the reverse complement.
ACTGCCCACAGGATAATGAAGAAGAGCCCAAAAAGCCAGCCTTGCTGATATTTCCTGTTTGTGTATCTGTACAGAACCCAAAGCAAGATAAAAAGTAAGAAATAGCCGGCAGCCTCGAAAAGCTGTGTTGGGTAACGCGGTACGATGGCTCCATATTCGGAACTTTGCTGCGGGAAGAGGATGGCAAACGCAGATCCTTCCGGCGCAGGTTTTCCGATGATTTCAGAATTAAAAAAGTTTCCGATCCTTACGAAAGCACCTCCTAAAGCAACTACAATCCCTATTCTGTCATACACCCAGAACGGATTTTTCCTGATTACTTTGTAAGCGTAATATAATGTTGTGAAGATCAATGCGATGGTGGCTCCGTGGCTCGCAAGTCCCGCAAATCCTGTAAATTTAAGTTCAGGTTTGGTTTGAATAGGTAAAAAAACTGACCAAAAATCTTCTTTAAACAATTCTGGCTGATAAAAAATAACATGCCCTAATCTGGCACCCAGAATAGTTCCAACCAGTGTCCACGTGAAAAGTGGCTCCACATATTTAAGGTTGACATTATCAATTTTGTAGATTTTCGACATTATCACATAACCTAGACCGAATGCCAGCACAAACATGAGGCTGTAATAGTGCAGCGTGAACGGTCCTAAATTAATGCCCGTCGCGGGGTCCCAGGTAGTGTATAAAAATGTGAGCATCATTGATTATGTATTTTTAATGTTTATTTAATTTAATTTTTTGGTGGCACCGGATCGTAACCTTCGCCTCCCCACGGATGGCAGCGTGCAATACGCTTCGCACCGAGCCAAAATCCTTTTACCGGGCCGTGTATGCGCAATGCATCGAGCATATAATGCGAACAGGTGGGCTCATAGCGGCAGTTTTTTGGTAAAAGTGGAGACAGGAACCATTGGTAAAATTTGATAAGTAAAACCAGCGGAAATGTAACGATTTTATTCAGCATTGCCTTGCAAAAGTACTTAAATAGTTTAATTTTGTTTGCAGTTTGGGCCGAAAGTTGCGCCACGCCTTTACCTTTAAAATCCCGAAATTTATTTTGAATTCAAACATTCCGCTTGCCGAACAGATGAGGCCGAAGACTTTAGATGAAGTTCTCGGTCAGGAGCATTTAACCGGAAAAAACGGCACCGTACGAAAGATGCTTGAAAATGATACGCTTACGTCGCTCATTTTTTGGGGTCCACCAGGCACGGGAAAGACAACTTTAGCGGAAATCATCTCAGAGCAGAGCGGACGGAAGTTTTTCAAGCTTTCCGCCGTGTCCAGTGGGGTCAAAGATGTGCGCGAAGTGATCGATACGGCAAAACAGCAGAACTTATTTTCGGGAAAATCGCCAATTCTATTCATTGATGAGATTCACCGGTTCAACAAGTCGCAGCAGGATTCGCTGCTTCACGCAGTGGAAAAAGGTTGGATCGTATTGATAGGCGCCACAACCGAGAATCCTAGTTTCGAAGTAGTTTCGGCACTTTTATCCCGTTCGCAGGTCTATGTTTTAAAGGCTTTAAGTTTTGAAAAACTGGAAGAACTTACAGAACTTTCCCTTAATAATTACAATTCTATCCACGGCACCGATTTTAAGATAACGGAAAAAGAAGCGTTCATTCAGTACTCCGGCGGTGATGCACGCAAACTGATCAATGCGGTGGAAAATGTACTTAATAATTTTAAAAGTTTAAAAAATACAGCCATTACCAACGCCAAAGTTCTCGAAGTCTTACAGGAAAATATGGCTTTGTACGACAAAAACGGCGAGCAGCACTACGATATCATCTCGGCCTTTATCAAATCTATGCGCGGCTCTGACCCGAACGCGGCAGTTTACTGGCTCGCAAGAATGCTGGCCGGTGGCGAAGACATCAAATTCATCGCGCGGCGGATGTTGATCCTGGCATCCGAAGACATCGGACTTGCAAACCCGAACGCGTTGGCCGTTGCAAACAGTTGTTTTCAGGCGGTAAATGTGATCGGAAACCCGGAATCGAGGATTATTTTGAGTCAGACGGCGGTTTACCTTGCTGTTTCGCCCAAATCTAACTCCACTTACACCGCAATAAATGAAGCGATGGCTTTCGTGAAAAAGACCGGTAATCTTCCCGTTCCTTTGCATCTCCGCAACGCCCCAACGAAACTGATGAAGGATATGGATTATGGCAAAGATTACGCATACGCGCATTCTCACGAAGGAAACTTCGTAAATCTGGAGTTTCTTCCGGATGAAATTGCAGGTACGGCTTTCTATTCGCCCGGTAACAATTCTACAGAGAATAAGATCCGCGACGAGTTGGCCAAAAAGTGGAAAGGAAAATATTAAAAGACGCGGGCAGTATTTATATTTACTGCCCGCTTTTTTGTGACAGGTTATTCAGATTTAAAAATTTCTGAACGCTCCGAGATTCCATTATTGTTAAATGCTTCGATTTGGAAATAGTATGCATCCGTGCGGTCTGCGCCGGTGAAGAAATACTCGTTTTTGCCATTAACCATAATGCTTCCGTAGAGTTTATCGGGTGTTTTTCCGAAGTAAATTACGTATCCGTCCGCATCTGGGTTTTGCTGCCATTTCATCCAGATGCTGCGGCGTTCTCCAAATTTTTTCGGATCTGCGCGTAAGGGAACAAAGTTTTCAACCTTACCCGGCTTTTCACCACCGCCTTTACCGAACACCCGAAATCCACTGAGTGCAAATTTGCCGGTAGGCATCTTCACGTTTTCCATTTTCAAGTAGCGCGCTTTGGCTGGTTTTTCAAGTTCGATATAATCATGCGGAACGTCGGTGGTGTTTTTACTTTTATCGATTAAAACCTTCCATTTTTTGCCGTCATCAGAACTCAAAACACGGTACTGATGCATTTTGCCAAGTGTTTTACCTTTAAATTCTGCATCCTGATCTGCGTAATTGATTTGGATCGCATTAATGGTTGAGATTTCACCCAGATCGGTTAGGAACCATTCATTTGCGCCCGCAGATTTGGCTGACCAGTACGTTTTGATGTCTTCATCCACGGCATAATTGGGTAAATATCCGCCAAGTGTTGATGAAACCTGAACGGGTTTATTGTAGTTCAGTAACATCCAGCCCGGAAATAGACCTTTCGTAAAATCTTTGCCCTGCGCGTACTGCGGCAGCAATGTAGGGTAGTCGCCGTACGCGGTGTTTGCGTACATCACGTCATCTTTATCAAAACCGGCCGGCCAGATACCGAGCCTGCGTTCAAAGTTGTTTTTTGTTGAAATGAAAATGGTAGAAACATGCCAGTAGTTGCCGAAGTTATCCTGAAAAGTCGCGCCGTGGCCCGCACCGCGTGCAAAACCGCCGGGTTTATAGGAGAACGGATTGTGCTGCTGGTATTCGTAACCTTCAAGCGGATTTTTAGATACGTAAACTCCGTCTGCATACCCGCTGAATTCGGTGGCGGGCGCGCCGTACTGCATGTAATATTTACCGTTGTGTTTTGTTACCCAGGCGCCTTCCACAAAAGGTTGCAGGAAAACATTGTCATTGTATTCGCCAAATCTTTCCCATCCGTGATCTTCTGGTTTCAGCTTTATAATAGGCTTTACAAATCCTTCAGACTGCAGGGTTTTCATCTTGACTTCTGTGCCAAGCAGTGGCCACTCATTGCTCGAACCCCAGTAAAGAAACAGTTTATTGGTGTCTTCATCGTAGTGAAAAGCCGGGTCCCAGGCGCCCACTTTCAGCGTATCTACCGCAATTTCCCATTTGTTGTTGACCGGATCTGTTGATTTCCATATCGGAAAATCTGATTCCCAGGTAGAGCCGTAAACGTAAAGCGTATCCTTCATTGCCCAGGCCGCGGGCGCGTTCAGGTCGTGGATATATTTATCGTCGCGCAGGAACTTCCGCGATACAAATTTCCAGTCGAGCATATTATCGCTGTGCCAGTAACCTTCCTGATTAGTGGAAAACAGATAGAGTTTTTTCTTAAAATTCACGATTACAGGATCCGCTGTAGCGCGGTGTTTCCCCTGTTTTGAAAATACGTCAAAAGGTGTGTAGCCGTAATCGATGTTGATCGGGTTGCAATAGGTTTTCTGCTGTGCAGCTCCGAATGTCATTAAAAACATTAAAATAAAAGAAAGCGCAATTCTGGAATTCATAATTAAGAATTTGGGTACAGTAAAGTTAGTGTTAATTGGCTTTTAGAAAAATGAGCACACAAAAAATCCGCACAACAAACTGCACGGACTTCCTTGATTATGAAAAAAAAACTTGCATTTATGCTTTTACTTCCGCATTGATTCCTTGGCTCATCTGCATTGAAGACAGAGAAATAGCGGGCATCGCGTAGATATGTGACTTGGCGCGGAGCTCTACAATTTTCTTGATATAGTTGAGATCTTTAGCTTCCTCAATTGTCATATCTTTAAATTCATAGATGTTCACAGCACCGTTTTGGGCGAAAGACTTCTTTACTTCCAAAAGCTCTTCATCACTTCGAACTTCTACGCTTGTGATCAGTTTATCCTGATTTGCAGCAGGACGCGATTCTTTTAATCCAAGTACTGTTCTCCAAAATGCCTGCTTTTGTGCGCGCGGGCTGGCAGGATTGGTTTTGTAAATAATGTAATCTTCATTTCTGATTCCGGTTCTTTCCAAAGATTCGGATACATTTTTTGCCTTTTCCTGGCTTTCGAATAATCCAACTACAGTTAGGTTCATCATTAAATAGTTTTGAGTGTTATTTTCGATGCAAATTTAAGTATTAATAATACCTAATTTTGTTAAATATTTAAATATTAACATAAACTTGACAAAAATCATGTAAATAATTGTGATATGTGTAATTGCGTTTTTTAGAGGTTTATATTTAAATAAAGTAATAGATTTGCGGGATGAATATCGTTTTAGCTTCTACATCCACGCTGTTTGGCGGGAATTATCTGGAATATCTGGAAAATGAAATAAGATCATTGTTTGCAGGATGCGAGGAGATCATATTTATACCGTTCGCAAGACCCGGCGGAATTTCACATGACGATTATACCCAAAAAGTCGCCGAATTTTTTGGAAAGCTCGGCATCCGCGTGAAAGGACTTCATACTTTTGAAGGTATGGTCGAAGCACTCAATTCCGCTCAAGGCTATTTTACAGGTGGTGGAAATACTTTTCTGTTGGTTAAAATGTTGCACGAACTGAAGCTGATGGATGTACTGAAAATGAATATTGAAACAGGCAAACCATACTTAGGATGTAGTGCAGGCTCCAATATTGGCGGTCTGAATATGAAAACGACGAACGATATGCCAATTGTTTATCCGCCGACCTTTGACTGTATGGCGCTGGTACCGTTTAATATCAATCCGCATTATTTGGATCCAAGCCCTCATCTGAAACACAACGGCGAGACACGCGAAACGCGGATTAAAGAGTTTTTGACTCAGAATGAAACCAAAGTTGTAGGCTTACGCGAAGGAAACTGGATCCGCAGGAACGGTAATTCCATTACTGTGCAGGGATCTGAAATGACCAGGATTTTCGAAAATGGCAAGGAACCTTACGAAATAGAACCCGGCACTACATTATAGATTTAGTCTATCCAATTTTGCCGGATGAGGTCCATTAGAAATGATGGGCACCGGATTACTTTTCCGGTCTCAGATGATAGAAAAAAGAGGGTGGTTTTGGCTTCAGTGATCTTCACTTTAGAACTGTTATAAATTTCGTATTCGAACTCTATCCTTACGCCTGGAATCTTTTTGATGTAAGTGTTGATTTCCAGAAGTTCGTCATATCGCGCGGGTTTCAGATACTTAATGTTAAACTCCGACACAGGCAACCAAATTCCCTGATTTTCAATCTCGTCATATGACATCCCGAGTTCCCGGAAGAGCTCCACGCGGGCCACTTCAAGGTACTCTGCATAGTTGCCATAATAGACGTATTTCATGGGGTCAGTTTCGCAGTAACGTACTCTTAATGAATGTGTTGTGTGAATCATGGTGTACTTTTAAATGAAGCATACAAATATATTTTTTAATAACCAATAGCGCAATAATTTTTTTTTGACATTTTAATATGAGATATTTGTCTTCCCATAAAAACCAAACACCGCCAGCTTGAAAACTGGAGAAAAATATGAACGAAAATTTACCACTTATTTGGGAACGATGTCTGCAGTTTATGAGGGATAACCTCAGTGCTGCAGAGGACAATACGGATCTTAAAAAACTTGAAAATTCGTTCGATTTACTCTTTGATAATGTACGCCCGGTGTCACTCATCAGCAACAATCTTACGTTGCTTGTACCCAGTGATTTTTACAAGGAATATATAGAAGATAACTATCTGACTCTGTTATCTGCGGCCCTGCGCAAAAATATTGGAAAAGGTGTGAAGCTTTGGTATTCTGTAATGGAAAATAAGCCTGCAGGTCAGGAAGCGCCAATCACTGTGAATGTGAAAGGCAAAAGTATACCGGCACCAAAATTACAGCCTACGGCTCCGGCAGCATTTTCTTCGAATCTCATCAATCCATTTGCGGATCAGGGTGCGAGGAAAATGAACATTGATTCAAACCTTAAAGCTGATTTCTCATTTGACAATTACGTGGAAGGTGAGAGTAATAAGTTTGCATCTACTGTAGCCAGATCTATCGCGAAAAGACCGGGTGCCACTGCATTTAACCCACTGTTTTTATACGGAGGTTATGGTGTCGGTAAAACGCACTTAGGACATGCTGTAGGTCTTGAGGTGAAGAATTCCTTTCCTGATAAAGTTGTGCTTTATCTGTCTTCGGAAAAATTCATTCAGCAGTTTGTAACTGCGGCAAAGTCGCATAAACAGACAGAATTTGCGAATTTTTACCAAATGGTTGACGTACTGATCATCGATGATATCCAGTTTTTGTCCGGTAAGAAATCCACGCAGGACAGCTTCTTCCATATTTTCGACTATCTTCACCAAAATGGCAAACAGATCATCCTTACTTCTGATAAAGCGCCGGTGGATATCCTTGATATTCAGGACCGAATTGTTTCCCGTTTCAAATGGGGGCTTTCTGCGGAGATCAAATCACCGGATTTCGATACCAGACGTAAGATTATCGTAGATAAACTGAGTCGCGACGGAATAGTACTTACCGAAGATATGCTCGATTTCCTTGCATCCGAAGTGAAAACTAATGTTCGTGAACTGATCGGTGTTATCAATTCCGTGATCGCTTATTCCACGGTATATAAATCTGAACTTAGCCTTGAATTATTAAAGGAAACCATTAACAAGATCGCTGCGAACCAGAAAAAGGTCATCAACATTCCTTATATTCAGGAAGTTGTCTGCGAATATTTCGGGATTCAGCGCGAGCAGCTTTTATCGAAAACCAGAAAGCGCGAAATTGCACTGCCGAGACAACTTGCGATGTATTTTGCAAAGGAACTTACGAACGCTACGTTTACAAAAATCGGTGAAGAAATGGGCGGAAAGGACCATTCTACTGTGATGTATGCCTGCGATACGATAAAAGATGTGTCGAAGATTGATAAGGAAGTGAAAAAGTACGTCAAGGAACTTTCAGAAAAAATCAAGCAGTAAAACGCTGCAAAATATATAAAGTAAAAGAAGGAATTTTGTTGATTCCTTCTTTTTATTTTAAATTGGGTCGAACTTTAAATTTTAAATACGTCAAATGAAAATACTCATGGTATGTTTGGGGAATATATGCAGGAGCCCGCTTGCGGAAGGAATTCTAAAGTCAAAACTGCCGCAGGATTTCATTATCGATTCAGCCGGAACCATTTCACTTCACGAAGGTGAAAATCCGGATAAACGCGCAGTGGCGACGGCGAAAAATCATAGCGTGGATATTTCTAAACAACGTTCGCGACCAATTACCACAAAGGATTTTGAAGATTTCGATAAGATTTACTGCATGGATCTGAGTGTGATGGAAGATGTAATTTCCCTGGCCAAAGATGACATTCAACGTGAGAAAGTATCGCTGTTTTTGGAAGAAGCGATGATTCCGGGCAACAATTATGAGGTTTTTGATCCATATTGGAGTGAGATGGATGGTTTCGAACGGGTTTACAAATTGCTCGACGAGGCTTCGGAAAATATTAAAATTAAACTTACTTCAAATTCTTAAAAGATCCTGCCATGTTGTTTTTAATTCCAGCTTACCTTTCCGAAAATTCCCCGATCGAATATTTCGCGCCTGCCATTAAAGAATACATCCTGAAAACCGATTATTTCTTTGTTGAAAACGAAAAGACCGCGCGCAAAATTATCAAGTTTTTTGCACCGGAAAAGAAGCAGGCAGATTTGAAGTTGTTCTTACTCGACAAATATTCGGAAAATTCAGATTTAAAGGAAGCGCAGACACTGATGAAAAACGGTCAGGATTTCGGATTACTTTCTGAAGCGGGTTTGCCCTGTATTGCCGATCCGGGAAACCTGATGGTGAAATGGTGCCATGAAAATTCGGTGAAAGTGGTACCGGTGAACGGACCTTCGTCGATAATCCTGGCATTAATTGGAAGTGGTTTCAATGGGCAGGAATTTACGTTCCATGGTTATTTGCCGATCGATAAATCCGAGAAAAAATCAAAAATACAATGGCTTGAATCTCAGGTGCAAAAGACCGGTTATTCGCAGATTTTCATGGAAACGCCTTATCGCAACAACCAGCTTTTTGAAGATTTATGCCAATTCCTTTCGCCACAGTCAAAACTTTGCATCGCCGCAAATATTAATGATCCGATGGACGAATTCATTAAGACAAAAACCATAAAAGACTGGCGGAAAAATAAACCCGAACTGCATAAAATCCCCGCAGTTTTCGTCCTTGGGAAATAAGTTTAACATCCATTAACGGCCGCTTTGCACCAATCTTGTAACTGTCTGCACTAAAAAATAAACAGTTATGCAGAACAAGAAATCAGCGGGCGTATGGCTCGACCAGACTCAGGCATTTATCGCGATTAACCATGACGGACGTGAAGTTTCCGATTTCCATCTTGTAGATTCCGTCACAGCGGTTATCCAACAGGGAAACTCGAACGAAAATACAGGCAACAATGCCGAAATTACAAACCGACACAAGTTCTTTAAGAATATCCTTGAAAAACTGACGAATACCGAAGAGCTGTTTCTTACGGGAACCGGTACCATTCAGGAAGAATTTAAATCTTATCTTCTTGAAACCGCACCTTTCAAAAACACCAAGGTTACACTCGGTACTTCGCAGCAAATGAGCGAAGAACAGGTTTTGGAGGAAGTGAAAAAGCATTTCGGATCATAAAAAATGGCGCTTAAATAAAGCGCCTATTTATTTTTTATAATGATAAGAATATCCGTCGGCCGTATGGTCGCCAAGATAAAGGTTTGATGCGTCTATGCCGTCGACAAAAACGTCAGGATAATTTGAAAAATCAATAAAGAGTTTTTCAGCATGTTCGGTAGGCGTCACTTCTTTGATGATGCTATAGCTGCCGTCGCTCACGGTTGCATCATTCTCCTTTACGGTGTAGGTGTAGTTATCTGTAAAAGTGATCGTGCGCTGTACACCGGTGTTTTCGGGAGTATGGTTTATGTTTCCGGTTCCGCCGGTGGTGGAAGCCCAGTTCCAGGTTCCCACAAACTGCTCGTTTGACAGTTCATCTTCCCGTGTACCGCACGCTACAGCAACCGAAAGAAGGGATAGACCAACGAAAAGTGCACTTAATTTTTTCATGAAATTCAATTTAAAGCGTAAAATTACAATTTTTTATGCCTGTTTAGATTGGATGTGTTCAGGGATTGGGATGAGAAGAATCATTAAATGCCAAGAAGTTGCGACAACATTTGATCTCTATAAAAAAGACGCACGGTTTGTGTGTCTTGAAGTATTATTAATATAAAATTTTACCCGATTTCTACGCCGTTTTCTACTTTTTCGTCAGGTGTTACGAAAGACAGTTTTCCGTCTGGTTTTGTCGTCAGCAGCAACATTCCCTGGGATTCGATACCGCGGATTTTTCTCGGTGCAAGATTCAGTAAAATCATCACCTGTTTTCCGATGCATTCTTCCGGCGTGAAGCTTTCAGCGATTCCGGAAACTACTGTTCGGACGTCCACGCCTGTATCCACGGTGAATTTTAGCAATTTATCTGCTTTTTCCACTTTTTCAGCGGTAAGAATGGTTGCTGTTCGTAAATCTATTTTGGTGAAATCATCAAACTGAATTTCGTCTTTCATGGGGTTGGCTTTTGGATTGGTTTTTTTGTTGGATTGTTTCGTGTTTTCCAGTTTCTGAATCTGGAATTCTATTGTTTCATCTTCAATCTTCGAAAACAGTAATTCCGCCGGATTGATCTGGTGACCGGTTTTAATAAGGATTTTCTCGTCAGCGATTTCTTTCCAGTTGAGTTGGGAAACATTAAACATTTTCAGTAGTTTTTCTGAACTGAAAGGCATAAACGGTTCTGAAATCTGCGCTAAACCAACCGCAATCTGTGCGGCTACAAAAAGGGAGTTTGCTGCTTTTTCAGGATTGACTTTGATGGTTTTCCAGGGTTCTTCGGTTTGGAGATACTGGTTCCCGAATCTTGCCAGATTCATCATCGCAGAAAGCGCATTTCTGAATTCGTAATTCTCCAGGAAGTTTTCAACTTCAGTCGCGGCCTTTGTAATTTCTGCGAGTTCCGGAGCATTTACATTGCCTTCAGGAACAATTCCGTCATAATATTTGTGAATCAATACGGCAACTCTGTTGATAAAGTTTCCGAAGATTCCTACGAGTTCTGAGTTATTTTTGGTCTGGAAATCTTTCCAGGTGAAATTATTGTCCTTGGTTTCCGGTGCGGAAGAAAGTAACGCGTAACGCAGAACATCCTGCTGTCCCGGGAATTCTTCCACATATTCGTGCGCCCAGACTGCCCAGTTTCGGGAAGTTGAAATTTTATCGTTCTCAAGATTTAAAAACTCGAATGCCGGAACATTGGTAGGCATAATGTAGTCGCCATGGGCTTTCATCATCGCCGGAAAAATAATGCAGTGGAAAACGATGTTGTCTTTTCCAATGAAGTGTACAAGGTCTGAATTCTCGCTCTGCCAGTAATCATTCCAGTCTTTTCCGTTCTTTTCAGCCCATTCCTGCGTGAACGAGATATAGCCGATAGGCGCATCAAACCAAACATAAAGTACCTTTCCCTCGGCATTCGGCAAAGGAACGGGAACACCCCAATTGAGGTCTCTGGTCATTGCGCGAGGTTTCAAACCGTCATTCAGCCACGATTTTACCTGTCCGTAAACATTCGGTTTCCAGTCGTTTTTGTGACCTTCGATGATCCATTCATTTAAGAAAGTTTCATATTCGTTCAGTGGCAAATACCAGTTCTTCGTTTCTTTCAGCACGGGAATATTTCCGCTCAGCATCGATTTAGGGTTGATCAATTCTGATGGCGAAAGTGTAGAGCCGCATTTTTCGCATTGATCACCGTATGCATTTTCGTTACTGCAATTCGGGCAGGTACCTACAATATACCTGTCAGCGAGAAATTCGTTGGCCTGCTCATCGAAATACTGTTCAGAAACTTCTTCAATGAACTTATCCTTATTGTATAGTGTCCTGAAAAAATCCTGGCTGACTTCATAATGCTTTTTCGAGGTCGTGCGGGAGTATTCATCAAAGGAGATCCCAAGATCGGTAAAAGATTTTTTAATAATTTCATGGTATTTATCCACGATATCCTGCGGGGTAACTCCTTCTTTTTTCGCGCGGATGGTAATAGGAATTCCGTGTTCATCAGATCCGCAGATAAACGCGACATCTTTGCCCAGTCTGCGCTGAAATCTTGCATATACATCCGCCGGAATATAAACACCGGCCAAATGCCCGATGTGTACCGGCCCGTTGGCGTAGGGCAGTGCCGCAGTAATCAATTTTCTGTCTCGCATTATGCTATTGTCAATTTTCGGCAAAGATAAGATTTTAAGCGTTCTGTTTTGGGCTCATTTCAAGTAAAAGGAGGTACGAAAATGTCCCTGGAGCTTAATTTGGGGCATATTAAAGCTAAACAAATGTTTAACTTTATCTTAAAATCGGTATGGGTATAAGAGGCATTCCTGTTTCTGAAATTATTGATAATCAGCGAAATAAAAAATGCCATGCATATAATATATGATAATAATCACTAATTATTAACATAAATTATAAATTTTTAGTAATATTTATAATTTTAAGTAAATTGCATGTCTTCTAACCATGAAGAACAGATATCTTGAATATTAATCCTTAAATATTATTTTTGTGAGAAACTATACGAAAGTTTTGAAAATTGCGCCGGCATTTCTATTGGCGGGCTCAATTCTACAGGCACAAACAACGGACACGGTACGTACAGCAGACATTGAGCAGGTCGTACTGATTGGCTATGGTTCGCAAAAGAAAGAAGACCTTACGGGTTCTATTTCTTCTCTTACGGCTAAAGATTTCAACGTAGGTTCTACATCTGCTGACCAGCTTATCCAGGGCAAGGCACCAGGTGTTAACATCACCAGTAACGGCGGTAATCCGGGTGCAGGTTCTACAATCAGGATTCGTGGCGGTGCTTCGCTATCAGCACTAAACGATCCGCTGATCGTAATTGACGGTGTCCCGATGGATTATAGAGGGATCTCTGGTGCCGCAAATCCATTGGCGCTCATCAATCCAAATGATATTGAGTCTTTCAGTATTCTTAAAGATGCCTCCTCAGCGGCGATCTACGGTAACCGTGCTTCAAATGGTGTAATATTGATTACCACTAAAAAAGGTACATCCGGCAGATTCAAAGTAGATTTTTCTACGATGGCCAGTGCTTCAACCAGAATGGGTGACCAAAAGGTGTTGAGCGCCGACGAATTCCGAAATTACGTGCAGGCAAATGCAACTCAGCCAAAGTATCTGGGTCTTTTAGGTAATGCGGACACAAACTGGCAGGATGAGATTTATCAGACAGCTTGGGGAACAGACAACAATCTTGCGCTTTCAGGTGGTATCAAAGGTTTACCTTACCGTCTTTCATTAGGTTACAATGAGCAAAACGGTATCGTTCGCACCAATGAATTCCGCAGAACGTCTATTGGTTTAAATTTAACACCGAAATTATTCGACAGACACCTGTCAATCAATGCCAACCTGAAAGGTTCATTGACGGAAAACCGCTTCAATGCAGGCGTAATCGGTGCTGCCCAGCTGATGGATCCTACTCAGCCAGTTTATGATTCTTCACCGCGTGGAAACAGCGTAGGTAATTATTGGGAATGGTTCCTGCCTACAGGCGGTCTTAACGTAAATGGTACCGCAAACCCGGTAGCTTCCCTGGAAGGTCGTCGTGATGTTTCATCAGTTCAGCGTGGTATTGCAAGCTTGCAGTTGGATTATAAGTTCCACTTTTTACCTGATCTTCATTTCAACGTGAACGCAGGTTATGATTATCAGAAAGGTACGGGGGCAGTAACCGAATATCCGAATTACCGCGCCACCTATTTCACTTTGGGCTCACGCAGAGATTATACTCAGGAAAAAACCAATAAACTACTGGAAACGTTTTTTAATTACGTGAAGACTGTAGATGCGATAAATACCAAAATGGACTTAGTGGCAGGGTACTCTTACCAGAAGTTTAACAACCAGGTTCCGGGTGTACTGACTTATTTTGGTGATCCATCGCAGAATGCGACAGATAAACCAAGAGACATAAATGAAAATTTGGTTTTATTGAGTTTCTATGGACGTGGAATCTTTACTATCGCCGATAAGTATATCCTAAACGGATCTGTAAGACGTGACGGTTCATCAAGATTTTATAACGGTATTGATACCAAAAACAACTGGGGAACATTCTATGCAGCTTCAGGTGCGTGGAAAATTATAAATGAAGATTTCCTTGCAGATTCCAAAGTGTTCTCGGACTTAAAACTCCGTGCAGGATACGGCCAAACGGGGCAACAGGAAGTTGGAGGGTACTATAACTCTTTCCCTTCTTACGGCCTTTCGAACCCGGGAGCACAGTACGGATTTGGCGAGCAGTATTATTATATGTACCGCCCAACGCAGTATAATGATAAGTTGACATGGGAAACAACAAATACTGTTAATGCAGGTCTTGATTTTGGCTTTGCCAATAATCGAATTACAGGTTCATTCGACTGGTTCAAGAAATTTACGTCTAAGCTTCAGGGACAGGTTGCAGTACCGGCAGGTGAATTCAGTAATCAAAATATCAGAAACATTGGAGAGATGGAAACTGACGGTCTGGAATTCCTGATTAATATAGTACCTGTGAAAACAGATGATTTTACATGGGACTTCAGTTTCAATGCTGCCATGTACAATCCGGTCATCACGAACCTCGCGGACGTTGCAGAAGGATATTTTATACCTACAGGCGGTATTTCCGGTGGTATCGGTAATACGGTGCAGGCTCATCAGGAAGGCAATACACCTTTCGGTTTCCTTGTTTACCAGCAGGTTTATGATAACGCTGGTAAGCCGCTGGAAGGAGTTTACGTGGACAGAGACGGTGATGGCGCTATCACGCAGGCGGATAAATACTTTTACAAGTCTACCACGCCGGATGCAACGTTTGGTTTCTCTACGAAATTCAATTACAAAAACTGGGATTTCTCCACATCATTACGTGCAGTAGTTGGAAACTATGTTTACAACAACTTCGCATCACAGTCGAACGTTCAGAGCATCGCTACCAATGATTATTTACAGAATATCTCCAGCGTAGCAGCATCTTATGGCTTCAAAAACGTTCAGTACTGGAGTGATATCTTCATCGAAGACGCATCTTTCCTCAGAATGGATAATATCTCATTAGGCTACAATTTCGGTAGTGTCTTGGGAGACAAGAGCAACCTTCGCGTGTACGGTATGGCGCAGAACGTATTTGTAATTACAGATTACACCGGTGTAGATCCAGAAATCTTTGGCAATATCGATAATGGTTTCTACCAAAGACCTAAAGTGTATTCATTAGGTTTAAACTTTCAATTTTAATATTTTACGAAAATGAAAAATTTCAGAATAACAAGAAATACTATTGCAGCTGCACTTCTGGGACTTACGCTTACCGTATCTTCCTGTGTGGATGATCTGCGGCAGGAACCCGTAACGGAGGTTACCGGTGCGCTATTATATAAGGACTTTTCGAATTATAAAAGTCTTCTCGCAAAACTTTACGGCGGTCTTGCCCTTGGCGGACAGGACAGCGGTGACGGAAATGGTGACATCGCGGGTATCGACGGTGGATTCTCAATCTACACACGTTTGCTTTACACGATGCAGGTTATTACAACAGATGAAGCGGTGATTGGCTGGAATGACGGCTCACTGCACGAATTTCACAAAATGATCTGGACGCCTGCAAATGAATTCAGCAACGCAATGTATTTCCGTCTTTACACAGAGATCGCGTATTGCAATGAGTTCATTAAAAATACCACAGATGAAAAGCTTAGCCAAAACGGAATCACCGGCGAAAACCTGAATGAGGCCAAGGCAATGCGTGCGGAAGCCAAATTCCTCCGTGCACAGGCCTATTATCACCTGCTTGATATGTTCGGAAATGTTCCTTTCGTAGACGAAACTACATTTGGTACCGTTCCAAAGCAAATCTCAAGACCTGAAATTTTTGCTTATGTTGAAAATCAACTAAAGGAAGCAGAAGCTGAGCTGAAAGCACCAAGAACCAATGAATATGGCAGACTGGACAAAGCTGCAGCCTGGACTTTGATGGCCAGACTTTATCTTAATGCTAAAGTTTACACAGGAACAGAAAGAAACGCAGACGTAATCGCTTATTGTGATAAAGTGATCAACGCCGGTTATTCTCTGAAAAACAAAGTGATTCAGGTTCCGGACCCAACGAATCCGAACAATACGATTGCTAAAGACATTAGCTACGAGAGTCTTTTCCTTGCGGACAACCACGTTGCAAATCCTGAGAATATTTTTTCAGTGGTTTATGACGGCCAGAGAACACAGACCAACGGTGGAACGACGTACCTGGTACATGCAGCGATCGGTGGATCTATGGATCCGAAAGATTTCGGTGTGAATGGTGGCTGGGGCGGTCTCAGAACTACAAAAGCCTTCGTTCAGAAATTCGAACCAAATGATAAGCGTGGCCGTTTCTATACTGCCGGGCAGACATTGGAAATAGAAGATTTAGGAAACTTCAATGACGGCTATGCATTCATCAAATACAAAAACCTGAAAAGTGACGGGTCGGCCGGAAGCCATGAAAACTGGGTAGAAACTGACCTTCCGATGTACCGTCTAGCAGATGTGTATCTTATGTATGCTGAAGCCAACCTGCGTGGTGGTGGCGGTAGCGCTGCTACAGCTTTAGGTTATGTAAATGCTTTGCGTGCCCGTGCGGGAGCCTCTACAGTTTCGGTTCTGAATCTGGACTTTATTCTTGATGAAAGATCGCGCGAGCTGTCTTGGGAAATGACGCGCCGTACAGACCTTATCCGTTTCGGTAAATTCACTTCTTCATCTTACCTGTGGCCATGGAAAGGAAACGTAAAGAACGGAACTTCAGTGCCGGAATACAGAAACCTATTCCCAATTCCAACCAACGATTTGGTAGTGAACCCGAATCTTACACAAAACCCTGGATATTAATCTAATATTTTAAGAGACAATGAAAAATAATATTTTTAATCACTTATTCGTGATGTTTGCGATGTTGCTGGGGCTTTCCTCATGCCAGGATCGCGAGATTATTACGATCAATCCGGAGTCGTCGCCGATACTTATCGATCTCTCGGCGGAAACACTTTTCCTTGATGCAAATTTTCCAGCAAATCCCGCGCTTACCGTTACCTGGAGCAGAGCAACGTTTGATGTGCCGGTTGAAACGAAATACCGTGTAGAGATCAGTTCTAATGATAAATTTGATGATGCACTGGAACTTACTTCCACAACGCGTTCTCAGAATTATGCTTCTTTTACCGCTGCAGACCTGAACTCAGCCGCTAAAAAGATTGGTTTTGTGCCGGATGTAGCACAGAAGATGTACTTCCGCGTGGTTTCTTTCATCGGAACCGACGATTTTGTACAGAGTTCTAATGTCACCAGCCTGATGGTTACGCCGTATGCATCAGCACCGATCTATGATTTTGTTGACCTATACCTCGTGGGTGATGCAACCGCCGGTGGTTGGGACAATTTAGCTACAAACAATAATCTTTTCCCGCTGCTGAAAAGTACGGAAGCAGGTAAATACACATTTACTGGCTATTTCAAAGCAGGTGGTTTCAAGATGATTAAAGTGAAAGGCTCATGGGATGATCAGTTCGGTTTGGGTGCTGCACCAGGGCTTCTTAGCTCAGACGGTGGCTCGGGCAACATTCCGGTAGCTGCTGACGGATACTATACGCTTACCGTAGACACTGCTGACCTTACGTATACATTCGTTCCGGCTACAGTTCCTGCTACAACGTACAGCAATATCTCAATCATCGGAACCGTGAACGGAAACTGGGATACAGATACACAGCTTACGCAGTCTACATTTGACCCACATGTTTGGACGGCTTTCAATGTTACATTGAACGCTGGTGAATTCAAATTCAGAGCAAACAATGCCTGGGATACGAGCTGGGGAACAAATGCCGAATTCTTCGGTACAGCATCACCGGGTGGTGCGAATATTCCGCTTGCGGCAGAATGGACTTATGACATTTATTTTAATGATGCTACAGGCGCTTATACACTGATTCCGGTGAAATAAGGGCAGGCTAATAAATTTAATCAGATCTTATGAAAAATATATTTAAAACCCTGATGGTGCTTTGTCTGCCATTAATACTTCTCACGGCCTGCAGAAATGATGCTGACAGAGACTGGGCTTCTCCGGAAGCATCTTTCACGCTGCACAATACTGTTCCCGGGGTGTCTGTTCTTTATCCGTCGATGGATAACAACCCATATATCCTTACGTGGGAACCTTCAACCGGTGCATCTACGTATTCGGTAGTGGTTTCCGCTACGGAAGATTTTGCTAAGAAGTCAGTTTTAGGAACTTCAGATAAAACTACGCTTCGCACAACGATTGGTGAGCTGAATACAGCAATGCTGCAGGTGGGCGTAAAGCCATACTCACTTCAAACGGTTTATATCCGCGTTGAAACCGGATCCGCAGTTTCTAATGCGATTGCATTTTCTGTGACGCCTTACCCGTCGGCTGTTCCTGTTATTACTAAACCTACCGCAGGTGAATCTGTTGTACTTGACGCTGCAAGCCCGCTTGCAACCGCAACTGTAGTAACCTGGACAGATTATGCTTACGGTGTGAACGTATCGTATAATGTAGAGATCGCGAAGAAAGGTTCTACAGACTTCGTTTCTACGGGTACGGTAACGGACCTGAAGGAATTGGCATGGACAAACTTTGCCCTTAACAATGCGGTTATCGGATTAAACTTACCGGTTGGTGTTGCTTCAGAAGTGGACGTTCGCGTAACAGCGAGCACTACTTCTACAGGTGGTACCATTACGAAAACTTCTGAGGTGGTTACATTCAAAGTAACGCCTTTCCAACCTGCGTTTGTAGATTTCTACATAGTAGGTGGCGGATCAGCAGTAGGCTGGAATGCTTCTGCAGCTCAAAAGCTTAACAGAAACAATGAGATATCTGAAATTTACACCTATCTGGAAAGTAACGGATCTTTCCGTTTCTTAGGTCAGCAAGACTGGAGTCCAATTAACTACAGCCTTAACGCGCCGGGAATGAATGAGGGTTACAAGTACTTCAATACCTGGTCTGCAAACCTGGAGCCTGACGGATCTGAAAACATGAAGTTTACAGGAAATTCAGGTATGTACAAGATCACGATTGACCAAAACTCACGTGATATCAAAGTAACGCCTTCATCTGTACCTACATTGCCAACCAACGTATATTTGGTAGGATCTATCCAGGGCTGGAACGCTGGTGCAGCAATTCCGATGACCCAGGTGGGTGACGGTGTTTATGAGCACGTAATTGCTATTGGAGATGATGCTGCTTTCAAATTCCTCGGACAGCAAGACTGGTCTGGACAGGAGTGGGGCAACATGCATACAGCCGGAACCTCAGGATATCTGGGACCAAATGGCGACAATGGCGACATCAAATTCAATGGTGGCGGCAATATGTACAAAATCACCGCTAACATTAAACTGGGAACTTATACGGTGACACCGCAATAGTTTTCCTTTAACACTTACATTTATTTAAAACTGTTGCCTTCGGGCAGCAGTTTTTTTATCTAAACGTTGCACATCCACGCACAGGCCGCCCAATTTCTCATTATACCGTTTCTGCGTGCCATTATATCATTTCTGCAGCCCGATATACCATTCCTGCAACCCGATCTACCATTCCTGCAGGCTGATATACCATTCCTGCACCTCACTATACCATTTCTGCACATCTACTGATAAATCCCGTCTGGCGGAATTTGCGTAAACACCGCGTTGAAAAACCTTTTTAGGACGCGAAAAACTTTGTTTTGAGGCGCATTTTCTCTAAATTTATTGATTCGAAAATTATCGTATGAAAAATATAAAAATATCTGCGCTTTTCCTGTTGATGGGAAGTTTCGCACTCAACGCACAGTCTGTAAAATCGCCCGACGGAAAATTTGAAATGAATTTTCAGTTGAAGAGCGGCGTTCCTTTTTACAACCTTACATACCAGGGAAAAACCGTGGTTGAAGATTCAAAATTAGGGTTAAGACTTTTGCGAGATGGCGACATTCAGTTTGCCTCGGAAATAGAAAACAAAGACCAGAAAGGTAAAAATCTCGACAGCGGATTTACCAAAACCGCTGAAAAATTTGATTCCAAAAATGAAACCTGGAATCCGATTATGGGTGAGAAAAAATCCTATATTAACCATTATAACGAATTAGCGGTTACCCTAAATCAGGATGAAAACGACAGACATATTGTGCTGAAATTCCGTTTGTTCAATGATGGATTAGGTTTCAGATACGAGTTTCCGGAGCAGAAAAATCTAAACTATTTCATCATCAGAGAAGAAGATTCCGAAATTGATCTTCCAACCGATATGAAAGCGTGGTGGCTTGCAGGCGATTACGATTCGCAGGAATACCAGACACAAACAACAAATCTTTCCGAGATACCTGCAAAATGGCCGACTTCTTATGACGGAAATGCGTCGCAGACTTTAATTAAAAATGCTGTCCAGACGCCTTTGATGCTTAAAAAAGAAGGCAAAGACCAACTGTATGTAAATATCGCGGAAGCAGCGGTAATCAATTATCCGGCTTCAAATCTTGAACTGGATGCGGCAAATTTTAAGTTCAAAACCCATTTGACGCCGGATGCGCAGGGTGCGAAAGGCTATATCCAAACACCTGCGGTTTCGCCGTGGAGAACGATCATCGTTTCGCCAAAAGCGGAAGAAGTACTCGCTTCAAAAATGATTTTCAACCTGAACGAACCGACCGAATACAAGGACACTTCGTACATCAAACCCACAAAATATATGGGGGTTTGGTGGGAAATGATCATCGGAAAATCGAACTGGTCGTATTCTACCGCGAACAATGTTCACATCGGAAAAACCGATTTTACTAAACTGACGCCCAATGGAAAACACGCCGCCAACAACACGAAGGTTAAGGAATATATCGACTTCGCCTCGGCACACGGTTTCGATGCGCTGCTTATTGAAGGCTGGAATGTGGGCTGGGAAGACTGGTTCGGGCACAGCAAAGAATTCGTTTTCGATTTCATCACGCCTTATCCGGATTTCGACATTAAAATGCTGAATGATTATGCCCATTCCAAAGGCATGAAACTTATGATGCACCACGAAACTTCCGGCTCTGCAACCAATTACGAAAGATGGGCTGACAAGGCTTTTCAACTCATGAACAAATATGATTATCCTTCGGTGAAAACGGGCTATGTAGGAAATATTATTCCGCGTGGCGAACATCATTATTCGCAGTGGACGATCAATCATTATCTGAGAATTGCCGAAAAAGCAAATGAGTATAAAATCATGGTAAACTCGCACGAATCTGTTCGTCCAACGGGTTTAAGCCGTACATATCCGAACTGGATTGCTGCTGAAGCCGCGCGCGGAACAGAGTTCGAAGCTTTTGGCGGAAACAATCCGGATCATCAGACCATTCTTCCCTTCACCAGATTTATGGGCGGACCGATGGATTATACGCCGGGAATCTTCCAGACCAAACTCGATTATTATTTCCCTGGCGACACAAGATTCGTGAAAACCACGCTTGTGAAGCAGATGGCACTGTACGTGGTGATGTATTCTCCGCTGCAGATGGCGGCAGATTTACCCGAAAATTACGCACGACATTTAGATGCGTTTCAGTTCATCAAGGACGTTGCGGTAGATTGGGATGATACCAAAATCCTTTCAGCAGAACCGGGCGATTACATCCACACAGCCAGAAAAGCAAAAGGTAAGGATGAATGGTATGTTGGCGGAATTACAGACGAAAATGCGAGAAATTATACCGTAGATTTCTCTTTCCTTCCGAAGGGCAAGAAGTACGAAGCCACTGTATATGCCGATGGCGATGATGCTGATTACATCAACAATCCGCAATCATACAAAATCTATAAAAAAACCGTTACGAGCAAATCGAAACTGCCGATGAAACTCGCAAGAAGTGGTGGTTACGCCATTTCAGTGAAGGCCGTGAAGTAAACTTTTCAGGAGCTTAATCCCGCTGTCCGCTGTATCTTTTGTTCCGCTACGCTGCACAAAAGGATGCCGCTTCCCTCGGGGCTAGTTTAGAGCTTTGTGAACATTGGCGCTCGCTTCGCTCGCGCCCAACCAATAATCAACCAACCTTGTCAGGACTCAATCCCTGGCAAGGTTTTTAAAGCAAAAAAATGAAGAAACTCTCAGTACTTTTTCTGTTCATTTCCTTATTCGGTTTTGCCCAGATCCAGAAAGTGGAACCTGCCTTTTGGTGGAAAGGAATGAAAAATCCGGAACTCCAGATTTTGGTTTACGGAAAAGACATTTCAAAATATTCGCTGGAATTATCCGACAATATTCAGGTTAAAGATCTCACGAAAACCGAAAACCCGAATTACGTTTTTATCACGGTGAATACCAATGAAATCAATGCTTCATCCTTCAAAATTAATTTTAAGGAAAAGAACAGAACGCGCTATTCCTACACTTACGAACTCAAAAACCGCAAGCCGGGTTCCGCAGAAAGAAATTCGTTCACTTCGAAAGATGTGATGTATCTCATTATGCCGGATCGCTTTGCAAACGGTGACCCTTCGAATGATTCTCAGAAAAATCTGGTAGACAAACTGGACCGCAATGCGCCGAACGGCAGACACGGCGGCGATTTACGCGGCATCATCAACAATCTTGATTATCTGAAAAATCTTGGCGCAACTGCACTTTGGTTGACGCCGGCCAACGAAGACAACGAAAAACAGACTTCGTATCACGGTTACGCGCAAACGGATTTATATAAAATTGACGGACGCTACGGGACAAACGAAGAATATCTGGAACTTTCGCGCGAACTTCAGAAACGCGGCATGATGCTTATTCAGGATTATGTGACGAATCACTGGGGCATTTCGCACTGGCTCATCCAGGATTTACCAACCAAAGACTGGATTCATCAGTTCCCCGATGGGGAAGGGAAGTATGGTTTCAAAAGATCCAACTACAGAACCACTTCACAGTTCGACAACAATGTTGCTGAGATCGATAAACAGGAAGCTTTAAACGGCTGGTTCGATACCACAATGCCCGACTTAAATCAAAGCAATCCTTTGGTTTTAAAATATCTGACCCAAAACGCCATCTGGTGGATTGAATATGCTGAACTCGGCGGTTTGCGTGTTGATACCTATCCTTACAACGACAAAGTAGCGATGGCGAAGTGGGCAAAAGCAATTACCGATGAATATCCGAAATTCAATATTGTGGGCGAAGCCTGGATGTACAATCCGGCGCATATTTCTTACTGGCAGAAAGATTCAAAAATAGGTGAGATTGATGGCTACAACTCGAATCTTCCGTCTGTGATGGATTTTACGCTGTACACCGATCTTCCTTCAGCTTTGAAAGAAGAGGAAAGTTGGGATAAAGGGATGATCAAGATTTACAATTCATTTGGCAACGATTTCCTTTATCCGGACATCAATAATATTTTGGTCTTCTTCGAAAACCACGATACAGAAAGGTTTAACGAGATCTTTAACGGCGACGCGCGTTACTATAAAATGGCTTTAGCTTTGATTTCTACCGTGCGCGGAATTCCGCAGATTTATTACGGCTCTGAGATTGGGATGAGAGGTGAAAAATCGAAGGGCGACGCCGATATCCGACGTGATTTTCCAGGTGGCTGGAAAGGAGATCCTCAAAATGCTTTCAACCCTGAAATTCGTACTGCCGAACAGAAAGAATTTCATGATTTCACGCAGAAAGTCTTGAATTGGAGAAAAGGCAAAGACGTGATCCACAACGGGAAAACCAAGCACTATATGCCCAAAGAAAAGGTGTATGTGTATTTCCGATACAATGAAAGCGAGAAAGTAATGGTGGTGATCAACAACAATGAAAAAGACCAAACTTTTGATCTCACCCGTTTTGCGGAATCCTTAAATGGAGTTTCTGCCGGAAACGATGTGATCTCAGGCAGGGATTTTACGATATATTCCACAGGTAAACTGACCGTTCCAGCGAAATCTTCACTAATTTTAGATTTGAAATAATTCAAATTTAAACCAGTAACCATGAAAAAACTTGTTTCTCTTTTCGTATTGATATGCGCTTTTATATTTTCAAATTCGCTTTCTGCACAGAAAAAAGGCTTCTATGAAAATGTTCAGAAGAAAAATGTCAGCAAAGTCTTAGACGACCTGAATCTTTTTGCGGCACAGGCTGATTATAAAAACTATTTCGAGCTTTTCGCAGAAGAATCCATTTACATTGGCACGGAAGCCGGCGAGGTCTGGAACAAAGAGGAATTTATGGCTTGGTCTAAACCTTATTTTGATCGTGGAAAAGCCTGGAATTTCACGTCTTTACAAAGAAATATTTATTTCAGCAAAGACGGCACTTACGCCTGGTTCGATGAACTTTTAGATACGCAGATGAAAATCTGCCGCGGCTCTGGTGTCCTCGAAAAAATTGGTGGCAAGTGGAAAATCCGTCAGTACGTGCTGTCGGTAACCGTTCCGAACGATGTGGTGGATGAGGTGACGAAAATCAAGGCACCATTGGAAGACCGCGTGATTTCTGAACTAAAAACGAAAAAATAACAGATCTTTACTTTAAAATAAACATTTAAAATGTCAAGAAGAATAAAACCGCAACTGAAACTTACCCAAATCATCAACATGAGCATGGGTTTTCTGGGGATCCAGATGGCATTTGGCCTTCAAAACGGAAACGCCAGCCGAATCCTGCAAAACTTTGGTGCAGATGTGCATCACTTATCATGGTTCTGGCTGGTAGCGCCTTTCACAGGGCTCATCGTGCAGCCAATCATCGGTCACATGGGCGATCACACCTGGTCTGAAAAATGGGGCCGTAGGAAACCTTATTTCCTTATCGGGGCACTGCTTACGGCTGTAGGTCTGGTTTTCCTTCCAAATTCAGCCTCGGTTGGCGTTATGATGGCGAGTGGAGTTTTACTTTTTGCCGTTTTGTTCCTTGCGCTGATGGATGCGTCGATCAACGTGGCGATGGAACCTTTCCGTGCGTTGGTGGGTGACATGTTGCCAAAAAGCCAGGGAACGGTTGGTTTTTCTGTTCAAACGATTTTGATTGGAATTGGTGCCGTAATCGGTTCAAATATGCCGGCTTGGCTTACACAGCTAGGTGTTTCAAATGTTGCCGCTGAAGGTTTCGTGCCCGATTCTGTGATTTACTCGTTCTACATTGGGGCCGCTGTACTTTTGGTGACGATCCTTTACACGATTTTTACCACGAAAGAATATTCACCGGATGACTTTGCTGATTTTTCTGAAGAAGAACCACACGAAGTGACACCGCGTTTCACCGATATCTTTAAGGATTTCGCCAACATTCCACCATTGATGAAAAGTTTGGGCGTGGTGCAGTTTTTCTCTTGGTTTGCACTATTCACCATGTGGGTTTATACAACCAGTGCCGTTGCAACGCACCATTTCGGACTCTTACCTGACGATGCAAAATCCGCTGAATTCAATAATGCCGGTAACCTTGTCGGCGAACTTTTCGGATATTATAACCTTTTCGCGATTGGTTTCGCTTTCCTGCTGATACCTTTAGCAAAAAGAATCGGCAAGAAACAGACACATGCACTGGCACTTTTCTGCGGAGGTCTGGGTTTGATTTCGTTGTATTTTATCGAAAATACAGCGTTGCTTTGGTTGCCGATGGTCGGGATTGGTTTTGCCTGGGCCAGTATTTTGGCAATGCCTTATGCCATGCTGATTAACGCAATTCCGTTGAAAAAAATGGGTGTGTACATGGGGATTTTTAATTTCTTCATCGTGCTTCCGCAAATCATAAACGGAATCATCGGCGGACCTGTTGTCCACAGTCTTTTCGGAAATTACGCCATCGGTTATGTAGTTGCAGGTGGTGTGGCGATGATCATCGCAGCCTTTATTTCCCTTACACTTAAAGGTGTTGGAAAAGATGACGATGCCGAATCAATTGAAGCCAGCGCGACGGTTGAGAAATACGCCTAATGTGTAATCGATTATGAAGTTTTAAAGTCCGTCAATTCACTTTGACGGATTTTTTTTATGAACCGCTTTAGGCGAACTTAACCTAAATCAACACTATACAGCTTTCATTCACCTAAATTTGTAACCATAAATCTTCAGAAAATGAAAACAGTATATCACAACGCAGACACACGTGGCTACGCCGATCACGGTTGGCTGAAATCTTACCACAGTTTCAGTTTCGCCAATTATTATAATCCTGAACGGATGAATTTTGGCGTATTGAGAGTACTAAATGACGATCAGGTTGCTTCCGGCATGGGTTTCGGGAAACATCCGCACCGTGACATGGAAATTATCTCCATTCCGCTTGAAGGTGACCTGGAGCATCAGGATTCGATGGGGACTTCAGCGGTCATCCGCAAAGGTGAAATTCAGGTGATGAGCGCGGGAACCGGTGTGCAGCACAGTGAATTTAACCGAAACAAAGACCAACCTGTAAAATTCCTGCAGATTTGGGTCATTCCAAATAAGATGAATGTCGCGCCGCGCTACGACCAAATCAGCATCAGAGAAAATGAAAAGTTGAATGGTTTCCAACAGATCCTTTCACCCAATCCGGATGATGAAGGTGTTTGGATCCATCAGGATGCTTGGTTTTATCTGGCTAAATTTGAAAAAGGCAATTCTAAAGAATATCATTTGAACCGCACGGAAAATGGAGTTTATGTTTTTGTGCTGAAAGGTTCGGCAAAAATTGGTGACCAAGTTCTGGAAACCAGAGATGGATATGGCATTTGGGAGGTAGAATCTTTCACAATGGAGGCCACGGAAGATGCAGAGATTTTACTGATGGAGGTTCCTATGCCACTGCCACAGTAACTCCATACTGAGCTCCTTATATTTAAATAAAAAGCGGAAAACTGATTTTCCGCTTTATCTTTTTTAGACTTAAATTCTTATTTCTTAATCAGCGAAAACGCTTTGCTTCCGAGTTTAAAAATGGGAAGCGCGATAAGTCCGCCAATAATTCCGGCTAAAGCTTCTTTGATGATAGAATTAAGGTTTGGAAGGAAATGATGGTGCATCCATTCGATATTATGAACAAAGATGCCACCGGCAACAAGAATTAATGCGATCGTACCTACCACACCTAAACCTTTTATCACCCAAGGCAAAGCATTCACAAGAAAGTTTCCAAGCGAAACCAGCGGACCTTTTTCCGTGCCGGATTTTTTGATCAGTTTGTAGCCGGCATCGTCCATCCGCACAATTAAAGCAACAATTCCATATACGCCTATCGTAGCAATAATCGCCACGATGGAAACAGTTACAATCTCGACCAGAAACGGATTAAACTGCGACTTTAGCCCCTCATAACCCACTTTTGCTGACGCCAACGCTATGATTACAATTTCAAGGGAAAGGATAAAATCAGTGGTCACGGCGGATTTTATCTTAGATTTTTCAAGGTCGCTGCCGCTTTCTGTGGTCTCACTGGCCTCATCGATTACTTCCTTTCCTTTTTTATTCCGGTGAAATAAATATTCGATAATTTTTTCAATTCCTTCGTAAGCCAGATAAAATCCACCAAAAATCAGAATGATTGTGATAGCAGGCTCGTACAGCCATTCCAGCAAAAAAACTGCGGGAACAATGATGAGTTTATTCACAAAAGAACCTTTCATGATCTTCATCAAAACCGGAATTTCACGCGATTCCAAAAAGCCTGTAGCCTTCTCGGCGTTTACTGCCAGGTCGTCGCCAAGGATCCCCGCGGTTTTCTGGGTTGCTAATTTTGCTGTTACTGCCACATCATCCATCAGCGCAGCTATGTCGTCTAAAATCGCGAAAAAACCTGAAGCCATATATATTGTTTCTTATTGGTAGGGAGCAAAAATAATGATTTAAGTTGTTAACGCACGCGCCTTTTTTCGAAAGCATTTTGATAATTATACGGCATCAGGGTTTTATTAATCATTTAAAAACCTTATTTTCGCAGAACAAATTTTTTACACTTGGAACCGCGTATATTACATCTTCCACAAAAGAAATTCCAAACCTTTGGAGGTGCAACTTACGCTGAAAAATACTAGAAAAGCCGATGGTCCGAATGACTGTCGGCTTTTTTTATGAACTTGTTTGACCAAAAATTCACACATATTATAATGAGCAATACCTATAAATCAGCCGGCGTAGACAAAGAAGAAGGTTACAAGACCGTCGATAAGATCAAGAAAGCAGTTGCCGGCACGCACAATGCGAATGTGCTGAACAACCTCGGAAGTTTCGGTGCTTTTTACGAAATCGCAGGTTATAAAAATCCGGTCTTGGTTTCAGGAACCGATGGTGTCGGAACAAAGTTGAAAGTGGCTCTCGATTCGAAAAAATATGGCTCGATCGGCGTCGACTGTTTCGCGATGTGTGCCAATGATATCCTTTGTCATGGCGCGAAACCTCTTTTTTTCCTGGATTATCTGGCATGCGGAAAACTTGATTCTGAAATCGCCGCGGAAATCGTTTTGGGAATGGTGGAAGCCTGTAAAGACAACAATTGCGCATTAATTGGTGGCGAAACGGCCGAAATGCCAGGCATGTACCAACTTGGAGATTATGATGTAGCCGGATTTTGCGTGGGTATTGTTGAAAAAGAGGAAATCATTGACGGTTCAAAAGTAGCGGCTGGTCACAAGTTGATCGCACTGCCAAGTTCCGGATTTCACAGCAACGGTTTTTCATTGGTGAGAAAAATTTTCCCGGATTTCAACGAAGAATTTGAAGGTAAACCTTTATACGAAACGCTTTTGGTTCCGACACGTTTGTATTACAAACCAATTCATAAATTACTTGAAGAAGTTGAGATAGACGGAATCGCACACATCACCGGTGGTGGACTTATCGAAAATGTGCCGCGAATGATTCCGCAAGGTTTAGGCGCTAAAATCGATACCTCGAAAATTCAGATTCCATCTATTATGCTTGAACTTGAAAAACGCGGAAAAATAGCGCGTAAAGAAATGTACGGAACATTCAATATGGGTGTCGGAATGGTTCTCGCGGTAGATGCCAAGCACGCGCCGAAAGTTTTGGATCTTCTTGATGATGCTTACGAAATTGGCGAGATCGTGAAGTCCGAAAATCAAATTGAACTGGTTTAAATTATTGCTGAAAGCAGACGGAATATGAAGCAGATTTGTGTTTTGGTATCAGGTTCAGGAAGCAATCTTCAGCGAATCATTGATGCGACCGAAAGCGGCGAAATAAAAAACGCTCAGGTTAATCTGGTAATTGCCGACCGCGATTGCTACGCACTTGAACGTGCTGCTAAACATGGAATTAGAACACTGCTTATCCCGCGCGGGAAAGGCTTTTCTGCAAAACTTCCTGAAGCAATTTCCACAAATATCGATCTTGTTGTTTTAGCCGGTTTTCTGTCAATTTTGAATCATGAGTTCTGCGAAAAATTTAAAGGTAAAATCATCAATATTCATCCGGCACTTTTGCCAAAATTTGGCGGTAAAGGGATGTGGGGAAATCATGTACATGAAGCCGTGCTGAAGGCGGGCGAAAAAAAATCAGGTGCTACGGTGCATTATGTGACTTCAGGAATTGACGAAGGCGAAATAATCCTGCAGAAGTCATTTGACATCACATCAAATGATTCAGTGGAAAACATTTCGGCTAAAGTCCACGAAATCGAACATGAAATTTTTCCAAAAGCCATCGATCAAATTTTGAATAATACCGGGAAAATTGCTTTCATTACAGATCTTCACATGTTGGAGAAAAACGTTGAAAAGAAAGGAATTAAGACTGTTCAGAATTGGAAAACAGTTTTGGAAGATGCAAGAAATCGTGGTATTTCGAGTATAGTTTTTGGCGGTGATCTAGGCGAAAAGGAAGCTTTGAAAATTTTAGAAGAAGATATCATAGGTTTTTACTGTCAGGTCATCCTCGGTAATCACGATAAAATAAAGCATCTCGACAAATTCTTTCCGCAAGCGAAAGGAAAGGAGGAGTTATTCTACATAACAATAATTGCAGGAGCCGATGGCATTTTTCTCGATACATCATCATACAAATTAAGTGAGGAGCAGCAAACATTTCTTCAAGAATGGCTTACAAATGCCAACAATCCTGTTATATTTATCCATCATCCTGTCTTGGGCGACGGTAGTTGGATGGATAAAGAACATCCTTTGAAAAACCGCGAAAAAGTACAGGAAATTTTAAAAGAAAGCGGCAAAAACATCACCTTGATTTCCGGGCATTATCATCATTTCCACGATGAAACGACCGGCAGTATCCGTCAGATTATTGCGCCGGCGGTTTCTTATCAGATTTTGAAGCAGAAAGATTATAAAGCAGATAAGAAGTCATTTGGTTACCTGATTCTGGACTTCACTAAACCGCAACTTGAAGTTGAACAGGTGTTGTTTTCGGTTTAAATAGAAATTAATCACCACAAGCAGATATTATAAAAAGCAAAACGTAAAATGAACAAGAAGCGAGTGTTAATCAGCGTCTCCGACAAGACAAACCTTATAGATTTTGCCAGGTTTTTGGAAAGCCACGAATACGAACTCATCTCCACCGGCGGAACTTTTAAACATCTTAAAGATGCCGGCCTGAATCCGATTCAGATTGATGAAGTAACCGGTTTCCCCGAAATGCTGGACGGCCGTGTAAAAACGCTGCACCCAAAAGTGCACGGCGGATTATTGGCGGTGAGAAACAGCGAAGAGCACATGAAAACCGTACAGGAGCATGAAATCGGTTTGATTGACATGGTAATCGTGAATCTTTATCCGTTTTTTGAAAACGCCAATTCTGACATTTCCTTAGATGAAAAAGTGGAATTCATTGACATCGGCGGACCTTCCATGCTCCGTTCCGCGGCCAAAAACTTTACCTCAGTGACTGTCATTACACAGGTTGAGGACTACGAATTGATTCAAAATGAAATCGCTGAAACCGGCAACTCTAAACTTGAAACCCGTAAAAAGTTAGCCGGAAAAGTGTTCAATCTTACTTCTGCGTACGATGCGGCGATTTCAAAAATGCTTCTTGAGGAAGATTATCCACAGTATCTTAATGCTTCCTACCGGAAGGTTTCAGATTTGCGTTACGGCGAAAATCCGCATCAAACTGCAGCTTACTACGTTTCCACAACCGGCAGCGGCGCGATGAAAGATTTCAATATTCTGGGAGGAAAGGAATTGTCTTTCAATAATCTTCGCGACATGGATCTGTGCTGGAAGGTAGTAAACGAATTCACAGATGAAATGGCCTGTTGTGCCGTGAAACATTCCACGCCATGCGGTGTTGCGATCGGAACTTCAGCGCTTGAGACGTACACGAAGACTTTCGAATGTGATCCGGTTTCAATTTTCGGCGGAATCATCGGGATGAATTTCAAAGTAGATGCGACGACGGCTGAAGAACTAAACAAGACTTTCCTGGAAATCGTGATGGCACCGGATTTTGATGCTGACGCTTTGGAAATTTTAAAGAAGAAGAAAAATTTAAGAATCATCAAAATCAACCATCCCGTTTCAGATGCTCAAACTTGGGTGAAAGTGGATGGCGGAATTTTGGTTCAGGATAACGATAACCAGTTTTCAGAGGACATAAAAACGGTCACGAAAACGGCGCCAAGTGACGAACAGCAAAAAGCATTATTATTCGCACAACGTGTCGTTAAATACGTAAAATCTAATGCGATCGTAGTTTCCAACGGCAATCAGGCTCTGGGAATTGGCGGTGGTCAGGTGAACAGAATCTGGGCAACTCAGCAGGCGATCGAACGTGCAAAAGAAAAATTTTCGGGTGATCTGGTTTTAGCTTCTGATGCCTTTTTCCCATTCCGTGATGTTGTTAATTTCTGCGCGCAGCAGGGCATTAAAGCAATTATTCAGCCGGGTGGCAGCATGCGTGATGCTGATAGCATAGAGGCGGCCGATGAACACGGAATTCCCATGATGTTTACCGGAATGCGCCACTTTTTGCATTGAGTAAAAAAAACAACGGATTAGCACGTGCTTTTGGTTCTTTTTTGACGCTCAGATGCGCAAACTTTACCATAATCGCCACTAATTTGTACACTCAATTCACTAAATTTGAAACATTCAAATCATAAGCTATAAACAATGAGAATACTGATAGTAGGGAATGGCGGACGTGAATCTGCCATCGCGATGAAACTGAAAAACGACAAAAGGATTTCAAAGATGTACTTTGCAAAAGGTACGGTAACCACTGCCCAGCTCGGCCAAAATGTGTATGAGGACAGCGTAATGGGCCTGCGCGATTTTGCCATCAAGGAAAGAATTGACCTTACAATCGTAGGGCCTGAAGCACCGCTTGTCGATGGAATCGTAGACGAGTTCAAAAAGCACAACCTTGCTATTTTTGGACCGGAAAAACGTGCCGCCGAATTGGAAGGAAGTAAGGCATTTTCGAAGAAATTCATGCAGTCATACAATATCAAAACGGCCAACGCTGTGGTTTTTGATGCTTATCAGGATGCGATAGATTATGTGCGAAAAGAGAAATTCCCACTCGTTATCAAAGCCAGCGGACTTGCAGGCGGAAAAGGTGTCGTGATCGCTGAAAGCCTGGAAGAAGCGGAATCTACAATCCACAAATTCATGATCCAACGAATCTATGGTGATGCCGGCATTCAGTTGGTGATCGAGGAATATCTGAAAGGTTTTGAGGCCTCTGTGATTGCATTTTCGAACGGAACCAAGCTTTTCCCATGTATCGCGGCGAAAGATTATAAGAAAGCCGGTAACGGTGACAAAGGGCCGAACACAGGCGGTATGGGCAGCGTGGCGCCAAGCCCGGAGTTCACGGCAGAGCATTTCCGCGATTTTGAGGAAAACATCATGAATCCTACCCTCAGCGGACTCAACAAACAGAACATACACTTCAAAGGTTTCATTTTCTTCGGCCTGATGGTCACTGAAAAAGGTACTTTTCTGCTTGAATACAACATGAGAATGGGCGATCCGGAAACGCAGGTGATTCTGCCGCTTCTGGAAAATGAACTTTTCGATGTCATTACAGACTGTATCGAGGGAAAAGAAGTGGAACTTCGTTTTAAAAATGAAAAAGCAGTTTGCCTCGTGATGTGTTCGGGCGGTTATCCGCGCAAAATCGAGACCGGATATGAGATCCGTAATCTGGAGAAAGTGAAACACAGCGATGTGCTTTTCGCCGGCGCACGGCAGGTGGGCGACCGGATCCTGACTTCGGGTGGACGGGTGCTCAGCGTAGTGGCAACAGGCGAAAGCTACGAAGACGCACGCAAAAAAGTCTATGAAGACGCGAAGAGCATCAGTTTTGACTACGAGTTTTACCGTGAAGACATTGGCAAATTTTAAACAGAAAAGCGTGAACTCTCACGCTTTTTTTTTTAGGAGCTTTTTCCCGCTTTCCATTGCAATCTTTTTTGGCGGCTTCGGTTGCCTAAGCCGCCAAAAAAGGATTTCCATTGCAATCGGGGCTAGGGAAGAGAGGCAAAAACTACACATTTACAATAAAAAAAAGGCACATTCATCAGTTAATAATTTTTCAAAAACAATTAAATAAAATATGCAGCACGGCATCATCATCCTCGATTTCGGATCGCAGTACAACCAGCTTATCGCGCGGCGCATCCGCGAGCTCGGCGTTTATTCCGAAGTTTTGCCATTCGATACACCACTCGAAGAGATTCTCGAGCGGAAGCCTACCGGAATCATTCTTTCCGGCGGACCAAGCTCCGTGAATGTGGAAAACGCAAGGCTTGTCGAGAGAAGTTTATTCGAACAGGAAATACCTGTTTTAGGAATCTGTTATGGCATGCAGCTTTTGACCCACATGCTGGGCGGAAAAGTAAAGAAAGGCGACAAAGGCGAATACGGTAAAGCAACCCTCGAAATTATCAAATCAAGTGCCTTGCTTTCGGGCGTGGGCCGTTTTTCAACCGTTTGGATGAGCCATTTTGATGAGGTACAGGAAGTTCCGGCAGGTTTCGCGATCAATGCACAGACAGATGTGATCTCATCGGTTTCCGATGAAAAGAAAAAGATCTACGGCGTACAGTTTCATCCTGAGGTTTCACACACCGAGGAAGGTGCACGCATGATCGAAAATTTCGTCTTCGGGATTTGTAAAGCCCCGAAAAACTGGAAACTCACGAACTATATTGACAAAACGGTTGCTGAAATCAAAGAAAAAGTGGGCGACCAAAAGGTAATCCTTGGACTTTCCGGCGGCGTGGATTCTTCAGTTGCAGCGGTACTTATTCACAAAGCAATTGGCGATCAGCTTCAGTGCATCTTCGTGGACACGGGTCTTTTGAGAAAGGATGAAGCGGAAAAAGTGATGACAAATTATGGCGAACATTTCCAGCTAAAGATAAAACTTATCGATGCAAAAAGCCGGTTCATGTCAAAGCTCAAAGGAGTCGCAGATCCGGAGGAAAAACGTAAAATCATTGGAAATGAGTTCGTAGCGGTCTTCGATGAAGAATCACATAAAATTGAAGGCGCAAAATTTCTCGCACAGGGAACCATTTATCCCGATGTCATCGAAAGCCAGTCTGTAAAAGGACCTTCTGCGGTTATAAAATCACATCACAATGTGGGCGGACTGCCGGAAGAAATGGATTTTAAACTGCTGGAACCGCTTCGCGAACTATTCAAAGATGAAGTGAGGAAAGTAGGTGAGGAACTTGGAATCCCGCACCATCTTGTGCATCGCCATCCGTTCCCCGGTCCGGGGCTGGGCATTCGGATTTTGGGCGAAGTTTCTGAGGAAAAAGTAGAGATACTGCAGCAAGCAGATGATATCTTCATTGAGGAATTGTATAAAAACAAGCTCTATGAGCAGGTTTCGCAGGCTTTTGTTGTTTTGCTTCCTGTGAAATCCGTAGGGGTCATGGGCGATGAAAGGACTTACGAGTATACCGCCGTTGTCCGCTCCGCAAATACCACCGATTTCATGACGGCGACTTTCAGCAAGTTCCCATGGGAATTTCTGGAAAAGGTGTCGAACCGAATAATCAATGAAGTTCGCGGTATCAACCGTGTGACTTACGATATTTCAAGCAAACCGCCTGCTACTATTGAGTGGGAATAACAAGATAATGCCTCTTCGGAGGCATTTTTTATTCTGTACTAATCCCAAATTTCTGCATCCTTATTTCAGAGTAGGGCTTTTCAAATTTCAGTGTATCGGGATATTGAAAATGTTGCTTGGTATTTTCAGCAAAATTAAAACGCAGCATAAAAGGAACCTTTTCGTAAGTGTTTCCGAGTAAAACCATGGTTGAGTCCTTCGCCCAATACGCCTCTTCAATCCTGAAAGAAGGTCCGAAAAATGCGATCTGTTTCGCGGTTTTTGTCTTTAAATCTACCAAGACCACCTGTTGGTCGGCTTCAAAGCTGGCACTACCGTCTTTAGCTAAAATCCAATGGTAACTGTCGAAATCCATGTATGCGGTTTTGCCTGGATTAAATACAAGGAAAGGTTTATAAATTTCATTGAAGCCTTTCTGATTCAGCACAATAACATTGCTCGGACTGTACGTTATTGCACTGGTTTCGGTGAGTCTGAACTTATCTTTGGTGAACTCCGGATTGTCTACCTGATAGTAACTCAGCCATTGAATGAGCGCAGAATCCAGCGGTTTTTCGGCCGGTTGCCTGGTCGGAATTGTCTCTGCCACGCTGTTTTCCAGCCCTTTTTCTTTCTTGTCGGTACAGGCAAAAAGAATGAAAAACAGAAATGCGGAAAAGACTCGGTTCATCTGTTAAAATTACAAAATATTTAATCCTGCCAAAAAACATATCTTTGCCGAATGGAAAAACTCACGTTCGCGGACTTTGATCTACATGAAAAAATCCTTGATGTATTAGCCGATTCTGAACTTTTTGAGCCGACGCCTATTCAGGAAAAATCGCTGAAGCCTATACTTTCAGGCCGCGACGTGATGGGAATCGCACAGACGGGAACAGGTAAAACACTTGCCTATTTGCTGCCGGTGCTCAAGATGTGGAAGTACAGCAAGAGCGGAAATCCTACGGTGCTTATTCTGGTTCCGACACGCGAATTGGTAGTGCAGGTCACAGATGTGGTGAAAAATCTAACGCAAAATCTTACGGCACGCGTGCTGGGAATTTACGGCGGTGTGAACATCAATACTCAGAAACTGCTTTTCAACGAAGGTTGTGATATTCTTGTTGGAACTCCCGGACGAATCATGGACTTAGCGATTGACAATGCGATTTCATTAAAAGAGGTGCAGAAATTAGTGGTGGATGAGTTTGATGAAATGCTGAACTTAGGTTTTAAGATGCAGCTCACTACCATTTTCACGATGATGAGGGAAAAGCGGCAGAACATTCTGTTTTCAGCAACGATGACAGAAGCTGTAGATGCTGTCTTGGATGAATATTTTGCCTCACCTATTGAAATTTCGTTAGCCAAGTCAGGTACGCCGCTTGATAAGATTGAGCAAATTGGGTTTAAAGTCCAGAATTTTAACACAAAGATTAATTTGCTTGAATTTTTGCTGAAATCGGATGATGAAATGTCTAAAGTTCTGGTTTTCTGTAACAATAAGAAGAACGCGGATTATCTTTTCACCAAAGTTGATGAAATGTTCCCGGGCGAATTTGATGTAATTCATTCAAACAAATCCCAGAATTACCGTCTCAATGCGATGCGAAATTTTGAGGATCAGCAGCTGCGCGGATTGATTACTACCGATATCATGGCGCGTGGTCTCGATATTTCAGATATTACCCACGTTGTCAATTTTGAAATCCCTGAAGTTCCAGAACAGTATATTCACCGCATCGGACGTACCGGCCGTGCGGACAAGGACGGAAAAGCGCTTTCGTTTTTTACAGAAAAAGAGGAAATCAATTTACTTGAAATAGAGGTTTTGATGGATAAATCCCTGGCCTTGCAGGATTTTCCGGCTGACGTAAAAATAAATCCCGTAAAGATCGCATCTGAAAAAGATGAGGTGATTATGAAAAACGCGCATACCGTGAAACTCGAAGAGGGCGGTGGTGCATTTCATGAGAAAAAAGACAAAAACAAAAAAGTCAACTGGGGTGGACCCACAAAACGGAACCCACCAAAAACCAAACCCGGTAACCGTGCCCAGGCTAAGGCAAAATCAAAGGCGAAACGAAAAAAGTAGTCTCAAAATTTTTTTGCTATTTCCAGAATTGGTCGTCGTACTCGGGCTCTTTCAGAACAGGATGCGGCAGCTCCAACAGCTCCCGAAGTTGCTTGTCTGTGGCTTGTCTCTCAATTTCCGGAAAAATCTGGCGTTCCTCCTTCCGGATGTGAACTTCCAGTAAATCCCTGAAACCCTGTATTTCTGCGATATCGCTGAATCCGCGTGCTACCATCTCACGCATTATGTTATGTTCCGTCAGTGCTTCTGAAATCAGCGGATGTTTTTCACCTAAAATATTGAAGATTGTTTCCTCTTCCTCGGCAAAATGCGGCGCCAGATTGTGATTAAAAAAAATAGAAATGTACCGCTCCATTCGGTCTGCACCGATGTTTTTTACAATTCCCTGTTTCAGTTTCCAGCATAGCAGAAGTCCAAAATGGTGATCACGGCTGAGTTGCACCAGTGCTTCATGTCTTTTCATAATTTTCTATTTGATGTGCGGAGCCATCTGTGTGGCCCATATTTTATAACCTTCAGGCGTAAGATGCAGCTGGTCATCCAGGAAAAGTTCCTTTCGTGCTTCCCCGTTACTATTGGTCATTGGTTTCACAATATCGATATAAGCCGCGTTTGGTTTAAGCTCCATAAATTTACGAATCATCTTGTTCGTAGCGGTGAATTTAGGCCACAAATGTTTTCGGCTTGGTGAAAGCTTGATTGAAATGTACGAAACAGGGACATTCGGATGGTATCTTCGCACTTCAGCGTAGAAATGCTTAAAGCGGTTAAAGACTTCGCGAGGTTTTAGATTTTCATTTGCAGCAAAATCATTTTCGCCGCAATAAATAATGATTTGCCTGGGATTATAGGGTTGAAGAAGTTCTTTCGAATAAAAATTCAGATCGAAAAGACTTGACCCTCCGAAACCACGATTGATAAATGTCTTTCCCGGAAAATAATCAGCCACATCTTTCCACATTGTAAATGAAGAGCTGCCGACCAAAAGTATCGCATCCTCCGGCGCGCGCATTTCTCTGTCGGCCTTCTTAAAGTTTTCAATGTCTTCCCAAAAAGCTGCTTTCGTCTGTGAAAAAAGTGACTGCGAAAGTATGAGAAAGGTAAGTATAGTGAATAGTTTCTTCATTTTATTTGCTTTAAAACTTAAATTTAAGCAAAAAAAATCCCCGGAATTGTACACCGGGGATTAAAAAAAAGATATTTCACCTTACTGACTTGTCTGTGCCGTTACGTAGATGCGCGCCATATCATTGTTTATATTGTCACAATTGCTGCTGTTTCCACCATAAACAATTTGCGTATATCCAGATGTAACTATCGGCAGATTTCTTCCGTAAACTTCCACATTGTGTGTGCCGACAGGAAGATCATTAAAGATACCGGCAAGATTAAACTTTCGCCAGCTGCAGACGTAGGTAGTGCTCGTTGTATAATATTTGCTCGCTAGTTTTAGTTGTCCGTTAACGAAGATCCCAATTGCAAACTGAAACTTTTGGTCGGTTGTTAAGCTGTTATTTACCTGCACCATACCTTCTGTGATTACATAGTTGGTATTGGTCGCTTTGGTGATTGTCACGGTGGTACCTGCATTCAGTTTGGTCCAGCCTGTTGTGGAATCATTTAAATTGAACAACGGAACCGTAGTCGGGAAGGTACTGACAGCCGTACTGGCTGTAGAATTTCCGTTAAAATTTTCAGTTTGCTTAATGATTGCCAAACCATCACTTACCGCGAAATTGCGGTTCCATTTTCCTGCAGCCCAAAAATTTAATTGCCCGGTATTGGTATTTTGAACCAATAAACCTCTCACAGGACTCGGAATCGTACTGTTATCTGTACTGCCTGTAAGTGCAACCTGCGGCAATAAAATGCCGTGACGGTCATCCTTAATATCGAGCACCGCACTGGAATGTGGCGTAGTGCCCAGCGCAGGATTGGTAGTGATGAGAACCTGCGCATTATATCCGGTAATCATGGCAGCGATAAATAAAGTGGTAATTGTTGCTTTCATGATTAAAAAACATAAGGTTGGTTAACGAAAATCGTACTGCTGATGGCCGATTCGAAAGCACTAATGGTATTGCATGACGACGATGTATTTGGCGCGCCGTAAGTAACAGTGAGACCACTTATCGCAGGCGCTTCGATATTACGGATTGCAAATTTCACCGTGTGGTTTCCTACAGTAAGATTGTTCGCCACGCCATAAATCATAAACTGCCGGAACGCACATGAGGAGGCAAAGTCGAGGAACATCGGTTTCACATCGATCAGTTTGTCATCCACAAAAAAGCCGATGGTAGAAGTAATACCACCAGTAGCTGAACTTCCGTTATTGGCTTGGTACATACCGTTGATGTTCATCAGCACCTGATTTTGCGCGCGGTCCACTACGATGTTTTTAGTAATCGATGATATTACAGTCCATTGAGATGTATTGATCGTCTCACCATATGCATGCGCACTGTAACCTAAAAACTGTGAACTTGTGAAAGTATATCCGGTGCTGGATGTTGCTGAGTAATATTTAACCTGATTGAGCAAATTGGCCTGATTAAGGTCTGAAAAGAAGTAATCCCACCGGCTCCCGTTCCAGAAATAATATCCTTCATTGCCGGAATCACTTGTGTTGGTATTATAAATTATCAGGGATTCCTTAGGATTCGAAACGGATGTAACATCGGTTTTGCTTAAAAGCGCAACCTTCGGAAAGCTTACTCCTTTATTGTTTGCGCTGATATCCAGCGCGGCAGAAGCATGTGGCGTGCGTGTGTTAATTCCCACCTGCGCGGACAGTAGTGTGCACCCGAATGCCAGGAGTGAAATGAATAAATTTTTCATAATTTGTGTGTGTTTAAGGTCTTTCTGAAATTTGAATGCTCATCAGCGATTTATCCATCAGCGGACTAAGGTTGCTGCAGGATGCATGCTTAGCACCAAAAGTGATGCTTTGAGTACTGATCTCGGTAACACGTAAAGTCTCCCGAAGTTCAATAAGGTGGTTTCCTGTGGATAAATTGCTCACATTGAAATAGACATTGAAGTCATTGTACAGGCATGATTGCTTTCCCGTGATCATGAAATTACGCACGCCGCTTAGTTTAGAATCAACGAAAAGGGCGACAGAGTAGGACATGAAAGTGTTTTCATAAGCAGCAGAATTTATCTGTGCGATACCGCTTCCGGAAATTGAAACTGTATTCTGCCCGGAATAGAGCGATATTGTTTTGCTGAGCCCCGGGATCAGCTGCCAGTCGTGCGCTGACGGGCTTTCACCCATCGTGTAAGAAACGCCGGTTATCGGTGAACTGTCGTTCACACCTCCGGTGGAAATCGCGCTCTCCGATCTTACGATCCCCAGGTATTTAAAAATATTTGTAGTATCGAGAATCGGGTTCCATTTGTTGTTTTGCCAATAGTAGAAACCTTTACCGGTCATGGTATTCGTGTTGTAAACCAGCAGAGACGAGGCCGGAGAAGAGACCGGAGCCGCGTTGTTCAGATTGGGAATAGAAATATTTGGTAGTAATACTCCTTTGTTGGTTGCAGCAATTTTTAGTACCTCAGAGTTGTCAAACGTAGTGACATTGTTGCCTATGCCGACCTGCGCATGGCATAGCGCAACTTTTACCAGGAACCCCAGTAGTAGATTTTTTTTCATCAGTCGTGTTTTGTGTTAGAGCAAATATACGACTAAATATGAAAGCGCAAACTAGGTCAATTCACCTTAATAAAAGAGTGAATACACCCTTCAATATTAATGTTAAAAAGTACCGGGCAGTAGATTTTAAAAAAAAACGCTACCGAGTTCTCAGTAGCGTTATCAGATAAGTCCTTTTGAAGACTTATTTAGTATCTGTAATACTCAGGTTTGAAAGGTCCTTCAACCTCTACGCCAATGTATTTTGCCTGCGCTGGCGTGAGAACTTCAAGCTCTACGCCTAGCTTCTTCAGGTGAAGTGCTGCAACCTTCTCGTCAAGATGCTTCGGAAGAGTGTACACTTCGTTTTTATAAGCAGACGCGTTCGTCCAAAGTTCGATCTGTGCTAACGTTTGGTTGCTGAATGAGTTGCTCATTACGAAGCTTGGGTGACCTGTTGCACAGCCAAGGTTTACAAGCCGTCCTTCTGCCAGAATGATGATTTCTTTGCCATCGATATTGTAAACATCAACCTGGGGCTTTACCTCATATTTGGTATCACCATAGTTTTCATTCAGCCAGGCCATATCAATCTCATTATCGAAGTGACCGATATTACACACGATGGTCTTATCTTTCATCTTCTTGAAGTGCGCACCTTGTACGATATTGAAGTTTCCGGTCGTTGTAATGATCATATCTGCTGTTTCTACCACAGTATCAAGTCTTTTTACTTCAAAGCCTTCCATAGCTGCCTGAAGTGCACAGATCGGATCAACTTCGGTTACGGTAACGATTGAGCCCGCTCCGCGGAACGAAGCTGCCGTACCTTTACCTACATCGCCGTAGCCGCAAACTACCACACGCTTACCTGCCAGCATTACGTCCGTCGCACGGCGTATTGCAT
This sequence comes from Kaistella rhinocerotis, assembly GCF_030243905.1. Classification (NCBI taxonomy): domain Bacteria; kingdom Pseudomonadati; phylum Bacteroidota; class Flavobacteriia; order Flavobacteriales; family Weeksellaceae; genus Kaistella; species Kaistella rhinocerotis. Next base: position 989,977 of record NZ_JASSYY010000001.1, on the reverse strand, counting down.
CTACCGCAGATTCTCTACAGCCGTATTTATTGTCGAACTTAGATTTCGTTACAGAGTCATTTACATTGATCGCCGGCATCACCAAAGTACCGTTCGCCATTCTTTCGTAAAGTCTGTGAACACCTGTAGTAGTCTCTTCAGAAAGTCCTTTGATGTCTTTTGTAAGTTCAGGATATTTGTCAAAAACCATATTGGTAAGGTCGCCGCCATCATCCAAAATGAGATTTAACGGTTTTCTGTCTTCACCGAAAAATATGGTTTGTTCGATGCACCATTCAAACTCTTCTTCATTCATTCCTTTCCAAGCGTAAACCGGAATTCCTGCGGCCGCAATTGCAGCAGCTGCATGATCCTGTGTAGAGAAAATATTGCATGAAGACCAGGTAACGTCAGCTCCGAGTGCAACCAATGTCTCGATAAGTACAGCCGTCTGAATAGTCATGTGAAGGCAGCCCGCGATACGTGCGCCTTTCAAAGGCTGCGAAGGACCGTATTCTTCACGGATAGCCATCAGTCCGGGCATTTCTGCTTCTGCAAGCATTATTTCCTTACGTCCCCATTCTGCGAGGGAAATGTCTTTTACTTTATAAGGTAAATATTGTGTTTGTGTGCTCATCTAAATAAAAAATTTTTGCAAATGTACGAAATTCTGCTTGTTTAAATTCAGCTCAGGATCAGGCGAAATAGGAGTTATATCCGGCTGCTACTTACGAATTGTCCATTTTTTCTGTTCTAAATAATTGCTAAATTTGGCAATAATCAATTACACATGCCTCTTTACCGAGATTTCTCCGATCATAATGCGACTATTTTACTCTGGAAATATGATGAACCGGAGGAGCTGGATGCAGAAAAACTTTTGGAAGAGGAGAATTTCGAGAAAGTAAAAGATTACCACCCGGTGAAGTTGAAAGAAATTTTACTCGTACGCAAAATCCTGCAAACTGTTCTTCCCGGCTATAAAATTCTATATGACGGCCGCATACCTTATCTTGAACCGCGCCATTTCGAAATTTCCATCACTCACTCGTTTCCATATGCTGCACTTGCGATTGCCAAAGAGAATATCGGGATCGATATTGAACCATTTAATGATAAAATTGCACGCATACAGCACAAGTTTTTAAATGAAAATGAAAGTAAATTCATCGAAAAGGGACGGGAAGTGCCTTACCTTACGGTGATCTGGTCAGTAAAAGAAAGTCTCTACAAGATCCACCATTCCAAATATTGGTCGCTGAAGAAACATTATGAAGTAAAGCCTTTCAGGCTAGATTTTCCATACAATATCCTGTGCCGCGTGCATGACGAAAACGTATCAGACCTTTTCAAAGCGCGTGTAGAATTCTTTGAAAATTACTGCTTTACAATTGTTGACTGAACGTCCGGATCCAGGTGCTCCGCTACTTTTCGCTGTTCCCGTGCTACCTCATAGATGAGTTCCAGCACTTCCTGCAGGTTACGAAGTTCCGTCAGATGGGTAATCCTGTTCGGATCACGACGGTCTGTGATATCGTAATCGCGGATTTCTTTTTTACGTTTCTCAAGCAGTTTTTGTACGGAATCTCCCGGCTGCAGACGGCTTTCACTTATTATTTCATCTTTAAGTTCTTTCTTAGCTAAAATAAGTGTGGTTCGCAGCAATTCAGCGGAAATTTTAGTCATCCAGCTGCGGAAATCGATTTCGGGATACTCACGGCCGCTTTTCGAATACTGCGAAAGCGAGGCAATATAAGCCGTAAGCAATTGTGCGGTATTCACGAACTGGTGAATATGCTCCATCTTTTTCTGTTGGTTTTTCGGATCCGAAAGCATTCGCTGAAAACTGTCAGAAAGGTTCGCAAGGTCAATTACGGCATTCTTCCGGCTAAGTTTGTAATCCTCAACACCAATTTTTTTATTCATCAGCACATCCATCACAGAGCGGAAATATCGGAGATTACTTTTTGCTGATTTTTTCATCAAGCCGAGATTCTGCGTGTGTTCCCAAACAGGGAAGACAAAATAGGAAACCGCAAAAGCCACGATTCCGGCGATCGCCGTATCTGTAATGCGGTCTTTAAATAATAGATTAATATTCCCCGGATTCAGAAAATTAAAAGTGAGGAATATGTAGATCGTCATGAACAGTACAGCCCAGAAATACTGTGCTTTTAAAAAGCTGAAACACAGGATCATGCTCAGCATAAGCACGGCAAATAAAATTGAACTGTTATCAACTAAATGCAGCAGTCCGTACGCTGCAAACGCGCCTACTACTGTACCATAAAGCCGCAGAAGATTACGGTGTTTGGTGGTGGAATATGCGGGTCTCATGATCGCCAAAATGGTTATGAGCACCCAATATGAGCGTCCAATCCCGAGAAAACTGATACTTGAAATAAAATACCCCAAAAGCAGTGCGATCGTGACCCGCAGAGCATGCCGAAAATGCGAAGATTTAAGCGAAATATTTCCCACTAAAAGTTTTAGGTTGATTTTTTCCTCATCCGGGACAAATTTATTCAAATCAAGGCCTGTGGAAAGGCTTTTCGCAAGTTTTTGGTTTTGTGTAAAGACCCTGTACATCGTGCTGATATCTTCTGAAACGCCCGTAATCCGTACCAAGATCAGTCTCAGAATCATGAAGTTTTCTAAAGTAGACGCGTTCAGTTTTCTGTTTCTAAGGTCGAAATATTGATCATAAATGCGGTCAAGTTCTGTATCCAAATTGGTGACAGGACGCGCTTTCGTGCCGCTCTGTAAAGCAATTCCGATATTTTCCAGCTCATCTGCGAGCCCCGATAGATACGCACTTAGAGATTCCAGAAATCCGCTGTCATCAAAACTGTCATGAATCTTTCGGTAGTCACTTTCTGAAGTCATCAGTTTTTCGTGCAGATCGATGGAATTCAGGAACATAAGCATCAAAAGACGGCTCGTGGTGGTAGATTCATTGACGATCTTCCGTGTTTTAAAAACCGTTTCTCGGGTATCTTCCTGCAGGTTTTTTATTTTAACCTGTTGGGCGATTACCTGAAGATTCAGATCATCATAATCAGGGTTTTTGGCGTAATATTTTGACTTAATTTTTAAATAGTTCCCGAGTTCCACGTAGTTTTCACCAATCATCTGGCTGGCGAGTTTGTAAGGTTGGATTTTCGAAACTATCAGAAATACAATTAGATAGCAAATTCCACCGGCTAAAAATGTCAGCGAACTCTTTATCACTCCGCTATCACTGAGATGGCCGTCTGCAAAAATGGCGAGGACGACCAGTGAGAGTGAGCCGATTGCCGCGAAACGCTGACCGTAAACGCCGATCATTGAGAAAAACAAACCGAAAAGGAGCAGCTCCAGATAAACCAAAGGCGTAATACCCTGCAGTAAACTGGCGATCACGGCAACCACCGAAAATATACCGATTGCCATGATGAGAGCATTTCGGCGGCGGATGAAGGGTCCGGGTTGGTCTGTAAGACCTACAAAACTGGTTGCGAGCGGAAACAGGAAATATTCCTGCAGTAAACCGAAGTGCGCTAAAATGATACTTGGAACCACAATCGCCAGCGTAATCCGAACCGCAGAGTAAATATACTGGCTGGAGGCGAATTTTTTCAGTTCTGTGGCGTAATTCATTGTGCTAATTTAAGGGTATTTTACCATATAAAGCCCCATTAGAAGGTGCTTGGATTGGGAATAAAGCTGGTTTCAAAAAAACCTGGCGCTGCAATTTTTGTGCTAATGTTTGAGGATTTATGATGTGCTGTTCGTAAATGTATCTGTGTTTCGAAATCTATTTTCAACTTTGAAGATATATTTAATAAAAAAGCGGCCCCATTTACGGAGCCGCTGTATTTAAATAAAACACTGATTAACTTAATAATCGCTGTTTGAAGATTCTTCGCCGATGTTCCAGGTCAGACCGAAACGCAGGGTATTATCCAATGCTGAATTTACTTTAGAAGTATTGATGAGGTAAGACATATCAAGTCCGAATGACTGATACTTCAAACCTACACCCACGGTTGCAAACTGACGTGCTCCCTGCTCTTCGCTTTCATGGAAGTAACCACCACGCACGGCGAAAGCATTGTCGTATTCATATTCTACCGCACCACTGAACATTGTGCTTTTCTCATTGTTGAATGATTTTCCGATACCTTCAATCACGCCTACATTTGGTACCACGCCATTTTCAGGTCCCGGAACAAGAAGTTTTGAGGCTTCGAAACTTAAACCTACACGGCTCAGATCATCCACGAAAAGATCGTAACCCGCACCCAGTCTCGCCATGGTAGGAAGATATGATCTGGACGCTTCGTCACCCGTATAGTCGAGTCGGGGACCAAGGTTTTGGATTGAGAAACCTGCACGCGCACGACCTTCAAAATCGTTGATGCTGGTATGTTTTTCAGACTGGAAATATCCGGAAACATCTACCGCGAAGCTGTTCGCCGGCTTCAGTGTGTTGTCGGAACCAAGTCCGCCGCCCAAATCTGAACGGATGAAACGGCCGGTAACTGCCATCGAGTAATAATCTGAAAGCTTCAGACCATACGCCACGTCAATTGAAAACTCATTGGGCTTTGAAATACCTGCAGATTCCGGAACATTGCCACGAAGTTCGGTAAGTGCAACTTCACCCATGTTGAAGTAATAAAGACTCGCAGAGATGGTAGACCGTTCTTCCTCACCTAAAAACTGGTGATAAGCACCGTACAGAAGGAAAACATCATTTGTCAGTTTACCCATGTACGGCGTATAGTTTATACCTACGGCAGCTGTGGTTTTGCTGAACGGATATTTTGCCGCGTTCCAAAACTGGGAAAAAGCGTCAGTGGTTGTAGCTACCCCCTGGTCACCCATACCGCCAGAGCGTGCATCTGGTGAAATTCTGAGAAATGGTGCACCCGTAAGAACAATATTGCTTTGTGAATAAGCCATCATGCTCATGCCCAGACCCAAACCTAAAAATAGTTTTTTACCTAATGTCATAAAGTTTTTTTTATCGTTTAATATTCTATTTCAATAATACCATTTTTTCTACTGCAGTTGCGCTTCCTTTGCATTTATCCTGATTTTGGCTGCGTGCAAATATCTTAAAAATGTATGTCCCTTTACCTACTGCATCGCCGAAATCATCCAGTCCGTCCCATCCGATCGCGGTGCGCGGCGTGCGGTAACCCTGGAAAAACGGTTCTGCCGTCACTGTGCTGCTGATGGTTTTCACCAGTTTACCGGTGATCGTATAGATCTGTACATTCACATCCAGCATATCATCACAGTTGTGTTCAAACTGAACATAAGTCTTGCTCGTAAAAGGATTTGGCCAGTTCAGAGGCTTGTTTATTATCAAATTCTGATTCACCTCGTCTTTTACTACAAAATTTAACGTCCCTGTAGTAGAATTATTGTTGATATCCCAAACTTTGAACTGTAACTGATGCGGACCCGGCGCAAGATTACGGAACGGATAGCTTACATTGCCCTTTTGGTAATCTTTTAATGTTGGGTTTGTACAGCCGTTTCCGTCACCTGAGAAGTAAAAATCATTCAGTACGACTGTATCTATAATCTTTCCGTCCAAAATCACAGTAATGTCATGCCCGATACCGGAACCAGTAGAATTGACGCCTTTATCGTCTGTGACGCATGCAAGCAACATCGGATTCTGGTCTGTAATACCACCATCAGCAAAATTGGTGTTATTCATGAAAAGCTGAATCTTCGGCGCTTCAGTATCATTGATGCCATCCGGATTGATTCCGCCTACTTTTTGAACCTGATTATTAAAGACATCTAATTTCTTATTGTCCGCATAAACCAGGATTCGGCCGTCACCGTTTTCATAATTAATGTCCTTTGGAACATAAAATTCAACCGTAAACTCACCGTTTACAGCCAAACCGGATGACTTCACGATCGGTCCACTTTCTTCCGTATAGTTTAACGGAGGATTCATCTTCGGCATGTTATCGTTGTTTAAGGTCTTTTTGTTGATTCTTTTATCAAATATATTGATTGCAACGCGACCATTAAAACTTGTATCAATACCGCCTCCGGCCTTGCTTATGTGACCTTTAACTTTCACAAAATCCAATGCACGCAACTGTCCGGGGACCGGTGATTCTACTTCATCGATTACAAGCAGCCTTTTAGGTCTGCTGAGTTTGGTAGCCGGGTCGCCAAGAAGATTTACGCGCAGATGATCTTCATTTGGGCCTTTTTCAAATTTAGCCTTTAAAAATGCATCACCCAGATTAATAAAATCGTCGTTAACAAGCTCGAACATGTGCTTCGTGAAAATGGTAGTGAAACTTTCACCATAGCCAACGCCAATTGCTCGGCTGGAAGTAATCATGATCGCTGCACCACCTTGCTTCGATTTCATGACCTGCTCACCGGCAGAAAAGGTGGAAGGTTCGTCCCAAAGTGTGAATTCACATGTTATAGTAGATACCAAAGGAAACCTTGAATATACATTGTTCCAGTTGTTGAACTGTTGAATTTCATCAATTGAAAGTACACGTTCCTGTGCCCAACCGTTGATGCCGCCATGTCCGAAGTAGAACATATAAAGACTGTTGCCCATATCATTCGAGATGGCCTGATTGACTTGCGGATAACGCTGGCCACCTGCTGATGTTTGCGCCTGGAATGCATCCAGATAAAGTTTGCGGATGTTGTATTCGGGAATTTTATTTACATAATTGGTAACCACCGGCGGCCCGCTTGGCGTATTTACGGTGATAGATCCGGTCTCCATGCTTGCTTTGAGGATTGCGTCATTCATCGTGTTGTGGAACGGAACTACATTATCTGCATCATCATCCACTACAAAATCGAGTTTCATGCGCCACTCGCCAAACGGTGTAGATTGTCCTGGTAGTGCGTTATTGTACGCAAGTGCTTTGTCAATGAGGAGTTTAGCTTCAGCAACATTCGCGGCCGGTAATCTGCCGACCGGAAAATCGGGTAAAATATTCGCAAGAGAAACTGTGCCGGCAGCCTGCGGTTTCGTCATCGCGAAATAGTCATCCGTTACGTAAGACTGTTCGTAGTTATTACTTCTCTCACTTTGATAGGACGGAATAATATCAGACCCGGGATTATTTTTGCCTTTGAAATCATAGGAAGTATCACCGAGTATGAACATATATCTTAGGTTACCTTTTGATTTTAATTGAGTCGCAAAATCGCGAATCGCGGTGATATCTTTTCCGCCACTGCTGAATTCGTTGTAGATTTTGTTTACATCTACCACCGCCACGTTGTATTTGTCCTGATAGTAGTTGGCCAGCCGCTGGGCCTGCCCCATCATCTCCGGCACGGTGATCATCAGGTAATCAATATTTTGCAGTGCCGCCAAATCCTGATTTTCAATTCTTCCAACAAATGCCGGTGCAAAGGCATCTTCTGCCTTGAAAGCTACAAACTCATTCACGAACGTGTCGCTGTTCGCCAGGTAACCAAAGGTAAACAGCGTACTGCTGCCAGATTTATTGACTTTCCGTTTTGCGTTGGTAATATCCGAAACCTGCCAAACCTGTTCGATAGCTGAAGCATCCGCAATGCCGAATGTGTATCGTGTACCAGTGTTCTCCGCGATGGTGTAGCTTCGGAAATTGAACTGCGAATTGCGGTATTTCAAATCCTCTTTATACTGCACCTCAGCATAATCGAAGTAGAATTTTCCGTTGGGGTTGCTAGACACCGTAGGTTTGTACGTAAATGTGAGCTGCGTTCCCTCCAGGTTGGTCATTGTGCCCGCACTGCCGCCCTGAAGCGGGTAAAGGATCTCGACATAATCTTTCGCATCGGTTTGAATGGTGGTGGTGCTGCCAGGCTTGTTGTTCAGACTTATTTCAATTTTATTACCCGCAGACTGATAACCTACAACGCGCGTCCGGAATCTGATGACGTCTGAAGGTAAAATGGCTGATTTTGTGGTGAAAGTAATTGTCTTAAGGTCATTGAAAGCATCGCCAGTCCAGTTACGGCCCACCTTCATCAGGTTAAATTTTTCTTCATCAATGTACTGATACTCATCATAGCGCGTGATGACATCTATAGTTACCGATTGATCATCAGCCTGTACCCGTTTTCCCGGACCGATATCGAAATTGATAAAATAATAGGCGAAATCTTCGTAGATATTCTGCACATGCGCAGCTGTATCTAGCCGGGTTTCTGTTCGCCTGTTGCCCGTTCCGTTTCCGGCGCTCTGATAAATATTATAACCAATCGGTCCCTGGGCATAAAAAAGAGCAAAATCCTGATCGTTCCATGCGCCGTCATCTTCTCCTACGACCTGAATGGCATTTTCCTGCAGGGCTGCGTAGCGGGTATCCAGATTATGCTCAGGAAGCATTACACCTCCATTACCGTAGATTCTGAAATTTTTAGGATTGATAGAGGAAGGATTAATGCCATTATCCCGCAAAAACTGTGATGTGATCTTGAAAATTCCGGATTTATCGACTTTGATTTTATAGAAATTTCCTGATTTCAGCGGGTTCTCCGTGCTGCCTACCAGATTATTCCCCGGTGCCCGTCCCTGTGGATTTTTGGCAACAGAATTTACATCAAATGAAACCAGCCGGAAAAGGTTTCCTGACTCATTTTTTAGCAATGAGACCCGTATCAGGCCGTGTTGTTCACCAGTGTATGGGTTTGCGAACGTTCCTGTTTCTGCTTTTTCAGTGCCCGGAATGTTATTCGGATTGAGATCGTAAAGGTCTTTAGCGGAAACTTTTTCCCAGATCAGATTTGAAACCGTTCGACCGGTGTTCGCTGACTTTTCATTCACTCTAATAAACAGGCTTCCTTCTTCATAAGCCAAACCTTCATTTTTGATTGCGGGAATCGTAACCTGGCTCGTGCCATAATCGATAACTTCAGTGCCTGACCATTCAATTTTATAAGACTGCGCAGATGCAGAACCTATCATAAAAAAAAGAGAGAAGATAGTAAATATGCGTATCATTTGGTTTTAAGTTTCGCGGTTACAAATTAAACGAAAAATAATATAATATAATATGACGCAATAAAATTAAAATGTAGGCGTTTTGCAGGAAATCAATATCATTTAATTTGATTAATTAAATAATTTCTATTTTCTTTGTACCCTGAAAATTATCTATGTAAACTATGAATAAACTGAAGTTGTTCACGATATTAATGTTTTGTTCTACACTTATCCTTATGAGTTGCGGCGGTGGCAACAGTAAGAAAGGTGGCGGAACAAAGCGTTTCACCAGTAAAACCGGCTGGAAACCCAACGACCAAAAAGGCTGGTTCTTTACCGGAAAACAGCAAAAACAGAAAGGTTGGCCAGGAATGGTTTACGTAGAAGGCGGTACCTTCACCATGGGTCTTGTGAAAGATGACGTGATGCATGACTGGAACAACACGCCGCGCCGTATGCAGGTAAGTGCCTTTTTCATCGGTGAAACTGAAATCACCAACTATGAATACCGCGAATACGTTACCTGGTTAAAATTTGTTTTCCCACCGTCTGACCCTAGCTTTAAAGAAATCTACAAAGGTGCTTTGCCAGATACACTTGTTTGGAATAATGAGCTTTCGCGAAATGATTTTGCTGAAACCTATTTCCGCCGTCCTGAATACGATTATTATCCTGTTGTAGGGGTTTCGTGGTTACAGGCGTCTCGCTACTGCGACTGGTTGACAGACCGTGCGAATGAGAAGGCGCTGATGGAGCAGGGTGTAATCTCGAAAGATTTTTACACGAATGATGCTAATAACCAAGGTGCGAACTCATTTAACCTTGATAAATTCAAAGCGAATGATCCGGAACTTGAAGCGTACATCAATACACAGCGACTTCAGCAACGTTCGGGCATCAAGACGAGCAATCAGCGAATTTTAGCTGCCAACCGAAATGCTGCGGCAGGCGTAGTTGAAAAATTCCGTCTTCCAACTGAAGTTGAGTGGGAATTTGCCGCACTGGGCATGCAAAAAGAACGTGAGTACAACCTATACAAAAACAAGGAGCCACAAATCGAGGAGCTTAAAGGTAAAAAAGGCCGTGACCGCGGTATGTACCTTGAAAACTTCAAGCAGGGGCGGGGAGATTACTCCGGTGTTGCAGGTTGGAAAAATGACGGTTCACCTACTACGGCGGACGTAAAACAATACCCTTCCAACAATCTTGGAATCTATGGGATGTTCGGCAACGTTGCTGAATGGACTGCGGATGTTTACCGTCCGATCATCGATGACGAAGCAAGCGATTTCAACTATTACCGTGGAAATGTAGCGCAGGAAGTTGCAAGAAATGCTGACGGTACATTTAAAAAAGTAGAAGCAGCAAAATACGACACCTTAGCGGACGGCCGATTGGTTTACCGTGGATTGCCTGGTCAGTATGAGCGTGAAACCGTGGCAGATTACCGAAACTATCGTGACGGTGACTTCCAGTCTTCTCTGGACGCAGGTTATGGACGTGCGGAAGACAGTACTACTGCCGGATACAACATGTACAACTCTGAACGTAAAAGATTCATCGTAGACGGTCGCGGACGTGTTGTGATGCAGAAAGATCCAATTGCACGTACGACAAGAATTTCAAATGAAGTCCGCGTGATCAAAGGTGGTTCTTGGCTTGACGGTGCTTATTGGCTAGATCCGGGTCAGCGTCGCTACAGAGACGAAGCCAAAGCGTATGGCTGGGTTGGTTTCCGTGTCGCGCAGGATGCTAAATCTGCCGGTAAGGGACGAACAAAACGTTAATTTATTTAAAAACATATTTAAAATCCTTTTGCTTACCGCAGAAGGATTTTTATTTTTGCGGTTATGAATGCAGCTACTTTTTATCCCGTTTTTTTGAACGCAAACGGCGTGACCATTGACAGCCGGAAAATAAAGACGGGAGACGTTTTTCTCGCTTTTTCGGGCGAAAATTTTGATGCAGCGACACTGGCCGAAGATGCGGTAAATCGCGGTGCCACAGCGGTGATTGTGGAAAACGAAGCATTCGCTAACGCTTCCAGACAAATTTTTTACGTTCCATCGACGCTTGAATTTTTGCAGGGATTAGCGTCATACCATCGTCAGCAGCTGGATATACCGGTCATCGCGCTCACTGGCAGCAACGGGAAGACCACTACGAAGGAAATAATTCACGCTGTTCTTTCGCAAAAGTATAATGTACAGTTTACTCAGGGTAATCTGAATAATCATATCGGTGTACCGCTCACGCTGCTTTCTATCAATAAAACGCATGAAATGGCTGTAGTAGAGATGGGTGCAAACCATCAGAAAGAAATCGAGTTTCTGTGTGGCATTGCGAAACCTACAATTGGCTATATCACCAACTTCGGGAAAGCACATCTCGAAGGTTTCGGTGGGGTAGAAGGTGTGATCAAAGGAAAATCGGAGCTGTATGAATACCTTCAACAGAACGACGGCAAAATACTCCTAAATGAGAACGACCAGATTCAACTTGAAAAAACAGCCGGTTATCCGCACCTTATCACGTTTGGAAGAGAAAGTTCAGATTATTTTTTTAATGAAATCAATGAGCAGAATTTCGTTGGTCTGAATTACAAAGCCGAAAATGCACTTTCACGTTTGACCGGAGCTTATAACTTCACTAACCTGTGCGCCGCCGCGAGTTTAGGTTTCCATTTCGGATTGAATTTTACTCAAATCAAGACTGCGATCGAAAATTATCAACCGCAGAACATGCGCTCGCAAATCATGCAGAAAGCGGGCAAGACGCTTGTGTTAGATACCTATAATGCGAATCCGAGTTCTATGACAGAAGCTCTGAAGAATTTCAGCAATTTTGAAGGCTCAAAGACCGTCATCATGGGCGATATGCTCGAACTTGGAGCGGAATCGGATACCGAACACGCGTCCATCCTGCGTGAGGCGGAATCTTTGGGTTTCGAGGAAATAATTACCGTAGGAGAAAACTTTAAGAAAATAAACAATATTTCACAGGCGTATTCAAATGCTGCGGAATTCATTGAAATGCTGCGCCAGAATCCGCTAACATCGAAAAATATACTTCTGAAAGCCTCACGCGGAATTGCGCTGGAGGCAGTTCTGGATTATATCTAAATATACTTAATGCTGAGCCCAGAAATCATTTAGAATCAATTTGATATTTTTAAAGGTTTGTGGTAAAACGTCGCGTGAAATGGCGTCGCTGTCTTTCCAGCAAACTTCCGAGATGCCTTCCTCAAGCTGGGGAACGGGTTTTTCGTTACCCACGTACCGCATTCGGAACCAATAAGTTGTTTTTAAGATTTTCTCGCCGTTGCGTTCGGTGTAGATGTGAAATGTATTGTTCAGAAATTCTTCCAGAATTATTTCTTTCAGCCCTGTTTCTTCCTCTATTTCCCTTACAGCAGCCTGTTCCAGCGATTCTCCTATCTCAATCTTACCTTTAGGCAAATCCCATCTGCCCAGTCGGCGTATAAACAGCACCTCGTTTTTCTGGTTGATCACCACGCCGCCGGCCGCTTCGATCACTTTGAACATATGCGTGAAGTCTTCCCAAATTTCCTCGATGTTTTCGCCATAAACATTAAGCTCTGGGCAAGAGGTGTTCTGAAGCAGGTCAACCGCAATCTCGAGTGTTGCAAATCCTTCGAACCTCAGTTTCTTTTCGATGTCCTCCGGGTACTTACTTAGTGTAAGTTTTTTTTCGTTCACAAAAACTTTATACATTTGCAACGGTATTTTAATCTTGCAAAAATATAAAAAATGAAGTTAGAAGGACGTAAAATAATCGTAAATAAATCCTCAGAACAATTGGTACAGATGCTTAAAAACCCGGCTGATTACCGTGATCTGATGCCGGATTCTCTGCAAAGTTTTGAAGCGCGCGAAGATGGTTTTAAATTCAGCCTGAAAGGTATGCCTGAAATTGCACTGAAAATTTCAGAGGTCACTGACCGTGAAGTGGTGCTGAAATCAGCGGCATCCAATCTTGATTTTGAGCTGAAAGGAACGATGAATCCGATAGCTGAGAACCAAACGGAAGTTCAGTTGCTGTTCGACGGAAAATTCAATCCGTTCATTAAGATGATGGTGGAGAAACCGCTGCAAAATTTCATCAACTCCCTTTCAGACAGTTTGGAAAAGCTTTAATTGAAGGTAAAAATAGAAGCCCCGAAATCTTTCGGGGCTTTTTTTATGCTATTCGGTGGTGTAGTCTGCAAATGCTTCTTCGAGGCTTCCAAATTTGTCTTTAAATTCTGCGATAGGCGAATCCTGAATGATGTTTCCCTTGTGCAGTAAAATAACGCGTGAGCACAGCGCTTCCACCTCCTGCATCACGTGGGTTGAGAGAATCACGGTCTTCTCGCGCCCAATCTCTTTTATTACATTGCGTATTTCCACGATCTGATTGGGATCCAGTCCGTTTGTGGGTTCATCGAGGATCAAAAGTTCCGGTGAATGTAAAATCGCCTGAGCAAGCCCGACGCGTTGGCGGTAACCTTTGGAAAGCTGTGATATTTTCTTGGTTTTTTCCGGCGTAATACCCACAAGTTCAATCACCTCCTCAATTTGGGCTTTGGACACGCCGTGAATTTCTGCTACAAAAGTGAGATATTCTTTCACATACATCTCGGCATAAAGCGGATTATTTTCCGGCAGAAATCCCATTTTACTTTTGGTCTCCAAAGAATGCTGGCTGATGTTTTTGCCTTCGAAAAAGATTTCGCCTTCATCAATTTTCAGTGCGCCTACAATCGATTTCATCAGGGTGGATTTTCCGGCCCCGTTCGGCCCGAGCAACCCAACGATCTCGCTTTTGCCGATTGTTAAACTGACGTTATTCAAGGCTGTTTGTGTTCCGAATTTTTTGGTGAGTCTGTTTATTTGCAGCGACATATTTTCAAATGTTGAAGTGCAAATCTACATTAATTTGAAGAAAAAAGTAGTGATAAACGCTGCGAAGCTGTCGCTTTATCTTTAAATTCAGTTAGAAAAAATACATTTTGGGATGACTTATTTAAACAAAAAAAGACCGAGAAAAATCTCAGTCTATTTTTTAAGTGAGCGCGCCAGGATTCGAACCTGGGACCGTCTGCTTAGAAGGCAGATGCTCTATCCAGCTGAGCTACGCACCCTTAGCGGGTAAAAAAAAATTCCCGAAGGAACTTTTTGTGATAAAAAATGTCGGGGCGGCAGGATTCGAACCTGCGACCTCCTGGTCCCAAACCAGGCGCGATGACCGGACTACGCTACGCCCCGAATATTTTCTGGTTGTTGCGGAGAGTAAGGGATTCGAACCCTTGGTACCGTTTCCAGTACGCATGTTTAGCAAACATGTCCTTTCGGCCTCTCAGGCAACTCTCCAAAAATGCAATATTTTGAATGACCTTCTGTTCTGTAATTGCGAGTGCAAATATAGAATACTTTCCAACATTAACCAAAATTTTTTACGTAATTTATTTTGTATTTTTGAGTCTGAATCCGCAATAAAAAATTGAAAATGCGTAAACCATTATATGTCATAGGATTAGCCGTATTGATAAATTCATGCGCTTCCACCAAACCGGTGAAACAATCATCCACAAATACTAAGACAAACCCGCCGACCAAGACTACCACCCCGAAAACGGCGCAACCGGCAGCGGCAAAACCCACAATTAAATCTGAAAGTGGCTATGATTTCTATAAGGTAAATATTGCTGACGCATCAAAAAACGATAACACCATCAGTTATGGCTCTATCGTATCAGCAAACCCTAATGGATACAAAGTCGTAAAGTCTTTTTTTCCCGCAGTCGCGCAGAATTTCCGTCAGAAATATATCATTTTGCATTATACGGCTTTGGACGATGACAAATCAGTTACAGTCCTTACACAGCAGTCTGTGAGTTCGCATTACTTGGTGAACAGCCACAGCGACCGTGAAATCTACCAGTTAGTGGATGAAAACAAAAGGTCTTACCACGCGGGTGTGAGTTCTTGGCGTAATGACACTTCGCTGAACGACACTTCAATCGGCATTGAGATTGTGAACGCGGGTTACAAAGTAGATTCTAGCGGTATCAAGATTTTTCCGGAATTTGACAACCATCAGATAAAAAAAGTCGGGGCATTGGTAAAGGATATTGCAGACCGATATATGATACCACCAACCAATATTTTGGCACATTCAGATATTGCTCCGACAAGGAAGCAGGATCCCGGCCCGAAATTTCCATGGAAGCAGCTTTATGAGGACTATCAGATCGGTATGTGGTACGATGCGCCTGTTAAGGATGGTTTCTTGAGTCAGACAACACCGGAAAATTATGCAATGCAGTCGGGAAATTCAGAATTTATTTACAGTTACCAGTTGGCACTTAAAAAACTCGGTTATGGTTTAGAAGCCTCCGGACGTGTAGATGATGCCACAAAGAAAACAATCGAAGCATTTCAGTATCATTTCCGTCCTGAGAAATATGACGGCGTAATGGACGCGGAAACCTGGGCAATTTTGCAGGCACTCAACCAAAAATATGCTGCAAAGTAAAAGCTATCAGAATTTAAATAAATAGGGGACGATTTTATTCGTCCCTTTTTATAATATCCCTTATTTTGGCCCTAATTCTTTCATCAAACAAATGTAATCTTATTTAAATATGGAAAACTTCAGATATGAGACTGACCTGCTGGGCACGCTACAGGTTCCGGCAGACGCATATTACGGCGTGCAGACACAGCGCGCTATAGATAATTTTAAGATTTCCGGGCAGCTTCTCTCGTCCT
This sequence comes from Kaistella rhinocerotis, assembly GCF_030243905.1. NCBI lineage: Bacteria > Pseudomonadati > Bacteroidota > Flavobacteriia > Flavobacteriales > Weeksellaceae > Kaistella > Kaistella rhinocerotis. Next base: position 974,254 of record NZ_JASSYY010000001.1, on the reverse strand, counting down.
ATCCGCATTTTATCCACGGGTTGGCAATGGTAAAAAAGGCGGCTGCGAAAACCAATTATGAACTTGGTTTGCTGGACGAAGAGATGAACAGCCTTATTGGCGAAACCTGCGATGAGATCATGGCCGGCCAATTGCACGACCAGTTTCCGATTGATATGATCCAGGGCGGAGCCGGAACATCAGTCAATATGAATGCGAATGAGGTTATTGCCAACCGCGTGCTCGAAAAGCGTGGCAAAGCGAAAGGCGATTACCAGTTTTGTTCGCCGAATGATCAGGTGAATCTCTCTCAATCTACCAATGATGCGTATCCTACGGCTATAAAAATGGCTTTGCTTAATATGAATTCTGAACTGGTAGAGAAGCTGCGCAAAACGATTTCGGCATTCCGTGCGAAAGGAGTTGAATTCTCCGATGTGATTAAAATGGGTCGTACACAACTTCAGGATGCGGTTCCTATGACGCTCGGGCAGGAGTTTGAAGCGTATGCGGCAACACTTGAAGAAGATATTTCAAAGCTGAACAGCAATGCTAAACTTTTCGTGGAAATCAATATGGGTGCTACTGCGATTGGTACTGGCCTCAATGCGCCTCCCGGGTACGCGCGTCTGTGTGCGAAAAATTTAGCGAAGATTTCGGGTTATCCAATTGTTTCCGCGCCGAACCTGGTTGAGGCAACGCCCGATACGGGTTCTTACGTGATTTATTCGTCTGCGATGAAGCGTTTGGCAGTGAAACTTTCGAAGATTTGTAATGATCTCCGCTTGCTTTCTTCCGGGCCGCGAGCAGGTTTGTTTGAGATCAATCTGCCGCCTATGCAGCCGGGCTCGTCAATTATGCCTGGGAAAGTGAATCCCGTGATACCCGAAGTGGTGAACCAGGTTTGTTTTAAAGTAATAGGGAATGATCTTACGGTTACTTTTGCCGCAGAAGCCGGGCAGCTACAGCTAAATGTGATGGAGCCTGTGCTTTCGCATTCCATTATGGAAAGCATTAATTTTTTGGGCAACGCACTTGATACGCTACGCGAAAAATGCATTACTGGAATTACGGCAAACCGCGAAGTGTGTCTATATATGGTGAAGCACAGCATCGGGATTGTAACCGCGCTGAATCCGTATATCGGTTACAAAAATTCCACTGAAATCGCTAAGGAAGCCCTTGAAACGGGCAAAAGTGTCTATAACCTGGTATTGGAAAAAGGGATTCTTTCCCAGGAAAAACTAGATGAGATTTTGGATCCAGCCAATATGCTGAAGCCTCATAACCTCTAAATAATTTACCCGAGAAATTCGAAACGACGTATAAACGGCGGCACGCACAATGACGAACACACAGGCATTCAGAACAGTTAAGGCAACAGATTCACTCGGTTATACTTATGAAACCGTAGAAAACGACAAGAACGGCGTACGTATTTACACTCTGGAAAACGGACTGAAAGTCTACGTGGCGCAAAATACCGACGCACCAAAAATACAGACGTACATACCGGTAAGGACGGGCAGTAACAACGACCCGGCTGATAATACCGGGCTTGCGCATTATCTCGAACATATGATGTTCAAAGGAACATCGAGACTCGGAACCACTAACTGGGCTAAGGAAAAACCATTATTGGATGAAATTTCGAACCTGTACGAACAGCATAAAGCCGAACAAAATCCGGAAAAGAAAAAGGAAATCTACCGAAAAATAGATGATATTTCGCAGGAAGCCGCCAAATACGCTATCGCGAATGAGTATGATAAGGCCATTTCCTCGCTGGGCGCATCGGGCACGAACGCGCATACCTGGCTTGATGAGACGGTTTATAAGAACAACATTCCGAATAACGAACTTGAAAAATGGCTGAAGATTGAGCGTGAACGTTTTTCGGAAGTCGTGCTTAGGCTGTTCCATACCGAACTTGAATCGGTTTACGAAGAATTCAACCGGGCGCAGGATAATGACATGCGGTTGGTGCATTATGAGCTAATGGACGCGCTTTTTCCCAAGCATCCAAACGGGCAGCAGACCACAATCGGGAAGCCGGATCATCTGAAAAACCCCTCAATGGTGGCAATCCATTCGTATTTTAATACGTATTACGTACCGAATAACTATGCTTTGGTTTTGGTAGGCGATTTAGATTTTGAAAATACTATACAACTTGTCGATCAATATTTTGGCACTTTTAAGTTTAAAGAGTTGCCCGCAAAAACGTCGGTTACTGAAGAACCGATGACGGAAATTGTCGAGCGAACGGTGAAAAGTGCGTCGTCTACGCGTATGCAACTCGCCTGGAGAACAGATTCATACGGAACGCCGAATGCCAGGCTTGCAGAAATAACAGCCAATCTGTTAAGCAATTCCGGTGAATCAGGCCTGATTGATTTAAATATAAATCAGAGCCAGAAAGCGCTGCGTGCCATGGCATATGCGTCGGCATTTAAAAATTACGGCAGCTTCTCGATGGTCGTCATTCCAAAGAGTGGGCAGACGCTGGATGAGGCCAAAAATCTTCTGCTGGAACAGATTGAAAACATAAAAAAAGGCAATTTTGAAGAATGGCTCATTCCAGCGATCGTGAATGACATGAAAATTCACCGCATGAAGTCTTTCGAAACAGCGGATGGCCTTGCAACAGCGCTTTATGGGGCATACATCCATGACAGATCATGGGCCGAGGAGCTGAATGAGATCGCGGCATTTGAAAAGATTTCGAAGGCTGATGTAGTAGAATTTGCCAATGAGTTTTTTAAAGATAACTACGTAGTTATACGTAAAGAAAAAGGCGAGAATGACAAGCTTGTGCGTGTAGAAAATCCCGGTATCACGCCTATAAAACTCAATAAAGAATCGCAGTCACCATTCTTACAGTCAATTTTAGACCAGAAATCAGACGAAATCCAACCTGAATTTGTCGATTACCAAAAAGTGATAAAAACAGAGTGGGTAAGTGGCAAAAAGGTAAGTTTTGTTACCAATAGCTACAATGATGTAGCCCAGGTTTTTTTCATCTATCCATTCGGCACAGATCACGACAGGGAACTCTCACTGGCGACGCAGGTGCTGCATTATCTTGGCACGGATGAACTTTCGGCGGAAGACCTAAAACGGGAGTTGTTCAAACTGGGTATTACCAATGATTTCCGAATCTTACAGGATCAGCTTACCATTTCTCTGGCCGGACTCGAAGAAAATATGCCCGCGGCGATTTCGCTTCTGAAGCACTGGATGCAAAACGCACAGCCTGACCAACAGGTTTATGAAGAAAACGTGCAGACCATTCTGGAAAGCCGTGAAGTTGCCAAAAAAGACAAAGGCCGCATCATGACCGCGCTTACCAATTATGCTAAATACGGCCGCGAGTCCAGATTCCGAGATGTACTTTCGGAGCAGCGTTTGAAGCAAATCAAATCGGCAGACATGACGCAGAAAATCCAGGATTTGCTGCTTATGCCTTATCAAATCTTTTTTTACGGTAATGATTTTGAAAAATTTCAGAAATATGTAGAAGTCTTCATCGAAGAGGAAACCATCGAAATCCCGCCTAGGAAGGTATACCCTGAACCTGCAGCCGAAGGAATCGTTTACTTCACGCCGTATGATATGGTGCAGACCGAAATGAGCCGTGTGGCAAAAGCTGGCAATGTAAACCTGAAGAATATGGGTAAAATAAACGTTTTCAACGAATATTTTGGCCGCGGACTGTCGTCCATCGTTTTCCAGGAAATCCGCGAAAGTAAAAGTCTGGCCTATTCAGCGTATGTGTATTACGCGCCCGCTTCGGAAATTGGCAGACCAGATTACGTCACCACTTACATTGGAACTCAGGTTGATAAACTGGCGCAGGCCATCGATTCAATGGATGAACTCATGACTGTTTTCCCCGAAGTTCCGGCCCAGTTTGAAAATGCGAGAACAGCAGCGCTGAAGCAGATCGCCGCGGGCAGAATTAACAGAACAAACCTGTTTTTTAATCTTTTGAATCTTCAGAAATTGGGTGTAGATTATGATTTGCGTAAGGATCTGTATGCGGAAATCAGTTCGCTTAGCGTTTCAGATGTAGCGCAGTTTTACAATGAACACATGAGACCATTAAAGTTTAATACGGCACTTATGGGCAAAAAAGAAAATCTGGATATGGCTGCTCTTGAGAAACTCGGCAAATTTAAGGAATTAAGCCTGGAAGAGATTTTCGGATATTAGACCTTTAGCCATTAAGATCGTGAAAAGAAATCGTTTATGACTTTTTTAAATGAATTATGTTGATTTAACTAGTTAATTTTTGGGTGAATTAACGGCAGATAATTACGTGAGATTTACGAAGTTTGCTATTCCAAATCTGATCACCATAACCATGAAAACTACAAAACTCCGGCATTTGCCGGAGTTTTAGTTTTAAGTAAAATGTATGGTCTTATTTCACGACCTTCATTTCGTTGATCAGCCATTTGGCATCCGCATATTTATCGATGATGAACAGAATATATTTCGTGTCCACCATGATGTTACGGCTGAAACGAGGATCAAAGTTGATGTCGCTCATCGTGCCTTCCCACTGGCGGTCAAAATTCAGTCCGATAAGGTTTCCGTGCGCATCCAGCGCGGGGCTTCCGGAGTTTCCGCCCGTTGTGTGGTTGGTCGCCGTAAAATTCACAGGAACGTCGCCGGTTTTGTCCTTATAGATTCCGTAATCTTTCGTGTTATAAAGATCGATAAGCTTTTTAGGTACATCAAATTCATAATCGCCAGGCACATATTTCTCCATGATTCCTGAAAGATGCGTTTGATATCCGTAATAAACAGCATCACGCGGATTTGAACCTTTAATTTGACCGTAGGTTACACGCAAAGTAGAGTTCGCATCCGGAAAAAACTTGCGGTCTTTGTCCGTTTCCATCTGCTGTGCCATGAATTTTTTCTGTAGCACGTCAATCTGGTCCTGTAGGGGTGCAAACTTGCTTTCTGAAGTTGCCATATACGTTTCGCGCATTCCGGCAGCCAACTGTATGATCGGATCATTTTTTAAAGCTTTCATAAGCTCCGCAGAATTTGCAAAAACTTTATTGATATCCGCAGATGCAGTGGCTCCGTTCAGTGCATGACGCCCGGTGACAACCGAATTTTTTGACCAGTTTTCAATTGCGGTCAGGTTTTTATTTTCATCAGCAAACTGATCGAAATTGGCAGGTAAAAATGCTTTCGGCGTTTTATTGGCGTAGAGAGCCAGCAGTTTGGCCGTCACTTTTGCATCCAGTTCCGCATCATAGTCCTTGTAGAAAGACTGAAGTCGGTTTGTAAATGAAGTTTTGGCTTTTTCGTCCATCTTTCCGGCCTCAACATTCTGCATGTAGTTGAGATAAAGATTTGCCAAGGTCAGTGTTTCGGCGTTACGTACTACTTCGCTGTAGTAGGCGCGGTTCAGCGCATAAGGCGCCTGCTCCGTGTAAAGACGGTTCAGCTCATCGATGGTTGGTTTTATCTGCGCGTTTTTAGCGATTAAACTTTGCTCGTACTGTTTCTTTTTGCCTACCGCATCAGATTTTTTCAAACCTTCTACCTCCCCAATCCATTTTTTCCAGTAATTCGCTACGGAAGCGTATTTTGAAGCATATTTAATACGCGTTTCGGCATCTGCACGCATTTTTTCGTCTAAAGTTTTCAGTGCCACTTCACGTACTGAGATCATCGCAGGATCGGTATCCGTCATTACTTTTTCTACCGCAATCGCCGGAAGGTATTCCGTTGTTCTGCCCGGGAAGCCGAATACGAACGTGAAATCGTTCTCGTTTTTATCTTTAATGGAAACAGGTAAAAAATGTTTTGGCTTGTAAGGTACATTGTCTTTCGAATATTCCGCGGGCCTGTTGTTTTTGTCCGCATAAATTCTGAACATCGAAAAATCTCCCGTGTGGCGGGGCCAAACCCAGTTGTCGGTATCTGAACCGAATTTGCCGATGCTCGACGGTGGGGCACCTACCAACCGTACATCTTTGTAAGTGTCGATTACGTAAGCATAATATTTATTGCCATAATACATCGGTCTGATCACCACTTTTTGCCACGGCTCCAGTTTGAATGTAGCTTTTACACGCTCGGTGTTTTTATCAATAAGGGCTTGCGCCGCTGTCGCGTCAAGATTTTTCGTTCCTGCAAGCACCTGGTCTGTCACTTCTTTGATATCTGCAATGAAATCTACGGTTACACCCGGATTCGGAAGTTCACCCGACATGTTTTTTGCCCAAAAACCATCCGTCAGATAGTCATTCTGCACGCTCGAATGCTTTTGAATTTGCCCGTATCCGCAGTGGTGATTCGTAAGTAAAAGTCCCTGTGGTGAGATGATTTCTGCAGTACAGCCACCGTTAAACTGCACGACGGCGTCTTTAATGCTTGGTTTCGATGGATCAAATATCTGTTTAGCGGAAATCTTCATTCCCAAATCCTTCATTTCCTTCTCATTCAGTTCGGTCGGAATCCACATTCCGCCATACTGCTGGCCAAATGCCATCACAGCGGGAAAAATTATTGCAGCAAGCAATAGATGTTTTCTGTTCATTCTAGTAAAATTTGGTCTAAAAATAGAGATTTTTAGGCGAATAAAAAAAGCACGCAACTGCCATGGGACAATAAGCTTGAATTGTGGAAGAGGGACTGCAAGTGCGCCCGATCGCTGTAGGTTCGCGTGGCATTACTTTTGACGTGCTGAGATTTGACATTAAACATTGAAAATATGCTATTATTAGCTGAGCAGCTACTTTGGTTATTCCTGCTTGCGATACCCATAGCCTGCATTGCCTGGACGGTAACACACGAAGAAATATTCCGTGAACCGCGGGAATACTGCGTGAAGCGTTCGCAGGAAAGTGAGAAACTTTATCAGCGCAAATTTTTCTATCTGTTCACGTGCGAATACTGTTTCAGCCACTACGTAACGGCGTTTTTTCTGATTGTTACTAAATATAGGCTGCTTTTCGATGACTGGCGGGGCTATCTGATTTCATTCTTTGCACTGGTGTTTTTGGCTAATGTTTATATGAGTCTTTTTGCGCTGCTGAGGCAGAATCTAAAGGTTGAAAAATTGGAAGCCAAATTAAAAGACAACGAGTGGCATGAAGTGAAGGAAGAGATAGAAGCGGAGAAAAAATAATGGACTTTTAGTTTTAAACAATAAAAAATAAAGATATGGACAACACGGAAAGACTTGAAAAGTACGAGTATGATGATTACACGGTAGTTACCAACTTCGAAACTTACGAACAGGCTGAAGAGTACGCACGCGAGCATAATTCTGAACTTATTGAAGTCGGTTTCACGGACGGTTCAGACAACCCGATGCCTGACACGACGGGTAATTTGATCGCAGAGCGTAGAAGTTTTAAAGTTGGCCTCGATAAAGAATATCAGGTTTATTACTCGCAGGATGAAGGATTTCAGGCGATGGCCGAGCAGGTTTTGGAAGAACTGAAGAAAAAAGAAGACGACGATACGCCTGAAGATTGGCTTGCAGACCAAAACATTGCGCCACGGGACCGAATCATCATCGTTAAAAACGGCGAAGTTAACACAGTGACCACGCGTGAAAGAATCAAATTTTTAATGCGCGGAAGCCTGTACGAACTTGCTGTGAAAGTTCCGAAGACCGACTAAGGACGAAGTAGGCAATCTCGTTTTTTAAAATTTTTTTCAACTCATAAATTCCGCAAAACCGCTTCCGGAGCTTTGCGGTTTTTGCTGTTTAGAATTACTGTTTTTAAAGCTAAATTGCGTGGTACGGGTTCTGTTATTAATTAGAAGTCGATCCAGAGTAGCATTTAGCTTAAAATTAAATATATTTGAAGAAGCAAGCCTGAAGCTTCTTTTCTCATGTAAAACCTTTCCCAAAACGCGCCTATTATGGACAAAGTGCTGCCATTCTCCCTTTTTACGGACCATGATGTTTATCTGTTTCGCGAGGGCAAACATTTCAGGCTTTACGACAAATTCGGGGCACATACAATTGAACATGACGGCGTAAAAGGCTCCTATTTTGCGGTCTGGGCACCCAATGCCGAGGAAGTATCGGTGATAGGGACGTTCAACAACTGGAACAGCGAATCGCACAAACTTTTACCGAGATGGGATGGTTCCGGAATTTGGGAAGGTTTCATCGCCCATATTGCTTGGGGAAACCTTTATAAATACGCGATTCGTAGCAATAGGGATGTGCTTCTCGAAAAAGGCGATCCGTTTGCTTTGGCCTGGGAGCAGAACGTGCAGGCTGCATCCGTGGTTTCCACCACATGGTTTGACTGGAAAGACCGGGAATGGATGCGTAAGAGGAAGAAGAACAACAGTCTGAAATCGCCCATTTCGGTGTACGAAATGCACTTGGCTTCCTGGATGCGCGGCACCACGGACCCCGAAAGATTCTTCAGCTACCGCGAAATTGCCGAACGCCTGGTGCCTTACCTCAAAGAAATGAACTTTACGCATGTAGAATTCATGCCTCTGATGGAATATCCATATGATCCGAGCTGGGGCTATCAGGTTACAGGTTTTTACGCTGCTACTTCGCGCTTTGGTTCACCACAGGATCTGATGTTTTTAATTGACGAGCTTCACCGCCATGAGATCGGCGTAATCCTCGATTGGGTACCGTCTCATTTTCCTGGCGATGCAAACGGGCTGCATTATTTTGACGGGACTTACCTTTATGAGCACGAGGATCCGCGCAAAGGATTTCATCCCGAATGGAAATCGCATATTTTCAATTACGGCCGACCGGAAGTAAGGTCATTTTTAATTTCAAATGCCATGTTTTGGCTGGACCGTTATCATGCGGACGGCCTCCGCGTGGATGCGGTAACATCGATGCTGCATCTTGATTATGCCCGGAATGAGGGCGAATGGGAGCCCAATGCCGAAGGTGGGAATGTCAACCTAGAAGCATTGAAGTTCCTGCAGGATTTTAATACCGCGGTTTATAAGGGATTTCCGGACGTGATGACTATCGCCGAAGAGAGTTCAGACTTTCCGATGCTTACAAAACCCGTGCATGACGGCGGTGTAGGTTTCGGGATGAAATGGATGATGGGCTGGATGCATGATACTTTAAAATATTTCAAGGAAGACCCGCTCTTCCGAAAATATGAGCATAACAAGATCACCTTTTCGTCCATGTACGTGTACAACGAAAATTACATGATGCCGCTTTCTCACGATGAAGTTGTGCATGGAAAATCGAGCCTGATCTACAAGATGCCGGGCGACGAGTGGCAGAAATTTGCAAATCTCCGTGCACTTTACACCTACATGTACACGCATCCGGGCGCAAAACTGCTTTTCATGGGTGGCGAATTCGGCCAGACCGGCGAATGGAATTTTACACGCTCGCTTGATTGGCATCTTCTTGAACATTCGGTTCACAAAGGTCTGCAGGAGTACGTAAAAGAACTGAACAGGCTGTACAGAACCGAAACTTCGCTGTATGAAAATCAGTTTGACAGAAGTGGTTTTGAATGGGTGGAAGCGAACGATGACAACAATTCTGTATTCGTTTATTTAAGAAAGGGCAGTGCGGAAAATGACATGACGATGATCGTCTTGAACCTGACTCCGCGCGTTTTCGATTATAAAATAGGAGTTGATGAAGGCACGAACTGGGAAGTGATCTTGAACTCCGATGACAAAACGTTTGGTGGAAGTGGAGTTTTGCCCGAAATTTTAGATGAAGAAGATGACGAATGGATGTACAGACCAAATTCATTGGTTCTAAGGTTGCCACCATTGGCCGGCGTGGTCTTAAAGCAGAAAAAATAGTTTAAGCCCACATTTTGGTCTAAATAAAAAATTTTTAAATCTGGCCCTATGAAGATAATCAATCTTTCGATGGAGTGTTATCCGGTTGCTAAGGTCGGCGGCCTGGCAGACGTGGTAGGCGCTTTACCAAAGTATTTGAATAAGATTGAAGGAATATCAGCTTGCGTCGTGATGCCTTTTTATGACCGTAGTTTTGTGCATCAGCATGAATTTGAAATCGTTTTTGAAGGACAGATTCGTCAGAACTACCAGCATTTCAACGTCCAAGTACTCAAAGAAAAGAACGATGTCCTGGGATTTGAACTATTCCTTGTCAAAGTTCCGGGGCTTCTAGACCGTGAAAATCCTTATGGCTATTGGGATGAAAGTCAGCAGTTCCTGGCGTTTCAGCACGCTGTGCTGCATTGGCTGACGGAAGCGAAAATCCGCCCCGATATTCTGCATTGCCATGATTATCACACCGGTCTCGTACCTTTCATGATTGAAAACTGTCCGGAATTCGGCTTTTTGCAAGGTGTGAAAACCATAGGCACCATTCACAACGGCGAGTATCAGGGACAGATGAAATGGGAAATGGCCGATTATTTACCGTGGTACCGCAGTGAAAATGCCGGATTACTTGATTGGGACGGCTTGATCAATCCGCTTGCAGCGATGATCAAATGCTGCCATGCTTTCAATGCGGTTTCGGAAGGATATCTGCACGAGCTTTTTTGGGATCTTCGGGGTCTTGAGCGCCTGGTGCAGCAGGAACATGCTAAGGCTTTCGGCATTATCAACGGGATTGATACAGAAGTCTGGGATCCGGCAACCGATGAGTTTCTGGACTTTAATTTTAATAATGAAAATGCACTCCAAGGTAAATCTGAAAATAAAAAAGCGCTTTGTCACGCTTACGGTCTGAATCCTGACTTGCCTCTGTTCAGTTTTATCGGTCGCTTTGCCGGTGAAAAAGGCGCAGACCTTTTGCCGGAAATTGTGGCGAAGGCAATACAAAGTACCGGGGGCGCGCTGAATATCATGATTCTTGGTTCCGGCGACAAGCGGATCGAGTTTGAACTTACAGAACTGAATAAGACGTTTGACAATCTCGCACTTGAACTCGGCTACAAAGAATATCTTTCGCATAAGATCTATGCGGGCGCTGACTTTCTGCTGATGCCTTCACGGGTGGAGCCCTGTGGCCTGAACCAAATGTATGCGATGCGGTACGGCACCGTACCGGTTGTGCGCTACACCGGAGGTCTTCGTGATACCGTGAATGATATATCACGCGGCGGCAGCGGACTTAATTTTGGAAGTGCAACCGCTGAAGACGTGACTCACGCGATCCACCGGGCGCTTCACATGTACTATGAGCCCGGCATGATGGATGATTTGGTGCATTTGAACATGAAATTCGATTTTTCCTGGGACAGCTCTGCCTTACGTTATCTGGATTTGTACCGGCGATAGGAGAGCTTTTCACTAATTTTCTCCTAAGCATTAATTTCCTCAATTTTAATTACAGATCTCTCCGCAAAACTTCGCAGTTTCTGCATTTCGGTGCGCGCTTTCCTTTGGCCAAAGAGTGACGCCAAATAGGTGAGTGCTAATAGAAAAACCGTGATGAAAGAGGCGGTAAGCGCCCACGGAAAATCATCGCTCCCAATTTGTCGTTCTACAAACCAAATGGTAATGAAGACCATCCACAGGATTGAAAGTACAAAGTAGGTGAACATAAAGAAAGTCCAGACCGCTGAACTTGGCCCGAAAATACCACGGACTGTCGTGATATTTTCGCCGTCTTCACTCTCGGCGCGCAGCGCTAAATTTGGTTTCCAGTAATCATTTTCTGTTGTCTTTACGGTGATTATGGCGGTTTCGGAATTAATCACACCCGAAAATTCATCTGAGTTTTCCCCAAGGAAGTTTCGCAGGTACGCTGTGTATTGCTGCGGACTGATATCCGTATACATCTTGAAACGCGGCCGCGAACGGATGCTGTCGAGCGTAGATTCCTCAATTTTCATCTCGGTAGGGAATGGGATCGATCAGTTTTATTGAAAAATCAAATTGCTGTCCCTTACGGTCAACTTTCAGTGTCAATCGTGTCCCGTCCGGTGCTTTCAGCAATTGATTGATTTGTGGCAGTGTCATATTCCCGACTTTCTGATTGTTTATCCGGAGCAGTTTATCGCCTTTCAGCAGGCCGGCCTCACTGCACGGCGAATCATTACGGCAACCCGCGACGGAATATTTCGGTCTGAGGACAAAATTATAGCGGAACCCTTCACGGGCGTCATACACTTTGATGCCGTCCGGATCGCTGTCTTTCTTCGTGGTTTCAACGCGTACCAAGTCACTTTCCCAGGTTGCGCCATCGTGCTGTATGTCGAGTCCGCTTTTATTTATCTGAAAAAGATCGTTGAAATGCCGGTTCTTTTTAAGTAAAATCCTGCTTCCGGGATAATCAAATATCACTGTAAAACGCCGTAAAATCTCACTGCCTACAGAACCTTTGCGATCCGGCACCAGTTTCAGGTTCTGGATTGAATATTCGTCTGGCATGGCCGCGATGGGTTTTTCAAAGGTAAATTCGCCGAGATACAGCCTGTGGATCCGGCTTCTTTTTCCAAAAATATCACCATTAAAGCCCTGGCCGAGATAATCGTAAATATTCGGACGGTTGTACACAAAGTTATCGATCAGCTTCGGAAAAAGCCATACGGCGTCACTGTTACCGAGGTCTATGAGCATTTTAGAATCCCTCTTCTCGTCTTTCTGTTCTATACCGGCCGTGATGTATGGTTTATTACCTTCAATAGACAGCGGAAACTCCGTGAATTTTTTAAATTTTGCTGAACTTACGCTACTTTTCGGGAAGACTGTCAGTTTTTTAGCCATAAAATCTATTTGCACCGCATGATTCGCAAAAAACTGATAGCCGATGATACCATGCACCGGAATTCCCACGTGTGAGGAAAAATTGATGCTCTCATCCAGGATGATGAAAACTGTATGTTTTGGATCGCTGAAACCTTTGCCGATGGTCATTGTATTATTGTCGGAGCGCAAACCTTCAATATTTTTGGTTTCACCAAGGCCTGAAAATTTTATTTTTTCGATATCGTTGAAATTTACCTCGCGTTCGTCAAGGCTGAACAAAATCGTTTCATTCACACCCGAGTCGAGCAGGAAAGTGAGATCCACACCATTGATCTGTACCGGCACGAAGATCAGATTATTGATAAATTTGAAGGGAATCACCGCCTTCCTGCCGCCTACCAACTCAAAACCCTGCTGCGAGTGAAGTAGGGTGGTGACCAACATAAAAATAGAAACGAAAAATTTCATTATTTGAAGTTACAATTTTTTGCCTTTCTGCAACGGTATTTCATGAAAAAGCAGGGGGTGTGGAGCTTAAATATTATAATTTTGTGATATGCAAAACCACGAAAAAAGCGAAAAGTTCCGGCAGATCGTCGAGAATAAATTCCAAATCTACAATTCACTCTTCATGAGTTTACCTTATGATAAGATGAGCAATATCGGTATGTTGCTGCCTTTTTTGTATGAAGAGAGCAAGGCCGGCTATGAGAAAGGGAAGACGCCGGAAGAGATCGTCGAAGAATTTTTTGCCAGCCATACAAGTCTTGAAAGCGAAGAGCAGAAAACGGAGCTTCTTTTCAAGATCATACAGTATATCGAGCGGCAGGTGGTACTTTTTGACAGTATTGAAGATGCCTCGTTTGCTGAGCTGCATCCCGCGGGTGAAAGCGGCACATTGCTCAATCTTTATGACCGTGCCGTACAGCAGGATCTTCTTGCCGCGGTACGGGAAAAAATGAAAGATTTCGGTGTGCGCGTGGTTTTTACAGCGCATCCCACGCAGTTCTATCCCAGTTCTGTGCAGCGGATCCTTCATGATCTGCGTTCCGCTATTATGAAAGATTCAGTAACAGAAATAGATATGCTTTTGCAGCAGCTGGGGAAAACACCTTTCCTGAACCGCGAAAAACCTACGCCCTTTGACGAAGCATTAAGCATCATTTTCTATCTGAGGTATGTTTATTATGATTCGCTGGGAGAACTTTATGGCCAAATAAAATACCGGTTTGCTGACAAAGATTTCACTCCGCCACATGATATTTTACAACTGGGGTTCTGGCCGGGCGGCGACCGTGATGGAAACCCTTTCGTGACTGCCGAAACTACACTGAAAGTAGCTGACGAACTGTATTCTTCAGTGCTTAAATCCTATTATGAACATCTGAAAAAGCTGAGACGAAGGTTAAGTTTCAGTGGCGTTTCAGAACTTCTGGCGGCACTGAGCGATGAACTTTACGACGCGATTTTCCGGGAGCAGACCATCACTTCAGACCAAATTTTAGAAACCGTCAGCGAAGCACAGCAAATTTTACTTCAAAAACACAACGGCCTTTTCAAAGATCTTCTCGATGATTTTGAGGACAGGGTAAAGATTTTCGGAACCCATTTTGCGACACTTGATATACGTCAGGACAGCCGCGTGCACCAAAGCGTGATTGACGAAATCATTAATAAAAAGTCAGTAATGGAGTTCGAAAACATCTCCACAGAAGAAAAACTGCAATGGCTTCTGGAAACGGACACGGTTTTAGATCCTGAAGATTTTGAAGACGTGACGCGTGATACCCTTAGAAATATCCAAAACATTAGAGCCATCCAGAAAAAAAATGGCCAGCGCGGACTGAGCCGCTATATCATCTCCAATTCTGACCAGATAAAAGATGTACTGAATGTTTTTGGACTTTTCCGCCTTTGCGGTTACAGCGAAGACGAAATAAATATAGATATCGTTCCGCTTTTTGAGACGATGGAAGGTCTTGATGCAGGCGAGGATGTGATGCGGCAACTTTATGCCCTTCCCGTTTACAGGAAACACCTAGAGCGCCGCGGAAATCAACAGACGATTATGCTCGGTTTTTCAGACGGCACCAAAGACGGCGGCTATCTGAAGGCCAACTGGGAAATTTACGAGACGAAAGAACAGCTTACGAAAGCAGCTGATGAGAAGGGAATCCGTGTAATTTTCTTCGACGGACGCGGCGGCCCACCCGCGCGGGGTGGCGGTAAGACGCATGATTTTTACGCATCGCAGGGCAAAACCATCGCAAATAATAAAATAGAAATCACCATTCAGGGGCAGACGATCACCAGCGTCTTCGGGAATAAGGACCAGGCGAAGTTTAATTTTGAGCAGCTGCTCACGGCCGGTATCGAAAACGATGTCTTTAAAAATACCAAAAAAGATTTAACCGAGGCAGAAAGGAAACTTATCGAAGAACTGGCGGAAATCAGCTTTGAAAAGTATTCCCAACTTAAAGCGCACCCGATGTTTGTGCCGTATCTGCAGGAAATGAGCACGCTTGAATATTACGGGAAAACCAATATCGGCAGCCGCCCGACCAAAAGGGCCGGAAGCAGTGAGCTGAAGTTCGAAGATCTGCGCGCGATTCCGTTTGTGGGTTCGTGGAGCCAGCTGAAACAGAATGTTCCGGGGTTTTTCGGTTTTGGGTTTTCGGTGAATGAACTTAAGAAACAGGGAAGATTTGATGAGGTGAAGGCGCTTTATAAAGGTTCGGATTTCTTCAAAACGTTGGTTTTAAATTCGATGATGAGTATGAATAAATCTTATTTTCCGCTCACGTACTACATGAAAAACAACGAAAAATTCGGTGATTTCTGGACGGTCATTTTCGATGAGTACACGCTTTCGCGCGACCTGATGCTCGAACTCAGCGGTTTCAGGATGCTGATGGAGGAAGAACCGCTTTCAAGGAAATCTGTGAAAATCCGCGAAAAGATAGTGTTGCCGCTGCTAAGTATCCAGCAATTCGCGCTGATGAAAATCCAGAAAGGTGAAGGCAACCGAGATGTGTATGAAAAACTGGTGATGCGCTCGCTGTTTGGAAATATTAATGCCAGCCGGAATTCGGCTTAAAAAAATTAATCCCATGAAATCATCCAACGAACGCGTTTTCAAGATGTCTTTCGCCAGCGTCTATCCGCATTACGTCGCAAAAGCAGAGAAGAAGAACCGCACCAAAGCGGAGCTCAACCAAATTATCTTTTGGCTGACGGGTTATGATGAAGCCGCGCTTAAAAGTATTTTGGCTGACAAAACCAATTTTGAGGATTTCTTCGGCAACGCACCACAATTAAACCCTAATGTTTCGAAAATCACCGGTGTGATCTGTGGCTGCCGGGTGGAGGAAATAGAAGATCCGCTGATGCAGAAAATCCGTTATCTCGACAAGTTGGTTGATGAACTTGCCAAAGGCAAACCAATGGAGAAAATATTAAGAAACTGATTTTTAAAAGTTATAAGTTGAGTTTTTGTAATAAGTTTAAAATCAGATTTTTAGGTTGTTTATTTTGAATTTTCGTATATTAAGGTCGCTTAGGCAGTTTCAAAAGCTTTAAAAAAGCGGAAAATACAGTTCAAAAATTTACGACATATGAAAATAGGTTTACTCGGATTCGGAAAGACAGGAAAGGCCGTCGCGGCCGTGATTTTACAAAACAAAGAATTCTCGCTGGAGTGGGTTTACAGAAGAACGCCACATCTTGAAGGACGCAATGTGCCGGAATTTCTGGGAATTGAATCTGACCATCCGGGCCGTGTATATTCAGCCGAAACCATCGGGATGTCGGCTTTGCTTGATCAGCATCCGGTGGATCTGATCATCGATTTCTCCTCAGAAACCGGGATTTATACCTATGGTGAAGCGGCTGCCGAACTTGGTGTAAAAATTATCAGTGCCGTGTCGCATTATAGTGAGAATGAAAAAGAACTTTTGAAAAAACTGGCCGAAAAAACAGTTGTTTTTTGGAGTCCAAACATCACTTTAGGCGTGAATTATCTGCTGTTTGCCGCGCAGTTTCTGAAGAAAATAGCACCGTGGGTGGATATAGAAATTAACGAGGAGCACTTTAAGGAAAAAGTAGGTACATCGGGAACAGCAGTAAAGCTTGCCAAAGCGCTTGAGCTTCCGGAAGAAGAAATCAATTCTGTAAGGGCGGGCGGTATTGTAGGTAAGCATGAAGTGATATTCGGGTTTCCGTTTCAGACAGTGAGGCTGATTCACGAATCCATTTCGCGCGAGGCGTTTGGAAACGGCGTGGTTTTCGTGGCACAAAACATTAAGGACCGGGCTGCGGGACTTTATAAATTTGAAGATATCCTGCTTCCTTATTTTTCAACGGAGCAAAACTAAATTCTGATCAACATTACGAGTTAAAAAACAAAGACCCTCATGCGAGGGTCTTTTATTTTAGTTTTTAATGATTTTTTCGATGTGTTCCCTTGAATAGGTTTTTATTTTAAGGAAGTAAACGCCTTTGGCCAAACCTTCGAGCGTGTTCGTCTTTTCGGTTGGCAGAGATTTTATCTTGCGGCCAAGCGTGTCATAAAGCTCAACTGACATTATCTTTTCGTCAGTCTGCACGCTGAATACGCTCGAAACGGGATTCGGATAGACTTTTAAAGTTGACTTTACACCGACCTCTGCTGACGTTAAGACGGCATCATTCAGCGTTTCCGAAAAGTTCAGGATTCCATAGCCCATTTGGGGTGTGGTAGATGGATATAGTGAAGCGTTTTCGCGGAGCAGTGAACGCAGAAAGTCGTGAGGTTTCGTGGGTTGTGCCTGAAGCAGACATGCCACGCCGCCCGCAGCCAAAGGTGTGGCGAAAGAGGTGCCGCTGCTGGTCGTTGCATTGTTGTTGTATGCCATCGCGGTGCCGGTTCCGCGTGCACTGGCATCGGGTTTTACCACGCCTGCAGCATTAGGGCCATACGAGGAGAAACCTGAGCTGGTATTGGTGGAGGTCACCGCGCCTATGGTAAATACTTTCGGGTTGTCAGCCGGTGTGATGATGTATTTCCACGCATTTTGGCCTTCGTTGCCGGCGGCGTTCAGCACAAAAATGCCTTTTTCTGTGGCGATCTGGGCGGTTCTGGCGATAAATGAGGTCTGTCCATCCATGTCGGAGTAAAGTAAATTGTAGCGGCTGTCATCGAAATCATAATAGCCTAGTGAGCTTGAAATCACGTCAACGCCTTTGCGGTCGGCTTCTTCAGCAGCCTCAGTCCAGTAAATCAGTTCTTCAGGATATTCATCGGCCGCATCTTCGGTTGCATACAGGTAAAAATCGGCATCAGGTGCGGAGCCTACATATTGGTTTTGGATATAGCCGGCGATGACGCCCAAACAGTAAGAACCGTGATTATTTAGCGAAGTGCTGTATATATCCGTGTTTTTGCTGATGAAATTGTACCCGCCTTTTATCTGACCGTTATTCCGGATCCTGGCGTAGGCGCTGCCGGTATTCACTGTCGGAAAGCCGGTGTCGATCACCGCAATGGTGACGCCTGTTCCGGTATATCCGGCGATGTGCAGTGGACGAAGGTTGATTTGGTTGATTTGTGAAAGTCCCATGCCGTAATTGAAATCTGTTTTGCCGACGGTATTATTAAATTCTTCAAATTTATTTACACGCGCCGGATTTTTGCCACCGTTGGGATGCTTGATAAACCTTTCGACAGACTGTACGTAAGTTTGCGCCTGAAGCGTGGCAATCTGTGCAGGTGTCGCGTTCACGGCGACGCCATTCATCCATTTTGAATAATCAGTTACTGTAAAACCAAGGTTGCGTACATTCTGTATATAAGTCTGTTCAATCGGGGCATCCTGATCATTGAGTGGGATGCTGAGCCGCGCGCGTCTGTCCAGAGACTTTTGCGTGAGTTCGGTAAGGGGGTTTGCATAAAATGCAGCTTTGTTCGGCTTGTCTTTGAAGTAAACAAAAACAAGTTCCGTCTGCGCACTGATAATTAAAAACAGAAACAAAGCGAAAACGGATAAATATTTTTTCATTTGGAAGGAGTTATTAATCTTTCACAAAAATAGATAAAAGCGTATAAAAAATTGTTTTTGCTTTAAGGTTAATTTCAATTAATTCAATGGAAACTTTTAATCATTGATGTTTTAAGAAACGATATTTTTAAACTTTGAATGTATAAGTAAAGAAATTGAGCAGCGAAAACAGCTTGTTTTAATATTTTCCGGTCGAAGTTTAATTTCTTAATTTTGGGATAAATATTTTATATGAAGAAAATACAGATGGTGGACTTGCAGAGTCAGTACTATAAGATAAAGGCAGATGTAGATAACGCGATGCTGGCTGTGATGAATTCCGCGGCATTTATAAACGGACCTGAAGTAAAATCATTCCAAAATGAACTGGAACAGTACCTGGATGTGAAGCACGTTATTCCGTGTGCCAACGGTACAGATGCACTACAGATTGCACTGATGGCGCTGGATCTGAAAGAAGGCGACGAGGTGATAACGGCAGATTTTACTTTTGCCGCCACCGTGGAAGTGATTCACCTTCTTAAACTTAAATCTGTGCTGGTTGATGTAGATTACGATACTTTCACGATCGATACAGAGAAACTGAAAGCCGCGATTACGCCGCGCACGAAAGCCATTATTCCGGTGCATCTTTTCGGCCAGTGCGCAAACATGGAAGAAGTCCTGAAAATTGCAAAACAACACAATCTGCATGTGATCGAGGACAATGCTCAGGCAATCGGCGCTGATTTTACATTTTCGGATAGCACCGTGAAAAAATCCGGTACGATGGGAACAATCGGCACTACTTCCTTTTTCCCCTCTAAAAATCTGGGTTGCTATGGTGATGGCGGTGCACTATTCACCAATGATGATGAACTCGCGCACAAAATCCGCGGAATTGCCAATCACGGTATGTATGAGCGTTATTACCACGATGAGGTCGGCGTAAACTCACGTCTTGACAGTTTGCAGGCCACAGTTTTAAGAAAAAAACTTCCGCTGCTCGATACATACAATGAAGCTCGCCGCAAGGCAGCAGATTTCTATGATGAAGCTTTTGCAAACCAACCCGGAATCCTTATCCCGAAACGGGCAGATTATACCAGCCATGTTTTCCACCAGTATACGCTGAGGATTCTGGACGGTAAACGTAATGAGTTGCAGGCGTTCCTTACCGAGAAAGAAATTCCCGCGATGATTTATTATCCGGTGGCGCTGAGAAAGCAGAAGGCCTATTTTCAGGAAAGCAACGACGAAGACTTTAAAAATACAGACAGACTTTTGAATGAAGTGATTTCGCTGCCGATGCACACCGAACTCGATGAAGAACAGCAGAAGTACATCACCGATGCGGTGCTCGAATTTTTAGGTAACAGTCAACAGTAGCGCGCGCTTCAATAACGGTCTTAGACTTCTGTGACGTCATCCAAACCCAATATTCACCGAATGAAAAAATTTCCTTTACCGGAAAACGAGGAGGAGCGCCTCGAGAAACTGACTCTGCACAACCTGCTGGATCTCGGAAAATATCCGGACCTCGATGTTTTGGCTCAAAGTGCCGCCTTGCTCACGGACTGTCCTGCATCGCTCATTGCAGTGATGGAGCGGGATACACAGACCGTACAGAGCTGTGTAGGAGTGGACTTCAATTTTGTGGACCGCAAGAATACGGTCTGCCAATATGCCGTAGCCAGCGGAGAACCTGTAATCATCAATGATACACTGCTGGATGAGCGGTCATCTTCCAATCCTTTAATTCTAGAAGGAGGAATACGCTTTTACGCCGGCATTCCGTTGAAAGATGAGGAGGGATATGTGTTGGGAACGTTATGTGTGATAGATTTTAAGCCTAAAAACCTTCCGCAAAACCAAATAGACGGGCTTACCAAAATGGGAGAAGCCGTGTCGCGCATCCTTCTGGCTAAGCGGCGATATGCCCTGGCCGACTATTTCGAGCAACTTTTCATTGTCACCAATAATATCATCTGCGTACTTGATAACGATTTCAATATAAAGATCGTAAATAAATCCTTCGAGCGCAATTTGGGACTTCCGCTCAACAGTGCGGTCGGGGAAAAATTCTGTGATGTGATGAATGAGGCAGATCCCTCGCTTTCGCTTCATTCCGGCATGTTTGCAGATCAGGACGAATATTCTTTCCGCTCCAATATAGCGCATGAAAATGGGGATGTTTCGGTAATTGAATGGAGCATAAAACGCAATCCGAAACAAAAGGAAATCTTTTGCTTTGGCCGCAACATTACGGTGATCATCGAAGAGAAGCAAAAACTTCTTCGGTCTGAGCGCCGTTTCCGGTCTTTCTTCGAGAGCGGAATTGGCCTGATGAGCATGCATGATATGGATGGAAATATCCTGGCGGTAAATCAGCGTGGGCGGGAGACACTGCAATATACCGAAGAAGAAGCGGTAAAGCTTAACCTGAAAGACCTCGTGCCAGTTCGAAACCAAGGCTTCCTTCAGGCCTATTTGCAACGGATTGCGACCGAAAAAGAAGATTCAGGACTGATGGAACTGCGCTCCAGGGACGGGCAGGATCACATCTGGATGTATCACAATGTACTCGAGATCAATGAAGAAGGTCAACCTTATGTCATCAGCACCGCGCTGAATGTGACGGAAAGGATGGCGATGGAGAAGGATCTTATCTATACCAAAAAGATTCTGGAGCAGACGAGTTCCGTAGCCCAGGTGGGTGGCTGGGAAGTCAATCTGAAACAGAATAAAGTTTTCTGGTCCGACGCTACGAAGAAAATTCATGAAGTAGAACCGGATTTCGAGCCGGATTTTGAATCCGCGCTGGGCTTCTATGGACGCGAAAGCGAAGACCGCATGCGCTATCTCTTCGCCCGTGCGGTAAATGATGGAATTTCTTACGATGAAGAACTTGAGTTGCAGCAAAAGAATGGCGAAAAAATCTGGGTGCGCGTTATCGGTATCCCGGAATTTGATGAGGGTATTTGCAAGAAGGTCTTTGGAATCATCCAGAATATAGACCAGTCCAAAAAGACCTACCTCGAACTGGCCAGGAAGGAGGCTATGCTGCAGTCTTTCATCAGCGATGTGCCCGTGGCGGTTGCGATGTTTGACAAGGATCTTAAGTTTCTGGCGGTGAGTCAGTGCTGGCTCGAAGAATTTTCATTGAACGCTGACGATATCATAGGAAAGACGATTTTCGAAGCCTCACCTTCAATTCCCGAATACAGGATTCGTATTTACATGGACGCACTGCAGGGCAAATCTTTCAAAGCGGAAGAACTGCTTCTGCCGGTTCCGAATAAGGAGGCGCTGCAGCGCTACAACATGGAGGTGAGCCCCTGGTATCTCTCGGAAGACGAAATCGGCGGTATGATAGTTTCAGCGCAGAATGTCACAGAGCGCGTGAAAACAACGCTGGAGCTGAAGAATGCAAAGGAAATGGCCGACCTCGCAAGTCGTGCTAAATCTGAATTCCTGGCCAATATGAGCCACGAAATACGCACACCGCTCAACGGCGTTATCGGGTTTTCGGATCTGTTGCTGAAGACGCCGCTGAACGAGATGCAGACTCAGTATCTGAACTACATCAACGAGTCCGGAGAAACTTTGCTTAACATCATTAATGACATTCTCGACTTTTCAAAGATCGAATCGGGCAAGATGGAACTTGTGATAGAGCAAAGCTATGTTTATGAGATGGTGAGCCAGGTGATGAATGTGATTCTTTATCAGTCTCAGAAGAAAAATCTGGAACTTTTGATGAATATCGAGCCGGGTCTGCCTGAAATCCTCTTCATCGATGAATCGCGCATCAAGCAAATCCTTATCAACCTGCTGGGTAATGCAGTGAAGTTTACATCTGAAGGCGAGATTGAACTTAAGGTTACAAAGCTGCAGCAGGATGACAAAAACATAAAACTGCGCTTTTCCGTACGTGATACCGGTATCGGGATCCCGCTGGATAAACAGCAGCGCATATTTGATGCCTTCACACAGGAAGACAGTTCCGTTAGCAAAAAGTATGGCGGCACCGGCCTCGGACTTACCATTTCAAATAATATCCTCCAGTATATGAACAGTACGCTCTCCCTTACCAGCACGCCCGGTAAAGGTTCGGAGTTCTTTTTCGATATTGAGGTGCCGTACGAAGAAAGTGACGAAAATGATGGCGAAGATATTTCAGATTTAGGTATAAACAGGGTGCTGATCGTAGATGATAACGCGAACAACCGTATGATCCTGCAACATATGCTCGCCTACAAAAATATCGAGTCCCGTCTTGCGGCAAACGGGATGGAAGCCCTGCAGCTGATAATGGCGGGCGAACATTTCGATATAATCCTGATGGACTACCATATGCCGGTAATCTCGGGGCTGGAAACCATCGACAAGATCCGTGCGCTGTACAGCCGCCAGGATGATGTCTCGCCTTTGGTTGTGCTTCATACGTCTTCGGAGGAACATGAAGTGGTAAACTCTTTCCGCAAGAATGAAAACAGTTTCTGTCTGTTAAAACCTATCAAATCACGAGACCTGTACATGACGCTTAAACAGGCTGTGAAACAGACCGAACGCAAAGCTGTGACGTCTGACGTGGAAGCACGTTCAAGACCTTCAATAACGGGGCTGAAAGTTTTATTGGTTGATGACAATCCGGTCAATATGGTACTGAACAACAAAATGATGCAGTCTTTGGTCCCTGATGCTGTCTTTACGGAAGCCGTGGATGGCCAGAAAGCCCTTGAATACTGCCGTACCAATACATATGACCTTATTTTAATGGATGTACAGATGCCGCTGATGGACGGTATCGAGGCCACGAAACAGATCAGGCTGTTACCAAACGGTAAATACATGGTCATCATCGGTGTGACGGCCGGAAATGTAAAGGGCGAAAAAGAAAAGTGTCTGGCCGCGGGCATGGATGATTTCCTTACAAAGCCCCTGCGCAGCGCAGATCTCATGGAAGCCCTGAAGAAGCATCTTTTCACTGAAAATGATGAATCAGAAGGTATTACCAATCCTGAACTGTATCTCGACATTAAACATCTTGAGCAGCAGGTGGGTGATGATGCTGAATTCCGGGAAGTATTCCTCACACTCGTCATACAGCAGCTGGAGGTTTCGCGAAAAGAACTCGCCGAAGCGATTGACAGAAATGATTTGGCAGAGATGAAAAGGCTTTTACATAAACTAAAAGGGACAAGTGGTACCTCAGGTTTGTTTAATCTGGCTGATACCGCTGCGAAGTGGGAAAACAGGATGGAGCGTAACCCCGATCTGGATGCCCTGCGAAACGAAATAAACAGCGCCATTGGCACAGGCTTGGCACTCGTAAATAAATTGATTGACTAAAAAATTGTTTTAAATGCCGATATTGATTGCTGAAGATGATGAATTAATTTTGAAAACCATTGAGCATAAGCTTCTGAAGGAAGGGTATGAGGTCATTCTTACACGCAACGGCCAGGATGCGATCAACACGATCCTTTCAACCGAGGTGGACATCGTAATCACTGATATTATGATGCCTTTCGCCTCCGGCATTGAGATCCTTTCCGCCGTGAAAACTGCCGGTAAAGACATTCCTGTCATCATGCTGTCTAGCATGGGGCAGGAGGATGTAATCCTCAATGCTTTTGATCTTGGCGCTGCGGATTTTATCGTCAAACCTTTCAGCCCTAATGAACTGATGCTTCGCGTGAAAAGAATTGCCGCGAGAATGTAATACCTGTCTACTTGAGTACTTCCCTTCATATTTTAATCGTTACGTTTATTGTTCTGCTGGTGGTGATCGCCTTGCTGATCCTCGCAGTGTTGCTCTATGCGTTTTATGGTTACAGATATTTCCGGCGTGCTGATGCCTGGTCTGAAGTCATCGGGCAGGAGGTTGTACAGTCTATCGTGAGCGGAGAAGTGGTGGAAAGTGAGGTGATCGACAGACTAAACCGAAAACGCTCTTTCCGCACGTATTTCCTGGAAAAACTTGTAAATGCGGAAGGTAAATTCTCCGGGATGGCCGGAAGCGTGATCCGCCGGATATTTTCAGAATATCATCTGGAGAAAGAAGCGCTGCAAAAACTTAAGCAAAAGAAACTTTTTCTTATTGCCGGCGGAATCCAAGAGCTTACCGCGATGCGCGCCGAAAAAGCACTGCCCGAAATTTCAAAATTCCTTAATCACAGTTCGCCACAGGTCTATCAGGAAGCGCAGTATGCGCAGGTAACGTTTCGGGGATTTGAAGGTTTGCGCTTTCTGAATTCCGCCAAAGGTGTACTTTCCGATTGGCAACAGCTCCGCCTTTTAAATTCAGTCGCCTCCGTTCCGCCAGATGGGACTGAACTGGTTCGCAGTTGGCTTCAGAGTGAGAATGCGTCCGTGGTCATATTTACTTTAAGGCTTATCCGGAAATTTCAATTGCTTACTATATATCCCGAACTGCTAATCTTACTGGGGCATGAATCTGAGCAGGTTCGGATCCAGACCGTGCAGACTCTCCAGGCGCTGGAAAACGATACCACACTCGAAGAACTTGAAGATACTTTTTTGAGCCAACCCCACGAAGTGCAGGTTGAAATCCTTAATGTACTGAAGAAAATGGGCGATGTGCGCGCCAAAGACTTCCTTTTTCAGCAACTTCACGGGCACATAGCCCCGGCCGTGAGGATCAAGGCTGCTGAAGCTATTCATTCACTTGGCATGAAACACGAACTGACACAAATCACAGATGACGAAAATACCTCCGAAGAACTTATTTTTATAATTAAACATGCATTGCAGGAAAGGAAATGACGGAATTTTCACATATCATCTTTGAAGTTGTCATCTGGTTTTTTCTGCTTTACGGAGCAGCCGTCCTTGTGGTTTACACCTGGATGGGGATGTATGCGCTTGGCGCTGTACTGCGCTATAAACGCGAGAATACTTTTACCGATTACAGCATCGTCGCCTCCAATCCGAACGCACCCGTCTTCAGTATCATAGCGCCGGCCTACAATGAAGGAATGACCATTGTAGAAAACGTGCGTTCACTCTTGTCGCTGTATTACCATAATCTCGAGATCATCATCGTGAACGACGGCAGCAAGGATGATTCAATGCAGAAACTCATCGAAGCTTATGAGCTTGAATCCGTCACTTTCTTCATTCAGGGACAAATTCCGACGTCCGAGGTGAAGGGGATTTACAAAAGTAAAAATCCGGCGTTCAGAAAACTGCTGGTCGTGGATAAATTTAACGGCGGAAAAGCAGACGCGCTGAATGTAGGTGTGAATGTTTCGGGCGGAGAATATTTGGTCTGCATTGACGTAGACTGTATCCTGGAGCAGGATGCGATCTTGAAACTAGCCAAACCTTTCCTCGAACAAACCGATAAAAAGCTGATTGCCTGCGGCGGTGTCATCCGTCTGGCGAATAACTGCAAGATTGAAAACGGTAAAGTAGTTGAGGTCAATCTTCCGCGGACACTCATTGGCAAAAGCCAGGTTTTGGAGTATATCCGTGCTTTTGTACTGGGACGTATGGCTTGGTCACGTGCATCGGGACTTATCTTAATTTCAGGAGCTTTTGGCGTTTTTGACCGAAAGATTGTGCTTAAGGTCGGCGGATACGACAGAAAAACCGTTGGTGAAGACATGGAACTCGTGGTGCGCATGAGAAAGTACATGGAAGAGCGCAAAGAGCCTTATGAGGTAATCAACATCCCGGATCCACTCTGCTGGACGGAAGCGCCAGAAACCAAGGAAATCCTTACAAAGCAGCGAAACCGCTGGATGCGCGGTACCATGGAAACCCTATGGAAGCACCGCCGTATGATATTCAATCCACGGTATGGGAAACTCGGCATGGTAAGTTTGCCGTACTGGCTTTTTTTCGAATTCTTAGGCCCGCTGATTGAGTTTGCCGGATACATCGTCTTTATCGTATTTGTACTGCTGGGAATTGTTAACTGGCCCTTTTTCCTGATACTTTTTGCCCTCGTCATTTCATCAGGATTTCTTTATTCATTTTATGCGATTCTGGTGGATGTGGTAAGCCGCCAGGTTTACACACGGCCGAAAGATTTTGTTTCGCTGATCGGGACAGCTTTGCTGGAACCGTTTTCTTTCCATCCCACGATCGTGAAAGCCAGTGTGAAAGGCTTCGTTGATTATTTTAAGAAGTCGCATTCGTGGGGCGAGATGACGAGGCAGGGTTTCAATGTGGATACACGAAATCTTCCGTTTGGCAAAAGAATCTGGATCATTCTGCAGCAAGGCCTGCGGAGTTACGGTTCCGTGGCTGCACTGCTTTTTGGTTTGTTCATGCTTGGAGTAACGGCTGAAGCCTTGTGGTACCGGTATCTTTACCCAGAAAATTACACCAACCAGATTACCCTCAGCCTTTTCCGCACCAATACGCTCTTCATGCTGCGTTTCATTTTCGGCTTTGGACTGATTTATCTGCTTGTTTATCTCATTAAAGCGCCCTGGGCACGTACATTAGCGGTTTGGGGTCTCGCGGCTGTGGTCATCTTCCAGTTTGTACTTTTTACCTATTTTGCGGAGTCCCATAACTTGCTTGGTGCCGATATTCAGTATTATACCAAAGTAGAACTTCAGCAAACCCTTGAAGCAAGCGGAATGCTTAATTTTAAAAATACGGCATTGGCCATTTTGATGGTCCTGTTGTTTCTGCCGCCTTTCTGGATCGTGGCACGGCGTCCGTTCCGGCATTATGCAGCCGGAATCGCAATTTTGTTTATTGGATTAATGGCTTTCTTAGTGCCGAAACATCCTAAAGATCAAACGCACACATCAGAATTTGAAGAAAGTGCATCCAAAAGTAAGTGGGATTATTTTTTAAGTTCAAATGTCGATGATTTTATCGGCCAGCATCCTGAGTTGGCCGCACTTACAGGTGACGAAAACAATTTGGATACATCAGCCGGTATTCTCAGTCCCGAATTTCCATTCCTCAAAAAAGAAAACACCAGAGATTTCCTCGGTCCGTATATGAACACGGCGGAGCAACCACCGAATCTTGTACTCGTCATTCTGGAAGGAATGGGACATGCCTACACCTCACCGCAAGGATATATCGGCAACTTTACGCCTTTTATTGATTCTCTCAGCCAGAAAAGTCTTTACTGGGAAAACGCGTTGAGTACAGCGGGACGAACATTTGGTGCGGTGCCATCTCTCACCGGTTCACTGCCTTTCGGTAAAAGTGGCTTCCTTGAAATCGATCAGACGCCGGAACACTTTAATCTGTATAACGTGCTGAAAAGTAATGGTTTCGATACCGGTTTTTACTATGGCGGACAGGTTTCCTTTGACAAAATGGACAAGTACCTGAAGTATAGTAAAGTAGACAAAATAATTGGGGAAGGAATGTACAGGGGAAATTACCAGAAGTTGCCCGCGCAAAACGGCGAAAGCTGGGGTTATGATGATGGTTCTGTTTACCGGAAGTTACTCGCAGACCAGCCGCTGCAGAGTAGGCCCTATTTTAATACGGTTCTTACGCTAAGTTCGCACAGTCCGTTTCTTATCAATAACGAAGCGAAATACCGCCGTATATTTTCAGAGCTGCTGAATTCCGGTAAATTGACTGCAGAGCAGCACCGCTGGGCAAGTATGCACCAGAAACAACTGATCGCCACGCTCTACACCGATGATGCACTGCGCGGATTTTTCGCACAGTATAAAAACCGCCCCGATTTTGCCAACACCATTTTTATCGTGACGGGCGATCACAGTATGCCTGAAATCACCCTTCAGAGCAGGATTGACCGATATCGCGTGCCACTTATGATCTATTCGCCGCTGCTGAAGCAGGCTAAAACTTTCAGAAAGATCGCGAGTCACTTCGATGTGGCGCCTACACTTCTGGCATTCTACCGGGAAAATTATAAACTGCGCACACCAAACATGGTGACCTGGGTGGGTAACGGGTTTACCGAAGATCTGGACAGATCTGTGACCGGTGTTCCAATAAAGAAGAGTAAGGATATGCTGAATAACTATGTTTACGGGCGATATCACCTGGAGGGCAATTCTCTGTATCAGCTTACGAACATGAACGAAGACGCAGTGTCGGATCCCGGTAAGAAGAAGGAGGTGGAAAGTAAGTTCAGTGACTTTAAGGCAAGAAACGCACATTTTATCTCCAGCCAAAAGCTGATGCCGGACAGTGTGAAGGCCAACTATTTTAAAGGTTTTAAATAATCAGTTTAGGACAGAAATTTCCAGTTATTTCAATCAAATAACACCGTAGCGAAGCCAAGGTTGCTGGCGTCATCACTATTTGGAATTTACTTGTTTACATTAATTACAAAACGCATTCTTATCTGTGGTTTTATTACATGTGTATCGCGAGAACGCAAATTTTCAGCAGATATATTGAAGTAAGTAAAAAGAACAAATCGTCCGGTATTTCTTGGTTAGAACAGTTTCGTGTAACCTAAAGAAACATCAAGTTGATTTCCTCTGGTTTCCGGGCGGTACTCCTGGTTGAACCAAGTAGCGCCTACCGAAAACAGGTTGGTCTTCTTTACCGAAAAATTATAATCGGCGCCAAGCTTGAAGGTCTTCAGCTTATAGGTGTCATCATTCAGCAGGTTGTTCCTGTTATCATCCGGACTGATACCGGTTCCGGCCTGTACCGAGAAATAATCCTGAGCACCTTTGGTATAATAACGCGCCGTAGCCGTGTAAGAGTGCGAAATGTTGCTGCTGTCGGGTGTGATGTAGGTGCGGAGGTTGAACCACCAGTTTTTATAATATTTACCGATTGCCGCAGTGTAAAGCAAGATATTTTCGCTGAAATAAAGCTGACGGTAACCGATTTCGGCTTCAAAGCTTTTCGGCAGGTTTGCGTTGAGTGAAGCGCCCGTTCTGTATTTGGGAAAAATACCTACGTCACCTGAAAATCCGGCACCCAGATATAGATAAAAGGTCGGTGAAATCCTTGGGTAGGCTTCAAGTTCGACCTGCGTGCCGCTTTCACCGAATTTATAGGCGTAATTGCCTTTGAGAATAACTGAACCCAGCTTCGTCGCACGCTTATAGCTGACGCCGGCCGTGTGCCAGTCCTGATCGAACTGTGTATCAAAATGGGTGAATCCGTAAGAAATACCCACCGAGTTTTTTGCGGTGAGGCTCTGCAACTGTACCAGCATAGCTCGCGCTTCGGCATTTTCGGCATTTAATTCCAAAAGTTGGTTGATTGCGCCCTGCGAGGCTTCATACTCATCTGCGCTGTTGTGAATCTTCGCTTTCAGCATCCATAATGCTTCAGATTTTGCATTATATTGAAGTCCTTTCTCCAGAATTTCGAGTGCTTTCGCATAATCATCATTCCAGTATTCGAGTGACGCGTAAGCCAGGTAGAAATCTTCGTCCCTAACTTCTTTCTGCTCTAAACCCTGAAAAACCTCACGCGCCGCCGCCACATTCTTGTCCCACGTGTAGAGCCTACCCAAAAAGATGGAAATATCAGTATAATCAGGTGACTGATTTAGCGCCTGTTTTGCAAGCTCGACCGCTGCCGGATAGTTTTTCTTTTCAAAAGCTTCATTCCGCGCCCTTGCAAACAGTTCGTCCGAGGAGAATTGCTGTGCAGAGATCCCGGTGTATAAAAGTATAAAGATGAACGATAACAATATTTTTCTCATAAATAGCTGTGAATAGCGAATAACGATTGATAGAACTGGTGTGCAAATATATTGAAGATTTCTTTCACAGATTCGTGCTCAAATTTAATATTTGGGATCACACGGCGTCAGTCTGTGTCGGCGTGCCTTTCTGCGCCTGCGTTTTTGTATATTTGCGGAAATACCTATTTATGGCAATTCTCGTTACAGGCGGCCTCGGCTATATCGGTTCTCACACCGTTGTGGAACTTTTGAACAATAATTTTGAAGTCGTCATCGTGGATGACCTTTCCAATTCGGAAAAATTCATATTAGACAATATTGAGGAAGTGACGGGCAAAAGACCGTATTTCTTTCCTTTCGACCTGAAGCGTAAGGAATTGCTGGCCCAGGTTTTTGATGCATTTGATATCACCGGCTGTATCAATTTTGCGGCCTTCAAAGCCGTAGGTGAGAGCCAGGAAAAACCGCTTGATTATTATGAGAACAACCTGTTCTCGCTCATCAACATCCTGCAGGAATTTAAACAGAGAAATATCTCCAATTTCATCTTCAGTTCGTCTTGCACCGTATACGGGCAGGCCGACCAGATGCCCATTGAGGAAGATACACCGCTTAAAACGCCCGAATCGTGTTACGGCAAAACCAAGCAAATGGGCGAAGAGATCCTTAAGGATTTTGCGGTTGCACACCATAAAAAAGTTGCGCTGCTAAGATACTTCAACCCAATCGGCGCACATCCGAGCGCGCTGCTGGGTGAATTACCGATCGGTGTACCGAACAATCTGGTGCCTTATGTGACCCAAACGGCTGCGGGCATCCGTGAGAAACTCAATATTTGGGGTAATGATTATCCAACCGAAGACGGCACTGCGATCCGCGATTATATTTACGTTGTGGATTTAGCCAAAGCACATGTAAAAGCGCTGCAGAAACTCATTGCGTCGGATGAAGAAACCGTAGTCGACATCTTCAACCTCGGGACCGGCAGAGGTTCGTCGGTTCTTGAGGTTGTGGAAGCATACGAACGCGCGAATGACGTTTCGGTTCCCTACCAGATATGCGAAAGGCGGGCAGGAGACATTACTATTGCTTACGCCAACGCCGATAAAGCAGAACGCGAACTCGGCTGGAAAGCCGATACCACGCTCGAAGAAGCGCTACGCACGACGTGGGAGTGGCAGAAGTATCTGGAGAGCAGAGGGTAAGTGCTGGATGCGGGATGCTGGATGCTGGATGCTGGAAGCCTGATGAATTTAAGTAATTATAATAAACAAATAAATCCTGAAAAATTAATTTCAGGATTTGTTTTTTGTTGGAATCAGGACACTACATTGGTCCCTGCGGCTCGTCATCGCCTGCGGAATTACTGTTGATGTCTTTTTTGCGTTTTGGCTGATCCACTTTTTCACCCTGCTTGAAGCGGTAGGTAAGTGACAGGTTAAAGGACCTTGGATTCCAGCGCATCAGTGATTCTCTTTCGAAATCATTACCGAAGCTGGTGACCTCACGGCCACGCGTTCCGAAGATATCCTGAATGTTGAAGGCTACGGTTCCGTTGCCTTTCCAGATGGTTTTGTTTGCACCGAAGTTCAGTACGTACATTGGCTTGGTCACGTTTGAAGCAGTCTTTTCGCCTCCTCTGTAGAAGCCCTGAACCTGCATGCTGAAAGTTTTGTCCACCTTGAAGCTGTTCGTAAGTCTGAAACGTGTTGAGAAGCCGTCGCCCTCAAAAGACTGCGGTTTAACCATCGTCGCGGCATTGAAGTATTCACCTTCAGACTTATAACCGAACAGATCGGCACTTGCCATCACTTTCCACCACGGAAGCAGATCAGCTGTTAAATTTAAATCCAAACCATACTGCGTCTCACTTCCTACGTTGTACGGACGCGTAATCAATACATTTGAACCCGGCGCCTCGCTGGTTACTACAAACTGCGTTTCATCCTGTGTTGCGCGGTAGTAAAGCGTTGGATTGATCGTGAATTTTTTCTTCTGAATGGCGTAACCCAATTCGAATGAATCGATATATTCAGGATTCAGATCCGGATTACCCTGGAAACGGTTCTGGCGGTTAGCCAAAGAAGTTGGGTAAGGAATGAGGAACCATGAACGCGGACGGTTGATCCGGCGTGAATAGTTCAATAAAAGCTGGTCGTTGGTACTTCCCAGATCGTAACTTAAGAATACACTTGGGAAGAAACCGGTGTAGTTTTTATCCGTTCTTGAAGTTTTATCGCCGTTCAGACTCAGGTAATCAATGCCGATATCAGAATTTTCGGCACGCAAACCAATCTGGTATCCCAGCTTGTCGATCTTGCTTTTAAACTGAGCATATACGGCGTTTATCGTTTCGCTGTACACTGTGTTTCCGCTATAATCTGCCGCAGTCTGATAAATCAGATCATCGTCCGTCAATGTATTCAAGAAACTGTAATCATTGTTGTTGTGATCTATCCGGTATCCTGCTTCGATCTTCGAAGCCTCGCCAACCGGAAGTTCATAATCAACCTTCCCGATTACAGATTTGTTGACGGTCTTGCTGTCTCCTGTAGAACCGTTCACAAACACGTTGTCAGCATACTCGCGGGAATCTTCATTGTTTTTATTGTCGCTTTTCTGAAGACTTAATGATAGGTAGAGGTTGTGGCCGGCATCATTAAACTTATGATCCAAACCTAAATCCCCCTGCAGGGAAAGGTTGCGGCTGTTTCCCACTGCGTCTGTCTGCGTAAAATACTGGAAGACCCGCGCTGCGTTGAAATTGGTATTGTCGATCGTGTTCTGGTTTTCGCTTTGGAAACCACGAATCATACCCGATAGGTTAAACGCTGTTTTCTCTGAAAGATCAACGGTGAAACCTGCGTTGGCATTGTAGTTTTTGTTCTGACTTTTATTTAAAGAGTTCTGCTCGAAAAAGTAGGTTGTAGCGCCGGTTGCCGGATCAAAATAGCGGGTGTCATTGTCGTTGCGGCCTTCACTTTCGCGGTATCCGCCGCCACCGTTCAGGAACCAGGTCCAGTTGCCTTTTTTCCAGCTTAGATTGGTGTTGAGGTTTGTACTTGGCAACCACCCCAAGCTGCCGGTTACGCTGCCATTGAAGCCCATGCCTTTTGTTTTTTTAAGGATGATATTCAGGATACCGGCTGTACCGCTGGCTTCAAATTTAGATGAAGGGTTGGTGATCACCTCGATTCTTTCAATCTGGTCTGCCGGGATAGACTGCAGGGCATTTGCGCCGCTGTCGATACCCAACAACGCGGAGGGCTTGCCATTAATTAAAAATCTTACGTTGCTATTGCCACGCATAGATACGGTACCGTCTGTTTCCACAGAAACCGAGGGTACATTGGTGAGCACATCCTGCAGGTTCCCGCCCTTGCTGATTATGTCGGTGGAAGGATCATAGACTTTCTTATCGAGTTCTACACGGTAAGGTTTTACGGCTGCTGCGGTGATTACCACACCCTGGATATCCTGTGTTCTGCCGTTTGTCGCAGAAGATTCCGCTTCAATGGTAAGTACACCCAAATTTCCGGCGGCAGTGATCTCTTTTGTCAGTACAGATTTCTTATAGTCTATCGCTTCAATGGTGATATCGTAAGTTCCGGGCACCAGTGCAAGGCTGTAGGCTCCTTTTTCGTCGGTAAGTGCCGCGTCGCTGAACATTTTATTCGTCTTGTGGCTGAAGGTTACCGAAGCATAAGGCACCGCGGCGTTCTGGCGGTCGGCGATGATTCCCGAAACATTTACTTTCTGCTGTGCAAATGCAAGGCTGGCCGCGCCAAGCACAAAAGTTAAACCGAGGGTCTTTCGGCGGATCATTGATGAAATCTCAATCTTGTTTGTCATAATAATAGTTTACAATAGTACTGATGCCTTTTTAGGGCAATAGTTAAATAAATGCTTGTTTAAAATTTTGTTAATACAGCCCCTCTGTGCGCTAGTGTGCTGATTATCTGATATCCCGGCTATCGAGCCAGCGCTGATAATCTTTTGCATTTTTTTCATGTTCCACATCGCTGGCGGTGAAACGGTGCAGGCCGGGTCTGTCGGGATCCGCGGCCATGAAAATATAGCTGTTCTTTTCCGCGTTCAGCACCGCATCCACCGAATTTTTGTCTGTGATGCATATTGGGCCTGGCGGGATACCGGCATTTGCGTAGGTGTTGTATGGTGAAGGATGCGAAAGATGTTTGTAGAGCACTCTTTTTATCGGCGTGGTGAAATTGCTTTCTTTATTGATTGCATAGATCACGGTGGGGTCACTCTGCAGTTTCATTCCTTTGCGGTAACGGTTCAGATAAAGTCCGGCGATTGTCTTCTGTTCGTCCGGTCTTCCACCCGATTCTTTGTACACGATGGAGGCCAGCGCGTAGATTTGGTTTCGGGTAAGTCCGCTGGCTTTTTCTTTGGCTATGCGTTCGGCGGTCCAGAAATCCCTGTAAATTCCGTCAAATTTATCGAAGAATTCCTGAGGGGTCACGGTCCAAAAAAAGTTGTAGGTATCGATGAAGAAATATTTCTTAAGGTCTTCGGCATCACGGTAGCCTTTTTCTTGCGCTATCTTATCGAGATCTTTCGCGAAACGCAGAGAATCCAACTCGGTTTTGCGGCTTACGCGGCCTACCATCTGGTACACATCGCCGAAATCAATGATGCGGAAAGTGTCTTCCGTCTGGTTTCCGGCCTTGATCATATTCACAAGGTCGGTATTGCTCGCGCCTTTTTCTATTTTGTAGCGGCCGGCTTTAAAGAAATTATTAAGGTTTTTATCTAAAGCGACCTCTTTGAATTGCTCAGCATCCTGCAGATGCGGGGCGAGCGAATCCATGATGCTTTCGAAACCTGCCGAATGAGGTATCAGTACGAAGCCTTCTTCCTTTACGTTATTTCCGTACAGTTTTTCATAATATCTGAAACCAATGATGCCCCCGATTAACAGGATTATTACCATCACAGATGCCAGAATTTTAGTTCCGCTTTTCATGTATTGTCTGAATTTTATTGTACCGTTATTTCACCTTTAAAAACCTGTTCTGCCGGGCCTTCGAGCCAAATATTTTTAAATGAATCGCCATCTCTCCCGGCGTACACCTTCAGGTTTCCGCCCAAAACCATTACTTTCACTTCACGGGCGTCTTTGTCTTTTAAAAAAGTAAGTGCCGCCGCCGTGGCACCCGTACCACAGCTGAAAGTCTCATCTTCAACCCCGCGCTCATAGGTGCGGACCGCGATTTCATCTTCGGAAATCTGTTCGGCAAAGTTTACGTTGATTCCTTCCCTGCTGTAAGTCGCAGAATTCCGGATTTTGTTACCATTATTATAGACATCGAAGTTCTGAAGATCGCTTATCCAGCTCACCAGATGTGGTGAACCGGTATTGAGCGTGTGACCGTCTGCAGCTTCAGAGATCCTGTCAACATCAATCATTTTAAGTTTTACAATACCATTCCGGATATAGGCTTCGTGTGTGCCGTCGATGGCTTCAAATGTTGTCCGGCCCGCGATGATTCCGAGAAATTCAGCAAAGGCCACGATGCAGCGGCCGCCGTTTCCGCACATGGTACTCTCGCTGCCGTCTGAATTGAAATAGACCATTTTGAAATCTGCGGTTGCGTGATTTTCGAGTAAGATGAGTCCGTCACCACCGATCCCGAATCGCCTGTCGCAAAGTTTTGCTACCAGTGCTTTGTTTTTCGGAAACTGAAGATTACGGTTGTCGATCATCACAAAATCGTTGCCGGTTCCCTGGTATTTGTAGAATTCCATAGCAGTATTAAAGTTTTTTGAGGGCTGCAAAATTACGTTTTAAAATGTGCTGTACGCACAAAAAAAGGGCCGAAAACTTCAACCCTTTGTTTCTCAATTATAGTTTATCGCGAACCACGCGTGCCGGCCGGCAAGTTCTGCTTTGCCGATTCCCTGATTACGGGAGCTGCAGGTGCAGACTGCGTTTGCGGAGCAGTGTTTCGGAACCCGCGCTGGCTTTGGGCCGCCTGAGCGGGAGTTTGTGTGCGTGTCGTGGTAGTGGCGCGAAGACTTTCTTTGCGTGCAGTAGTTTGGCTTGCGCTGTTTGGCGCTCTAAAGCCCTGGTTCGCTGTGTTACGTGTCCGGACATTAGTTGCCGCTGCCGGTGAGCTCTGCACCGTTCCGCTGTTTCTGAATGTAGCAGAGTTTGTATTTCCGCTGTTTCCCGCTCCGGCTTGTCTTACTACATAGATTTTCGTGTTGTTTCGGCCTACATAATAGGGAACGCCATTATCATAATAATAATTCATGTTGTCGCGGTAGTAGTAACCGTCGTTTCCGTAATATCCGCCGGAACCATAATAGGACGAAGGCGCGTAATAATATCCACCACTGTAATACGGATCGTAATATCTGTTGTTATCTGCGTAGCCGTCCTGATAAGCCACGCAGGAAGTGAGGCCTGCGAAACCGATTATCATTGCTACTATTTTTATTGAATTTTTCATTTTATTTTAAATTAAATTATTTTAAACTTCTTTGCCATTCCCGATACCCTATGATGGCCATCACCGTAAAAACCAAATACTGTACCGAAGTAATACCCAGGCCTTTATGCAGCATCATGGGTATGCATATGAGGTCTCCAACGATCCAGAAAATCCAGTTTTCAATCCGTCTTTTTGCCATCAGCCACATCCCGACGAGGAAAATTGCAGTGGTGAAGACATCCAACCAGTTGGCCCAGTCGAGGTGGTCTAGTCCTAAGATTACTTTTTCGGCAGAAAGTTGGGTGTCAAGTAAAGGTTTGTAGTAATAAACTGCGGTGACCAATATCAGACTGATGACAAACAGCATGCTGCATAGAAGCCATTCGCGTCTGGTGGTGCGCGAAACCTCGACATGGACGTGATCATCGGAACTTCTGGCCCATAAAACCCAGCCATATACGCTCATCACCGTGTAATAGAAGTTGATCAGCATGTCGCCCAGCAGGCCGAATTTAAATAAAATATACACATACAGTGCGGTGGAAACAATACCCGTAGGGTAGACCCAGATGTTTTTGCGGATCGAGAAATACACGCTCAGCAGCCCGAAGAAAGTGGCGGTGAATTCCAGGATGATCTGGTAGGTATGGTAAGATTCGTAAGGCTTTATAAACAGCGTATGCAGATCCATGGGTCCAAAGATAGATAAATGAACAAAAAAAGAGTGACCGGGGAGCTGCTGAGTGGAAACATTCAAACGGTTTCCTTTTAAAAGTGCATTAGGAAATACAAAGGTCTAAATTCAACAATTCGTTATGATATTCAGAAATTTAGCGGTTTTATAAATTTTATCGGAAAAGAAAGTGTCAGAAAACAGTTAATCATTGGCAAATTTTTATATTTTTGGAAATCTTAAAAACGAAAAAATGTCGAATCTCTGGAGAACAAAACCTCTCAACCAGCTTATGGCGGAAGCCGATGAATCTGAGCACGGGCTGAAGAAAACCTTATCCTCACTCTCACTTGTAGCCTTAGGCATCGGCGCTATCATCGGTGCCGGCTTATTCTCAATCACAGGAATGGCTGCGGCGAACTACGCCGGGCCTGGCATCATGATTTCCTTCATTATCGCGGCCCTGGGCTGTGCTTTTGCGGGTCTGTGCTATGCTGAGTTTGCCTCGATGATCCCGGTAGCGGGAAGTGCCTATACGTACTCTTACGCTACCATGGGCGAATTCATCGCGTGGATCATCGGCTGGGATCTGGTTCTTGAATATGCGGTGGGCGCTGCAACCGTGGCATCGAGCTGGAGTGGATACCTCGGGAAGTTTTTCCATTCCTTCGGCGTCGCTTTACCCGAAACACTGATGACCACGCCGTTTGACATCACTGCGAGCGGAGCGAGCGGCATCATCAACCTGCCTGCCATCTTCATCGTGCTGGTCATGTCGCTGATCCTGATCAAAGGCACCAGCGAATCTGCAGGCGTAAACGGTGCAATCGTGGTCCTTAAAGTAGCCATCGTACTTATCTTCATCATTGTAGGATTTAAATATGTAAAGCCTGAAAACCTTACCCCGCTTATCCCTGAAAACACAGGTAAGTTTGGCGAGTACGGATGGTCCGGAATCATAAGGGCCGCGGCGGTTGTCTTCTTTGCCTATATAGGCTTCGATGCGGTATCTACAGCCGCACAGGAAACCAAAAACCCGAAAAAAGCGATGCCGATCGGCATCATGGGTTCCTTATTAATCTGTACGGTGCTCTACATCATCTTCGCTTATGTGATGGTGGGTGTGGTACATTACAAGGAATTTACAGCCGGCGGAGGTTCAGACCATCTGGCACCGGTAGCCATCGCCATCGATGCGATGGGTGAGGTGGTGAACGGCGCTGTGGTACCCGCTTACCCGTGGCTGAATACGACCATCATCCTGGCTATTTTGCTGGGTTACGCTTCGGTGATCCTGGTGATGCTGATGGGCCAGAGCCGCGTATTTTACTCGATGAGTAAGGACGGTCTTTTGCCGAAAGTCTTCAGTGAAGTTCACCCGAAATACCGAACCCCATGGAAATCCAACTTATTCTTCCTTGTATTCGTGAGTCTGTTTGCCGCGTTCATTCCGGGCAGAGTAGTGGGTGAGATGACGAGTATCGGTACGCTGTTCGCATTCATCCTCGTGTGTGTGGGCGTGCTTGTCCTCAGGAAAACGCAGCCCAACGCACCACGTGCGTTCCGTACGCCTTTGGTGCCGCTGGTTCCGGTTCTGGGTATTCTGGTGTGTTTCGGGATGATGGCGTTCCTGCCGTTTGACACCTGGATCCGTTTAGTTTGCTGGATGATGATCGGTCTTGATGTGTATCTGTTCCGCGGGATCAAAAACTCTTTCCTTGGCAAGGCAAACAACACTACAGACAGCCCGAAAAACTATACGGTAACTGCGATTTCCGGTTTTGGACTTACAGTTACACTGGCAGTTTTGGCATACCTGCATCATCAGAATGCGGAAACCGATGACAGCGGTCTGATCATGTTCTCAGTATTTATGATCGTGGTTCACGCCGTTCTGTACGGATACTATTATTTTAAATTTAAAAAATAAATGAGGGCCCTGCGTTTTGTGGGGCTTTTTTTGAGTGTTTGAGTCATTGAGTGATTGAGTGATTGAGTTGTTGAGTGCTTGAGTATTTGAGGCCTTGTTTTGCTAGCAAGGTGCTTTTTCGCAGAGGCCGAGAGCGGTGACAAGTGGCAGTGGAGGGAAAACTGTTTAAAAATCAAGAAAAAAAGGATGGGTAAGTTTCCGGTTTTGATCATGTTTATTTCTAATATTCTGTTTGCGCAGAAGGTAGCGACTTTATTCAAAGACCAAATTTCGATTAGGGCACTGCAGATTTATGACGGCAAAGTTTGGTATGCCGGCACCGATTCTAATTTTGGCTACGTGAGCCTGAGAGATACCGCTGACAAGAAACAGATAAGTCTGTCCGAAGACAATCTTCAGTTCAGGTCGCTTGCACAGGATGCGGGACATTTTTATGCAATAAATATCGAAAGTCCGGCGCGTTTTTTCCAAATCGACAAGCACGATATGACCCACCGCGTCATTTACACAGATGCTGCGAAGACAGCCTTTTACGATGCACTGCATTTTGTTGATCATACTTATGCATTTGCATTCAGTGATCCGGACGCAGACGGAAACCTTAGGCTGGCTACATACAATTATCACGATAAAAATACCTGGACGACAGATAATACAGCCTTTAATAATGTAAAACTTAAAAAAGGTGAAGCCGCTTTTGCCGCCAGTAATACCAATATTGCTTCGCACGGAAAATGGTTGTGGATCGCTAGCGGCGGCGCTGCATCCCGTATAATACGTATTAATCTCGTTAATGAGAAAGTGGAGATATTCAACACGCCATTTGTGCAGGGAAGCAGTTCGCAGGGTATCTATTCAATCGACTTTTATGATGAAAAATTCGGAATCGCGGTGGGCGGAGATTACACGAAACAGACAGAGAACATTAACAATATTGCCACGACACATGACGGTGGTAAGACCTGGCAGATTCAGGCCTCGGGTAAAAACGGCGGCTACAAGACCTGTGTGAAATTCAGACCCGGATCAAAAGGCCGGGAAATTCTCGCGGTAGGGGACCAGAACATTGAGTTTTCAAATGATTCCGGGAAAACGTGGACCACGGTTTCGGAGGAAAAAGGACTTTATATCTGTGAATGGATCGATCGCAATACCGTGGTTTTAGCCGGCAAAAACAGGATCGTGAAAATGAGACTCATTTAGTGCGGTTTTCTTAAACAATCATGTACTTCCCTAACCATTCAGGCCTGCCCACAAGTATGTTGCGGCAAACTGCTGCGTGGCTTCAAGCTCATTCTCAGATTTAAATTTGAGACAGGCTGCGATCAAAATCCAGCCTTCAGCGAAAGTGACTGGAAAAGTCCATTCCTGGCCGGGTGCAGACGAGCCTGCGCTTATATCGAGCTCAAGTCTTGATATTATGTTTAAAGGAACGGAGCTAATGTTCAGATCTACCGTCAGGGCAAGCAGGGTGAGTCTGGCGGAAGTGCTGTTTTTGGGTGGCATGATTTGTTCTTTCCATTTAATTTCGGGTAGGATAACCTTCATTTCAGAGACGGACTGCATGACGAATTCGGGGAAAAAATTGGTGCAGCTCTGCCATTCAGTTTTTGGATTAAAACTGAAGCCGGCAAGTGCCTGCGGATTGCTGAACGTGGGATTGTCTGTGCTGGTGCCGCTGCGCTCCGCTGTCAGTGTTTTCCGTATCCGGGCGCGGTGGCGGGCAGCGAAATATTGAAGGGCGGGAA
The DNA here is from genome assembly GCF_030243905.1 of Kaistella rhinocerotis. Classification (NCBI taxonomy): domain Bacteria; kingdom Pseudomonadati; phylum Bacteroidota; class Flavobacteriia; order Flavobacteriales; family Weeksellaceae; genus Kaistella; species Kaistella rhinocerotis. Next base: position 933,133 of record NZ_JASSYY010000001.1, on the reverse strand, counting down.
CGCCCATTTCACGCAGTAGCCGCAGGCGGAAGATTTTTTCGCGGCTGCTGACCAGCCCAAACGCTTTGGATGACTCTTTGGTGCGCTGAGACTGTTTCACGCTGTCGGGTATGGCGCGGGCAAACACGCGGTCGCCATCATTTACTAAAACAATATTTCCTATCGCACCGCTCAGGTTCCCGTTTTTCTTTAAATTTGCCATAACAATCAGTGAATTTAGGTTACCGTTCCGGAGCTCTTTCTGAAAATCTTCTACTTCCTGACCTTCAACGGGTTCCGTCCGATAAAGATACAACATTAAAGCATTATCACAGCACTGAATCTCCAATAATCTATTGGAGAAATATTGCACTTATATTGCAGTTATATTGCAGATAGGTGGACTGAAACCAGGGGCTGCCATAAAGCAACTGACACGGGAAGTGCCGCTAGAACACATTTTCGGTTCGGATGGGATGTGCAGCAAGTCGTGCGGACATTAAAAAAAACTGCTTTCCGAATTTTATTTACCTTTATTCTCACAAGCCCAGTGCCATGAGATGGAAAGCTACACTGATCAAACACCATCATACCGACCGCATTGCTGTAGAATTTGAACGGGACGCAGAGCTGATCCGAAGGATTAAGCTGCTTGATGATGCCCGCTGGAATCCTCAGAAAAAGCACTGGCATCTTCCGGATACACCGGAAAACAGGGAAGATTTAAGCTGATCCCAAAACAGGACACTGAGCCCTCAGCAGAAGGGCAGGAGCATCTTGTGAAATTCGGCCGCTGGCTTTCTGCCAAACGCTACAGCGCAAGTACCATCGATACCTATAAACAGGCCTTAAGAATTTTTCTGGTTTATTACCGGAATAAGGAAGTAAGTGCACTGACGAACACGGATGTGCTCGACTTTAATAATGATTATATCCTGAAGAAAAATCTCTCGGCGTCTTACCAAAATCAGGTGACCAATGCGATAAAACTGTATTTTCGGACGGTGCTGGATACACAGATTGAAACCGATAAAATTGACCGGCCTAAGAAACCTAAAATATTACCGAATGTTTTGAGTAAAGAAGAGGTGAAAAATATCCTGGAGGCTCTCTATAACATCAAGCATAAAACGATGCTGTGCCTTATCTACAGCTGCGGTCTGAGGCGGAGTGAGCTGCTTGACCTGAAACCAGAGGATATAGATTCGCAGAGGAACGTGGTGCTCATCAGGCAATCTAAAGGTCGCAAGGACAGGATTACGCCGCTTTCGGCTAAAGTACTGGAACTGCTGCGGCAATATTACAAAGCGTACCGGCCACAAACGTGGCTTTTTGAGGGGCAACGTTCGGGAGAACAGTACAGTGAGCAAAGTCTGCAGCGCGTTTTGAAACTGGCTTTGGAAAAAGCAAAGGTCACTAAACCTGTGACACTGCACTGGCTTCGGCACAGCTACGCTACGCATCTGTTGGAGAGCGGCACTGATCTGCGGTATTTCCAGGAACTGCTGGGACACAGCAGCAGCAGGACCACCGAGATTTATACGCACGTGAGTATGAAAAGTCTGCAGCAAATAAAAAGTCCGTTTGATGATTTGTAAGTGTTTTTTCTCTATTTTTATCAAACGAATAATGTATTGTTTTTTTATACCTATACGCCGCGTGTATGTTGGCTTTGTATAACATAGTGATACATATAAGCGAGTTACCGCCCATACTACCTTCCGCCGGTCCAAAATCCGTTTTTGTAATTAATTCAGCATTGGAAATCCGGGCTTTTTCCGAGAGCAGGGCAACGGGTTCCGGCATTTCGTGATCACTAAGTCGCTCCGGTATTATGTTCCTCGCGCGTACGGGCGGTAACATCGTATATGGCGGATTGCGGAAGTCTGCTTTTGTATCAGAATTTTCGCTAAGTTTAAAGTCCGGATTTTGTACGAAGATCTGGGGCAGCAGCCGCAACCCTCCATATACGCCGGACGTTATGTGCAATTCACAAAAACCGCACAAAAATGATAGACGAAAACCAAATTTTGTATATTGAAAATATTGAGCTTAAAAACTTAAATTTATCTATCCTGCTTCACAAAAATATGCCGCCGTATTATTTTGATAAGTACGAACGTAAGCCTTATGTCAAAATTCTAATTGAAAATTTTCAAAATAATATTTCAGAAGAAAAAATAGAAGAATTCATTAATCCATATAATGATGGAATATTTTTCAAAATTTCAAATGATAAGAAATCTATAAAATTTAAAGATTTAGGAAGTAATGAAGCGCATTTGTCTGGAAAAAATATTTACACCGAAGAAATTGAATATTCTAATGAACAATTATGGAGTATAATATTTCAATTAGACGATTTAATAACAGAATATAATGGGAAATTTAATGAACAAAATTCCATAATTGATAAGACGTTAAACTTTGCGGAAAAAGAAATTGATAAAAATGAAAAATTGCTTTCTCAACTCAGCGAAGCAAAAACTGAAATAATTGAAAAAACAAAAATCAAAATTGATTGCTGGACTAAAATTAAAAATTCACTTAAACATAAATAGAAACTGCACATAACACGGTATTTCTATTAGCGGGGTTGAAGTTTACATCATGAAGATTTCGCTAATTGTTCATTTTTTTATTGTTACAAAAAGCAGTTATCATAATCCCCGCCAACAGAAATACCCAACCGTTGTGCGTCATTTATGAAAATTCGGATTCAAAACAATTGTCATCAGAAAATGAAATTAACTATATCAATATTTTTAGTGATTACCACAATTTCTTGCGGTGTTTGTTTTCCCTCAAATCTTGAATTCAAAAACATTACACTCTTTAATCCTGAAGTGTTGCGAAGTATTGACATAAATTCTGAATATCGCCAAACAAGTGCCTACGAAGCAACGCGCAACTTAAGTAAAGTTATTAATGAACCTCGGACACCGAGCAACATTATAATAAAATTTCAACCTAATGGTTTTATAACTGCAGATTTATGGTCTTTCAACAATAAAAATCAGCAAGGAATTATTTATTCAAAAAAAGGGAGTTTATTCATAGACAAGATTGGAGCAGACCAAGACAGGTGCAAATTCATTGAAACTTATGAAATTAGACTAGAGAAGAATAAAATTATACTTATGCAATATGGTGGTATAACAAATCAAAAGATGGTTTATGAATACAGTAAAGTTGAATAGTAAAACTCCGCACAACATGGTATTTCTATTAGCGGGGTCGAAGTTTACATCATAAAGATTTTCGGTAGTTATTCTTTATGTTATATTTACAAAAACCAGTTATAATAATCCCCGCCAACAGAAATACCCAACCGTTAGCAGAAATACAGAAACATTGCGCTACAAATTCATATTTTTAATTATTTCAATCATTTTTACTTCTTGTCAAAAGGAAAATATTGACGAGATAAACGTTGTGAATAATTGGAATATAAAACGGGATCCATATACAAGTGGTCAACTAGTATTAAATGAAAATAAAACATTTCACTTCACGGAAAGAAGTCATTTAAGTGAGACATTTTCAAATGGAGTTTGGAAAATGAAAGATGATACAATATATCTAAATTCGAAAATGCACAATGAATGCTTGTACATGAATAGCTTTAAACCTTATTGCGAAGACAAATATATTGTCACAAGGGAAAAAATAGAAACAACAATAGAAAATTGCCAACCTAAAAATTACACGAGATCTTATACCATCTTCCAAAATGAAAAATTTAAAGTTCCGCAACGATTCATTGTTTTATGTGAATCCCAATAAAAATTGTGCAAACAAACAATCAAATTATGAAATATATCGTTAACAAGTACTTCTGCTAACAAAGTATTATGACAACTCTTTAAGATAAGCCTTATTAACAGGGTGTTTATTTACTCCCATACTGCCTTTAGTACAACATAAGTACAACAAATCAGAAAACGTAGATTAATAGGTAGATTCCATGCTGTTGCTGCCTCGCCTGGAAATTTAAAGACTGATATTCTGTAAGCATTGAACAATAATACGAATGGCTGGCTTTTGCCCAGCCATTTGCTATTAGAAGCTCATTGAGGCATTCGCCGGAAGGCAGAATGACGTAGGCCAACTGGCGCAGCCAGAAGTCCAGTTCGTTTTTTTTTCGGTTAGAAGTGTGACGCGGGTGCCCGGAGGGCACACCTGTAGTACATAATCTAAACTCTGTAGTCCGAACTGCAGCAGTAAACTGGCAGGAATACGGCTTTTAGCTTCGTCCTCGCGCATCTTTCGGCTTAGATGCACCTCCGGTGCATCAAGACCATAAAGGCGGATTTCTTTACGTTCCGGACCGAATTCTTCTTTCACAGTTATACTGTCACCATCCAGAACTCTTTCGACGATCCAGAATGTTTCGGTAATAATGCCCGGGATTTTAAAATATTTAGCAGAAGGATTTTCTTCAGTGCTACCCTTCATTGCATCGTCTTTGTAGTTTGTTGCGTTGTATTTCATTGGTTTACAGTCTTTTATATGTTGCTAATGTAAAGATAATTCAGGAAATTTATAACTGTCTAGACAACAGTGTTTTTCTTCAGATTATCAATTCTAAAATTTAATATCATGGCAAGACAAAAAGGTCTCATGAAATACGTCGGAACCATAGGCGACGTTAGACATTTCAAAATCAAAGGGCAAAAAGGATTTTTTGCCGGTATGGTTGGCGGTCCGACCGCGCAACAGGTAAAAACAGCTCCGGAGTTTGAACGTACCCGGGAAAATATGAACGAATTCGGTGGCTGCGCCATCGCCGGGAAAGCGGTGCGAACCGCTCTATCTGCACTGATGGGAAAATTCACCGATACTCAGGTAACAGGCAGATTAACTTCTATCATGAAGCGAATCAACCTGGAGGACGGAACCGAAGCCAGAGGGTACCGAAAAGTGGAGATTTCTACGCAAAGAAATTATCTGGCAGGTTTCGAGTTCAATAAGAACCAATCAATTAACGGGGTGTTCAATGCGCCTTTCGATGTTAACCATGAGGTGGAAAGGAATGCCGGTGATTTGATTATTGCTGAATTTAATCCTGCTGAGCTTATCACCTCTCCTGCAGGGGCAACCCATTTCCGCATGCTTCATGTTTTGGCTGTGATCGCTGATTTTTCTTATAATCCGATTACAGGAACTTATGAACCGGATGACGCGGTGAATAATGAGTTAAGTGTAGTTACCTATTCTCCTTATCTCCCTTTAAACGCGACATACGCAGGATCTACGATACCGGCGGAACTACCGGGAGCTCCGGTTTTGGGTGCAAACGTTTCTGTAATTCAGTGTGTAGGTATCGAGTTTTTCCAGGAAGTTAATACGCAATATTATCCGTTTGCTACTGGAAACTGTCTCAAAATTGTGGAAGTTTTTTAGGATGTTTTCGTCAAATGGCTTCTCCAACCGGGAAGCCTTTTTTTTATTTCATCCATTCATTTTTAAGCTTCACCAGATTATGAAAACAAAGATTGTAAGAGTAGCACAAGGCAAAGAAAGCACACTTTCTCACCTTTATATTGACGGCATATTCCAGTGTTTTCTGCTGGAAGATAAAATCCGACAGGTTAAGATTAAAAGTAAGACCGCAATTCCCGAAGGGAATTTCAAGCTTAGACTCAACACCTGGGGCGGAATGAACAAAACGTATTTCCAAAAGTACGGGCCCATGCATCAGGGCATGATTGAAATTGATGATCTGCCAACGTATGATTCAGTGTATATCCATGTGGGTAACACGATAGACCATACCGCAGGCTGTCCGCTTGTCGGACTGAGTTACATCAAAAAAGACGGCGATTTTCAGGTGCTGCAGAGCGCGGACGCGTACCGACAGGTTTACCCGAAACTTCTGGCGGCAGCCAGAAGCAAAGAAAATGAGATTGAGATCCAGAATATTTTTCAATTCTAAAAACGACAACTCATGGCAAATGAAATAACACTTAGCGTATTGTTCGGTTTCATCAGCAGCGTCCTGTTGGGGATTGTAGCATATTTTATCAAACAGCTTCACGCGGACTTCCGCAAGATGGGTGAAAATCTATCGGATGTAAAAACAACCGGAATGCTGATCAGATCGGAGTCAAAGACCAGTCACGAACTTCTGAATCAGAAGGTCGAATATTTAGAACAAAGAATCAATAAGATTGAACTCAAGCAAATTAAAAATCACGACCATGAAAAATAGGAATCTAAATCTGGTTAGCAGAATTTCCGCACCGACTCCTAAATGGTTCCGGGTTATCCGAAATATTGGCCTCAGTCTGTCCGCGGTTGGTGGCGCTTTAATAGCAGCACCGGTGGCGCTGCCAGCAGCGCTAATATCCGTTGGAGGCTATTTGCTTTTGGGCGGAACCATTCTTGGCGCGGTAAGTCAGACGGCTACCAGCTCAGAGGAGTACGGCGAAAAATCCGAAAAAATTCCCGGAAGATCGCCTGAAACCCCCATTGCGGACGCAATAAAATAGCACATAAGTCCCATTTAGGAATTTTAATTTAGTTTGTGGCCTGTCCGAAAGACAGGTCTTTTTCATACTCTATATTTCGTTTGCATCCGTTTGCGGTGCTTTGGTTAAAGGGGCGAAATAAGTATGGCTTATGTACGGGAAATGTGTGGGAAAAGTGGGAATCAAATAATCTTTCAGATGTAAAGATCGGATTCGGGGATCTTGGGTCTGGTCATGTGGCGATATGTTCACAGCGGAAGGTGCGGACATTGTCGGGAAGCGTAGTTTAGGTTTAAAGAAACCTGGTTCGATGAAAATTTTTCAAAAGAAAAAAAAAAAAAAGAAAGTGCTCCGCCTTCTCGGGAAGGAAAATTCTTTGCAATATTTTTTTGAAAAAAATATAGGCGCAATTTTTTCAGCGCAGATATTTTTTTCAAAAAACCCGGAGGGCTTGAAATTGCAAGGAAATTTCCTGACTGTATAGCTTTACTTTCTTTTTTTTATTTTTTCACATCCGGGTCGTCGGGAGGTGAACGCAACCCCTTTGCTTATTATAAACAGACTTTGAATCGAAGCGAGATCTTTAAAGCGGCTGCGAGCCCATCGAGGGACCTCAGGGACCGAGGGCAAAGACAGCTGTATGCCGGTGTGCCAGAACCATAATTCAATAATAAAAATCTGGAATACCGGCATACTGCTGTGCGCGGTGACGGAAGCGCATAGACGGCAGTAATGTAACGGGCGGCTACGACCGTGAAGTGAATGCCGGCTATGTGCTGGAGGAACATGGGAAAGCGGGGATTATTGATCACTTCCCGTAATTGTCCAAGTAATAGTAGGGGTGCTACTGACTATTTTACTTTGAGAAGCAGAGATATTTTTGACCGGCTTAGATTTGCTTTTTGGCACCGTAGAAAATGATTTAGTTTTTGGTGCCGATTTATTAGACGCTCCCTTCTTTGTTGAGGAACGAAGTTGAATCGGATCGGAATCATATAGAATTTTCCCCAACAAGAGGTTAATGAAATCCGTATAGATGTAATGGCCAACAGTGGAAAGATTTCCCGGGAAAGACTGTCGACCGTTTGAAATTCCTTTAAGTTCGATAAGAACTCGTGGGCTGTCTGGATTATAACCGTTCTGAAACAAAAGATGTGTGTAATTTTTTTTCAATGAAAGGTTCCCTACTTTATCCTGAATAAAAAATTTTTTCATCCAATGATCAGAATCCGTGCGGTATTCAACATTTTTAATCCCTGAACGCATATCGTCAAGGTTGTCTTTCGAAATTGTCATAAAACAAATGGCATCATCTGTAATTTCGAAATCGTCAACTACTTTCCGTAGTTCAGGGGATAATTTCAGCATAGGTGGAGGGATTAATTATACCTTTCTAATTTACAACAATATTGTGGAAATATAACTTTCAAAAACTGGGCAGACAACTCGCAGCAAAATGGTGGATATCGACAGGCTATACCGGCGACACTCTTTATAAAGATACCGGGTGGTAACAGCGGCTGGAAAGACAGCTGTATGGAGGGCGGGACGAAAATGCTTCGCGGTTGGCATTTCCAGCAGGCGCCACAAACACACTGAAACTCTTAGCCTATAAAATTCAAGTGTTTGTGGCGTCTGCTGGAAATATTGGTGGGGGTAAGGCTATTTTCGTTCTGCCCGGAATACTGCTGTGCGCGGTGCCGGAAGTGTATTGCCACTACATAAAAACCGCTGATTAAATAAAACCGCTTTATGTAGTGGCAATATACTGGAGGTACTGGCTAATCCCGATGCTCTCTGCACCATTTTGCTGCATCCTATGAAAGGGTGGCGGGGAATTGTAGGTCTTCGATGGGGGAAATGACCTTGTAAATTATAACTGCCCTGGCGGCTGGGTGGCGTTGGCGCAAAAGGGCTTCGCCCGTTGCAAGGAAAGCATTTAACATAATTTTCAATTATAGGACCTTGGCTGATGGCAGGTGCGGGAATGAAGCGAAGCGGAAAGGACGCACTCCCCGTAGCGCTGGAAAGGTCCTATAATTGCCATTATGTTACTTGCTGTGGCGGGCGGGGATTTCAAGCAACTCCTTTCTTATTGGCAAATGTTATTTAATTTTCAAAATCCACTTCGTTATAGTCTATACCATTTTCCTCCATCAAAATCATTATTTTGCTATCAATCAGGTCGCAAATTTCAATCACAGTGTTAACAGTTTTATCGTTAAGGCCTCTGAAATGATTCATTTTAAATTCGTAGGTTTCACCTTGGTCTACTGCTCCGTCAAGATGGCCTAACTCTCCTTTCATTGCAAGGTTTACAATGTTATCAAAGAGATTATGCCGACATATTATCAGATCCTGAATTGCAATGACTATTTGGTCGCGGTAAGTATTCATATTAATGATTTTAAAATAGTGTTGTAGATTCGGTAGACTGGTCGAGATTCACTGCAAGTAGATCCGCTTCGTGATTGGGGAAAGCAAAATCCTGAATATCCCGATCCGTTAGCCACTCCCGTTCCATAGCCTTAGTAAGAACAACCGGCATACGGTGTTTCGTGTTGTGAATTTCGGTCATCAGTTCATTAGCCTGTGTTGTAACAATTGAAAAACTAGTAAGTTCCTCACCGGTTTCGTTATCAGTCCAGTTCCCGTAGATACCTCCTAAAGAAATTATACCTGCATTGGGTAATGTGAGAAAATGTTTGTTTTTTTCCTTGCCTTTATCATCTAGCCATTTCCATTCGTAGAAACCTTTCACCAAAACCAGACACCGGCGATTATGATTATTTCTGAAAGATGGTTTTCAGTGACCGTTTCTATTTTTGCATTTAAGGTTTGCTTTTGGATTTTCCTGTCCTTTGCCCAAAACGGAATTAACCCCCAATTTGCTGTTGTACATATTGCAGGATTGTCGTCCAAAATAACAGGCAAAAGAGCATGGGAAAAACCGGTAAGAAATTGAGTCGGTTTGTATTCCTCTCCCTCAAAACCAACGCCGTAGATTTCTTTTATCTCTTTTTTAGTGAAGTTTGTATCAACGTAATAACACATAATTAAATTTGATTTGTAGAATTATCCAACAAAATATAAATGCATATTCTATTAGAAACGGTGCTAAACAAATTTAATAATAATTTTTTCAGGCAAAGCGTAAACTAATGCAAATTACAGCCGGTTGGGCTGATAATTATTTCTCCGGTAGTTTTATACCGATCTTAAAAAAATCAACGTATTCATATGCATTTGACTTGAATAAATCTTCCTTTTTTATGTCCAGAGCAGCATTTTGATCAGAGTATATTATAAGTCCTTTTATAACTTCTGAAAAAGGTTTTCCCAATATTTTATATACAGATTTCATTCTACAATAACCTGCCAGTTGTCGATAATCTTCTAAAGAAGGATCTAGATTTGCGTATCGCGGCTTGTATTTACAATCTACTACGCATTCAAAATTGTCTGATGTAATTATAATGTCCGTTTCTTTGCCTCCAAGAAATTTTCGATGATAAATAGCTTCATTTTTTAAAGGAAAGATATCTCGTAATTTTTTGAAAACGTAAAGTTCGAATAACATACTCATATCGATCCAATGCGGTGGAATTTTTCTTTTAAGAGCGACTTTATTTGAAGTATTGAAGCCTTGAATTTTCAAGATTAAGTTTCCTACTTCAAATAAATGGTTGTACTCGCTATAAAACGGATTTTTTTCACGCGTACTAAACTTAGTAAAAGAGCAGTCAGATACATTTCCAAACGCAGGTTGAATAAAATTAAAAACATCTGAAATGGCAGCCCGGAGTTCTACAGGATATTTATTTAGATTTACTTTGACAAATTTTAAAACATATTTTAGAAATTGATTTTGTGCGGTATCAAATCCAAAAACTTCAAATTCACAAAAGGTTTTAGTTTTATTGTTTTTTAGAACATTTTTATTGATTTGATCTTTGACAAGTATTTTACCTTTAATTTTTGATTCCAGATTTTGAGTAGTTCTGTAATATGATTTCTTTAATCCTTTCTTTACCAATGCAGCTAAGGTTTGCACAAATTGAATTAGTAAAAACGGTGTCAGTACATCATTTTTTTGATGAACGATTATTGGTTCTGAATCGAAGTTTATGTCATAAAGACCGTCAAGATGTTTGAAATTTTCATAATCAGACAAGGCTTCAAAGAGCATTGCAAACACATTAACTTCAGAGTCGACCGTGTTTATTTTTGGTTCAACAATAATAGAACGACCTAACCCACGGATCCTGTCAACGCCAATAAAGTATGAAGTTTCAATTTCATATGTTTTAGCACCGCTTACATCTTCTTTAATGTTAATAGAGCAGCATGGCTTTTCCTCGTTATCTTGAAAACATCTTTTAAAATTACCGGCAGGGAGTGATCGCAGGTAACTATCCGTGTCCTCATCCAGAGAACGCCTATAATGTTGAAAATGTTCAATTAAAGAGATCATTGCACTAGAGGTTTTCGATTGCTTCAATCGCACTTTCTTTCAAAATACCATCCTGAACATATTCCATCAGAATAGGTTTAATTTCATATTTTAACCTAACATTCATTGGTCCTCCTTCAGAGGTTTTATCGATGAAATATGAGTGGCCTAATTGGACATCGTTTATCCGAAAATCTTCTGATGTGTGATTTTCAAAAATCTCTGCAACCTTATTAAATAGTGTGGAGTCAAATGTGATGTCTTTTTGTCCTTCCAGGTTCTTTGGAAGGATTTCAACAAATGAAAACCTCCGTCTTATTGCATAATCAATATGCCCGACACTTCTATCAGCAGTGTTCATTGTTCCTATTATCAGCAGATTGGAAGGCAATGTAATCGTATTGTCACCATCTATTTGATACATGCTATCTACTTCCTTATCACGATATTCCAAGGCATAAATTAATTCCCCTAATACAGACGAAAGGTTTGCTCTGTTAATTTCATCAATTACCAAAATGTAATTTTTATTTTCATTATCTAAAGCTGTATTAGCAAACTCTGCAAGCAGTTTATTTTCTGCCTCATATACGATGCCTTCTGTTTCATCTGAAGGTTTTGCTATAATGCCACGAACAAAATCTTCGTACGAATAAGAGGGGTGAAACTGGACAATTTTATAATAGGGACTGTTATCAACGGAAAGTGTAGTGGGATCTACTTGTGCTAAAGAGTCCGCAGGAATGTTTTTCTCTAAATAAATAGCGATGGCATCTTCGTACGGACGAAAACCACTGCCTCTATTTTTTCCCTTGTATAACTTTTCATTGTACGAGCGAATAATATTATTAAACGAAGGATACCAAACTTTACTCTTATCGGATTTGATACCAATTTTCACTTCATCAATTTCTTGAACAGTATAGATGATGCCACTTTTGCTGGGAAGTGTCATCCCTGGCTTTATGTAGTTTTTGATTGTGTCTTTTGTCAACTCAAATTTTTCGTTAGAGGAATAGTCAATTTGATCAGCGATAATGAACTGAGCTATTTTTTCTGCCATTCTGGTCTTGCCTGTTCCAGGTGGACCTTTTAAAATTATTTGTTTCTTATAAGAGAGCAGCTCTGCATATTCTTTTATTTCATCAGATGTATTCATTTGTAGGGATTTTAGAGGATAGCGGGTTTTTAAAGTTTGGATTAAAAGTGGGTAAGTTTTTTCAAAAAGTTCTCCCAAACACTCTGCTGTTTTTTCAACAAGATCTTCATCAGTAAGTGTGAATTTTTGGATATGCGATATACTGGGAACCGACCGCCAAGGTTTTAATTCCAGATTAGGTGGTAAGGGATCAAGCAACTTTGCTATTTCCAAGTTTTGTTTTATTGTTCCTTCCAGGTGTAAATCGACGGAGATTTCATCACTTTCAATTATAATTTCATAGTGTACCGGTGTATTTAAAAAATAGCCTTCAACATCTGATATCCAAAAATATTTTGTGGTACGTCTTTTAGCATCAAAAATAAAGGGTAACTGTTTATCTGCAACATATTTTTTGAAATCCTTAACGTATTGGGAAAACGTGAGTTCTGTAATATTCCATTCTTTCTCTAAGTCAAATATGCGTCGGGAAATTAATAAACTATTGTTCTCGGCATTTTTTGCCCACTGACCAATATCTTTGGAAAAATGTTCGGTTATTTCGTTCGCAAAAGTGCTGCTGTTGTACGGCTTACCAAGGTACTTCTCCGAGATTTTATTACGATGGCCTTCACTGAGATAACTCAAATTATCTTTTGGCTCCAAAAGCATATTAAGTGCATTCTTAACGGAGGGGCTGGTGTTCTGACGATCATACTTAAATATGTAAATGTGATTACACCAGTCATTCATTCGTACACCTGCACGTGCCAGCGTTCTTTTATCTTCATATTTATTATAGACGGACTTGCTATTTGCATGAAGATCACAATAGGACACTATTTCGAAAAATATCTCTCGAACAGTTGCGAATTTATGATCTGTCGGAAGTTTCGAAAAACGGTCATAATCTTTTATTAAGACCTGTAATTCATCTTGTTCTTGAGGAGTAAGGTTAAAATCGTTTAACCACTTCATTAATGCTGTTCTGCCGTACTCAAAATAAAAATCTTCTGATATGATAACTTTATCAATATATTTAGTTGTTTTATCCATATTTATAATTTAAATCGTAAATCTATATTAACTTATAGGCCATTATCTTCTTGGTAAAACCAACCATAATAATACTTTTTAATATTTGATTTTGGAAAACCCGGATCGTGTTCGCCATGAATTGTAGGTTGTATAGTTTTTGTTTTAATGACTGGTTAATTTTAAGATAGATTAAAATCGTAAATGTGTATATGCCTTCCAAGGAAAGTGGGAGTTTTCTGAAAGAGTTATTACGATTTTTTAAAGGTAATTAAAAGAAGTTAGTATAGTGAAAACTCCATCGGCAGTTTCTTATCAAATTTTGTCAGAATATTTTTTCATGGCTTACAATAATGCACTTGTTTATCTCCGATGATCGGCAATTATAATGGTTAAGCACAACATCGTTGCAGGAAGGTACATTTTATAATGGGCCGTGTATATCCGTTTCGCAAATGTGTAAGTTTACACTGTAATATTGGCAGCCAGAACAAGAAGGATAGCGGCGGTCAAGTGAGCGAGGGGCTGATGTTCTTCTCGTAGATTGATATATTTATTGCTCATCAAGTTTGTAGTTAATTTACGAATATACCCGTCGTTATATGCTAATATTACCACATAATTTATATTTAAATATAAAAGTTTTACGATTAATATTAACAAAATATCTCAGTTTGTTTTTTGTAATTTTGGCGGCTAAATAAAATAAATTGGAGAAATTTAAATTCATTGATCTTTTTTGCGGAATTGGTGGCTTCCACCAAGCCATGGAAAGATTAGGCGGTGAGTGTGTATTTGCCTCAGACATTGATAAAAATTGTAGAGAAGTATATTCAGATAACTACGGATTAATGCCCGCAGATGATATTACCAAAGTAGATGAGAACGAAATACCAGAACATGATATGATTTGCGGAGGCTTTCCATGTCAATCATTCTCAAAAGCAGGAAACAGAAAAGGCATAAATGATCCCAGAGGTACATTATTTTATGATATTCTGAGAATTGCAAAAAAACATAAACCGAAGTACATGTTACTGGAAAATGTGAGAAATTTAGCGTCACATGATAACGGTCTAACATGGAGGACTATTTACGAAAACATTCGAAGCATTGGATATAATGTACACGAAACGCCAATTATCTTTAGTCCGCATTTTCTAGGACATCCCCAACATAGAGAAAGAGTTTTTATTATGTGCAAACGTGAAGACTTGGGAGAGATTGACCATTTTTATTTTGACAAGAAGGTAATTAAAGATGCAAGTGCCGATGAAGTACTTCAAAATGAAGAGGAAATTGCAGAATTAGAAAAATACTTATTAAAGGAGGAGGAAATCCAGTTAATTTCACATTGGGATGAATTTATACGGAATATAAAAACACCTCTACCAGGTTTTCCTGTATGGGCAGATCGATTGAGAGAGTTGGATATGACGGAGGATTTAGAAGAAAAACCGAAATGGGAGCGCACCTTCATTTTAAAAAATAATGAACTTTATATTAAAAATAGAGAATTTCTAGATGGATGGTTGAAAAAAAGTGATAACATCAAATTATTCAAGGGATCAAAAGCAAAATTTGAATGGCAAGCCGGAAAAGTTGATAATCCGACACTTTGGAACACCCTAATGCACTTTCGACCTTCTGGGTTACGTGTAAAACAACCTAGTCACTTCCCAGCATTGGTAGCAATAACACAAACTTCAATTGTAGGCGAAAGAAGAAGATTTATTACTCCGAGGGAATGTGCAAGATTGCAAGGATTTCCTGATACTTTTAAGATACCTGCAAATGACCGGGTTGCATATAAACAATTTGGAAATGCAGTTAACGTAGATGTTGTAGAACTTTTTGGGCGATTTCTTTTAGGAGATGCTGATGTAGTGCGACATTATACTAAACCCAGTAATTTGGCCTTATTTTAAGAAATAAGTAAAACTAAAAGAATTCTCTTTGCCATATGATTTGACAAAGGCATATGAAAAAACCTTTTTACCGGAAACGGTAGAGAGGTTTTTAAATTCCTCGAAATCCGCGTGAGTAAAATTTATTCTTTTAGGAGTTCCCTGCAAAATCTTAAAGTTTTCTTTTATACGTAGAGGCGGTAAATTTATTTTATCAGCTATAAAATCAAGATAAAGTTTAAAATTAGGGAGTATCTTACAATGGGCATCAAGAATTTCGAAAAAACCACCATCGGGCTTTTTACAGTAGAAGGGATATCCCATGAGGTGATTTTCCACCCCTTTTTTACTTAGATGCGGATCTACCCCTGAATATACATAATTCATGAACTGAGTGGTGACAGTTCCGTTTAAGGAATATTCTTTTAGCCATTTCCACCAGTCTAATGCATTGTCTTTGTATTTTATTACCGAAGTTAGCAAAGCATCATCTGCTCTTAAAAAGTATTCTATGGGATTTAATTCTATATCATTTCTAAATAAGGAGATGTTTTTTAAGTCAAAATTATTTCTCTCAAGATCCGCTATTATAAAGTGAACTGTACCAAAGGGATATTTTGAGTAGTATGAATTGTTAGGAACAAAATAACGACCTCTAATAATATTAGGATTTATTTTATTACCATAGGATGAAAGCTCTTCATTATGAGACTCATTAAAAGAAACTATATGTTGATCAATACACGTAATATTTTTGTTATTTACGAACATATCAATAAAAACGAATTGACGATAATCTGAAATTTCATCTTCAAGAATCCATAATTTATTATCACTATTACAAAACCCAACAACCTCACAATCTAAATATTCTTGGAGAATAAGACCGCTAAGGACTCCATCAATATCTGAATTGATGATTATTTTTTTATTTGAACGTAGTGCTTTAATCATTTCAGTGAAAAATTCCAAGATGTAAATGGTGCTCCTCTCCTAAGTTTTATTCCATTTATAGTACAAAAACTGTTACTATCGGTACCTTTTTCTAGAATCCCGTTATTAAATTTTATTTGCAAATGGCCCAAAACTGCACCGTTATGTTCAAAACTGATAATTGAAGTTTGGTGCTTTTTTAAGATAATTGCATCATAATTCAAATTATATTCTAAATCAGTCCGAACCACCGTTGACAGAGCATTGGCTCTTGTTTTAAATGTTACAATGAAATATTTCACAGGGCTATCAGCCTGTAGTAGCCTGGTCATTAATAGCCGTTTCTCCTCAGTAGACTTGCTCGACCACTTTTCTATCACGGCATCTCTAATTAAGTCAATTATTTCATCTGTCTTGGTACTCGTCTTTCTTTTACGAAACCAGTTCTCTATGGAGCCATGTGCCCGCGTCATTTCGTGAATATATTCATCGCAAAGTTTATGGAATTCTGGTTTTATATTGTCAATATCTTCTTTTCCCAGAAAATGTTTGCCAGATATATTTTGTTGACAAGAATTAGCATATTTAACAGACAGTCCAATTTTGTCACCATTCTTATTGGTTGCAATCAGGTCAGATGGGCCAACAGAATCATCTTGAGTGACTAAATAATAAGAACTTGGATTAAAAGAACATGCATTAAACGAAGATAATATTGGACCGATATTAATTTGTGTAATCAATGATTTTATACGATCCTTGTAAGGGTGGATATTAATAACCGAGTTCATAAACAGAGTTTTTTCCTCGGCTGTGGTTAACAAATAAAATAAGGCATACTCATATTCAATTCCAGTGTTGATGTTGTTAACCAGTAAATCTATTTCCGACTGATTTAATTCAGAAAATCTTTTTAAATTCATTTAAAGAAGTCTTTAATTTCAATATTAAAAGCCATCGCTAATTTTTCCACTGTTTCTAAAGAGACATTTCGCTTACCTTTTTCGATACTTTGAAGGTATGTTCGATCTAGTCCGGCAGCGTTGGCAAGTACCTCTTGCGACATGCCACTTGCAGCACGCAATTCCTTAACTTTTGCTGCAAATCGTAATTTAATATCCATGAGAATTATTATATGTAAATATTATTAATTGCTGACAATGGCACAACGGTCTATAGTCCGCATTTAAATGATAAAATGCTGATAATTAAAAGACAGATTATACAGATTTGTCTTTTTGACAGAAAGAGTCTAAATTAAATGAAGAAAATAATAGAAGAAGTGATAGATATGAATGGGGATTTTAAATAAGGAGATGGAATACCCTATTTAAAGGAACAATTTGCTTTTAAAATATTCAGATGTTTCATTATCTGTAAAGTAAACATAACAACCTTTCATGCCTCGAGTCATTAAGGTTCTATATGTGTTTT
This sequence comes from Kaistella rhinocerotis, assembly GCF_030243905.1. Classification (NCBI taxonomy): domain Bacteria; kingdom Pseudomonadati; phylum Bacteroidota; class Flavobacteriia; order Flavobacteriales; family Weeksellaceae; genus Kaistella; species Kaistella rhinocerotis. The sequence continues at coordinate 915,781 of NZ_JASSYY010000001.1, read as the reverse complement.
TGATAATTCTTCTAAGTAGATTTTTGGTATTTTCAGGATTATCCTTCATCATTGATTTATAACCCCGGATTGTGCTGTCATTAGAATCTCTTTCGGAGGGGTCAACTAAAACTTCACCATTTCGGACAATTAAATCATCACCAACTATTACCCCAATATAATCAACATCTAAACCTTGGCATGTATGAATACATCCGATTTCGTTAACGGATTCAGGTTGTATAACCCATTTCGTACCGTCATCGGCTAAATTCCACTTCATTCTTAAATCATACTCGGGGAATTCAATGTCATAAGCATTATAATTTTTTTTGCTCACCCATTTCCAGCAGTAACCTGCTATAAGTCTAGCTTTATTGTTCTCCAGATTTTTTGCAAAAATGATGTCACGTAACTTGTCAGGTCGATCTATAATTTTAAAATCAAAATCATCAGAGTCCAACAGTGGGTTGCTGTTTGTCTGACCTGAAGGGTATGATCCAGCCAAGCTAAATAACCATCAGATGACATCATCATTAAAGGAATGTTTTTTACTAGAATATACAATCATAACTCATTATATTTTTTACTTGAGCCTTTTGCTTTTTCAACAGGATATTTTAGTGCGTTTACTTGAAGCTTTTCCAAACTGATTTTCTTCTCATTTTTTTCAACCTTGCACAGGAAAGAATAAGTTACTCCAAGTGTATCAGCCATCTCTTTTTGAGATATGCCTAAATTAATGCGGCTCTGCCTTAAAATATCTCCTAAAAACATTGACATTTAAATTAATTGACCAAAAAAGGTCAAAAATAATAAAAGCTGAAGGAATTATCTAGTAGGAAAAAAGAAATACATTTACAATTCAAAATCCACGATTTATGTCGGATAGACACAATCCTGATCAGAGGAGATTTAACATGTAGCAAATCAGGGGTAAGAACACCAAACCGGAAATACTTCTACGAAAATTACTTTTCAAAGAGGGTTTCAGGTACAGAATAAATGACTGGAAATTTCCGGGAAAACCCGATATTGTACTGAAGAAATACAATACTATTATTTTCGTAAACGGCTGTTTTTGGCACGGTCACACGGATTGCAGGTATTTTGTTATACCCAAAACGAGGACGGAATTCTGGACGGAAAAGATCAGCGGAAATAGGAGAGAGATCTGCGTAATGAAGGACTACTGAAAAGCACCGGATGGAATGTTATTACGGTGTGGGAATGTGAGCTGAAAAAAAACAGTATTGAAGAAACATTTAAGCTTCTAATTCAAAAGATCAAAGGGTCTGCTGAGAATCCTGCAGAATAATTTCAAAATCCAGGAAGGATGCAAATTTAGCGAGGTAATCAATACTGCAATTGAATTTCCCACTTTCAATTTTAGAAATAGTGGACCGGCTAATATTCATTTTCTCTGCCAGCTGCTCCTGACTCCAACCACGGTTTTCACGGATTGCCCTAAGAGAGCTTCCTGTTTTCACACGGTTTTCAAGAATTTCAGATTTTAACCTATTTGAAAAATATGCAGTATCTGTATTTGCCATCTTCTAATCTTCCGTAATCATTTCTGTAATAATCTCAATTGCCCGCTCCTCTGTAAGTACATTTCCAAATTCCCGTACGGAATCTTCGTCGGTATACACTCCATTGCGGTCGTTCCAGCACAGCCAGTCTATGAGTTCAAGTCTGGACCATGAATGCAGCTTTTCATTAAGTTCTTCACCCTTCAGCTCCATGATCCTGTAGTAAGGATGATTCAATTTTTCCTTTTCAGTTAGATAAGTATTCATAATTTCCTGATTTTAAATAGAAATTTATGGCTTAACATATAAAGTTCCGTGATGCTCCACTCCATCTGTGTCTAAAACCGTAAGCCATACATTAGTCTCCACTCCTTTAACGCCTGCGGAAAGATCCAAATCAATCTTCTGTTCGCTTACCTTTATCACCTTTCCTTCTGCCTGGGAATAATCCGATTTATTGACCGTAACATGATGACCGATAAGGTCAGCTGTGCCCACTTCCACCACTTCCAGATCTGAAAGCAGTACCGTACTTACGGGAGGAAAAGACCATCCGGTTCCTAGTGCCTGAATATCTGCTCGTGACCTATCGCCATCTTCCTTCAGTTCCAAGACAACATAAATCTGGTTGGGGTCTTCATCTGCCAGCGGAGTATGGAATCTCACTATCTGGCCTTCTTTTTTAATTAACATAACGCTGAATTTTTATTACTGTAAACTTACAAAAATGTTTTTAAATGTGCAATATACGGCACATCTAATGACACACATTGCATAAATAAAAACTGTCGTGTTTTCAATTAGTGTTTTAATTTCTGACAAGATTATGGCTTTACAAATTCCTTTGCTGATTCAAACTCCCTGTCAAAAGGTAACTGCAGCTCCGGTAACAACTGCGGTGCAGACAACGCAAAACTAACATAGTAATACGCCAACAGCTGGTAACCGCTGAAGTTACTGCCTGGAATTGAATTTACTCTGTAGCCATCCTGTTTATCTGGATTGATGCCGTTTACCCCTATAGTCGCGATCTCGAAGGCTGTCCTTTTTATTTCTGCAGAAGATTTATCCTTGAAGTATTTCAACGCCCCTACCATAAACATCATGACCGCAGGATTCAGATTCGCATCCTGATGCTTTTCCTGAAATTCATGCATCTCAATTTTCTGATCTGCTTCGGTATTTTCGTCGATATCTTTCAGCTCCGGAATGTCAAGATCAATTGCTGTCTTCTTGTATTCTGATTCAAGAACCAGCTGAAAGTATTTTGAGAGGCTTAAATCATTTGCCCAATTCTGTAAAAGTTCGTATTCTTCACCGGGTTCCTTATCGCTTCTGTAATCTCCATACTCCTTATAGAGACTTGTCGCCTGCCGGGATTCAAGCGTAGACGGTTTGAATAATTTTATCGCATCAAACGAGAACAGCTCCTTAAAGTGCAGCGCATTGACAATATTATAGATCTTAGAATTGGAAAGAATTTTAGTATCGGTTAGATCTACGATTTCCTTTCTTGTCACCGCATCCAGACCTTCCATCATTAGTGTATACAATGAAACAAACTGGACCGGGCGGAGTTCCGGAAAATCGTTATATAAACGGTCTTCGATGAAAAGATCAATCGGAGTATTGTATACCTGCCGATTAAGACCCTCGAAAAGGCTGTTCATCACCCCTGCAATTGAAGTTTCAGGATAGCCCTTTTTCTGAAGAAATTTAGCGTAGTTTTCGTAATCAGTCATAAACTTAATCCTGTGCTGATGAGTAGCTGTGAAAAGCATATGATTCCCCGCAATTCTTGCCTCTTCAGCCAGCTCAATATGTGTCAGCTCATGCAATACCAGATGAGTGACACCTGGATAGCCAGGTTTATATTTAATCAGGTGATAATCACGGTTGTGATTTTCAGCCAGTTCTACCTTCGCAACTGTGGGGATCTCTGTGTCTTCCTGAATCTGAATTTTCTTCCCTGTAAGAAGCTCAAGTTTCTCTGCATAAGATTTCAGTGCAATAGCGGCATCATCAGATGCATCCACTTTCTCCGCAATTGCTTTAGCAAGGTCAATTGACTGACCGAACAAGCCATCCTTAACCTTATTAAGTGTTAGTGACTGGAGTACATATTGAAATGCATTTTCATAATTTTCTTTCGAAAATGAGACGTATGCTAAACCATATTTGGTATTCGGGTATTTATTATTAAGTTTTTCAGCTTTTTCAAAAAACTCCTGGGCTTCGTCAAGCCTTCCCATGATCATCAGGTTTGCACCGATGTTGTTGAGGGAAATATTGTCCTCAGGATCTGCGACCGATGCTTGGTTGAAATATTTCATTGCGGTCTCAATATCATTTTTGTCCCGCGCAAATATGTTGCCCATCATGATTAAGGCATAAGTGTTTTTCGGATCCCAGCGCAATGCATCAATAAGTGAATCAACAGCCTTATCTGTTTCGCCCAATTCTGATTCTATCTGTCCTTTGATGCGGTTCAATTCGGAATTAGAAGGGGTTCTGCTCACGAGATCTACGGCTACAGGATATGCCTTTTCAAATTGCTTGTTCTCACATAAACTGATCAGGTGAGTGTAGGAAACGGTATCTAAATATAGTTTCACAGGGATATCCACGGAGATTATCCCTTCCTTTTCCTTGACCACAGGCAGATGCTGGTTTATTGTATAGTATTCGGTAATGTCTGCAATCAGTTTTACTTTGTCACCATAGGTCACATTAAAAAGCTGATAAAGAAAAGGAGTGATTTTATGAAGGATGTTCATTAAGTATTATCTCTGGGTATTATTCACGGTAAATATATACAAAACAGCGCAGAAACGATGAAGAGTATTGCGGGAAAAGCTTGAGTAATACACTACGAAAGGTGTCCTATTTTTCGCCGTCAAAATAATCCTTGGAATTATCTTTTCTTCCTAAGGAAATATTGGAATAGAACTCTCTTCTTTTTCTTAATTCGGTATCAAACATTGTGTCGATACCTTTTTTACTTTTGGTAAAGGACATTATATTTGTTATTTTTAGATAATTTGATGCATCTGTAATGTCGTGGCCGGTGCCGATATAAGTAAACGTCCAGCCTTTCTTCTCAAGGGACAATACCAGACTGCTGACGGATTTCGCGGTGAATTCCGTCGACGCATTTTCGAACCCGTCTGTAAAAATACTTACCAGAACTTTCATCTCCGGGAAATATTCTGTACGATAGCGCAAGCGGTTTACTGCGACACCTATGGCGTCGAATAACGGCGTGCCACCAGCTGGCCGGTAATTGTTACGGGTAAGGACCGGGACTGCATCTGTTACAACATTCTCTGCAATATATCTAATGCTGTTTGCATTGAAACTCACGAATGAAACTTTGTGCTCCTGATCCCGAAATTCTTCTGCAGACGTTTTGATGTTTTTCAGGAAATTATTAAAACCGTCGATTGTAGCATCATAGACTGAACCCATAGAGCCGCTTTCATCAAGAATAATGAGATTGTGTACCAAAGTTTTTTTCATACATGTAGATTTTTGAGGTTAAGTGTTAATTTCAAAAACAAAATTAACTATCAATCAACCCCAATTGATTTTCTGCAAGGTTGCAGCGCAACTATGAATAGCGACATACAAATAGGAATTTAGTGGACAGGAATAAAAGACTTATCCACCCAGATTAAATCTTCAGGAAGCGCAACAGAAAACTTTTCCCCCGGCACCCCGTCGATGATATAGTAATTGGCAAGAGGTTCGCCAATCTGCTCGCGGAGCTTCTTATTCAGCCTTGATTTGTTATAAGCAAAGTTACCGTCGAAATTAGCCACCAGATTGCGGATATTTTGAGGAGCTGCATTGGCTTTCAAACGTTGATAGATTCCGAAAATCTCCAGTTCGTAGTCATCGAGCGTAGCGAGTCTAATACCGTCGGGGTGAAGCAAAAAGAAAATAAGAATTGTTTTCTCCAATGGAGTAAGCGAAATTTCAGTGTCGCCTGCTGTCATCATTCCATTCTGACTTACTGTGAGTTTTTTCGGTTTAATGTTACCGGCGAATCCCTGAGAAAATTTCAGACTTGTCCTGATCTTCTCAAAGATATCCAGTGCCTGCGCTACAATCTGCTGATCGGCATCATTACGCTCCAGACGCTCGATGCACGAATGACATAAATCGGCAGTCCGGAGTTTCAGGATGATCTGGCTTTTATTCTCACAGAAATCATTCATACAGCCGATAGCATCCAGATGAAAGTTTCTTTTGATATCTTCTGTAAGGTCAAATCTCATAAGTATCCGTAAAACGTTAGCCAGAACTTCGTAAGCAACGGGATAAGTTTCAGGAGACTTCAGGAAATAATCCCAGTCAGACGACTGCACAAACGCGTTGCGCTCGCCCTGATAGTCAAACATACTGAAGAAATTCATTGAATTACGCCTGTTTGTTATCAGGATTACAAAGTCCTGATCCGGAATATTTTCTGAGTATCTAGCTTTCTGACAGAGGAAGAAGAGTTCCCGCCAACTTAAAGGATAACCGAGGGAAGCCTTATACTCCTGCAGTTTATATTCTGACTCTATCCTGAATCTGAAGTCATTATGGTACCGGTGCTGTTGAACGTTGTACCTGTCATCATAGGACCAACGCATATGAAGCACTGAAAACTCCAATGGACCGGAAACACTTTTTAGGATTTCGAGTATTGCATCCATAGACTGTGGATGAACGTCGGGGGAATAAATCAGATTTATTTTCAAGGTTTCTGGATTTGCTCTTAAAAATAAGAAAAATTACCGCTTGCCTGCACACCATTCTTCGAAATCGTGCACGGTCCGTCTAAGTTCCGGCGTTAATTTCGTCAGCGCAAAGGAGCGGATCTCAGCAGGAACTGAGCGGTAAAAAGCAGCGGCTATTCCTCCTGTAATGGTGGCAATTGTATCGCTGTCTCCTCCAATTGAAACTGCGTTCCGAATTGCATCTTCGTACGTACTACTGTCGAGAAAAGCAACAATGGCTTGCGGTACAGTCCCCTGACATGTCTCATCAAAGGAATAGGTCTCGCGGATACCATCACAGGTGAAATTCAGGTCATAACCAAACAGCAACGTAATATGATCTTGTATCTGCGATTTAGTTTTACCCACACGGGCAAGATATATCGCTGCCGCTACAGCTTCCGCTCCTTTTATGCCTTCGGGGTGGCTGTGCGTAATCTTTGCAGATCTGCGTGCACAGAGCATCGCTTCCTGAAGGGATTTTCCGTACAACCCTGCCGCACTTGCACGCATTGCTGATCCATTCCCGAAACTGTTGTACGGATCGAGGCTGGGAGAAGCAAGCCAGTTGCTGAACATTCCGCCGTAGCCGCGGTTCGGATACTTCCGGCCATATGCTTTCACTGTTTCTGCCATATCGCGCTGATTCATAAGCGCATCTGCAACTGCAATGGTAAGTACGGTATCATCCGTGAAGGTACATTTATCACTAAAAAGTTTAAAGTTCTTTGATTTGTAGTTATTAAACTCAAACCTTGAGCCGATAATGTCGCCGGCAATGGCTCCTACAATTGTATTTCTCATTTTAGATTTCTTTTGTCAAAGGTAGTCAGCGTCGTTGCGAAGTTGATTTATTGCAACCTTGCAAAAGCATTTGCTTTGTACTCAAAAGCCGCTTAATTTATAACGGATAAATAAACGCCCTGTGCGATTATATGGATTAAAGTGACAAAAAATCACCCTTACACTGCATTGTTCGCTGGGAAACTTGACACTTTCAGAACTAAAAATAAGACTTGTATAATAGGAAAAATTTGCGTAATGTACTTATATTACAACACTTGCAATAATTATTTTCAATAACATCCACATACCTTTGCTGAACAATCATCAGGAGATTCCGGTAAATGCGGAACACCAACCGGGAGTTAACCCTCAACGGTGGTTTGGAATGAGGGCTGCGCGCCAAAATAAAAGGTAACCTTCCAATCTGTTTCCACCCTCTCCACGATGTTTTACTGTAATTCAACCTGATAAATGATATGATTAAAAGTGTCGTGAATATTGCTAATAAGAATTGCCACATCATCGGAAAGATTAACGTGGTGTTGGCTACATACGCCGAAGTTGAAATTCTCGCGCCCTATTGCGGTTTCAGATTTAGAAGCAGTATTAGCACCACTGAGAATGAAGCCAAGGAACAAAGTGATGCATTTGCCGAAACCCTTCTCAACGAGGCCTACCTGATTTGTGATACGATACAAACCAACCGGGAGGCTATGAAAACAGATTTCTTAAGATTGCTGGAGACGCTTGAAAAATTCAACAACAGAAAAACTGAAGATTATATAAGAAATAAGGACGAACTTCTGAAAGTTTTTATGAAAAGCTTTTTTTCTGGTACAGATTACAGTCCTAAGAAATCATCAGAAGTTGCAGAAGCAATTTTTGAGTTCCTGGCGTTGTACTTTATCCGACATGGAAAATCTGCAGAACTCGATGTCAGGACACGGTTTGCAGAACATCCGCGAACTCCTTCTTTTAATGAACTGCAACCTTTACTGAAAATTTACCTGGAAAAAAGCATCGACGACCGAATAGAATTGTTATCTGAACAGATACTCACCCAAAAAACCGGAACGTTTGACTGGTTTATCCAACAGGAATTTTTTGAGCAATAACATTAAAGATATCAGCGAAATCAAAATTACATCATGGAAAAAATTGTTATAACCTATTGCGGAAGTCAACCCATTATCTGCAAAATAATCAAAGAAGAGGATTTCTATCTTGAAGGGGAACTACTCTATCCCTTTGTAGCAGTTAAGTTCGACTACTTCAAAGAAAACCACGGACTGACCACGAGAGAAGTTCAGGTAGATCCCAAACCGGTGATACATGCTCTGTACCGAATCTGTGAAACAGTTGTGAAAAACAGTGAAAAGATACTTGTGAACGCAGCACCGCTGCAGCAACACGTGCGCTCGATGGCAGCAAGTCTGCACCGAGAAAAGCGACGTTTTGATTTTGCGATAAATGCCTTAGACGCAATGCAGATTGATGCTGATGATCTGCAATTCCTCAGTAAACGGGCGGCCACCCGCCTCACAGAAAGCATTTCGGATCTAATTAGTACCGGAGAAATTGATTTTGTTAATCCTCAAGCACAAAATTATGAAAGAGAATTGGAACGGATACTTGATGAGAACGATTTTGTAAAAGATATTGACAAAAACATCATCTTAAAAAAGACCATTTTCTGGGCGGAGAATCTTCAAGCAGATGCGAATTATGGTCATATCCGCTTCAAGACAATAAGAACACCTAACCCGCAATTCGAGATGCCTAAACATCTATATGGCGCTGTAAGTGAAGATGAATTTCTAACACCAAAAGAAGGTTTTATGCCTTTTTTTCTCGGTACGCAATTCGGACTCATTCCCACTTTTACGGATGAAAAGTTTGGACAACTGGAAGGGCAAAAAATAGCAGTACTCGGTAAAAGTAAACTTTCAGGCCTTATAGCCGGTTTAGGAATCTATGAAGTGAAAAACGGTAAAAGGAAAGAGATCGCCTATTTCAGAAATGAGAGGATTTTTGTAGCGAAATCACTAAAATAAGCACTACCGTCTATTCCAATTTAAAAGTAAATTTAAAAAAGCAGAACGAATGACAGATACCAAGCACACCACAACTGAAAAACTTTATCATGTAAATTCAGGCAGTAAAAACATTCTTTTCACAACCCAAACCGAGCACCCCCACTATCTGGAGTTGGAACTTCATTTTCCGTATGACGGGATAAAGGTGGATTTTTTCGCTGAGAACATCAACTTTATTGAAGAAGGCGTGAAAAACAATCTGGTAAGTATGGCGGACAACATCGTGACTACCTTAAAAACGGTTCATCAAAAGTTCCGCAAACTGCCGGAAAAAGGAAGACAAAAAATACTCAGCAATAATTCTGTCACCAAAAAGCTCAGAACAGTCCTAGTGACCGACTGTATGATGTATTGCGAAATGTATTGGGGCAAAACACTGGTGGACTCTGTAAGCAAAAAACTTCTTGCCTATTTACAGGAAAAAGATGAGCGTGTGTTAGAATACAGTGAGTTTGAATATCCCGCCATTTATAAGGAACTTTTTTATCGCTACAGTGGCTGTGAGAGTATTAATTACTACCTGCCAGATGTGCAGACGAATTACTGGTACCGGAAGTTTGAAAATGATGAAAAAACTCGCTTTGTGACCTTTAAAAAACTTAACTGCCACTATCACAGTAACAGTCTTCCTGAATCCAAAACGGATACCGTTCGGTATGAGGAGTTTGTAAAGAAGGAAGATTCCCGAATCCCCTTTTTCATCGGGACGCAGTTCGGAACTACACCAAAGATTACCGCGGAGTTGAAGGCTGCTTTGGAAGGACAGAAGATCGCTATGCTTTGTAAATCTCAGTTATCGGGTTTTGAAAAAGTTCTGCAAATCTGTGAAGTAAAAGACGGCGAATTTATGGTACTTGATGAATTCATCAATACTCCTGCAATGTCGATTATAGATGAAGCCGACAAGGAAGCATCCCTTGGTAGCGAAGCGTTTGCACCCCAGGAAATTATTTACCGCTACATCCATGAGGGACGGAGTTATTTTGTAACGAAAAAAGACGACTATGAAGCCAGAGGATTTATTCTGACGATGCTAAGGCCATTCCACGCCGTGCAGTGGGATTATTTCAGCGGTGAAATCATGTGTGAACAGGAAAGACAGCAGATTATGCCTGAGCTCATCAGGTATCTGGATAAGTTGTATATCATGGTGGACGTAAACGCAAACAGCTGGAAGCGGGGTTTTGACAAGTTCAAATTTGACAGCAGAGAAAACAGTCTGGAATTTAATATGAATTTTTATGTGGAAATGCTTTATGCGGGAATAGGAAATAACCCTAGTATTTTCCCGGAAAATCTTTGCGGTAACTGGACCAAAAGTTTCTTTAAAACCGTTTTAAAAGAAGTCTTGGAAAGCGGCATTTTCAAGTATGTCAGTGAAACCGATCCATTTTCTGCCTTTGAATATATGATGCGTGAAGGAAACAAAACCATGATTGATATAACTCCCTACAATGAGGAAGAAAGAAAAGATGTTTTCAGCAAACTGACCGACAGTAACAAGATTAATCTTTATGCAGCAATGATGCAGGGATACGGATCACAATTTGACCGGCTCGTTGCCCGGTGGGTTAAATTTAGTGATGAAATAAACGGTGAGAAAAACATCTAAAACCATGAGTAAAAATAAATATACAGGAACCATTAATATTGGGCTTCAGAAGGGATATACCGGTGAATACTATACCAAAGCAGAATATGTCGCCTACATCCAGAACTGGCAGTTGGAAAGGAGCGCAGACCACCAACTAATGTTCAGCCCGGGGATTTACGAATTTGATTTCGTTTGTGGAAACCTTACCGAGAAGCATCTGGCGATCCGGTTCATTAATTATCCGGGAAGCGTAGTGAAGAAGAAGAAGCACTTCCGAAAAACTGTTACCGCGCTAGCAGGGTTACTGGCGAAAACCTTTTCGCAGAACCGGGTTCTTATAGAATATAGTGACCAAAATATTCTACTTGAATCCACAGATGGATATGACAAAAAAAGCGGAAGAAAAAAGTAAAATTGAAAAGCTATAATTTCATTAAAAAAGATAAAAATGAAGAACGACCACTACAATTACCAGCAAAGTCTGGAAAAACTCACTGATCAAGAACTTGTTGAAGCTTTTAACCGACTGGTAGGCCTACAGGGATGGGGAAATGCGAGGGCAGCGTACGGCAGCGCGCTGAGAATAGAATTTATGAAAAGAGATTTTGACAGCACACTAATTATTGGTTCAGATTCTTTTTCTTTTGCGAAAAAAGTAGTCCTGCAAAATAAGCGACTGGTATTTATGTGATTTTCAAAAGGTATAACCACAAATGATATCGTGAGCAGAGCGACACACACCTGCAATCAATAATAGGTTTCATAAGCATTTATGCAATTAGTTATTAATATCTTTATTACTTACTGCTATTTATTATTCTATACACTGTCGCTTTATGGACATTGAAAAGCTGCGCAAGTTCGACGGCAGATTTACCACCGGCATATAACTGCACGTTACCGCCCATACTACCTTCCGCCGGTCCAAGATCCGTTTTTGTAATTAATTCAGCATGGGAAATCCGGGCTTTTTCCGAGAGCAGGACAACGGGTTCCGGCATTTCGTGATCACTAAGTCGCTCCGGTTTTATGTTCCTCGCGCGTACGGGCGGTAACATCATATATGGCGGATTGCGGAAGTCTGCTTTTGTATCAGAATTTTCGCTAAGTTTAAAGTCCGGTTTTTGTACGGAGATCTGGGGCAGCAGCCGCAACCCTCCATATACGCCGGACGTTGGTGGCAAGTGTAACGGACGACCACCTAAACAAAAACCGGAACAGAAGAATGGAGCAACAAGACAAATCAAACCAAGACCTTGACCGTAAAATCACGTCAGACACAGTTTTATTCTTCGATATGGACGGAACATTGGTAGATACAAACCTTGCAAACTTTCTTTCTTACAAGAAAGCAATAATTTCTGTAACAAAATCAGACCACGACTTAACATACAACTCTGACAAACGCTTTAACCGCAGTAGTCTTATAAACGCTGTTCCAAACTTGACAGACAACGAATACGAAAGAATAATCCAAGAAAAGGAAACCTGTTACAACGACTTTCTACACGAAACAAAATTAAACCCAGAAATAGCAGATATACTTTTCAGATATTCAAAAACAAACAAGACCGTTTTAGTTACCAATTGCCGTAAAGACAGAGCGATAACGACATTAAAGCATTTCGGACTCGATGATAAATTCAGCTACATTTTTTGTAGAGAGTTTGACGACAATGGCAAAAAGATAAACAAATTTCAAAACGCAATTTTAAAATTGGGCGTTCCGCCCAATCTTGTTATTGCTTTTGAAAATGAAGAAATCGAAATTGCGGACGCTCAAAAAGCTGGTATTTCAATCATTAACCCAATTCATCAATAAAAAAATGGAAAGTTTTTCAATTTTATCAGAAGACCAATGGTATGGTGTCCCAAGTCACCGAGAAGAGTTTTTCCGAAATCTAATTGGAGAAAGACGAAGGGGCAGAGTTGCAAACACGGGATTTTTTGTAAATGATTCTGATGAAATTCGGTTAGTTAGCAAATTTCTCCATCAAGATACAACTGCATTTTATCACGCTGATTATAATAGTGGTGGTTCGTGGCAAATTCTCAATAGTATTGAAAATCTGATTTGGACCTTTAAGAATGACGTTGACCCATTTCCTGAAAGACTACCTAACGTCCAACAACAATTATCAGCAATATTAAGGCAAGATTTACCAGAAATTCTTCGACAGGTAAGAAAAAACAATCTTGCTGTTTGTGTTGTTCCACGCTCAAAAGCGGAAAATTATTATAGAGCCGACCAATTACTCTTTAGAAGGGTAATTAGTAATGTGGTTGACCAATTGACGAATTTTGAAAACGGAACTAATTACATTGTGCGACACACAAACACAAGAACAACGCATTTAGACAGAAATGGCGAAGGTGGTGACGGAAATTTGCCATATCCAGGAATCACAAAAGAGACCTGCACAATTTCAGGACAGGTCAATGGCAAAGACATTTTACTCATTGATGATTTATACACGAAAAGTGTAAACATTGATGAAGATGCAATTCAAGCATTAATGGACAAAGGAGCTAACTCCGTTACTTTTTACTCCATTGGAAAAACTGTATCACGAAATCAATAATTTAGCGGCAATGAAATATACCCATAACGCATTAAATATTTTAACAACCAAATCCTACAAAGGAATTGGAAATGCTTGGATTGTAAAAAATTTGAAGGGCAACGAAAGTATTGAAACTATTGTGTCTTTGCTAAACAAAACAATCAAAGGTGAACAAACAAACGAAGATGAATTTGAACGTCTTAGAAATAATTTTGAAAATAAACTTTTGGAAAAGTTTGACAATGAAATTTGTGACGGGATTGTAGCATTGGGAGATAAAGATTTTCCTAAACATCGTGGCAATGTGAAAGAAAGTGAAAGACCTATTTTTCTTTATTACAAAGGCAATATAGACTTATTGAGTATTGACAACTCAAACATCACTGTAATTGGACTATTAAATCCAGAAGGCGATATAGAAGAAAGGGAAAGAAAAATCGTTGCTGAATTTGTAAAAAAAGGTGCAACCATAGTTAGTGGTTTAGCATTTGGTTGCGACAGCATATCGCATCAACAAGCATTAGATTCAAATGGTAGAACCGTTGCAGTTTTGCCAAGCCCACTCAGTAGTATAATGCCAGTTAGAAATAAAGGTTTAGCGTTCCAAATTGTAGAAGAAGGTGGTTTGCTTGTTACAGAATATGGAACTGATTTTAAAAGCCAAATGGAACTAAGTAGTCGTTATAAAGAAAGAGACCGCTTACAAGCGTTGTTCTGCGACACAATTGTTTTGGCTGCAAGCTATGCCCAAAATTCTGCTGAACGTTGGCAAATGTTTGGACAAAAACTTGATAGTGGTGCTCGTTTAGCAATGTGTTACGCAAAAGATTATGGTATTCCGAGAGCAGTAATGTATGACAAACATATTGACGAAAACAATCCAATGTTTGACTTAAACAGAGATTTAATCAAAGAACAAAGAGACATCACAATAATAACACAGGAAAATGTTTACGAAACTGTTTCTAAAATTTTAGACAAACAGCCGACAGTTAAAAGCACAACAACTTTTCAGCAAGGAAATTTATTTGACTAACAAAAACAGAAATTGATAACAAAATCAAATAGCGGACAACAAGAACACCAGCCACCAACAGCGGTTTGGCGTAATGGCGGGTGCAGTGCTTCGTATGACAGTTTTGTGGTAGGTTCAAGTGCAGTTCTTCGATTGAACTTTTGTGCTAAATATCCGCCACTACGCCAAGCCGCAAACCGTTACCACCAATGCTAAAAAGACAGACGACACAGCAAGACAATGACTGAAAATGGACTTGACATACAGACCATAACGACCAAGCGGACAGACTTTCAAGCTGACTGTGTTTTGCTATTGGGACAGGTGACAGAAGGAAAAAAAAAAGCCGACCCTTCGCATTTTTTAAAATTTCTTTTAGCCAGCCGCACAAACGGCACATTTGGTTTTGCCCGACACGCAAGCCGACCCTTCGCAAAACCAAAAGAGCCGTTTTACCAAAAATAAATGAGTATGAAAATAGATTGGACAACAATAAAAAATGAGATTAAACTCGAAACAAGGAATATACTTCCAAAAGAGCCACAACTCAAAATTGATGAAGTTCTAGACCTCTTTATCCAAGTTTTACAGTTTCCTGTTGAAACTAAAGATGGAAAAATTAATGGTCTAACGGAGAGAGTACCTAATGCTTTTCATAGAATCTTCATTGATAAACTGCCTAGAGTCGATATAAACACATATTTCGGTGATGCAGTTAAAATAGAGCCATATCTCCGAAAAGTTCTTTTCTTGGTTAACAAACCAATGTATTTGAACATTCACAATGATAAGGATGGACTTTCGGCAGTTCTATCTGCACTTGATCTTAAGAAATCTCCATTCAAAGATGACTATTGGGTTTCGTATGATTTAAGAAATGACGAGAGCCATCAATGTGAAAATTGGAGTAACAGTGAAATTTGGGAAAAGCTTAGAAGTGTTTTTGTAATGTACTTATATGCCACATACAAACATCAAAAAGCATTAAAAGTTGCTATTAATCCTTTTGATGTTAGTCAATATTTGAATTCCGAAGTTCAACGAATAAAATTTCTGCAATCCAGATTTGTGCATATTGAAGGCAAAGAAACATTTACTGAAGTAGACCTTTATGCCCGTGAATTAATTGAATCAGATGAAGAAGAAACAGAGGAAGATCAAGAAGTAAGAGAAGGTACAATTGATAATTTGCGGAAGACCATAAAAGAAAGAAAGATGGTTTTGCTTGGTGATGTCGGGATGGGGAAAAGTACTACATTACTCTTTCTTCATTTACAAGATGCTCAAGCAGCATTGTTAGACAACAAAAAAAACATCCCCGTTTACCTTGAACTTAAAAATCTAACTGATAAAGACTCTATTCTTGAAAAGATTAAATCAAAATTGAAACTTGATTCTGCAATTTTTGAAGAACTATTGAACAAAGGCAGATTAAACATTTTTCTTGACGGATTGAATGAGATTGAGAAAAATATTAAAGTTTCGGTATTCAATCAAATCAATAACCTATTGGAAGAATATCCGAAAAATTTCTTCTTGTTTACCGGAAGACCACAACATTACAACCGAGAATTTGACAATAATCTATTAAAACGAAAAATTCCTGTTTTTACTCTCCAAAAAATGGGTGACAAACAAATCGATGATTTCATCACCAAAAATGGCAAAACTGTAAAAGACTATCTCCTGAATGAAATAAACTCGAACGAACGATTAAAGCGGATCATCCAAACGCCTTTGATGCTTACGATGCTTATTGCTGTGGTTTTAAAGGAAGGCAAAATACCAAATGAAAAAGGGAAAATAATTCGAGCATTTATGCGTAGTCTTTACCTAAGAGAACAGAAACAAATTATTGATTTTGATATTGAATTGTTTCATATGCTACTATGCTATTTAGGTTTTCAAACTCGTGATTTGACAGGTTCAAATTCTGGACTTGATAGAGACGAATACATTATTCCTCTTTTGGAACAAAGGAAAGAGCAGTTGGGCGTTCCAATAAACTTGCTTGATTTCTTGAGAAAAGCCATTGACTTAAATATACTCGTAATTGACAACAACCAATATAGCTTTAGTCACGAGCTGTATCAAGAGTATTATGCTGCCGAATTTTTGATGCAATTAATTACGTCAGGCAATGGCTAAGGCACTTCTTGATAAATACAAAAATGATCCAGCTTGGGCTGAAACAATCAAATTGTATTCAGGACTTTTCGATACCCAAGAGGAAAGAGGGGATTTTATAATTGACCTTTCTCAAAGCGATACATCATTAGCGGCTGATTGTGAGTTATCATCAACTCAAAAAAATGCTAATACAACAGAAAATCTCAAGGATATTGCCGTCTTAAAATACTTAAATGGCAAGGAAAAGCCTGACTTAATTACTGAAACTATTGTAATTCTGAAATTAGGTGATGAAAATTATTTTTTGGATTTTCTGGAAAAATATTACGCTAAAGGAAATATTCGTGAGCTATTTTATATTGGTTTAAGTCATTTAAATCAGGAAACTATTTTTTCCTTGCTATCCAAACTAATAAGAAATAGGCGAAACATTTATTCTAAATGGATTATTACCTATTTGTTGCCTTTTGATAAATATTCCATTTCAAGTGACCAAGCAGCGGAAGCAATAGAAGCACTAACCTTGATAAAAAAAAGGATAAGCTATAAGCTTGTTTTAAAATTAATTTGCCTATATAAACTCGGAAATGAGTACTCAAAAGAATATCTAATAAATCTTCTCCATAAAAAGGGTAGCAGGGATTCCTACAAAATTTCTAAATGGTTGGAAAATTATTATCAAATGTAGATGAATAGAAAAATATTAGATATAAAGGAATTGGCTTGCAAGCCTGAATGGTCAGAAGTCCTGAAACTATATTCAGACCTTTTTAAGAGTGAGAGTCTAAAGTCCAACTTTGTTATAAATCTTAGTCAGGAAAATATGCACTTAGCTTCTCAATGTTTAACAACATCCATTAAACCGTTAAATGAATTAGAAGAATCTTTGAAGGAAAAGGCCATATCAAACTTTGAACTTCAACCAATTGAGTCGATCTTAACTCTATTGGAGTTAAATGATGCAGATAGGCTTTTTCTTTCAAAGAGAAATACTTTTAGGAATCCATATGGCAAAAGAGATAAAAAATATTTTGAGTTACTTATGAATAGTGTCAATCACAATGAAATGCTCATATACTTGAATTATGTAATCAATCTTAAAAAACTTACTTTTTTAATTTGGCTTGTTCCGTACTTAAATAAATTTCAATGGACCGAAACACAAAAAGGTCTATTATTTCAAGCATTTAATAGACTATTTAAAAACAAATATTATGTACAGGCCTATGAATTATATGCATTAGTAAATGAAAATGATGAATATATTTCTAAATATGTCATAAAATTACTAGAAGAAAAAAGAAAAGATGCAATTTCATTAGCAAGTAAGTTTATTATAAAGCATAATTTAGAAAGATTCAATATTTCAGCTATAAAAAGTGCTTTGGAAATGAAATCGAAGCAATTAATTAAAGTTAATACAACTATTTTTTTCAACCAATAAATTTAAAAAAAGTGAATTTCAAAATATTTGAGTTTTTACACTTCACTCAGCCAACGGTTGAACAATCAGGTGTTCTTAAAGCAATGGAAGACTTTGTTTCATCCGAAAACCAGTATGATTTTATGGTACTTTGTGGTGCTGCAGGAACTGGAAAGACCTCCATCACTGCTGCTTTAATTGGCTATTTGAATGAATTGGGTAAGCCCTATAAAATATCAGCTCCAACTGGGCGTGCTGCTAGAATTCTTGGAAGAAAAGCTAAAACTACAACATCGACAATACATTCAATGATTTATGCTCCAAAGGCGGACAATGAAACAGGGAAGGTTACCTTTAAACTGAAATTAGGACACAATGCGAACCCAACAATATATATCATTGATGAAGCTTCGATGATTCCGAAAGATATTGATAAGGAACAGAATCTATTTCAAGTAGAGAAAGGCTTAATCTATGACTTAATTGCCTACATCAAAAATGCAAACGTAAACAACAAAATTATTTTTCTTGGTGACCGATACCAACTTCCACCAATTGATGAAGCAGAATCTTATGCTTTGAATAAGGAATTCCTTGAAAGGACATTCAACCTGAAAGGCAACTCCTATTTACTGACTGAAGTGAAAAGACAAGAAGATGGTAGCTATATTCTTGAGAACGCAACAGATATCAGGAAAAGCTATTGACAGAGGTGAAAAATCCCATCCAATTAAAGGTACACAAAACAGAAACATATACGCAGCAGCAGACAAATACGCAGCAAACGTCAAAAAAGACGGTCTTGAAAATCAAGTAGCCATAGGTGTTTCTCATAAAGCCAACAAGTTTTTCAATGACTTGGTGAGAGAAAGAATATTTGGAAATGCTAAAAAGATTCTGGAACAAGGTGACCTGCTGATGGTGACACAAAACTGGTATCGAAACGGAATACAGTTATACAATGGTGACCACGTTGTGCTTTTATCAGTTGACTGGAATTTACAGGAACAGGTTGCAGGACTTCATTTCGTAGCAGTAAAAATTAAAGTTCTATTCAGCGAAACCGAGACTATTATTGAAGACTATGCACTTTTAGAGACTATCCTGTCTCCAGGGGGAGTTTTAGACGGAAAACTGGAAAATGAACTTCGCAGACAAAGATACACCAAGAACAAGATTTTTAGAGACAGCAATATGCCGGGTGACGATAGATACGTTGGAGCTCTAAGACTTACCTATGGATACGCAATAACTTGTAACAAAGCTCAAGGCGGTGAATGGAAAAAAGTTTTTGTAAACACAATGGGTATTCCATCATTAAAATGGCAATACACAGCAGTAACAAGAGGAATAAATCAAATCGAGAAGTTCTAATATCCCACGCTTTTTTGCAAGCACATTGCCAAAGCCGCACCAGCCTACGCTGAAACCAAAGCTTTGTCAAAGAGCTTGCAAAGCCAACCCAAGAGAAAAAGAAATTTTCAAAAAATGCCCCACCGCACTACAGAAAGACAAATGAGAGTAAGCAAAACAGGCCATCCAAACCTCGACAGACAAGAAAGCACTGGTGGTAACAGCACCTACAAGAAATTGGCGGTTCAGTGGTTAATTGAAGCTTTGTGCTTCGTATCAAGTTCAGTGGTGGCAGACAGTTTTCGTCTCCGAAATCGCCAACTTCTTGTAGCTGCAAACCGTTACCGCCCATACTACCTTCCGCCGGTCCAAAATCCGTTTTTGTAATTAATTCAGCATTGGAAATCCGGGCTTTTTCCGAGAGCAGGACAACGGGTTCCGGCATTTCGTGATCACTAAGTCGCTCCGGTTTTATGTTCCTCGCGCGTACGGGCGGTAACATCGTATATGGCGGATTGCGGAAGTCTGCTTTTGTATCAGAATTTTCGCTAAGTTTAAAGTCCGGATTTTGTACGGAGATCTGGGGCAGCAGCCGCAACGCTCCATATACGCCGGACGTTATGTGCAATGCTATGAAACCAGTTATACAAAGTTTTTTTTGCTTTTTAATATTGATTTCTTGCGATAAGAAAAATGAGAAAATAGTTGCGCGAAATATTGATGTTGAACCTATTTTGATTAAAATTGGGTATTATCCAACTTTTCACCAACCTGCTGAAACAATCATTAACTTAAAAGAAAGCTACTTAATTTTTTACAGCCCAACTTCTTATAGCCCGATGCCACCGCCACCACCGAATAAAGAGGGTAAGCATTCAAAAGAAGAGGAAATTGAATATAATGAATTCATAAATGAACGTCCAAAGCTAAATCCGTTCAAAATAAGCTTGACTAAATCTGAAGTTGAAGAAATAAAGATAATTTCAGATTCATTAAAATCCGAAGATTTTTCCGATAGAAATTCCACACCTGCTTTTGATGGAATGTCAACAAATATTGTTGTATTATATTCTAATGGAAATTTAGTACAAATGAATCCGCTGAATGGACCAAACGAAAAACAAAGACACCTTTACACAGAAATTTTAAATCTCTTGATTAATAAAAACACGGACAAAAAAGATTCAATAATTTTACAAAAAATTAAAGAATATCGTTAAAAAGCACAGCACATAACAAAGTATTTCTATTAGCGGGGCTGAAGTTCACATCATAAAGGTTTTCGCTAGTTGTTTATTTCGTTATATGTACAAAGACCTGTTATAATAATCCCCGCCAACAGAAATACCCAACCGTTATAGCCAATGGTATGACGACCGTGCAAACAACGAACAGACGAACAAAATTTAAACAGGAAAACTAAGACAAACCATTTTGAAAAGTGAACGACATACAGACCATACTACGAACGGACAACGAGTAAGCCAACACTCATTGCCTATTCTATGTTTTTTATTTTTTCCCCAACACACATTTTTTAAAAACAATTTTAGCCAACCGCACATTGGCACATTTGGTTTTGCCCCGACACACAATGCGACCGTTTCGCAAAACCAAAAGAGCCAATTTTTCCAGCCCACAATCAAATACAATTTTCAACTTTCTTAAATTTTCAGATGCCAATACACGAGGACATATTTGGAGCGGGTAATGCCATTGAACTGATTGTTCGTTGGCACGATAAAATTATTGCCGATTTTGACAACTCTAATCAAAAGACATTTGAACAACTTAAAAACCTTATTGACGGACAAGAACTGAAATGTTATTTTCTGAAAGTAAAAGACAACGAACAGAAAATTATTATTCCTTTAACAGACGAAGAATTTCAATTTGAACTTTACGTTGATTGGGACGAAAAAACTTTCAGCTACAAAGCTAAGGTTAAAAGCAATAAAAAATCACGGATAGTTCAGCCAATTTATATTCCCGAAGAAAAAGAATATTTCATTGAAGAATCTTGCAAACTTGTATTCATTGACATAAACGAATCAAGGTTTCCAATCAGGGAACAGGTTAGTTTATTTGACAGAGTTAAGAAACTTGATATTCTTC
Organism: Kaistella rhinocerotis; assembly: GCF_030243905.1. Classification (NCBI taxonomy): domain Bacteria; kingdom Pseudomonadati; phylum Bacteroidota; class Flavobacteriia; order Flavobacteriales; family Weeksellaceae; genus Kaistella; species Kaistella rhinocerotis. The sequence continues at coordinate 894,428 of NZ_JASSYY010000001.1, read as the reverse complement.
CTAAAACTAAAATTGAAAACGACCGTGAAATTTGGGAAAAATGGATTGAAGCACAAGACATTCTTTTAAAACGAAACGCCCAACCTTTTAAGGTCAAGAAGTATCATCAGCCCTTTGAAGTAAAAAATGATAGTGGAGAAACGACCCGATACAAGTTCAAAGTTGATTTGTTTGTTGATGATAGTTCGGAATACAAAGACTTTGAAGAAGAATTACTGAACGAGTTTAGTATAAACGAAACCTTTGATGATGAAGGAAATATATTTTTACAATTTGACGACATCTATCGTGGACTTGATGCGATAATACATAAAAAGTTCAAGGACAAAATTGAACGAGAAAAAGGAATTGCAACAATTTTAAAATTAAAACCTTTAAACATTTCCGAAAGAGTAAATAACTATTTTCGTAATGCAGGATTTGGAATTTTTGTCTTTGATAAAAAAAACGAAAAAGGACATCAAAAATTAGTTGTTACGCCAGTTGATATTCCAGTACATCATTTAGTTGGCTATTTAGATAGCCAAAATTATGAACTGCGAGAATTTAAAGGCGATTTTAAGGTAATCAACAATGGAAATGATATTATCACAAATTCTAAACTCAATACAAAGTATCATCTAACTTTTGGCGATAAATTTTCTAAGGGAACAAACGTTCCTGAATTGCTTTTACCCAAACCAACCAACAACATATTTACTGTATATAGAGCAGATGAATTTGATTTAACCATTTTTGCAAGAACACTACAAAAAATTTACGGTAAAGAAAATGTCTTAATGCGTAAATCTTATGTGTTCCAAAGGAAATATAGTAAACAAGGATTTGCCTCCAATTTTACCGAAGATTTTTGGAACGACATCAAACGAGATATTTATACGCTTGATTTTAAAGTTGAAACGAATACTTTAATGGGAACAATTTCTTACGACTTTGAAACAAAAGAAGAATGTTTAGAGAAATTGAGAAAACTGCAAGCGATAAATAAATTTCAATTTACTATTTCACCCGAACAACCCGACTTTAAATTTAAGGTTAAAACCAACCTATTAAAGAACAAAACAGAGAAACAAGTTTTCTTTGAAAGAATTGGCGACCTCGCAAATGTTGATTTTCAAGTTCCTATTGGAGAAGAAGGAAACAGAAAAAAATATTTATCAATCGGAAAACTGATTGCACAAGAATCTGACTTATCAAGTTTGATTTTCTCAATTTCAACAAGAAGAAAAGACGAGCAAAAGTTAGCCAAACAATTACTTGAATACGTTGAGGAAAAGAAACCTATCAATCAGGTTGAACCAAACTTAATTGGCGACCAAGCAAAAATAGGTTGGCTAAAACAAGCAATGACAAAGGTTGTTGCACCGACTGACAAACCTAACGGCAAAGCCGTTAATGAAAAATTAGGGCAGTTTATTTTTGATTCTAGTAAAGCCGAAGAAGTTTTTAAAGACATTTCGCCTGATAGCGAAGAATGGAATAGAGTTAAGCGAAATGAACTTTTGAAACTAAATGATTCGCAACGTAAAGCAATCCTATCTGCTTTACACGCAAGAGATTTGTGTTTGTTGCAAGGTCCGCCAGGAACGGGCAAAACAACTGTAATTGCAGAATTGATTTGGCAACTAATCAGCCAAAATCAACAGCAAAAAGTTTTGCTTACATCTGAAACAAATTTAGCGGTAGATAATGCTATTGAAAAACTTTTGAATAAAGAGCATACACTTGTAAAGCCTTTGCGTTTTGGAAAAGACACCAAATTTGAAGAAGAAGGAAAAAAATATTCATTCAATAGGATAATGAAATGGATTGATGAAAAATTTGTGGCAGTCGATTTTCAAGAAGATTCTTTAGAGGAAAACGAGGACGAAGAAGAAATCGCACCTGATAATCCATACAACAATGCTGTTCAAATTTGGATGAATCGTATTGCTGAAAAATCACACAAAGAAATAAATCCGAAATACGCCTCGGCTCTTAAAGATTGGGCATTTGAACTAACACAGTCCGAAACAAGCGTAAAACAACTTTTCAAAGAAAAGTATTTCAAATATGCTAATGTGGTAGGTAGCACTTGTAGTTCAAGTGGTAGTGGAGATTTTTCAAAGAGTTATCAGTTCATATTTAATTCTAAACCTGAATTTAAAGAAGAACCAACTAAAAAATGGAATTGGATTCCTGTTGAATTTGACACAGTAATAATGGACGAAGCAAGTAAGGCGACACCGCCTGAAATGCTTTTACCGCTTTGCTTTGGTAAAAAATCTGTTGTAATAGGTGACCATAAGCAATTACCACCAATGCTCAATGAAAAAGAGTTTAAAGAAGCATTGTCGGAACTAAAAAGCGAAAGAGCGGTAAAACTTGCAGAAGAAATAGGCAAAGAATTTGTCGAAACAAGTCAGTTTGAACGACTGATAATGAACCCGAAAGTTCCCAAATCAATTGCAGCACGGTTGAATATTCAATATCGTATGCACCCCAAAATCAACAATGTAATCAAACAATTTTACACTGGTGAAACAGACGAAGGACTTGAACCTGCACAAGAATTGATTGAAAACGCAGACACAGAGGATTTGAACAATCCATTTTCAAGACATCACGGCTTTTGGAATGAAGGTTTTATCAAGCCCGATATTCATACGATTTGGATAAATGTAAACGAACCCGAAGAACTAAGCGGAACATCAAGAGTAAACGAAAAAGAAGTTGAAACTGTAAAAAACGTTTTGAAATACCTGAAAAACTCAAAAGGATTTGAGGAGTATTTTAATCATTGGGGTAAAATCAAAAATGATGATAAACGCTTGCAGGAACAAGAAATTGGCATTATCAGTTTCTACGGACATCAAGTGAAAAAACTACAAGATGTAAGACGATACGCTCAAAAAGATTTGGGCTTACCAATTCGTTTGAAAACCGTTGATAAATTTCAGGGAATGGAACGAAATATCATTATCGTTTCAACAGTAAGAAGTGATAAATTGATTAAAGGCGGTTTGATTGAAAAAAATGCTGACATCGGTTTTGCAAAAGCACCCGAACGTTTAAATGTAGCACTTTCAAGAGCAAGACGGCTTTTAATTGTTGTTGGTAATCTCAAATTCTTTGAGAACTACAAAGACAAAAATGGAGATGCTATTTACAAAAATGCGATTGACATTATTCGTAAAGAGGGTTTAATTATTGAAGACTATAAAACTTTAAGTAAGTATAAATGAGCAATGATATTGACATAGAAATTTACAAGTGCATTTCACAAGAAATGAATAATGCCGAAATTTATCTCGGTCATATTCCCTTTGCTTTTCATTACACCAAAGCACAGTTTAAAGCGACTTGCACAGAAGCAATTCCCTTCAACCCTTTTGATAAAGTGATTTGCGAATTACTTAAAGTTGAAAACTCATTAAGTCTCGAAGAAATTGGAGACATTTTAGGAATGAATGTAAACCCAAACAAAATTCTTGACTTAGCTGAAAAAGAAATATTGACCGAAGCACTTCAATCACTTTCATCACAAGAATTTGGAAGAATGATTGACGGAGGCGATATAAACTTTTCAAGTTGCAGACTAACATCAACAGGCAGAGAATACGCTGAAAAGAAAAGTAAATTTAGAATTACAGAAAATAAACCGTTTACAATTTTCTTTGACCACACAACGGGCAACCACAAACAAGCCAAACAGTATTTTGAATTTGTGCAAGGTTCAACTTCAAATAAACAATTTGCTGTTGATTTGATTGACGATTCTGCATTGAAAGAAATTGCATCAATTCAAATTCCTGAAATTTACAACCCTGAAAAGCAATATTCTTTCACAGATGCAGAATTGCAACGACAACAAAATTTTTATGTTGAAATTCCTGTTGCAATTACGTTTAACGTAAAAAACGATTCGTATCAATTTTATTGTTACGATACTGCAAACAAAAATATTCACAAGCAATTTGACCAATGGGTAAATGAAAATGAGGAAGTAAAACAAACTTTGCTTTCCGAATTAAAAGCAAGACAAACAACAGAAAATACAAATGACTTTTCAAAGAGTTATTTAAACCAACTTTTGGGATATGATACAAACACGACTATAATCACAGAAAAATCAAATCTACTCAAAGACGAGTTTATTGATGAGCAGTTGTTTTTATCTTGTCTAAACGAAGTTTTTGACCCGAAAAAGAAAATTGAATTGTTTTTGTGTTTGCCAAGTGTTACGACAAATATTTATCAGACATTAAGTAAAATAGTTCAGCAAACTGAAAATACTGATTCAAGATTCTTTTTCATTTTCCCAAGAAATCTTGATGAATCGTTAGGGCAATCATTTGAGCAACTTCAAAACATAGCCGAAGAAGTTGTTAATTTATATGTTATACAGCTAAAAGTGAACTCACTTTTTCTCATAGCAAAAACAGAATCTGATTCTCACTATTTTGAACCAATAACCAAAACTTTAAATGGTTTTAATAAGGCATTTTTCCAAAAGAGAAATTGGGATTCAAGAGCAGAAAAAACGGAAAAACTCTTTCTTGAAAGATTTTCAGGTGAATATTCGACAAGACTTTGCAACGAAGTAACGATAACAATTAACGAAGATATTCAAGAATCTGTAACCAAAGAGCAGTTGGGAGAATTGGAGTTTTACGAACTAAAACTTTTGCCATTTAAAGGCAATGAAATTGTTAACCAGACATTAGAGCTTATTGAAGTTTTTAGACACGATAGAATTGAAAAATTGGACGAACAATTGAATCAACAATTTGATGAAATAGAATTACAGTTGGCAAAACTTGAAACAGAAAACGAGTTAGACAATATTTGTAAAGAATTTGAATTCGTAAAATCGGAAATTCTTTACGATACTTCGGAAGTGTTTGCTAAAAGTGAACGAATAAAACAGATTATTCAGAGCAAAAAAGAAGAATTTGAAGAAGTAAAAAGAGTTTATTCTTTTGTCGTTGACACCAATATTTTCTTTAAAGACCCTGAAATTATATCGAAAATACCGGCTAAACACAAAATCGTAATTGCAGGAAAAGTAATAGACGAGCTTGATAAATTTAAAACTGATGCTCAACTGAAAGATATTGCTGTAAAAAGTATTAAAGCAATTTCAAAGGCAAAAAATGTTCATCGTGCAAAAGCTAATGTGAAATTCTTGCCTATTGACTTCAACAAAAAATCACCCGACAATATCATTCTTGCAACAGCTTTAATGTACAAAGACAAAAGCGGAATTTTAATTACAAATGATAATGGCTTACAGGAAAAAGCTAAAACAGTTGAAATGCAAGTAATGAATTATGATGATTTTGTTTCTACATTTATAAACTTAAAAAATTAAAATTATGTCCTGTTTTGAATCTTCCAAATTCCTGAAAAATCCGCAAGTGATGAATCAGGAAGTTTTAATAAAGGCTTGTAATGAGTTAGGTTGGAAATATGAAATCCGACAAAACGAACTTATTGTACTTAATGCAAATCAAAAAGAAGATTTGCGGGGCGAATATTTACTAAAAGTAAAAGGCGACACTGTAAGCTATAACAGTTATTATATGAAAAATGCCAAAGAATTTGTTGCAGAATTGCAAGGAGTATTTTTCAAACTAAATGTTGTTTATGCCAAAGAAACTATTTTAAAAGAATTTGAAGGCGTTGGCTTTACTTTCAAAAGAGATTATGACTTTGTTGCCAACAACGAAGAAGTAGAAAGGTTTTATATGGTTGGCGTTTCCAAAATAGAAAACGAAGATGAAAAACGAACTGAAATTCAGTTTACAATTTTAAATGACGGAACAGTTGTTACTGATTCAAATTACATTCCAGAAGACATTCATAAACTTGCTGATGAAGCAATGCTAAAAATAGATTCTGCATTTGGAACACAACGTAGAGAAGGAATTGAAATAAAAAGAAAGGAAGTTCCCGAACGCTACAAAACAAAATCTTATTGCACAGTAAACAATAAAATCAAAGCAAAAAACTAACGATATGGACAAAACATTTGACGACATCAAAGATATGCTCAAAGCAAATTATCCTTTGCTTTATCTTGCAACTTCGGAATATGGCAGAGCAATGCAAAAACTTCGCAGAATAGCGTTTGAATTAGACTATTCATTTCACACTTGGGATAATGTTGACGGGCTTCAATCTCATATTAAAACTCAAAGTAACAGACTTGAAAAAGTTGAAAAACACAAGGCTCACGGTGAAACAAAAGGTTATCAGGAATTACTTGAATTTATCAAACGAGATACTGAAAGTTCAACGAATAGCAGCAAGGAAATTTTTCTTGTAGAAGATTTTCATAAGTATTTCAGAGATGAAAAAGTTATTGTTTATTTAAGAAAACTAACCAACATTCTTAAAGCATACGACAAGAATTTGATTTTAATGTCGCCATTTCTTAAACTTCCTGATGAATTAGAAAAATACGTTACGATTGTTAATGTTCCTTTACCTGACAGAGATGATTTACAAGTACGATTAGACGTTGTGAAAGACAAAGCAGAAGTAAATCCAGACCTTGAAAAATATCTTATTGATTCAGCTTTGGGAATGACAGATATGGAAGCAGATTTGGCGTTTAGATTAGCAAAACAAAAAGTTGGATTAAATAGCAAGGACGCAACACGAATTATTTCCAACGAAAAAGAACAAATCATTAAGAAAAGTGGTATCCTTGACTATTACCAAGTAAATGAAGAACTTGAAAAAAATGTTGGTGGGTTGAATAATTTGAAACTTTGGCTAAAACAACGAAGCAAAGCGTTTGAAAGAAAAGCAAAAAATTTCGGATTAAAAGAACCAAAAGGAATTTTACTTTTAGGTGTTCCAGGTTGCGGAAAAAGTTTGACGGCAAAATGTGTAGCAACAGAATGGAAACAACCACTTTTGCGACTTGACATTGGAAAAGTTTTTCAAGCAGAAGTTGGAAGTAGTGAAAATAATATCCGACTTGCTATTGCTACGGCAGAAGCCGTTGCACCTTGCGTTTTGTGGATTGACGAGATAGAAAAAGGATTAAGTGTTGGAGGTGGCGAGAAAGACGGAGGAACTAATTCACGAGTATTTTCAACAATTCTGACTTGGATGCAAGAAAAAACAAAGCCTGTATTTGTTGTGGCAACAGCTAACAACATTAGCGACTTACCGCCTGAATTACTTCGTAAAGGTAGATTTGACGAAATATTTTTTGTGGACTTGCCAACACAAGAAGAACGTAAAAATATTTTTCAAATTCACTTGAACAAACACAGTCAAACCAATATTTCTGACATTGATAGATTAGCTGAATTGTCTAAATACTTTAATGGTGCAGAGATTGAAGAAGCCGTAAAAGAAGCAATGTTTCTTTCTTATGTGGAAGATGCTGAAAAGTCGCAAATATCAATAAGGCATTTAGAAAAAGCGATTGAACAAATTGTTCCGCTTTCACAGACAATGAAACGAAAAATTGACGGACTTCGTGATTGGGCAACTACAAGAGCAAGACCAGCAAGTTCAGAAAGAAATACAGAAAAATTAGAAATAAACGAGCAAGAAACAGAAACGAAAGTAGTTCAGACAAAAAGAGAAAAGGAAGAGGATATATTTTAAAGCCAACACACAAAAGCAAGCACATTTGCAAACAGCACAAGCCGACACACAAACCAAAGTTTGCAAAAGAGTTTGCTTTTCGCCAACGCAGACAAAATTGTTTTTAAAAAAATCCCAACGCTTCAAAAAAATAAAAAAACACAACGCTCAGCCGACACTCAATGACAAAGAAACTCAATATTGACAATGGTTTGCAAGGACGACTGACAAGAACCACTGGCTATAACAGGCGTTTGGCTCAATGGCGGGTGAAGTGGTTAATTGTATAGTTACCCCCGAAAATCGGACAGTAAGTTTAGTTAAAAAAAACAATTAAATTTACGATATGTCACAGCGAAGAAAATTCAATTCAGGATTCAAATTTAAAGTAGTGGTGGAAGCTTTTAGCGAGCGTTACACCGTGCAGGAACTTGCCCGCAAGTACGAACTGCATCCCAACCAGATTTCCAGCTGGAAGAAGGAATTCCTGCAGAAAGGTGCCGATGTTTTCGGCAAGGAAACTCCTGCGGAAGAGAAAAAAGAGGATGTGGACAAGCTTTATAAAGTGATTGGCCAGCAGAAAATGGAGATCGATTTTTTAAAAAAAGCCTTGTCATGAAACAGTCCCGCAGAGCCCGTAAAGCTCATATTGACAAGGCCAATGCACTTAGCGTCAAGAACCAGTGCGAAGTGTTGCAGATTTCCCGCAGCTCCCATTATTACAGAAAAGTTCCGCAGAGCAGCTTGAACTTACAGCTGATGCGCCTGATTGATGAAGCGTTTCTGAACCACCCTTGGAAAGGCGTTCCGAGAATGACCAACTGGCTACAGCAAGATATTGTAAGATCCCCATTTTCAGTACACTTCAAAAGTAGAATTTTTTCTAGATTTTTTATTGCTGTTGTTGTTGGATGTGGAAAAGCGGGCAGGAAAAGTGTTGGCTTTTGCCTGGGCTTCCTGTCCATTTTTCCACATCACAGGGGATAAACCACCCAATGAGTCATGGGGGCGTTCGTAATTGTAATCCCTTACCCATTCCTCGGTAACACTTCTTATTTCATCTAAACTTTCAAAAATATATGCATCCAGGATCTGATTCCTGTAGGTTTTGTTGAAGCGTTCAATGTACGCATTCTGTGTAGGTTTCCCTGGCTGGATATAAGCAAAGTTGATCTCATTTACCCTGCTCCAGACTTCAGCGATATTTGCTATAAACTCCGGTCCATTATCCATTCGTATTTTCTCAGGCTTGCCGTAGCGGTTCACCAGATGGTTCAGTATCCAGATCACCCGCGAACTTTTCAAACTGTAATCTGCCTCAATGTGAAGGATTTCCCGGTTGTAATCATCAATCACATTAAAACTGCGGAACTTTCTTCCGTTGGAAAGAACATCGCTCATAAAATCGATGCTCCAGGTATGAGTAAAGGATGTCGGTACTTCCAATGGCGCTTTAACTCGGGCAGGCAGACGTTTTTTCACCTTCCGCCGCAAAGGAAGTTTCATTTCCTTATAAATCCTGTGTAGACGCTTATGATTGATTTTTTTGCCACGGTTGCGCAGCCGGTAATAGTACTTCCAGAACTCTTCTCTCGGATGCTCTGTGTAAGCTGTTCAAGCTCCATCATCACCGTAGAATCATCTTTCAGGGAGCGGTAATGAAAACTGCTTCTGCTTAATTTAAGTACGCGTAAAGCCTTGCCGGAATCCTTCGGACGGAGCTCATGGATCTCCATCACAATTTCCCGTTTCCGACAAGGCTTTAAAGCTTTTTTTCGATAATATATTTAGCCACGTCAAGTTCCATCGCCAGGTTTGCGTACATACGCTTGAGCCGTGCGTTTTCTTCTTCTAACTCTTTCACCCGCTTCAGTTCACTGGCTTCGATGCCATTGTACTTCTGGCGCCACTTGTACAAAGTGGCTGTGCTGATGCTGTTTTCCCGAGCCAGCTCCTCGGCACTGCGACCACCGGCAAACTACTTTAAAACACCCGCAATCTTTGCAGGACTGAATGTGCCCTTTTTCATTGTCTTAATTACGATTTAAAGTTAATTAATTTTATACTTTTAAACCGTACTGTTTTCCGGGGAGCTTACAACACAACACCTGAGTATTTCCCAAATGTGATCAACGTTCGGTAGAACTAGGTCATTACAAGACTGCTGCTGAAGCTGAAGCAAATTTCAATTATCCAAACTACGCCATACAAAGTGCAATTGGAGCCTTAGTAATGGGAGTGATCACAACAGCGATTGCCATGATTTTCATTCGCACCAATAAGAGTTCTCTATAAGTAGGATATGTAGTAAAAAGTTTTAAGAGTAAATGGGCTTTTGCTTACCGTGTCACTAAACTGAAACCTTTTGCTTTGAATTCTGCCACTTCTCTCATACCTTCACCGCAGGCCGTCAGGAAAAAGGTCAATTCACTAAATCCAGAATCAAACAATGGGACAATACATAGCAAACTCGGTTAATGCGAAAGACTTCACCCTTTCTCTGAATAATGTCGATATAGGAGTGTTAAGATATACAAAATGGTATTCTTTTGAAGCTGGGATCGTATTAGCAGACCATTCTAGCTATCAACTTCAGCCTACAGGATTCTGGAATTCAAAGATTGAATTGACAAAGGACAACGAAAAATGGCTGGATTTCGAAATGGGCTGGAAAGGAATCATAATCAATTTTAGTAACAGTGAGGAAAAATACCTGCTACAATTAAAAGGTTTCTTGGAAAGTAGATTTGTGCTTGTTGATACCAATGAAAAGGAACTGTTGGCTATTGAAGCAGATTTCAAATGGAAGAAATTTATCATGGATTTCAATATTGAAACTTCAAATGAATTTGACAGTTTTGAGAATAAAGAAATTCTGCTTTTCACTACAGTGCATTGTGTCAACTATTATATGGCATTTGCAAATGGATTTATTTAAACGCCCGTCAATAAACATTTTGTATAAACAGTGATGAAATCAAGAGCTTTTATTATTTTATTATTTATTTCGGGTTTTGTTTTTGGCCAGTCTTCTCAGGAAATTATGGAAAGTGACCTGGATAAAATGAAATTTTTATTCCTGAATAAAAACTACAAAGGATTTTCCTCATTTGTATATCCAAAAATCATTGAGATGAATGGCAATGAAGAGAAGATGATTGAAAATATGAAAGCCAGTATTCTAAAAATGGAGAATGAAGGGTTTAAGTTTGTTAACATTTATTTTAAAGATTTTAACGATGCCATTTTAAAAAATAACGAGCTCCAATCTACATTTACGCAAGTGATTTTAATGGACACTCCAAAAGGAAAAGTACTGGGAGAATATACCATGATAGGAATTTCAGGCGACAAGGGGAAATCCTGGAAATTTATCGATACTTCCGGTTATGACGAAAAAATGATTCATAGCAATTTTCCGGATTTGGATAAGAGAATAGTCATAAAGCCGAAAATAAAAATGTTTCTGGAAGAAAATAATCTAAGGAAGAAATGTTCAGAATTTAGCGGTACTGAATTACAGTCCATATCGCCGTTTACTTTCAAAAAGACATCTGTCGTTATTTTAGACAACAAGAGCAAAGAAACTGCCGAAGACGGAAGTTATATTGCTTCGAAAGTTGTGAGAAACACTGACAACCCGTGCAAAATAGATTTCGTAATTGAGGAAATTCAAAACAAGCCAAAGAATATGTATAAAATCGGAGATGTTATGCATTTGGAGTTGACTGGCTTTGAAAATGATGTGTATTATTTCATACTAACGCGGAAAAACAACAAGTTAGTAATTTCTGACAAATTTAAAGTCGTAAAGAATTTATAAGAAAAACGTCATTAAAGGCAATTTTCAGTTGCGATGGTGAAGTAATTCCGTTAAATTTTTATTTGCATGGTTTTAAACTATATCGTAATATTGCAATATTATAAACACGAACGATGGGAGCCACAAAGACAGATCATTTTACAGACAGCCAAAACCAAATTGCCAAAATGGCTAAAGCGTTGGGCCATCCCGCAAGAATCGCCATCATCGAATATCTGATGAAGGTCAACCAATGCATCTGCGGCGACATCGTAAACGAACTCCCTCTGGCGCAGCCTACCGTATCGCAACATTTAAAGGAACTCAAAAACGCCGGAATCATCAAAGGAAGCATCGAAGGTAATTCAATCTGCTATTGTATCGACGAAAATGCTGTGAGCCTGCTGAATTCTTATTTTTCGAATATACTGCAAACCGTCAGAAAAGGGAACTGCTGCTGATCCATTATCTGGAATATTTCTTACTACAATAATTAAAACTAAATAAGATGAAACTGTCAGACGTAAAACAGATCTTGCCGACATTGCAAAGTGTTGAATTTCAACTCGAAAACAGAACTTTTGTTCCCGAGCATTTCCACGTCACTGAAGTGGGCATTATCAATAAAAATTTCATCGATTGTGGCGGGGTGATCCGCTCCGAAAAAGTGGTCAACTTTCAATTGTGGAATGCCGATGACTTTGAACACCGCTTAAAGCCCGGAAAACTCCTTCACATTATTCAACTTTCCCAGGATAAACTGGGTATTGAAGACGATCTGGAAATCGAAGTCGAGTACCAAAATCAGACAATCGGTAAATATGACCTCGATTTCAATGGTCACACATTCGTGCTGAAAAACAAAACCACCGCCTGTCTGGCCCAGCACGCGTGCGGAATTCCGGCAAACAAAATGAAGAAAAAACTATCGGAATTAGCGGTGAACAGCAATTCGTGCGAGCCCGGTAGCGGCTGTTGCTAAATCTTAGGAGATGCAGCCAAAACTCAAATTTCTGGACAGATACCTGACTTTATGGATTTTCCTCGCCATAGCACTCGGTGTAGGCTTGGGTTATCTGTTTCCAGATATAGCCGGAGTGATGGACGGTTTTACGGTTGGTACAACCAATATTCCGCTCGCCATCGGGCTGATACTGATGATGTATCCGCCGCTTGCAAAAGTAGATTATTCACTTTTGCCCAATGCGCTGAAAGACCGGAAAGTCATAGGGATTACACTCGTCTTAAACTGGGTGATCGGCACGGTGCTTATGTTTGCGCTGGCCGTTTTGTTTTTACGCAACGAACCTGAATATATGTCGGATCTGATACTGATCGGCCTGGCCAGATGTATCGCAATGGTGATCGTCTGGAGCGATTTGGCCCAAGCCAACAGAGAGTACACTGCATTGTTGGTGGCACTGAACAGTGTCTTTCAAATCTTAACCTACAGTTTTTTCGTTTGGCTCTTTATTAATGTATTGCCGGCCCAGCTCGGAATCGCCAATTTCAATATCCGCGTCCCGATGAAAGATGTGACCCAAAGCGTTCTGATCTATTTAGGTATTCCGTTTTTAGCTGGTTTTCTCAGCCGTTATTTCCTGGTAAGATCAAAAGGAATTGAGTGGTACAACCGAAAATTTGTTCCAAAGATTTCGCCCATCACTTTATACGCGCTTCTGTTTACTATTGTACTGATGTTCAGCCTGAAAGGCGATAAGATATTGGAGTTGCCCTTGGATGTGGTGAAAATCGCAATACCGTTGATGATCTACTTTGTGGTGATGTTTTTCGTGAGTTTCTTTATCAGTCTCTATCTGAAAGTGCCTTATGATAAAAACGCATCCATTGCATTTACCGCCACCGGCAATAATTTTGAGTTGGCCATCGCCGTGGCTATAGCCGTGTTCGGAATTCATTCTCCGCAGGCATTTGTGGGCGTCATCGGGCCTTTAATTGAAGTGCCGGTTCTTATTTTGCTGGTTAGGATGAGTTTATTTTTAAAACAAAAATATTACAGCGTATGAAAAAAACTGTACTGGTGCTTTGCACTGGAAACAGTTGCAGAAGCCAGATCGCGGAGGGATATTTGCGGCATTTTGCAGGAGAGAAAGCCAATGTTTTCAGTGCAGGGATTGAAACGCACGGTGTGAATCCAAAAGCCATTGCAACGATGGAAGAGGACGGAATCGATATTTCGAACCACACCTCAAACCACATTGACGAGTACCGCAACATCGATTTCGATTTTGTAATCACTGTATGCGACAATGCCAAAGAGCGGTGCCCATTCTTCCCATCGGAAGCGCAGAAATTTCACCATAATTTCCCAGATCCGGCGAAGGCAACCGGTACTGACGAAGCGGTGAGAGCGCAGTTCGCAAAGGTTCGACAACAGATTAAAGATTACTGTAGAGCGTTTATGGAAGAGAATCTATAAAGACTGCGAAAGCGGTTGCACCTGTTTCAGTGAAATAAATTAGAGTATAAAACAGGGTTTTTGTTCCTGTTTTTTCCTCCGTGTTTACTTTTTTACAGAATCAGTCCTGTTTTCGGTTTATATGGTTCTTTTAGCTAAATTAGACATGCGGAAACTATGTTTTCAGAAGAATTCCGCGCTGCTTTTGTATTGAAGCCAGGCACTAATGTAAAGGAAGCTCTTCATAGGCTGTGAAATTTGTTTGATTTTTAAAGTTATGGCGCACAACATTCCCCAACACCTGACCGGTCTTTCAAATGAGGAGGTTCTGGCTTCGCAGAAGAGATACGGCTACAACAGAATTCAGTCGGCCCCAAAAAGTTCCTGGCTCAGTTTACTGCTCGATATTTTAAAAGAACCGATGTTGCTGCTGCTTATTGCCGTCGCTGTTATCTACCTAATAGTGGGAGATTATGGCGAGGCTGCTTTCATGCTCGCGGCCATCGGGGCGGTGTCCGGTATTTCTTTTTATCAGGACAACCGCAGCAAGAAAGCGCTGGAAGCGCTTGAAAAACTCAATGAGCCTTTAAGTACCGTCATCCGCGATTCAAAAGTAGTACAAATCCCGACGCACGAAATCGCGGTGGGTGACCTGTGCATCATTGAAGAAGGGAAAATGATCAGTGCCGACGGCCAAATTGTTCACAGCAATGATTTTTCGGTAAATGAGGCATCGCTGACTGGTGAAACGTTTTCAGTTTTTAAAAGTCTGGAAACCGAGGACAGGAATGTGTACAGCGGAACGCTGGTGGTTTCGGGACTGGCTGTTTTTGAAGTGCAGAATATCGGCGACTCTACAGAATTAGGTAAGATAGGAGAGTCCATTCAGTCTATTCAGGAAGATCAGTCGCCATTGCACGCCCAAATCACCAAATTCGTTAAAGGCATGGCAGTCATTGGAATCGTGGTGTTCATCATGGTTTGGGGTTACAGTTTTTGGCAGAGCGGTGATATTATCGAAAGTCTCCTGGTTGGTCTTACGTTGGCGATGTCTATTTTACCCGAAGAAATTCCGGTTGCATTCACCACATTTATGGCTTTGGGAGCCTGGAAACTCATGCGCGAAGGCATCATCGTCAAACGAAGCACAGTAGTGGAAACTTTGGGAAGTACCACCGTGATCTGTACTGATAAAACCGGCACAATCACCGAAAATTCGATGCAACTGAAAGCGCTGTATGACTTTCGGACCCACCGTCTTTATGAGGACGGCCAGTTCAATGATCCTGTGCTGGCAGAACTGATACAATTTGCGATGTGGAGCAGTGAGCCTGTACCGTTCGACCCAATGGAAAAATCCCTGCACAAGATTTACGAACAGACCCAGAACACAGATGTTCGGCCAAATTTCCGAATGATCCATGAATATCCGCTGGAAGGCAAGCCGCCGATGATGACGCACATATTTGAAAATAAAAACAAAGAACGTCTCATTGCAGCCAAAGGAGCGCCTGAAGCGCTTTTGGCTGTGTCAAATTTGTCGGAAAACGAGAAAACACAGTTACGTGCGCAAATTAAACAACTCGGTAAGCAGGGTTACCGACTTTTAGGCGTAGCCAAATCGCATTTTGAAGGAAATGATTTCCCGGAAACACAGCAGGATTTCAACTTTGAGTTTTTAGGTTTTACTGTGTTTTATGATCCGCCAAAAGCCGGAATTGAGGATGTTTTTAGGCAAATCTATGATGCGGGCATCAAGGTAAAAGTGATTACCGGTGACAGCGAAGAAACTACAAATGCCATTGCGCTGCAAGCCGGAATTATCAACAGTTCACCCGCAGTGAATGGCGCGGAAATCGTAGATCATAGTGAACAGGAACTTACTGAACTTTCCAGGAAAACCACGCTTTTTACACGGATGTTTCCGGAAGCCAAACTGAAGATGGTCAATGCTTTAAAAAAAGATGACGAAGTAGTGGCCATGCTGGGCGACGGCGTGAACGATGCGCCGGCACTTAAAGCCGCTCATATTGGTGTGGCGATGGGAAACAAAGGAACCGAAATTGCGAAGGCCGCCGCTTCCCTGGTCATTATCAACGACGACCTTAATAAACTGGTGACCGGCATTGCGGCGGGCAGAAGGATTTACAGCAACATAAAAAAAGCCATTCAATACATCATCTCCATTCACATACCGATTATCCTTACGGTTTCTTTGCCACTGTTTTTAGGATGGATTTATCCGCAAATCTTCACGCCTGTTCATGTCATTTTCCTTGAACTGATAATGGGTCCTACCTGTTCCATCGTGTACGAGAATGAGCCGATGGAAAAAGAAATAATGAAACAGAATCCCCGCCGAATGACCGATACTTTCCTGAACTGGAAGGAATTGAGCATCAGCATCATACAGGGTTTAATGATTACCGCCGGAATTCTTGTTATCTATCAGTTTACGGTGCAGCAGGGTGGTGACGAAGCTACCACACGCGCAATTGTTTTTACGACGCTGATATTTGCAAACATTTTGTTGAGTTTAACGAACCGGTCATTCAAACACAGTATTTTTGAGACACTGAAATACAGGAACAATCTCTTCCCGATCGTCATCAGTGTTACTTTACTGTTGCTGGCTGCCATACTTTACATTCCTTCTTTTGCGGCGTTTTTCCGATTGGTTGAATTGTCTTTGGGGGAATTGCTGACTGCATTTCTGGTAGCCGCGGTTTCCGTTCTGTGGTTTGAAATCTACAAATGGATGAAGCGGAGAAGTTCCATTGAAGATGCGCCTTCACAAACCAAAGGCAAATTTTCCAGTCTTAAGTTAAGCAAAAGAGCGACCGGAAAAATATCAGAAACAGAGCATTTGAATCTGCAGAATTAAAAAATCCAGCGGTGAAACAGGTAACTGATTCCAGGATATCTTTGTATTTTTAATGATTGGCAAAGCGGTTTTCCCAGCTAGCGGTAACCGGAAACATATAAAATATATTATAAAATGAAAGCTGTATTGATTTTTACTTTCCTTGCAACTGCTTCCCTCATTTTTGGGCAGTCTGAAAAAGATAGAACGAGTCTGGGTACAAACCCCAATTACGACAATGAATTAGCCAAGAGAATGGGCGCGGACGATTATGGAATGAAAAATTACTTCATGGTTATTCTGAAAACTGGCGCCAACACATCCGCGGATAAAGCGCTTGTTGCTGAAAGTTTCAAAGGCCACATGACGAACATCAACCGCCTCGTGGCAGATGGCAAATTAGTTGTGGCTGGACCTTTCGGTAAAAATGAAAAAAATTACAGAGGTATTTTTATTTTAAATAATTTAAAGACGCAGGAAGAGGCGACGCAATTGTTACAAACCGATCCGGCAGTAAAAAACGGACTGTTGGACTACGAAATTTTCCCATGGTACGGCTCTGCCGCACTCCCTGAGTATTTGCCTTTTTCCGATAAAATATGGAAGTCAAAACCTTGAGCCATGGATAAAGCTACACAAACGATGATCGAAAACCTGTATAAAAATACAGGCAAAACGTTGGCGCAGTGGATTGAGACTGTAAAGGCTCAAAACATCGCGAAGCACGGCGAAATCATTAAATATCTCAAAGAAAATCACGCTTTCACGCACGGATTTGCAAATCTTGTGGCGCATAAAGCCAAAGAAACTGATGCCGGTTCGGCCGAAAATCAGGATGAACTGATCACCAGGCAATACGGCGGAAAAGAACATTTCAAACCGGTTTACGACAGACTTCTGTCGGAGATTAAAACATTCGGCAACGACATCGAGGTTGCGCCAAAAAATGCTTATGTAAGTTTGAGGCGGAAGAAACAGTTCGCAATTCTGAACCCTGCCACAAAGACTCGCTTCGAAATTGGCCTCAACCTGAAAGGACAGGAGACGACCGGAAAACTGGAAACTGAAAAACCCAACGCAATGTGTTCGCATAAATTAAGCATTTCCGGTCTGCAGGATATTGACGAGGAAGTAATCGGCTGGCTTAAAAAGGCATATGACGCTGCCGGCTGAAAGATTTTATCATTACGCCAATTGCAGATCGTTGTTCTACTTCATTTCAATCTTACCGAAAACATTTTAAGGAAGACTCGGCGCGCAAATTTCAAGGGGTTTCTCTGTCCGGATTGTGGATGGCAAGTGCAGTAAAATCGCGAGCGTCAGCGGCATTTTCTCTTTAAAATTCTGTGAAAACCCTTATCTTTAGCCTGATATAATTATTAAAACATCAACACCAATGGTCGGAATCATTATGGGGAGCCAAAGCGACCTGAAAATTATGGAGCAGGCAGCTGATTTCCTGAAATCGCTTGACATTCCGTACGAACTTACGGTGGTTTCCGCGCACCGCACGCCAAAACGCATGCTGGAGTATGCCGAAACCGCGAAAAACCGTGGGATCAGCGTGATCATCGCCGGAGCAGGTGGTGCCGCACACTTGCCGGGAATGGTCGCAAGCTGTACGACATTGCCGGTGATTGGTGTACCGATTTTATCCTCAAATTCCATCGACGGCTGGGATTCCGTTTTGTCTATTTTGCAAATGCCGTCGGGGATTCCTGTAGCAACTGTAGCACTGAACGGCGCTGCGAATGCCGGGATTCTAGCCGCGAAAATACTCGGTACTTTTGACCACGGTGTTGCCGATAAATTGCAGCAGTACCAGGATTCTTTAGAGCAAAAAGTTTTGGGTACGGTGGATGAAATAAAAAACAGCCATCCAAACGCTTTCGACAATTAAAAATCAATTATTTAAGCCAGAGAAAAGCTGCCGGAAACTCGCGCCGCCAGTACCTTTCGTTGTGTTTACCGTCCTCGTCTGAACGGTTATAGATGTTTTTTGCCTTCACACTCCTAGATTTCAGCGCGTCGATTATTATCTGCGTCTGCGCCACCATTTCAGCAGATTCGTTCTTACCCTGCACAAAATAATACTTTTGGTGCCTTAAATTTTGTTTGGAATCTTTGATGAAATTTTCAAGTTCAGCCCCATTAAACCAAAATGCATTGCTGAACGCCAGTATGTTTCCGAAAGTTTCGGGGTGTTTTACGCCGCCATACACCGAAATAAGCGCGCCAAGCGAGCTTCCACCCAATGTGGTATGCCGCGCAGCAGGTTTCGTTTGGAAATTGCTGTCGATATATGGCTTTAATGTTTCCACAATGAACCGCATATATTCTTCGCCGCTTCCGCCACCGTATTTTTCGTTTTTGAATGGTGAAAGTTCATCCATCCGCTTTTCGCCGCCATTATCGATGCCAACGACAATTGCCGATTTTCCGGTTTCTCCGTAAATTTTATCAAGCGCCTCGTCTATCTGCCATTCTCCGGCAAACGAAGTTTTGTCGTCAAACAGATTTTGGCCGTCATGCATATACAGGACCGGATATTTTTTTCGGGATGAAACGTAATCGGGCGGAAGGTAAATCCAGATTCGCCGGGTTGTGTTTAGCTGCGGTGCCGAAAAGTTTACACTTAAAATTTTCACATTAGCCGACCGCGTACTCTGTTTTTCGGGTTCTGAACCTGCTGCCTGTCCGTGGACCTGAATCTGGATGGAAAGCAACAGAAGTAAAATCGAAAGCCTTTTCATTTGGTTAATAAATTTATTTACGCAAAAAGTCCATCAGGTCCATGTAGTTTTTCTGGTTAACGCCGTGTCCGTTCATGTATTCGCGAAAACTGAAAAAACAGCTAAGGTCGTATAACAGATCCGCGGCTTTCCGGCCCCATTCGAGCGGCACTGTTGCATCATCAGTTCCGTGTGAAATGAAGAAGCGCAAATGCTCGAGCTTCTTCTTGTCTTTCACCATGTTGGGCATTATCTTTTCTTCGGGATATGCGCTGAGACAGGCCACTTTGTTAAACAACTCAGGATATTCTAGCGCGAGTGCATAAGATATGATGCCGCCCTGTGAAAAGCCGATGAGGTGCGTCTGGTTGTCCGTAAGACCGTACCGGTTGCTGACACTCATGATATTGGCCAAAATATTTTCTAATGATTGCCTCGCCTGCGGTACATCTACGCGGTTTTCCACATTCATCAGGTCAATATCATACCACGAATAGCCACCATAATGCGAGTTGTGGGGCGCACGGAAGCTGACGATGAGCCAGTCTTCCGGAATTGTGGGCGCAAATGAAAAAAGGTCTTCTTCATTGCTTCCGTAACCGTGAAGCAGGACAAGTAGGGTAGTAGAAGGCGTGATTGTTTCGGGCTCACGAACGAGATATTGTAATTCCATACGCAAATATATTGCAATTTTCCGGGTCAGGCTCGCGAAGGGTGCAAACGGTAGCTGGGAACGCACAGATTTCACGAAAATAAGAGAAGATCGCGCAAAGCTGATTTTGAAGGCACAGATTTCACGGATTTCACAGATTTTTGTCAGTGATTGCCGAGTATCACTTTCTGTAGTTTCTCATGCACAGTATTTTGATGTTTTACCTGGATGTTTTCTGAAGTTTTTGAAGCGTTATTACTTTGTCCTGAATTTAAAAACAAAAAAAAACCGGATCTAAAATCCGGTTTAATGTTTTAAACTTCCCTTTTTACCACCGCGACCGGCTTCAGTTTGATCAGTTTCATTTTGTCTAAAAGCAACATGATCAGATATGTAACGTCGATCTCATGCCATCTTACGCCCCCAAAATTCGCTCTTCCACCGTATTTGTGATGGTTGTTGTGATAGCCTTCGCCCATCATCAGCCAATCAAAACGGAACAGGTTTTTTGAAGTATCTGAAACTTTAAAATTTACATAACCGTAGATATGCCCAAACCAGTTGATAATCACACCATGAATCGGTGCCATCATGTAAGCAACCGGAAGCAGGATCCACTGCCACCACGCCGTGGCGAAAAAGTAGAAAAACGCCGTGTACGCGATTGCCCAGCCAATTCTGGAACCCCATGAACTCGCAAACTTATCAAAAGATTCCCACTGCGGAACATTCTTGGTAAATTTCTCTTCGATGATTACCTTTTGCTTGTTGATCTGCTGGTAAATGCTTTTTGTGCGCCACATCATGGTGAACAGGTTGTGGTCATACTTAGGTGAATGCGGATCTT
This sequence comes from Kaistella rhinocerotis, assembly GCF_030243905.1. NCBI lineage: Bacteria > Pseudomonadati > Bacteroidota > Flavobacteriia > Flavobacteriales > Weeksellaceae > Kaistella > Kaistella rhinocerotis. The sequence goes on along the minus strand of NZ_JASSYY010000001.1, from coordinate 873,523 downwards.
TCTCGGTATCTGCGTAGGCATGGTGCATGCGGTGCATTACGCCGTACCCGTAAGCTGAAAGATAGTTGGATCCCTGTGTAAACCACGTCAGTACATAACACAGTTTTTCGCCGAATTTCGACATTCTGAAAGTTTGGTGCGCTGCGTAGCGGTGCAGAAAAAAAGTCTGGAAAAAAAGCCCTGAATACCAGAGCACAATGATGAAAATGATAACTGCCATTAAAATAAATTAGGTGTAAAATTACAACTTTAAAAGTTAAACAGCTGTTTACAAGTGTGGCTATAGGCCTGAAACTATATGCTAGTAATAACAAAAAATCCGGCTTGGAGCCGGATTGTTGTAGTTTAAACAGCCTTTACGATGAAGTAATTTTTCTTTCCTTTTTGAAGCAACAGGAACTTGCCGTCGATCAGATCAGATTCCTTTATCTGAAAAGTGTCGTTTATTTTTTCTTTATTTATGGATATCGAGTTGCTTTGAAGCTCTCGTCTCGCCTCGCCCTTTGATTTAAGAAAACCGGATTTTTCTGATATCAGATCAATCACACCGCCTTCCAGCACTTCTATTTTCGCGATTTCCTTCTGTGGAACACCTTCAAAGACCTCCAGGAATGTTGCTTCATCCAGATTCACCAAATTTTCAGCTGTGGAGCGTCCAAAAAGGATTTCTGAAGCCTTCACGGCTTTTTCAAATTCTTCGCGGTTATGAACCCAAACGGTTACTTCTTCGGCCAGTTTTTTCTGCAGTTTACGCTCGTGCGGTGCCGTTTTATGTTCTGCGATTAACGTTTCGATTTCTTCTTTAGTCAGGAAGGTGTAAAATTTAATAAAACGCTCCGCATCTTCGTCAGTCGCGTTTACCCAAAATTGGTAGAACTTGTACGGAGATGTTTTTTTCGGGTCGAGCCAGTAGTTTTCGCCGCTTTCAGATTTGCCGAATTTCGAGCCGTCGGCTTTTGTAATCAACGGCACGGTTAAGGCAAATGCTTCGCCCTGCGCTTTCCTGCGGATCAGTTCAGTTCCCGTTGTGATATTTCCCCACTGGTCGCTGCCGCCCATCTGCAGTTTCACGTTTTTCGCACGGTAAAGATGCAGGAAATCGTAACCCTGCAATAGCTGGTAACTGAATTCGGTAAAACTCATGCCTTCTGCACCGCCTTCACCCGTGATCCTTTTCTTCACCGATTCTTTGGCCATCATGTAATTTACGGTGATGTTTTTGCCGATATCGCGGATGAATTCGAGGAAAGAGAAATCTTTCATCCAATCGTAATTGTTTACGAGTTCCGCGCTGTTGGCTTCGCTGCCGTCAAACTTCAGGAACTTCGTAAGCTGGCCTTTAAGACAGGAAACATAATGATTGAGGGTTTCTTCGTCGAGCGCGTTTCTTTCGGTTGATTTTCCCGAGGGATCGCCGATCATTCCGGTTGCACCGCCTACAAGCGCGATGGGTTTGTGCCCGTGCTGCTGAAAATGCGCCAGTATTTTTATCTGAACCAAACTCCCGATATGAAGCGAATCTGCCGTAGGATCAAACCCGATATAGGCTGTTGTCAATTCTTTGTTCAGCTGTTCATCGGTTCCGGGCATCATGTCTGCGTACAGACCGCGCCATTTCAGTTCTTCAATAAAGGGATTCATTTTCAGTAAAATTTTAAGCCGCAAAGATAGGGTTTTTGGTTAATTTTTTCAGGAGCTTTATCCGGCTCTCCGCTGTATCTTTCTTGGTGGCTTCGGCGGCCTCAGCCACCAAAAAAGGATGCCGCTTCGATCCGGGCTAGGTTTTCGCGCGGTCTCCGCAGTTTGTTATTACTGAAACTTATTTTTATCGCGATCTGTGTTTTTGCCGCGGAACTGCTCCCCGAAATGAGTGGAGCACTCCGCCGGCACGGCGGAAGCGGGAACGGCGGGCATACACGAAAACAAAGCGAATGCTTTATTTGAAGTTTACGAACGCAGTTCACGGTGCCCAAAAATTAAAAAATGGGCCTTAAATTTTAAAAGCCTAATTTTGCACCCCGAAATTCAGGTCGGGAGCGTTAACCGTTGAATTTACGATAGTTAAACCAAACAACAGAACAATATATGAAAAGAATTGGCGAACACAGAAAACTTCTTGGCGTTGACAAAACCGCAACGCTGAAAGAGCTGAAAACCGTCTACCGCAACACCATGAAGGACGCACATCCCGACAAATTTGTGAATGATGAAGCCGGAAAGCTGGAAGCGGAGGAGAAAAGCAAATCGGTGATTGAGGCGTATCATTTCCTCGTCAGCATTAACCCCGAGACACAAGAGAAATATAAGGAAGAATACACGGAAACCACGACCAAATCGAATATTCAGGATTTCGATTATGAAAAGCAGATCCTCAAAATCCAACATCTGAACGGTAAAATGTTCGAATACATCGGCGTGCCGCGGAATACCTACATTAAAATGGTGAACGCAGATTCGCCAAGCCGTTTTGCGCGACGCCATATTTACGGAAACTTCACCTACCGCAAGGCCGGCGAAGCGATGGTTGATTAAGATACAAACAAAGAAATGCCCCGCATCTGCGGGGCATTTCTTTTTTAAGGCCGTGTTACTTGCTGAAATATTTTCCGATCCCGGCAGAGTCGAAAGTGTATTTGTTTTCTGTCTGGGTTTTGTCCAGTTTTTTATTGGCTGCTAGTGCCCACAAAATTAGTTCTTTGCAGAAAATGCGGTCGCCCGCAGCAAGGTCGCTGGTGTTTTCATCAATCAGCACATCCAGCGGTTTTACTTCATTCAATTTGGTGTTGAAATCATCATCACTGTCGTTATAATTGAGCTCGAGCTGGTTTTCATCGAACCACCGGATCAGATCGGTGTACGGCGTCCGGATGCTTTCTTTCTCGAGTTTTGGAATTCGCGGGAAAATCTGTTCGAACTGTGTCATCACTGCGTGATCGATAAGTAACTTCGCCACGTGGTCAGCGCCTTCCTGTTCACCTTCGTATACAAGTTCAATCTTGCCGGTAATCGACGGAATCACGGACATAAAATCCATAAGACGCACCGAAGTTTTCTCCGAATCGGTCTCTAACAACCTGAGTTTCGCCGCCGCGACCAGATTTTCCATCGCACTGATGGTAAGCCGTGCACTCACGCCGCTTTTCGCATCTACAAATTCGCTTTCACGCGCGGAAAACGCGATTGCTTCGAGCAGGTTTTTAGCCATATCCGGAACTGAAATGCGCGATTTGTCATCTGCTGAAATGTTGGCTTCCTGCTCGGTGATCTGGCGGGCGAGCGGAATGGTTTTCGGATAGTGAGTGAAAATCTGCGAACCGATTCTATCCTTCAGCGGCGTCACGATGCTGCCACGGTTGGTGTAATCTTCAGGATTCGCGGTGAAAACGAACTGGATGTCAAGCGGCATCCTCAGCTGAAATCCGCGGATCTGAATGTCGCCTTCCTGCAAAATATTAAACAGGGAAACCTGGATCCTGGCCTGCAAATCGGGCAGCTCATTCAATACGAAAATACAGCGGTTAGCACGCGGAATCATACCGTAATGTAATACACGCTCATCGGAATAAGGAAGTTTGAGCGTAGCTGCTTTTATCGGATCGATATCACCGATCAGGTCGGCTACATTAACGTCCGGTGTAGCGAGTTTTTCAAAAAACCTGTCATTGCGGTGAACCCACGAAATGGGTGTGTCATCACCTTTTTCTGCAATCAGGTCACGCGCATATTTGGAGATCGGCTGAAAGGGACTGTCATTGATTTCGGAACCTTTTACAATGGGCATGTATTCATCCAACAGACTCACCATGCTGCGCGCGATACGGGTTTTTGCCTGTCCGCGGAGGCCAAGCAGATTGATGTGGTGCCCTGCGAGTAATGCTTTCTTTAGTTGAGGAATCACCGTGTCTTCATAGCCCCAAAGCCCTTCGAAAACCGGTTCTTTGGCTTTGATCTTAGCAATCAGGTTTTGCTGAATTTCTTCCGAAATGCTCTTGTGTGTATAGCCGGATTCTTTAAGTTCTTTAAATGTAGTATCGTTTACCATGTTTTTTTAATATGTTTATTTTTTTTCGCAGAAGGGTAGTTTGTAAAATGTACGATGTACAATGTACGATGTACGCTGTAAAATGTAAAATGTAAAATGTACCTTCTAGCTTCTAACATCTAGCATCTAGCATCTATTTTCTATATTCTCCTGATCCGGTTCCTTTCGTAATCCTCGAAAATCATTTCGCCAAGATTTGAAAGTCCGGTGAGGAAAGCTTTTCCTTTGTTCTGCGCCGTGAAAGCTTCCACAAACCGTAGGAGATAAGGATCCTGCGCGATCATAAATGTAGTGATAGGAATCTTCAGTTTCCGTGCCTGCGCGGCTTTGTTCAGACATTGGGCGACAATCATCTCGTCTAATCCGACACTATTCATGTAAAATTCGCCGGTAGGCAGTTTGATGCAGCTCGGTTTGCCGTCCGTTATCATGAAAATCTGTTTATTTGTGTTCCGCTTGCGCCGCAAAATATCCATCGCGAGTTCCAGTCCGGCTACCGTATTGGTGTGATAGGGCCCAACCTGCAGATAGGGTAGGTCTTTGATTTTAATCGGCCAGGCTTCATTCCCGAACACGATAATATCAATTGAATCTTTCGGATATTTCCGCTTGATGAGTTCTACAAGGGCCATCGCAACTTTTTTTGCAGGCGTGATGCGGTCTTCGCCGTATAAAATCATCGAGTGGCTGATGTCAATCATCAACACGGTGCTCATCTGCGCTTTGTGGCGGGTTTCCTCCACGATCAAATCGTCTTCGGTCATGCGCAAGTCACTGATTCCGTTATTTATCTGCGCATTTTTCAGACTTTCAGTCATGTTCACAGCGGTTAGGTCGTCGCCAAACTGGAAGTTTCTGTTTTCGCCGTCACGTTCGTCGCCAATTCCGGTTTTGGAAGTGCGGTGATTGCCGATGCCGGTTTTTTTGAGTTTGCCAAAAATCTGATCGAGCGCAAATTCGCGCAAGGCCTTCTCAAGCTTTGGCGTCAGCAAGTTTTTACCTTTTCCTTCGCCTGTGTTGCCGTCTTCTGAGTCTTTTTCTTCTTTAATGTAGCCGCGTTTTTTCAGGTCTTCAATGAAATCTTCAAGCGAATAATCTTCATTAAAAATGTCATATTCCTTATCGAGCATTTCAAGCCACTCGAAAGCTTCATCCAGATCGCCGGAAGTGTGCGTCAAAAGATCTTTGAAGACATCAAAAATACGGTCGAAAGGCGAAATGTCTTCCGGTGTATGTTTTTTGAAAGTGAAACCCTGTCTGAAATTTATTAATCCGTCACTCATATTTCCTGCAGTTTGCAGCGACAAGTTATGGAAATTTCAAGCCAAAGGTGTGGTGGCAAAATAGATTATTCTAATCAGCCTGATAAGGTTTGAATAAAATGAAAAAATGTTTTTATTTCTCGCGCCACCTGTTTTCTCTCCAGCTTTTTTGCTCATTCTTATCGAGGAAAGTCCAGGCGATAATTCGGCTCGATTTGTTTCCCGTGCCCATCGGAATTGTCTTCACATGGAAAATCTCCGCTTCGCCGAGCAGTTTATAGATTTTTTTAAGGTTTGATTCTTTTGAAATTAAAGTCGAAAACCAAAAACAGTTCTTGCCGAAATCTTTGCTTTCCGAAATCATGTTGCGGATGAATGCGATCTCACCACCGGGATAAATCAGCTCGGTATTTACTCCCGAAAAATTCAGTTCGGTTTTTACCGTTGTTTTACCGGTGAGATTGCGGATTTTCCGCTGTGTGCCTTTCTCTGCATCTTCGGCCAACGCGTGAAAGGGCGGATTGCACATGGTGAAATCAATATGCTCATTTTGATTGATGACTCCTTTAAAGATGTTTTTTGCATCATTCTGAAGCCTGATTTCGGCTTTGTCTTTCAGTTGATCATTCGCCGCGATATTGTCCTGTGCAGATTCAACCGATTTTGGATCAATGTCCGAGCCAATGAAGCTCCAGCCATATTCGGCGATTCCAAGAATAGGATAAATGCAGCTGGCGCCAACGCCTACATCGAGAACGGTAATGTTTGCCGCATTTGGAGGTGTGCCGAAATTGCTTTGTGTAAGCAAATCTGCCATCTGATGCAGATAATCTGCACGACCCGGAATTGGCGGGCAAAGATTCTCATCCGGAAAATGCCAGCTTTTTATGCCGTAATATTGGTTCAAAATGGCCTTGTTGAGCAGTTTTACCGCTCGTGGATTGGCGAAGTCGACAGAATCTATGCCGTGTTTGTTGGGTTTGATGTGCAGGGCCAAATCCGGTTCAGTAGCGATAAGTGCCTTCAGATCATAAGGTTCGCGGTTTTTGTTTCGTGGGTGAAGACGTGTTTTCTCAGGCGTATTTTTGTTAGCGGACATTTTTAAATATTTAATAGGCAAAGATGCGGCAAAATAAACGGGAAAGCGTTTCTTTTCTCCAATGTTGATTAGCTTATTTCGAGTTATGCAGCACCACATACTCCCATGGCGCCAGCTTTAAGGATGTAGTATTTGGGATTTTCTGTTTTTTTCCGCTAAAGAGATTCGTATACGTGCCTTCATCGAAATGCGTGTCGATATTTACCTGCACTTCGTCTTTGCTTAAATTCAGGAATGCAATGACTTTATCACTGTTTTTTTCGCGGACAAACGAAATGACCTGATCCATCTTATCATTCATCAACCTGACCATTTCACCGCCATGCTTGCCGTTCCAGAGTGCCTGGTTTTTATGCTTTAAAGCGAAAAGTGCCGTATAAAGTTTCGCGATTTCATGTTCTTTCCAATCGATGGGATCGCGTTCGAAAAATTTCAGCGGGCGGTCTAGTCCGGCTTCCTGTCCGCTGTAAACAAGCGGCATGCCGTCCATTAAGGCAGAAAATACAATAGACGCATTCAAAGCAGCACCGAAATTGGTGTATTGAGTTCCTTCCCACGAATTTTTGTCGTGATTGTCGATGAAATTCATTCGGATTCCTTCTTTTGGAAAGATAGAGACATGTTCTGCGATGTAGGCTTCACCGAGGGACTTTACACTTTTACCGCTTGTGGCAATTTGATGAAGGATGTTCCACAATGTCCAGTTGTAAGTTGCGTCAAACGCCTTGCGGTGAAGTTCTTTATCTTCCGCTTCGGCCAGCATAAAAACAGGTTTTATAGCGTCAAGTTCTGTGCGCACATTTTCCCAGAAATCGATAGGGACAAAACTGGCTACGTCACATCGATAACCGTCAATGTCATATTCTTTCACCCAAAACTTTAAAGCATCCGTCATGTATTTCCGCAAACCAGGCTGGCTGTAATCAAAGTCGATGATATCATCATAATCCCGCCACGGCGTGGACTGGAATTTGCCGTCACGGGATTTCGTGTACCATTCCGGATGTTTTTTAACCAATTCATTATCCCAGCTGCTGTGATTCGCCACCCAATCAAGGATCACGTACATGCCGTGCGCGTGGATGGCTTTTACCAAACTGCGGAAATCGGCTTCTGTACCGAATTCAGGATTGATGCCCAAATAATCTTTCACAGAATAGTAACTGCCGAGACTGCCTTTGCGGTTTACCTCGCCGATGGGTTGCATAGGCATCAGCCAAATAATATCGATGCCCATTTTCTTCAGGCGGGGAAGTTGTTTTTCGACAGCTTTAAAACTACCTTCCGGAGAAAACTGACGAATATTCAGTTCGTAAAGTGTAGCATTTTTAACCCACTCCGGACTTTTCATTTCGACGTAGGGTTTGGGTTGATAAGCTGATGTGGTTTGTTGGGATTTCATAGTGAAGTGAAAGAGAAAGAATAACAGGATGAGCGCACGTATCATTTGGTTCGCATTTTTTAATTCATTAAAAATAGCACTTATTTAAAAATTGAAATAAGACACTTTAGGTTCAATCTTTGCTGAAAAGTTATTAAAATTCAAATCTTCAATCATTTATGATTCCTAAAAAAATACATTACTGTTGGTTTGGTGAACAGCCAAAATCTGAACTCGCCGAACATTGCATCGCCTCCTGGAAACGCATCCATCCTGATTTCGAAATTGTAGAATGGAATGACCAAAATTCACCGCTGAGTGATAATCAGTATGTGAAAGACGCGTATGCCCAGGGAAAATGGGCATTTGTTTCGGATTATGTGCGTTCTAAAGTGATGTACGAGCATGGCGGAATCTACATGGATACTGATATGGAACTCAAACTTCCGCTCGGTGAATTCCTTAATGAAAAAGCAGTCTGCGGCTTCGAAGTGAAGGGAGTGCCCTATTCCGCCTTTTGGATGGCCGAGCCGGGACATCAGCTTTCAAAAGATTTTATGGAATGGTACAACCGCCAGGATGGTTTCTTTGAGCGTATCAATACTGACATTTTTTCTGAAATGCTTGAAAAAGAATATGGCGCCAACCGCTACAGCGACACCATACAGGAACTGAAGCATGGCGTGAAACTTTTTCCGTCGGTCTATTTCTCGCAGGATTTACCCAAAAATTATGTAAGTCACCATTTCAACGGATCCTGGTTTGGCGGCGATGCAGAAAACACACATAAGAAAATGGTGAATGTTTATGGACTTCTTGAGCGTTTGGTGAATTACCCGGATGCCAATAAAGCTGTCGAGAGCATCATCAACGAACATAAAATAATCGATGTAACTGCGGTGCTGGATTTAATTCCGAAGGAAAAAATTGAAGCTTATTTGAAGGGTTAGGAAAACTGTATCGTTCTAAAATTCAGTCTCTAACATCATTTTTCTCCGGAATAAATTCCAACAAGTCGCCAGGTTGACATTCAAGCACTCTGCAAATGGCTTCCAGTGTGGAAAAACGTACGGCTTTTGCCTTGCCGGTTTTTAATATCGACAAATTCGACAGCGTCAAATCCACTTTTTCCGAAAGTTCGTTTAAAGACATTTTGCGCCTGGCCATCATGACGTCGAGGTTTACAATTATCGGCATAGCTCAGACGGTTAGTTCGTTTTCATTTTGCAGTTCAATCCCTCTTTTAAAAATGGTGGCGATGACGTAAATCACCGCTGCCATCAGTATAAAAGCCTGGCTGTCTACCCAGAATTCGTGTACGCCTGCGATTTCGAAACCGCGTTTGGTGAGTTGCTTTGCAGTTTCACGACCGAAGTAACTTAGCATCCCAATGGTGAAGGTAAAATAGCTGATCGTGTAGATCTGTTTTGAAATGAGGTCTTTGAAAGGCTTATTCAAATCCATTTTCGTGGTAAGTTCGATCAGTTTATAAAAGAGCAATCCTTTCAGAACCGCAACTGAGAGAATTAAACTGTAAATGCTGTAAAATGCCATCTGGCTGCGGGCGTATATGGGGCTGAGATCCAGTTTTTGGTAAAGTAGAGGTACGGTTTCTGGCTTAAATATGCTGAAAGCAAACGTCACTAGCAGTGCGCCGGCCTCGATGCTAAGGCCGACAAAGATAATCCAGGCAATTACATGCAGCGCTTTGAATACGAAATCATCTGTGTTTTTCATGATTGGTAAGTTTAAATTTTATTCAAATGTAATAAATAATTATTGATAAACAGTAAATATTTATTTAAATCAAACATTTCACCACAAAAGAAATCCATCCTTCAATAGAAAGATGGATTGTTTTAATTTAAAATTTCTGTCCTTCTACTTATGCGTCAGAATATTTTAAGACAATTTCTTCAAACTGCTGAATGTCAAAAGGTTTCGCTAAATAATCATCTGCGCCTGCAAGTGAGGCCAATTCACCGATATTGCTGTTCGCCGAAAAATAAATCACAGGAATGTGGCTGAGGTCCTCGTGCGCTTTTATGCGTTTAGTAGCTTCCACGCCACTGATGTCCGGCAGCCAGTTGTCCATAAATATCAGGTTTGGCATGAACTCCAATACCTGTTCCTCTACATCAGTAGTGGTAGGCGATGTCTGTACTTCATAGCCCAGATCCTGCAGAATCTCGGTACAAAGCTCGAGGATTTCCTCATTATCATCAAAAATAAATACTTTCTTATCCATATTATATTGTCGTCATTTTGCTAAATTATTAATAAATCCGGGCATTTCATCCGGTGTGAGTATGGCGTTTGGAGTCAAAATTTCCAGCGCATGGGCCGGCATGTAGCTCACGACCGCCGTGGCGGGATCCTGTACCAGCACCATTCCTTTTTTTTCCTGAACATTCAGTAAGCCTTTGCTGCCATCACTGTTGGCGCCGGAAAGTAACAGACAGGCTAATTTCTTTCCGAAAACATACGCTGCGCTTTCAAAACTTACGTCCAGCGAAGGTCGGGAAAAATTCACTTTTTCGGAAGCGTCCAGTGAAAAAGTTCGGTTGCCCTCGATGAGCAGATGATAGCCGGGTGGCGCAATGTAAATCGTGGCCGGTCTTAGTTTTTCTTTTTCTTCTACTTCCTTTACCGAAAGTTTGGTTTTGGCTGCGAGAAGGTCGGTAAGTACATTGTCTTTACCCGGCATACGGTGCAGCACCAGGATTATAGGGAATGGAAGTGAAGCATCCAAACCGGGAATAATTCTGAGCAGAACTTCCAGGCTTCCGGCAGAGCCGCCAATCATCAACGCGTCACAGTTCATCATCAATTTATTTTTCGCCAGATCTTTTCGCCTTTCAGCCGTTCAAAATTTTTAGCCACCGGTGAGAAGTCGAGGGATTCCTTAGTTCCAAGTGCCAGATAACCGAACTTTTCGAGGCTGTTATCAAACAGTTCGAAGACTTTATTCTGCAACGGCCTGTCAAAATAGATGATCACATTTCTGCACAGAATGAGCTGAAACTCATTGAATGAATTATCTGTCACCAAATTATGACTTGAAAAAATGATTTTCGAGCGGAGTTCATCCTTTAGTTTTCCAAGGCTGTAATTGGCCGAATAGTAGTCTGAAAAATTTTCTGTGCCGCCTGCTGACAGGTAATTTTCGGTGTATAGCTGCAGCTTGCTCATCGGGATCATCGCCTGCGACGCATTTTCGAGCACAGTATTATTGATGTCTGTGGCGTAGATCAGCGATTTGTGCAGCAGTTTTAATTCTTTAAGAAAAATCGCGACTGAATAGGCTTCTTCGCCCGTGCTGCAACCCGCGACCCAAATTCTTATGAAAGGATACGTCCCGAGTCGCGGCAGGATCTCCGTCCGTAAAGTGCTGTAGAAAGCCGGATCGCGAAACATTTCGGTGACATTAATGGTAACCTGTTCCAGAAATCTTTTGAAATAAGTCGCATCGGTTTTTATCCTGTAGCGGTATTCGGCAAAACTTACGAACCTGTCGAGTTCATAAAGCCTCACGATTCGCCGTTTGAGCGAGGCACGTGAATAGCCCGTGAAATCGTATCCATAGACTTCAAGCACGTCAGAAAGCAAAGTTTCCAGGTATTCGTCGCTGCGTTCAGAGAGCACTATTATTAAATATTTAATTGTTTAAGCACCTGCAAAAGTTCGTCCACATTCACAGGTTTCGAAATATAGCCGTCAGCACCTGCGTCCAGACACTTTTCGCGGTCGCCGGTCATCGCCTGCGCCGTCACAGCAATCACCGGAATCTGCTTCAGGTTTCCGGCATTTTTCATCACGCTTATGGCTTCGTAACCGTCCATTTCCGGCATCATCATATCCATCAGCACCACACCTATTTCGGGTTGGGCCTGTAGAATATCAAGGCCTTCGCGGGCACTCTGTGCGGAAACGCATTCGTACTTCTTGGCCGTCAGCACCGCGCTCAGCGCAAAGATATTCTTGCTGTCATCGTCTATGATTAGTATTTTTTTCTGTTCGCTCATTTTTGCGATGTTTATTTAAAGTTTATCATAAAGCCAAACCCGCAAAAGTGAGATCAGCTGGTCTATGTCCACAGGTTTCGATATATAGTCTGATGCGCCTACGGCGATACATTTTTCACGGTCACCCATCATGGCTTTGGAAGTGACAGCCAAAACCGGCAGATTTCGGTATTGCGCCATCGAGCGGATCTCCCGGATGCTTTCATAGCCGTCCATTTCCGGCATCATCATATCCATCAGCACTACATCGATTTCAGGATTTTTGTCTAATGCTTTCAGCGCTTCTTTCCCATCCATCGCCGGAATCACCGTCATGCCATGAATTTCAAGTGCTTTTGTAAGCGAAAAGATGTTACGCACATCGTCGTCAGCAATAAGTACTGTCTTCCCTTTCAGGATATTACGCAACTCGCCGGTGAGACTCAATGTACCAGCAGGCTGAAGATTCTTTCGGTTTTTTTCCTCTACAAGGTGCAGAAACAGACCGGCTTCATCCAAAATACGCTGATAAGAGTAGGCGGTTTTCACCACGATGGAGTCTGCGTACTTCTTAATACGGTTTTCCTCGCCCTGCGACAGGTTTTTCCCCGTAAATACGATGATAGGAAGCTGCTCTAAACCTTCGCTCTGCTTGATGGTCTCAAGTGTGTCGTAGGCATTACGGTCGGGCACGCCCATATCCAGTATCACACAGTCGATTTCACGGCTGCGGAGTGAATTGATACTGTCACTTACATTCGTAGCGATATCGGTGGTAATGTTATTCGCGCTAAGGAAATAGCTTAAAGCTTTTGCGTGCTGCTCATTCTCTTCTACAATTAAGACCTTCTTTGGGCCTTTATTCAATGCGTTTTCAAGCTTTTTGAATATCTCCTGCATTTGCTCGAGCGCGAAAGGCTTATTGATGAAATCTACCGCACCGCGCAGCAGGCTTTCCTGCTTGAATTTCATCGAGGACATGATGTGCACCGGAATCGGCTTGGTTTCAGGATTCGATTTTAATGCTTCCATCACTTGCCAGCCATCCATCACCGGCAACTGAATATCAAGCAGAATAGCGAGCGGTTTGTAATGCTGAGCCATCTCGAGACCCACATCGCCGCGCACTGCGACAATTGCCTTATAATTTTTGCTTCGGGCATAATCTAAAAGTATTTTTGCGAAAGGCGTATCATCCTCAATGATGAGAATCACTTTGTCACCTTCGGAAATGGTATCACGGTCATCTGCAACAGGCTGTGGAATGTTGTCGGCAATGTAACGTTCAGGCTGCTTTTCCACTATTTTTTCGGTAATGACAGTTGGCGCGGTTTCTTCCGCCTTTTCTCCGGTGTGAACATTTTCACCATCCAGCGGAATGGTTAAGGTAAATTCACTGCCTATACCTTCGGTACTGTTCAGCGTGATGTTTCCGCCCAGAAGTCTCGCCAGTTCGCGGCTGATCGAAAGGCCCAAACCGGTACCGCCATATTTGCGTTGCGTGGAGCCGTCTGCCTGCTGGAAGGCTTCAAAAACAAGGCGCATTTTGTCTTTTGCAATTCCAATTCCGGTATCGATAACTTTAAAGACGATATTTTCTTTCTCACCGGAAACATTAAGCGTAATGCTGCCTTCGCCAGTGAATTTGATTGCATTAGAAAGCAGGTTTTTAAGGATTTGTTCCAGTCTCAGTTTATCGGTACGCAGCGTCGTAACCGCGTTTTCCTCCACATTAATATTAAGTGCGAGGTTTTTTTCTTTTGCTAAAGGCGAGAACAGCATCTGCATATCGCGCGTGATCTCACTTAACGGTACTTCGCCGAACTCAAGCGTCATTTTCCCCGATTCAATCTTAGAAAGATCGAGAATCTCATCGATGAGTTGAAGAAGTCCCTGACCCGAGCTTTGCATCACTTCGGCATATTCCACGTATTGTGAGTCAAGATCTTCACTTTCAGACATCAGTTTGGAAAGGAGTAGGATGGAGTTGAGCGGTGTGCGGAGTTCGTGCGACATATTGGCCAAAAACTCAGACTTGTACTTGGTGCTTTGCTCAAGTTCAATCGATTTTTGCTGAATGTCAAGATTCCTTTGTTCAATCAAAACATTTTTTTCCTCTAGCAAAGCAGTTCTTTCTTCGAGTTCCTGGTTGCTCTGCAGGAGTTCTTCCTGCTGCACACGAAGTTCTTCCTCTGATGCTAAAAGCTTTTGAGACTGTGCCTCGAGTTCAGCATTGATGTTTTCAAGCTCCGAGTGCTGCGACTGCAGTTCTTCAGACTGTGCCTGCGTTTCTTCCAGAAGTTCCTGCAGCTTGATCCGGCTTTGCGCACTGTGGAATGCCAGCCCGATATTGCCGGCAACGGATTCCAGAAACTCCAGCTGACGCGGTGAATATTTCCGCGTACTGCCAAGTTCGAGAACGCCGAGCGGAATATTATAACGCGTAATCGGAAGCGCCACGATATTCGTAGGTTTGGTGCTACCGGCGGCGTAATTTATTGTAATATCTGATTCAGAAATATCATCTACAAGTTGCATTTTTCCTGTTCGGAAACTTTCACCCGTGATGCCTTCGCCGATATTTAGCGAAGTAGGCCCGTTTTCACGCGACATTGCAAAAGACCCCGCAAGGTGTAGGAAATTATCCTGCTGAAGATAAAGTGCTGCCACGCTGCTGCCTGTAATTTCGGTAATTGTTTCGAGCACTGCCAAAGAAAGGTTTTCGATGGTTTTGTCACCCATCATGCGGTCATTCAATGTGGCCACAGATGAACTAAGCCATTCTTTGGTTTCAAGAGTATTGAATGAATCTTTGAGGGAGGCAGCCATTCTGTTTAATGGTTTTGCTACATTCCCCAGATTTTGCTGTGCGTTTTCGTCAGATAATATGTCGTAATCACCGTTAGAGATTTGTCCTGTTACCTTTTCGATGGCTTTTAGACGGTTTTCCGTTTCCAGGTTCTTTTCCTCAAGTTCGCTCGTCAGATTGGTTTTCTCAAGGAAATCCTGATTTACACGGCGGAAGAATACCAAGGTAATGGTAATTGCTAAAATTGCCGAAAAGATAATCAGGATCGGCGTGTAGGAAGCAAATTTGTTCATGCTCTCCGTGCGGGATGCGAGCACATTCTGCTCCGCAGACTGCATGATTGAAACCATATTGCGGATTTCGTCCATGTGTTTTTTGCCCTCCAGCAACTGTTCCGCTGATACCGGATTATTGACGCGCTTGTAATTCAGGTTTCTGTCCAGAATCTGGATGCGCCTATCGATGCTGTTTCGCAGCTTTTCCATGTTGCGGCTTTGCTCCACTGAGTGCGTAAGCTGGACCGAAAGGTTGGTGATTGCCTCGTCTATCCGGCCCTTAGAGCGGTTGTAGGGCTCCAGAAAACGTGAATCACCGGAAAGGAGATAACCACGCTGTCCGGTCTCCGCATCTTTCACCAAGGAGAAAATTGTCTCAAGATCTCTGATGTTTTTATTGGTCTCGCGAACCATCGCGGAACTGTCTATAAGGTTTCTGATGCTTATAAAGGAGGCGGCTGAACTCACCAGTAATAAAAGGAGCGAAAAGCCCAGCCCAAAAAGTAGATTTCGGTTAAAACTCATATTTATAATATTTCAGATTGCGCATGCACAGGATGCAGCGGAAGAGTAAAGTAAAATTCGGATCCTTCGCCGGGTTGGCTGTTCACACCGATTTTGCCGCCGTGACGGTCAATGATTTCCTGGCAGATGTAGAGCCCGATGCCCAGACCCTGGAAACGCTCAGAGGTTTCTTCGATTCTGTAAAATTTGTCGAAAATCTTCTGTTGATGTTCTTCAGACATCCCGATACCGAAGTCGCGGACGGAAAAATAGACGCAGTCATCACGAAGTTCTGTCATGATCTCTATCTGGTCGCTGCCGGGAGCGTATTTGATCGCGTTTGTTATAAAATTGATGATGACCTGCTCAATCCGCATTTCGTCGCCAAAAATCTCAGCACTCACAAAACCGGATTTATGCATTTTCAGCTGCGGATGACTTTGCTGCATCACTTCCACAATATGATCAAGCACTTCATCAAACGAAAAATAACGTCTGTTGAACTTCAGCTTGCCACTTTCTATTTTTGAAATATCGAGCAGGTCGGCGACAAGCAGATTAAGTTTTTCTACCTGATTCTGCACTTTTGTAAGTCTCGACCTTGTCGTTTCGATATCATTTTTTTCAAGGCTCCTTTCAAGCAGCTGAATGTATCCTTTGATACTCGTCATCGGTGTTTTGAGTTCGTGACTCGCGATGCTGATGAACTCGTCTTTTTTGCGTTCCGCTTCTTTCCGGAACTCTATTTCTTCCTGCAGTGCAACCTGCATTTCGTGAAGTTTACGGCTCTGTTCGTAGATTCGGTAGAATGTTTTCACTTTCAGCAAAAGGATGTTCATATCTACCGGTTTGCTGATATAATCGAGCCCGCCAGAAGAATAACCTTTCGTAATGAGGTTCACATTTGCGCTTGCGGCAGACAGGAAGATAACCGCGGTTTCTTTCGCTTTGCTGTAGCCAGAAATTGCTTCAGCGACCTCAAAACCATCCATCCCCGGCATCTGAACATCAAGGATGATGAGGACATAAGATTTCTTAAGGATTTTTTTTAATGCTTCCTCGCCCGACGAGGCCGTATCGACTTCAAAATCGTTTTTTTCAAGCACCTTTTTTAAGGAAATAATATTTTCGGGCGAATCATCAACGATTAAAATCATTTGCTTCAAATAAGTTAATAATATACAAAGTCACCAAAGATAACTATTTCAAATTTTGTTGCCAAAACGCGTGGCCATCGCAGCGTTGTGATCATAGGTTTAATTGGATATATTAAAAAAAACCTTCGCCAAAATATTTTGACAAAGGTTTTAGGTTAAATAGATGCAGCCGGAATATTGGTTATTCGGGACTGCTCGACAGTTATTGTTGATCTTCTTCCGCCGCTTCCCAATTGATGGAGTTGTATGCTGACTCGGTAAGTAATGAATCGGCTTCTTTTTCCTCGGCTAAAGTAGCTTCAAGCAGTTCCACAATTTCCGTCTCGCCGAGCGTGTTTGCGAATGCGGAAAGTGTTCCGTAAGATGCAATTTCGTAATGCTCAATTTTCTGTGACGCGGAAATGATGCCGGCATCGCGAACTGGTCCCGGTTCCGTTTCTTGCAGGATGCTTTCGCCTTCCTTGATGAGGCCTTCCATCGCATCGCATTTTTTGCCGCGGCTGGATTCGCCTAAAATTTCAAAGATCTGCTCCAGGCGCTGTACTTGCCCTTCCGTTACCTCAATATGATCTTCGATGGCCATCTTAAGTTTTGGCTCTGTGGCATTGTTGGCCATTTTGGGTAAAGCTTTCAGCAGTGCGCGTTCAGCATAAACGATGTCTTTCAGTTCATCCACGAAAAGTTCTCTCAGTCCTTCTGCTGCGGAGCTTTTTGGCTGTACCTTTCGTCCCTGTGATGTGTTTGTATTACTCATAATATTATTTTTTTAGTTTTTATGAAAATACAAATATCAGACCTCAACAACCCGAGCTGTTTTAAAATTATATTAAAACAAAATCCTGTCGAACTATAATTACAACTGCCCCAACCTTACAAATGCGCCTGTTTCTGCACTTTCAATGGCAGCTTCGATAATCATCATATTCACGATAATTTCGGAACCCGGAGAGGGTAGTGGACCGCCGTCTGTAACATGGTCGTATACCGCCTGATAGTAATTCATGTAGTTGCCGGGTTCGCTGTGCGTCAATGATCTTTCTTCCTCCGAATTTTCATTTAAATAATGAAGAATACCATCGTTATTGGTCAAAGGTTTCACCCAATCTGCTCCATACACAGGAGCGGAGCCTGCCGCCAGTTGGTTTTCCTGATCATCGGTTCTTTCCTGCAGGAAACTGCCCTTAGAGCCGTGAACCGCATAGGCATAATGAGCTTCTTTGGTAAATACCGAAGATTTCAGTCGTACACGAAGTCCGGTTTTATAGTAAAGTAAAATCTCAAAATAATCATTTGCGAACACTTCCCCTTTCATCGAAAACACGTCGGCGAAAAGTTTTTCAGGGAACCCGAAAAGTTGTGTCGCCTGGTCAATCAGGTGCGAGCCAAGATCGTGAAGCGCGCCTGAACCTGGGAGATCGCGGTTTTCTTTATGTGCTTTTGCGCTGGGTTCCGTTCTGTAACGGTCAAACCGGATTTCGGTTTCTTTGATCTCGCCTAATTTCCCGCTTTTAATGACTTTCTGAACCTGCAGGTAATCGCGGTCGAATCTCCGGTTTTGGTAAACACTTAAAAAAAGATTCTTTTCTGCAGCCAGACGCACAAGTTCTTCAGCTTCAGCGGTGCTTACGGTGAATGGCTTTTCGACGATAACGTTTTTTCCGGCTTCGAGTGATGCTTTAACATAGTCGAAATGTGTCTGGACCGGCGTATTTACAACCACCAGATCAACATCCGCATTTTCAAGCATTTCATCAACACTCCGATAAATAACCGCGTCCGGGTATTTTTCTTTCGATTCTTCCCTGTTCCGTTCTACAACGGCTGTCAGGGAAAACCCAGGATGTTCTTTTATAAACGGTGCGTGAAAAACTTTTCCGCTCATCCCGAAAGCGCAAAGGCCAACTTTTATCTGTTTCATACTGTAATTTTTAAGTTTGAAAAATCAACGGTTCTGCTCATTCTGCACTTCGGCATGCTTGGCTTTTTCCCATAGTTCGTCCATTTCAGCCAGCGTCAGGTCTTCGATTTTTAAATTTTTAGCCAAAGCCAAATCTTCCATTTTCTGGAAACGGGAGATAAATTTAAGATTGGTCTTTTCAAGCGCAGAATCGGGATTTAAACCTGAAATCCGGGCATAATTGATTAAAGAAAAAAAGATGTCGCCAAGCTCCTGTTCTTTCTTTTCAGAATCGGTTTCTGCGTGAAACTCGCTGAGTTCTTCATCCACTTTCGTCCAGGCATCGTCAGCATTCGCGAATTCAAAACCAATTCCTTTCACTTTATCCTGGATTCGAAAGGCTTTCACAAGACTCGGCAAACCTTTCGGTACGCCGGATAGGATCGATTTGTTGCCTTCCTTCAGTTTGAGTTTTTCCCAATTCTCTTTTACTTCGTCTTCATTCTGAACCTCTACATCTCCGTAGATGTGCGGATGGCGGTAAATGAGTTTTTCGTTCAGCGCATTGATCACATCTGCGATATCAAAACTCTCTTTTTCTGAACCCAACTTCGCATAGAAGACCAAATGAAGCAGTACGTCGCCCAGTTCCTTCTTTATTTCGGGTAAATTTTCAGCCAGAATAGAATCTGAAAGCTCATACACTTCCTCGAGGGTGAGGTGACGCAGGCTCTGGAAATCCTGCTTACGGTCCCACGGGCATTTTTCGCGCAGATCATCCATTATATCGAGCAAACGCCCAAAAGCTTCGAGTTTTTCCTGTCTTGAATTCATTTGGTTTTTAGGTTGAGATTAAGGTTAAGGCAAAAAAAAACTTTGCCAGACCGGTGACCTGACAAAGTTATTCAATATTACAAAATAGTTTAGCCCATTTTTCGGTGTGTGCTTTTTGGAGCGCCTTTCGCAGCAGAAGATGATGCTTTGGCTTTTGGTGCAGCCGGTTTTTCTGCCTTCGGAGCTGGTTTTTTAGTCTCCACTTTTTCAGTAGAAACTGCGTCAGCTGGTTCTTCTTCCGTTGATTCAGCTTTTACAAAAGATTCCGCTGTGATGTAGCCGGCTTTGTGCAGGATGTTGTACCACTGCGCAAGTTTTTTGATGTCTGAAACGTAAACGCGGTCTGTATCGTAGTCTGGAAGTGCTTTCAGCATGAATTCGCGCAGTTCGGCATCAGTAGATTTATGAGAGATCGTTTCCGTATAACCTGAATCTTTTGCAATGTTCTCAAAAACTACAAAAAGCGGAACCTCTTTGTCAAAAGTGAACATCGCGATATTGTCTAGCAGGCTCACCTGTGATGTATTACCGATGCTGAGCTTCTTTTTTGTAAGTACATCTTCAATGATGAAGCCGTTTTTTAGCTGAGAAACGAGCTTGTAAAGACCCGGTTTTCCCGAAATTGAAATTATTTTTTCTAACTGCATTTTTTTCTTATTTTTTAGTTTAATTTTTATTCTTAAAGGCGGGTAATCTACTTAGGAAACCTCATTTTGTAGTTGACGGCAACGTCTCCGTTTGAGATTTTCATCAGTTTTCCTTTCACCAGTTTTTTCTTCAGGCTGCTGAGGTGATCTGTAAACAGAATTCCTTCAATATGGTCGTATTCATGCTGTATCACGCGTGCACGCATATCTGAAAAAGTGTCGGTGTGTTTCAGGAAATTCTCATCATAATATTCGATCACGATGGTTTCCTTACGCTTCACATCTTCGCGGACGTCGGGAATAGAAAGGCAGCCTTCATTAAATTTCCATTCTTCGCCGGACTCTTCAAGGATTTGTGCGTTGATAAGCACTTTCTTAAAATCCTTCAGTTCATCTGCAATGTCGGCATAATCTTCATCTTCGGCAAGCGGCGACAGATCTACCACGAAAAGCCTGATATCAAGGCCAACCTGAGGTGCTGCCAGCCCGATGCCATGCGCGGAATCCATTGTTTCAAACATGTTAGCAATCAGTTCGCTGAGCTCAGGATAATCTTTGTCTATCTCCTGACATCTTTTCCTTAAAACGGCGTCGCCAAATGCGCGTATCGGTAGTATCATTTTTGTTGTTGTTCTAAAAAATTCTGCAAAATAAGCGTTGCGCTCACTTTATCCACCAATCCTTTTTCCTCACGCTTTTTCTTGTTTTTTCCACTCTGCGAAATGTAGAACGAGGCCATTTTGGAGGTGAAGCGTTCATCAAAACGGTTTACCGTAATATCCGGAAACTGTGTTCTGAATTTTTCTAAAAATTTCAAAATCTCAGTTTCAATCTGCGACAGATTTCCTTTCAGGTCTGTCGGGAGTCCAACTACGATCGCTTCCACTTCGTTCTGCGAAAAATACTTCGCCAAAAACGGGAAAAGGTTTTTGGTTTCTACGGTTTCAAGACCCGACGCGATGATCTGGAAATCGTCTGTTGCAGCGAGGCCGCAGCGCGCTTTTCCGTAATCTATTGCGAGGATTTGAGCCATAGTGCGCAAATTTAAGAAAATTTACCGAACATAAATCAGGTACAGCGCGCGGTAAATATTTGATGAAATTTAAAAATATTCCATAATTTTATTCCGTAAACTATTAGCTATGAAGACACTTTTACTTGTTCGGCACGCAAAAAGCGACTGGCCTGAAGATACCGAAGATTTTGACCGGCCTTTAGCGGAAAGCGGGATTCTGGATGCGCAACGCATGGCGGCGCACCTGCACGAAACCGGAATAAAAGTGGATCGGTTAATCAGCAGTCCGGCGCTGCGTGCACTGAGTACTTGTAAGATCTTCAATCAGCATTTCCAGACGGATATGGAGACGAACAAGAAGCTTTACAATGCCAATGAAGGGAACTTTGTGTCGGTGATTTATGAATTGGCAGATGATACCGAGTCGGTGGCGATGTTTTCTCACAACAACGGAATCTCCAATTTTGCGAATACGCTGTGTGACAGTATTTTCGCGTTTTCCACCTGCGGTGTTGCCGCTTGGGAAATCGATTGTGATTCCTGGACTGATTTTGAAGGTGCGCCGAAAAAACTGCTGTTCTACCTGGAGCCTAAATATATTTAGCGCATACATTTAAACAAAACAAAACCCTTTCAAAAGTTAGTAGAAAGGGTTTTTATTTTGGTGTGAAGTGATTCTTAATCTACGCGCTGCAAATCCAGATCTTCAAAATCAAATGAGAAGTCAGTGATATCAGAGATCGGTTTCATTCTGGCAGAGGTTGCTTTTCCCTTTTCGTCGTAATTCAGGATCACAAATGCATCCGCATCATAGCTGCGGTCATCCCATTTCGCGATGAATGTATTGTGGCTGTAAGGAAGCAGATCTCCTTTCAGACGCGGTGAATTTTTGCAGCGGATGAGCAGTTTGCCGTTTTCCTGGCTTAAAATTATATCACCAAACCAGTTGTCACGGTAGGTCCCGATATACTGTTCAGGTTTTGGTTGAAGTTTTTTATCTTTTTTAAAGGCATCAGACTTGGCAAAAACTTCCTTCTTACCCTTTTCGTAATCTGCATTTACCTTCGCCATGCGGTCGCCGTATGTTTTGAGCCAGTTTTTATCTGCTATGCCGAGGTATGAATCTCTCACTGTGTTGGTAATGGTGCTGAAAGCCGCACCGCTCTGCTGATTGGTCAGCACCACAATGCCCAGCTTCATGTCGGGGATCAGCGTAAACTGCGTCACTGTTCCGATGAGACCACCGGTATGGTAAACCTGTTTGTGACCCTTCACATCGGTCAGGAACCAGCCCAGGCCGTAGCCCGCAAAATTGGAGTCATTCGCATTTTTGAGTGCTACCGGTGTATTGATATGTAGGTTCCAAAGCTGCTGAATCTGCTTGTCCGAAACCAGTTTTTTGCCGTCTTTCGTCGTGAAACCGTTCATCAGAAATTCCGCCCAGGTATTCATGTCGGTGATGTTGCTGATGATTCCACCGGCTGCGTTTGCTGTTTCATTCCAGTCGTGAGGCACGGGAACAGCTTGGCCGTCCACGGGCGCATGCGCGTCGATCAGGTTTTTTACCCCTGCTTTCTTCGCGCGGTTATAGCTGCCGAAACTTGCATTCATGCCGACAGGTTTCAGGATTCTCTGCTCGATAAATTCGGCCCAGCTTAATCCCGATGCGCGGTGAATCACTTCGCCCGCGACAATGAACATGATGTTATTGTAGTCGAGTGTAGTACGGAAGGTATTTTCGGGTTTCAGGTAGCGCACATTGTGCACGATATCGTTTACCGTCAGGTTTCCACCTTCTGGGAAAAACATTAAATCGCCCTGACCCAAACCCAGACCTGCGCGGTGCGTAATAAGGTCTTTGATGGTGATTTCCTGCGTTACGTAAGGATCGTACATGCGGAATTCCGGAATATGCTTAATGACTTTGTCATCGAAACTTAATTTACCTTCATCTGCTAGCATCGCGAGTGCGGTGCCTGTAAAGCCTTTAGAATTTGATGCGATCCCGACAAGCGTATTTTCGTCCATCTTGGCTTTGGTATTCAGTGAAGCGACGCCAAAACCTTTTGCATAAACGGTTTTTCCGTCTTTAATAATGCCGACGGACATGCCCGGAACATCGAATGTTTTCAGCGTGTTTTGAATGAGTTCATCGAGTTTTTTTTCATCGATTTGGGCCAGCGCAAATACCGAAAACATTAGCAAAAGTGCGGAGAGATGTCTTTTCATTTGAAAAATTGTTTGATTTTCTACGAAGATAGAATTTTTTATACTTTTTTAATTCAGATCCAGCACGAACGTTCCGGTTCCTTTGGCACAGTTGCTGTTGCTCTCAGGCAGTCCCTTTAAATTTTAAATAGGGAATTTCTGCATCTGAAATAGCGGAAAACCTTAAATTTGTCACAAACCTTAAAGTAAATGGAAAGCAAAAAGAAATTCTTTCTCGAGTGCTATGAGCTCGGTATCATCAAATTTGGTCGTTTCACCCTGAAAAGTGGTATTGAAAGTCCATTCTATGTGGATTTGCGGCCGCTGGCCTCGGACCCGAAAATCTTGAAACGGCTTGCCAATTACCTTTTGGATATGCTGCCGCTCGATAATTTTGATTTGATCTGCGGTGTTCCGTATGCGGCGCTGCCTATGGCCACAGCGATGTCTTTGGAAAGTTATCTTCCGCTGATCATTAAACGAAAAGAAGCCAAAGAACACGGCACCAAAAAACTAATTGAAGGTATTTATAAAAAGGGACAAAATTGCCTGCTGGTAGAAGACGTAATCACCTCCGGCAAATCTCTGCTCGAAACCATTCCGGAGATTGAAGACGAAGGCATCACAGTTTCTGATATTGTGGTGGTTCTCGACCGCGAACAGGGCGGAAAAGAGCTTTTGGAAGGTAAAGGATACCGTGTACATACCTTATTTACCATTTCTGAAGTCTGCAAAATGCTGCAGGAGGAAGAACACCTTTGCGACGACGATGTCCTGAGAATCAATGAATTTTTGCGCGGAAACCAGATTACTTTTAAGGATGCACCCAGAATGACCTACGAGCAGAAACTCGACGCTGCCGAACACTCTGTAGCCAAAAAACTGCTTGAAACCGCCATCGCAAAAAATTCGAACCTGATCGCTTCGGCTGATGTACTTACCACGCAGGAGTTGCTTGAGTTAGCTGATAAAATCGGGCCTCATATTGTCGCCCTGAAAACTCATATCGATATCATCACCGATTTTGACCCCGATACCACTATCCTTCCGCTCAAAGACCTCGCGGTGAAGCATAATTTTCTGCTGATGGAGGACCGCAAATTTGCCGACATCGGTTATACGCAGGAGCTGCAGTTTTCCTACGGTATGTATAAGATTTCAAACTGGGCAGACTTTGTCACTTCCCACGTAATCGGAGGTTACGAATCTTTGGACTGCTTCCTGAATGTGGGCGTCGTAGCAATCCTCGGAATGTCATCGAAAGGAACACTAACGGACAGAAACTATCACGAACACGCGCTGAAGTTAGCGCAGGATCATCCGAACGTAATCGGCGGTGTTTCGCAGAAGCAATTGCCGGAGAACCTTTTGCTGTTCACGCCGGGCATAAGTTTATCTGATTCGGGTGACGGGAAAGGTCAGCAGTATCACTCACCGGAGCATGCGATAAAAAACCTCCGGACAGATTTCATCATCGTAGGTCGCGGCATTTACAAATCCGATGACGCCGAAAGCGCTGCCTTACAATACAAACTGGCTGGCTGGAACGCTTATTTGGCAGAAACGGGTAAAAGTGCCAGGTAAAAAGTAAAAACAGCCCGTTGGGAGGTGTGTTCGAAGCTGTGCATATGGCGAAGAAATTCGCGTACGTGTTTTCATCTTCAAAAAGCGTAATTTTGCAGGCTATAATTTTATTTAATCATTTTTAATGGAACTCATTCACCGAAACCTACTCATTGGAATTCACGACGCACTGGAAGAAACATTTTTTCAGGACAGAAAATACGCCGACAAGGTCATTGAAAGGCTTTTGAAAGCTAACAGAAAGTGGGGCAGTGAAGACCGGAAAGTGGTTTCACAGATCTTCTACGATATCATCCGCTGGAAAAAACGCCTTGAGTATTACATGAGCGAAGGTGTGAAACCCAACAATATCTATAAAATGATTCTTACGTATTGCCTCTGGACCAAGACGCACTACAAAAAATTTGAAGAATTCGACGGTATTAAAATCGCGGACATCTTAAATAAACTTAAGAAGAATACAGTTCCTACAAAAGCAATTGAGCATTCGATCCCCGACTGGCTAGCTGAGACACTTGAAAAAGAACTTGGGTCTGGATGGGAACGTGAGATGAATGCGCTCAACGAGCAGGCGCCGACGATTCTGCGGGCCAACACGCTGAAAACTTCTACCAAAGAACTGATCTCTGATCTTAAAGACGAAAACGTGGAAAGTTTTCCGATCCGGAATTATCCGGATGCGGTACAGCTTGAGGAAAAGAAAAATGTGTTTCTCACATCGGCTTTCAAAGACGGTTTGTTCGAGGTACAGGATGCCTCTTCACAAAAGATTGGTGAACTTTTAGATGTGCAGGAAGGTATGCGAGTGGTGGATGCGTGCGCGGGCGCCGGTGGAAAAACCCTGCATTTGGCGGCTCTGATGAAAAATAAAGGTCAGATCATTGCGCTTGATATTTACGAATGGAAACTTGCGGAACTGAAACGCCGTGCAAAACGAGCCGGCGCACACAACATCGAAGCACGCTTCATAGAGGATAATAAAGTCATCAAAAGACTTCACGAAAAGGCCGACCGTGTGCTGATTGACGCGCCGTGTTCAGGTTTGGGCGTTTTAAAGAGAAACCCCGATTCCAAATGGAAGATTGACCAGGATTTCATTGACCGTATTAAAAAAGAACAGCAACAAATCCTGCAGGATTACAGCAAGATGCTGAAAAAAGGCGGGAAAATGGTTTACGCGACCTGCTCTATTCTGCCAAGCGAAAATAATGAGCAGGTGGAAACATTCTTGAAGGAAAATGAGGGCTTCAAACTGCTTAAAGAAGAAAAAGTAATGCCGAGCGAAGGCTTCGACGGCTTTTACATGGCGCTCATTGCCAGGAAAGCCTAAAGGAATATTGTCGATAACAGAAGAAGCCATTTCAAATGCTGAAATGGCTTCTTTGTGTTTATTGATTTATACCTATTTCTTGATGAATTTGGAATTTACAACTCCGTTTTCGGTATGGATAAGGATGAGGTAGGTTCCCTTGTTCAGTTGCGCGACGGAAACTTTCTTGTCTTTGCCGTCAGCGGTTTTCAACAGTCTTCCGCTCATATCGAAAATCTCGATTTTGGAAATTCTCTGTTTTGTATCGATATATAAGATATCGGAAGTCGGATTCGGATACAGCGTGGTAACAAACGTCTTGTTTTCACCGGAGGCCAATACCGCAGACTGTGTGATTGCGATGGTTTTAGGTGAAACACCGCTGTCGCCGGAGACCAAAACATTGGCCGTGCGGTTCACGCCTGTTGTATTGGTTTGCGCGGACATGATCAGTTTCGCATCACCGTTCCCCGAGATTGAATTCTTAAAGTCATGTTTCCCTGTTAAACTCAGGTAGGAAAGATTGAGCCAGCTGGTGTCGCTGTTTGCGGTCCAGTTGACATTGTTGATGATGTCAAACGAAAAAGTATTGGCATTATCCGGATTATTGCTGATTTCGAGATTGGTCAGCTCCAGATACTCTTTGGTCGGGGTGAGGTACTTGGTATCTAAGTTGCCGAAAGTAGCGATATAGAAATTGGATGCCCGGTTGAAGTTTACCGGATAGTTTAAGATAGTACTGGCAGAGGTAAAACTTGAAACGTTTACTTTATCATTGCCGAACACCGAAAGCATGGGGTAGTTGTTCATACCGCTATCAACCACTTTGCTGTATTTAAGACTTCCGTCTGTATCCAGTTTCAGCAGTATTTTATTTCCGGTATTTGCATCAAAAAGATACTCTGTGCCATTAACCGACATTTTATCCTTTACGTATCCATACATATAGATGTTTTTATTCTCATCCAAACTGATGTTTGTATAAGCTGAGGTGTTGGAGTTGTTGGAATGCAGGGGTATCTGCCACATTACACTTCCGTCCGTTTTTACTTTGGCTAGAAACGGAATGTGTGTTTCGGGCGAATACACTTTCGGAACTGCAGCCATATCCAGACCATTGAAATTGGTGTCCGTATTGCTGATGCTGTAATAGCTGCCCATTAAAATGAAATTTTCCCCGTCAAATACAATGTCGTTCGGCCATGAATACCCTGTAGAACCGGCAGGTTGGTTTGCGTAGAAATTTTTTCCCGCGGTTACGTTGCCGCTGCTGTTAAATTTTAACATAAGATGATCCATATAATCTGGATTTGCAGGAATGGTAACACCGTCAAATACATAATTATTTCCCGTGTGATTGACTGGTTCTGTTAATAGATAAAGCGTATGCTGTGCGTCCAAAACAGGGAGTAAGGAATACGCACCAACATTCGGATAAGATTTGGAATACAGCAAATTTCCTGATGCCGAAAATTTCAATATAAATATATTGCCAGAAACAGTGCCCGACACGGTATTCCCATCCACTGTAAATGATTGATTGGTAATCCCGACCACATGTACATCGCCATTGCCGTCAGCTGTAATGGCAGCGCTGATAATTGCCGCCTGTGCCGGAATGAGCTGTTTGCTCCACATGAAATGACCATCCTTATTGGTTTTGATGATCACTTTTGTGCTTATCAGCGCATTTTGGTTAAAGCTTGCCGTATTTCCTGCGGCATCAGTGAAAATAGAGGTGGCGCCGCTTGTGTTCGCCAGCATCAGCAGGTTGTCGTCTTTATCAACAGCTGCAAAATCACTTGAAACGTTTAATTCCCGCGTCCCGGAGTCAGGATGGAACTGCGCATGCCACATCGGCAGTCCGTCTGCACGCAGCCTTGCGAAATGTCGTGCCGAGACGCCGGAACCGTTATCTACCTGTTTTCCGAAGAAATTGGCTTTGCCTTCAACGACGGACGTAACAAACAGTTGGTCTTTTGATAAATTGAGATTTTGCTGAAAAACGTGCACAAGCGAGCCGGAAATTGAGTTTGTTTTCTCTTTTGACCAGATTGCTGCTCCGGATAATCCATCATGAACAGTCGTGCTGAAAAGTCTGGCTGTAACGATGGATAAGGAATAATTATTCCCCACGCTGCTTACCAGTCCGTTTGTGAAAGGCTGCAGGGCGGAGGGTGCGGCGCCCGAAGAGTTGAAAGACAGCAACACTTTATACACATTGCCGCCTGTGGAGGACTGTGTTAATGTAGTCGTTGTCCCATTGGCATTGGTAAAAGTGTTAATGGTATTTCTACCGTCGAAATGATTGTCTGTGTAAATGACCCGGAAATTGCCTGTTGTCCCGTACGGTTTTACTGATGCGTGCGTTATACGGCTTTGTATACCGTAAATATAATCTGAGCTTAATGCTGAGGAAGTTTTGAAAAAAGCAACTGCACCCAGATTGGCATCGATCTTCGCCACGTAATTAAAAATTCTGTTATTTTCCTGAGAAGGGTTTGGATTGTACGTGTATCCATAGTTCGATGTTTCTGATATTAAGCTGGTGGAACCTTTGCTGAAACCTGAAAAGACCACTGCTCCGTCGGAAGAAATGGCAATGTCACTGACGTCTGTCCATCCCCCGAAATAGTTGGTGTCACTGTTGGCGGCTGCTTTCAAAGATGCAGTAAAGGAGCCACTTTTGTCTCCCTTAAGTATAAATCCCGTTTTTGCGGGAATGGTCTCCGTGCCGGCCATCACGCCATTGTCAGTAGTTGCTCCCGCAAGGTACAGGCTGTTGTTCAGCAGAGCCACAGATTTTACCTCGGTTTGGTTAAACTGGTTGTTGTACACGAGGTTTCCGTTGGTATCATTGATCCTGGCCACATAATTCTGATTGTAAACAATAAAAGTGTCAGTGTCGTCGGTTACACATTTTACCTTGGGGTACACCACATTGTGACCACCGGTTAACAGATTAACCCAGGCTGCGCTTCCGTTGCTGCTGATCTTCATTAAAAAAGAGGATGAGCTACCGGTAGCCGTGGCTGAAGTGCTTCCCGCAGTAATAGTGCCGCTAAACTGCCCGTAAACATACAGGTTTTCAGACGAATCAACGCTGACGTACCGCGGTGTGATGATCCCGCCGTTTCCCGCATTAAAAGTTTTAAGCCACATATTACTTCCTGTGGATGCATTTGACTTTAAAATAAATAAATCATCAACGCCTATGTTAGTGGCAGAAAGGCCGTCGACTCCAATCTCACCTGAATTGGCAGTACCCACATGGTAGGTGAAATTTGCAGTGGATTCTACAATTGATAGTGCGCTTCCCTTGACGGTATTAAGCTGTACCAGTCTGGTGTTGGGCAGTGTAACTTGTGCATTAAGCACCGGTTGGGCGAGCAGCAGAGAGGCAACTGCATTCCGCAGGCATCTGCGAAGAAGTAAATTTGTTTTCATGATCGGTGTATTAGTTTAATGTAAATATAGTCTTAATATAATAAGCGGAAAAATTTTAACCGTTTTCAGCAAAGTACGGTATTTTATTGAAAAGTTTTCTTTGTAAAAATTAATTGTAGGATGTTTTTCTTATAATGTAAAAAATTGTTTTGTTTTTTAAACTTTTGAGATAAGTTTGTAACCGACTTTTAACCATAAGCAAATATTTAATTAAAATTATAAACAAATGTGCGGAATAGTATGTCTTTTAGATGCAAAACAGAAAACGGAAGCACTCCGTCCTCAAATATTAGAAATGTCTAAAAAAGTCCGTCATCGCGGACCGGACTGGAGCGGAATCTTTCAGGATGAAAAAGTAATTTTCTCCCACGAAAGACTCGCGATTGTAGATCCAACCTCGGGTAAACAGCCACTGTTTACGAAAGACCGAAAAGTGGTATTGGCGGTGAATGGCGAAATCTACAACCATCAGGAGCTGCGTGCGGAGTTTCCAGACTATGAATTTTTAACCCAGTCAGATTGCGAAATCATACTTGCTTTGTATCGCAGAGACGGCAAAGATTTTCTGGAGAAACTGAACGGGATTTTTGCATTTGCACTTTATGATATCGAAAACGGAATTTATCTCGTGGGCCGCGACCATATGGGCATTTGTCCACTTTATCAGGGTTGGGACAGGAACGGAAACTATTATGTAGCGTCCGAACTTAAAGCATTGGAAGGCGTCTGCAAGACAATTGAAACCTTCCTGCCCGGACATTTCCTTTACAGTTTAGACGGCTTTGAGCTGCAAAAATGGTATCATCGTGACTGGGAAGATTTTGAGAATGTAAAAGATAACGTGACGGATATTTCCGCCATCAGAAAAAGTTTGGAAGCCGCGGTTCACCGCCAGTTGATGAGTGACGTGCCGTATGGTGTCTTGCTTTCGGGTGGTTTGGATTCTTCCATTATCGCGGCTGTTACAGCCAAATATGCGCGAAACAGAATCGAAAGTGGCGACACACAGGAGGCATGGTATCCAAGACTTCACAGTTTTGCGGTAGGACTGGAAGGTTCGCCCGATTTAGTTGCCGCTCAAAAAGCTGCTGATCACATTGGCTCTATTCACCACGAAGTTCATTTTACGGTTCAGGAAGGTCTGGATGCAGTGCGTGATGTAATTTATCATTTGGAGACTTACGATGTAACGACTGTTCGCGCATCGACGCCGATGTATTTGCTGGCGAGAGTCATCAAATCCATGGGGATAAAAATGGTGCTCTCAGGTGAAGGAAGTGACGAACTTTTCGGCGGCTATCTGTACTTCCATAAAGCACCGAATGCCAAAGAATTTCACGAAGAAACAGTGAGAAAACTAGGTAAGCTTCACCTGTACGACTGTCTGCGGGCCAATAAAGCCCTGATGAGCTGGGGAATTGAAGGCCGTGTTCCGTTCTTAGATAAAGAATTCATGGATGTCGCAATGACGGTAAATCCTAAAGATAAAATGATCAATAAAGCCGAAGGAAAAATGGAAAAATGGGTTCTTCGGAAAGCCTTTGAAGATTTGTTGCCCGAATCCATTGCGTGGCGGCAGAAAGAACAGTTTTCAGACGGCGTGGGATATTTGTGGATTGATTCGCTGAAGGATTTAGCTGAAAAAGAAGTATCGGATGAAATGATGTCGAACGCACATTACCGTTTCCCGCTGAACACGCCTCAGAACAAAGAAGAATACCGCTACAGAACCATTTTTGAAGAACATTTTCCGAGTGAGACCGCTGCCGCAACAGTACCGTCTGTTCCTTCCGTCGCGTGTTCAACACCGATTGCCTTGGAATGGGACGAAGCTTTTAAGAAAATGAACGATCCGAGCGGCAGAGCAGTGGTGAGCGTGCATGAGGATAGTTATTAAGGATGGAGTAGGGAGTAGGGAGTATTGAGTATAGATTATTGAGTTTGAGAGATTGAGGGTTTGCGGGTCTGAGAGTTTGACAATTGGAGAGTGGAGGGTTTGACTGAAAGTGGATTTAAGTGTAGGATTTTAATATGTGGCAGTTTGGGTAATTAAGAACTGATTACCACTGTGATTTTTCTTAAAAACCTCAAATTCATCCACACAAACGCTCAACAACTCAAATACTCCAAACTCAACTACTCTCAAACCCCCAAACTCCCCAACTCCCACTTGGGTGTGCTTTTTGTTAGCTAAGCAATATGCCTAAGCTTTCCCAGACTTTTGACACGCCCACAAAGAAAATCCTGCCGTTCATCCTTGCCACTGCCATTTTTATGCAGATGCTGGATTCCACAATCCTGAATACCTCGCTTCCCTCCATCGCGAAAGATCTGAATGAGTCGCCACTCGATATGCAGAACGCGATTATCAGCTATGTTCTCACACTCGCTTTGTTCATGCCGGTCAGCGGATTTTTGGCCGATAAGTTCGGCACGCGCAAAGTCTTCATTTTCGCTATTGCCATCTTCAGCCTCGGATCAGCATTTTGTGCAGCTTCCCAAAGTCTGACACAACTTGTTATTTCACGCGTCGTACAGGGAATTGGCGGCAGTTTGATGACTCCGGTGGGGCGGCTTGCTTTAATAAAGACTTACGATAAAAACGAATTGGTGCAGGCCATGAACTTTGCCATTGTACCGGCGTTGATCGGTCCCGTGTTGGGACCGCTTGTAGGCGGCTATATGGTTGACTATCTGTCGTGGCACTGGATTTTTTTAATCAATATCCCGATAGGGGTGGCCGGAATTATCCTGAGTATTAAACACATGCCCGAATACCGCTCCCAAACCATTAAATTTGATTTTAAAGGATTTGTAATTTTTGCTTCAGCATCCCTGTTGCTTTCGGTTTCACTCGAGTGGCTGGGAAATGCTTCAAATATTACACCTGTATTGCTGATCTTTACGCTGGGCTTCGTGATGATCTACTACTATTACAAACATGCGAAGAAGACGGATAACCCAATATTTCCGTTGAATCTTTTTCAGGTGAGAACTTTCCGCGTCGGTATTTTGGGGAATCTTGCGACAAGGCTTGGCATTAGTTCAATACCACTTTTACTTCCGCTGATGATACAGATTGCGTATGATAAATCGGCAGTAGTTTCAGGCTGGATTGTCGCTCCAATGGCGCTCACCGCAATGTTCGGGAAGTCATTTGTGCTGAAAATCCTGAACACAGTGGGTTACCGGCGCACTTTGATGGGTAATACTTTCATCATCGGATTCCTGATTTGCTGTTTTGCCATTCCGGGTATTGAGACCAACATTATTTGGTTTGTACCAGTTATCGCGGTCCTCGGTTTTTTTAATTCCATACAATTTACAGCGATGAACACCATTACCATCGCAGATCTGCGCTCGTCACATACCAGCAGCGGAAATTCGCTTGTAGCCGTTAATCAGCAGCTTGCTATTGGTTTCGGAATCGCTTTTGGACTTATTGTTTTAAAACTTTTCGAAGCGAACACGATGGGGCAGACGGATCCGCACGCGGCTTTCCGCTACACTTTTCTGGTGGTTGGGCTTCTTACAATTTTGTCAGGATTTGTCTTTCGTAGGTTGCATCACCGCGATGGCGATAATATGAAGACGGAAAATCTGCATTAGTCCAGTAATCAAGCATAATTAACCTAAATCAATGTGTTCCATCATTTCTTAACGTAATTTTGAGATGTAGATTAGCTGCATTTAACAACGAAAAGCTAAGAAGCGAACCATTTCATAATAATTTAAAAATAAAGGAAAATGAGGAATATAGAATTCGGCTTGATGACATTTGCTGATATGGAGCCCGAAAAAGAATCGGTTAAAGGTACGAATGCACACAGAAGGATACAGGATTTGCTTGAGGAAATAAAGCTTGCAGATCAGTTGGGAATTGATATGTTCGGCATCGGTGAGCATCACCGTCCCGATTATGCGGTTTCGTCACCCACTACCGTATTGGGCGCCGCAGCTGCGGTCACAAAAAACATTAAACTTTCCAGCGCGGTCACAGTTTTGAGCTCAGATGATCCTGTGCGTGTTTACCAGCAGTTTGCGACGGTGGATGCTATTTCAGGAGGTCGCGCAGAGATTATGGCGGGTCGTGGCTCCTTTATTGAATCTTTTCCTCTTTTTGGGTTTGATCTTAATGATTATAACGAACTTTTTGAAGAAAAACTGGATTTGCTTTTAAAAATAAATAGATCCGAAAAGATTACCTGGAGCGGAAATTTACGCGCGCCTATTCACGACTTGGGTGTTTATCCACGCGCCGTTTCCGGCGAGATTCCTATCTGGCTTGCGGCTGGAGGTACACCGGCGTCTGCGGTTAGGGCGGCGAAACTTAGACTACCGCTTATGTTAGCCATAATCGGAGGTTTACCACGGCATTTTACACCGTTCTTTGATCTTTACCGGAAGTCAGCCCATGAAAACGGAATCGCCGCCGAAGATTTACAGGTGGGCGTAAACAACCATATGTACGTAGGTGAAGATGCTGACAAAGTAGCATCGGAATTTTTTCCGCATTACGCAAAAATGATGGATCGCGTGGGCCGCAGCCGCGGCTGGCAGCCAATGTCGCGCCCACAATTTGATTTCATGCGCGCGCCTGAAGGCTCGCTTCTGGTAGGCAGTGTAGAGCAGGTGGTGGAGAAAATCCTGTATCAGCATCAGCTGTTTGGTTTCACGAGATTCGTAGCACAATCGAGTCTGGGAACGCTTCCCCATGAACTTACAATGAAGTCTATCGAGATTTTCGCGTCGCAGGTGGTACCCGAGGTTAAAAGAAGGCTAGGCGTTGGTTAATGGTTTTTTTAAAATTAATTAAATGATTTTCAGACCATAAATTTAATAATCCCGAATCTTCATTTTTCTTAACTTTAAATAAACCTGCTATGTCAAATATTGGCTTAATCATCGAAGAACGTGCAGCAAACATTGGTAATTTCCTGGTAGGAAGGCTGTTGCCGTTCCGCGAGAAGAGAGCGGTAGGACCATTCGTGTTTATCGATCATATGGGTCCGGCCGCGCTGAATGATTTTCAGAATTTGGATGTCGCGCCGCATCCGCATATTGGGCTTTCAACACTCACTTATCTGCTTGAGGGTTCCATTCAGCACAAAGATTCGCTCGGAAATGACATCGAAATAAAGCCCGGTGCCGTGAACTGGATGACGGCCGGGAAAGGTGTGGTACATTCAGAACGTACACCCGAATATTTGCGAAAAACCGATAAGAATCTTCACGGTTTCCAAATTTGGGTAGGTTTACCGAAAGAACTGGAACAAAGCGAGCCCACTTTCCAACATACGGAAGCCTCCGGAATTCCGCAGTGGGAAGTGGATGGTTTGCAATACAAACTTATCGCAGGCGACCTTTTTGGCAGAAAATCGACCGTTCCGGTGCATTCTAAACTCTTTTTCCTTGAAATTAAAAATACCGAAGCAGAAAGAGTAAATATTGGATGTGAACTTTTCGGTGAAGTAGGCATGTATATCCTGGAAGGCAGCGTGCAGATCGAGAATAACACGTACAGCAGCCGCCAGCTTCTTATTGCGAAAAACGCGCGGTTATGCGAATTTGAAATGGCCGAAAATTCAACGGTTTTCCTTTTTGGCGGCGAACCTTTTGAGGAAGAACGCTTTATTTTCTGGAACTTCGTCAATTCAGACAGGGAAATAATCGAGAAAGCGAAGAAAAACTGGCATGAGCAAAATCATGGCGCTTTCCCGCTGGTGCCCGGTGACACAGATGAATATGTGCCGCTGCCTAAAAATCTGCTTAACAGTAAATTGTCACGATAATCATCCTTTAAATAGGGACGTAAACACAATCACTGTTTTAGACAAAATAAATGATATGGTGACGTTTTAATGCGTAATTTAGTTACATACTAAAACACCTTTACCATGGACGAAAACAAAAAACTTACGCGGCAGACCGGTGCACCGGTGGCAGACAATCAAAATTCGCAAACTGCAGGTCCACGCGGCCCGCTGCTGATGCAGGATTTCTGGTTCTTAGAAAAAATGGCCAATTTTGACCGTGAAGTTATTCCGGAACGCCGGATGCACGCGAAAGGATCAGGCGCGTTCGGAACCTTTACCGTTACACATGATATCACCCAATATAGCAAGGCAAGCATCTTTAATACAATTGGCAAAAAGACCGAAATGTTTGCACGTTTCTCTACAGTAGCCGGGGAACGTGGCGCAGCGGATGCCGAACGGGATATCCGCGGTTTTGCATTAAAGTTTTATACAGACGAAGGAATCTGGGACTTGGTGGGCAATAACACGCCGGTTTTCTTTTTCCGTGATCCCAAAAAATTCCCCGACCTGAACCATGCGGTAAAGCGCGATCCGAAAACCAACATGCGCAGTGCAAACAACAACTGGGATTTCTGGACGTTGCTTCCCGAGTCACTTCACCAGGTAACCATTGTGATGAGCGATCGCGGCATCCCACGCGGCTACCGCCACATGCATGGTTTCGGAAGCCATACCTACAGTTTTTATAACAAAGAAAATGTTCGGCATTGGGTGAAATTTCATTTCCGTACCCAGCAGGGCATCGAGAATTTCACGGAAGAAGAAGCCATTGAAGTGATAGGGCGCGACCGCGAATCTTCGCAACGCGATTTGTTTGACAATATTGAAAAAGGAAACTTCCCGAAATGGAAATTTTATATCCAGGTGATGACGGAGGAACAGGCAAAGACCTACCGCTTCCATCCGTTTGATTTGACTAAAGTTTGGTCTAAGAAAGATTTTCCGCTGATTGAAGTAGGGGAATTTGAGCTCAACCGCAATCCGGAAAACTATTTCCAGGATGTAGAGCAGGCCGCCTTTAACCCGACCAATATTGTTCCCGGCATTGGCTTTTCGCCCGACAAGATGCTGCAGGGCCGACTTTTTTCTTACGGCGACGCGCAGAGATATCGTCTCGGCGTAAATCATTTCCAGATTCCGGTGAACAAACCTACCTGTCCTTACCACGCGTTTCACCGTGACGGGCAGATGCGCGTAGACGGAAACTATGGCGCTACCAAACATTATGAACCCAACAGCTACGGTGAATGGCAGGAACAGCCGGAATATAAGGAACCGCCACTGGATCTCTATGGAACGGCGTATGAGCACAATTTCCGCGACGATGATCAGGATTATTACACTCAACCTGGCGATCTTTTCCGAATTATAAAAGCCGATGGTAAAGCAGAGGAACTTTTTAAAAACACCGCCGTGAACATTGGCGGAGCCGAAAAATTCATCCAGATCCGGCATATCAGAAACTGCTACAAAGCCGATCCCGATTACGGAAAAGGTGTGGCATACACTTTGGGACTCGATTGGGATGAGGTAGAAAATTTTGATATGACACCTTATGATCGGTGGGCACCGAAACCTACGCAACACGCTCAGAAATAGAACAAAAACGGCGGATCAAAAAGATAATCCGCCGTTTTTTTTAGAAAATTTAAATTAAAAAAATTTTAATATGACAGAAATAAAACATGAAAAGAACGGTTCAAAAGGCTCGTTTGATATTTACTATGACCGTAAAAAAGCCGGCAGCATGACGTACACGGGCGCCGATCAGGACACCATGATTATTGATCACACCGAGGTCAGCGAAGAATTCGGCGGAAAAGGTTTGGCCAAACAGCTTGTTTTTGCCGGAGCCAAATTCGCGCGGGAAAACGGAAAGAAAGTGATTCCGCTCTGCACCTACGCGAAAGCTACTTTTGAGAAGAATGCGGATATTCAGGATGTTTTGGCTTAAGAGTCATAACCTGTAAAACGAACCTTTCCGGAAACGGAGAGGTTTTTTGTTTTTAAAGATTTCCCGAAAACCAAAGCTTTCAGACTGGAGGGCCGGTGACTGAAAGTTTCCGCAAAAGTTGTTGCAGATGTGCTTTTACCTTTCCGGAAGACCGGAAAGCTTGTAGCACGCGTGTTTGGAACTTTCCGGAACGCCCGAAAGCTTGTAGCGCGGGTGTTTGGCACTTTCGGGAACACCCGAAAGCTTGTAACACGTGTGTTTGGGGTTTTCGGGAACACCCGAAAGTGTTTTGCACGGGTGTTTGGAAGTTTCGGGAAGATTTGCGGGTGCTGAGATATACTGTCGGATTGGAGGTTGTGAATCGCTGAACCTCTCCGGCGATAAGAGGTTTTTTGTTTCTGCAAATGTGCTGCGCCCCGGATTGAACGGCATGTCTGAACTCTCCCGCGACCCGCCAAGGCGCTGGAAGCGAGTAGTGAAAGCCGCACAAGGCGCACAAAAAAGAATTCGCGCCCGTTTCTCCTGGAGTATCATGCTCCAAATACGCGCAAAAAACTATATTTGCTGCACCAAATTTTTTTATAGAATGAACCCAGCAACGGTCTTACTCCTGTTCGTATTTGCCTATTTTATCGGTCTGCTTGTAATCTCTTACTACACCAGCCGCAACGCCGATAACCAGTCTTTTTTCATCGGTAACAAAAAAAGTAAATGGTGGCTCGTCGCCTTCGGGATGATAGGCACCAGCCTCAGTGGCGTCACTTTTATCTCCGTGCCGGGTACCGTAGGCAAGATGACGGCGGGTGACTATCCTTTTGGCGGTTTCGAGTATTACATGATGGTGATTGGGTTTTTCCTGGGTTATTTCATTGTTGCCGCGGTGCTTTTGCCACTGTATTACCGGATGAACCTGACCTCGATTTACACCTATCTTGGCAGAAGGTTTAATGTGGAAGCACATAAAATCGGTTCGCTGTTTTTTATTATTTCAAGATCAATTGGTGCTACAGCGCGACTTTATCTGGTTGTAAACGTGCTTCAAATCTTTCTTTTGGCAGATTTGGGAGTACCGTTTTGGCTTACCTCCGCTATTATCCTGCTGATGGTTTTGCTCTATACTTTTGAAGGTGGCGTGAAAACCATCGTGATTACAGATACTTTGCAGACTTCGTTCATGATATTGAGTTTGGTGGTTTGCATCGGTTTTATCCTTTCAAATCTGAATCTGTCAGCCGGCGAGGCTTATTCTACTCTGGCTGCAAAAGACTACACGCATCTGATCAATTTAGATGTGAACTCGAAGACTTTTTTCCTCAAAACTGTGCTGGGCGGCATGTTCATCACCATCGCGATGACCGGTCTGGACCAGGAAATGATGCAGAAGAACATTTCGGTCGATAACCTGAAAAATTCCAAAAAAAATATGCTCACGTTCGCGGCAACGCTGTTGGTCGTGAATCTTGCATTCCTTTTCCTCGGTGGGTTACTTTACCTTTTCGCAATGGAGAACGGCGCGGTTTATTCGCAGATAGTAAGTGTTGTAAATGGAACTGAAAGCATCACGAATGTTTTTGGCTTTAAAGATGCGGCCGGAAATGTGACCAACGTGATGGGTGATGACCTTTTCCCGGCGCTTTCGCTGCAGGGTTATTTTCCGCTTTTCATTGCCGTG
The DNA here is from genome assembly GCF_030243905.1 of Kaistella rhinocerotis. Taxonomy (NCBI): domain Bacteria; kingdom Pseudomonadati; phylum Bacteroidota; class Flavobacteriia; order Flavobacteriales; family Weeksellaceae; genus Kaistella; species Kaistella rhinocerotis. The sequence goes on along the minus strand of NZ_JASSYY010000001.1, from coordinate 834,604 downwards.
ATTTTCATCATCGGTCTTATCTCGGCGCTGTTTCCGTCCGCGGATGGCGCGCTTACCGCAGTGACAAGCTCATATTGCGTGGATTTGCTGAATATGAACGAGGACCAAACCAAGACTGAAAAGCAAAAGAAAAGGCTTCGTATGAAAATCCACCTGATCTTTACGACAATATTCTTCATTCTGATTATGATCTTTAAAGCCATCAATGACAAATCGATTGTTTACCTGATCATGGAAGTTGCGGGCTACACCTATGGTCCACTGCTCGGGTTATTTGCCTTCGGAATCCTCACGAAATTTCAGATCACACGCAAATATGCGATCATTGTCATTACACTATTGGCGCCGGTCCTCACTTATCTGCTCAATTATCTGGTAACTGAAAATACCGCATACCGCATAGGTGTTGAACTGATTATTATCAATGGTTTACTTACTTTTATCGGGCTCTGGCTGATCAGAAATAAACACCATAAACATGAGGAGGTGTCGCCACTTTAAAAAAAGAAAACCGGTTCAAAATGAATCGGTTTTCAAATTTATATCTAAAAGTGTAATTACTTCGCTGCGCTGGCTTTGATCAGGATCTGGAGGTTCATTTCATTTTTGATGAGTCCGTTTGCTATTGGCACCTGGAATTTCACACCAAAATCTTCTCGGTCGATGTCTTTTGGCTCCGTTGCGATCGTCGCGATGCCTTCGCTCTCAGAAACATTTGCATTGAGCGTGATAGGTTTAGATATACCTTTTATATTAAGATTTCCGCTGATTTCCGTGTTATAATCACCTTCAGGCTTCGCCTTAACCGAGGTGATTTCGAAAGTCGCTGTCGGGAACTTTTCAGTGTCGAAAAAATCAGGGCTTTTTAAGTGACCAATGAGTTTGGCGTTTTGTTCCGAATCATCTTTTAGGTCTGTGGACGTCATTGAAGTCATGTCCGCCGTAAATTTTCCGCTTTCAAGCTTTCCTTCGTGCATTGTGATTTCACCGCTTTGGAATTTGATGGTTCCAAAATGGCTTGCATTCTCAGATTTTACGATCTTAAAACCTTTCCATTCCACACGGCTGTTGGCCGTATCAACCTGGTAAACAGCGCCGTCTTTGGAAGTTGTAACGGCTGAAGTTTCACTTGTAGCCGGTTTGTCTTTCGCGCACGAAACGGCCGAAAGTGCTGCGAGCAAAGCGGTAGCTGCCACAAAACCTGATATTTTATTCATAAAAAGCTGGAATTTAATTGTTTTCGCTAAAATAATTAAATTATATTTAGGTTCAAAAATAATATGTTTGCAAGATGCTGCTAGAAATCCGCCACCTTTCTTTTTCATATTCTCCGGACAGGCCGCTGTTCCAGAATTTTAATCTCGCTTTGGAGCCCGGGCGCATCATGGCTCTCGCCGGTGAAAGTGGCTGCGGCAAATCTACACTTCTGAGTATAATTTATGGTTTGATAGATTGGCATGAAGGTGACATCATTTTCGATGGAAAGGCGCTTTTCGGGCCAAAAAAGAACATAGTTCCGGGTGAAGCTGGGATGAAACTCGTCGCTCAAAACTACGATCTGATGCCGTACGCCACCGTGGCTGAAAACGTCGGTAAATTTATTTCGAACATCAATCTTCAGGAAAAGCGGGAACGCGTCTCAGAACTGCTCGATGTGGTAGGTCTTTCTGAATTTGCTAATACACTGCCTAAGTTTCTGAGTGGCGGCCAGCAGCAGCGTGTCGCCATTGCGCGCGCACTTTCGGTAATCCCAAAACTGCTTTTGCTCGATGAGCCGTTCAGTAATCTCGATTACCCACGTAAACTGGAACTGCGTGAAAAGCTTTTCAGTTATGTCCGCAAGATGGATATTTCCCTCATTATTTCTACACATGAGATTCTAGAGATCATGCCATGGCTGGACCGGATCGTAGTATTGAAGGATGGAAGACTGATACAAAACGATTCTCCGGAGGAGACATTTAAAAATCCCTACAACGAATATGTTGCGCGGCTTTTTGGTGAGCTGAATGTTCTGACAGAACACCAAATGACCTTGCTAAAGGCGCAAAAAAAATTCTGTTATCCTCATGAGCTCCGCTTTGACGCGGATGGTACTAAAGCGGAAGTTTTGGAAAGCCGCTTTGCCGGAAGTTATTTCTGGAACAAACTGAAAGTGGCAGACGGCCAACTCCTGATGTATTCTGATGATCTCTTGGAAGGGCAAATTAAGGTTTCCAGGAAAAAAAATTAAGGAACTCGCCGTACAAATTTCAAACGGTAATAATTGGGAATGTATAAAATTTTTCGTAACTTTACTTTCCTGCATAAGGAAATCTTTGGTTAATTCTCTTTCTGCCTCTGAGACGAAGATTAGTCAGATTCTCTTTGACAATCGAGTTTTTTGAAACGGAACCCTGTCCAAATTTTTCCTTTTTCCTATTTTTGTATGCGCTGTTAGCCTTCCCGGGTTCGCGGCGTTTTTTTATGCTTTCTTCACAAATTCAGACTTAAGAGCCATCGCCCCGAAACCGTCTATCTTGCAGTCGATATTATGGTCGCTGTCTGGACGTAAACGGATGTTTTTCACTTTTGTACCCGCTTTTACCGGTTTTGGTGCGCCTTTTACCGGAAGGTCTTTCATCACGATCACAGAATCACCGTTTTGCAGTTCGTTACCGTTCATGTCCAGAATAGTTTCGGCTGCATCGTTTTCGGCCGGATTCCATTCGTAAAAACATTGCGAACAAACCATAAGCTCATCCTGTTCATAGGTAAATTCGGATTGGCATTTCGGACAGATTTGGGTATCACTCATGATATTAAATATTTAAATAATATATTTTTAGCATTAGGCTAATTTAAAAATAAAAAACCACCCGCAAGCGGATGGTTTGTGGAGGATATCGGGATCGAACCGACCACCTTTAGACTGCCAGTCTAACGCTCTAGCCAGATGAGCTAATCCCCCAATTCAAAACGCAGAATAAGATCCTGAGATATTTTGAATTGCAATGATACAAATTATTTGCCTGAAGTTGCAAGTGCTTTATATATAATTTTTGAGGTGCGCTGAGTTGTGCTGTTTGCCTGCAGGCGGCTACTGAAACGGTAATACGGTGAGCTGTCTTTTTTTACGGCTGTGAGTGAGAAGACATGAGGAACTTTATTTCCGAACTGTGGAATGCGATATTTTCCTTTTTCAAATTCTTCATTATGTTGGAAACAGGCGTAGGGCGACCAATCATACTCGTTAAATTGCTGTATTTCCAGATTTGCGTCGATCAGGCTCGTGAGCACATCAGATGTCGGATGATTCCAGGTGACATAATCAAGAACAAGCGGCGCTGTTTTTTCTGCGTAAGTACCTTCAGCGGTTTCTACAATGGGTTTTTCGTTGAAGTAATTATATGTGATTTGCGTAAAATCGTCATCAAAAATCCAGACAAACGGATGAAATTCAACAAAAATAAATTTTCCGCCGGGTGAGAGGAAATGCGAGATCACTTTTGCCCATCTGCCGAGGTCTGGCAGCCAACCAATTGTACCATAACTCGTATAAACAATGTCGAATTTACCAGTAAGCAATTCAGGAAGTTGGTACAGATCTGCTACCAGAAAGCGGGTATTTGTACCGCATTTTTCGGCCAGATCTTTTGCAGCTTCGATTGCTTTTTCAGAAAAGTCAATGCCGGTGACTGTCGCGCCCATCCGCGACAGCGAGATAGAGTCCTGCCCAAAATGACACTGCAGATGCAGGATCTTTTTTCCTTTTACATCACCCAAATGTCCGAGCTCGATACTGTTCAGCGACGTACGGCCCGATAAGAACTCGTCCACGAAATAAAAATCAGATTTAAGATGCGGTTCAACCCTCGCGTTCCATGAATTTCTGTTGATATCGAGATAATTTTCCATGGCTTGCTGATTTCAATTGGATTTTGAAGATGTTTAGACGCCGTGCTTTTTTTATTTAAGAACGAAATAATAGAGTAGCGCCCAAACGGCAACGAAAAACAAACCTGGATACAAAACCGACTTCAGCGTTGCCGAATCTTTTTTCCACAAAAACAGGTATGCCAGGTATGCCGCGAAAACCACGGCGAGAAGTGCAGGTAAAAGCATATAGGCCATAATTGGGGATTTAGAAGGTGAAAAAAGATCAGCTACAGACTTTGTTTATGTGTTTTTAGGTGCTGAACTACGTAAAGATAAGATTTTCAGTCTGAAAATCCGAAATTTTGAACCATTTAAATTCAACACCTACGCCGATTTATTTTGATGGAATGTTTTGTTTAAATTCGGCTGCTAAACAATTTGAATGAAACTTCTTTATTTGCTGATCTTGGCTTTTGGTTTAAATACGGGTGCTAACTATTATCAATCAAATGTTTATCTATGTGACAGCGCCGGTGGCAAGAAATGTCATCTGACCAGAAATTGCCGCGGTTTATCGAACTGCCGGCACGAGATTGTAAAAGTAACTATACAAAAAGCACGGTCGCATGGCAAAACACTCTGTGGTCACGAAGATTAGTTCGCCCCGATAAAAGATTCAATTTTCATCGTCTCCTGTTCAGCGTTATCGAGGTTTTTAACAGTAATATTTCCCTCTTCGATCTCCTGCGTTCCAAAGAAAACAATATTCGGAATTCTTTTCTTCTCAGCGTAGGTAAACTGTTTCTTAAGTTTGGCAGCTTCAGGATATAGCTCCGCGGCGATTCCCTGCTCACGAAGTTTACCGATGACTTTCATCGCTTCCAGTGATTCGGTTTCGCCGTAGTTTGCGAATAGGTACTGCACAGCAGAAGCATTATTTTCCTGAAATAAACCCAGTTCGTCCATAACGAGATAAATTCGGTCCAATCCGAAAGATATACCGATTCCCGGAATATTTTTAACACCGAAAACTTCGGTGAGATTATCATATCGTCCGCCGCCACCGATGGATCCCATTGCAACGCCGTTTGCTTTCACTTCGAAAATAGCGCCGGTATAATAATCGAGTCCGCGCGCGAGCGTAATGTCGAACTTCAGATTTTCCGCTGAAATGCCGAGGTTCAGGCACTTTGTTAGTACAAATTCGAGCTCGCTCACGCCAGCTGTACCAATTTCGTTGCCTACAAATTTTTCTTTCAGCTCATTTAAGTTGTCTAACGCATTTGGGCTTTGAGCAAAAAGGAAATCAAGTTTGTTTATAGATTCCTGCGCAATGTTTTTTTCAAGAAGTTCTTTAATTACACCATCTCTTCCGATCTTATCCAATTTATCCAGTGCTACAGTAAAATCAATCAGTTGCTCTGTTATACCTGCATATTCTGCTAAACCTGAGAGTATTTTTCGGTTGTTCAGATGAATGGTGACCGGAATTCCTAGCTGGCTGAATGATTTCAAATAAAGCTGAACCAATTCTACCTCCTGCCAAAGACTCTCACTGCCCACAACATCTGCGTCACACTGGTAAAATTCGCGGAAGCGCCCTTTCTGTGGGCGGTCAGCACGCCAGACAGGTTGAATTTGATACCGTTTAAACGGAAACGTAAGCTGCCCGTGGTTCATCGCCACGTACCGTGCAAAAGGAACCGTGAGGTCATAACGCAAGGCTTTTTCCGAAATCTGGGCAATTAATTTCTGTGAGTTTTTATCATTCCAATCTGCTTCGTTAGCTTTTGATGCATAATCGCCAGAGTTTAAAATTTTAAAAATCAATCTGTCACCTTCTTCTCCATATTTCCCTGTCAACGTGGATAGATTTTCAAAACTTGGTGTCTCCAAAGGCTGAAAACCAAAAAGTTCAAAATTATTTTGAAGGACATTAATTATTGAACGGCGGTTGATCACTTCCTGAGCGGTAAAATCTCGTGTACCTTTGGCTAAACTTGGCTTCATTAAATATTGTAGAATGGTAGTTAGAATTCCTGCAGCTATCCTGCACAATCAATATGCAAAAATAAACATTTGTGCCGACGTTTTTGGTGCCAGTTTCAAAACTGCTTCGATGTCAGCGAAAAATTCTAAACTTCCTCCAACAGGCCAATAATCTCAGCGCCGTAATTTTCGATCTTGTGCTTGCTGAATCCTTTGATACTGCATAGTTCCTCCTTTTTTGCAGGTTTAAACTTTGCGATAGACAGCAGTTCATTATTGGTCGCGATGAAGTAAACGGGAAGATTCTGGTTTTTCGCTTTCTCGCTGCGCCATAGTTTCAGGGATTCCAGGATTTTTATTTCGTCAGGATTCAGTTCTTCGTCTTTCGTCGCTGCATATTTTTCGGTTTTTGCTTCATTCACGCTCATCTTCGCTTCTTCATAGTAGAGGATCACAGACCAGTAAGCTTCGTCATCGCGAACGAAAGCAGATTCATATTTTAGGATGTTGTTCTGCTGGAGAAATCGGTCGAGAACGCTCTGGTCAGCATGGATAAACTCCTCCGAAACGCGGATTTTCAGGATTTTTACTTTCATGACAGTGTGTTTTTGTTTCATTGCACCGCCCGCTTTGAAGGAACGGTGCAACGAAAGTGAATAAAATTGAATGGATTTAAGTGTTATTTGCCGAGCAGTACAAGTTCTTCTACGCGGATTTCCGTCATGTAGTGCTTTGCGCCGGACTTATCATCCCAGCTTTTATACTGTACTTTCCCTTCCACTGCGATCTCTTTGCCTTTGTCGACATATTTTTCCATAATGTCTGCCAGTTTTCCGGGCACTACCAAATTGTGCCATTGGGTTTCCTCTACTTTTTCGCCCAGGCTGTTCGTGTAATGATCAGACGTTGCGAGACTTACTTTAGCGATCTTTCCGTTCTCGAAATTCACGATTTCGACATCTTTTCCTGTTCTACCGATTAAGGTAATTTTGTTTCTGAGTGACATAGCTTTAAAATTTAAAAGATTTAACATTAGTTCCGGATCTCACTGTTCATATCCGAAACTCTGTCGCAAAGGTTGCTCCGTTCTGAAAAATTAATCGGTATTGAAATAATTATTGTCGTTTGTAGTCGTTTGCATCGAATATGCGGTTGATATTCAGTTAGAAAACTATTAAAAAAAAAGGTCCAGCATCGCTAGCTGAACCTTTACATTTACTTTTATTCGAAATACCGATGGAAACTTTTGAATGAATCTTCGAGTTCATCTGCTATTTTTTCAGTTTCTTCCGCCATAGTTGATTTGCCTAAACGGTTTATCAGATTCATATGATTTGTAAGCCAAACGTGCAGCACATCGTGAGATTTGCCCTTCATGGTGCAACTTTTAATCAGTTGCTCATTCGCGGCTTGAAGATCTGCGGCCAACTTTTTAGCGTCGCCCGTGTCAGAATCAAACGCGTCCAGTAAACGTTTTTGTTCATTAATGAAAGGCGTCATTTCCGCGTTGATTCGCCATTTTTTACCGTTGTCAAGTTCCAGTGCAACTGAATTGTCCGCATGATCATCAGATTTTTCAGTAGCGCGACTGCCGGACGAATCGTGCTCTGTCTGCGCAGCGGCATGATCGTGTGTTTCCAAATTATCATGTTGTTTTTCGCAGGAGATTACAAACGCTATTGCAAGCGCAGTAGCAAGTATCGCTTTTTTCATTTTCTTAAAATTTTTATGGTGGTTAAAAGGAAAATTCCTGTTAATATTAATCTGAAGGCGAGTGCCATGAAGGTTTTGATCTCGTAAAGACCTCCGGATTGTATGTGGATGAACAGATAAACATAGCCAAGCAGAATGAAGCCCAATGCGAGTGAAAGTGTGTTTTTTGCGGCCAAATTGCCATTAAATATATAGTAAGCCGACATTAAATACAGAAAGCCGCACAGCCAGTTTGCCCAAACCACCGCAGGTACGAAATTGCCTTCTTTCTGCCGAATCCCAAACCAGTCGAACAGAACGGAACTGCTTACAAATAAAGTGATAAGTCCAAATAATGTCAGCGCAACCGTAAGAATTGTTTTGTTCATGAGAAGTGATCACGCACAGGAGCATGAATGTTCTAAGTTACGAAAGTCTGCACGCGCTGAAAATTTTTGCAAAATGATATTCTCCCATCAGGCAAAAAAATGCGCAACCGACGGCTACGCAATATTTTAAGATTTGTATTTAATTATAAACCGAACTGACGGGCAAAAAGGTCCGGGAAAATTCCGAAAGCAATCATCGCGACAATCACGAAAACGGCGACAATATTATAGGTTAGCGGTACGCGTTCAGAAGTGTTGAATGTGCTTTCTTTCGGGAAAAACATCACCATGATGAGTCTTAGGTAATAGGCAATTGAAATTGCGGAACCTAAAATCGCCACAAGAACGAGGAATGGAGTAGACTTAATGGCCTGCGCGAAGATCGCGAATTTCCCCATAAAACCTGCTGTAAGCGGAATTCCCGCCATAGACAGCATACCAATTGCCGCAGCAACAGCTAAAATCGGCTCAGACTGTGCCAAGCCTTTGAAAGCTTCATAAGACGTTTCACGCTTCAGTTTTTCAACCCAAATCAGACACATCATCACTCCCACAGTTGCCAATGAATAAGCAAATAGATAAAATGCCAGATTGTACGCCGAAAGGTTGTTTAGTCCAAAGAAAATCAAAGCCAAATAACCTACGTGGGAAACAGAAGAGTAAGCCAGCATCCTTTTCGCATTGCTTTGTGCAAGTCCCATCACGTTCGCGAGGAACAATGTAATGATGATCAGTGTTCCGAGGATGTTAATCCAACTTGCGGTGATACCGCTGAAACCTATTGACATCATTTTGAATAGTGCGAAAAATGCTGAAATCTTTACCACAGACATCATGAATGCCGTAATCAAAGATGGCGATCCCTGATACACGTCCGGGCTCCACATATGGAAAGGTGCTAATGAAACTTTAAATGCGAGGGCACAAAGCATCAGTACCGCTCCGGCCGCGAACATAAAGTCTTTCGGATTTTTAGCTGAAAATTCGTGAATCTGGTAAAGATCGAAGCTTCCGGTACTGCCGTAAACCAATGCAATCCCGAAAAGAAGAAAACCTGTAGCGAAAGCACCCATCAGGAAATATTTTGCCGATGCCTCATTCGAGCGCAGATTGGTTTTGCTGCTACCCGCAAGGACGTATAGCGGAATCGACAGAATCTCTATACCCAAAAACAGCGTTACCAGGTTTTGGAAACCAAACAGTACGATACCCCCGCTCAGCGAAAAAAGCATCAGCGCATAGAGCTCAGACTGGTGGCTGCGGTGATTACTGAATGCGAATCCCGCGATGAAGAACAACAATAGTGTCACCACAATCGAGATGCGCGTGAAAAGGGCAGCATTGGCGCCAAACTCATACATCGCGCTGTATTTGCTGAAGAATTCAGGCTCGGGCAAAAAGCTTACATAAAGGGCGATCAGAAGCCCGAAAATACTGATGTACCGCGAAAATTTGCCATAATCGAACACACCCGAAAATAAGGCTGCGATTGCGGTAATAAATATGATAATTAAAACGCTCATTTAGTTGTATTTGAGATTTTAAACTCGTTTTTTTTAGTCTTAAATAATTAGTTCAGCATTGCGGCATAGATGAATCTCACCGAGCTGCTTACCATTTCGATTATCGGCTGCGGAAAAACTCCGAACAGGATCACGAAGCCCGCCAAGGTTGCAAGCACCGAAAATTCTACACCCGACAGATCTTCTGCAGAGGCTAAAACCCGATCGTCGCCTTCGCCAAACATTGCTTTGCCATAAAATCTGAACATATAAACGGCGGAGAATATAAGGGTAAGTCCGGCAACTACAGCGGCTAAAATATTATAATCAAAAACAGATTTGATCAGGATAAATTCGCCAACGAAACCATTGGTTAAAGGAAGTCCGACAGATCCGAGAACCAGGATCATGAACACGATGGCAAACTTGGGAGCCACTTTCGCTAAACCGCCCATTTGACGGATGTCACGCGTTTTGAACCTTTTATAAAGAATATCAGCGCAGTAGAACAACCCGACAATATTGATACCGTGTGCAAGAGACTGAATTAATGCACCTTCGCCACCTTGCGTTGAAACTACACCTTTCATAGTTAGGATTGCGGAAGCCATGATACCGGCCACCATTAAACCAACGTGAGAAAGTGAGGAATACGCCAAAATGCGTTTCGAATCATTCTGTACGATAGCGATCAGTGCACCGTGAACGATACCTACGATTGCGAGAACCAGTACTATTTGTCCTGATATACCGAGAATAGGATCCGGTGTAATCGGTAAGAGATATCGTAAAAGTCCGTAAACTGCCATTTTCAGCATAATACCGGAAAGCAGCATTGTACCTTGTGTTGGCGAATAGGTATAGGTATCTGCCTGCCAGGAATGGAACGGAAATATCGGAAACTTTACCGCAAATGCAAAGAAGATAAACCAAAATACCACGGTCTGTTCAGAAGCGTTAAGCTGTGCATTGTACAGATCTGTAAGTGCGAATGAAGCTGAATTTGAATACACATAGATCAGACCAACCAACATAAACAGGGATCCGACAAATGTATAGACAAAAAATCTCGTCGTGAACTGGATCTTTTTATTTTCCTGACCCCAGATTCCGGCGATAAGCCAGATCGGAATCAAAGTGATTTCCCAGAAAATATAAAAAAGTAATCCGTCCAGCGCAGTGAAAATTCCTATAAGTCCGAACTGCATCAGTAAAATTAAACCATAGAAAGTGTTTCTGTAGCCTGGTTTTTCATTAAAAGAAGACAGTATGATCAGTGGCGTCAGCACATTGGTAAGCAAAAGCATCAGCATGCTCATGCCATCGATACCGAAATGCAGGTTGCTGCGGATGAACTGTGACCACGGATAATTGATTTCATACTGCAATACGCCATCAACGGTTGGTTTAAAATCAAGCTCCGACAGCATAAACAGAGTAAGAAACATCTGTGCAAATGCAAATCCCAGCGCCAAAAATTTACTTGCGGGGTTCTTCCACGCGAACACTACTGCTGAACCTACCAGAGGCAATAGAAGGAATGCTAATAAGAGATACGACATTTACTACTGTAATATAAAGTTAACAATTAAGATAATCCCGATGGCGAGCGACATGATGAGTACATAGTTCTCGACATTTCCGTTCTGAAGTTTTTTGGCTGCACGACCCGAATCTTCCGCGCCTGTCCCGATAAAATCTACGAAACGCTTTAATACACCTTTATCGAACATATTTCCTCCAACGCCCAGACCTTCAATAAATCGAACCACGATCGCATTGTTCAGTTCGTCAAGGAATAGTTTTCTGTTAGAAAGTCTTTCCCAGCCGGTGTATTTTTCTTCCGGTAAAGCTATCTTTTTCTTGTCCACGTAGATACGTTTTGTCATAAACCATACGGTGAAAAACATCAGAACTGTGAGGCTTAATAAGATCATTTCAGTTCCAAATGCAACTTCCGGCAGTTCAACATCGTAAACGTAAATTGATTTCAGCCACTCTGCAAGTTTTGCATAATTTCCGTGACCAATAAAGTGTGGCAAGTTGATAAAACCACCAATTACTGAGAGCACAGCCAATATGATAAGCGGAATTGTCATTGTTTTCGGGCTTTCATGAACATGGCTTCCTTGCTCCTCCGTTCCGCGGAATTCGCCGTGGAAAGTAAGATAATATGCTCTGAACATATAAATTGCCGTAAGCGTCGCCACGATGAACAATACCACCCACAAAATCGGATTTTTACCGTAAACATTGGTTAAAATCTCATCTTTTGAAATCATCCCCGATAAGAATGGGAAACCTGAAATGGCCAGCGTACCAATCAGGAATGTAAAGTGTGTTGTTGGAATGAACTTTTTCAAGCCGCCCATCTTTCTCATGTCCTGCTCGCCACTCATCGCGTGGATTACGGAACCTGAACCCAGGAACAGCAACGCCTTGAAAAAAGCATGCGTCATCAGGTGGAACATCGCCGTGTTGTAAGCGCCAACACCAAGGGCAACGAACATGAATCCAAGTTGTGAAACGGTAGAGTAGGCCAAAACTTTTTTAATATCATTCTGTCTCAGACCAATAAAGGCTGCTACCAGTGCTGTAAGAAGTCCGACGAGCAGTATTCCGTCCATCGTGCTTGGCGCCAGGGAGAACAGGAAGTTTGAACGTACTACTAAATAGATACCTGCAGTCACCATCGTCGCCGCATGGATCAGTGCGGAAACCGGTGTCGGTCCTGCCATTGCGTCCGGCAGCCACGTGAAAAGCGGAACCTGAGCAGATTTACCTACCGCTCCGATGAAGAGACTTATCGTAATGAATATAATAATTGGTGAATCAAGTTCGAATTTTGAAGAATTCTGAGCTACCGAAAGGAAATCCACCGCGTTGGTTTGGTACGCGATCATCAGGATTCCGATAATCATCCCAAGGTCTCCAATTCTGTTCATGATGAAAGCTTTTCTTGCAGCCGCGCCATATTCCTGATTTTTATACCAGAAACCAATCAGAAGATAAGAGCAAAGCCCCACACCTTCCCAACCGATGAAAAGAATCAGATAATTACTTCCCATCACGAGGAGTAACATTGAGAATATAAATAGGTTCAGATAGGCAAAAAAGCGATGAAAACCTTTGTCATGGCTCATGTAGCCGATTGAATACAAATGAATCAGTGAGCCGATCCCCGTAATGATCATCACCATCATCAGTGAAAGCTGATCGATCTGGAAGCTGAAATTTACCTGAATCCCATTCACCCTGAACCATTCGAAAGCACGAACGATCACAGGCTGTGATTCAGCATCAAAATTTAAGAATATACTTACTGCGATGCAGAACGAAACGAAAACGACCAGTGTCGCAACGCCTCCTGCAACCGCTTTCGGCAGATTTTTTCCGAATAGACCGTTAATAAGAAATCCCAATAAAGGTAAAAGTACAATAGCGTAGATTAAATTTTCCATCCTTTATTTATCCTCTTAGTTTATTAAAAATACTGATGTCCACCGATTTTGTATTTCGGTACATCATCGCAATGATGGCGAGACCTACAGCCACTTCCGCTGCCGCAACTACCATGATGAAAAACACAAGAATCTGTCCGTTTCCGTCACCTTTGTAGCTTGAGAATGCTGCCAAAAGTAGGTTTACCGAATTCAGCATTAGTTCCACACAACCCAAAATAATGATTGCATTTTTTCGTATCAACACGCCCAGCACACCAAGACAGAACAGCACGGAACTCAGAATAATGAAATATTCGAGCGGTACGGCCTGTATAAATGAATTTACTTCTCCCATAATTCTATAAATCTTTTTTACCGATCAATACTGCACCTACGATTCCCGCAAGAATCAGGATAGAGGCAAGCTCGAATGGCAATACATATTCGTTGAACAATAATCTGCCGAGATTTTTAGTGAGGCCGATAGATGAATCTGCACCAGTGCCGTATGTTGCGGTACTTAAACCTTTGTACGCGCCCAAGAGACCGGTGAGTAATATTCCTGCTGCAAATACGCCGATGAATTTGCTTAAATTCTGCTTCTTGCTCTCATCAGCTTTATTCAGGTTCAGCATCATCAGGATGTAAAGGAATAGAACCATGATCGCTCCGGCATATACGATGATCTGTACAATCCCCAAAAACTGCGCATTCAGCAGAATGTACATCGCGGCGATAGAAAAGAAAGTCACGATCAGCGACAAAATAGAGTAGAGCGGGTTACGCGCGAATACAAAATAGAAAGCACTGGCAAGTGCGATAGCTGATACCGCGAAAAAAATAATCTGTTCCATCTATTTTACTGCTTTTTTTTGTCTTTCACTCTGGCGGTCGGTGATATCAATTCTTTCATTGATCTTTTCTACCAGTTTGTCTTTACCGTAAATAAAACTGCCGCGGTTCAGTTCAGTATCTACCAAACGGTCTGTAAGGTAAATTGCCGATTTCGGGCAGGCTTCTTCGCACAAACCGCAGAAAATACATCGCAACATATTGATTTCGTAAACTGACGCATATTTTTCTTCACGGTAAAGGTCTTTTTCCTCGCGTGTACGTTCAGCCGCTGTCATTGTAATGGCTTCTGCAGGACACACCACGGCGCAGAGTCCACATGCGGTGCACCGCTCGCGACCTTCTTCATCACGTTTCAGCACGTGAAGTCCGCGCCAAACTTTTGCCCTCGGCTTCTCAACTTCAGGATAAGAGTAAACTTTACCTTTAGCGCCCTGAAACGCGTGTTTCATGGTGATCGCCATTCCCTTCAGGATTTCCGGGAGGTATATTTTTTCCATAAAAGTCATCTCTTTGTTCGAGACTACTTTTGATCGGTTTGTTAACTTCATATTTAATGGTTTTAGCGGTCGGCATCGGCCTACGCATTAAAACTTATTTTTATTTTAAGTGAAGAAAATAATTACAGCTGCCGTAATAACCAGGTTAGCCAAAGCTAAAGGTATTAAAGCTTTCCAGCCCAAATGCATCAGTTGGTCATAGCGGAATCTCGGGATCGTCCATCGGATCCACATAAAGATGATGATGCCTAAAATGACTTTCGAAAGCATCGCTGCGATACTTAGGATTCCGGCAATGTTTTCGCCCCAGTTATCTGTCACCCAGTTGATTCCCGGATAGTTGAATCCGCCAAAGAATAGAGTTGCGATCAGCGCATTTGAAATGAACATGTTCACATATTCACCAAACATATACTGACCGAAGTTCATCGAAGAATATTCCGTCATGTAACCGTTTACAAGTTCTGATTCACATTCAGGTAAGTCAAAGGGATGACGGTTTGTCTCGGCAAGTGCCGCAACGAAGAAAATGATGAATGCCAAAGGCTGATAGAAGATATTCCAGTTCATGCCGTCGAGCGGGATGAAGCCCCAAATATTACCTTCACCCTGCGATGACGTGATCGCATACAGGTCAAGACTTCCAGCCATCAAAATAATGGAAAGTAATGAAAGACCCATAGCGAGTTCATAAGAAATCATCTGGGAAGATGCACGGATGGCACCGATGAGTGAATATTTGTTGTTAGAAGCCCAACCCCCGATCATCATTCCGTAAACACCAATGGAAACCATTCCGATAAGGTAAAGAACACCTACATCGATGTTTGCCACCTGCACCGCGAAAGAAGTTCCGCCAATGTTCAGGCTTTTACCCCACGGAATCACCGCGCCCGTAATGAGCGACACAAACATTGTGATTGCGGGACCTAAATAGAACAGGAACCGATCGGCATTTTGAGGCACGAAACCTTCTTTGAAGAAGAGTTTACCACCATCAGCCAGAGGTTGCAGTATCCCGAAAGGACCTGCGCGGTTCGGCCCGATTCTGTCTTGAAGAGCTGCGGCCACTTTTCTTTCGCCCCACGTAGAGTAGGCTGCGATACCCATGGAAAGGGCAAAAAGCGACACAACTAAAATGATTTTAAATGTAATTACATCCATAATTTATCAAATGCGGCGGTTTTTAGTTTTATTTAAATATTTTAAACTTATTCAAAACCACCTTTTAACTTTAATTATTCCTCGTCTTTTACACTGATTTCTTTAGCGTCCGGATTATTCAAAAGATTGATCATGTTTTTCGGCTTCTCGTAATGGTTCAGCGAGATTACCGAATGGCGGTCTATATGTCGCGGTCCCTCGATCGACCAGTATTTCAGGTCTTTTCGCTCGAAGCGGCATTCGTTACAGATCCACTCTTCAATCTCATCATACTGATCTTTTCTAGCTGTAACACGGATCACTTCTTCGCCTTTCATCCAAAGCACCACTTTACCGGAACATTTCGAACATGAACATGAAGCATTTACCGGTTTTGTAAACCAAACACGCTGTGCAAATCTCGCCGTTTTATCTGTGAGGGCTCCCACAGGACAAACATCAATCACGTTTCCGATGAAATCGTTGTCTAAAGCTTTATTTAAATACGTCGAAATTTCAGCCTGCTCACCGCGGAATAGAATTCCGTGTTCACGTTCTTCGGTTAACTGATTTGCCGCCAAAACACATCTTGCACACAGGATGCAGCGGTTCATATGAAGTTTAATATAAGGACCGATATCTTCAGGCTCGAAAGTCCGTCTTTCAAATTCAGTTCTGGTACGTTCCAAACCATGCTCGTAACCCAAATCCTGAAGATGACATTCACCGGCCTGGTCGCATACCGGGCAATCGAGTGGGTGGTTGATCAGAAGGAACTCAGTCACTGCTTTTCGGGCTTCCTGCGTCTTGTCTGAAGTAAGGTTTTTCACTTCCATTCCGTCCATCACGCCGGTTCGGCAGCTAGCTACCAGTTTCGGCATTGGGCGGGGATCTGCTTCAGATCCTTTAGATACTTCTACGAGACAGGTTCGGCAACGGCCGCCACTATTCTCGAGTGGTTTATAGTAACACATCGCGGGAGGAACTGAACGTCCGCCAATCTGTCGGGCAGCTTCCAGGATAGAAGTACCCGGAGCAACCTCCGTGGTTTGCCCGTCGATGGTAATCTTAAATTTTTTTATTTCTTCGCTCATATCTTAATGCTTTAAGCGTCAGGCCTTAAGCAATCTGCTTTGTTTTAAATAATTGGTTCTGGACTTTCTGATTAAATTTTAAAAATTTAAAATCCTAACGGTTACTGTGCAGCCGATGCTACCGGAATTGGATCTGCATAGCCTGCAAGACCGTAGTTTCGGGTAAGCGCCTCCGGATTATCTATGTGCCATTCAAACTCATCGCGGAAATGACGGATAGCTGCCGCTACCGGCCATGCTGCTGCATCACCCAGAGGACAAATTGTATTTCCTTCGATTTTGCGCTGTATGTCCCAAAGTAAATCGATATCTGCCATTGTACCTTTACCGGTTTCAATATTTTTAAGGATTTTGTACATCCACGGTGTTCCTTCACGGCATGGTGTGCACTGTCCGCAGCTCTCATGAGCATAGAAGTGTGCAAGGCTCATCGTATGTTTTACGATGCACTGATCTTCGTCGAGGACGATGAATCCACCTGAACCCATCATGGTGCCGGTCGCAAAGCCACCGTCAGCCAATGATTCGTAATTCATATAACGGGGTTCGCCGTTGATTGTCTTTAATAATAAATTAGCCGGAACAATCGGAACTGAACTTCCGCCCGGAATACATGCTTTTAGTTTCTTACCGTTCGGAATTCCGCCGCAATACTCTTCGGAGTAAATGAATTCTTCCACGGTAATCGTCATGTCGATTTCATAAACGCCGGGTTTGTTGATGTTTCCACAGGCCGAAATCAATTTAGTACCGGTTGAACGTCCGACACCGATCTTAGCGTATTCAGCACCCGTAATATTGATGATTGGAACTACCGCAGCGATGGTTTCTACGTTATTTACTACCGTTGGAGATTCCCAAAGACCTTTCACAGCCGGGAATGGCGGTTTTAGTCTTGGATTACCGCGTTTGCCTTCAAGTGATTCAAGAAGTGCAGTTTCTTCACCACAAATGTAAGCTCCGGCACCACGCTGAACGTAGATTTCCAGATCATAACCTTTGCCGAGTATATTCTTACCTAAAAAGCCGGCTGCTTTCGCTTCGTCAATTGCCTGTTCCAGGATTTCCGGAATCCAGGCATATTCGCCCCGAATATAGATATACGCAGTATTCGCCCCTAGTGCGAAGGACGAAATAATCATCCCTTCGATCAGTAAATGTGGAATGAACTCCATCAGATAACGGTCTTTGAAAGTACCGGGTTCTGATTCATCTGCGTTCACTACCAGATATCTTGGGATGCCTTCGGGTTTAGCCAAAAAACTCCATTTCATACCGGTCGGGAAGCCTGCGCCACCACGTCCGCGAAGTCCGGAAGTTTTCACTTCCTCCACTATCGCATCAGGAGTCATCACAAGTGCCTTTTCTACCGCATCGTACCCGCCCTGCTTTCGGTAAACGTCGTAATGACGGATCCCTTCAATATGTGCGTCTTTAAGTAAAAGTTTTTTACTCATTTCGTTCTCAATATTAATCTAAAGCGATGGCTCCCTGGCGGCAAAGTTGCAGGATCTCATCTACCTTTTCATTAGTTAAGTGTTCGTGATAGAATTTCCCAAGCTGCATCATCGGTGCGTAACCGCATGCGCCCAGGCATTCCACTGTTTTCAGTGTGAAAAGTCCGTCTGCTGTGGTTTCACCGTTCTTGATGTTCAACGTCTCGCGGATGTGCTGAATGATTCCGTCGCTGCCGTTTACCATGCACGGGCCGGTTTGGCAAACTTCAAGAACATATTTTCCCACAGGCTTCATGTTGAACATCGTATAAAATGTCGCTACTTCATACACTTCGATAGGTTTGATGCTCAGTATTTCAGCAACGTAATCCATCACCGGCACAGCCAGCCAGCCGCCAAACTCCTTTTGCGCAATATGAAGCACCGGAATGAGTGCAGATTTTTGTTTTCCCTCGGGATATCTCGCGATAATTTTCTGTACCTGTTTTAATGTTTCAGGGTGAAAAGCTATTGTTTCGCTCATTTTTAAAGATTTTAGATTTTAGATTTTAGATTTAGATGAAATCATATTTCTAAAAATCTTATCAGTTGTATAACTTTTTATATGTAAAGACTTTGGATTAATTTAAAATTTATAATCCAAAATTTATAATTTCATTAAGCGTCAAGTTCGCCTGCGATAACGTTCATGCTGCACATGGTAACTACCGCGTCGGAGATCATTCCTCCTTTGATCATCTCCGGATATGCCTGATAATAAATAAAGCACGGACGGCGGAAATGCAGGCGGTAAGGCGTCCGGCCACCATCGCTTACCAGGTAAAAACCGAGTTCGCCGTTGCCACCTTCTACGCAGTTATAGATTTCTCCTTTTGGTACGTCTGTTTCACCCATCACAATCTTGAAGTGATAGATGAGTGCTTCCATGTTATTGTAAACATCTGCTTTTTCGGGAAGGTAGAATTCCGGTACATCGGCATGGAAAGCTCCCTCCGGAAGATTTTTATAGGCTTGGTTGATGATTTTCAAACTTTCCCAAACTTCCTGCTGACGCACCATGAAACGGTCATAAGTATCGCCGGAACTGCCTATCGGAATGATGAAATCGAAATCATTATAAGAAGAATAAGGATCTGCAACACGTACGTCGTAATCTACACCCGTCGCGCGAAGGTTCGGGCCCGTAAATCCGTAACTCAAGGCTCTTTCTGCCGAGATCGCACCTACTTTGATGGTACGGTCCATGAAAATCCGGTTTCTTTCGTTCAGGGCGCAGAACTCACCCCAGATTTTAGGGAATTTCTTAAGCCATGTTTGAAGAAGTTCGTGGAATCTCGGGCTGAAATCTCTTTCAAAACCTCCGATTCTACCCATGTTAGTGGTCATACGTGCACCGCAAACCTCTTCGTACATTTCATAGATTTTCTCTCTTTCCTGAAACAGGTAGGTAAGACCGGTGATCGCACCTGCATCCATCGCGATTACGCCGTTACAAACCATGTGGTCGGCAATGCGCGCCAGCTCCATCATGATCACACGCATATAATCGACGCGTTTTGGAACTTCGCAGCCAATCAGTTTTTCAACCGTTAGGTGCCAGCCAATATTGTTGATGGGCGCTGAACAGTAGTTCATACGGTCGGTAAGTGTCGTAATTTGGGTGAAATTCCTGCGTTCACTGATTTTCTCATAAGCGCGGTGAATATATCCGATGGTCTGCTCTGAGTGCAGGATGCGTTCGCCGTCCATCGTGAGTACATTCTGGAAAATTCCGTGTGTCGCAGGGTGCGTAGGACCTAGATTGAGGGTATAAAGTTGCCCGTCAATCTGCTCTTTCGAATCGTGCTGGTTAAGTATATTGGATAGTGCGTTGTCTTTCATAATTTTTGATCTGAGTTTTGAAATTTGAAACCGTGGATCTCAATATTCCGTATTTCAAATAATCTCTATCGGCCGAACATTTTATCATCCTTGTCCGTACGCGTGCCATCTTCCAGCCGGTATTCTTTAAGTAACGGATGGTAACCGATGTCTTCCATATTCAGGATTACGCGGAGATCCGGATGGCCTTTGAATTTAATTCCATAAAACTCAAAAGTTTCACGCTCCATCCAGTTGGCGCCGGCATAAAGATCGGTAAGGGTATCAATTTCAGCATTTTCCCTCGGCATGAAGGTTTTGATCCTCATGCGGAAGTTGGTCATCATGTTGTGAAGATGATAGATCACGCCAAGTTCTTTCTCTGGTTCACCAGGATAATGGATGCCGCAGATATCGGTAAGAAACTTGATTTCCAGGCTGGAATCGCGCAGATAGTGAATTACTTTTTTTACGTCTTCTTTCTTTATCTCTAAAGTCAAAAAGTCATAGGGTTCGGAATGTGAAATCACGGAGTCCGGAAACTCGCGTGTGATGGCTTCTAAAACAAATTCGTTGGTCATAGAGTTAAATTGATAGTGCGCAAAACTTCTAAATATACTTTACGCACGGTAATCATTCAGGCTTTTGAGCCATTTTATCTTTAGCTGATTCCGTAAGATTCAAGCAGGTGCTGATATTCCGGTGTGTCACGTCTGCGGATGCTTTCGCTCTCGCAAAGCGCCTGAACCTGCATCACACCTTCGATGATCTGCTCCGGTCTTGGCGGGCAACCCGGGACGTACACGTCAACAGGAATGATTCTGTCGATTCCCTGCAAAACAGAGTAGGTATCGAAAATACCACCACTGCTGGCACACGCGCCCACAGCGACAACCCATCTTGGCTCTGCCATTTGCGTATAAACCTGCTTCAGGACGGGACCTAATTTTTTTGAGATCGTACCGCAAACCATCAGCATATCTGCCTGCCGTGGGGAAAAGGAGTTTCTCTCCATACCAAAACGCGATGCGTCATAGGTTGGGTTAAGAACCGCCATGAATTCAATACCGCAACAGGACGTTGCAAAAGGAAGCGGCCAAAGTGAATATTTACGTGCCATGCCAATAACGCTGCTGAGTTTGGTGGCAAAGAAACCTTCGCCTTCGAAACCTTCAGGAGGTTCGGCATCCATTCTTACTACTGGTTTTGTATCTGACATTTTTAAAATGCTTTAATATTAATAAATAGGCTCTGCAGTCTTTTTTTTACTTATCCCAATCGAGGGCGCCACGTTTCCACACGTACACAAAAGCAATAAAAAACACGGAAATGAAAGTAAGAACTGCAAGAAAACCTTCAATCCCGAACTCACGCAGATTCACTGCATAAGGATAGAAAAACACAATTTCCACATCGAAGAGCACGAAAAGAATCGCGGTAAGGAAGTACTTTACCGAGAAAGGCGTACGTGCGTTTCCTTCGACATCAATCCCACACTCAAAGTTTTCGTTCTTTTTAAATGAAGAATCTTTCTGTTTTGGCCCGAGGAAATGAGTACCTGCGATGCAAAGCAATACAAAACCGAAACCTACGGCAACCTGAATGAGAATTGGAATATAATCTGCTGGAATATTCATAGGATACTATATTTTTTCAATCTACAAATTTACGAAATTAACTGCAACCATTAAAAATTTAAGCATTCAAATCTCCGCAAAAAGTGTGTAAGTACTGATTTTAAATGCAATTATCGGTCCTGCTGTTTCTTTTTGAGCTTTTGGATAAGCACATAGGCCATATAACCGATGTACAAAAACAGAAAACTGGCGAAAAGAATGTTGATAAGGTCGTTAGTGCGCTCATCCTCCACCTGGAAAAATTGGTTATAGGCAATAAATGCCAGTACCAGAACGGAGTAGATATACAATTGCTTTTTCATCCTTTTCTAATCTAAAGTAAGCGAATACGTCCTTCTGCGTTTATGATTCACCGGATTGTAGTCTTGCCACAGCAGCTGCACGCTTTTGTTTTCTTCAAGTTCCGGATTGGTTTCGGCGAATTTGATGCCCATCTTGCTGAAGCGGATAAAGATTTCCTTGAAAATGATCGCCGTCACACCGCGCCGCTGATACTCCGGATGAATGCCGATCAGGTAAAAATTTGCTCTGTCGTTTTTCTTTCCGGCCTGCAGGAAGTGCCACCAGCCGAAAGGCCAAAGTTTACCTTTAGATTTTTGTAAAGCCTTCGAGTAAGAAGGCATGGTAACCGCAAATGAAATCAGTTCGTCATTTTCATCCGTCACACAGATGACGTAATTCGCGTCGATGTACGGGAAATACTTTTCGCGGTAGGTTTGTTTTTGCTCCTCGGTAATAGGCGTGTAGGTTGAAAGCGTGTTGTAGGTCTGGTCGAGAAGCCTGAACATCGGGTCGATGTAAGGAAGAATTTCTTTTTTATTCTTAAAGCCGACCACTTTCAGATTGTATTTTTCGGCAATCAGGGTACTGAAACGGTCTACTTTCTCCGACAATACAGTGGGGAAATTCATTTCAAACTCCACCCATTCCTTTTCCTTCACCAGACCCAGGTTTTCAAGGTGCTGCGGATAGTATTCGAAATTATAAAGCCCGATCATGGTTGCCAATTTGTCAAAACCCATGGTCAACATACCCGATTTGTCAAGGTTTGTAAAACCCATCGGACCTTCTATTTTCTTAATCTGATGCTCCCGTGCGAAATCTTTAGCGGCATTGATGAGTGCTTCAGAAACTTCCGGGTCATCCACAAAATCGAGCCAGCCAAACCTCACCTTGCTGATGCCAAGCTCTTTCTCTTCTTTTCGGTTGATGATCAAAGCAATCCGACCAACAACTTTACCGGATTTCAGGGCTAAATATTTCTTTGTATCGGAATAGGCGAGGGCGGGATTTTGCGAGGGATCCCAAACGTTTTTTTCTTCGTTGATTAAAGGCGGTACGTAATTTTTGTTATTTTTGTAAAGTTCCATCGGGAAACGTACAAATCGCTCTAAATCACGGGCATTTTTTACTTCAAGTAAAGATACTTCGGGCATTGCGGTAGGTTTGTAAAAACAAAGATAATTGATTAAAACAGATATAAAAACTTTGGCATGTTTTTTACAATTGAAAGCCGAGAATTAAATTAAATTTAAAATAAAAAAATGACAGGTTATTATGTAATTATTGGGATTTCGATGCTGGTGAGTTGGCTTGTTTCTGCCCGTTTAAAATCAAAATTCGAACACTATTCTAATGTGCATCTCCGAAACGGCATGTCGGGTAAAGAAGTGGCCGAAAAAATGCTTCGCGACAACAATATCCACGATGTGAAAGTAATTTCGGTTCCCGGTCAGCTGACTGACCATTATAATCCGATGAACAAAACCGTCAACCTTTCTGAAGCCGTTTACATGCAGCGAAATGCCGCCGCAGCCGCAGTTGCTGCGCACGAATGTGGCCACGCTGTTCAGCACGCTGTCGGATACTCGATGCTGCAGCTACGGTCAAAATTGGTTCCGTTGGTGAGCATCAGTTCAAACTTAATGCAGTTTGTACTGATAGCCGGTATCGTCTTGATGACCGCGACGCAAACCATTGATAATCCGAACGGTAACACGACTGTTCTTGCAATTGGTGTCGCAATGTTCGCGGTGACGACGCTTTTCGCATTCATCACCTTGCCGGTAGAGTATGATGCCAGTAACCGCGCGATGAAGTGGCTTAAAGACACGGGAACGGTGACAACGGAAGAATTTGTTGGGGTGAAGGACTCACTTACATGGGCAGCCAGAACATATCTTGTGGCAGCGCTGGGTTCACTTGCACAACTTCTCTACTGGGCCTCAATGCTGATGGGCAGACGCGATTAAGCCAAAAACTGAAAAGAAATATTCTGCATCTCGGACAATTGTTCCGAGATGTTTTGTTTTAATGCCATTTTAAGGCTGGCTTCAATCGTGCAGTTCTCTTCAGCGCGGAAATCCAGGATCTTTGCATCAAATTTATTAAGCAAAGTGAAAATCTGATTTTGCTTTTCGAAACTGAAGTTGATCTGGACGGTAGTTTCAAGTTCTTTCGTGATTATTTCAGCTGCCTCAAGAGTTATTTTGGCTGACTCTTTATAGGTTTTGACCAATCCTGCAACGCCCAGTTTGGTTCCACCATAATATCTTACTACTACCACGAGTATGTTTGTGACTTCGTGCGCAAGCAGTTGGTTGTAAATTGGCAATCCGGCGCTTCCGGAGGGTTCACCGTCATCGTTCGCACGGTAATTTTCGCCATTGAGGCCAAGACGGAAAGCATAGCAATGATGCGTGGCTTTCGGATGTAAGGTTTTGATGTGATCTAATTCTTTTTTCAGGTCAGCCTCATTGTCAACCGGAAATGCAAAACCGATGAACTTGCTTCCCTTTTCTTTCAGCAGGATGTCGGTGACGGGCGCGGCGATTGTTTTATAGTCAACTTTCAAGACGCAGAATTTTTATAATAATCAACTACATTGTCATCTAAAATAGCTGTCCTTACTATTTCCGCCGCGATTGTGGGTGCTTTCGTGCCGTTTTCAAGTTTAAGGTTTTCGTTTTTAATGATGATTGCTTCATCCCACAAATTGGCATCGATGAATTGCTGGAGCGTAAAGCGGCCACCTTCGATGATCACCGACTGGATCTGCATTTCGTATAATTTTTCGAGCATCTGCCCCGGCATTTCATCTTTCGGGATTTTGATAAAACGCAAATTACCTTCGTCCGCGTCTTTTATTCCGTTAAAAACAATGGTTTGCGAATCGTTATTAAATATTGTACAGCTGCCCGGAACTTTTAAATCAAAATCAATCAGAATCCGTATCGGATTTCGGCCCACAATTTCGCGTGTGGTGAGCGACGGATTATCGGTAAGCGCCGTGTTCGTTCCAACTAATATCGCGTGTTCGCGGCTTCTCAGCGTATGCACAAACTGCTTCGTGAGCGGATTTCCGATTTGGGTGGCTTTAAAATCTTTATCCAAAAAACCGTCGCCGGATTGGGCCCATTTCAGCATAATATAAGGTCTTTTCTTTTGATGAAAAGTGAAAAAGCGTTTGTTGAGTTCCTGACATTCTTTCCCCAAAATTCCTGAGACGACTTCTATACCGGCATCTTCAATGATTTTCCGGCCTTGGCCATTCACTTTTTCATGAGGATCCAGCGTGCCGATCACGACTTTCTTAAAACCTGCGGAAACCAGTTTTTCCGCGCACGGCGGTGTCTTGCCATAGTGGGAGCAGGGTTCGAGCGAAACATAAATCGTAGATTCATGCAGCAGCTCAGGATTTTTTACCGAATTGATCGCATTGATCTCGGCGTGCGGCCCGCCAGCTCTTTTGTGATAACCTTCGCCAATAATTTCATCATTAAATACAATCACGCTGCCGACCAATGGGTTCGGATAGGTCTGTCCAAAGGCATTTTCCGCCAACTGTATGCAGCGCTGCATATACATTTCGTCTTTCGTCATCTGATTCTAACTAAAAAAGCCCGACTGATGCCGGGCCGTAAATTATTGCATACTCTAATTATTTCCCGTGCGGAGCACCACTAATTCCGGGATTTTATACTCTATCAGGCTAAGCATTAATTGGTCGCGCTGTTTTGCGAGCGCTTTGGCTGCAGATTTCGGGTCGCCGTAAATTCTTTTGGCGTACGCTAAAATAAGGAAGTTTTTCGCGGTTCCGTTGTTGTAAGGCTTGAAACGGTAGATGTTGTATTCTACGAACGCGTCGCCTTTATCGGGCATTTCAGATATAAAATAATCAACCACAAACTCGCTGCCGTCCGGACTTTCAGTTACGTTCACTTTCGCCAACCTGTCTGTTTCTGCCCGTTTTTGAATGGATTCCACTTTTTGTCTTACGGCCAGTTCCAGATCGATTTCCTTAGTGAAATAAGAAAAATCGAGGATTTGGTTGAAGTCTTCAATTCGCTCGTCGCGCGGCATATATTGCTGGCGAAGCAGTGTCTTTGATGCTTCTTTGCTCCAGGAAAGGAAAAATTCAGTTCCATCCAGCTCGATTGGGCCTGGAATTGAGAGCAAATCCCGCGGTTCCTGTGCATTTATGCTGACAAATGTGCTTATAAATATCGCAAACAGCAGTCTTTTAAACATATCAGATTTTATTGATTTTCGCCGGCCAGAATGTTGTGAAGGCTTTGTTTCATGCTTTCGAGCTGCACTTTTTTATCATCGATTTTTTCAAAAGTCTCTTTAAGTAACGGATTTTCGCGTGTTGGGTTGCTGAAGAAACCGAGGTTGTTTTCCATTTTCACGATTTCCGCTTCGAGGTCAGCGATCTGATTTTTAATCTTACGCGCTTTGTCTGTCAGCTGGTTTTCCGAAAGTCCTTCTTCTTTCAGGTCGTATTCGTGGATTTTGTTGAGTTTCATTTTCTCGCGAAGCACTTTGTTAAACTCGGTGTTGATGCTAAGCTTTTCGCGCGGGACTTTTCCTGTGTTGTTCCAGGTGGTCTTGATCTGCTCAATCTTTTCTACGCTGCCTTCTTCGTCTGTGATTTCTTTTAGCTCATCCAGCAGTTGCTTTTTCCTCTTATAATTTTCCTTCCAGTTATCGTTCGTGGCGTTGTTTTTCTCGCGGTAGTTGTTAAAGAATGTGTTGCACGCATCGCGGAAATCGTCCCAGACTTTATTGGTCATGCTGCGCGGTACGTGTCCGATCTGTTTCCAGTCTTCCTGCAGTTTTTTGAATAGCGGAACTGCGGTCTCCCAATCTTCGGAAAGGCTGTTGTCTTTGGCGGTTTGGATCAGTTGCAGTTTTTTCTCCAGATTCGTGTGCTGCGAAGTTTTCAGGCTCTTGTAAAATTCGTTCTTGGCCGAATTGAAGTTTTTAAGCTGAACTTTGAACTCATTCCAGTTTTGGTTTGAAATTTTTCGTGGAACGCTGCCAATCTTCAGAAACTCGCTTCGCAGGTCTTCTATTTTTTTGATGGCGTTTTGCCAGTAGCTGTGGTTCGGTTCCTTCTCAGGCTTCGCCAGTTTTTTAAGCTCCTCAATGATTTTATTCTTCTTCTCGAGGTTTTCATTTTGCTCCGTTTCTATCTGTGCGGAAAGTTCCGACTTGCGGTCATGGATCTTGTTTGAGATCTCTTTAAACATCTCCCAGGTTTTCTCACGGAATTCCTCAGCAACTGGTTCGGCTTCCTCTTTCCAGAGTTTATGCAGATACTGCAGTTCATTGAGTGCTTTTTGCACGGCCGGTTCTTCCTGCAGCTGCTTTGCCCGATCAATGATGTGATGTCTTTTTTCTAAATTATGTGCGAACTCCTGCTCCAGATATTCCTTGTTCATATCCAGCATTTGGTAAAACTGGTTCAGATGATGGAAATAGTTGTTATTCAGGATTTTAAATTCAGATTTTGCTACCTGACCCGCGTTTTTCCAGGCATCCTTTATTTCGCGGATGGCTTTGAAAAGATTGGTGCCGGCTTCTGTGTTGGTGTAGAGCGCCTTTAATTTTTCAATGATATCCTGTCTTTCCAAAAGGTTTGCGGCGTGCTGCTCGTCCTGTTTCCGTGTGAACGCATTATTTTTCTCGCGAAACTGATTCGTTAAAGCTGATAATCTGCCCTGCTCCGGATGAGTGAAGCTGAATTCTGCCGACTCGTCTTCTTTTTCCTTAAAAATTTTCTTCTCGTCTTCACTTTCGTGATGAATCAGCTTATGCGCCTGGTCTTTAAGTTGGTTGAATTTTTTGAATTCTGCGCCTGCATCGTCTTTAGATACGATATTCTGCATTTCATCCAAAATCTCATTCAGGTTCAGATGGGAGATTTCATCGGGTTCTTCCGCCACGTGATCTTCTTCAGCATCAATTGTCTGAGTAGCTGTGTTTTCAGTTTCCGAATTTAAAACTTGATCGTCAGAAACAGACTCTTCATCAGTTTGAGGTGCCGAACTTTCGGTCTCACCAGTTTCTGAAGAATCTGAATATTCTGAATGGCCTGTTGCTTCTGTTTTATCGCGTTCCTGCTCTACAAGTCTTGACGAAACCGCAACTTCCGCCGGATTCGTCCCTGTTTCCGGAGAATCTTCGGCCTGTCCGGACGCGGCGTCGACGCCATAAGCGGTTTTATTATCGATGTGACCGTCAGCGTTCCCAGCGTCCTGAGGCTTTTTATTTGGTTGGTCAGAGACTGAATCTTCTGTTATCATGGCAGTGTCATTAGGGTTTATTGAAGCCGAAGCCTCATATCATTTGTGTATCAGTGCACTAAATTAATTAAATTTTTTTTATTTAACGGTTCCAAATTTCCCACGCTTTTTCGGCCTGTTGCTCAAGCATGTACAGACCATTAACCGTTTTCGCACCTTGGCGTGCCGCATTTCTGATGAATGCGGTTTCTGACGGATTGTAAATCAGGTCGATCACCAGATGCCGCTCTGTAAGCGACCCGAAAGGAAATGGTACGAAATCCTCAACATTGGGGAAGGTGCCGACCGGGGTGCACTGTACGATCAGAAGATGTTCTGTCACGGTTTCCGGACTTATATTTTCAAAATTCTGTTCTGATTTCCTGCTGACGGTTATAAAATCAATTCCATTTTGGCTTAAGACGTACTGTACAGCTTTTGCGGCGCCGCCGTTGCCCAGGATGATCGCTGACCGGTGATTTGCATTTCGGTGGAGCAGAAGAGTTTTCTCAAAACCGAATACATCGGTATTGTAACCGGTTTTTATATTGTTTTTAATAGAGATACAGTTCACGGCGCCGGTTTGGCGCGCTTCATCACTCAATTCGTCGAGCAGAGGAATTATTTTTTCTTTGAATGGAATCGTGACATTCAGGCCCCGGAGATTCGGTTTCTCAAAAAGCGTTTGTACCTCTGCGATATCCTGTAAATCATAAAGTTCATAGGCATGATCCTTCAGCATCAGCCGCTGAAATTTGTTTTCGAAGTATCTTTTTGAGAATGAATAGGAGATGTTTTTGCCAATGAGGCCGAATGCGGTCTTTTCCATCATTCAAAAATAGAAAACGGTTTACTCGGACACAACTGTTTTTCGTATTATGATGAGCAACAGCTGATGTTTTTTGATAATCCTCCTATTTCTGCAGTCTGAAAAAATAGCCCTAAAGTGGTATTGATTCGCCTAAGGTCACTGGTGTACATTTGCTTAAAACCTTAAAACCTTAAAACAATGAAGAAAACTTTATCAGCTTTTGTTGTGCTGGCCTTTGCCGGTCTCAATGCGCAATCACTTGACAACTCTTTCGGTGCGAACGGTACTTACACGCATCTGGATCTGATGAGCTATTTTGAGGCGGCCGAGCTTCCCGACGGCAACGTGCTTCTTAGTGGCGACAGGTATATTGAGGATTTAAATATCGCGCAGGCCAAAATGGTGAAAATGAAACCTGACGGAAGTATTGATACCTCATTTGGAACGGGCGGAAGTTTTGTGATTGATCAGTATGCCGGCATGGACTATTACGAAGCATTTTCACAGGCTTATCCATTGCCGGACGGAAAAATTCTGACACTGTACGGTTCTGAATACGACAACGGAATTGACCAGAGCGTCATTTCATTCCGAATGCTGCGCCTGAATGCCAACGGAACGGTGGATAACACTTTCACAGGCTATCAGCAGAGCAATATAGCGGAAGAGGATGCGCCATATGGTCTGATTCCATTACCTTCTTCAAAATTTTTGATCTATGGTGGCGATTATATCATGAGATTTAATCAGAATGGAACATTGGACACAACATACGGAAATAACGGTGTGAGATCATTCAGTGTTGATGTGGAAGAAATTAATCGGATAGGCAATGCCCTATATCTTCACGATTACTTAAGTAACAGGCTGATAAAACTCGATAACGAAAGTTCCACCAATACCACCATTTTCAATTTAGCTCAGGGTTCCTATGTGCATTTCAGCGGAAACAATATTTTCATTGAAGATCCGAACAACAAAATCATAAAGCTGAATGCAGATTTGCTGCCTGTAAGCAACTTTGGAGTTAACGGAACGGCAACTTATCAGGATTTTGTGGGCAGCAACTTTGTATTTCAGCCCGGCGGCAGCATCATCGCGGAAAATATTGATTATATCTACGACGGAAACAACAATACCATTGGTTATAACAAAAACTTCCGCCGCATCAATCCAAATGGTTCGCTGGATACCAGTTTTGGCACTGCGAGTGTTTATACCCTGTATGTTCCGGAAAGCGCGCCGTACTCACCGTGGAGTGACCAGTTCCTGCACAGCAACGGCAAACTTTACCACGTTTTTTATGACAAAGAAGCGGATGTAGCCAATGCAACACTGTATCTGAAACGCAGTAATTTACCTGCGGAATTGCTTGCTGTAAGTGACCAGACTGCAGGTTCTACATTGCGGATCGTACAGAATCCGGTAAAAGACCGGCTGCTTCTAAGCGAACCGGTAAGCCAGGCGAAGATTTACGATTTGAGCGGCAGAGCCACCGAAATTGTTTTTGAAGGGAGTGAAAGTGCGGTGAACAGCCTTAAAGCGGGTGTTTATATGCTGAATGCTACATCGAGAACGGGCAAAACAGTAACGCTTAAGTTCATTAAAAAATAGGAACATATTAATTAAATGATCAGAATATCCGCTTCTTTAGAGAGGCGGATTTTTTTTGATTATTTCAGCTAAGATGTTGGTTAAATATTAAAACAAAAAAAGACCAGCTAGCGCCGGTCTTATTATTTAAAATCTAAATGATTTACTGCACGATGAATTTGGTGCTGCTGCTTCCGGCTTTCAGGATATACACACCTTTTGGTAAGTTCTGAAGTGAAATCTTCGATGTGTTTTTGAACGGTTGGCTGACAGACTGAACCAGCTTTCCGGTAAGATCAAAGATCTGTACCTGCGCAACCTCATTAAGATTCTCGCCTTTAACGTTGATCTCACCATTTTTCACAGGATTCGGGAAAACCTGCAGTCCACCTGTTTTTACTTCTGTTTCGCCTGTTGCGAGTGTTGAAGTCCAGATCATCGTTACGTATTCCGGGTGATCAATATAAGGGTTTCGGTTGCCTTGGTACGTGTATGCATAGTTGTTTCGGTCAATTTCCTTTTGCGAAACAGGATCATTCTGGTGCCACTGGAGCAAAAGATTGATATACCACTGATCGAAACCGCGGTCTGATGAACCATCCTGCGGGTTATTCGCGTCGGTGTGTTTGAAGCTTGCAAGTCTGTCCTGGTAGCGGGTGATAAAATAAAGCAGACTTCGTGCGATGTCACCTTTGAATTCATTGATAGGCTCAAATACAGTTCCGTTGTAACCCGGGAAGTTGCTTGTGCCGAGTTTCGAACCGTTAGTTGATGTCCAGCTTACGCTTCCTACTGTACCGAAAGGGTAGTTGCTGCGTTTACCGTTCACATAGCCATCGGTAGGGAAGATGTGGAGGTAGTCACTTTTCATCGGCGCGTTCTCATTGAAAAATCCCTGTGGAAAAACGTGCTCGCGGTTGTAGCATACGCCTTCACCGTTGTAGTTTCCGCACTCCTTCTGTCCCGGAATCCAGTTGTAAGCATCCGGCCCGTTGGGTTTTTCCGAGTAAATGTCGAGGATTGTGTTGTCATTTTCATAATACTTATCCAGGTCACCTACTTTGTATGCGTCAAGCAAAGCATTGTAGCCATTGTCACGGTGACCGGCTTTTACGATCTGGTGCAGCTGTGTTTTCAGGGCGTATCCGGTACCGGTTGCCGTATTATAATATCCGTTTGGGATTTGCGCCGTTGCGAAGCCTGCAATGAAGAGCGCAATTTGAAAATATAGTAACTTTTTCATATCAGTTATTGATTAAAAATTAGGGGTGTAAAGGTAAAGAAAAATTAGGAACGGTAAACTTTTACTTTTGAGTGGAATAGGTAGTGTTTACCTTGGAAAAAAACCAGGATACCGCTACACCGAAAACCGCTGCCGTACCGGCGACAATAAAGTAATTCACCGGAAGAATGCGCACCGGAAATGCCAGGTCTGTGCCTGCACCGGCCTTGAAAAATCCGGTTTCGATCTGCACATAGCTCAGTACAGTCCCCAGCAGCAAACCACTCAGGATACCAAAGGCTACAATGAGAATTCCGGTATAGAAGTAAATATTTCTAAGTGATCTCTGATTCAAACCTAACGAAATCAATGATTTCGCCTGCTCCTTTTTGTCGAGCTGAAGGATGATGATCGCGCCGGCCAGATTGAAGGTGGTGATAAAAATCACCAGTGCGAAGATCAGGTAGATGAACAGTTTTTCGGTATTGATCATCTTCCAGAAGGCCGCATTTTCTTCAGATTTGGTGGTAAGGACGTACTTACTTCCCAATTTTTGCTGCAGAGCGCTTTTCACGGCTTGCGCTTCGTCGGCATTTTTAAGTTTAATGACGATTTGGTAAGCCGAATTCTTAGGCAGTTCCAGCAGTTCGCGTGTCAGTTCGATGGGTGATATCACCGTGTTGTCGAGCTGGTCGTTGCCCGGAAAAACACCGGACACAAAGATGTCGCGCTTGTTGAAGATATCCTCCTCCTTACTGATGATTCCGGTGCCGGGTTTGGGCATCATCAGGTTGGCCACGTCCGAACTTTCGCCTACCGGAATGCTCAGCCGGTTGTCGAGCTTGTTTTCAAGCAGTACTTCGTTCGAATATTTAAAACTCGGGTAAGAGCCGTAGAAAATATTTTTGTCAATCGGATTCACCAGTACATAAGCCGAATCTACGCCGCGCAGATTGGCTATATCGCCGTTCTCGCGGAAATTGATGTACACTTTTTCTTCAATGACCTTTGAGAAATGCGCGATCTTCGGTTCAGACGCCAGCACTTTTGCAGCCTTCTGAATTTCCGGTATAGTTTTCCCCGACTTGCTTTTGAGGGTAAGATCAGCGTGCAGGTTCGCAATCAGGTCCTGGTTTAGGTCCTCCAGGCCCGAAAACACCGAGATGATGATGAACATCGCGGTGGCAGCCACCGTCATCGCCAGTGCCGCGAGCCACGTGATGAACGTCACGGCGGTACTGCCTTTCTTGGCCAAAAGGTAGCGCGTCGCGATATAGAACGGCGTGTTTTTCAAGAGTTGTGGAGGTTTATAGAATCGGGTTGTCGCCTTCGCCTTTCAGTTCTTTCTCTATTTTTTCCACATCGTCCAGCGTGGTGTCGAGGTAGAAATTCAGGTCCGGAATGATACGCACCTGCTTGCCCATTTTCTGGCCCAGGAAGTTGCGGTAGGTAGATTTGTTCACCTCAATCTCCTTCATGATCGCGCTTCGCAGAGCCGGCGGAAAAATGCTGAGATATACCTTGGCAATACTCAGGTCGGCCGTGATCTTCACATCAGAGACGGTGACCAGAAAGTTCTGCTTGCTGTCAGACGCCTGTTTGCGGAAGAGTTCAGCCATGTCCTGCTGTATAATCTGGGCTACTTTTCTTTGTCTGTTGCTTTCGTTCATGGTGCAAATTTAGTATTTTTGTTTTGAAATATTTGGGCGTGTCCTTTTTTCGCCAGTGCCCTTGCCAGCCGCGGAAAAAGGCCGGTCTGCGTGCAGTCGCTTTTTTGCTTCCGCGTGTCCGCGGCCGCAAAAAGAGTTCCGACAATGCACTCCGCCCTCACGCGGGTGACTGTATAAAAACAAAAAGCATTTATGAAAATAGAACATATCGGCATCGCCGTCAATTCCCTCGGCTCTTCCGATGATTTGTTTGAGCGTCTGCTCGGAAAGAAAAATTATAAGCAGGAATCGGTTGCGCGGGAAGGCGTCACCACCTCGTTTTATGAGGTCGGCGAAAGCAAGGTTGAACTGTTGGAAGCCAGCAATGACGACAGTCCCATTGCCAAATTCCTGAAAAAAAAAGGGGAGGGCATCCATCACATTGCATTCGGTGTAGATGACATTTATGCTGAGATTGAAAGACTTAAAAAAGAGGGGTTCATCTTCATCTCCGAAGAACCGAAAGACGGCGCGGACAATAAACTGGTGGTTTTCCTGCATCCGAAGTCCACAAATGGCGTCCTGATCGAATTATGCCAGGAAAAAGCCTGAAAAATATTTTGGTAATCTACAAAAAAAAAGCTTATTTTTGCACCTCATAAAAACAGCCGGGATACATCCTGATGTTTTTGGCCTTGTAACTCAGCTGGTTAGAGTAGCTGACTCATAATCAGCAAGTCCTTGGTTCGAGCCCAAGCTGGGCCACAACCGTTCCGCATATTGCGGAGCGGTTTTTTTTTGCTTTCAGGGCTGGTTAGTTGCTGTCGTTCCATTCAATAATCTCGCGAAATCGGGATGAATACGCTTCCAGGACGCGATGCAGTGTTCGGCCAGTTCATGCTTATGCTGTCCGCCAAACCAGCAGTAATGTATTTTTTTGGGAATCATTGTGAAATTTTGGATTGTAAATTTTGGATTTTGGATGGGTGGGTGCAAAGAGTGGACCTAAGTTAAAAATATACTATTAGCATCCGTTGTTCGCTAAGGTAATTGTATTCGTTTCACATCCACTCAAAATATTTATTTAACCAACTTGTAATTTCGCTGCTTCTTGCCAAAGAAAATGCGGCATTTCTTTAGCCAGTGACCAAGTGATGGACATTGGCTTCGAACCTGTGAATTCAACGAAATTAACTGGGCCCAAGAATACGTAGCCACGCGTAAAAACATCAGCATCTGTTTTTGATTCGCGGACAAAAAGAAGGATAATCTTATTTCGTTCCTTCTGCTGGATATAGGATTTACCTTTCTCCGATGTGTCTGCCGTTTGATTTTGAGATTGCCAATGGAATAAAGATTCATTAATCGCATAGTCATCATACATCGTGGTAGGCGAAAAATCTTCTTCTGATTTCTTTAAGTTCACGAATAGTGCTTCACAATTAAGATCTTTGTTTTCTGCAACACCACTTACTCCGGGAAATTTCTGTCTGACAGTTGTAAGTTGCATAGCAACAAAAATTTGTTCTCGGGTATAGCGTGAATGTAATCTTAATGGGAATGCAAATAGCGCATCCTCTAAAGGAAACTCCTCATAGTTGATTTGATCTATTTTTATGGAAATAAAATCCTGAAGCTCTTTTACCATGTCTCTATTTTCGCCTATTTTTTTAATTCCTTCTTCTAAAGTCATCTCTTTGGATGCATTTTGATAAAAGTCATAGAAAACCATTGTTGCCAGTAGATTCGTATCCTCCGACTGCGGTAATTTTGCAAGTTCAAAATTTTGATGAATTAGTTCCAAGATGAATTTAAAATAACTTAACGATTCCGTAGCCATAAGTTTATTGGAAAGCATTGATTTATAATTGGCGTAATTGTGTTTATCACAAGTTTTGCGCAATGCTTCTTCCACGAGTACACTGAAGGTATAATTTTTATACACTTGTTGGAGTCGTAAATTATAAAACGCAAGGAAGTTGCTTAAGGTAAGTTCTAAATGGGTATCATGTTGAAATTTCTGGATTTTCGAGATCAATTGTCGTTTATTAATAGATGTCGCTTTCCTAATATTTTCAAGGATAAAATCTTTTGCTTTTTTCTCTAATACAATCGAACATCCTAAAGGTAAATGAGGAA
Organism: Kaistella rhinocerotis; assembly: GCF_030243905.1. Taxonomy (NCBI): domain Bacteria; kingdom Pseudomonadati; phylum Bacteroidota; class Flavobacteriia; order Flavobacteriales; family Weeksellaceae; genus Kaistella; species Kaistella rhinocerotis. Next base: position 799,205 of record NZ_JASSYY010000001.1, on the reverse strand, counting down.
AATCCTGCTCGATTTCTTTGAGAACTGTAGTATTTGTTTTGCCTATAAGCGCACGGAATTTATTTTCGAAGTCGTATTCATCCCGTGCCTGCCCCACAAAGTCTAATACCGTTAGTACATCTTTATCATCCGACAATCTTAAGCCTCTACCCAACTGCTGCAGAAAGATCGTTAAACTTTCGGTGGGTCGTAGAAACAATACCGTATCAATCTGCGGAATATCGATCCCCTCATTGAAAATATCAACCACGAAAAGATAGTTGATTTGCTTTGTGGTGAACTGATGGATAATTTCTTCCCGTTTCGATGAGTTTTCAGAAACCAAATATTCAGCATGTAATCCCGCTTCTTCAAACCTGCTTTTCATAAACTTTGCATGCTCAATACTGATGCAAAAACCAATGGCAGAAACAGTGTAAAGATCCTTCGTATAGTCATTAAGGTTTTTGATGATATCACCTACCCTGATATCACTAGATGTGTACATTTGGGTAAGCTCGGTAGAATCATATTTTCCATTACTCCACTTAATGCGTGAATAATCTATGGAATCTGATATTCCAAAATACTGGAAAGGACAAAGAAGTTTGTTGTTCAGTGCATCAGGAAGGCGAATTTCGGCAGCAATCTTATTATTAAAGTCCGGCAGAATACTTTTGCCATCCATTCGTTCCGGAGTAGCAGTAAGGCCTAAAAGTATTTTTGGAGTAAAATAATTAATGACCTTCTGATAGGTCCTGGCTTGCCCATGATGCGCTTCATCCAAAATTATGTAATCGAAGTAGTCCTTGGGACTTTAGGTGGCGAAATCTAGATTACTTAAAGATTGAACGGTGGCAAAAACCGCATTTTTGTATTTCGGTTCATATCCATTCCCATATAGTTCCCCGAAATTTTGGTCTTTTAGAACATTTCTAAAAGTGTGGAGCGACTGCTTTAAAATTTCAATTCTGTGTGCAATAAATAAAAACTTTGCAGTGGAATCTTCTGCCAGAAACTTCTTGAAATCAAAGGCGGCAATCATGGTTTTACCAGTTCCTGTTGCAGCTACAATAAGATTTCTATAAGAATTATGTACGTTTCTTTCGACTTTTAGTTTTTCTAGGATTTCTGATTGATAGTGATAAGGCTTTAAATCAAAAAATCTTACAGCTTCCAGTGTCGCTTTGCCCATTTTATTATTCTGCAGCGCATCATCCAGGACTTTTAATTTCAATTCATCATATAATTCAAACTCTGCATTGTTCCAATAAGATTCAAAAGTCTTTTGGAATTTATCAATGATGTGTGGAATCTCTTTGGTAGTCACTTTGACATTCCACTCCAATCCATCAGTCAATGCAGAACGAGAAAAGTTCGAAGATCCAATATAGCCGGTATGGAAACCGGAATTTCTGAAGAACAAATAGGCTTTTGCGTGCAAACGCTCATTTGAATTGTTATACGAAACCTTTACCTCCGTATTAGGAAGCTTACTGAGCTCATGGATCGCTTTGGCGTCGGTTGCACCCATATAAGTCGTAGTAATGATACGGAGCTTGCCGCCGCTGCTGGTAAACTCCTGGAACGCATCACGCAGGATGACTATTGCTTTCCACTTAATGAAGGAAACCAGCAAATCGATTCTATCAGAAGAGCGAATTTCCTTTTTTAGTTCAGCATCCAGCGACAAACCGACGTTTCCCCCAGTGAACAGTTCGCTTTGGGTCAACCTTGTTAATGGCATGATCTCGCTTAAATGCAACTTGACATCGGTATACTTAGAATTTAATTTGTCCAGAACTCCCTCCAGGATCAATCCTTCGGCATAGACCAAATCATCCGCAAATTCGTACTGGGAAATTTCCTGCGTTAGATACTTAAGAATATTGTTGGTAATTTTAATTTGCTTAGCAACTAATAGGTCCTTCTTTTCAGCCTTGATTAATTTAAGCGCACTACTAATTGCCGCTCCTAGGTGCAGCGCTAGGAAATGCACTGCTTCGTCCGCATCTAATTTCTTTTGGTCTGCTACATAAAATTCATTTCTATCAATATTATTGAGACGGTTCTTTAAGGCATCAGTAATGAGGCTTTCATAAATTCCTAAATTCATCATTTGCGCTGTGCATTTTTAATAAGCGTGAAGAAAAACAACGTTCCATTTACGCCATCCGTGAGTGATCTTATATTCTACAATGATAATAAATCATTTCACAATGCAACAATTATTTCTTTAGGTAGGCTTTCATATAAATACCTTATTTTTCGCACAACTTTATTTTCCTTCTGCATGTACGAAACCCTGAAACACTTTATCCTCACGCGAAAGCCTACCGATGATGATGCGCTGCAGCGCATCTTTGCGTGTTTCAGTCCAGTGAAGACGGCACGGCGCGAGATTTTGCTGGACCGGAACCAGGTGTGCCGGCATTATTACTTTATTAATTCGGGCTCTATGCGCATCTTTACCACAGATCAGGAGGGGAATGAGAGTTCGCGTTACTTCGCCTTTGAGGGAAACTTCATCACCGCGCTGCCCAGCTTTATAGACCAGCTGCCTGCCGATGAATACCTGCAGAGTATTGAGCCCTCGGATCTGCTGCGCATTGGCCGCGCCGATTTCTACGAACTGGTGGCCACCGAGCCTGCTTTTGCGGCCATCTACACTGAAATCCTGGAACTGGGATTCATTAACGCACAGAAAAGAATCTACGGTTTCCAAAGTTTTGATGCCGAAGAAAAGGTAAAATGGGTGATCCGTCACCAGCCTTTGCTGCTGCAGCGCCTGTCCAACAAAATGGCGGCTACCTATCTGGGACTTTCACCCTCTACCCTGAGCCGGATTAAATCCAGACTTTAAGGAAAACGTTGACCTGGAGCAACATTTTCTACGTAACGGCAAATTACCTTTGCTGAAATTTAAGTATGAAAATGTACCTGCCCTTCCTGATGCTGCTGTCGACACTGGCTTTGGCACAAGGCAACTCGGATAAGAACCCCAAACCGCTTTCCACTTTGGTAAAGTCGGCGGACCATCTGACTTTAGAGGCAGCGCTGGAACTGGCAAAGAACAGTACTGAAAAGGCTGCGCAATTGGATAAGCAGGTCTCCATAGCGGTGCTGGACGCCTCTGGTAACGTTATCCTGCTTATGCGCGGCGACGGTGTAGGTCCACACAATACCGAGGCCGCCCGGCGCAAGGCCTACACGGCAGTATCTACGAAAACAAATACGCTTACACTCCTGAGGAACGCCGCAGCCAACGCCGATACCCATAACCTGAATACCCTGCCCGAGCTCCTGCTCCTGAGTGGCGGTGTACCCATTTGGTACGGCGGTAATGTAATAGGCAGCCTAGGTGTGGCAGGTGGCGGCAGCCCCGAAAATGAGGATGCGATCGCGCGTGCTGCCGCTATTCCGGAGAAAGGAATCTTAACATCTAAATAATGATCAATATGAAAAAAATGTTTTTTACTGCCGTCCTTGCCGTCCTGTCGGTTTTCGCTTTCGGCCAGACCTACAGCCATCAGCTTTCCAGTCACATTCTGGATGTCTCGCGCGGCACTCCTGCCAGCGGTGTAAAGATCCGCCTTGAAAAGCAGGTGGCCGGAACCTGGACTTTTGTGGATGAAAAAACCACCGATGCCAACGGCCGGATTACGGATTTCCTGCCGGGAAATAAAGCCAACGGCATCTTTAAACTGACCTATCTGGTGAGCGATTACTTCAAAAAGAACAATACAGAAAGCTTTTACCCTTTTATTGAGGTGGTTTTCCAGATCCGCGATGAGCAACACTATCATGTTCCCATTACACTTTCGGCCTACGGTTATTCCACTTACAGAGGAAATTAAGGAAGGTAGCAGAGGTTGGCTGCCGCTTTCTGACCGTTGGGTTTACAAACCGTTTTCAAACTTTAATATCATTCTAATTGGGGCCTCAGGCACGTTCGGCACGGTATTCTGATGAATGCAATTATTTAAAATTATACCATATGAAATTACTGATGACAGCGGTGCTGACAGCTATTGTAACAAGCTGTACGCCTATGCAGAATGAAAAAACCGAAGTTTCAAATACGGTAAATAAAACGTGGGAACTTGTCTCCCTGGACGGTCAGCAGGTGAATGCCACGTTACCGGTTTATATTACCCTGGACGGAAATAATAAAGTGAGCGGTAAAACAGGCTGCAACACCCTGACGGGAAATTATTCCATCACCAACGGAACACAGATAAGATTCTCCCAATTGGCAAGTTCGCGCATGATGTGTGCACCTGCTGACATGAATATTGAAAAAGATGTCCTTGATGTACTGAACACTGCAGACAACTTTACGCTGAGTGACGGGAAACTGATGCTGAATGTGGGTAGAAGGGCCCCATTGGCCGTGTTTGCGGAAATGAGCACCAATCCCGTTCTTAATAAATACTGGAAACTGACCGTTCTGGACGGTAAGCCTGTGACCATGGAGGCGGCCCAGGAACGTGAGGCGCATTTTATCCTGAGAAGCGACGGCAGCCTCAGCGGTTTTGGTGGGTGCAACGGCTTCAGCGGTTCTTATGAGCTAAAAGACAACAACAGGATTATATTCAATGAAAATATGGCCGTCACCATGAGGGCCTGCACGGAACTCAAAATGGATGAGCGCGCCTATCTGAATGTATTTCATAACGCGGACAGTTACACCCTGAACGGAGATACCTTACACCTTAAGAAAGGCAACAGCGCGCTGGCTGTTTTTGAGGCTGTTTATTTCTGAGTAACCGTGGCGTAAAAGGCGTTTTCATTAAATAATGACAGTACAGGCAAGCACTGTTCTCCGCATAAATTGCGGAGAATGGTGCTTTTTTTCGCCGCATCATCCAAAATCTGAAATCGCCCGGCCGTAATTCAATAATTTTGCTTTAAATGTTAACTTTTGGTACAGCCCATTCAAATTTTTGATGCGAAGAATATTTTTGATTATATAGAAATCAAACATCCGTATCATCCGAAGAATCTGGCATTTATAATTCTGAGAAATGGCCTGGTGGTTTATCATGAAAATGTAGACAGGATAGAACTTAGCGGAAATCACGTGGCGCTTATTGATTCGCGGCGGGTGTACGAAATCTTGGAGATCAGTGAGGATCTGGAACTTCAGCGCATCCCTTAATTTCCTTCGGGCTATCTGCAATATAAGTCCAATATAAGTCCAATAAAACTCCAATAGCCTATTGGAGTTTTAATACAGTTACATTAAAGTTTCATTGAATTTAAACCTAATCAGGCCGCAAGAATCCATTCGTTAAAATCCTACGCGAGTTTACTTCTCAAGCCACAGCGACACCCATTCTTCCCTCTGAAGCTGCCTTTTCAGATTAAGATTCTGTTGCGTGCAAACTTCCATGATGTCCGCTACATCAAAAAAGCAAAGCCCTGAAAGCAGCAGGCTGCCGCCATCGTTCAGTACCGAAACGTATGTTGGGATATCCGAAATAAGGATATTGCGGTTGATGTTGGCCAGAATGATGTCAAAGTTTTCACCGCCCAGATTATCCGCCGTTCCCTGCGAAATTTCGAGTTCGACGTTGTTGCGTGCCGCGTTTTCTTTTGAATTTTCCACAGACCATTCGTCAATATCGATCGCCACGGTTTTGCCGGCACCTTTCTGTTTCGCGAAAATGGCAAGTACAGAAGTTCCGCAGCCCATATCGAGCACGGTTTTTCCGTCAAAATCCATGTCGAGCATCTGCTGGATCATCAGGTAAGTGGTGGCGTGATGTCCGGTGCCGAAAGACATTTTCGGCTGTATGATGATTTCGTGCGGCAGATTTTGGTTCGGGTGAAATTCTGCGCGGATGGAAACCTGATTTTCGACGTTGATCGGATCAAAGTTTTTTTCCCACTCCTCATTCCAGTTGATGTTCGGCATTTCGCTGTACGTGTAGCTGATCTCCACTTCCGGATGGGTGAGCAGACTCACGTTTTGCAGACTGCTTTCGGTGAACAGATCCTTCTGAATATAACCCAGGATGCCATCGTGTTCCTCCGTAAAACTGTCGAATCCGACTTCGATGAGTTCTGCCATCAGGATTTCATTCCAGGGTTGTAGAGGTTCTATTTTAAATGTAAATTCAAGATAAGTCTGCATACGTTATGTTATTTAAAATTAATTTATCTGGGCGCCTCTTCCGGCTTTCGCTACTCGTTTCCCGCGCCCTGCCGGTCGCGGGAGAGCTCAGACAGGCCGCTCAATCCGGGGCGCGGTGAATCGCCGTTTTCATAGTGTGCAAAAGCAACAGGGATTTTTCCTTCCGATCTTTGTTTCCTGGGTTTCGCTCTTCACTTTCATTTAATGCGCTGAATATCAGGTGTGTTTCGGTCATTCAGTGTCATTCAGGTTTTTGCTCCTTTGTCGTCTCACTGCTTACCTTCGTTGACACGGTGTCAATGGGCTCCCAAAGTTCAATTTTGTTTCCTTCTTCGTCCATGATGTGCACGAACTTTCCGTAATCATAAGTCTCAATCTGGTCAAGGACAGTCACCCCATTTTTTTTGAGTTTTGCTACAAGGCCTTCGATGTTCTGCACGCGGTAGTTGATCATAAACTCCTTTTTTGAGGGTGAAAAATAATCACTTCCCTGTGCGAAAGGGCTCCATTGCAAATAATTGATTTCTTCCGGTTTTTCTAAATTTCTGGATTTAAAGCTTGAACCGTATTGGTTCACCTCCAGTCCGAGATTTTCTGAGTACCATTCTCTCGTCTTACCGGGGTTTTCAGAGAAGAAGAAAATTCCCCCAATTCCGGTCACTTTTGGTGTGGTGTCTGCCTGCGGAAGCGACCCTTCAGAACTATTGTTTTCTGCTGCCATATCTTTTGTTTTGTTGGTTATCGATCTGCAACCTGTCAGCGTTGCTAAAATGGTAACCGAAATTATTAAATTTTTCATCGTTAATCATTTTTGTGCTATCGCAAAATCAGGATTTGTGGAAATGATTGGGGAATGCCTCCTCCGGTCTCTTACGGAATATATTGAGTAAAATCCACGATTTCAGAAAACCGTACCCATATGAAAACATCTGGATGTAAGTGGAAATGACCGCGAAGGACGCAATGCTGATGTTGCGCGTTTTGTACATCGCATGGAAGAAAACCAACAACGTATAAACACCGTAAAAGCCGAGTATGAGGCCTTTTTGGAGGATGAAGTATTCGATGAAACCCATCACATAACCAAGCAGGAAGAAGGTGGGAAACGCGAAAGAAAGTTTTACATATTCGGGGTGCCGCTGGTTCAGGATCGGGCGCGCACAGCCAAACTGATAGACCTGTTTGGAGAATTTCCCGAAATCTACACGCCGCTTGTGATAGACACCGATATCATCAAAATACGCAGTGCTGAAGCCATTTTCCCACAATGTCATCGACAGATCGGGATCTTCGCCGACGCGCATCTCCGAGAAACCACCCACTTTTTCAAATGCAGCTTTCCGTACGCCCATGTTGAAACTCCGCGGCTGAAATTTACTCACGGATTTTTTGTTGCCGCGGATGCCGCCTGTCGTGAAAACCGAAGTCATCGAGTAGGAGATGGCTTTCTGCATCAGATTAAAACCTTTATGCGCTTTATCTGCACCACCAAACGCATCGCAGTCTGATTTTTCAATATTTTTTTTGATGTTTTCAATGTAGTCTGTCTCCACGATCACGTCTGAATCCACGAAAACGAGCCATTCGTTTTTTGCACGACGTGCGCCGTAATTTCGCGAAAGTCCCGGACCGGTATTTTCTTTCCGGAAAAACTGTATCTGCAGCGTTTCATCGAAAATCGCGACCGTCGGCCTGAGGTCGATCATCGATCCATCGTCCACAATGATGATTTCGAAATCTTGGTCGGTTTGCTTCGTAAGTGACGCCAGCAGCTCGAAAAGTTCGTCTTTGCGGTTGTAGATGGCGATGATGAGGGAGAGAGAAGGCAATTCGTTAATTTGAAATTTTGAAAATGGGTTAACTTGAAAATGTAGCAATTTACCATTTTAACCATGGAAGTTTACTTGTGAAAATTGCTACATTGCTAAATTGCTACATTGCTGCATTATTAATTATTGATTGTTTTCCAGTTTATGCACTTTCTTCGTGCCTTCATACATTTCAAACTGCAGGAACCGGCATTCCAGTTTTCCGTTGAAAAGTTTAATTCTGCGTGAAGGCCTTAAACCTACTTTTTTAGCCGCATCCAAATCTGAAGAGATGAACCAGGCCAGCGTATTCGGATAGCTTTTCTTGAACGTGTCTCCTATTTTCTTATAAAATTCATCGTCGGTGATTTCAATTCTTTCATCGTAGGGCGGATTAAAAACCATAAGCAGCGGGAAAAGCTCTTTTTTAGACTCGAAGAAATCCTGTCTTTTAATCTCTATCACATCTTCCATTTCGGCTGCTTCCACATTGAGGTGCGCCGCATTCAGCATTTGCGAATCCAAATCGTAACCTACGATCTTGCCTGTGAATTCTTTGATGCGGTTGATCCGTACTTCTTTTATTTTCTGGAACAGTTCCGCATCGTAATTTTTCCAGTTTTGGAATGCAAATTTCTTACGGAAAATCTGCGCCGGCAGATCCATTGCGATCATCGCGGCTTCGATCAGCAGGGTTCCGGAGCCGCACATGGGATCCAGGAAATTACCTTTACCGTCCCAACCTGCGAGCTGCAGCATGCCGCTGGCTAAAACTTCATTGATCGGCGCTTCACCCTGTTCGCGGCGGTAACCCCGTTTGAACAGCGCGTCGCCGGAAGCGTCGAGCGATACCGTTACCAATTCCCGGTCGATATGCAGGTGGAATTTGATGTCCGGATCCGTGGTATCAACGTTGGGTCTTTTGCGGTGATGGAATTTAAAATAATCGACGACAGCATCTTTCATTTTCTGCGACATGAACTGCGAATGTCTGAATCTTTCGGAATAAACCGTTGCATCAATTGCGAAACTTTGGTCCACACTCATGTAATCGTCCCACGGAAAGGCAAACAGCTTGTCATAAAAACGGCTTTCGTCCCAGGCTTTGAAAGTCAGCACCGGCACCAAAATCTTGAGCGCTGTACGTGCAGAATAATTGATTTTATAAAGGAAACCCAGGTCACCCTCACAGTTTACCGCGCGGTTTTTGATCTCGACATTGGTGCCGCCTAATTTTTTTATCTCTTCAGCCAATACCGGCTCCAGGCCGAAAAATGTTTTGATCTGTATTTTTAAATTTTGTGTGTCCATTATTTTATTTGCTGGGTTTATGCTGAACAGGCTGTGTGTTAGATAATTAGCCGGAAGAGCTTCCTTTCGGTTCTTTAGAAATTATTGTTGGGCGGGTTTGCAGAAGTCTCAAACACGCGTATTCGTAGTTCAGGATTTGCAAAAATAGTTATTTTTGCAGAATGGCATGGTTTCAAACATGGTTTAATACCCCTTATTATCACATTCTTTACAGCGACCGGAATTACGAAGAGGCAGAACATTTCATTACCTTACTTGTTCAGGATCTGAATATGCAGGCGGGTTCCAAAATCATTGATCTGGCGTGTGGCAAAGGCCGGCATTCGGTTTTTCTGAATAAAAAAGGCTTCGATGTGCTCGGTCTCGATCTTTCCGAAGAAAGCATTAAACACAATAGAAAGTCGGAGAATAATACATTAAAGTTTAAGGTGCATGACATGCGAAACGAGATTTTCCCGGATGTGAGCGCGCAAAAAGTGGATGCCGTTTTCAACCTTTTCACCAGTTTCGGATATTTTGACAGCCCGGAGGAGGACCGGAAGATCTTTCAGTCGATAAATAATGTGCTGTTGCCCGGCGGTTTTTTTGTGCTTGATTTCCTGAATGAGAAATGGGTGAAAAATACACTGGTACCGGAAGAAAAGCTCGTAAAGCAGGGTATTGAGTTTAAGATTAAGAAAAAAATTGAAAACCAATTTGTTATTAAAGACATTCACTTTACAGCAGAAGATAAGGAGCATCATTACTATGAGCGCGTCAAGCTGCATTCACCGGAAACAATCAAGGAATATGCTGCCGAATTGGGTCTGGAAACCGTGAAAACGTACGGTGATTATTCGCTCGGCGAATATGATGCGGAGACTTCGCCGCGCTGCATAAGTGTATTCCGAAAAGTCACTAACTAAACAGAAAAATTTTATGTTGCCGATAATAATCCTGCTGGTTCTTAGTGTCGTCATTGGCGTTTTTTTGGGAAAGTTCTTTGGGTCTCAGCAGAAGTTCGCCAAGAACCTGCTCATCCTGAGTGCCGGTTTCCTTATAACAGTATGTCTCAATGAAGTTTTCCCGGAGATCTACACAAGCGACATCAAAAATATCGGCCTGTTTGTGATCGCGGGTGTACTGCTCCAGATGCTGCTAGAAAATCTTACCAAAGGTTTTGAGCATGGGCATTTTCATCACCACCACGAGCAAAAGAACATCCTGCCGCTGGCACTGATGCTCGGAATGTTTGTGCACGCTTTTCTTGAAGGGATTCCGCTGGCAAACGAAACAGATGTTTTTAGTCCGTATCTGATGGGAATCCTTTTCCACAACCTGCCGATTTCATTCGTTTTGGGCGCATTCCTGTCGCAGAAAAAAATGCAGTTTTCGACTTCTTCACTACTGATCATCGGCATTTTTGCAATCGCTTCGCCACTCGGTCTGATGCTTGGGAATTTCTTTAATCCGGCCTATAAAGTGTACTTTCTGGCGCTTGTTGGCGGCATTTTTCTGCATATTTCATCGGTGATCATCTTTGAGAGCAACAAGAACCACAACATTGATTATGTAAAAATCCTGATGGTGATCTGCGGTGTGGCTCTGGGGATGTTCGGTCATCTCTTTCACGCACATTAAAAAAAGCTCCGGATAATTCCGAAGCTTTGATTGATATGTGAAGTCTATTCTTAAAACTTCCAGCCCAAAGTTACGAAGAAGTTATTCTGCGTACTTTCAACATCTGAAACGAGATAGTTGGAAGAATTAAGGGCTGTATTACCTGAATAATATCCAGTTCCTGCAGTTTGTGAACCGTACAGGAATGGATTTGAATAGTCTGAATTAACATATTGATATGCAGCATCGATATAAAACGATCTGAAATCATAACCGATACCTGCGCCAACTGTATTTCTGCTGCTGATAAACATATTATCAAATGATCTGTTCGCACCGCTTCCGGCATTATCAAAAGCACTTATGGAAACCGAATCGAAAGGACTTGCAGCATAACCATAACCTGCGCGCAATCTGAAGGCATCAAGTCTGTATTCGGCACCGATTTTTACTTCTGAGTTGCTGGTGTAGCTGTCTGAAAAGAAATCATTAAGAACCGTTTCCGCCTCGCCGTACACTTTATACTTAGGTTTTGTGAGCCCAAGTGAATAATCTACGTTAACCGAAAAGTTCTTATTGGCTACATATGCGGCACTCAGCGTTGCTTTCAGCGGTGAGGAAAGTTTGCGGTCTTCAAAATAAGATCCGTATGTGGAAATAGGGTAGGAATTATAGATACGCTCAATATTCCACCAGGTAGGTGTTTCCACTGCTGCACCCACTCGGAAATTCGGATTGATCTTTCCAATCACACCCACAGACGCAGAAAAACCGCTGGCAGATTCAGAAAAAGGCGTGTACTGCTTGTCGAAATATTCTACAGAGCCTGTTGGGCTTGTGAACGCTGCTGAATCGAACTGGTCTAAGATCGAGTTCTGGAAATTCACTCCAACGCCGACATAAATTCTGTTATCATAGTTTCCTCCTACCGCGATGCCGGTTTTGTTCAGATTTCCATAGCGGTTGTACGCGTGACCTGCAAATCCAAAATTTTGCACATTCTGGTCATCATCCACATACTCCAATGACACGTTACTGTTTCCCGGAGTTTCGGTATAATCGTCAAGTGAGCGGTTGGAGTACGATACACCAACGTTTACAAATTTCCAGTTGGAAGATGAAACCGGAAATACCGCGATTCCGCCGGAATTGGTAATGTCTGTATTGTTTGTTTTATACTCCACAGACTGGTTATTCAGCCGTGAAACATTATTCTGTGACTGTATACCCAAAGTAGCCGAGAAATCGTTAGCAATGCTGACACCGATGCCGGCAGGGTTTGAATTGATTACCGAATACTCACCGCCTAAGGCGCCCATCGAGCCTGCCATAGCGTTGTATTTAGCTGAACCCTGAAAAGAGGAGTTCGAATATACATCGGCTGTATTCTTTATCGTGGAGACATCCTGTGCGCTCATCAGATAAGCTGCAGCAAGGGACGTGACCATCAATGTTTTTCTGATCATTATTAGATTTAAATATTTAAATTAAAATTATCTTCTGAAACCACCCGATGAGCGTGTACTGCCGGAGGTAGCGCCACCACTGAAGCCGCCTCTGCTGCCACCGGAACGGAAGCCGCCATCGCTGCCACTGTTGCTTCTGAACCTGGGTTCGTTGTAGGTAGGAGTCGTCTGGCGTGGCGTACTCTGCCTCGGAGACATCTCACGCGTGTTGTTCTGGAAATCGCGCTGTCTCGGCTGCGTCTGATTCCGGAAGCCACTGTTTTCTGAACTTCTTGGCGCTGTCCCGTTGCGGAACCCAGCGCTGTTGTTCGTGTTTCTCAGACTGTTGCTAGAGGTACGGATGTTTCTGAATCCGTTGTCGGTGCCGCTCCTTCTGTTCGTGAAGCCGCCTTGATAAGTATTATACCCATTTCCATATCCATATCCGTAAGGATTGTACATGTAGTAAGGACTGTAGCCGTAATACGGGTGATAGTAGTCGTAGAAACCGCCGTAGTAGCTGTACCATGGATTATATCCGAATCCCCACGGATTATAATATCCGCCGTAGCCCCATGGGCTGTAATATCCGCCGAATCCCCAGGGTGAGCCCCAACCAAAAGTCATTCCCAAGCCGAAACCACTGTAATAACCGTATGGGTATCCCCAGTTATCGCTGTAATACGTGTTTGTTCCTGCGTAGGTTCCCCAGTCTGAGCCCTGCGCTTCGCGCCAGCTTTCATTTCGGTTCTCCGTGTTGAGGTAAACGTTTTGGTCCTCATTAGCCTGATAGTTATAATAATCGCCAACTCTATTGCTGTTGGGGGTCATAGACCCTTCAGGAAGTGTGTCACGGTTTGGGTCATAATAGACCCCGTCTGTTTCTGTATAGCCACCTGTCTGGATGACACAGGAGGTTAACACAAAACTTCCCGCAAGCATCAAAACAACTTTAGATTTTAATGCCTGCAGGATATTTTTATAAGTAATTTTTTCCATGATAGGTGAAAAGTTTTAAATTGAATTATATTTGCAATTCATACCAAAATAATACTGCCGAAAGTTTTATTATGGCTTGAAACCACTGTGAATATTAGATATAGCAAATCTGCAAAAGTTAAATCAAAGATAGATAAAAAATGGCAAAACTTACTTCGCGCGCCGAAGATTACAGCAAATGGTACAATGAACTCGTAGTAAAAGCTGACCTGGCTGAAAATTCGGGTGTTCGCGGCTGCATGGTGATCAAACCTTATGGCTATGCGATCTGGGAAAAAATGAGAGATGAGATGGACCGAAGGTTTAAAGAAACCGGCCACGAAAATGCTTACTTCCCGATATTCATACCCAAGAGTCTGTTCGAAGCTGAAGAGAAGAATGCCGAAGGTTTTGCCAAAGAATGCGCCGTAGTGACGCATTACCGTCTGAAAACCGATCCGGACGATCCGAAAAAACTCGTTGTAGATCCGGAAGCGAAACTTGAAGAGGAGCTCATCGTAAGACCAACTTCTGAAGCTATCATCTGGAATACTTATAAAAACTGGATACAATCTTACCGTGATTTACCGATTCTGATTAATCAATGGGCAAATGTAGTTCGTTGGGAAATGCGTACGCGTTTATTCCTCCGTACAGCTGAATTCCTTTGGCAGGAAGGTCACACCGCACACGCCACGAAAGAAGAAGCCATCGAGGAATCTGAAAAAATGCTTGAAGTATATGCAGATTTTGCCGAAAAGTTCATGGCCATTCCGGTGATCCGCGGACTCAAAACTGAAAGCGAAAGGTTTGCCGGTGCAGATGAGACTTATTGCATCGAGGCTTTGATGCAGGACGGAAAAGCTTTGCAGGCGGGTACTTCGCACTTCCTGGGACAGAATTTTGGGAAAGCATTTGATGTGAAATTCACCAATCGCGAAGGAAAGATCGAGCACGCATGGGGAACTTCGTGGGGAACTTCAACACGTCTGATGGGTGCTTTGATCATGACGCATTCTGATGATTTTGGGCTTGTATTGCCACCGTCATTAGCACCGATTCAGGTGGTGATTGTACCGATCTTTAAAGGTGAAGAACAGCTAAAACAGATTGATGAGGTTGCTTTTGATATCCAGCAAAAACTCAAAGCAAAAGGAATTTCTGTTAAATACGATAACCGTACAGAAAACAAACCGGGCTGGAAATTTGCCGAGTATGAACTTAAAGGTGTACCGGTACGTATCGCGCTTGGTGCGCGCGACCTTGAAAACCGCACCGTAGAAATCGCTCGCCGCGACAATCTTACAAAGGAAACCATCGCGCTCGAAGGGCTTGATTCTTATATCGAAGATTTGCTGAAAACAATTCAGCATGATATATATAACAAAGCACTCGATTATCGCGATTCCCACATTACGAAAGTGGACAGCTACGAAGAATTCAAAAAAGTTCTTGAAGAAAAGGGTGGTTTCATTTTCGCACATTGGGACGGAACAGCAGAAGAGGAAGAACAGATTAAGAACGAAACAAAAGCCACGATACGCTGCATACCATTGGATAATGAGCTTGAAGAGGGAGTTTCAATGGTTACAGGTAAACCTTCAGCGCAGCGCGTAATATTTGCAAAAGCATATTAGAAGATATACTTACAGCCGAAAGCAGTAGTTCGTTTGGATTAAAATTTGCATCAGGTTTTTCTGAATGTTAAATTTTAAAATAAACTACTATGTCATTAAACATTATTGATCTTATTCGTGGTCAGCTGGGTCCTGCACTTATTTCACAGAGTGCCACACAGTTGGGTGAAAGTGAATCTACCGTATCGAAAGCGGTGAGCGTTTTATTGCCTTCAGTTTTTACGGCGCTGGCAGATAACGCAGATAAACCCGGTGTACAAAGTACGATAAGCAATTCCTCTGCAAGTGGCCTTTTGGGCAATTTGCTGAGCGGAACAGCGGGTAACTCAATGGTTGCTACGGTGTTGTCAGCAATTTTTGGTGACCGCGTACCTAATCTGGTAAATTCCGTTTCAGAATATGCGGGAATAAACAATACGTCGGCAAATTCACTTCTATATACCGTGACCGGTGCTGCTGTGGGTTCTATTGGTAAATATGCCGAGGATCAAAACATGGATGCATCGGGCATTGCGTCTCTGCTGCGGGATGAGCGCCAAAATGTTGCATCACTTGTTCCGGCTGGATTCACATTTGCTGATACCACACAAGGCAGTTTGGCAAATGCTGATGAATATCCGGATGCCGCTAAGATCACTTCTGCCGAGCCTGCTGAAACATCTACCGTAGATGTGAACAGAGGAGGAAATACGCATGTGCATGTAGACAGAAATGATGTTCACAAAGAAGGTTCACTGTGGAGATGGCTGCTGCCGCTTATCTTGCTGGCGCTGGCTGCGTGGTTCCTTTGGAGACAATGTGACAAATCTGCCGAGCAGAGTACTGTGATGACGGATTCTACCGCAGTACAGTCTGAACCGGCTGCAGTGCTTACAGATACTTTAGCAGACAGTTCGATGACTACCGCAAACCGCGAATCCATGGCAGTGGCTTTGCCATCGGGTAGCAGTGTAAATGCGTACCGTGGTGGAATAGAAGACCAAATTGTAGCTTTTTTAAATTCTGACGAATATAAAAGTGCAGATGACGATGCACTGAAGGACAGATGGTTCAATTTTGATAACCTGAATTTCGAGTTTAATTCAACTAAACTTACACCTGAATCTCAGGTTCAGCTTGATAATATCAAGTCGATATTAGCAGCATATCCCGATGCCAAAATTAAAATCGGTGCCTACAGCGATAAAAAAGGAGATGATAACGCAAATAAGAAGTTATCTCAGGACCGCGCGAACGCAGTGAAGGCTGCACTCGCTTCTCCGCAGGTGGTTTCAGCTGAAGGATATGGAGAAGAGTTTGCCACAGTAGAGGAGTCTGCCAGTGACATGGAGCGTGAAAAAGACAGAAAAACAGCAATCAGATTCACGAAATAGTGATCAAAATTTAATTACTTCCCGGCTTGTCCGGGATTTTTTTTTGCAATTTATTTGGACGCTTCTATTAATTTAATATATTTGTTAGACTAATCTAACATTTTGAAAAATATAAATAATGGCTGGCGTTACGCACGCCGCGCAGATTCGCTGCCTGAAGTCTTTTCGAGTGTAAACATTCCGAAAAATGCCGGTTTCTGGCGGAAACTTTTTGCATTTACAGGGCCCGGTCTTATGGTCGCGGTCGGCTATATGGATCCAGGCAACTGGGCGACCGATATTGCCGGCGGCGCACAGTTCGGCTATGCATTGCTGTCTGTGGTGCTCATTTCAAATCTGTTCGCGATCATTTTGCAGCATCTCTCGCTAAAACTAGGCATCGTTGCGGAGCGTGATTTAGCACAAGCTTGCCGCGACCATTTTGATCCGGTGACGAATTTTATCCTTTGGGTCTTCTGCGAGATTGCGATTGCGGCCTGCGACCTGGCGGAAGTGATTGGTGCGGCCATAGCGCTGAATCTGCTTTTCGGCATTCCACTTACATGGGGCGTAGTGATCACCGTGATTGATGTTTTCATCATACTTTTTCTTCAAGCTAAAGGTTTCCGCTATATCGAAAGTATCGTTGCAGGTCTGATCATCGTCATCTTAGGATGTTTTGCGTATGAAATAATATTAAGTAAACCCGATATCTTCCCCATTTTAAGTGGTCTTGTTCCTCAGAAAGAGATCGTCACCAATCCGGCGATGCTCTATATTGCGATCGGGATTTTGGGCGCCACCGTGATGCCGCACAATTTGTATCTGCACAGCAGCATCGTACAAACCCGAAATTATGAGCGGACGACGGAGGGAAAGAAAGAAGCCATCAAGTTTGCCACTATCGACAGTACGGTGTCGCTTTTTCTCGCCTTCTTTATTAATGCAGCCATTCTTATCGTTGCTGCAGCCACGTTTCACACGACGGGAAATCAGGATATTGCAGATATTCATGATGCTCACAAAATGCTGACACCGCTTTTGGGGACCACGCTTGCGAGCATTGTATTCGCCGTGGCTCTTTTAGCTTCAGGCCAGAACTCTACACTCACCGGTACGCTTGCCGGCCAGATCGTGATGGAAGGTTTTCTGAACATCCGTCTGAAACCCTGGCTTCGCCGCCTGATCACCAGGCTGATTGCGGTTATTCCGGCCTTGATTGTTACTGTTTTATATGGCGAAAAAGGCACAACCGATTTATTGGTACTCAGCCAGGTCATCTTATCGATGCAGCTGAGCTTCGCGGTCGTTCCGTTGGTGATGTTCACCGGCTCAAAACTTAAAATGGGCGAATTCGTGAATAAATCATGGCTTAAAATTTTGGTTTGGATAATTGCCGCGATCATTATTGCCCTTAATCTATATCTGCTGCTCGAAACATTCACCAAAATATGAAAGCGCTAAGTTTTGCAGTTTTTTTACTTGCGGTTCCAATTCTGAATTTTGCGCAGGAACAGATTGAAACCGACAGGCCCGATCAAACCGAATCTCCCGCAACCGTTCCTCATCGGTATCTGCAGGCTGAAACCGGATTTATGTATGAGAAAGTGCACAAGGATGCACAAAATATTTACCATCCCACGCTATTGTGGCGGTACGGACTCACTCCAAATGTTGAATTTCGACTTCAAACCGATTTCACAACCGAAAGTAGGGCAGGCAGAAGAATTTCAGGTTTTTCTCCGGTAGCGGTTGGTTTTAAAACATCGTTAATAAAAAGTAAAGGTTATATTCCGGACATTTCCTTCGTTGGTCATCTCACCCTTGCGGAATTAGCGACTGCAGACCTGCAATCTACTTATGTCGCGCCGGATTTCAGGTTTCTTTTCCGCCATGCGTTTTCAGATCATTTCGAGCTCAGTTATAATCTGGGTGCAGAATGGAATGGAGAAACTCCTGACGCAAGTGCGCTCTATACCATTGCCGCAAGCTACAAAGCTGCAGATCACTTGTCTCTCTTTGCTGAATTTTACGGTTATCTGAATAAATATGAAAGTGCCGATCACCGCTTTGATGCAGGCGCAATGCTGCTTTTAAATCAAAACTTTTCCTTAGATATATCAGCGGGCGCCGGACTTTCTGAACTTTCGCCATCCTATTTTGTTTCGGGTGGCTTCTCTTACCGGTTGCCGCTGCACTAAAATCTGCCTAAATGTCCGTATCCCTGATTTGGCAAAATCTTTGAGAACGTTGCTGGATAAATTGTATAATTATGTCAGAAAATAAAGAATTTCAGGAAGATGAACTGAATTTGCAGGAAGAATCCAATGAAAATGTAGAGAATAACCAGCCTGAAAATGTGGCAGAGACACCTTCTGCGGAGGAACTTTTGGCAGACGAGAAAGACCGCTATATCAGACTTTTCGCAGAGTTTGAAAACTATAAAAAGCGCACCACGAAAGAAAAAATGGAATTCTTCCAATACGCGAATCAGGATATGATGATTTCGATGTTAGGAGTTCTGGATGATTTTGAGCGTGCCTTGAAAGAAATTGCGAAGAACGGCAATGAAGCAGATCTTCAGGGAGTGGAGCTCATCTATCAAAAACTTAAGAATAAACTCACAGAAAAAGGTCTGAAGCCCATCGAAGTGAAAGCCGGAGACGATTTCAATGTAGATTTTCACGAAGCCATAACGCAGATTCCCGCGCCTTCAGAAGATCTGAAAGGTAAGATCGTAGACGTAGTGGAAACCGGTTATCAGTTGCATGACCGCGTGATCCGTTTCAGCAAAGTAGTTACCGGAAACTAAAACATCAGCAATGATTAGTGGGTTTTCAGGCAACTACCCATTACCCATTCTTCATTACTTATCCTATTTAAAAGATGACAAAAAGAGATTATTACGAAATTCTGGAAGTTTCTAAAAGTGCGTCAGCAGACGAGATAAAGAAAGCTTACCGGAAGATGGCTTTAAAATATCACCCAGATAAAAATCCAGGTGACAAGACCGCAGAAGAAAAATTCAAAGAGGCGGCAGAAGCCTATGAAGTGCTCAGCGACGATAATAAGAAAGCGCGTTATGACCAGTATGGACATGCGGGCGTGAATGGCGGCGGCTTCGGCGGTGGCGGTTTCGGTGGCGGTATGAATATGGAAGATATTTTCTCGCAGTTCGGTGATATTTTCGGTGGTCATTTCGGTGGCGGCGGATTTGCCGGTGGCGGTCAGCGTCAGCAGGCACGCGGTTCCAATCTTCGGGTTCGCATCAAGCTGAACCTGGAAGAAATGGTAAACGGTACGCAGAAAACCATCAAAGTGAAAAAAATGAAGATGGCGCCGGGTGCCACTTCAAAAACGTGTACTACCTGTAACGGTGCCGGTGTGCAGATGAAGGTGATGAATACGATGTTCGGACAGATGCAAACGCAAACCACGTGTGGAACCTGCCAGGGTATCGGTAAAATTGCCGATAAAATTCCAGCGGGTGCCAATGCGCAGGGTTTGATTAAAGAAGATGAAGAAGTAACGATCAACATTCCGGCAGGCGCACGCGAGGGTATTCAGCTCAACGTTCGCGGTAAAGGTAATGATGCGCCGTTCGGTGGCAATCCGGGCGATTTACTCGTGGTGGTAGAAGAAGAGGCAGATGGTAGCATCAAACGCGAAGGTGACAACCTTCATCAGGAATTATACATCTCTTTCGCGGAGGCCGCTTTGGGAACTCAAAAAGAGATTCCGACGGTTGGCGGAAAGGTGAAGATAAAAGTGGATCCGGGAACGCAGTCCGGCAAAATCCTGAGACTTTCAGGCAAAGGACTACCGAGTATTGATAGCTACGGCAAAGGCGATATGTTTGTCCACATCAATGTATGGACGCCGCAGCACTTGTCTCCGGAGCAGCGCGCATTCTTTGAGAAACAGATTGAAAACGGCGAAATGATGGCCGAGCCGTCCGGAAAGGAAAAGACTTTCTTTGATAAGGTGCGTGATCTTTTCAATTGAATAGCGGCACGCTTTAGGCTGAGTATTTAACAGAAAATAAAAAGCAATCTAAATTTTAGATTGCTTTTTTAGTATTTAATAGCATTAATGCTGGCTATAATCTTTCGTGTTTTTCTTTCCGAAGAAGAATTTTAATACAAGTGGGACCGTAGTGACCAGCACGATGATCAGGATGATTATTTCAAGATGGGTTTTAAGGTCAATACCGAATTCGTCAAGGAAGATCTTGTCCAGATAATGACCCGCAAAAATTAATGAGAAAGACCATAAAAAGGCACCGATGATATTGTCTATCAGAAAACGCCCTTTATCCATCTTCACGATGCCTGCCACGATAGGCGTAAAGGTTCGTACAACAGGAAGAAAGCGAGCCATGATCACAGCAAGCGCCCCATGCTGCTCGAAAAAGTCATGCGCCTGAAACAGGTATTTTTTCTTAAAGAGGAAAGTGTCTTCTTTTTTGTAAAGTGCCGGGCCGGCTTTTAAACCAAACCAGTATCCAACTTCATTTCCAATAATGGCTGCCAAAGCCACAGCGGTTGCGAGAATGGTGGTATCCAGAAAGTCACTTCCGGTAGAACCTATAGATTCATTGATAATTTCTACGGCGTAAATTCCGGACACGAACAGAAGGCTGTCACCCGGTAAAAAGAAGCCGACGAAAAGACCTGTTTCTGCAAAAATAATAAACAAAATGAGCCAGAAACCGCCCATTTGTATATAAAATTCAGGATTCAGCAAATCCTTCCAACTCTCAAAATTTCCCATATTCACAAAGGTAACAAAAGGGCAGTTTTTTCGGAAAATTTATATAGTTAAAGTTTCCCAAAACATCAGAGCGAAAAATCGTCTTCAGTTGCGGCTGTACCGTCTGCCATAAGGAAGGCTTTAAGGAAAGGTGTAAGGTTACCGTTCATCACGCCGTCTACATCCGACGTTTCATAACCCGAACGCACATCTTTCACCAGTTTATAGGGATGCATGACGTAATTCCGGATTTGGCTGCCCCACTCAATCTTCATTTTGCCGGCTTCGATCTCGTTTCTGGCTTTCATCCTTTCCTCAAGTTCCATTTCGTAAAGTCTTGAACGCAGGAGCTGCATTGCCTTTTCTTTGTTCTGAAGCTGGGAACGGCTTTCAGAGTTTTCTATGATGATTCCGGTAGGAGCGTGGCGAAGTCTTACAGCGGTTTCTACTTTGTTCACGTTCTGGCCTCCTGCGCCGCTGGAACGCATGGTCTCAAATGAAATGTCGGCGGGATTGATGTTGATTTCGATTGTGTCATCTACCAAAGGATAGACGTACACGGAAACGAAACTCGTGTGGCGTTTCGCATTTGAATCAAACGGTGAGATTCTTACCAACCTGTGCACGCCGTTTTCGCCGCGCAGATAGCCGAAAGCAAATTCGCCGTCGATCTCGAGTGTTACGGTCTTTATCCCCGCTACATCACCTTCCTGAAAGTTGAGTTCGCGGAGTTTGTAACCCTGTTTTTCGGCCCACATCGTGTACATCCGCATCAGCATCGATGCCCAGTCGCAGGATTCGGTACCACCGGCACCGGCGGTGATCTGAAGAACGGCCGAAAGCTCATCGCCTTCGTTTGAAAGCATATTTCGGAACTCAAGGTCTTCGATCTTTTCTACAAGCACAGGAAAGGCTTCATCAAGTTCTTTTTCTGAATCGGGATCTTCTTTGGCAAATTCTATCAAAACCTGGATGTCTTCGAAACGGCTAACGATCTCTTCATAATCAGTCACCCATTTTTTCTTCGAGCGAAGTTGCTTCATGAACGCTTCAGCCTCCTTCGGATTGTCCCAAAACTCCGGCGACACGGTTTTTTCTTCATCGTTGGTGATCTCTATTTTCTTTTTTTCGATCTGAAGGAACTTATATAAATCGGCTACACGCGCCTGTACATCTTTGAGCTGGTCACTGTTTGTCATATCGCAAAAATACGGATTTGACCTTAAAATCCGGCTTTTAAATCTTGGTGAAAATTTTGAATGGAATTTTAAATACTTAATTAAGAACATTAGGTACAAAAAAATCCGGAAACGAATTTTCCGGATTGTGTTTAAATATTTAAAAACTGCCTAAGCGTAAATCTGCTTATAATACTCATCGGCCATACGGTCACTGTTGAACGCGGTTTTCACGTCATCCATCGCCTGTTGCTGTACTTTTCTCCACTTATCGGGCTGGTCATAATACATCGGCAGGATTTCGTTCTCCAGGACGTTGTAGAGGTTCTCGAGATCAAAATTATCCTGATCATAAACGCTCATGTTCTCATAATCGGCTTGTGGCACCACGAAACCGTTCACTCCGTTTTTGGCAAATTCCGGAATCCAGCCATCGTCTGTCGAAAGGTTTACCGAGCCGTTCATCGCAGCGGTCATTCCCGAAGTTCCAGATGCCTCGCGCGGAACTCTCGGGTTATTCAGCCAGAGATCAGAACCTTGCTTTAAAGCTTTGCTCAAAGCCAACTCATAGCCTGTCAGCACGGCCATATTCTTATAATTCTTGCTTTCTTCAACAAGCGTATTAAAGGTAGAGATCGCCGAATAATCCATCGGATATGGTTTTCCGGCCCAAATAATCTGTACGGGATATTTCGGGTTGTTCAGCAGTTTCTCAAATCGTTCTTTATCGTGCAAAAGCATGTCCGCACGTTTGTATCCTGCAAAACGGCGCGCCCAAACAATGGTGAAAACATTCGGATCAAAAAGGTTTCCTGTTTGGTCGGCCACGATCTTGAACGTTCTTTTTTTCAAATGCTTCTTGCGGAAATCGAATGTCATCGTGTCATTCTCATCTTTCGCGTCATAAAGCGGTTTATCGGCCCAGTATTTAAACTCCTGAGCGTTCGTGATCGCCTTTATTTCGCAAATCCCGGGATATTTGTTCCACATTTTTCGCGAAACCTTGCCGTGAAGCTGGGAAACACCATTGGCGATACGTGCCATCTTCAGCGCGCACAGTGAGTGATTGAATCTGTCGTCCTGTTCGCCTTCTATCGCACGCACTTCCTCAATCGAAAGTCCGGAAAAATAAGACATATTATGGCACAGGAAAAGGTCGTGTTTTTCGTTCCCGGCTTCTTCAGGGGTGTGTGTAGTGAAAACGAGTTTCTCTTTTACTTTCGCCAGATCACCGCCGAACTTTTTAAGTAAATAAAACGCCGCAGGTAAACCGTGTGCTTCATTCAGGTGATAGACATCGCGCGTCAGTTTCATCTCATCAAGAAGTTTCGCGCCGCCTTTTCCGAGGAGGATGTATTGCGCAAGTTTCGTTGATTCATTCGCATCATAAAGACGGTGACAGATGGTTTTTGAAACATGGTCATTTTCCGGCACGTCCGTAGAAAGGAAGAACATAGGTGCGGTGTGGAAAATTTCGGGATCTAGGTAATACGCTTTTACCCAAACTGGCGCCGAGTGAATTTCGATCTGAAACTTAATTCCAGTATCAACCAAAAACGAATACATCTTTTTGGTCCATGTTGGCTGCAGTGTCTGGTCATGATTGCGTGCCTGGTCATAGTAACCGAATTTCCACAAAATACCGATTCCTACGAGGTCCTGCTTCAGGTTATAAGCACTCCGCATGTGCGATCCGGCTAAAAAACCCAGGCCGCCGGAATAGATTTTCAGTGCCTGGTCGATAGCGAATTCCATCGAGAAGTACGCGACTTTTTTCGAATATTCAGGGTTGATATCAAACGGAATGGTAAAGTTTTCAAAATTCATAATTGCTTTGCTAAAAATTTTAGGTGCAAAGGTAAATATTTAAATGCTGGCAAAAGTGACCTTTCCCTCTTTTTGGCTAATTCATAATACTTGTCATATTTTCTCAATGATCTTGGTGAAAACACCTTCGTATCCGTAAAGTAAAATCCCAATTACCGTAAATATCAGCGCGGCAAGCACCAGGTAAATCAGTGAGAAAAAGTACGTTAAAAACGTTGACCACAAAGAACGGAGAAGAACGTAATTGTTTCCCCGTTCGTCAAAAAACTGCATCAGAGAAAACGTGATCATACCCCATGATAGCAGAAAAAACCAACCGTTCTGGTTTCCAAGAAAATGGTTGAGAAATATAAAGGGAATATAGAGTACGAGCGACTGTCCGGCCAGGAAAAGCATGATGACAAGCCATTCGGGATAATTGATCCTGTATTTTCGGAAGCCCAAAAAGTAACCGAGTGCCGCAACCGGCAGAACCAGCAAAACAGTAAATGCGAAATGTTCGCTAAACCAATCGATGACGTGCCGGAAATAGGCAACAAGACCTTCGAAATCTACGTAGGACGCTAAAGAGGTGTCTGCAGTGTCCTGTTTGGTAGTAAGTCCATCACCCTCTTTCGGTTCTTTTTTAAAAAAATATTGAATCAGTGCACAAACCGACCCCAAAATCACTACGAGCGTAAAAGGCGGGAAGTGTGGCTTACGTTTTCCATCAATATATTCGCGGATCGAATGGCCGGGTCGTGTGAAAAGTTCGCGGATCGTAAATAGAATTCCGCTGTCAACATGAAAAACGCCGTGCTGCAGCTCGTGGATCAGAAAATGGAGGTTGATGCGGTGCGTATCGGTTTTCTGTCCGCACTGGTGGCAGAAACGCTGATGCAGAAGCAGGTGCTGACGGCAGTTTCGGCACCTATTTTCGTGGGTTTTCATCGGATTAGTTTTACCAAATTTAAAATTTTTGCGAGATTTATCATGCCGCGAATCAAAAAAATTAGATCGAATTACTTTGCAACGCATTCACTTTCAGACCTGATTTTTATTTTTTTATCTTTAATTAACATTTCATTTGCATTTTATACGATGAAAAAAACCGGCTGCCAGAATAAACACACCCATTTAACTGACGATTTAAAAGAGAAGTCAAAGTCTTCGGCTAGGGCCAATAATTCAAATAAAAAGTTGGCAGACAGTAAATCAGACACAACAGAATCAGATGAAAAACTTCGCCCGAACAGTTCGCCTGTTTGTTTCGCCGAAAGTGAGGAGATCCGTGATGAATTCAAAACAGATTCAGACGATCTGTGATAACTGTTATAAATCTGTGAAGTTTTCTGTTTCCAATCTTCCGGAATAATTTCGCTAAATTTGCAGCCTCAAAATATGGAAACTTTACTCCCTAAAACCGCTGCATTTCACACGCTTGGATGCAAACTGAACTTCGCTGAAACCTCTACGATCGCGCGTCAACTTACCGACGCAGGTTATGAAAAAGTGAGTTTTGACGACCGTGCGGATATATATGTAATCAATACCTGCTCCGTGACCGATAATGCAGACCGCGAGTGTAAACTTCACGTGAAGCGTGCTATGAAAGCAAATCCTGACGGACTTGTGGTGATCATCGGCTGTTATGCCCAGCTGAAACCTGGTGAAATTTCGGCAATCGAAGGCGTAGATTTGGTGCTGGGCGCAAAGGAGAAATTCAATATTTTAAATTATCTCGATGATCTGAGAAAATCATCAACCAACGGCCAGATTCACTCGTGTGAGATTGCGGAAACAGATTTTTTCATCGGAAGTTATTCCATCGGAGACCGAACGCGCGCCTTCCTGAAAGTTCAGGATGGTTGCGATTACAAATGTACCTATTGCACCATTCCGCTTGCCCGAGGTATTTCGCGAAGCGATACCATCGACAATGTAGTGAACAACGCGAAAGAGATCGCGGCAAAAGGCATAAAGGAAATTGTACTGACCGGCGTAAATATCGGCGATTACGGTAAAGGTGAATTCGGAAACAAAAAACATGAACACACATTTCTTGACCTGATCTCAGAACTTGATGAGGTAGCAGGAATTGAAAGGATCCGAATTTCGTCGATTGAGCCCAATCTGCTGAAGGATGAAAGCATAGAACTTGTGGCGCAGAGCAGCAGGTTTGTGCCTCATTTTCATATTCCGCTGCAAAGCGGTTCAGATGAGATTCTGAAGAAAATGAAGCGGCGCTATCTGACGGGTTTATACTCCGACCGGATTGCAAAAATCCGGGAGGTAATGCCCGATGCATGTATTGGCGTTGATGTAATTGTGGGGTTTCCCGGCGAGACTGAGGAAAAATTTCTGGAGACCTACAACTATCTGAACAGCCTGCCGATTTCCTATCTGCACGTGTTTACCTATTCTGAACGCGAAAATACGGAAGCAGCTGACATGGAAGGCGTAGTAAGTATTGCGGAACGTAAAAAACGGAACAAAATGCTTCGCATCCTTTCGGAGAAAAAAAAGATGGAGTTCTATCGGACCCAAACTGGTAAGACACTTCCGGTTCTTTGGGAACATGAAAACCGGAACGGAAAGATGTACGGTTTCACCGAGAATTATGTGCGCGTACAAAAACCATTTGACCAAAATTCGGTTAACCAAATCGAGTTGCTCACACTGGGCGAGATTTTAGAAGACGGAAGTGTTTCAGCAAAAGCTTCTTTCAACGCTTTCCTAGCTAAGGTCTAGCATCTACAGGCTGCGCATCGCCGGTGGGCAACGTCATGAAAAGGTTTGGAAAAATTTGCATAATGATGAGGTATGAAATGATAACGACAACCAGCAGCACAATAGCGGCGATCATGAATTTCCCGGGTTTATTTCTGTCTGGATTTTCCATAGCATTTAATTTTTTTAATGTTAAAATTCCATAAGCGATTTTTATGCCATCAGCGACGTATTGAAAGCGTCGCAGCCATTAAGAAATCCATCTTCAAACCCTAAGATGCTTTGGTTCAGGCAAACAGTTTATTGCTTATCCCCGTAATTAAGATTTAAAATCTCTTTGGTGTACGCACGCGTTTTCCGCACGAGTTCGGGATTATCAGACAGTTTTTGGCCATAGGTTGGGAATATTTCAAGGATTTTTTCGCGCCATTCATTATTAAATTTGTCCTTAAAGCATTTTTCCAGCACCTGTAGCATTGCAAAAGCCGCCGTAGAAGCGCCGGGCGACGCACCGAGCAAAGACGCGATGGTTCCCGCAGAATTTACCACAACTTCTGTCCCGAACTCCAGTTTTCCACCCAATTGGTCATCCTTCTTGATAATCTGTACGCGCTGACCAGCCACTTTTATTTCCCAGTCTTTTTCTTCGGCATCTTTTATAAATTCACGCAAATGCTGAATCCGCTGCGTCTTGGTCATCGCAACCTGACGCAGCAAATATTGTGTTAATGGTAAATTGTGCCACCATGCGCCAAACAGCGAGCGTATATTCTTGAAATTAATACTTTCGGGCAAGTCGAGATAACTGCCTTCCTTTAAAAATTTAGTGGAAAAACTTGCAAACGGACCGAAAAGCAAAGCCTCTTTCCCGTCGATGATGCGCAAGTCAAGGTGCGGAACACTCATCGGTGGTGCGTCCAGCGGTGCCTGTGTGTACACTTTCGCACGGTGTTGCTTCACCAGATCCTGATTGTGTGTTACCAGCCATTCGCCCGAAACCGGAAACCCGCCGTAGCCTGCTCCTTCGGGGATATCTGAACTTTCAAGCAACGGAAGCGCATATCCACCCGCACCGATAAATACAAAATCTGCTACCACACGCTGGCTGTGCTGATGAAGCCTGTCTTTCACGCGCATCTGCCAGGCATTGTCTTCACGCGGATCCAGATCTTTTACTTCGTGATACAGGAATACTTCAACGCCGGAATCTTCGATGAGGTAATGTGCCATTTTTCGGGTCAGTGTACCGAAATTGACATCGGTCCCCAAATCCATTTTTGTTGCTGCAAGTTTCTCATGCGGGTTTCTTTTGCTCATGATGAGCGGGATCCACTCGCGTAGTTTTTCATGATCGTCACTGTACTGCATCTCCTCAAACAGCGATGACTGCGACATCCGTTCATGACGTTTTTTCAAAAACTGGCGGTCATTCTCACCAAACACAAGACTCATGTGCGGACATGAATTGATGAACTCGTGCGGATTCTGAATGTATCCCTGCCTTATGAGAAAAGCCCAGAACTGCTTTGAAATTTCGAACTGCTCTGCAATATTTTCGGCTTTGCTGATATCGATGGAGCCATCCGGAAGTTGCGGGGTATAATTCAGTTCACAAAATGCAGAATGCCCGGTCCCGGCATTGTTCCAGGCGGCCGAACTTTCCTGCGCAAAGCGACCCAACCGTTCAAAAATTGCAATTTTCAGTTCAGGCTGCAGTTCGTGCAGCAAGGTGGCCAGCGTGGCGCTCATTATTCCACCGCCGATTAACACTACATCATATCGCGGTTTAGGTGTAATTTGGTTTCGGAATTTTGGCATTTTTCAAGTCGTTTTTAATGATGGAACGCCGATAAAGATGCTGATCAATTGAGCAAAACGGTAAGTTTCTTAAACTCAATTTCTGCGTTGGCCTCCTCATACAGAATGCGGTAAACCGCATCTATGATGGGCGTCTTCATGTTTTTTTCCTGTGAAGTTTTGTAGATGGAGTCTGCAGCATAATAGCCTTCTGCGATCATGTTCATAGACTGCAATGCAGATTTCACCGTGTAACCTTTACCAATAAGATTGCCAAGATTCCGGTTTCGCGAAAAAAGTGAATAAGCCGTCACCAAAAGGTCACCCAGGTAAGCGCTTTCATTCACATCGCGCGGCATTTCATGTATGGCTTCCAGGAAAACTTCCATTTCGCGTATCGCATTGGTCACAAACACTGCAGTAAAATTGTCTCCGTAACCCAAACCGCTCGCAATGCCGGCTCCTACGGCATAAATATTTTTCAGAATAGCACTGTATTCATTGCCCAAAATGTCTGCAGAACAATTTACTTTAATAAAATGTGAGGCAAATTTTTGGCTCAGCATTTTCTGGTTTTCTTCGATGGTCGCAATCGTCACGTACGAAAGCCTCTCCATCGCCACCTCTTCGGCGTGGCACGGACCGGCGATCACGGCCTGACTTCGGAATCCTATTTTAAATTCATCACGAAGATAATGTGCCACTACATCATTCACTTTCGGTACAATACCTTTTATCGCTGATACGAAGATCTTGCCCGAATAATCACAGGTCATTTTCTCAAGTGAATCCGACAGATAAATGGAAGGTGTTGCAAGAACGATGATGTCGCAGGCGGTGACAAGCTCATTGACGTCAGTAGTAAGATGAAGATGTTTTACATTGAAATTTACAGCTGTGAGGTAAGTCGGGTTGTGGTGCCGCAGTTCAATGGCTCCCTTTACAAACTCATTCCGCACACACCAATGGACGATTTTGCTGTTTTCAGTTAGCATTTTTACAATCGCAGTCGCGAAGCTTCCACTTCCCAATACGCCGATTGTCTTATCATTTTCTGAAGCCTTTCTTGCCATTAAAATTTAGTTAATTAACAAATATACAAAAGTGCGGTTATGATTGAGGAAATTTAGGGTAAAACCCGTTCCGAGGTGGGGAGTGTGGCAGTTTTCCGTGATGTACATTCGGCAACTTAAAGTTAAATTATTTTAAAAAAAGACACTTACGTATAGGAATGACAGATTTTTATTAATTTTGCAGCCGCTAATTTAAACATAATGACATTTTACAATAAGATAGTTCAAACAATCAAATCAAAAGCCATTCTTAAAATTATTGGCGCATTAATGTTTACCGTGATTGCTGCACAGTCGGTAATCATCGGGAAAATGTATTCTGAACAGAATGACAAGACCTACGAGGTGAATCTCGTGAAAATAAACACACAGAAAGACAGTGTGGATTATTTGGAAATGAAAAATAAACTGTCGCTGGTTGACCAAACTGTGAGAGAACTTAACTCTTTTCTTGCAGAAAAAAATCTTTCAGACGCAAGAATTGCCATGCTTGCGCAAGACAGCATTTCAAATGCCGTTTACCTTGCAAGACAAACCAACCGCTACAGCCAATATCTGATGGATTTGCAGAACAAATTGCAGCAGGTTCCGCTCGGCATCCCGACGGACGGTTATATTTCATCAAATTTCGGAAAGCGAGTGAACCCGATTCCGCCAAGAAATATCCTGATGGCATCAGCGCAACCTATGAAAAGCGTGGTTCCGCAAGTGCAGGTTTCACCGGAGAAAGACTCTTTGGGTAATGTAAGTGCCTCTAAAAAGCCTAATAGCAACGCTACCGTGCAAAAATCTGACGCAGCTGAAGCGAAACCGATCCAGTTTCACAAAGGAATGGATATTGCGGTGCCGTTCGGTACTGATGTACGTGCTGCGGCGCGTGGAACCGTTATTTTTGCCGGCGCGAAAGGTGGCTATGGTAATTGCGTGATCATCTCACATGGAAATGGCTTGGCGACACTTTACGGGCACTTATCCACTATCAAAGTGAAAGCGAACGATGTGATCGAAGTAAATGAGGTGATCGCAAAGTCCGGAAACTCAGGACGTTCTACAGGTCCTCACCTGCATTATGAGGTGCACAAAAACAATACACCAGTAAATCCCAAACTGTTCGTAAACCTTTGATTTTAATTCTTATATATAAATTTAAGCACGCTTTCACAGCGTGTTTTCTTATTTATTAAACAGCAAGAGCAATATAAAAACAGTGAAATCTTCATAAAAAAAGTGCAAAAAAAAATCCTGCAAACGAATTGCAGGATTTAATAAAAAGTGACCTCGACAGGATTCAAACCTGTAACCTTCTGAGCCGTAATCAGATGCGCTATTCAGTTGCGCCACGAGGCCGTTTTTCGGTTTGCAAATATAGCACTTTTTTGGTTTCTTTGAGAAATGAAATGCAAAATTTTATTTTTTATTTTACTTTTTGTTCTTAACTCATGTAAAAAGGAAAGTATTGATACGTCCGAAGACTGGCATGATATCTCTGAAAATGTTCGTTTTAAGGATGATACAAACACATTCGAACTTCAGTCAGGAAAATTTAAATATACTATTCCGCAAAGAAAATTGCCCTTTCAAAAAGTTATTTTGCTCAACGCAAGCCTTGTAGGTTACTTAGCCGAGCTTGGAATGGAAGAAAAAATAGCAGGAATTTCAAGTCCCGAATACGTTTTTTCACCTGTACTGAATACCTTCATTGCGAACGGAACCATCCAGAATGTCGGTAACGAGCAGAAATATGACATTGAAAAAATTATCGCAGCAAAGCCTGATGCGGTTTTTACGAACTATATTTCGAGTTTTGACAACACCTATGATCTCTTAAGAAAAAACGGCATCGAAATCATTTTTCTTGATGAATACCTCGAGCAGGATCCGGTAAAAAAAGCCGAATATCTGTTGGTTTTCGGAAAATTACTCGGCGCCGAGAAGCAAGCGGCCGAAAGGTTGGGCAGCATTAGAGCAGCCTACGATTCCCTTAAGAATTTAGTCAAAAAAGCCCATTCTAGTCCAAAGGTTCTGGCGAACGAGATGTACGGCAACCAGTGGTTTTTGCCCGGCGGTAAAACCGGCCTGGCCCAGCTCATCAAAGATGCAAATGCGCAATATATAAATGCGGAAAACACCGACTCAAAAGCAATTCCGATGAGTTTTGAAGAAGTGATGTCGCGCGCCGAAAAAGCTGAATTTTGGGTGAATGTAGGCAATCATCGCACAAAGAAAGAACTGCTGAGTATCAATCCGAATTATGCGCAAATGCCCGTCTACCACTCGGGAAAGCTGTACACGGTTTCTGGCCGGGAGCGCGGCCGCGCCAATGATTTTTTTGAAAGTGGAGTAGTGCGTGCCGATATCGTCTTAAAAGACTACATCAAGATTTTTCATCCGGAACTATTGCCCGAATATGAACTGACTTACCTTAAAGAACTTAAATAATATCGTTATTTTTGCACGCCCAAAATGGCCGCAACATTACTGAAAAATATGTGGAAAAAAATTAAACGCCTGATTTATATCCTGATCCTTGCCAATATCCTTTTCATTGTATGGGGTAAATTCTTCAATCCTCCAATCACCATTACGCAGATCGGTGGCATCCTTGATTACGGAAAGCTGGAACGCGACTATATTTCCTATGACGAAATGGGAAATAACGTAAAGAAAGCTGTGATCGCCTCAGAAGACCAAGCATTTTTCACCCATAACGGTTTTGATTATAAAGCGATCGAAAAAGCCATGGCGTACAACCAAAAAGGGAAGAAGATTCGAGGTGGCAGCACGATTTCCCAGCAGACAGCCAAAAACATTTTTCTGTGGCAAAGTAGAAGTTGGCTGCGCAAGGGGCTAGAGACAGTTTACACCTTCATTATCGAACTTATTTGGGGGAAAGATGTGATTCTGGAAAGGTACCTGAATTCCATCGAGATGGGCCAGGGCGTTTTTGGGGTAGAGGCTGCCTCCAATTATTACTTTAATAAATCTTCGCAAAACCTGACCAAATCTGAAGCTGCCTGGATTGCCACAATTCTGCCGAATCCGAAAAAATATGATCCCAAAAATCCTTCGGCTTATCTCCAGAAAAAGCACCGATGGATTATGCGTCAGATGAATAACGTAAGTCTGAAATAATTTACCTTTGCACGGATGACGCTCTACCACAACAGAAAGCGCGCTACCTTCACAGCGGTTCTTACCAAATATTTCAGTTTCCAAAATGAAACGAAATCACTGGAGCCGTTATCTGACCTTATGCTTCATCTGCGGCGCACACCGTTTGCCGAAATACTTGATTTTCTTCGGCATAACCCGGATATCACCGCCAATTTTGGCTTCTACCTTAATCATTTGTTTGATGGTAAACCGTTCAACCTTTCGCTCACGGAAGCCAATATACTTTCTGAAAACGCATTTTATCCGGAATTCAAGAAGAGACTTTTAGATAAAGTATTGCCTGCCGTAGAGAACGAAAACTCTGTTTGGGTGCTGGTAGATACTGCGTCGGTGCGGCCCATAAAAGACCTTGAGTATTTTCGGAATATAAGAGAGGAGCAGCTCGATGAACTTTTTTTGCTGCTCGGGATAGATGATATCGTGGCCCGCCCAAAAGCTAAGCGTGAGATTCTGTTCTCCCTGAACATCCTTGCCTGGCGCGTGATCGGAAATGCGATGGATGCCGAAGTGGTGCACATGGCCCCGGAATACCGGCAGTTTGACAATCCGTTCTTGGCGCTGCAGAATGAACTCGATGTCCTGAATGAAAACTTTCTCGAGGATCAGCAATTCTTCCTGCATTCGCGCGATGAACTTTATAAACAGATTAAAGTTTATTTAACGCAATGTCTTGAATTTGTAACCATTGCCTTTAAAAATTCAGAGAAGTATGGCATTTCCGGAAAAATCAACCAGTCACTGATTAAAATTCGGCAGCAGCTGAACCGAATGACAGATATTCTGGAAATTCTGGTTGTAGATTCTGAAAAAGATGTCTTAAAAAATTCCAAACAGCTGTTTTTTAACATATTAGAATACAAAACACACAAAAATAATCTCCGGGATCTGATCTCAGACAGCACGACACTGATGTCGCATCTGATTACCAACCACACAGCCGAAACCGGTGCGCATTATATCACGTCTTCTAAAAGTGATTATTTCACGATGTTTATGAAAGCGAGTGGCGGCGGAATCATTGTGGCGTGTCTTGTCATTCTTAAACTTTTCTACGGCACATTGCCCGGCAGTGATTTTTCGCATGCGGTACTGTATGCTTTCAACTATGCGATGGGCTTCATCATGATTTACCTGATGAATTTCAGTCTCGCTACCAAACAGCCGGCAATGACGGCGGCTACCATGGCTAGGGTGCTTTCAGAAGGTGAAAACACACGTAAGAACTATGTGGAATTTGCCCATTTGGTATCAAAGGTTTTCCGTTCGCAGTTCATTGCCTTCATGGGTAACGTTTTACTGTCTTTTCCGGTTGCACTGGCAATTATTTATGGTTTGGATGTGTTGTTCCAGCAAAATTTTGCTGCTGAAAAAGCCACGAAACTGCTTACAGACCAGGATCCGTTCAAATCAAAAGCGATCCTGCACGCGTGTATCGCCGGTTTTTTCCTGTTTGTATCGGGAATCATTTCGGGAAATGTAGGAAACAGCTCTGTGTATTATAATATTCCGAAGAGACTGGCGAAAAATCCTTTGCTCAATTATTTTCTCGGAGCGCGTACGGCGAAGGGAATTTCGAATTATTATGCCCGAAACTGGGCCGGAATTGTCTCAAATTTTTGGTTCGGGATCTTCCTGGGCGTCACCGGACCTATAGGAATTTTCCTCGGACTGGATTTGGACATCCGCCACATTACTTTTGCGGCCGGAAACGTAGCGCTCGGCTTTTACGGCAAAGGCTTTAATGTAGATTTATATACCGTGATCATCACGGTTACCACGGTCTTTTTGATCGGATTTTTCAATTTTGCTGTGAGCTTTGGCCTATCCATCCTGTTGGCTTTCCGTTCGCGTAAGGTGGATTTGGGAGAGATGAAGGAGATTTCGAGAGAGATCTGGCGCTATTTTATGAAGAACCCGTTCCGGTTTTTCCTACCAATCCGTTCAGAACTTGATGAAACTACCAAGGACATGCTGAATTACAGAAAGGTTACAAAACCTGAAGGTCGATAAAGTTTTCTGCGCCGAATTTATCCTGGAATTTATTTAAATAAAAACTTTTCCGCAACCGGAAATCATTTTTCAGCATTTGAGATTTTATCCTGATTTTCAATACCTTCTGTTCCAGATCTACGGATTCTATCTCTTCGAAAAGCACGTTGCTCAGATATTCTTCCAGAAAATCCTTCACCTCAAAAGCCAGCAGTTTATCTTCAAAACCATGAATTCTTGCAAATGATTTTACAAGTTCGCTGGCCTGAAATTCTCTTTTTTTCTTTTTCACTCTTCAAAGATATGCCTTTCTGTGTTTTTAAATTTACCTTAAGTTAACCGCAGAAATGCCGTTTCGGTGCTGAATTTGCTGGGATAGTAACATCTTTCACGGGATGTAATTTATTTGGTTTCAAGCCAATTAATCCTTAATATTGTTAAGGCCTGGCGAAGGTTTTAAAAACATTAAAAACTTATATTTATGAAGCCCAGCGTAATTTCTATTGTTCTCGGTGGTGGTCGCGGCTCGCGTTTATTTCCACTTACCTATTCACGGTCTAAACCTGCGGTACCTATTGCCGGAAAATACAGGTTGGTTGATATCCCGATCTCCAATTGTCTCAATTCCGGTTTCAACCGTATTTTGGTGCTTACTCAATATAATTCGGCTTCACTGAATTCACATATCAAAAATTCTTATCACTTTGATATTTTCAGCCGTGGTTTTGTGGATATTCTGGCTGCCGAACAGAATGTTGAAAGCGATAAATGGTACCAAGGGACCGCTGATGCGGTGCGCCAGTCTATGAAGCATCTGACCAAATATGAATATGATTATATTCTGATTTTATCCGGTGACCAGCTTTACCAAATGGATTTTCGCGAAATGATCGAATTTCACTGCCAGAACGAAAGCGATATTACGATCGCCACCATTCCGGTAAATGCTCATGATGCAACCGGCTTCGGAATTTTAAAATCTGATGAGCAGGGAAATATTACCTCATTTATTGAAAAGCCTTCCGCAGATCTGCTTCAGGACTGGAAATCGGAGGTTTCGGATAAAAGTAAACGTGAGGGTAAGGAATATTTAGCGTCAATGGGGATTTATGTTTTCAGCCGGAATATGCTTAAAAAAATGTTTGATGAAGATCCAGGTGATGATTTCGGTGGTGAACTGATTCCAAATGCCATCGGCTCGTACAAGATGATGAGTTTTCAGTACGATGGTTACTGGACGGATATCGGAACGATCCAGTCTTTTTTTGATGCAAACCTCGAACTGACTCAGGATTTGCCTAAGTTCAACCTCTTCAGCCGCTCACCGATCTACACCCGCGCGCGTATGCTTCCACCTTCCAAAATCCTGGGATCATATGTGAGCAAAGCCATTTTTGGTGACGGATGTGTCGTGATGGCTGATAAGATCGAAAATTCCATCGTGGGCAACCGCAGCCGAATCGATAAAGGGAGCACACTAATAAGCACGTACATGATGGGCGCAGATTATTACCAAAATACGGAAGAGCTTATGAACAATGAGTCTCAGGGCATCCCAAACCTTGGTGTTGGTAAATATTGCTATATCGAGCGGGCGATTCTGGATAAAAACTGCAGCGTCGGCGATAACGTTCGGATTTTGGGTGGGCAACATCTTCCGGACGGTGATTTCGAAAAATATTCCATAAAAGACGGGATCGTAGTCGTAAAGAAAAACGCCGTAATCACCTCGGGAACTACAATTCCTTAAAATCCAGGGTGAATTTACTGACCTTCATTCCCAGTTGGGCATCAGCTACTTTTTTGTATTTTTGCGGCTATGCGTTGGATTAAGATAATAATGGTCGCCGTAGTACTGGGACTTATTTTTTATGTGATTTCAAAGAATCTTAAGTCCGAAGGTGAAACCTTTTCCGTACGCACCAATGTGAACCAACCTCTTGACCGCGTTTACAGCCAGTTTAGCAATCTGCAGAACTTTGTCGAGTGGAATACCTTTTTTACGCAAAATCCTGATTTCCAGTTTCGTTTTTTCAGTCCCTACGAAGGACAGGGCAGTGCCATGACCTACAAAAATTTAGCTGATGACGATGAATTCGGGGAAGTTTTCATCCGTTTCGCGATGCCGAAAAAAGCAGTTAGATATCATATTTACAGTGCTGATAGTGAGAAACCCGTAGTGCTGGATGTGAAATTTACACCTCAAATGAACACTACTGATATCTTGTGGAGTATAAATATTCCGGGAAAAGGATGGTGGGAAAGGTCCGGCAATCTTACGGCTGAAAATATGCGCTTAAATATTGATTCAAGTACAAAAAACCTTGCCTCAACGCTTGGAAATAAAGTGCAGAAAGAGCAGGAGCGGGAAAATATAAAATTCGATTCGCTGATCATTGAACAAAGCCCCGGAAGATTGCTTTTAGGCGTGAATGTCAGCACCCGCAATACAAAAGATTTGCTCTTCAAAAATATCATACTGAATCATAACAAAACGCTTAACTACATTACCAGCGATTTGGCCAAGAAAAATGACGAATACGGTGAACCTGTGCTGATCACCGATGCAGACAGCTATACGGACAAAGAAGTATCTTACTATTATGGCATTCCGCTTTCAAAACGTATCGGTATTTCTGATAATAATTTTACTTTCCGCACCCTGAACGCATCCCGAAACTACGTGGTTTACTACCGTGGCGCATATTCGGGTCGGGTAAAAGCGATTCAGCAGATTCTCTCTCAGGCCAAACGGGACACATTGCGAACCGGTGAGTTGCAGCAAACCTTCATCGAAGAGCCTACTGCGGAAAGCAATGTCCTTTTGAAACTGGCTGTGCCTGTGTTCCGCTAAATTAAATTCACTCACTCATTTACTGTATTTTTCGGGCCTTTTCCTCATATATTTTTGTTAAATTTGTGTTTTAAATAAAAACAACAGTTTAACCTGTAAATAATGGACAGATTTTCATTTCTGAATGCCGCACATGCGCAGCTTATAGAAGACTTATACCAGCAATATTTAAAATATCCCGATTCACTAGAACCTTCCTGGAAAGCATTTTTCCAGGGATTTGATTTTGCGCTTGAAAATTACGGCGAAGATCAAAATGAGGCGTCTGCACAAAAAAATATCGTGCACGCTGCCAATGATGCTGCATCTCAAGGACTCATCCCTGATGACATAAAGAGAGAATTTAAAGTTCTTAACCTCATTGAAGCTTTCCGCCAGCGCGGACACCTTTTTACCAATACAAATCCGGTGCGCGCGCGCAGAAAGTATGAGCCAACACTCGCAATAGAGAATTTTGGACTTACTGCAGCAGACCTTTCGGTGAAATTTAATTCGGCGACCGAAACCGGATTGAGTTCTGCCGCGACTTTGCAGGAAATCATCCGTCATCTAGAAAATATCTACTGCGAATCTGTGGGTGTAGAATATATGCACATCACTAATGTAGAGGAAAACGCTTTCATCAGAAAGTGGCTTCAGGTAAACGAAAACCAGCCACAACTCAGCGCAGCTGAAAAGACCGAAATTCTGCAGAAGCTGAACCAGGCTGTGGCGTTTGAAAATTATCTTCATACCAAATTCGTTGGACA
This sequence comes from Kaistella rhinocerotis, assembly GCF_030243905.1. NCBI lineage: Bacteria > Pseudomonadati > Bacteroidota > Flavobacteriia > Flavobacteriales > Weeksellaceae > Kaistella > Kaistella rhinocerotis. Next base: position 760,855 of record NZ_JASSYY010000001.1, on the reverse strand, counting down.
GAAAAGATTTTCACTCGAAGGTGGCGAATCGCTTATTCCGGCGCTGGATCAACTTATCTCACGCGCTTCACAACTTGGCGTTGACGAGGTAGTATTGGGAATGGCACACCGCGGCCGTCTTAATGTCCTTACGAATATTTTTGGAAAGTCTTACAAGCAGATTTTCTCTGAATTTGAAGGTAAAGAGTTTGAGGAAGACGTATTCTCAGGTGATGTGAAATATCACCTTGGCTCATCAAAAATAATCACGACGGCCTCTGGTGAACAGGTTGCCATAAATCTAACTCCAAACCCGTCGCATCTTGAAACGGTAGGAGCATTGGTAGAAGGAATTTGCCGCGCGAAAGTAGATGACAAGTACAAAGATTACAAAAAAGTATTGCCGATCGTGATCCATGGTGATGGCGCCATCGCCGGTCAGGGCATCGTGTACGAAATCGCACAGATGATGACGCTTGACGGTTACAAAACCGGTGGTACCGTTCATATTGTCGTAAATAATCAGGTTTCATTTACCACGAATTATCTCGATGCAAGATCCTCAACTTACTGTACAGATATCGCTAAAGTGACTGAGTCGCCGGTGATGCATGTGAATGCTGATGATGTGGAAGCGGTGGTGTACGCAATGAAGTTTGCGGCAGATTTCCGTTCTCAGTTTGGCAAAGACGTGTACATTGATTTGCTTGGTTATAGAAAGTACGGCCATAACGAAGGCGATGAGCCGCGTTTTACTCAGCCAAACCTTTATAAGCTGATTTCAAAACATCCGAATCCACGTGAAATCTATAAAGAAAAACTGATCAAGGAAGGAATTGTATCTGAGGAAATCCTGAAAAAGATGGAAACCGAGTTCAAAACACTTCTGGATGCTGATTTTGACGCATCTAAAGAGATCGAAAGAAACACGATGGATATCTTCATGGCGGATGACTGGAAAGATTTTGCTATTTCTCCGCGCGGCGAAATGCTGAAGCCGGTAAATACGGGTTTTGATCTTAATGCATTAAAAGAGTTGGCTAAAAAGATGTCAACCTTGCCTGGCGATAAAAAATTCTTAAATAAAATTACGCGACTGTTCGAAAACCGTCTTAAGATGATCGAAGCCAACTCCCTTGATTGGGCGTTGGGTGAATGGTTAGCGTATGCAACTCTTCTAACTGAAGGCAATAATATCCGTATTTCCGGGGAAGACGTGGAACGCGGAACATTTTCACATCGCCACGCGGTCGTGAAAACCGAAGATACGGAAGAAGAATTCGTACCGCTGAGACATATTTCGGAAAGCAGATTTGATATTTTCAACTCACACCTCTCAGAATACGGTGTTCTTGGGTTTGATTATGGCTATGCAATGGCTTCACCGCAAACACTGACGATCTGGGAAGCACAGTTTGGAGATTTCGTGAACGGTGCACAGATTATCGTTGACCAATACCTGTCTGCTGCTGAAGAGAAGTGGAAGATTCAGAACGGTCTCGTGATGCTTTTACCACACGGCTTCGAAGGTCAGGGCGCGGAACATTCTTCTGCGCGACTTGAACGGTTTTTAGGACTTTGTGCCAATGAAAATATGGCGGTTGCCAATGTTACCACGCCGGCAAACTATTTCCACCTGTTGAGAAGGCAGCAAAAATGGAAATTCAGAAAACCATTGATCGTCATGACGCCAAAATCTCTTCTTCGTCATCCAAAGGTGGTTTCACCGCTTGAAGATTTTGCGAACGGACGTTTCCAGCCAATCATTGATGATGCTACAGCAGATGCGACCAAAATTGAAAAACTCGTGTTGTGCTCAGGTAAAATTTACTATGAACTTTTAGCTAAAAAAGAAGAACGCAACTGTGATAATATCGCGCTGGTGCGCTTGGAGCAACTGTATCCACTGGATCAGGAAAAAATTGCGGAAATCTTGTCTAAATACAGCGCCAGAACACAGATTATCTGGGCACAGGAAGAGCCTGAAAATATGGGAGCGTGGGCCTATATACTTCGCAACCTTCGCGATACCGGTATAAACGTTATCGCACCCGTAGCCAGTGGTTCACCGGCGCCGGGAAGCCACAAAATGTTTGAACGCAACCAGAACAGCGTGCTGAACCAGGTTTTCGACTGTGACGATGCACCTGCACCAAGACCTGTAACAGCTTAATTCATATTTAAAAATTAATTTTAAAATAAATCATACCCGATGTCAATATTAGAAATGAAAGTGCCGTCTCCCGGCGAGTCAATCACAGAAGTTGAAATTGCCGCTTGGCTCGTGAAGGATGGCGATTTTGTGGAGAAAGATCAGCCAATTGCTGAAGTAGATTCAGACAAGGCAACATTAGAATTGCCGGCTGAGCAAAGTGGTATCATTACACTAAAAGCGGAGGAAGGCGATGTAGTGCAGGTGGGTCAGGTAGTTTGCCTGATCGATATGAGCGCTGCAAAGCCCGAAAGTACTGCGGAAGCTCCAAAAGCCGAAAACGCTGAGGCGCCGAAAGCTGAAGAGAAAGTGGTAGAGAAGCCTGCGATAGTAGAGGCTTCAAAAGAAGAAAAACCAACGAGCTACGCTTCCGGTACACCTTCTCCTGCAGCAAAGAAAATCCTTGATGAAAAAGGAGTTCAGGCATCAGACGTTACCGGCTCGGGCAAAGACGGCCGCATCACCAAGCAGGATGCACAAACTGCATCAGTTGCTGCGATGGGTTCCGGCACATCAGGTGGTTCACGCGCTGTTACTTCCACTAAACTTTCAATGCTTCGCCGTAAAGTTGCTACCAGACTGGTTTCTGTGAAAAACGAAACTGCGATGCTTACTACTTTCAATGAAGTGGACATGTCTGAAATCTTCAGAATCAGAAAGCAGTACAAAGACGAATTTGCGCAAAAACATGGCATCGGACTGGGTTTTATGTCATTTTTTACAAAAGCAGTTACACGCGCATTGCAAATGTATCCTGATGTGAATGCTTCTATTGACGGCGATTATAAAATTAATTATGACTTCTGCGATATTTCGGTGGCAGTTTCCGGACCAAAGGGTCTTATGGTACCTGTTGTGAGAAATGCTGAGAATATGAGCTTTCGCGGTATAGAGGCAAGCATCAAGAATTTAGCGGATAAAGTACGTGAAGGCAACATCAGCGTAGATGAAATGACCGGCGGAACATTCACCATCACAAATGGTGGGGTTTTCGGCTCAATGCTTTCTACGCCAATCATTAACCCGCCGCAATCTGCGATTTTGGGTATGCACAATATCATCCAGCGTCCTGTAGCAGTAGATGGGCAGGTAGTAATCCGTCCGATGATGTATGTTGCAATGTCTTACGATCACAGAATCATCGATGGTCGGGAATCTGTAGGATTTTTGGTAGCCGTGAAAGAAGCTATTGACAATCCTGTGGAGCATTTATTTAATGGAGATGAGCGCAAAGCCCTTGAACTTTAGGTCTAAATCAAACGTTTTGAGTAAAATTATTAAATCCCGCCCGAAAAAGGCGGGATTTTTGCAGATGCAAATTTAAAATGCGGTTATGTTCTCATTAACTACTTTCGACATCAAAGTTACCGTTTATCCGGAGTACGACAGTAAGAACAGTTTTCCGTCGGAAAACCGTTTTGTTTTTCGTTATCATATAACCATTGAAAATCTCAGTGACCAACCCATTGTGCTGCTCCGTCGTGAGTGGCTGATCTATGATGTGGGTTTCGGCTATACCGAAGTGGAAGGTGAGGGCGTGATAGGTCTTACCCCTGAAATCGGCGCAGGAGAAACGTTTAAATATTTCTCAAATGTGGTACTTCGTTCGGGCGTGGGAAGCATGAGCGGAACCTATTTTTGCACACATCTTTCAAGCCGCGAAAACCTGAAGATCGAAATCCCGAAATTCAATCTGCTTGCGGAAGTTTTACACAATTGATTTTTAAAGAACTTTTAAATTTTTTCGGAGTACGTCATGCACTTCGTCGGTTCTGGTAACCATCATATTCTGGAAGGCCAGGAGCGAAATTTTGGCGCATACCTCGGCATCATCGCCGGCTCTGTGGTGATTGAAAGAGATTTGATGTTGTTCTGCGAGGTTTTTCAAACCGTTTTTACCCAAATTTTTCCAGGATTTTTTTGCGATAGATATGCTGCAGAGATAGTTTAGTTTCGGCTTGTAAAAACCATAATAATCCAGACAGCTCCGAAGTACGCCCGCATCAAAACCAGCATTGTGCGCAATCATCAGGTTGCCGTACATCATTTCCTCAGCTTCATGCCAAATCTCATCAAAAGTAGGCGCATCACGCACGTCGTCAGGATAAATTCCGTGTACGGCGACATTTCGGGGGTTAAAATAGGGGAAACTTGGCGGTTTCAGCAGCCAGGTCTGGGTTTTCACGATTTCGCCATTTTCTACTACACAGATTCCCATTTCACAGGCGGAATTTCGCTCATGTGTGGCGGTTTCAAAATCTATGGCGCAAAAATCAATCATTTTTTCAGTGGTAAATTTAAACTTAAAACACGGTTTTCAATGTTTCCCGGTACAGCGGAAAATCGGCCAAGTCATCATGTCCGGCTTCTTTTATTTCAATAAATTGTTTTTCAACATCCGGCCGAAGTTCCGAATAATGTTCAAAAAGTTTACGTCCCGAACTTACCGGAACAATTTTGTCCAAAGAACCGTGAAACTGATACAATGGAACGTGCAAATTCTGAATATTTTGGTTTGAAAGAAAGTGATACCTCATTCTGGGTGCAACCCGGTCGGTAACTTGCACAGGAAGCCAGCGGTTCACTACATCCTGAAGATTGTAGAACGCCGCCTCCAAAATCACCATTTTAGGATGGTTCTGGGCGCCGGTTTTTACTGCGAAAGCGCCACCAAGGCTGCGGCCGTAGATGACCGTATTGTTTTCGCCGTAATTTTTACGGGCAAAATCGTATGTCGCCTGTGCGTCTGAATAGAGGAATTCCTCATTTCGGGGTCCACTGCTTTTACCGTATCCGCGGTAATCCATCACCAGAACATCGTATGAATATTTGGTCAGTTGTTCCGCGATGCTGCCCCAACGTGCAAGATTATCGGAATTGCCGTGGTAGTAAACGATTACACCCACAGGGTTCGTCGTCTTAAAATGGATGCAACTTATCTTTCCGCCAAATGGGGTTTCCCAAAAGTATTCTTCAAAAGGCGTCTCAAAATCGAAAGTATGCGAAGTGTCCAGCGCCGCGGGTAAGAAGACTACTTTTTCCTGTAAATATTTAAAAAAATCGGGCATTAAAAATAATTAAGAATGACAGCGGACAATAAAAGGATAAATGCTTTTTGAGTATGCAAAGATAAGTTTTAACGGACTATTTACGGTGTGAATACCCGAAACTGGTTTTTTCAACATCGATAAATATTTTCCGTTCGTCAAAAATTTCCTGCATTACGCGATGATATTCTTCAAACTGATGCACATTGATATGTCCGGCACCCAGAATGATATAGAGGCGTGTAAGTTTCGGGTTAACTTCCGACAGATCTATGGCCGTGTTTACAGGCACGAGACGGTCGTCACTGCCATGAATAATCTTGATTGGGCAGCGGACATTCTTTAAATACTGGAAAGTCGGAAGATTGTACCGCAGGAACGGCCGTGCAGGCATAAATGGCAAATACCGCTGTACCGCTCGCGAAATGGAGTAGAGCGGCGACGTGAGGATGAGTAGACGCGGATTGTTTTTTGAAGCAAGCCTGGCGGCAAATCCACTGCCAAGTGAACGGCCGTAGACCACGATTTTGTCTTCAGTAAATTCTTTTTTTGCAAGGTTATAAATAAACTGCGAATCGCGTTTCATGGCATCTGAAGTCCGTTTTCCGGTGCTTTTCCCGAAACCGCGATAATCCATCATGATGACTTCATAGCCGAGCCGCGTAAAGTCTATCGCAAATTTCCCCCAGCCTTTTATGCTTTTTGTATTTCCTTTTAAATATAACACTACACCTTTTGGGTCATCTACCTGAAAATGCAGGTAATTTATATTTGCACCGGGTTCAGGTTCCACGGTTTTCTCTACTGCACGTAGATTGTCATACGCAAAGCGGAAATCTGCCGGAAGTTTTTCCGGCTGGAAGAAAAATCGGTGCTGAAAAAAGTAGATTAATATGCCTGTAATGAGGATGACAGCACCGAAGACTGCCAATATGGTATAAGCATTTTCATTCATTGCAATGATAAATGTAGCTTATTTTTAGTTAAAGTTGTCAAATTTAAATCCTAAAGGAAATGTTTAAATATGATAAACTTTGCATTGAAATATTTCTGTAGCTGCGGACCTTTTCGAAGTTTCAATGTTCCCGGAATCTGTCTGTAGAAACTGAAATGCGCTTGTATTACGGCTAAAAAATGGGGAAAGCCCATCTTTAAACCAAAATGTACGGCCGCGGCCGCATCAAGAATCAGCCTTGCAAGCAGGACCGGAAAAACGGCTTTTGTAGGCAAATTCTTTAGAAGCATCGTGAAGTTGTTCCTGATGTTCAGGAAAGTTTTACGCGCGCTTTGTTTATTCAGTGTGCCGCCGCCGACATGGTATACCGTTGACTGCGATGTATAGAAAATGCGCCGACCGGCATTCTGAAGCCGCCAGCAGAGATCGATCTCTTCCTGATGTGCAAAAAACCTTTCATCAAAACCATCCCGCGCCCAAAAATCCTTAGACCGGATAAAAAAACAGCAACCTGAGGCCCAGAAAATTTCGGCTTCGTCATCATATTGACCCAAGTCTGTCTCCACCGTTTCAAAAAGTCGTCCGCGGCAATAGGGATAACCTAAATTATCGAGGAAACCGCCTGCGGCACCTGCAAATTCAAACTGGTTTCTGTTATTGTAATCTAATATTTTCGGCTGAATAACGGCAATTTCCGGATTCTCTTTAAATAGGGCAACCACGCGCTGCAGCCAACCTTCGGTGACTTCCACGTCAGAATTTAATAAACAAAATACATCTGCATCGATGCTGCGTAGGCCTTCGTTATAACCTGCCGCAAAACCGCTGTTACTGGCGTTTTCAATTATTTTAACTAAAGGAAATGTGCGTCGGACAAAATCTATTGAATCATCCGTAGAAGCATTGTCAATTACATAGATTTCAGTTTCCGAAGAATATTGGATGACGCCTGGCAGGAACTTTTCAAGCCATGACTTTCCGTTCCAGTTTAAAATAGCAATTGCGATCCTCAACTTATCTGTTTTCATTTGTAGTATCCATGAATTTTACCGCGTGTTGGTACTTCCAGCGGCGGTGTGACCACAAATAATTTGAAGGGTCTTTATTGACGGTATTTTCAAGCAGTTTGTGAAATTTTCGCACCACTTCGTATTCGCTAAACCTTTCGCTATCCGGGTAAATCCGGTGGTAATTGATTTGGTAGAAACCACGTTTCACTTTTTTCATCTCGCAGTACACAAAGGCCAGATCCATCCGCGTAGAAAGTTTGTCGTAGCCGATGAATGCCGGTGTTTTTTGATTCAGAAATTTAAGACCATATGAAACTTCGGAGACATGAGGCGTCTGGTCTGCCACAAACATGTACACTGAATTTCCGTCATTTTTATTTCTAAAAATGTGTCGGATGACTTCTTTAGCCTCCACCGCGGTATTGCCGAAGCGGTTCCGCACGGTTTTTATACCTTCCTCCCAAAACCCGCTCTGCACTTTCCGGTAAACGGGGAAGCTGTGTTCCTGCGGAATGATGGTTGCGAGCGCGGTAAACCATTCCCAATTAAAAACATGGCCGGCTAACAGAATCACGTTCTTTTGCTCAGCTTTTGCCTCCACAAAGATATCCTGGTTGAGATGCTGCACACGGACCCGAAGTTCCAGTCTTGAAACGGTGAAGGACTTCAGTGTTTCAACAATATAATCGGCAAAATTTCGGTAAAAGTTTTTTTCAATCTGTTTCAGTTCCTCACTGCTTTTCTTTGGAAAAGAGTTTCGCAGGTTTTCTTTCACCACCGTGCGACGATAGCGCAACACGTAGTAGGTAAGCACAAAGATTAAATCCGCAAAAATATACAGTAGCCAAAGCGGCAGCCGGGAAATGGCTAAGATGATTTTAAATAGGAATTTCATGTTGATGCTTGCAAATTTAGCAATTATTAACGTGCTGAAAGCCGCTATTTTTCGTTATTTTGCATCACCTAATTTTTTGAACGAATGAATATTATTAAAACCAAAATATTATCTATTTCGCTTCTTGCTTCTTTCTCTTTATTGTCGGCGCAGGTCACCACGAAAGATACCAGCAAAACCAAAGCGGAAACTCAGCAAACGGTCAGTGCAGATGCTGCCAAGAAAGCTGCCGCCGAAGAAAGGGCGCGGTTACCTAAGCCCTACAACGTAGAGGAAAACGCTGAAAAGAAAATTGCTGAACTTGTATTGCAGGCAAAGGCTGAAAACAAGAAAATTATCCTTCAGGCCGGTGGTAACTGGTGCATCTGGTGCCTGCGATTTAATGAATTTGTGCATTCTACACCAGAGCTGAACAAGATTTTAGCGGATAGCTACCTCTATTATCACCTTAATTACTCTCCGGAGAATAAAAACGAGAAAGTCTTTGCAAAGTATGACAATCCCGGCGCGAAATACGGGTATCCGGTTTTCGTAGTGCTTGACGCGGACGGTAAGATGATCCACACGCAGGACAGCGCAGTGCTTGAAGAAGGAAAGGGTTACAGTGTAGACAAAGTGAAAGAATTTTTGCTGAAATACGCCGGCAACTCTTAAGATTAAAATAACGCTCCGCATTTTCGGGGCGTTTTTCTTTTCTGAATTTTTAAAATTAAATAGCGGTTTACAACTTTTATATTCCTCTCTAAAAAACTAAATTTGTGCACCGCAACACGCCAAAAAAACAAAATGGATTCATACAAAAACCCACTTGAAGAGCGATATTCCAGCGCAGAAATGCTTTATAATTTCTCGCCCAACAATAAGTTCAGAAACTGGCGGAAACTGTGGATTGCACTCGCCGAAATACAGAAAGAACTTGGCCTGAACATCACAGATGAGCAAATCAGCGAACTCAAAGCAAATGCGGATAATATCGACTATCGAAAAGCAGCAGAATACGAGAAAAAGTTCCGGCATGATGTGATGGCTCATGTGCACACGTATGGAGATGCCGCGCCTGCTGCGAAAAGAATCATTCATCTCGGTGCCACTTCGGCATTTGTAGGAGATAATACGGATCTCATCCAAATGCGTGACGGCCTTTTGCTGATTCGCAAACAGTTGGTAAACGTAATCTCCGGACTTTCAGAATTTGCTTTAAAGTATAAAGATTTTCCCACGCTCGGCTTCACGCATTACCAACCCGCGCAGCTTACTACTGTTGGGAAAAGAGCGACGCTTTGGCTTCAGTCTCTTATTTTGGATTTTGAAGAACTTGAATTTTTTATTGAAACGCTTCGTTTTCGCGGCGTGAAAGGTACAACAGGTACCGCGGCCAGTTTTCTTGAGCTTTTTGACGGAGATTATTCTAAAGTGAAACATCTGGATCGTGAACTTTCCGCGCGTTTCGGTTTTGACAAAGTTTTTGGGGTGTCAGGACAGACGTACGACCGTAAGATCGATGCTAAAGTGTTGGCTTTGCTGAGCAATATTGCGCAGTCGGCACATAAATTTACAAACGATCTCCGCCTGTTGCAGAATTTGAAAGAAATAGAAGAACCTTTCGAAAAAGACCAGATCGGCTCCTCCGCGATGGCATATAAACGAAATCCGATGCGCTCTGAACGAATTGGTTCGCTTGCAAAATTCGTTATGTCGCTCTCATCCAGTTCTGCAATGGTAGCAGCGACGCAATGGTTCGAGAGAACACTTGATGATTCGGCCAACAAGCGTCTCGCTATTCCGCAGGCCTTTCTGGCAGTGGATGCGATTTTACTGATCTGGAACAATATCATGAACGGCATCGTGGTTTACGAAAAGCGCATCCAGAAGCATATCATGGATGAGTTACCGTTCATGGCGACCGAATATATCATCATGGAAGAGGTGAAAGCTGGTGGTGACCGGCAGGAAATTCATGAGATCATTCGCGTTCACTCCATGGAAGCCTCGAAAAAAGTGAAGATCGAAGGTAAAGAAAACGACCTTATCGAAAGGATTTTAAATGATTCAAGCTTGAAAATGGATAAGGAGAAATTTATGGAAGTTCTTGATCCTGCCAATTTCATAGGCTTTGCACCGGTTCAGACTGAAGAGTTTATCGAAAATGAGGTTCGCCCGATTTTGTCTAAATACAGCGAACTCATCGGCTTGAATGCTGACCTTAAAGTATAATGATTTGCAGGCTTTTTTGTCTGCATTTTTTTTTGTTATTTTTAATTTGTTCCGGTACGTAAACAGTTAATATTTAAAAAGTTAAAGGCAGTGAATGTATTTAATACTGCCAACCACAATATCGTATGAAGACCCGAATTTTTGTTGAGAAACGTGGAATTTTCGATGTAGAAAGTCCGCAAATTTACAATGAGCTCAAAAACATTGTTCCGAAACTCGAAAACGTGAAAGTGTACAACGTTTACGATGTTTTTGGATTGGCCGAACCGGAAATGGAAAAGGTGGTTTTCAATACCTTCGTCGATCCCGTAACCGACGTTTTACACCATGAAAATCCGGCGAAAAACCTCTTTTTTGCGACCGAATTTCTTCCCGGACAATATGATCAGCGCGCAGATTCGGCGCAGCAATGCATCACGCTGCTCACTGGCCACACAGATACCACGGTTCGTACAGGAAAACTCATTGAGTTGTTTGGGATTCAGCCGCCGCAAGATCTTGAACTGATTCAATCTCATCTGATTAATAAAGTCGAAAGCCAGGAAAAAGACCTCCGGAAGCTTGAAATTCCGTCAGTCGAAACACCTGATCCGGTCGTTACTCATAATGGATTCACTGAATGGTCGGAATCCCAGCTGCAAAAATTTTACACGGAACACGGTTTTGCTTTTGGATTTGATGATTTGCTGTTTATCCAGTCTTATTTTAAAAAAGAAAAACGTGATCCGAGTGAAACGGAACTTAAGGTTTTAGATACCTACTGGAGCGACCATTGCCGGCATACCACCTTTGAGACAGAGCTTACTGACATTCGGTTTGAAGGTGCATTTAAAGCAACTTTAGAAAAAATATTTGAAGATTATCTCGCAAAACGAAAATTTCTCGGGCGGGAAGAAAAACCAATTTCGTTAATGGATTTGGCTACGGTTTGTGCGAAATATTTCCATAAAACCGGCAAACTTGAAAACCTGGTGATTTCCGATGAAATCAATGCGTGCACGATAGAGATTGAAGCAGAATTTGACGGAAAGAAGGAGCCTTGGTATCTTCTGTTCAAAAACGAAACGCATAATCATCCCACAGAGATCGAGCCGTTTGGCGGTGCGTCCACGTGTCTGGGTGGTGCAATCCGTGATCCGCTTTCCGGCCGTGCTTACGTCTACCAGGCAATGCGTCTGAGCGGTGCCGCTGACGTGCTGGAACCGATATCTGCAACTTTACCAGGAAAATTACCGCAGCGTACCATCACAAAACACGCAGCAAACGGTTATTCCTCCTATGGAAACCAAATTGGCCTGGCTACTACGCATGTAAGTGAGATTTACCATGAAGGATACCGCGCAAAACGCATGGAAGTAGGATTTGTAGTAGGAGCTGTAAAAAAAGATTGGGTACGCCGTGAAAAACCTGTAAACGGTGATATTGTAATCCTTTTGGGCGGTGCTACCGGCCGTGATGGTGTTGGAGGCGCGACGGGCAGTTCAAAGGAGCAGGATGAAACCGCGATCCATACCTTGTCTACAGAAGTTCAAAAAGGAAATCCTGTGGAAGAACGCAAGATTCAGCGATTATTCAGGAATCCGGAAGTTACCTCACTGATTAAGAAATCAAATGATTTTGGTGCAGGCGGCGTTTCCGTTGCGATTGGTGAAATAGCAGAATCGCTGGAAATTAACCTCGATGTGCTGCCATTGAAATATGGTGGTTTGAATGGTACAGAACTCGCCATTTCGGAGTCGCAGGAGAGAATGGCCGTCGTCATCGAGGCGAAAGATAAAGAAGTTTTCATTAAATATTGTCAGGACGAAAATATACGCGCGGTAGAGGTTGCGAAAGTAAATGATTCCGGACGCATGCAAATGTTTTGGCGCGGCAAAATGATTGTGGACCTGAGCCGCGATTTTCTCGATTCGAACGGATGTGCAAAAAGTCAGACAGTGGAAGTCTCTCATCTGAAAAATGTGCAGACAGACTCGCCTGTATTTTCTGAGGAGTCTTTTTATGCGGCACTTTCCGATAAATCTGCGGCTTCCCAAAAAGGTCTTGTGGAAATGTTTGATTCGTCAGTCGGCGGCACTACCGTTCTGATGCCGTTTGGCGGAAGGTATCAGTTGACTGAAGCCGAAGGTAGCGTGCAGACGTTGCCGGTTTTGGGTGCTGAAGATGTAGAAACCGTTTCGCTCGCAGCTTGGGGTTTTGATGCTGGAGTTTCTTCACAAAATTCGATGGTTGGCGCTGCCAATGCCGTCATTGAAAGTGTTGCAAAAATCGTGGCGATGGGTGGGAACTATCGGAACATCAGGCTCAGTTTCCAGGAGTATTTTGAGAAACTTGGAAGTGATCCTTCGAAGTGGGGCAAACCTTTGGCCGCACTTTTAGGCGCTTATGATGCGCAAGTAAATCTGGAACTGGCTGCTATCGGTGGTAAAGATTCGATGAGTGGAACCTATCAGGATATCCATGTTCCGCCTACGTTGATCTCGTTTGCCTGTGCGCCCGGTCAAAAGAATAATATCATTTCTCCGGAGTTCAAGCATGCAGGGAACAAGCTGTATTTTTTCAATCACATTCCCGCCGAAAACGGACTGCCTGACTATTCAGCTTTGAAAGAAATCTTCGGTTTTATTCATGATAATATTGAAGCTGGAAATATTAAATCGGTGAAGACTGTAAAGGATGGCGGTGTTGCGGTTGCACTTGCGAAAATGAGTTTTGGGAACATGTTGGGAGCTGAGGTTTCTGTTACTGAGGAGTTTCTGCTAAAGAAAAACTGTGCCGGTTTCGTCATTGAATCTATATCAAATTTAGACAATTCATCACTTCAATTAATTGGTGAAGTTGTTTCGGGAAAATACCTCATAATCAATAATTTTAATTTTGATATTAAAAAATTACTTGAAGTAAATACTTCCGTTTTTGAAGTTCTTTTCCCAACGGTTGAAACGGATAAAATTGAAGTTAAAATTGATTCAAAACAAAATAGCATTAACAGGAGTCCTGTGGTAATTAATAAGCACGGATTTGCAGCGCCGCGGGTTTTTGCACCTGTTTTTCCCGGTACAAATTGCGAATATGAGACGCAGAATGCTTTTACAAAAGAAGGTGCTCTGGTTCGAAGTCTTCCACTGATTAATCTTAACAACCAACTTTTAAATGAAAGCATTGATGCGTGGTGTGCGGAGATTTCGCAGGCGCAGATTCTTGTATTTTCCGGTGGGTTTTCGGCAGGTGATGAGCCGGACGGCTCCGCTAAATTTATTGTCAATGTGCTTAAGAATCCCGCGATGATGGATGCAGTTCATAAGTTCCTGGAGCGTGACGGAATGATTCTCGGGATATGTAACGGCTTTCAGGCATTGGTAAAATCCGGACTGTTACCGTTCGGAGAAATTCGCGAGTTGGACGCGGAAGCGCCTACGTTAGCGCACAATGCGATTGGTCGTCACATTTCGCAGATGACCGATGTTCGCGTTGTAAATGATTCTTCGCCGTGGCTGAAGGGAATGAAGGATCAGGTTTTCACAATTCCGCTTTCCCATGGTGAAGGCCGGTTTGTGGCAGATGAGCGTATAATTTCCGAACTTTACCAAAATGGACAGATTGCGACGCAATATGTAAATCTGGACGGAGAAGTGGCGCATGGAATGCCTTTTAACCCAAACAATTCTTTTTTCGGTATCGAAGGAATTACGGACAGGTCGGGTAAGATTTTTGGCAGGATGGGTCATCCGGAAAGGTATGCAGCGGGACTATTCAGGAATATCCCAATCGCCGAATATCACAATATCTTCCGTAATGGAGTTGAATATTTTAAATAAATCAAGCAACTGGCGAATGCCAAAATCGTAGTTATAAGCTTAATTGCTTATAATGTGGCTTTATAAGCTAAAAACCTTATAAGTGCAGTATATTAGCAAAATAACTTATATTTGGTGTTTATAAGCAAATTCGCTTATATTTGTATTATGATTGCAGTCATTACCGGTGATATCATCAGTTCACAAAATGCAGAATCCGAATCCTGGATCGGAAGCCTGCGCAACTTGCTGTCCACATGGTCTGCAACACCGGAGAACTGGGAAATTTACCGAGGTGACGAATTTCAGATTAAATGCAGTGTTGATGATGCGTTCGCGAAAGCACTGATGATCAAGTCTTTGATTAAAAACATCGAAAACCTTGACGTCCGTCTCGCCATTGGCGTTGGAAATGAGGTCTTTCGTTCAGAAAAAATCACGGAATCAAACGGTTCCGCCTATGTGAATTCGGGCCGTTTGCTGAACGAGATCAAAGCAGAAGGCAGAACGCTCGCCATACGAACAGAAAACGATAACGTGAACCGCGACCTGAATATTCTGTTCAAATGGGCCTCCATAGATTTTGATGGTTGGTCCGTCGCCACGGCTGAAATTATTCACCGTATGCTTACCAACCGCGATCTCACACAGGAGCAGCTCGCCAGGGATTTCAGCATCTCGCAATCATCGGTGAGCCAGCGGCTGAAAAGGGCCAATTATGAACTCATTTACGAGACTAACCAGTTTTTCAAGAAGAAAATAGCAGAACTTTAAATGATTTTCACGCTTCTTATACTAGCTCATCTTTTGGGAGATTTCCTTCTCCAGCCAAACGCATGGGTCAGCCATAAGGAACGTAGAAAAACAGCAAGCATCTATCTCTACCTGCACGGTTTCATCCATTTCGCATTGGTAATCATCGTTCTTTGGAACATCAAACTATGGTGGATCGCGGCAGTAGTTGCTGTGTCACATTTAATAATAGATGCGCTGAAACTTCATTTTCAAACAGATACAAACAAAAGAACGTGGTTTTTCCTCGACCAGGCGCTTCACATCGCCGTAATCGCCGGAGTCTCTGCGCTTTATTTTCCGTATTGGCGTTGGTCTGACCTGTTTTCGCCCGAAAATATCCGCATCGCTACTGCCATCATCTTCCTTACGCTGCCCACTTCAATTTTAATCAAGACCTTAATCTCGATCTGGACGCCCGAAGACGCATCTTCTGCCGACAACCAAACAGAATCTTTGATCAATGCAGGAAAATATATCGGCATCCTGGAGCGATTGCTAGTGTTCGTATTTATCTTAGTGAATCATTGGGAAGGTGTCGGTTTCATGATCGCCGCCAAATCGGTCTTCCGCTTCAGTGATCTGGCACAGGCAAAACAGCGAAAACTTACCGAATATGTGCTCATCGGCACGCTGCTAAGCTTCGGAATAGCGGTTATAGTCGGGATCTTAGTTCAAATTTAACAGCTACAAATCATTACAAAAAGACATGGAAAAAGGAAAAATGTTATACGAAGGCAAAGCGAAACAAATTTTCGAAACTAACAATCCGAATGAAGTGATTGTCCGTTTCAAGGATGACGCAACTGCCTTCAATGCCCAAAAAAGAGGCAGCGTCGACCTAAAAGGAGAGATGAATAATGCGATTACCACGCTGATCTTTGAATATTTAAGTCAAAAAGGCATCGCGACGCATTTCCTCAAACAGCTAGACGAGCGCGAACAGTTGGTAAAGAAGGTGAACATTATCCCACTTGAGATGGTAGTGCGGAATTATTCCGCAGGCAGTATGGCCAAAAGACTTGGCGTGGAAGAAGGTATTGAATCACCCGTTACAATCTTCGATCTCTGTCTTAAAAATGACGAACTCGGTGATCCGTTGATCAATGATCACCACGCGGTCTTCCTGGGCGTTGCAACTTATGAGGAACTGGACGAAATGTACGAACTGACTTCTGACATTAATGATATCCTGATTGAACTTTTTGGCCGGATGAATATCATTTTGGTTGATTTTAAGATCGAGCTTGGAAAAACAGCGGACGGAAAAATTATCCTCGCAGATGAAATTTCCCCGGATACCTGCCGTTTATGGGATAAGGAGACCATGAAAAAACTCGATAAAGACCGGTTCCGACGGGATTTAGGCGAGGTGACCGAAGCATACGTAGAAATCTACGAGCGCCTGAAAAAAGTTTTGGGCAAGTAAAATTTTTTTAAACGAATCATGCAGGATTTAGAATCACAAAAAAAACAATATTTAGATCAGTTTAAAGACCGGATGTACGGCCGGAACCTGATGAAGAGCGAGGACATGCACGATTCGCCGTCGGAAGAATGCGGGATTTTCGGTATATATTCGGATATGGATCTGGATACTTTTTCCCTCTCGCAGTTTGGCCTTTTTGCACTGCAGCACCGCGGACAGGAAGCTTGCGGAATCTCGGTGATGAACAAAGGACGCATTTTCAACATCAAGGATGAAGGTCTGGTGCTGGATGTGTACAAAAACATCCGCGAGCCCGAAACTTTCATGGGCAATTCGGCGATCGGGCACACGCGCTACACCACCGCCGGCGACAAGAAGAAATATAATTTTCAGCCCTTCTTCGCGAAAAATGAATATGACCAGATCATTCTCTCAATTGCACATAACGGAAATCTCACGAACGCGGTCAAACTTAAAAGAGAACTTGAAGCCGAAGGCGTCGTTTTCAAAGCTACTTCAGACTCGGAAGTTATTTTAAGGCTTATCCAGAAAAACCTGGACCTGGGTTTGCGTGGCGCAATCAAAGCGACCATGGAAAAGATCGAAGGTGCCTATTCCGTAGTTGGGATGACGCGCAATAAATTTTTCGCGTTCCGTGATTTTAACGGTATTCGGCCTTTGGTTCTTGGCGCAATTGATCAGAACACCTTCGTGGCAGCCTCAGAATCTGTGGCGCTTGATGCGGTGGGAGCGCAATATGTACGTGATATTCTTCCCGGCGAAATAGTATACACGAGCGAGAATGAACAGGGTCTAAAATCTTTTTTGGTAAAAGAAAATTGCCAAAGACGTATCTGTGCCTTTGAGTATATATATTTTGCCAGACCTGATTCTACCCTTGAAGGAATCAATGTGCATGAAATCCGCGAGAAATCCGGTGAGAAAATTTGGCAGCAGTCTCCTGTAGATGCCGATATTGTGATTGGAGTGCCCGATTCGGGCGTGCCGGCCGCGATTGGCTTTTCAAAAGCCTCCGGAATACCTTTCAGACCTGTTCTGATTAAAAACCGCTATATCGGCCGAAGTTTCATAGTACCGACACAGGATATGCGCGAACGGATCGTCAACCTGAAACTTAATCCCATCATTTCCGAAATACGTGGCAAAAGGGTAGTGATCATTGATGATTCCATTGTACGCGGAACCACTTCAAAACGTCTTGTAAAAATTATGAAAGATGCAGGCGCGAAGGAAATTCACTTCAGAAGTGTGTCACCGCCAATCATTGCGCCATGTTATCTGGGCATTGATACACCTTCCAAAACAGATCTCATCTCTGCAAATATGACAGCTCCTGAACTGCGCGATTATCTTGGAGTAGATTCACTGGAGTTTTTAAGTATGGATAACCTGAAGGAAATTTTGGGCAGCAGCGACCACTGCTTTGGTTGTTTTACCGAAATTTATCCCGTTCCTCCCGGACCAAATCCTGATTACACAGACAAATAAAAAAAGGTTGAGAAATTTCTCAACCTTTCTGTTTTAATAAATTCTGTCTTATTAGAATTTATATGCTAAACCTACCTGGAATACGTTGTTCTTCACAGCGTCACCACTGTTCTCACCATCTTTGTAGATGTCTGTGAAACCTGCCACATATCTTGCAGTAAGACCGATATTAGGTGTAAAGTAGTAACCTGCACCAAGACCAACACCAAAGTTGAAGCCGTTTAGCTCGTCTTTGTAGTTATCAGACTCAGCAATTGTGTTACCTGTAGTTTCGTTTTTAGACTTGTCTTTTGCTGAAACCAATAGACCCAATTCCGGACCTGCCTCAAGGTAGAAGCTTGGTGTAGCGTTGTACTGGAACATTACTGGCACAGTGATATAATCAAGATTTCTTGAACCTGAGTAACGCTCGTTGTTAATCGGGTTTACCCAATCTACTTTTGAACCATATTGGCTGTAAAGAAGCTCTGGCTGGATGCTGAAGTTTTCAGCGATCGGAGCATTCATGAACAAACCAGCGTTAAAACCGATTTTTGAAGACTGATCATCCAAACCTTCTTCAGTAGAAAGTGAAGAAACATTCATCCCTGCCTTGATACCAAACTGCTGTGCGAATGTCAATGAACTCATTGCGATTGCTGCACCTAAAAATAACTTTTTCATAATCTTAAATTTTTAGTTAATTTTTGCTGACTGAATTTAGATTGTGAATATTCTTTAATTTGAAATATCACGGTTCTAAATTATCGGTCTGCACTTTTTAAATTTTTTGTTTTACGGAAAGCGATGTCGCAAACCGTGTGCCAAAACCGGTGTATGATTTAAAAAATTAAACAAATGTTTAACTAAAAATTATTATAATGCATTGAAATTCAGGACTATATTAGGAACATAGTCATAAAATTTAATAATAATGCAATGAATAGCACTATGCTGTCATGTTGTTATAGAAAGTCAGAACTTCGGTAATTTCATCATCTGAAACACGCTGATCGTGGCATGATGATCCAATCCCGTCGATTAATGAGAAGCTGATTTCACCCAAACTGTTCTTTTTGTCATTGGTCATCAAATGCAGGATTTCTTTAGTTTTGAACGATGAAATGTCGTGTAACGGGAAATACTTTTTGATTTGTTTGATGATTTCGTCCGAAACCTCCTCAGTTATCAACTTGTTTAGATAAGACAGCCTTGTTTCGCATATCATCCCGATAGCAATAGCTTCACCATGCGGAATCGGGCGGCCAGACTTTAAAAACAAACTTTCAAGCGCATGTCCGATTGTATGTCCAAAATTCAGCGTTTTACGTATATTTTGCTCTTTGAAGTCCTGCTGTACAATCTCTTGTTTGATTTCAGTGGACCTTTCAATAAAAGGCGCGATATTTTCAGGTCTTAATTCAGAAATGGCGGTCAGATCTTCCCAATGCTTTCGGTCTGCTATCAATCCGTGCTTCAGCATTTCGGCAAACCCGCTGCGTAGATCCGTGTAAGGAAGGGTTTCTAGAAAACCTGGGTAAATGAATATCTGCTCAGCATTTGCGAAAGTGCCCACAATATTCTTCAGAAACTGATGGTCAATGCCGTTCTTTCCGCCGATTGCCGCATCACACATTGCCAGAAGCGTAGTCGGTATATTGATAAATGAGACGCCGCGCTTGTAAGTGGATGCTACAAACCCGCCCAGATCCGTGATTACGCCGCCGCCCAGATTAATCATTAATGTTTTTCGGTCTGCTTCGAAATCTGACAAAATTTCCCAAAGCTGCGTGGCAGTGTCGATGGTTTTGAGTTCTTCGCCTGGTTCAATCTCTATGACTTCATACGGAACCTCAGTGGTGACATTAGATAACAGAAACGGAAGGCAGTGCTCATGCGTGTTCTCATCGGTAAGAAAGATGATTTTCGAAGGTTTATTGCTTTCTAAATAGGCATTGAGCTCGCTGAAAGTGTCGTCTAAAATTGTGATCATTAACTGAATTTTATCACAAAATTAAACTTTAAAATGGTTTTTCTATTCAGCTACTATCGTTAAATTTGCGAACATCCAAAATACCATCCATGAGCCTATTCAATGACACGCAGATCGCCTTCGCAGACAAATCAAACAGCCAGCTCCGCAAAGCCTACTGGATGTTTAAACTGATTGAGCAACCGGCGCTGACAAAAATCGGGACACGACTGCTGAATGTGGCGGTTCACAATAATTTTCCGTTTGCAGGTGATATCGTAAAATCTACTTTATTCGAGCAGTTTTGTGGCGGCGAAACCCGAGAAGAGAGTCTGAACGTGGTAAACCGCATGTACAAACGCGGCGTAGGAAGCATTTTCGATTATTCCATTGAAGGCAAAGAAGAAGAAAGCACGTTTGACGCGGTGTGCGCGGAGATTCAGGATATTGTTCGTTTTTCGGTTGGCAATCCGGCACTTCCTTTTATTGTTTTTAAACCTACCGCATTTGGCCGAATCGGTCTTTATGAAAAAGTAAGTAAGAAATCTGCCCTCACAGACGCTGAGCAGCAGGAATGGTCACGCATTGTCGCACGTTTTGATGCGGTGTGCGGGCTCTGCCACGAAAACGGCAAGAAAGTAATGATCGATGCTGAAGAATCGTGGATGCAGGACGCTGTAGATTGGCTGATAGAGGAGATGATGGAAAAGTACAACGCGAAGGAAGCGATAGTATGGAACACCATGCAAATGTACAGGACAGGACGTATTGAATATATGCAGCAAAACCTGAAGTCCGCGAAGGAGAAAGGTTATTTCATCGGTTACAAGATCGTACGCGGCGCTTATATGGAAAAGGAAAGGGAGCGTGCCGCTGAAATGAATTATCCTGATCCTATTCAACCTACAAAGGAAGCTTCTGATAAAAATTATAATGACGCCATTGATTTTGTGATGGCCAATCTGGATTGTGTTTCCGCATTTTTCGGCACGCATAATGAGATCTCGAGTGAGCTTGTCATCGAAAAAATGAAAGCAAACGGTCTGCAGAACAATGACCCACGAATCTTTTACGGGCAGCTTTATGGCATGAGCGACAACATCACCTATCTTTTGGCGAATAAAAATTACAATGTTGCCAAATATCTTCCTTATGGCCCGGTGAAAGATGTAGTTCCGTATCTCACGCGCCGTGCGGAGGAAAATACTTCTGTAGCCGGTCAGACGGGTCGGGAACTCAGCCTGATCAGCCGTGAACTGAAACGCCGAAACGGGAAATAGGAAGCATGCTGCGATGCTCTTCCGAACTTCGCTCTTGCGAATTTTTCTAAATTTGCAGTTGCCGTTTCGCAAACTGTTTATGGCAGCCCGATTTTGAATTTCGCCCAAATCATTTTACCGCTTAACCTGAAAGGTACATTTACCTATAAGATTCCTGCTGATTTTAAAGATAAAATCGAAGTGGGCATGCGTGTGTTGGTCTCATTTCGGGGCAAAAAGATTTACACCGGCATCGTTTTTCAGTTTCACGACGAGGAGCCCGAAGGTTTTTTACCGAAAGACATCATCAGTTTGCTGGATGATGCGGCTATCATGCCTCAAAGTCAAATGCAGTTTTGGCAGTGGCTGTCCGAATATTATCTCTGCAACCTCGGTGAAATCTACCGTTTTTCGTTTCCAGCTTCGCTGAAACTAGAGAGTGAAACTTATTTGAAACTGAAGCCTAATGTTTCCGTTGCCTTTGAGAACCTTGATGTTCACGAGATGCACTTAATTCACGCTCTGGAAGTAAGGCAATTGATCAATGTCACAGAAATCGAAGCATTTATCCCAAAAAAGGAGATTGTAAAAACGATCAAATCGCTCATTGACCTTCAGTACATTGAAATTGACGAGAAAATCGCTGAAACCTATAAGGCAAAAGAAGTCGCGTATCTGAGACTTAAAAATCCTGCGGAGATACGAGCGTCTTTACCCGAAATTCTGCTTTCACTTAAACGCTCACCGCGGCAACAGGAACTTTTGCTAAGCATTCTGGAACATGAGACCGAATTTGCCGGAATACCGCTGAAAAAATCGCAGTTTCTGGATCAGGGAAATTTTGGCACAGCACCATTAAAAACACTTATTTCTAAAAACTGGGTTGAAGAATATTTCATGCAGAAAGACCGGATCGAGCTCTACGACGGCGAAACGGAAAGTCGCGAACAGCTTACACCCGAACAGCAGATTGCCACCAAAGAAATAGAAACAGCTTTCGCTCAAAACCAGAACGTACTTTTACACGGCGTGACCTCATCGGGCAAGACGCATGTTTATCTTGAAATCATTGAGCAAACCGTATCAGCGGGCCGCACGGTGCTGTTCCTTCTACCAGAAATCTCCCTCACCAAGCAGATTGTGCAGCGGCTCGAAAAAAAGTACGGACGCCAACTGGGGTTTTATCACCAAAAACTGTCAGATTTTGAGCGGGTAGAGGTGTGGCGTAAAGTCCGGAACGGCGAAATCAAGGTGCTGGTTGGAACCAGAAATGCGCTTTTTCTACCCTATTCGGATCTGGGGCTTATCGTTGTCGATGAAGAACATGATTCTGCTTACAAGCCCCGTGAAGTTTCGCCGTTTTTCAACGCCCGCGATGCTGCCCTGATGCTGGCAAATTTCTATGGCGGCCGCGCCATCCTGGGGTCTGCCACGCCGTCGGTCGAATCTTACTATTTGGCTTTAAAAAACAAAATTGCACACGTAAAACTGAAGAACCGTTTTGGAAACATCAGTCTTCCGGTAATTCAAATCATTAATTTCAAAGAAGCGCAGGACTCGAAAAAGTCTGTGGGCAACTTTTCTTTGGGTGTCACAGATGAGATCAAGAAGCAAATTGACCGACACAAGCAAACAATGATTCTGCATAACCGCCGCGGATACTCGAACGTGATAGAATGCGAAAGTTGCGGCTATGTGAATTATTGCTCAAACTGTGATGTGGTGATGACTTTTCATAAGTTTTCTAATGAGATGAAATGTCACTACTGTGGACAGAAAGCAGCAAAGCCAAAGGCGTGTCCGCGCTGTAATTCCGCCAATCTGAACCTTCGTGGCGTGGGTGTGGAGCAAATCCATGAAGAAATCTCAAGGCTCCTGCCCGATGCAGAAGTGGACCGGATGGATGTGGATTCTATGCGCAAGAAATTTGCGTACGAAAAGCTCTACGAAAAAATAGAGGAGGGCGAAACAGACGTTCTTGTAGGTACCCAGATGATTTCCAAAGGTTTAGATTTCGAAAATATCGAACTCGTTGCAATACCAAAAGCTGACTCTTTACTTTATGTGCAGGATTTTCGTGCGGAAGAACGTGCGTATCAGCTGATCACGCAGGTATCCGGCCGTGCAGGGCGCGTTTCGGGTGAAGGGAAAGTGATGATTCAAACTTATAATCCCGAGCATCCGGTCTTCAAGCTGATTGCTGAGCATGATTCCACCGAGGTTTACACCCATTTGCTCGCGGAGCGGCAAAAATTTCATTATCCACCATTTGTAAAGTTGATAATGATCGAAATAAAACATCGGCGTGAAGATAAAGCAGACCGGTGTTCGCAGTTTTTGGGTTCAGTTTTGCGAAAATATTTGCCTGAAGAATGTATTCTGGGACCTGAAAAGTCACCGATTGCGAAATTGAATTTGCTTTATCAATACCAGATCTGGCTAAAACTTCCGCGGAAGAATTACGCTGAATATAAATCACTCGTAATGAAAAGTTTAGACGAAGTGGAAGACATTCCGGCTTACAAAAGCGTGAAAAAACTGATTTTTGTCGATTTTTAACATAGTTTAACAGCTTCTATAAGTGTTTTAAGAAGCTTAATTCTATTCCTACGGTAATATTTAATATTTTTGGGCGTTTAAGAAAGGTTAATTAAACCTTTACCTAAAACGTAAGTATCAGATAATCAAATAACCAAAATTAAATGATTAGACTTAAAAATATTTTTCTAGCGCCCTTACTTGCATTGTCGTCAATTACATTTGCTCAGGGCACCTTCGCAAATTCTAATATCCCACAGTCTTATGACAGCCATCCGAGTTCAATTGTAAAAGACTTTACCGCTCCGGAAAAATTGATGAGTCCGAAAGAGCTTTTGGACATCAATATTAATGCCATGAGCGATGATCCAGTCTTGCGTAATGCGAATTGGGGCTTCGTGATCTATGATCCTAAAACTAAGAAAGTGGTGAGCTCATACAATGAAACCACGCCACTTATCGCTGCTTCCACCACCAAACTGTTAACAACAGAAACCGCGATGAGCTTGCTGGGCAGTAATTTCCGATGGCACACACTTTTGGAACATTCCGGTGAAATAGATGCAGACGGCGTTTTGCAGGGTAATCTTTACATCGTCGGCAGCGGTGACCCTACATTGGGTACCAACAAAGCTGGCGCGTCATCGTACTCAGCAATCGCAGCAGACTTTCTGGATGCGCTATCTTCCAAAGGCATAAAAAAAGTAAATGGCGATATCATCATTCAGACTGCCATATTTAAATCAAACAAACTGAATCAGTTGCCCGAAAACATTGTTTGGCTGGAAAACGGAAGTTATTATCTACCTGCTGGTTCTACTTCAGAGATCAGTCCGCAGAATGAAAAACTAATCGCGAAGTCATCCAACCCTTTTTCTGAGAGCAAGAATTTTTATTACATCTCACCTTACATCGGACAAATGGTTTACGCGGATAAATTTGAAGGTGCTGCCCTGACAACCAAGGTTGCGGATCCGCCAGCTTATCTGGCCAATACTTTCAGGACTTTGCTGGTGAAAAGAGGTACATCCGTTACCGGAAAAGTGGTGACGCGTCTTACTGAAACCAATCCTGAACCGCGTGTGAAGATAACGGCCTACAGCTCACCAGCCCTATCCGAAGTGGTTTATTACATTAATCAGCGAAGTGATAATGCTTTGGCGGAAGCAACGCTTCGGACTGTAGGTTTCCAGAAAAGAGGCGACCAGACGGCATCAAGCGGTAAAATTGTAGTAAACGAACATTTAAAATCAATCAACTTCGACCTTGACGGTCTGAATTATATGGACGGCAGCGGACTTTCGCGTTCTAACGTGGTTACGCCCATTTCGCAGGTTAAGTTTTTAACGGGTCTAATGGACAGAAACTATTTCCGCAATTATTTTGACTCACTTCCTATTGCCGGGCAAACAGGTACATTAAAAAGTCAGTTTGTGGGTGAAGGCAATGGCCAGATTTTCGCGAAAACAGGGACATTAAACAAAGTTAAAACACTGGCTGGCTACCTAAAGACAAACAGTGGGAAGACTTATGTTTTTTCCCTGCTGATCAATAATTACGCTGGTTCTGTAGATCAGGTGAAAAACCGAATGGAGCAAATCCTGAAACCGGCTCTTCAGCTTTGATATTTAAAGATTTAAAAATCAGTGACCCTGCAAATATTATTGCAGGTTTTTTTTACCTTTATCGGCAAATATTTAAAAATGAAAAACCTTTATGCAATTGCATTTTCATTGATTTCTCTTCATGCATTCGCTCAAAAAAATGAGGAAGCTGAGCGAAAAAGTATGATAAATAGCGAACTACTCAAATACGCGAAGATGATTGAGTACAACGTAAATCCGAATACACTTAACTACGATTTACGCTATCAGCGCCTTGAACTTGAACTTGACCCCGCTCAGCAGTACGTAAGCGGGACGGTGACAAACCATTTTATCCCAAACCAGAATATTTCGAGCATCTATTTCGATTTGGCCGATAATCTCACTGTTTCAGAAGTGAAATATCACGGTGCCAATGTAAGTTTTACGCAGCTTTCAACAAAGGAAATCAAGATCGATTTTCCGGCTGCTATATCTGCGGCCACGCTTGATTCACTTTCGATACGATATGCTGGCGCTCCAAATACCGGCGGCAGTGCGGGTGATGCGTTCACAACTTCTACTCAGGGCGGCGTACCGGCACTCTACACCTTATCTGAGCCTTATGGCGCGCAGGAGTGGTTCCCGACAAAGCAAAGCCTCAATGACAAAATTGAAAAAGTAGATATTAAGATCAATACACCTTCACTGTATAATGTAGCTTCAAACGGCAAGTTGATATCTGAGGCTGCCCTTACGGGCGGGCGGAAACTTACCTGGTGGCAAACAAACTATCCGATTCCCGCATATCTTATTGCGCTGGGAATCACGAATTATACAAAACTGAACGATACGATGGGCAACCCCGCGTTTCCTTTTGTCAATTATTTGTATCCTTCAACCACCACCAATTCTGGGATAATGTCAAATATTGAGTGGACCAAGACGGTGATGAACACGTTTGAACAATACTTTGGGCTTTACCCGTACCGGAATGAAAAATACGGTCACATGCAGTTTGGCTGGGGTGGCGGAATGGAACATGCTACGATGTCTTCAATGGGCGCGTGGAGTCGCGGAATTATCGCTCACGAATTGGCGCACCAGTGGTTTGGTGACAAAGTGACGTGTGGCGCCTGGAATGATATCTGGCTTAATGAAGGTTTTGCCACATTTGGCGAACATCTGGCCAATGAAAAATTGCTGATGACGAATTCGCAGTTTTTAAATTATTTAGCTCAGGAGATGAGCTATATTACAAGCAGCCCCGGCGGCAGCGTGTATGTTGCGGATTCCAATTTGGGCAATACAGGTGCCATTTTCAGTGGCAGACTCAGCTATTCCAAAGGTGGTTATGTCGTAAGGATGATCAAATGGATTTTGGGGGATGACGTGTTTTACGCCGCTTTAAAAGATTATCATTCAAGACCGAACCTGGCATACAGTTATGCGCGGACCGCAGACCTTAAAAACTCTTTGCAGCAATCTACCGGTAAAGACTTCACGGAATTTTTTAATGACTGGATTTACGGCCAAGGTTACCCAAGTTACCAGATCCGATGGAACCAGACTTCAGATCAGGTCCTGCGTTTTCGCGTGAGCCAGACACAGAGCCATTCTTCAGTGAGTTTCTTCGAGATGCCGTTGCCAATCAAAGTAAATGGTACCGGTGGTCAGGTGGCGTATTTGGTGTTGGATCACACAACCAACAACCAGAATTTTGCTAACCAACTTAATTTTCCGGTGGCCTCCATTCAGTTTAATTATGAAAATCAAATCATTCACAGAAACTCGTCGGTGGTAAAAGATTCGTCGATTCTTGCGGTAAACGATACTACTAACGATGCGGTAAAACTTTATCCAAATCCGGCGAAAAACTACATCTCCGTTTCAGGTTTGAAAACATCACAACCATTTGAAATCATAAGTGCCGACGGCAAGCTGGTGAATTCCGGGATTTATCAACCGGGCCAAAACCTGGATGTGAATTCACTTGTAAAAGGTTTATACGTACTGAAAATTGACAGTCAGAACCTTAAGTTCATCAAACAATAAAGCAAAGGAGCCTTCAGAAATGAAGGCTTTTTTCTTAAATTAGCAATTCTAATAAAATTTACCTTATGATCTCCCAAAATTTCATCGATGCACTCAGCAATGAACTGCAAAACATAAAAAATGACGGGCTGTATAAAACCGAACGCATCATCACTTCTCAGCAGTCTGCGGTAATCACCGCAAACGGAAAAGAGTTGCTTAATTTCTGCGCGAACAATTACCTGGGACTTTCAAATAATCCCGAGGTGATGCAGGCTTCAAAAGATATGGTTGACAGTCACGGCTATGGTATGTCCTCCGTGCGGTTTATCTGTGGTACCCAGGATATCCATAAACAGCTTGAAGCTAAGATTTCTGACTTTCTTGGGATGGAAGATACCATTCTTTATGCTGCATGTTTCGATGCAAACGGTGGTGTTTTCGAACCGCTTTTTTCAGACCAGGACGCTATCATTTCCGATGAACTGAATCACGCGTCCATTATTGACGGAGTGCGTCTCTGTAAAGCTGCACGCTACCGTTACAAGAACAATGACATGCAGGACCTTGAAGAACAGCTAAAGGCCGCTTCGGAGAAAAATCACCGTTTCAGGATCATCGTAACAGACGGTGTTTTCTCGATGGATGGTATCGTGGCAGACCTCAAAGGTTTGTGCGACCTTGCTGATAAATATGACTGTCTGGTAATGGTAGACGATTCCCACGCGACCGGTTTCATCGGTAAGACGGGCCGTGGGACGCATGAAGCCAATGATGTGATGGGAAGGGTAGACATTATCACTTCCACATTAGGTAAAGCGCTTGGCGGAGCTCTTGGTGGCTTCACTTCCGGTAAAAAGGAAATAATCGATATGCTGAGACAACGCTCGCGGCCTTATTTGTTTTCAAATTCACTAGCTCCCGGGATTGTAGGAGCAGCGATGAAAGTTTTGGATATGATCTCCGATGATCACTCACTCCGCGACCGTGTGATGGAAAATGCTGAATATTTCAGAGATGAAATGAAGGCAAAAGGTTTTGATATACCGGACGGCGATGCGGCGATAGTGCCCGTAATGCTTTACGATGCTCCTTTAGCCCAAAAAATGGCTGAAAAACTGATGGATGAGGGGATTTATGTAATTGGGTTCTTCTATCCGGTCGTACCGAAAGGCAAAGCCAGGATCCGTGTACAGCTTTCGGCCGCGCATACAAAGGAACATTTAGATAAGGCAATTTCGGCATTTGAAAAAGTAGGTCGCGAACTTGGTGTCATCGCTTAGATTTAAACTTAAATATGAAATGACAAATCGGGCTTCGGCCCGTTTTTTATTCTTAATATTTGGCAAATTAAAAACGCACATAAATGTTCTCAAAAAACGAAGCGCAGCAACTTAAACAGGAATTCTGGACAGCTTTTGGCAAAAGTTTTCCGCGTAAATGGTTACTTTATGACACAAAGATCAAAGACTTTTCATTTAAGTTTTATGCAGACAACAAGAAAGCAGAAGTCTCGCTGGACATTGAGATGAAGGATGAACTCTTCCGCGAGGCCTATTACGACAAAATATGGTCTTTAGAAGCTATGCTCAAAGACGAGATCGGTGACTTTAATAAAGA
Organism: Kaistella rhinocerotis; assembly: GCF_030243905.1. Classification (NCBI taxonomy): domain Bacteria; kingdom Pseudomonadati; phylum Bacteroidota; class Flavobacteriia; order Flavobacteriales; family Weeksellaceae; genus Kaistella; species Kaistella rhinocerotis. The sequence continues at coordinate 732,031 of NZ_JASSYY010000001.1, read as the reverse complement.
TTCGACCTATCTTTTGGAAAACGGCAAGATCATCGCGCGCATCTGGGTTTCAAAAGAAAATGTTTCAATCTATAACAAGGAAACGTGGCGTGATATTTTCGAGTTTTTCGTCTCGAAAATGGAAGGTTTCGAAAGGTTCTTCTATGATTATGAAGATTTCATTAAAGACGTTTAGCGGTAATATTTGTTTAGCTAAACCGTTTTTTACGCACCCAAACCAAAACTGCCGCAGCTAAAGCCGTAAAAAACAGCGGCAGCAGCAGATTGATCCATTGCCAATCTGTCCGTTCTTCATCAATGCGCAGTCTGTCGAGCAGGCGGGCTTCGATGTTTCGGTTACGAAGTTCCATCAGGTTTGCATCATCCAGCAGGAAATCGAGTGAATTGCGCAGAAATTGGGCGTTTCCATAGGTCTGTTTCGTAAGCAAATCCTCACCTAACGGCAATGCATTGCCTTTGAAAACCTGGTTTCGGCCCACGTCACCATCTGCAATGACAATCATCCGGTTCTCACCACTTTCACTGCGAAAACCTGGGTAGGATCCGCGTTCGCTGCGCGTTTTATAGGCGGACGTAAATTTGCCTTCAAGAGAAACCGCAAAAATCCTCGGCGGCGAAGGCCTGTCGAATTCACTTAACGAATCTGCTTTCACGATTTCGCTCAGCGCGACATAATTCGGGACTTGTTTCGTGTTCGTCCGCGCACTCGATTCAAAAAGTACTCTGGTGCGCAAATTAGGCCTGCCCAAAGTATCGATTGAGGTAGGAAATTCAAATTTTACCGGATTGATGTTTTTCGTGATAGGATTTTGGCTTTCCGCAATGCCCAATGGAAAATAAGGCCATAAAAAACTGCTGAACTGTGGATTTCCGGCGATTTCCCCGGAAACGATTCTGATAAGGGCAGACTTTTGCATATCTTTTACCAAACCTGAATTGATGCGGATTCCATAACTGAAGAACAGATCCGTAAGATTAGTCTCCATCGGATACGCCATTATTTTCTTCGACTGGAACAAAGTATCCATCTCCGCATTCACCGCGTCGATCATCCACAGCGTTTTCCCGCCGTTCATGATGTATTGGTCTAAAATTATTTTTTCGTTCTCAGTAAACGGTTTACGCGGTTTCGCGATCACCAGCGCATCCATTTGTTTCAAACGCGATACGTCAGCCATCGATAGTTCTGTCTGATTTTGCGGTATCACAGGACCGGCATTGTAATTTTCGAGCGCCATTTCCATAAAACCCTGAAACTGCTCGGGACCCAGTTCATCCTGATTGATGAGGATTCCGATGTTTTTTTTGCGCTCTTCACTTATGCTTTTAATGTTCGAGACCAAGTTATATTCCAGATTTTCAATGGAACGGTTGAGCTGTTCATTGGCGTCGATTCCGCTCTGTGTAATTACCAGCGGAATGGAGGTGCCGTAAGAATTATATTTAATGGCTGCATACGGAAACATCACGATTTCAGAAATCCGCCCATCCTTCATGTCGGGTAGGATGGAGGGTTGCATTCCCATTGCGGCCAGCGTGTCGCGTGACATCTTTGTTTTGATGGGATCGATGAATTTGTAATCGATTTTTGGATTGATTTTCCGGAATTCCTGAAGCATGAACTCGGTTTCGTTTCGCAACTGACGAAAGCTTGCCGGAAAGTCACCTTCAAGATAAACTTCCACCGTCAGCGGCCTTTGCACTGAATTTAGAACCTTCAGTGTAGATTCTGAAAGTGTATACCGTTTTTCCTGCGTAAAATCGAACCGGTGCGAGAAAACTCCGAAAGTGCCAAGCAATAGAAGCCCGGCGATGGCAATGTATATGAAGTTTTTTTTGTTCATCTTTAAAAATAAATCGCGATGCTATTTTTTCTTTTCAACAAATATTTTAGCTAAAAAAAGACAGAGCCCAACCACCAGAAGAAAGTAGAATACATCCTTTGTGTCTATAAGACCACGAGTAAACGCTAAGAAATGCTGGTAAAACCCAAGTGAGGAAAGTACATAATCTGCACCGCCAAGAAGTTTATAACTTGCGAGTTGCTCTATGCCGAAATACATGAAAAAACATAAAACTACGCCGAGCAAATAGGCCATCACCTGGTTCTGCGAAAGGGCTGAGGCCACAATTCCAACACCTGAAAATGCTGCTGCCAATACAGACAGACCGAAGTAACCTCCGAGAGTCGCGCCAAGGTCAAGGTTGCCGGCGGGAACGCCTAAAGAATAAACACTGTAAAAATACACGAGTGACGGCAGAAGGCACAAAAGTGCGACCAACCAAACCGCGAGAAACTTTCCCAAAACGATATCAGAAACCTTCAGCGGCTGGGAAAATAGCCAGTAAAGCGTTCCGCTCTGCTGTTCTTCGGCCAGCGTTTTCATCGAAAGTGCCGGTATTATAAACAGCAGCAGCCACGGCGCCAGCACAAAGTAGCTTTGAAGGCTTGCGCTGCCGATATCGAAGATATTGAAATCGTTTTCGAAGAAAAACAGGAACAGACCACCGATAATACTGAACGCTCCGATCACCAGCCAAGCCGGCCAGCTCCCGAAATAGCTCCAAAGTTCTTTTTTGAAAATTGCAATCATATTTTATTATTCCCTTTAGTAGTTAACGGCCAGCTTTATTTTTATTTACGAGTTTTACGGTGGCGGTAATCGCGGCTACCAGGAGAATAAATCCAGTGATGAGCTGCCACCAATAAGCTAAAACAGCACCTTTAAGAATAACTGTGAAAACCACAAGAAACAAAATGAATGTAGCGATCTCGTTAGCTTGTCGAAGTTTGATGTTTTTTGTTTCAATTGATTTTCCCGAGAGATTCTTTAAATGAAGCACTTTTTTCCAGCACCAGTAATGATAGAGCGCAAGTCCTACTAAAAACGTCAGTTTCAGATGAAACCACGGCGACTTCATCAGACCAAAATTTAAAAAAATGAGTGTAAGTCCGCTTGCAAGCATGATGACGCCGGCAGGCACCGTGATGATATTCCAAAGACGGCGCGCCATAAAAACATATTGTTCGCGCAGGATATTTTGCTTCGGGTCGGGGAAATCATCGGTGTCTTTATAATAGACGAAGATCCGAACCAGATAAAAAATTCCGGCAAAATAGCTGACCATGAAAATAATGTGAACTGCCTTCAGAATTACGTACAGCATCTTAGAAATTTAGCCGCAAATATAGTGGATTTTGAGCGGAATACGCCCCTCGAATTTTTTTGTTAAAATTACAGGTTTCGGTGTGTATTTCAATATTATTTACTTTTTTTGCAGATAAATAATCCATTTAATATTACATATGAAAAGAATTCTCCAAGTGTGCTTCACTTTTGCATTATTCGCTTTCGGGTTTTCGCAGAGCCTGAGGCCCGTTGCAGAAAAGGTGCAGCGCGCGCACAGCGCGAACAAGATGTTTGCTAAATACAGTGTGTTCACCGAAGAAAAATCGGGGCAGCTGCGAAATAAATACCGAGCCGCCGCAGATGGGGTATCGGTAATGAAACTGAATACCGCGGAAATTTCCCGTATTAATGCTGAGAGACCGGAAGCTTTAGAAATGGTTTTCCCATTTGAGGGTAAAGATATCACCGTAGAATTGGTGAAAAACAATTTCCTTACCGATGATTTCAGGCTGAGTACTGATAAAGGCCGCACATCTTATTCCCCCGGCGTATACTATCACGGGATCGTGAAAGGTGATAATGAATCACTTGTCGCCATCAGTTTCTTCAATGACGATGTGGTAGGTGTTACTTCAATTAGGAATATCGGTAACATCGTAATCGGAAAGGCCAAGGATTCTGAATATTTCGTTTCTTACAACGATGCCAATCTTAAGCAGGCAAATCCTTTTAGCTGCGCGGCAGATGAACTCATTGAAAACCAAAAAATGGCGATGCCGTCTTTCGATCCGAAAACAATGACCGACAAAAAGACGGACAACTGCGTGAGGATTTATTATGAAGCGGGCTTCGGACCATATACACAGAATGGATCAAACGTGCAGACTACCACCAACTGGGTAACCGCCATGCACAACAACATTTCTACACTTTATGCAAATGATGGAATCACCGTAGCTTTAAGTGAAGTGATGGTGTGGACAACCACGGATCCGTATTCCGGTACACCGTCGAATATCCTGAACCAGTTCCGAAATACAAGAACATCTTTCAACGGTGATATCGCACAATTACTTAGAAACCCCGCAACTACAAGTATCGCTTGGGTAAATGCACTTTGCAGCACTTACAAATATTCGTATTCAGGGGTAAACTTCAGTTACCAGAACGTACCTACCTATTCATGGAACATTGAGGCAATGACCCACGAGATTGGTCACAACCTCGGGTCGCCACACACGCACGCATGTGCCTGGAACGGTAATGATACCGCTATCGACGGTTGCGGGCCCGCATCAGGTAATGATGAGGGCTGTAACGCGCCGCTTCCAACAAACGGCGGTACGATCATGAGTTATTGCCACCTTGTTGGCTCTGTGGGAATCAACTTTTCTCTTGGTTTTGGTCCACAGCCTGGGGCCCTCATCAGAAATACAGTAAATTCTAAAGGTTGCCTTGGTACCAATTGCGTTACTTCTTGTGCTCTTACAGTGACTGGCCTTAATATTACGAGTGTAACCGCTACTTCTGCAAGTGCAACAATCGTTGATGCTACGGGTACAAGCTGGAAATACAGATTGGCGAAAATGGACGGAACCGTTGTTGCTTCCGGAAATACGACAAATAAAGCACTTACTTTTTCAAATCTCGATCAAGGAACATACTACACCATTGCCGTTGGAACAGACTGTTCAGGTCCACAGGCATTTGCCTATGAACAACTTATACTTACCGACGCAGATTGGTGTGCGGGTGTTCCGTTTACCGATCCGGGTGGTGAAAATGCTAATTATGGTGACAGCCAGATAATCATTAAGACATTCTATCCTTCAACCACTTGCGCGCCTAATGCCAAACTTAAATTGGTATTCACAGAGTTTGCTACGGAGCAGGGATATGATTTCATGAATGTGTATGACGGACCAAGTACCGGTTCACCAAGATTTACAGGCGGTACACAGATCAGTGGAAATACCATTCCGGGACCATTTACTTCCACGCATTCTACAGGTGCCATCACAGTAAGATTTATTTCAGATCCAGGAGCAACTGAAGCGGGCTGGGTGGCTCATTTTGAAAGCTCGATCTTGGGTGTGAATGACGCTGCGCTCTCAAGCGACGTAAACATTTCGCAAACAGCTACTGCAGGTGTCTTTTCCATTACTTCGAAAGATAAAGTACTGTCCTATTCGGTATTTGATGCTTCCGGTAAAATGGTGTCTAAAGGTGCAAAGGTGGATTCTACAGTTGCAAAACTTGATCTGTCTTCTTTCCCAAGAGGAACTTATGTGGTGAGCGTTACAACTTCAAAAGAAACTGTGACCAAGAAAGTGATTAGATAATTAATAATTGATAACGAAATTAGCCGGTTCTGAAAAGAGCCGGCTAATTTTTTTTTAATGTTTAAAGGTTTTTAAGATTTACAAAAATTCTATGTAAATACGTTCGCCGACGTGAAGTCCGAAAAGTGTTTTCGCACCGTTCAGCCGGTTGCCCTTGTAGATGGTAAGTTCAAGCAAGCCAGCGTCATTAAAAATAGCAGCTGATTTCCCGTGATATTCATGCTCCAGCGACCAGTCAGCAATCAATTCGGTGTACTGATTGTAGATTTTCGTTAATGCAAGGTTCCTGAATTTTAAGTAAAAATCGGTATAACCGATGCTCCATTTTTCGAAAAAGCGGCGGTTGATATTGGATACTACATTTCCGAAATTATCGATGTAAATAATTTCGCCGATGATCATTTTCTCTTTTTCATTGAAGACGGCGCGCGGCAGAGCAAGTTGCTTCGGCATATTATATTTGCGCCCTATTACTTCCGGTAAACCGCCATTCTGCAAATGTACGGCAGCAGGCGCGAAAATATCGGTACATGTAAATGAAACGGCATCATCAAAACGGTTGTTGAACGTAAGTTCATAAACATTGTCCGGTTTCAGGTCGTGAAAGATAAGGCTCATCACGCCATTGTCGGCGGCGATGAAGAAATGTCCGTCGGCTTCGTAAACCAGGGACTTACGGGCTTTTGTAAAAAAACTGTCGACTGCAATGATGTGCACGGTGCCCTTGGGAAAGTGCCGGTATGCGTTCCGGACAATATAGGCCGTCTGCAAAAGGTTATATGCCTGGATTTCGTGCGTAATATCCACGATGACAGCATTCTCGTTCAGGCTCAGTATCTTACCTTTCACAGCGGGAACTCTGTGATCAACCAATCCGTAATCTGATGTGAATGTGATGACCGCCATTATTGGAAAAATAGGAACGGCAAATTTAAAGTAAAAAAATATTTTGCGACGTATTCGCCGGCACAAAAGCGTGTATTTAAAATAAAATGAATAATTTTAAACAAATTAACGATCACAAAGTACAACTGAATGTTTGAACTGAATTACGAAATTACAGGCATAGACGCTAAAACATTTTACGGCGTCAACAACCAATATTTTAATCTTATAAAATCTACGTTTCCAACCCTTAAAATAACCGGGCGAGACCATTTTATCTTTGCACAGGGCAACACGGAAACGCTGGATTTGCTCCGAAATAAGCTGGATGATATCATAGGTTTCATCTCCCGAAACAACAGCATTACGCTGAAGGATGTAGAGAATATACTCAGCATAAAGAGCGAAACTGAAAAGCAGATCGTGTTCGATCAGGATATCATTGTAAAAGGCGTCAGCGGTAAAATCATTAAAGCCAAAACCACCAATCTGAAAATTCTGGTAAAGGAATCGGAGAAAAAAGATATGGTCTTCGCCATTGGGCCGGCCGGTACGGGGAAAACCTATACCAGCGTGGCGTTAGCAGTACGCGCCCTTCGGGACAAAGAAGTGAAACGCATCATCCTTACAAGACCCGCAGTGGAGGCCGGTGAGAGCCTTGGTTTCCTGCCGGGCGACCTTAAAGAAAAACTTGATCCATATCTGCAGCCGCTTTATGATGCGCTTCGCGATATGATTCCGCATGAAAAACTGGAAGGATTCATTGAAAAAAAGGTGATTGAAGTTGCGCCACTGGCTTTCATGCGCGGCCGTACCCTAGATGAAGCCTTTGTGATTTTGGATGAAGCGCAGAATACTACGCACGCCCAGATGAAAATGTTTCTTACCCGGATGGGAATGAATGCTAAATTCATCATCACGGGCGACCCAAGCCAGGTAGATTTGCCGCTGCGTCAGAAATCCGGCCTTAAAGAGGCGATGCGCATTCTGAAAGATGTAAAGGAGATCGGTTTTGTACATCTTACGGAAGAAGATGTGGTGCGGCATCCGGTGGTGCGCAAGATCATCAATGCCTATGGAAAGGAAGAGCAGCGCCAGCGGGAAGAATAATTTTTATTAAAATTTGCTCGCAAAAAGTTGTTAACATAAGTTAAAACGCTTAGTTTCGCGGCAAAATTTTATAAAAACTATGAAAAAATTACTTTTTGCTGTTGCATTCGTGGCAACTGTATTGGCTAACGCGCAATCATTTGGTTTAACTGGTGGTGTAGCAGTTTTTAATGCAAAAGCTGAAGCTCCCGGATATTCTGAGAGTGACTCACAGACTGGTGGTTACGTTGGCTTTTTTGGAGAGTTCAACCTTGATGGTAGCTTAAATATAGCACCTGGCATTAATTATCTTTTTGCTGAAGATACCAACGCTTTGCAAATTCCTGTAATGTTGAAGTATTATGTTGATCCAAAATTTAACTTGGCATTCGGTCCTCAGTTAATGTTTGATCTTGCTGAAGTTCCTGCAGGGATGGATCAGTACTACAACAGATTTAATTTTGGTCTTGCGCTTGGAGCGGGATACAACTTTACTCAAGCTTTTGGCGTGGAGGCGCGATACGGATTTCAGCTAAATGATCATATCAAAGGAGCTGCTAAAGATGCCGGTGCTTCTGCAAAAATCAACACACTGAACGTTGGTCTTAACTACAAGTTCAAATAGTATTAAGTTCATATCTAAAATAAACCCGAATCATCTGATCCGGGTTTTGTTTTTTATCTGAATTTTTCGAACTCTTACTTCCCAAAGAGGTTTCCGCCCATTCCAGGCATCTTCGGCATTCCTTTGCTCATCATTTCCATCATCTGCTTGCCTTGCGGTCCCTGCATCATCTTCATCATTTTGCCCATCTGCTCAAACTGTTTCATCAAAGCATTTACATCTTCTATTTTTCTTCCGGCTCCGCGTGCAATGCGGTTTTTACGCTGCGTGTTGATGATTGAAGGTCTTCTTCTTTCTTCCGGCGTCATAGAGTGGATGATCGCTTCAATATGTTTAAAGGCGTCATCCTGAATATCCACATCTTTAATGGCTTTGCCAACTCCCGGAATCATGCCCATCAAATCCTTCATGTTACCCATTTTCTTGATCTGATTGATTTGCTTTAAGAAATCGTCGAAACCGAATTCGTTTTTGGCGATTTTCTTGTGAAGCTTCTTAGCCTCTTCCTCATCAAACTGCTCCTGAGCTCTTTCAACGAGCGAAACAACGTCACCCATTCCAAGAATTCGGTCAGCCATCCTCTCGGGATAGAAAACGTCGAGCGCTTCCATTTTTTCGCCGGTAGAGATAAATTTAATAGGTTTTTCAACAACCGAACGGATTGTAAGCGCCGCACCACCACGCGTATCACCGTCCAGTTTCGTAAGTACAACACCGTCGAAATTCAAGGCTTCGTTAAACGCTTTCGCCGTATTCACCGCATCCTGACCGGTCATGGAATCTACTACGAATAGTGTTTCCTGCGGCTTGATGAAATAATGAACCGATTTGATCTCATTCATCATCTGCTCATCAACTGCCAAACGGCCAGCCGTATCCACGATCACTACATCATGATTATTCTCTTTCGCAAATTTTACCGCATTTTCAGCAATAGACGAAGGATTTAAGGCACCTTCTTCCGTATAAACAGGGATTCCGGTTTGGGTTCCTAATATTTTAAGCTGCTCAATCGCGGCCGGACGGTAAACGTCGCATGCCACCAAAAGAGGTTTTTTGTTTCTTTTTTGCTTTAAATAGTTCGCCAATTTTCCGGAGAAAGTGGTTTTACCTGAACCCTGCAGACCTGCGATCAAAATCACAGAAGGCTTGCCCGAAAGATTGATGCCCTCACTCGTACTACCCATAAGCTCTACAAGCTCATCGTGCACGATTTTGGTCATCAGCTGTCCCGGCGTGAGGCTCGTGAGAACATTTTGGCCTAAAGCTTTGTCCTGAACACGCTTTGTGAGGTCTTTCGCCACCTTGTAGTTTACGTCGGCATCTACCAGTGCGCGTCGGATTTCTTTTACGGTTTCAGCCACATTGATCTCGGTGATCTTTCCGCGGCCTGAGATATTGTGTAAAGCTTTGTCTAATTTATCCTGTAAACTGTTGAACATCGGTTTTTTATTTTAAAGATGCGCAAAAATAGGGAAAATCGCGGATATTTAAAATTGAAAATTTTTAGGCTGACTGATTATCATTAGCTTTGCAAAAATTAATAAAATGGCAACCGAAAATACCAACCCAAACTCTGCGGGTAAAGACGTTGAACGCAAATTTGCCTCCTCGGGCTTGCGGCAGTACGGTGTTTATTCAGCTGTAGTTTTCCAAATGCTGGCCACGATGGGACTTGGTTTTTGGGGAGGAAAGAAGATTAACGACTATTATGAAATCGAAAGCAACCTACTGACGGTTGCTATCGGTTTCACCGCGATGGGACTGGCATTTTACAATCTGCTGAAACAGCTAAAAAATATTCAAAAATGAAAATGAAACCTACCACACTTTATATCATCTTGTTCTTTGTCATGATTGCCGTGCATTTCGGGCTTTGGGAATGGTTGAAGATCGGTTTTGATCTCGTGTTCTTCCGCTATTATATTTTCCTTACGCTGCTGTTCGTGATGGTGATTACCGTTCTTAGCATTATAAAAAACCAGTTCCCGCAGTATATCGGTTTTGGTTTTTTGGGTTTGGTGATGGTGAAGATGGCGGCGCTTTTCATCGCGATGGGTCAGCTTGAACTGAGTACCGTTCCGAACTATAAGCTGCATTTTGCAATTCCATATCTGGTATCACTTATCCTCGAAACCCTATTTGCGGTGAAACTTATTCAGTTTCAGGATGCCTCGGCCGCGGAAAAAGATGAAAAAAATCAGGAGACAACCTCTTTGTAATCTGAATATTTATCCTATTTTTGCAAAACTTTAAAAAGATATATCATAATGCTTAAAAGAGTTATCCTTTTACTTGGATTTTTATCTACATTTTCGCTTTCGCAGGCGCAGCACGAAACCAGCGCAGCTACTGAACACGCTGCCGGAAATGTAACTGAGGCCCAGGCTGAAAAAGCTAAAAACCAAGAGTTTATACAGCATCACGTAAAGGACGCTCACAGTTTCGATATCATGGTGACCAAAGACGGACACCACATCGGTTTCCCGCTTCCGGTAATTTTCTACGACAAAGAGAACGGTTTCCATGCAACGATGAGTTCAACTTTCAACCATGGAGAAGATACTTTTGCCAGCAAAGGAAGCTACTATAAGCTATTTCACGAAAAAATCTATAAGACAGATGCTTCAGGAACCATCGAAATGGATGACCATGGACATGCGACCAACGCTAAAATGCTGGATCTGTCAATTACAAAAAGCGTTTTCGCTATCCTTTTAGTAGCGATTCTGATGACGCTTCTTTTTGTATCGATTGCCAGAAGCTATAAGAATTCTTTGGTGCCATCTGGTGCAGGGAAGATTTTCGAACCGCTTATTATTTTCATTCGTGATGACATTGCCAAACCAAACATCGGGACGAACTATAAAAAGTACATGGGTTACTTGCTGACCGTATTTTTCTTTATTCTGTTCCTTAATGTTTTAGGTCTGATGCCTTTCGGGATCAACGTGACAGGAAACTTAGCAATCACTGCTGCGTTGGCGATCGTGACTTTCCTTTTGACGCAGTTTACCGCAAATAAAACATATTGGCAGCACATTTTCTGGATGCCGGGCTTGCCTTGGCCGATGAAGCTGGTGATGATGCCGATTGAAATTATCGGGATGTTTATCAAGCCTTTCGCGCTGCTTATCCGTCTTTTCGCGAACATGACTGCGGGTCACATCGTAGTAATGTCGCTTATTGCAATGATTTATGTCTTTAAAAATGTAATCGCGGGTATCGCGTTCCCTTTCCTGACATTCGTGCTTTATTTGCTCGAAATTTTGGTAGCGTTCCTTCAGGCGTATATCTTCACGATGCTTTCGGCGGTGTATTTCGGTATGGCCAATGAGGAGCACCATCATGAAGAAGCTCATTAATAAGAGCAAAGGCAATAGTAAAAAGTAAATAGAGCCACGTAAGCGGCAGAAGTAGCCAACAGCTGATTAAAAGTAGCTGAAAGCAATAAACAGAAACTAATTTTTTAAATTATATATTATGGAAATCCCTAAGTTAGTAGGAGCAGGTCTAGTAGTAATCGGAGCAGGTCTTGGTATCGGTAAGATCGGTGCTGCTGCTTTGGAAGGTATGGCTCGTCAGCCAGAGCAGGCAGGTAAACTGCAAACTGCGATGCTTATTGCTGCTGCACTTGTAGAAGGTCTTGCATTTGCTGCATTGTTCGCAGTAAACTAAGAACACTCAGAAATTTTCACTTGCCGGGAACGGTTGGTTACGGCAAGTGATTTTTTAAAAAATTAGAAAAAAATTTAAGAACAATATTTTATTATAACTCGTATGGGATTATTAGAAGACTTTTCATCAGGTTTATTCATCATTCAGTCTGTGATCTTTTTGATCTTGCTTTTTGTTTTACACAAATTCGCATGGAAACCGATCATGCAGGCGGTGAATGAGAGAGAAATAACTATTGTTGATTCACTTAATCAGGCTAAACTTGCAAAGCAGGAAGTTCAGAACCTTAAAGCTGAGAATGAAATCATCATCCGCGAAGCGAAAATAGAGCGTGATAACATTCTTAAAGAGGCGCGCGAGATTAAGGAAAGAATCGTAGGTGAAGCCAAAGAAATTGCGAAAACGGAGGGTGATAAAATGATAGAGCAGGCACGCCAGTCTATCCAGGCTGAAAAAGCAGCTGCAATGTCTGATATCAAAAACCAGATCGGAACTCTTTCTGTGAACATCGCGGAATCTATCCTTAAGGAAAAACTCAGCAATGACGGTGCGCAGAATGCATTAGTAGAAAACATCTTGAACAAATCTAACCTGAACTAAGATGCTTACAAGTAAAGTAGCTAAACGATACGCACAGGGACTGCTGAGCTTTACGCAGGACAGCGGAAATACTGAGGCTGTATTTGCGGAAATGGGCGATGTTGCAAAAACGATTGCCAATTCCCGTGAACTTCAGAATTTCTTCGCGTCGCCGATTATTGACGGCAAGAAAAAGCAATCGATTGCTGCGGAAATCTTCAAGGGTTTCTCACCGGTAACCAAAAATTTGATCACACTGATCATCAAACAGGGTCGCGAAAGCCAAATGCAGAACGTAGCTCAGGAATTCATCAACAAAGTGAACGAAATGAACGGCGTGCAGAGAATTACGCTTACGTCAGCGGCTCCACTTACAGATGAGAACCAAAAAAACATCCTGAAGGCGACAGATTTGATCAATCATGACAACAAATTTGATGTGAAGACGGTAATCGATTCATCACTTCTTGGAGGTTATATCCTGAGAGTGGGCGATCAGCAGATCGACGCTTCTGTAAGATCAAAACTGGGCAAGCTTAAAAAAGAATTTCAATTAAATTAAGACAAAAACAACCATAAAATGGCAGAAATAAATCCGGCAGAAGTATCTGCAATTCTTAAACAGCAGTTGGCAAACTTCGACACACAGAGTAATGTGGAAGAGGTAGGAACTGTATTGACCATCGGTGATGGTATCGCTTTAGTGTACGGTTTAGAAAATGTTCAGTACGGTGAATTGGTAAAATTCGAGAGCGGTATCGAAGGAATCGTTCTTAATCTTGCTGAAGACAATGTGGGTGTAGCACTTCTTGGTGAGTCTAAGCAGGTGAAGGAAGGAGATACGGTAAACCGAACCAAAAGAATTTCATCTATCAATGTAGGTGAAGGCATGTTGGGTAGAGTAGTAGATACTTTAGGAAACCCAATTGATGGTAAAGGACCGATCACCGGAGATTTATACGAAATGCCATTGGAAAGAAAGGCGCCGGGAGTTATTTTCCGTCAGCCGGTTACAGAACCTCTTCAGACAGGTATTGTAGCCATCGATTCCATGATTCCGGTTGGTAGAGGTCAGCGTGAGCTGATCATCGGTGACCGTCAGACTGGTAAGACAGTTGTGGCGATTGACACCATCCTTAACCAAAGAGAATTTTATGACGCTGGTGAACCAGTATTTTGTATCTATGTAGCAGTTGGGCAGAAGGCTTCTACCGTTGCACAGATCGTTAAAACATTAGAAGATAAAGGTGCGATGGCATATACAGTGGTTGTAGCTGCAAACGCTTCAGACCCTTCTCCAATGCAGGTTTACGCGCCAATGGCCGGAGCTGCAATCGGTGAGTATTTCCGTGATACAGGTCGTCCTGCATTGATCATTTATGATGATTTATCAAAGCAGGCCGTAGCATACCGTGAACTTTCTCTTCTATTGAGAAGACCACCGGGCCGTGAGGCTTATCCAGGTGACGTTTTCTACCTTCACTCCAGATTATTGGAGCGTTCTGCAAAAGTAATCGCTGATGATACCATTGCGGCACAAATGAACGATCTTCCGGATTCTCTAAAACCTATCGTAAAAGGGGGCGGTTCACTTACTGCACTTCCAATTATCGAAACACAGGCTGGTGACGTTTCTGCATATATCCCAACGAACGTAATTTCGATTACGGACGGGCAGATCTTCCTTGAATCTGATCTGTTCAACTCAGGTGTACGTCCTGCGATCAACGTAGGTATCTCTGTATCACGTGTAGGAGGTAACGCGCAGATCAAGTCGATGAAGAAGGTTTCAGGTACATTGAAACTAGATCAGGCTCAGTACAAAGAACTTGAGGCATTTGCTAAATTCGGTTCCGATCTTGATGCTTCTACGCAAGGTGTAATTTCTAAAGGTGAGAGAAACGTAGAGCTTCTTAAGCAGCCGGTAAATTCACCACTTCCTGTAGATTCTCAGGTAGCGATGATTTATGCAGGTACAGAAAACCTGATGAGAAATATCCCAATCAGAAAGGTAAAAGAATTCCAGAAAGAGTATGTGGAGTTCCTTAGATCAAAACATCCGGATACGATGGCCGCTATCAAAGCTGGAAAGATCGACGATAATATTACAGGCGTTCTGAAGCAGGCAGCTACAGAATTGGCTTCAAAATATAATTAATATTTGTTGATGGTTTTTGGTTGGTAGCTCACGGGATTTTCTCTAAAACTATCAACCAGAAGCCGACAACCGACAACTATAGAACAAATGGCAAACTTAAAGGAAATACGGGGTAGAATTACTTCCATCTCTTCTACGATGCAAATTACCAGCGCGATGAAAATGGTTTCTGCAGCTAAGCTGAAGAAAGCTACAGACGCGATCGTAATGCTGAGACCTTACTCGGAAAAATTGCAGGAAATTATTGAAAATGTAAGTTCCTCGACGGATCTTGAAGGGATCTCCACATTTACTGAGGAAAGAGAAGTGCAAAAGGTTCTTTTCATCGTAGTTACTTCAAACAAAGGTCTTGCGGGGGCTTTCAACTCTTCGGTAATCAAAGAGCTGAACAGCGCACTGAGCAATACGCCGCACGAAGTGGAAATTTTAGCCGTTGGGAAAAAAGTGTTCGATGCAGTTCGCAGAACGCGTACCGTGTATGATAACCAAAGTGCGATCTTCGATGGCATGAGTTTCCAGGTGGTATCAAATTTCATGGAGAATGTGATGCGCGATTACCGTGAGGGTAAATTCGATAAAGTATTTGTTGTTTATAACAAATTTATCAACGCCGCAACGCAGGAAGTTCAGCTTGAGCAGGTATTGCCGATAAAGATGTCGGAAAAAGAAGGATCTGCGAATACAGACTACCTTTTCGAGCCAAATGCGGCCGACATCCTGAATGTTCTGATTCCAAAATCGATCAAAACACAGGTCTACAAAGCAATTCTGGATTCTATTGCATCTGAGCACGGCGCCAGGATGACGGCGATGCACAAGGCAACCGACAATGCCGAAGCCCTGAGAAATGATCTGAAGATTTTCTATAATAAAGCACGACAAGCTGCGATTACAAATGAGATTCTTGAAATTGTATCCGGCGCAGAAGCCCTTAAAAATTCGTAAGAATTTCAATAGACAAATTTATATAAGCATCGGTTTTGCCGGTGCTTTTTTTGGTGCTAACCGCGCAATATTGATGCATTTGGATGGCGGATCGTTTCCCCGGCGTTATTTATTTTTTATATATATTTGTAGGAATTATTTTTAAAAAATTAAATGGACTCAGACGTCGTCAAGCTGTTACTGGCTTTATTCTTAGTATTACTCAATGGCTTTTTCGTAGCCGCAGAATTTTCAATCGTTAAGGTTCGTTACTCTCAAATTCAAATCAAAGCTGCCGAAGGCAACTCAATGGCCAAGCAGGCCGAGCACATCATCAAACATCTTGATGAATACCTTTCCGCCACGCAGCTCGGTATTACACTCGCTTCTCTGGGGCTAGGTTTTGTAGGTGAAAGCGCCCTGCATCATATCATAGAAAATATCTTCCATTATTTTAACTTCCAAATTGCGGAAGCCACTGTTTATACAGTTTCTCTTGTCGTGAGTTTCCTTTTGATTACGATCATGCACATCGTTTTTGGTGAACTGATACCAAAATCTATTGCGATCCGTAAAGCTGAACCTACTACGATGGCGATCGCAATGCCGCTTCGCGTTTTTTATACTGTTTTCAAACCTTTCATTTGGTCAATGAACATGATGTCAAATGCGGTTTTAAGATTAATGAAAGTTCATCCGGTTACGGAACATGAAATACACTCCACAGAAGAACTTCAGCTTTTGGTGAAGCAGTCTGCGGACAGCGGTGAGATCCAGGAAGAAAATTATGAGATCATCAAGAACGCGTTTGATTTTACAGACCATTCTGCGAAGCAGATCATGGTGCCGCGTCAGAATATTGCGTCAATCGACATTGAAGATCCGATAGAAGATATCATTACGCAAATCATGGACAGCGGATACTCGCGTATCCCGGTATATAAAGGTTCGATTGACAATATCATCGGAATTTTCTATGCGAAAGAAATCATCCGTGTGTATGTGCGTACCAAAGGCGAAGTGACGCACGACACGCTTGCAGAACTGATGCGTGAAGCCTTCTTCGTAGTCGGAAGCAAGAAAATTTCTGATCTTTTGAAAGTTTTCCAGCAGAAAAAGCAGCATTTAGCCGTGGTTATCGATGAGTTTGGCGGTACGGAAGGTATCATCACACTTGAAGATATTCTGGAAGAACTGGTAGGAGAAATTCAGGACGAGGAAGATGACGAAGACAGAATCGTAGAGAAAGTTGGCGAAAATGTTTACTGCGTGCAGGCGACTCAAAACCTGGATGAGATCAATGAACATTTGCCAAAGATATTTCCGCTTTCCGAAGACGGTGAATACAATACGCTGGCCGGCTACATCCTGCATGAGCTTGAAGATATTCCGGAGGAAAATCAGGAGTTTGTGATGAACAGTTACCATGTGAAGATTCTCAAAATGCAGAATAAGAGTGTGGACGTTGTAGAACTCACCTATGACGAGCCGAACATCATGTCTGAACTGACAGACGAAATCTCAGAAATCTAAAAATGCTTAATCAGTTTTTTGATAACGTGCGCGATTATGAAAATCCGCAGCGCGAATATGATGAAGAAGTAGCGCTGCTGGAGCGTGAAGACGAAGTATATAAAATTGTGCTTTGGAATGATGATGTAAACACTTTCGACTATGTAATCGAGGCTTTGATCGAAATTTGCGGTCACACATTAGAACAGGCCGAGCAATGTACCATTTTGGTTCACTACAAAGGTAAATGTACAGTGAAAACGGGCAGTCTTGAAGTTCTGAAGCCAATGCACGAAAAATTACTTGCCCGGAGTTTAACCTCAGAAATAGTTTAACACCAAAGTTTCGGCGCTGCTGAAACTTTTTATTTAGATATGGATACCTTTTTACTTATTATCATAGCCGCCACGGCCATCATCAGTTTCGTTGCGTTCAGCAACAGGGAAATGTTCGAGAAGTATAAATTCAATGTAGGGGCCATTCTGCAGCGGAAAGAATATGTGCGGCTAATCTCCGCGGGTTTCCTGCATGGCGACATGATACACCTGCTGTTCAACATGATGACGCTTTACTTTTTTGCGCCCATTGTAATTCAGGCCTTCACACCAATCGGATTTCTAGTCGTATACTTCGGCTCTATACTGCTTGGAAACTTGTTCTCGCTGTATCTGTACAAAAACCAGTCTTGGTATTCGGCTATTGGTGCGAGCGGTGGCGTTTCGGGAATACTGTTCGCATCCATTGCGATGATTCCGGATCTTGGGATTTACTTTTTCTTCATCCCAATTGCGATCCCGGGCTACATTTTTGGACTCGCATACTTCGCGTATTCGGTGTATATGATGCTGAACCCGCGTGAAAATGACAATATCGGACATGCCGCACATTTAGGCGGTGCATTTTTCGGACTGGTCTTTGCGGTGGCGCTTCAGCCGGAGCGTGCGATCGAGAATGCACTTTACCTCGCCATCATGGCTTTGCCACTAATCTACATGTCGTACATGGTCTTCGTGAAAAAGAAAATCGGGTAATTTTTTAGGAGCAAGAAAGTGAGTCGATTTTTCGACGACTTTACCCGCTGTCCGCTATATCCCGCCGCTGGCGCGTCGCCGGGGATGCCGCTTCCATCGGGGCTAAAAAATCAGGTATTTTTCATTTCGGAGAGACAAAAAAAACTTTTTGGCGCTCGCTTCGCTCGCGCCATACAAAACCGGACCACGAAATTACATCCTATTTTATTCCCCATACCATCCTGTCATTCCCGGAAATATCTTTCACGAGTTCCGCGCGGGTCAGAACCTCTTCAAACAGTCCACACGTTTCCGCTCCAAGCTTCTGATTGATTTCGAGAAATACCATTCCGCCCGCAGCTAGATGTTTTTTGCAGTCCCCGGCGATCTTTTCGTAAAATATGAGCGCATTTTCGGTGGGTGAAAACAGCGCCATTTCGGGTTCAAAATCTTTCACAGAGACGGCGATATCCGATTTTTCATTCTGTCCGATGTAGGGTGGATTCGAAATGATCACCTCAAAAACATCAGAAAGTTCAGAATTCAGATAATCTGCATGGATGAAATTGATATCCACGTTGTGCAGTGCCGCGTTTTTCTGCGCAACTCCAAGCGCTTTCTGAGAGAAGTCGACGGCACAAACTTTAGCCTCCGGAAAATGCTTTTTCAGGATTATCGGAATGATACCACTGCCGGTCCCAATATCAAGTATTTTTAGCGTTCTCTTGGTGGTATGTATGCGGTTTATTTGTCCAATCGCCAGTTCTAGCAGTTCTTCCGTTTCGGGTCTCGGAACCAACACATCTTCAGTCACAATAAAATCAACACCGTAAAATTCGGTTTTTCCGAGGATTTGCTGGAAGGGTTTTCCGCTTTTCAGTTCGTTTAGAGCCTGTATAAGTACTTTTGTTTGGTCTTCGGTTAGGATTAAATCCAAAGACCGCCGCTGTTCCCTTCGGCTTAGACCTACAAATTCTGTTGTGAATACCGCAAACAGCTCCGTGATTTCGCCTGCATCATAAATTGCGCTTAATTCAGTTTTATATACATCTTTCAGATCCTGTAAAGTCATTGTTTTTTGCTTGAAGTTTTTAAATATAAATAATTTTTAACCAAAAACTTTTGATGAAGATATTTTTAAGATTAAAAATCTATTAGCACCCGGAAAACGCTGTGATATTCAGCTTAGACAAAATAATTTTAGTACTTTTGAACCTCAGTGCGAACTCTACTATGAAAAACCTTCTTCTGGCCGTTCTGGCATTGCTTCTAGTTTCATGTGGCGCTTCCAAACCCGCAGTCGTAAAGCGAAGCATTCCTACAAAAACCGTTGCAAAATCTCCCAACTTAAAAAATCTGGAATCTAATTTTTCCGGCAAACTGAATTCGCAGATCGAAGAGATTCTCCGCGATGCGCAAAAATATCTCGGTGCACCTTACAAATACGCCGGAAATACATCGGCGGGTTTCGACTGTTCCGGTTTGGTGGTAAAAGTTTTCGATGAGAACAAAACGAAACTGCCACGCCGCTCCGAAGACCAGTCGAGTACCGGAAAAGAAGTAAACATCCGAGACGCCAAACCCGGTGATTTGGTGTTTTTCGCCACAGCGGGCGGTAGCCGCGTTTCGCATGTGGGTATTGTGCACGACATTGGTCATGGCGGCGAGGTGAAATTCATTCATGCTTCTACGTCAAAAGGCGTCATCATTTCATCGCTGAACGAAAAATACTGGAATCAGGCGTATCTTTTCGTGCGCAGAGTTTTGTAGATTTGCGGCCTCAATTTTAATATTTAAAAATAATCAGATATGTTACAGCAGACCATCGAGAATATTTGGGATAACCGCGACCTTTTGCAGAACGCAGACAGCCAGGCGGCGATACGCGAGGTAATCCGCCAACTTGACCTAGGCGAATTGCGTGTTGCGGAGCCTACCAATAATGGCTGGAAAGTAAATGAATGGGTGAAGAAAGCGGTGGTGATGTACTTCCCGATCCAAAAGATGGAAACTATCGAAGTGGGTCCGTTCGAATTTCACGATAAAATGCCATTAAAAAGAAATTATGCCGAAAAAGGCGTTCGTGTGGTGCCGCATGCGGTTGCCAGAGAAGGTGCGTATATTGCGCCGGGCGTGATCCTGATGCCGTCTTATGTGAATATCGGCGCGTTTGTAGATTCCGGAACTATGGTAGACACGTGGGCGACGGTAGGTAGCTGTGCGCAGATCGGGAAAGACGTACACCTGAGTGGTGGAGTAGGTATTGGTGGGGTTTTAGAGCCGTTGCAGGCTGCGCCGGTTATCATCGAAGATAACGTTTTCGTGGGTTCCAGATGCATCGTTGTTGAAGGTGTGCATGTGGAAAGAGAGGCTGTTCTAGGCGCAAATGTGGTGCTTACGGCATCCACAAAAATCATTGATGTTACAGAAGATGATCCAATTGAAATTAAAGGTCGTGTACCCGCACGTTCGGTCGTGATTCCGGGAAGTTATACCAAAGAATTTCCGGCCGGAGAATTTCAGGTTCCGTGCGCGCTGATCATCGGTAAGAGAAAAGAATCTACCGATAAGAAAACCTCACTGAATGATGCGCTTCGCGAAAATAACGTCGCAGTATAACCCTGCACCGTGAAATCTAAATTCTTAAAATTCATTTCAGATCCCAAATATATTTTTGGGATTTATTTTCTTGTTTCTGCCGCTTCTGCCATTGCAAAATATCTGGGCGGACCGCTGAAATATAATAATTATCTGATTTTTAAGAATGTCTTCGTCAACACGCTGAGTGAGCGGAATATTTATTCATACTATCCAGACGCGCATTTTGATGCCAATCATTACGGCATCCTGTTCAGCATAATCATTGCGCCATTCGCGATGCTGCCCGATTGGCTCGGGATCGTTTTGTGGAACGTCGCAAATGCCGCCATTTTCACCTATGCCATCCATAAATTACCGTTCCCGAACCAGTATAAAGCGTTTTTTGCGTGGCTGTGTCTGCAGGAATTTATCACAGCCGCGGTGAGTCTTCAATTTAACATTGCATTGACGGGATTACTGATGCTGTCCGCTGTGTACGTTTATGAGGGGAAAGAAGCTAAATCTGCCATCGCGATTTTAATTGGGTTCTTCGTAAAACTATACGGAATCGCGGGGCTTTCTTCATTTTTCTTTATTAAAAATAAACTTCGGTTTATCGGTGCATTCATCGCGGTTGCTGTTTTGTTTTTCATCCTGCCAATGATAATCTCAAGTCCCGGCTTTGGTTTAAGATCTTATGCGGATTGGTACCAGTCTTTATCGGAGAAAAATATGTCGAATCAGGTCTTGGGCAACCGTCAGGATTACTCATTGATGGGAATTGTGCGACGGATCAGCGGCGCAGAAATTTCAAACCTTACGTTTCTGCTGCCGGGTATTGTTTTGTTTGGATTACCGTATCTTCGGATTAAACAGTATAAAAATTTGGCTTTCCAAATGATGATTCTGGCGTCCACGCTTTTGTTTATCGTGCTTTTCAGTTCCGGTTCCGAATCGCCTACCTTTATCATAGCGGTTTCGGGTGTGATGTTGTGGTTTTTGATGCAGAAAGAAAAAACTGCGGTTGATATCGCGCTGTTGGTATTCGTTATCATACTCACGTGCTTTTCGTTTTCAGATCTGTTTCCGAAGTCAATTAAGGAAAATTATATCATAAAATATTCGCTCAAGGCTTTGCCGTGCTGCGTAGTGTGGTTTCGGGTATGCTATGAACTCATGACGAAAGATTTTGCAAAAGATTATAAATTCGCATAAAACATTTACGGTGAAAAAAATCTCAATTGTAATTCCGGCACATAACGAAGAAGGCAACATCGTGTTGATCTATGACGCGGTTGCACGCGTTTTTGCATCACTGAATTATACATTTGAAATTATTTTTGTCAATGATGGAAGTACCGACGACACTCAAAATGTCTTAGAGAAACTATCAAAACTCCACCCCGAAATAAAAACCATCGAATTTTCGCGGAACTTCGGCCATCAGCCGGCCGTGAAAGCCGGCCTTGACCTTGCTGACGGTGATGCTGTAATTTCGATGGATGCCGATCTGCAGCATCCCGCTGAACTTATTCCGACGCTTATTGCAAAGTGGGAAGAAGGCTACGATGTGGTTTACACCATCCGTAAATACCCAAAGCAGATATCGATGTTCAAAAGGAAATCGTCATCGCTTTATTACCGCTTCCTCACGGCAATTTCTGATGTAGATATGAGCGAGGGTGGCGGCTCAGATTTCAGGCTGATGGATGCAGCGGTGGTGCGTGTAATGCGCAACATGAACGAATCTGACATCTTTCTGCGCGGACTTACCCACTGGATGGGCTTTCGGCAGACCGGCTTAAGATTTACGGCTGGACAACGCGTTTCAGGCCAAAGCAGCTACAACCTCAAAAAAATGATGCGTTTCGCTTTCACCGGCATCACGGCATTCAGCGTTAAACCACTTTATCTGGCGGCGTATCTTGGCTTTATCTTTTCAGCTTTTGCCGCTGTGGGTTATGGTATTTATGTAATCAATTCATTCGTAGACGGCACAGAGATTTCCGGTTGGGCTTCGCTGATCATGACCGTTGTGTTTTTTGGCGGGGTTCAGCTAATCATGCTTGGGATAATCGGCATTTATTTAGGCAAAATTTTCAAGCAGGTTAAGGACAGACCCAACTACATCATCAGATCTAAAAATTTTTAATATGGTTTTGCTCAGTTTTGATATCGAAGAATTTGATATGCCTTTTGAATATGGCGGTGAAATCAGTTTTGAGGAACAACTCGAAATATCGCGGCGCGGCCTGATCGAAATCCTTGCGCTGCTCAGCAAACACAATGCAAAAGCTACTTTCTTTTCCACCGTTGTCTTTGCTGAAAATAACAAAGACCTGATCGTGCAGCTATTGGAAGAAGGTCATGAGCTCGCTTCACATACGTGGTTCCATTCAAAATTTTCTGTTGAAGACCTGAAAAAATCGCGTGAGAAGTTAGCGGAAATGTTCGTGACTAATGTTTCGGGCCTGCGGATGCCGCGAATGAAAAAAGTAGATTGCAAAGACGTTGAAGCGGCGGGATATACTTATAATTCATCGGTTAATCCTACATTTTTACCTGGAAAATACAACAATCTTGGTGTTTCCAGAACTTTTTTTCGTGAGGGAAAACTACTTCAGGTTCCTGCATCTGTATCACCCATACTCCGGATTCCGCTGTTTTGGCTGAGTTTCCATAATTTCCCGCTTGTGTTCTATAAATTTTTAAGCAAAGCTGTCTTAAAGGAAGATAATTATTTAAATATTTATTTTCATCCCTGGGAATTCGCCGGTATTAAAGATGAGAAACTGAAACTTCCGGCTTTCACGACCAAAAACACAGGCCGTGAAATGGTGCAGCGCTTTGACGAATATTTAGGCTGGCTTAATAAAAACGGTTTCCGGTTCGGCACTTTTCAGGAATTTGAAAGAAAGGCAAACGTATGAAGATTGCATTCGACGGTAAAAGGTTTTTTAACAACAGTTCGGGCTTAGGCAACTATTCGCGGGACCTGGTGCGGGTTTTAGCTACGCACTTTCCGGCGCATGAGTATCTTTTATTAAATAAGTCGAAGACAGCAAAAGGTGAGTCAATCCTCAGTTTAACGAATGTTGATTTTATTCCGACATCAAAAGGTAACCTTTCGCGCCAGCTCAAAATGGGCAAAGACGCGCAGAACGCGGATGCTGATGTGTTCCATGGACTTTCTGGTGAACTGCCGTTGAAATGGAACAAAAAACCAATCAGGAAAGTAGTAACGATCCATGATTTAATCTTTCTGAAATTTCCCAAATATTACTCTTTTTTTGACCGTAAGATTCATTTGTGGAAGTTCCGCCAGGCCGCAAATCAGGCCGACCGAGTCATTGCGATTTCCGAACAGACGAAAAGGGACATCATTCATTACCTGAAAGTTCCTGAGCACAAGATCAACGTAGTTTATCAGGGTTGCCACGCCGCATTTAAATCAAAAAAAACCGACGAAGAACGGAGTGTCGTAAAACTTAAGTATTCGCTTCCTGAGCGTTTTATTTTGAATGTAGGAACCATTGAGGAAAGAAAAAACCTGCTGAATGTAGTAAAAGCAATCACGGATTCTGAGATTCCGCTGGTGGTCGTCGGAAAAAAAACCAGATATTTCGGCCACGTGCAGAAGTATTTAATCAAAAACAAGATGCAGCAGCGCGTGCATTTCCTTGAAGGAGTTTCCATGGACGAACTCGCTGCAATTTATCAGCTCGCAGATATTTTTGTGTATCCTAGCGTGTATGAAGGTTTCGGAATTCCTGTCATTGAGGCACTTTTTTCGGGAACAGCCATTATCACCAGCAACAGAAGTTCCCTGCCCGAAGCCGGCGGACCGGACTCTCTTTACGTTGATCCTTACAATGTAGCAGATTTAAAAGCTAAAGTTCTCTTCCTTTGGGAAAATAAATCAGAACGTGATCGCCGCGCCGAAAAAGGCTTGCGGTATGTCACAAAGTTTGAAGACGAAGAGGTAGCAGCCGACCTGATGCGCGTCTACGAAAGTCTTTTAAATAAACAGGAATAAAAAAAGCAGGAAGATTTACTTCCTGCTTTAAGTTTTTAAAATAAACTAAATCTATTTTTTTACGATAAGCTTTTTACTCACAGACTCGTTGCCAATCTGCGTCGTCAGGATGTAAACGCCGTTTGTCAATGCTGAAATATCAATGTTCTGCTGATTTTCTGACTGTAAAACCCGTTTTCCGGTAAGATCTGAGATGAATACTTTGAAATACTTTGCATCTACACCTACGTTTACATTGTCTTGTGCAGGATTGGGGTAAAGACTTACGCGCTCCGAAATATTTGCTGAAACTGTCGAAAGTGGAGTTGGGTCAGTTGAAGCGCCTGCGAAATGCTGCATGGCACCTACAACGCCGCGGGTGATGTTAGTGACATACGCCGGATCCATATTACTTTTGAGGTCCGTAGAAGAATGTTTGTGCGGAGTCTCATTGGTTTCAAACAGACCCGTGATTACGTAGCCTTTTTGTTCAAAAGGCATATAATCAGAGGCGTAGGCATATGACATCGTGGTTTGCAGACTGCTGTAATTCCGGATGTATGTGGCCAAGTTGGTGGTAATTGCGAGACTTGGGGCATTGTTCGCGGTTCCGCCCGCACTGGTTTGGTCGCTTTCGCAGGTCACCGTGGTGTTCGCTTTGGTGGTTACGCCGCCAATTTCATCAATGTTAAGTATGAAAGCGGTGTCTGCAAGAGACGGAACAAGTGTACTCGCCACATACGCCCGGCTTCCCAGCAAACCCTGTTCTTCACCGGAGAAGTTGATGAATTTAATAGAATAATCCGTGGGCACGGTAGCTAAAATCCGGGCCAGTTCCAATATTAGTGCGACGCCGGAGCCGTTGTCATTCGTTCCGCGTCCCACGATGGTATCAAAATGCCCACAAACGATGATAAATTTTGATGCATTGCTTCCAGTCCCGGTCTTGCTAACGATCAGGTTTTTGCTGGTGTAGCCACTCTGCGTCCAGTTTTGTTCTTGGATAGATGACGCGCTGTATCCAAACTCCGTGTATTTATTTTTCAGCCAGGCAAGTGTATTTGCGTTCGCGGTGCTGCCCGTTGTTTTCACGCCCAGCGCTTCGAATTCCGAAAGGAAATTATTGATATTAGTTGCAGAAACAAGATCTACTCTCGACTGGTAAACCGGAATAGTTTGGCCAAATACGAAAGCGGTAAATACAATAGCTAAAGCGATGAAAGTCTTTTTCACAGGACGGATTTTTATGGGCGTAAAATTAAAATAAAAAATCCTAAACCGAAGTTCAGGATTTAATAATTGATAACAAAAAATTGTACTTATTTTACTTGATCTACAACTGCTTTGAAAGCTTCAGGGTGATTCATTGCTAAATCTGCTAAAACTTTTCTGTTCAGTTCGATATTGTTGCTTTTCAGAGCGCCCATAAACTGGGAGTAAGACATCCCGTGTTCTCTTGCACCCGCGTTGATACGCATGATCCAAAGGCTACGGAAATTTCTTTTCTTCTCTTTTCTACCGCGGTAAGCGTATTGCATTGCTTTTTCCACGGCGTTTTTAGCTACAGTCCAAACGTTCTTTCTTCTACCGAAAAAACCTTTAGCCTGCTTCATTACTTTCTTTCTGCGAGCTCTGGAAGCTACGGCATTTACTGATCTTGGCATAATTGAATTTGTTTTTTTTGAAAAGGGCGGTAAATTATTTCATTACACTTTTCTGCACCGTTTCAGGGTTAAATTTTCTGAATTTTTTTTGAATTCTTATAAACCGGTTGATTTATAAAAACTACTTAATGGCTAATTGGCGGAGTACGCTTTTCTCATCCACGGTAGCAACGTAAGAAGTTTGCGTAAGATTTCTCTTCTGCTTAGTTTCTTTTTTCGTCAAGATGTGGCTTTTGAAAGCACCTTTTCTTTTAATCTTCCCGGTTCCGGTCAGCTTAAAACGCTTCTTAGCACCTGATTTAGTTTTTAATTTTGGCATTTTGCTTAATTTATCTGTTTGTTATCAATCCTGTTTTCTGTTGTCGCGGCACCTTGGGGTGTTACACTACAATTCAGGGTGCAAAAGTACAACAATTTGTTGTAATAGGAAAGTGGTGTTGCTTAAGTTTTTGGGCGTGCCGCGCGCTCGGTCGTTTTCCCGGCACGGGCTTGCGTCCTTTGCCGGGGCCACTTCCTCACTTGCGTCGGGCGCTCATACTCCTCGCGTCGGCAGGCCTGTCGGCCCGCCGCCGCGAGGAGTAACCGCTGCGATCCCTCACGCAGACGGTGCAAATCATTTCAGACAAAAATATTTACACTTTATCCCTTTTATAGCCGAAACACTTAATTGGATTTAAAAATTCACGGTCCGCGGTACGTGCTGCATTTGATTTGCTCGGCATTGTACTGAACTATTTAACCTCTTAAAAAATCATAAATAATGATTATTTCTGGTTTCGCGGTCTTTTTTTTGATGCATGAAGATTCAATCACCAAAAAAATAAACAAATATGTTAGCAATGAATTTCCGCGGACCTTTTCGCGTCCGTCCCGACCGCAATATGCCGGAGCCACAGATCGAGCATCCGGAAGACGCTATAGTAAAGGTGCTCAGATCCTGTATTTGCGGCTCCGACCTTCATCTGTATCACGGCCTTGTTCCCGATACCCGTGTGGGCACCACTTTCGGCCATGAATTCATCGGTGAAGTTGTGGAAGTAGGATCCGGCGTCCAAAAACTTAAAGTGGGCGATAAAGTTATGGTCCCGTTTAATATTTCGTGTGGCAAATGCGCCTTCTGCAAGCAGGAACTTTACGGTAACTGCCACGAATCAAACCCAAGCGCTACCGCCGTAGGTGGGATTTTTGGATATTCGCATACCGCCGGAGGTTTCCAGGGCGGACAGGCAGAATATGCAAGGGTACCGTACGCGGACGTGGGCCCGACCGTAATTCCAGACTGGATGGATCCTGATGACGCTGTACTTCTAACCGATGTAGTACCGACCGGTTATCAGGCCGCCGAAATGGCCGGAATACAGAAAGGCGATACGGTTGTTGTCTTTGGAGCTGGACCAATCGGTATTATGGCTGCTAAAAGTGCCTGGCTCTTTGGCGCCAGAAGGGTTATCGTAATCGACCATTTGGAATATAGACTCGATTTCGTAGCAAAATATGCGCAATGTGAAGCTTATAATTTTAAAAGTATCGGGGATCCGGTTGTCTTCATTAAAACTCAAACCGACTCGCTTGGAGCAGATGTCTGTATCGATGCCGTAGGCTGCGAGGCCAAAGGAAACAGGATGAATACGTTACTGGGTATAAAATTGCTTCTGCAGGGAGGTTCTACTACGGCGCTGCATTGGGCGATCAACTCCGTCAAGAAAGGGGGTATTGTTTCAATTGTCGGTGTATACGGACCGATTGATGCACTTGTACCAATCGGAAATGTAGTAAACAAAGGAATTACCATCCGCGCGAATCAGGCCGCGGTGAAACGTCACTTGCCGAAACTTATTGAGCATGTGAAAAACGGTGTCATCGATCCGAAACAAATCATTACGCACCGCGTTCCACTGGAAGAAATATCTGATGCTTACCACATCTTTTCGCAGAAACTTGATGGCTGTATAAAAACAGTACTGATTCCGCCGAGAGCTTAAAAGGTTTTTTAACTTAAAAATATTACGACATGCTTACAGATGAAACAAAACCCTCCGATTTTAAAAAGAGTGAAAACGCTAATTTCAGCCAAATAAAGGGTTGGGGGATAGACGCCGATCCTGAAAATGATCCTGTCTACCCGATGAAAAAGCGCAATAACGCAGAACATGAAGGTTACGCCTGGGACAGACCAGCGCAGCAACAAGACGATGTGGAAATCCTGAAATCCGTAGAACGGCCAAACCTTACAGCCGTTTTCGGCACTGCTTCACCACCTGAAGGTCTCAACGGAAAACTTCGCGAAATTGCGTTCAAATACAGTGAGTCAAGTTACGGAAGATGGCTTCCTCTTGTCCTGGCAGACCGTGTGGGTGTAGTGGAAGGAATATTGGATGACTTCAAAAAAGGTCATATTCCAAATATTTTCAACGAACTTGGTTGGGGTGCGGAACTCAAGCACAACAAAAAAGGCTTTATCCTGAAAATGGCGCTCATCGCTGCAGGAACAGCCGTTGCCGTTAGCTTACTAACATCTAAGAAGAAAGCTGAAGATGAAGAGTAGCAAATATTATGACACTATCACAAAAAAAAGAGACTTGAAAAAGTCTCTTTTATATTTCAGGCAATCAGCAAAAAGCCATCGGCCAACTGCTATTTCGCCGGTTTTTTCGGGCTCATCATCATAATCATCCGCTTACCTTCCAGTTTTGGCAACTGATCTACCTTCCCCACATGTTCCAGTTCCTGCGCCAGTTTCAGAAGAAGGATTTCTCCCTGATCTTTGAAAACGATAGAACGTCCTTTGAAGAATACGTATGTTTTCAGTTTTGAACCTTCTTCAAGGAATTTTTCGGCGTGCTTTTTCTTGAATTCGTAATCGTGCTCATCAGTCTGAGGACCGAAACGTATTTCCTTTACCACCACTTTCACCTGCTTGGCTTTAAGCTCTTTGGTCTTCTTCTTCTGCTCGTAAAGGAATTTTTTATAGTCTAGAATCCGCGTAATATACGGTTCCGCCTTGTCTGAGATTACCACAAGATCCAGTTCCTGGTCTTTGGCAATTTCCAGCGCTTTCTGCAGCGGATAAACGCCGGGTTCTACATTGTCGCCGACCAAACGTACTTCCTTTGCCCGGATCTTTTCGTTAATCTGATGCAAATCTTCCTGTACGCGTCGCTGTGGACCTCGGCCTCGGTAGTTAAATTTCTGTGCTATGGTGTTTAATTTTTAATGTTAATTCTTAAATTTTTGCTTCCTTCTGGAAGTAGGCGATAAAATCTTCGACACTCATGGTGCCCAAATCGCCTTCGTTTCTTCTGCGGACAGAAATTGTGCCATCCCGCTCCTCATTTTCGCCAACTATCAACATAAATGGCAATTTTTTCATTTCAGCATCCCGAATCTTACGTCCGGTTTTTTCATTTCTGTCGTCGATCAGGCCGCAAATATCGTGATTTTCCAGTAATTGCGAAACTTTTTTCGCATAATCAACATATTTTTCGCTGATTGGCAGAATGGTAAACTGATCCGGTGCAAGCCAAAGCGGGAAATCGCCCGCAGTGTTTTCGAGCAGGATCGCGATGAATCTCTCCATCGAGCCGAACGGCGCTCGGTGAATCATTACCGGTCTGTGTTTTTCATTATCGCTTCCCGTGTACCAAAGATCAAATCTCTCCGGTAAATTATAATCTACCTGGATGGTGCCAAGTTGCCAGCTGCGTCCGAGCGCATCTTTCACCATGAAATCGAGCTTTGGGCCATAGAATGCAGCTTCACCGTATTCCACGATCGTTTTCAGACCTTTCTTTTCCGCTGCTTGAATGATTGCATCTTCTGCTTTTTTCCAGTTTTCATCGCTGCCGATGTATTTTTCTTTTTTGTCCGGATCTCTCAGTGAAACCTGCGTCACGAAATCTTCAAATCCTAAAGATTTAAAAACATAAAGTGTCAGGTCGATCACATTTTCGAATTCCGCCAAAAGCTGGTCGGGTGTACAGAAAAGGTGCGCATCATCCTGCGTAAATCCGCGGACACGTGTCAGACCGTGAAGTTCGCCGGATTGCTCGTAACGATAAACCGTTCCGAATTCTGCAAATCGTTTTGGCAAGTCTTTGTACGACCACTGTCCGACTTTGTAGATTTCGCAGTGATGCGGGCAGTTCATCGGTTTCAGCATGAATTCCTCGCCTTCATTAGGTGTTTTGATGGGTTGGAAGCTGTCTGCGCCATATTTATCCCAGTGACCAGAAGTTACATAAAGTTCCTTGGCACCGATATGTGGCGACATCACGAACTCGTAACCCGATTTTTTCTGAGCGTCGGATAAGAAGTTTTCTAGTTTTTTTCTTAATGCTGCGCCTTTTGGTAACCAAAGCGGTAAACCTGCGCCCACTTTTTCTGAGAATGCGAAAATACCAAGTTCTTTACCGAGTTTACGGTGATCGCGGCGTTTTGCTTCTTCAAGTCTTTCGAGATATTCGGTAAGGTCTTTCTGCTTAGGGAACGAAATTCCGTAAACACGTGTCAGCTGCTTGTTTTTCTCGTCTCCGCGCCAGTAAGCTCCAGCGGCGTTCAGAATTTTCACTGCTTTCACAATTCCGGTGGCAGGAATATGGCCGCCGCGGCAAAGGTCGGTGAAGTTGTCGTGAGAGCAGAACGTGATTTCGCCATCATTAAGGTTTGAAATCAACTCGGTTTTGTACGGATTGTCGGCATATTCTTTCAGCGCGTCTGCTTTGGAAACCGCGTAAAGGTTGAAAGTTGAATTCTTCTTCGCGTTCTCGAGCATTTTTTTCTCGATTTTTTCAAAGTCTTTTTCCGAAAGACTTTCATCGCCAAAATCTACGTCGTAATAGAACCCGTTTTCGATGGCTGGCCCAATAGTAAGTCTGGCGTCCGGGTAAAATTCCACGATTGCCTGCGCGAGAAGGTGAGCGGAAGAATGCCAAAAGGCTTTTTTGCCAAGATCATCATTCCAGGTGAGGAGCTGAAGTGTAGAATCTGTACTGATCGGCGTGTTGATTTCGGTTTGTGTGCCGTTTACCATTGCAGAAATTACGTTTCTGGCGAGGCCTTCGCTGATCGATTTTGCTAGGTCAAGAGGCGTTACCGCGCTCTCGAATTCTCTGACGCTCCCGTCGGGAAGTGTGATCTTTACCATTTTTAGCTCAAAATTTTAAGAAGCAAAAATACGGTTTTTCTTCCAACTTTTGTTGGTGTAAAAGTTGAATTTAAAGAGAGCATGTCCACACTGTATGTCGGAAGAGAAAATGCCTGATGTTTTAGCCCTGATTGCAATGGAAATCCCCGCCGCCACGGCGGGATTGCAATGGAAAGCAGGCAGGGTAGTGGCAAGTGTGAGAGTCTTCGGGTTCTAAAAACAAAAAATCCGAACAAAATGTCCGGATTTTATTTCTATAGTTTCCTTTAATCATCAGCATTTCCCATGGAATCCATGTCGGTGCTCATGCCGCGTCCGCGGAAATTGTAAGAGCGGTTTTCACCGACCATATACAGGTTGTTTTTGGCTTTGGCAATGATTCTTGCGCGTTCGTCTTCGGTCAAGTTGTTGTCAGGCGATGCAAATTCTTCGCCCATGTAGCGGTCCTGTGTGACATCATTTACATTCAGCGCTCCCTCGTCGTTCATGATGTCGCGGGCTTTTTCGGCACGGTCGCTGGTATTGGTGTAAACGGTGACGATATTGCTTTTGCTGCCGGCGTAGCTGTATTTTTTGCGGTCATTATCATTATCTCCGAAGAGCCAGTTCCAGAATCCGGATGTGTTTTCGTCTTCATCAAACTCAGAGCCTTCGGTGTATTCGCCGGTGGTAGAATAGCGTGAAATCTGGTAATCTTCTTTTCCAAACCCTGCACTGGCGAGTTTACTGGAAGCTTTCTCGGCTGCTTCGGTAGTTGGGAACATGCCCACGACTGTGTATGACATAATTTTAATTTTTAAGGTTAAACTTTGCTTTGGAACAGCAAAAATTATGACAATGTGGTTTACAGAAGGTATTTAAATATAAAGTTCGACAGAGTTCACACAAAAAAAACGAAAAAATTAATTTTCGTTTTGATCCTGACTTTCTGTTTTGCCGTCTTTGTGAAGTTTGGATGTTTGCTTTATCTCTTTCTCCGTCGGCTGCTCGGAGCGTATTTTTTCGGAAGAAGCCGGAATATTCGGCAGATCCTGATTTTCCTTTTTTACTTCTGAAGGTGTTTTTTTGTCGTGGTTTTTTTCAGGAATCATGAGTAAAGTTTTTAGAGTTTTGTGGTGTCGATCTGACCGGTTTGGTCTTCGATTTCGTAGTTCAAAGCCCTTGCCAAAACGAAAAGCTGATCCAGGTTTTCAAGTAATTGTTTGCGGCCTTCGGCGCGCAGGCGCTGCTGGTTTACGGTCTGGTACGCATTGTCTTTCGCCGATTTCGTCACTTTCTGCAGGTCTTTTTCATTGAAACGGTCGAGGAAAGAATCGTCCATAGACTGTATTTCGACACTCGGGATGATCCTGATATCTGCCGCCGGAAGTTCGCGGATGATAACTTTGCGGTTCACGGAATCAACTTCAAGTTTCATTTTATTTAAATCGTAAGAAACCTGCGCATTCGTTTTTGTGAATGTGATGAGCTCTTTTTCGATGTTTGGCAGCATGCCGCCCAAAAGTTGAGATGTCACTTTTGTTTTTTGCATGCTTGAGAAATCCTGCTCCATTACGACCATTTTATTCATCTTTCGGATTTGGTTGGTGATGATGTAGTAATCATTCTGCATCTTATCCTCGGTTCTTTTGGAAAGTGAATTATAGATCAGCACCATCAGCAGCATTGCCGCTGCCCCGATAATAAAAGGTAATATTTTCGAATAATTTTTCACTATTTGAATATTTCTTTAATCGTGGAATTGTCTTTTTTAAGAATTTCAACCAGGTCGCGCTCAATGTAGCCGCTTTGCGGATTTTCAACGATGCGGCCGATTTCCTTGCCGTACTTCTGAACTATAATGGTCGGTACAAACTGAATATTAAGCAGGCCTTCTTCACCGCCTGGCGCTTCTTTCTTGCGGTTTACGCCTATCATTGTAAGTTTGTTTTCGGGGAATTTCAAGGTCTCCAGAATTCTCATCAGCCTTGGTACCTGTCGGTGGCTGTCTTCGCACCACGTTCCCATCACCACCGTAAGATTATAGCTGCTAAGTTTTTCTTTCCGAAGTTCAGCGATTGCGTTTTCATCCACGCTGTATCCCTCAAATTCCGGAGTGTACCACTCGCTGTATGGAGATTTCAGCAGTTGGTTTTTGGTCTGCGGACCGAGAAGCATTTTGCCGTCGGAGGTACTTTCCACTTCGCGGTTTACCACCGTTTTTTGGCTGCTGCACGACACTGACGTAAGCGTGAGGGTGGCCGCGAATATAAGCGTTGAAAATTTTCTCATTAACTTAAATTTTTTGCTGGAGTAAGGTCTAGGATGCTTTTAAGATCTGCTGGAGAATAGTTTTTGTTTTTAAGAACTTTGTTATCGGAAACCCGGTGAACATTGATTTTTTCACCACTCGTTTCGCAATAGGCGTCTTCTCCTTTTTCTTTATAAAACGCTATTGTTTCATCTGCTTCCATTTGATTAGCGCAGGCTTTAGACATATTGGAACGCTGCACTTCGTTAAAAAGCTCTACAAATTTTTCGCCAAGCCCAAACTCCAAGACCGCGCCACTTAATACATACTGCAAATCGCAAAGCGCGTCGGCGACCTCAACTATATCATTATTATCAATCGCTTCTTTTAGTTCATTGAGTTCTTCCTGAAGTAAGTCGACGCGAAGTTTGCATCTTTCAGCAGACGGTATCTGTGGCGAACTGAGAATGGGTGCATTAAAGGTTCTGTGGAACTGAGCCACCTGATTCAGCGAATCTATTTTATCCATTTAAATTGATATTTAAACAAAGATAGAAATTCGAACTTAAAATGAAAAAGCCGCCGCAAATTGCTTTGCGGCGGCTCATATAAAGAAGGTTTCGTTAATTTATTCGCGGATAAAACGTTTTGAAGTCTTACCAATCTGAATGATATAAACACCTTTTACCAAACGGTTTACGTCCACTTTTTGGTCGGTGACGGTTCCGCTGCTGATCAGTTTTCCACTCATGTCGAATATTCGGAAGTCTGATGACTCCGCATTCTCGATATTCAGGATATTTCCTTTTATAGGATTTGGATAAATTGAAAGTCCTGTTGTAGGCGTAACCATTCGGTCTTCGTCTCTGTTGGCAGAAACGATGTTCAGCGTGTAGTCTTCAACCTGTCCGTAAGTGAAAGTGCCGCAAGCCGATGAAGGAACGGTATTGTACTGCATCATCACGCGCATTCTTGTGGTACCTACTTTTGCTGTAGTAGGAATCGTGATATTGCCTGTTACCGGAGTTGTGGTTGAACCTGTTTTAGTCCAAACTTTCTCGCCGGAATCTGTGAAGACACCGTTTCCGTTGTAATCAATGTACACCGCGTAAGCTTCTTTATACTTGGTAGATGTCCACGTTGGTGTAATTGTAATCTGGTAAGATGTTCCGCGTGTTACGTTTGTTGAAATGTTGGTGAAGTTTTCATATCCGGCAGTTCCGGTAGATGAATTATTAATGGTTCCGAACTTCACATTACCAATTCGCTCATCAGCTGTGTTGCTTGCAGAAGCTGTACAATAAGTAACAGAGTTGCTCAACGTGGTAACTGAAACTGCGTTACTGGCTGCTGAGATATTTCCGGCTGCATCTTTAGCTTTCACAGTGAAGCTGTAATTTGTGGAGGCCGTAAGACCGGTAACTGAATAAGATGTTGAAGCTGTAGAACCGATCAGCGCTGAATTTTGATAAACATCGTAACCTGTAACACCCACATTGTCAGTTGCACCGCTCCAGCTTAAATTAGTGGCTGAAGATGTAGTTCCTAAAGCAGATAAAGTGGGAGCCGTTGGCGCTGTGGTGTCACTCGCGGGAGCAAGTGTGGTAACGGAAACCGAATTGCTCGCTGCCGAAGTGTTGCCCGCTGCATCCATAGCTTTTACTGTAAAGGTGTATGTAGTAGATGCTGCCAGACCTGTCGCTGTGTAATTTGTGGCTGACGTATTTCCAAGCAATGTGGAACCACGGTAAATTTCGTAACCGGTAACTCCCACATTATCCGTTGCACCGCTCCACGACAGATTTGTCGAATTTTGAGTGGTTCCGGAAGCTGCAAGTGTTGGTGCCGTTGGCGCCTCTGTGTCTGAAGTACCCGCGGTCACAGTGATGTTGGCTTTATTCACATTAAAGAAAATGTGGTTGCTGCCTTTCACCATGATTCGTCCTGTGGAAGTAGCTGAGTTCGGGATTGTAACATTTTGAGAACCGTCGTTTGGTGTTCCTGCGAGTAATG
Source organism: Kaistella rhinocerotis (assembly GCF_030243905.1). NCBI lineage: Bacteria > Pseudomonadati > Bacteroidota > Flavobacteriia > Flavobacteriales > Weeksellaceae > Kaistella > Kaistella rhinocerotis. Next base: position 696,453 of record NZ_JASSYY010000001.1, on the reverse strand, counting down.
TTGTCCAGCTGTTTCCATTGTCTGTTGACCAAAGAATGTCTACGTTTGCGGCATTGATATTATTGGCGGTTGTACCGGCAACGTTCCATGTTATTGGCTGTGAAGAACCACCGCTGTATGTAACAGCAGAAGACTGTGAAGTAACTGTAAATGGTCCTGCGGTCGCATTCACCGTAATCACGGCATCATCTGAATTATTTCCGGAACCGTCTGGACGGTTATCACGAACTGTAAATCTGAAATTAAGATTTCTCGCAACTGATGAAAGCGCCTCAACAGTAATTTCCTGCCCAGCCGTGGTGGTTGCACCGGCTAAAACCGACTGCATCCGAGGGAAGTACCGCGTAGGCGAGGTGGTAGGTACCCAACTGCGGAAATTCACACCTGTTGTTTTTGTTGCGCTTGGCGCTGCCGATGTAGTTTGGTTGTCCATCTGTTCCCAAATGTAGGTAAGTACATCACCGTTCGCATCACTCGAAGTTCCGGTAAGCATGTAAGGCGTACTTTTCGGAACCGTATAATCAGAACCTGCGTTGGCTGTCGGGATTGAGTTTCCTGTGGGCGTATTTACTGAGCAGGTTTTGGATTTAATATTATTTGTGATCTGCTGAATGGTCACTGCATGAAAGATTGGGTCTGAATGAGGCTGAATGTCAACCGACGTAATGCCCGCATAGCCCATGATCGTGGAGCCCGATCCAGGCTCCATCTGAACACCTGTGCCTTCATTGGAATGAGTAAAAGTATGGTTTCCGCCAAACTGATGACCCATTTCATGTGCAACATAATCAATATCGAAGTTATCACCAGCCGGAATGTTATCAGCAGGGGAGGTTATACCTTTGCCTTTTGAACCGTTTACGCAGACGCAGCCGATACAGCCCGCATTTCCTCCCCCGCCGGAAGCACCAAAAAGGTGCCCGATGTCGTAGTTGGCTTCACCGATTACATTTGTCAAAGTCGTCTGAAGCTGGTTATTCCATTGCGACATAGATGATGCGTTTGAATAGGGGTCTGTGGAAGCGTTGGTGTAAATCACGGCATCGTTATTCGCGATTAAAACCATTCTTACCGAAAAGTCTTTTTCGAAAACGCCATTTACGCGCGTCATCGTGTTGTTCATCGCTGCAAGTGCCTGTGCCTTTGTTCCGCCAAAATAAACGGCATATTCTCCTGTGCACGAAAGCGCGAGCCTGAAAGTACGAAGTAAACCGTCGTCTGCGTTCGGTCTGGCTGAAAGGTCGGTCTGGGCCCGAACATCATCGATCGTGGTACATTCAAATTTGCTTAAATTATCTTTTTTGTCAGATCTTTTGTACACAACATAGGTTTGTGCGTCGGTTGTGTAAGGCTCAATAAACACGGCAGAATTGTCCGCATGAATTTCCATGGACGAAAGTCCGAGCGGAGAAACACTGAAGTAAATTATTTTGGAAGGATCCGATAGGCTTTGGCCCACATAGGCTTTGATGTCCGGATATTTTGCGGCCAGTGCAGGTTCAAAATTCGACTGTTCTGAAACCTTAAAATCTTCTAAATTACCCTCACCGGAAGGGAAACTTATTATTTTCCCTGATTTTTCATCTGCTGCGAGTTTTTTCGGAGCGTTTTTTAAAGCCTGTTTCAAGCCTTCAATGTCAAGCTGAAAAAGCCTGGGCGTCTGTATGGAAACTTTATTTCCGATGACTTCAGCGTGCGCCGAACGGGAAGTTTGAGTCCACAAAGAACCGGTTTGGCCAAAGGTCAAACCGGCTACTGCCGCGAATGCGAGCGATAATAGTTTTGTTTTCATTTAATACAAATAATTTGAATTATTGTTTCCGTTAAGAAAAATCAAATGTATATAAAAAAACAAATTACATAATGTGTTTTACTATAAAAAATTTAGAGAAAAGTTTAAATCGATGATTTTATCGAAATTAGCGTTTAAGCAAAAAAAAACACCGCTACCGGTGTTTTTTCTATTGTTTATGATTGATTATTGTCGGGAAATCTCGCGGCCAATCACCAATTTTTGAATTTCTGAAGTACCTTCGCCGATTGTACAAAGTTTCGCATCGCGGTAAAACTTCTCTACCGGGAAATCTTTGGTGTAACCATAACCTCCAAAAATCTGTACCGCATTGTTTGCGATGCGCACGCAAGCCTCAGATGCATACAGTTTAGCCATTGCACCTTCTTTAGTCATCGGTTTCTTGGCGTTTTTGAGATTGGAGGCACGCTGAATAAGTAATTCTGCCGCGTCGATTTCAGTTGCCATGTCTGCAAGCATAAAATTCACTGCCTGGAACTGATTGATCGGTTGACCGAACTGATGTCTCTCAAGTGAATATTTTAAAGCAGCTTTGTATGCTCCGCGGGCAATTCCTAAGCTTAGAGCAGCGATAGAGATACGTCCGCCATCCAGAATTTTCATGGCCTGTTTGAAACCTGAACCTACCTCGCCTAAGCGGTTGGCGTCAGGTACGCGGACATTATCGAAAATGAGTTCCGCTGTTTCAGAAGCACGCATTCCGAGTTTGTTTTCTTTACGTCCGAAAGTGAAGCCTTCCATTCCTTTTTCAAGCACGAAAGCGGTGGAATTGTTTTTAGCTCCTCTTTCGCCTGTGCGAGTCATCACTACTGCTATGTCGCCGGAAATCGCGTGTGTGATGAAATTTTTCGCCCCGTTGATAACCCAGTCATCGCCATCTTTTACAGCTGTTGTGCTCATTCCGCCCGAATCTGAACCTGTGTTGTGTTCTGTCAGGCCCCAGGCACCGATTACTTTTCCGGAAGCCAGTTGTGGCAACCATTTATGGCGCTGTTCCTCATTTCCGAATTCGTAAATATGGTTAGTACACAGGGAGTTATGCGCAGCAACTGAAAGACCTATTGAAGGGTCTACCTGCGAAATTTCATCCAAAATGGCCACATATTCATGATAGCCTAAACCGGAGCCACCGTATTCTTCAGGAATTACGATCCCCATAAAACCCATCTCACCAAGCTGGTGAAAAAGTTCAACCGGGAAATGCTGGCTCTCGTCCCATTCCATAATTCTTGGGCGAATGTTCTTTTCTGCAAAATCTTTGGCAGTTTCGGCAATCATTGAAATGTTATCCATAATGTCGCTACTCATATCTTATGTTTTGTTTCCAAAGATAATTAAAATGAAGGATGCAGAATAATTTTTTTTGTCAAGCGTACGTCGGCAGTGGTAGCGGTGACATTAAGTCCAAAGTACGTTCTAAAATAAAGTATCCACTTGATGCCATGCTTCCTGTAAATGATTAATTTAGCTTTTTTAAAATTATTACATGAAGCGAATTTTACTTTTATCAGTCCTCACTTCTTATTATGCATTTTCGCAGGCGCCGGCAGGCTACTATGATGGAACTGCCTCGCTTACCGGCTATGCGTTGAAAAGTAAACTGCACGAAATAGTCTCAAAGAAAAATATAACGTGGCATTATGGAGATTTGCCCGCATTTTATAATCAAACCGATCTTGACCGTTATTACGATCACAGTGCTGGTAATAATACAATTCTCCTTGATATCTACTCGGAAATTCCAAATGGGCCAGATGTATATGAATACACAATCGCTAACATTATAGGTTCTGCTTCTGCTGAAGGACAAGGCTGGAACCGTGAGCACATGATGCCACAAAGTACCTATAACAGTAATTACCCGATGTATTCGGACCTGTTTTATGTAATTCCGACAGATGCGCGGATCAACCAGTTGCGAAGTAATTATCCGTATGGGGTTGCGGGCAGCACCAACTATTACACTTTCACCAATTCTTCCAAGATAAGTAAAAACGGGACGGCAAGCTCAGGCTATACCGGAAGAGTTTATGAACCTATCAATGAATTTAAAGGGGATGTTGCCAGAAGTCTGCTGTATTTCGCGGTACGGTATGAGGGTAAACTGAGTTCATTTAATTTCTATAACGGAAGTTCAGCGGCTAATGATACCAGCCCTCTGGACGGTACGGAAGAAAAAGCATTTGAAAACTGGTATGTTCAGATGTTGCTTCAGTGGCACGCACAGGATCCGGTTTCGCAAAGGGAAATAGACCGTAACAATTCGGTTTTTGCCATCCAAAAAAACCGAAATCCGTTTATTGACCATCCGGAATGGGTGAACGTGATCTGGACGCAGACCCCGGACGCGGCAGCACCTGCAGCGGTTCAAAATCTTTCGGCGTCAGTTACCAGTGCATATTTTGTTAATCTGAACTGGTCCGCCTCCGAATCAGGGGACGTGTTGGGATACCGCATTTATCAGAATGGTCTTCTGGTGGGTGTCACGAAGGATACAAGCTTCACTGTGGATCATTTGCAACCGGGAACTCTATATAACTTCACCGTCCGCGCGTTCGACAACGGCTATCTGGAATCGGCGGAAAGTAATCTTATTTCCGTTACAACGCTAGCTTCTGATGCATATGCAAAGGATTTACAGATTACGAAATATTTGGAAGGCACCGGCCAGAATGCCGCAATTGAAATCACAAACAGAACCGGCCATGCAGTAGATCTGAACAAATACCGCTTAACCATTCAGTTTTATAACAGTGTGAATGACAATTACTATTTCCCGGCACCCTATGAACTTGAAGGCGTGGTTCAGCATAATGAAACTTTCGTAGTACTGAATCCATATTCTAATTTTTCCTGTATTACTAATGAGGAGGCTCGTTTCGTCTCGGCATCGCCGCAAATGGCCTTTTCCGGCAGTCAGTATCTTGAACTGCGATATTTGAATTCAACTGTAGATGCTATTGGTGTACGCGCGACTGACAATTATTCAACGTTGGCAAATAAGTCTCTTTACCGACTAAATGCTGTTACTGAGCCTAATGCCACTTTCACGCTTTCTGAATGGCAAACCTACCCGGCCGATTATTGTCAAAATCTCGGAAACTTATCAACCGGAAGTGCTTCAGCCGCCCCGCAGAACAGTTTCAGAATTTATCCTAATCCGGTGACCGGAAATACGCTGTATGTTGAGGGTAATTCACGGGAAAAAGTCGGTTCGCTTTCAATTTTCGATGCGAGCGGGAAATCAGTTTGTGTTATTCAATATCCATTCAAAAAGGCCAATTCAATTGATGTAAGTCGTCTGGTAACGGGCGTTTATACACTGAAACTCGATCAGCAAACATTAAAATTCATTAAAAAATAAAAAACGTTCAGTCATTCCGTACATAAAGTCGCATCCGGGTTTCATATTCTGGTTTTAGCTTCAGGAACTTCCAGATTTTCCTGTCATCCGGATGGGTGATGCGATAGTAGATAATCTTATCAGCGGAATATTTGAAGTAGGGATGATTTCGCAGCCATTCTTCGGGTGCCTCTGCTAGTCTGTATTTTGGAACAGATGAAATATCAAGTGGCGCAACATAAATAAGACGCTGAGCCAAGATTCTGTCGATATCATACGTATCTACAATCTGCTCTTTGGTCACGAAACCGCCAAGTTTTTTACGGTAGCTTAAAATCATTGCGGCACTCTTGTCATCAAAACCAAATTCCTGCAATTGCTTAAAGGTGATTTGGTTGAGATCGGTTTTTGAAAAATCAGTCTTGGTTTCGGGCGACGCCTCATTATTATAAGTTTTCGACGTGAAAGATGCTTTGGGCGTGTTTGCTGAAGTCGAATTTTCCCTATCCAATATAATATAAGGCTTTAATTCCTCAAATTTTTCTGGCGAGATTACAAAACAACTTTGGATATCCTCGAGCGATTTGAAACTGCCGCGGAGTTTTCGGTCACGATAATTAATGATCACGTGCGCCTGCTTCTCCGAAAAACCCAAAGCTATCCAACCGGCTAAATCGGTTCTGTTCGGATCAAATTTCTGATACTTAACCGTTGGTTTCTGCTGTGCCTGGCGGAAGTTGTTTACAGTCATTATGTTTTCCGGAGCAGAATCGGGTAGAAGCAGGTACGGCTCCATCTGTCGGTATTTTTCATCGCTGATCATGAAGCAGGCTCTGAATTTTTCCTTACTGATGAAGCTGCCGCCCAGATATTGTTTGTATTTTAGAATCGAGTTCGCCTGTTTTTCCGAAAAGCCTAACCGTACAAAATCATCTGCGCTAAGGTCGTCGGGATTAAACTTTCGCGTTAAATGAAGTTGTTGGTTGTTGCGATTGTTTGCTGGTGAATAACTTCGGTAGTGAGGTCTGTAGTTTCCGAATTTCTGATAACTGTTCTGAGAATTTTCCGGAAGTAGGATGTAAGGTTCTAACTGCGCAAATTTTTCTGCGGAGATCGCATAACATTTCTTCAATTGTGCCTTCGACTCAAAAGCGCCGCCTACAACCTGCTTATATTTTAGAATTGTGGCAACCTGTCTCGTGCTGAATCCCAGATTTTCCCACTGCACGTCACTTAATTCATTTGGATCGAAGTCCTGCAGCGGAATCTGTTCTGCGGAGACGAAATTTAATTTGACATCTGTAGGGTTTGGTTCAGATGAAGGACTTTTTGAATTGAAATAGTATAAACCGGTAAGCAGAATGGCACCGGATGTTGCTAAGCCTAAAAAGTAGTTCTTGGCGGCGGAAAGTTGGATGTGGTGGCGCATGGCGATTTTTATTTAAAATTATCGCGTACACGCTGATTTTCAGTGGTGTAAACCACCTACATTGTGAAGTATAATCAACCTTTAACGGCTAAGGTTTTTCAACTAAGGAGTCTTTCAGTTTGACGAGTTCTGCCTTTACGAACTCAAGACGGCTGATGATGGAAACGGTTTCGGAGATTTTGCTGTTGGTTGCCAGAGCGATTCGGGCACCGTCAAGCGTGTAACCTTTCTCTTTGACAAGATGATAGATGATCTGAAGGTTTTTGATGTCTTCAGGAGTGAAGTAGCGGTTGCCTTTTTTGTTTTTTTTAGGCTTTATGATCGGGAATTCCTGCTCCCAATAACGTATCAGCGAGGCATTTACGTTAAAAGCTTTTGCCACTTCACCAATCGGATAGTATAATTTGTCGGGCAGATTAAGTTTCATCTAAGTATGCAAATTGATTTTTAAAGATAGCGATTTGAAAATGAATTTAATAAGCGACCTCAATTTTTACTTTTTTGCCTTTCAGTTTTTCCGAGCCTAATTTTTTAAGCAGATCCCGCACTTTTGAGCGACTTACCGCAACATAAGAAGTGGTATCTTTTACCTCGATCAAACCGATATCTTCCTTCGTCAGTTCACCTTTTTTGATGAGGTAACCCACGATATCCACTTTATTTACTTTGTCCTTCTTGCCGGCGCTGATATAAATCGTTTGGAACGGTGTTTTTGCCGGAATCCTGCATTGGTCCGAAACCGTTTGTACCGGTGTGTCGCTTTTAATAAAAGGAAAATTTTCCTCTTCGGTCATGATCAGATAGGCAAAACCTTTTGCATTCATACGGGCTGTGCGGCCGTTTCTATGGATAAATGCGTCTTCTTTTGGCGGAAGTTGATAATGAACAATCGATTCTACTTCCGGAACGTCCAATCCTCGTGCAGCTAAATCTGTCGTGATTAAAATTCTCGCGGAATCATTTCTGAATTTCAGCAGCGCGCGCTCTCTTTCGTCCTGTTCCATTCCTCCGTGGAAGGTTTCACGGTCAATGCCTTTTTCACGTAATAGGTCGGAAATACGATCAACGGCATCGCGGTGATTACAGAAAATCAAGGTGCGTTTATTTCCGATTTGGCAAAGAAGCTTGAAAAGCGTGTCAAGTTTCTCCTCAGAAATCGTCATCACTTTTTTGAGTTGAATATCGGGTTTCGCTTCCTGTAATTTTAAAAAGCTTAAAATCTTTTCATCTTTCAAGCCAACAAAATCGGGAATTTTATCCATCGCTGTAGCTGAGGTCAGGATTCTTTGTTCTAAATTTTCCAGCGAACGGATGATGAAAGCCATATCATCTTCAAAACCAAGTTCAAGCGCCTTATCGAATTCATCCAAAATCAAGGTATGGACGGTCGTCGGGTCGAAATTTTCGTTTCTGATGTGATAAGCGATACGTCCCGGAGTGCCGATAAGCAGGGCAGGAGCGTCTTTTAAATTGTTAACTTCTATTTTTTTGTCGTGTCCGCCGTAGCAGATGGAAACTTTAAAATCAGTTCCCATGGCTTTGAACACCTGTTCGATCTGTAATGCAAGCTCACGCGCAGGAACCAAAATCATAGCTTGAACGCCGGAAACATTCTTTTGCAAACTGCGCAAAACCGCAAATAAAAACGCGAGTGTTTTTCCGGAGCCTGTAGGTGAAAGAAGGACGGTGTCACGATTATTTTCAGTTGCGGTAAATACTGATTTCTGCATTTGATTCATGTCCTGAATCTGCAGTTTGCGGTAAATTAAGTCGAATTCCATGCTGCAAAGGTAAATTAAAATGACAAGCGCGGAAAAACCTCCTCAGAATAGCTGTATATTAATGCCTAAGATATTGTGGCAGTGAGAATAATTGCTTATTTTTGCACCACTTTTTGTGGAAGCATTTGGCAAAGTTAAAACATTAACAATTAACATCTTCCGTATTTTTCATTAACCACATTAAGCCAAAGATTGAAAAATAAGGAATACAAATTATTTTATTATGTCAGAAACGACAGACAAAGCAGAGGTTCTTTTGAACCAAAACGTAGCACCAGAGCAGTTTGATTGGGATTCATTCGAATCAGGTCTTGATGCAGACGCTAGAAAAGAGAAAAGCGATTTAGAGGAAATCTACAACGGTTCTCTTAACAATCTTCAGGACAATGACGTTCTTGTAGGTAGAGTTGTAAGACTTACTGACAAAGAGGCGATCGTTGACATTAACTTCAAGTCTGAAGGTGTAATCTCTCTTAACGAATTCCGTTACAACCAAGGATTGCAGGTAGGTGATGAAGTAGAAGTAATGGTTGACAGAAGAGAAGACAAGTCTGGACAGCTACAGCTTTCTCATAAAAAAGCCAGAACGCTGAAAGCTTGGGATAAAGTTAACGAGCTTCACGAAACTGGTGAAATCGTAAACGGTTTCGTAAAGTCAAGAACGAAAGGTGGTATGATCGTAGACGTACACGGCATCGAGGCGTTCTTGCCAGGTTCACAGATTGATGTGAAGCCTATCAAAGATTACGATCAGTTCGTTGGTAAAACAATGGAATTCAAAGTTGTGAAAATCAACCCAGAGTTCAAAAACGTTGTTGTATCTCACAAAGCTCTTATCGAGGCAGACCTTGAAGGTCAGAAGAGAGAGATCATCGGTCAGCTTGAAAAAGGTCAGGTTCTTGAAGGAACTGTTAAAAACATCACTTCTTACGGTGTATTCGTTGATCTTGGAGGTGTTGACGGACTTATCCACATTACAGACCTTTCCTGGTCTAGAGTTAACCACCCATCTGAGATCCTTTCAGACGGTGAAACTGTAAAAGTGGTAATCCTTGATTTCGATGATGAGAAAACAAGAATCCAACTTGGTATGAAGCAGCTTGAAGCTCATCCTTGGGATGCACTTTCTGCTGACATGAAAGTGGGTGACAGAGTTAAAGGTAAAGTAGTGGTTCTTGCTGACTATGGTGCATTTGTAGAAGTTGCTCCAGGTGTTGAAGGATTGATCCACGTATCTGAAATGTCTTGGTCTACTCACTTGAGAAGCGCTGGTGATTTCGTGAAAGTAGGTGATGAAGTAGAAGCTGAAGTTTTAACTTTAGACAGAGAAGACAGAAAAATTTCTCTAGGTATGAAGCAGCTTAACGAAGATCCATGGTCTAATATTGAGTCTAAATACCCAGTAGGTTCTGAGCATACAGGTACTGTAAGAAACTTCACTAACTTCGGTGTATTCGTAGAGTTAGAAGAAGGTATCGATGGTCTTATCTACATCTCTGATCTTTCCTGGACTAAGAAAATCAAGCATCCATCCGAATTCTGCAACGTCGGTGATAAACTTAAAGTTGTAGTTCTTGAATTGGATACAGCTGCAAGAAGACTTTCATTAGGTCACAAGCAACTTCTTGAGAACCCTTGGGATAAATTCGAAACTAAATATGCTGAAGGAACAGTGCACGCTGGTAAAACTACAGAAGTTTTCGACAAGGGAGCTCAGGTACAGTTAGAAGATGCTGAAGTAGAAGCTTTCTGCCCATCTAGATTATTAGAGAAGGAAGACGGATCTAAAATCAAGAAAGGTGAAGATGCTCAGTTCAAAGTAATCGAATTCAACAAAGAATTCAAGAGAGTAGTAGTGTCTCACACTGCAACTTTCAGAGATGAGGAAAGAAAGAATGTGAAAGACAATTCTTCTTCACGTTCATCAATGACTTCTACAGGTAACGAAGAGAAATCTACACTGGGAGATCTTGACGTTCTTGCAGAACTTAAAAAGAAAATGGAAGGGAACTAATCCTTACAAATCTTTATAAATGACGCCTCCGCAACCGGAGGCGTTTTTTTGTAAAAAAAAGTTAGCACATGTCTATATTTTTTATAAATTCGGTGCCTAATAATCAATATATATGAAAAACAGAAATTTACCTTTGAAAATTGCGGCAGTTTGTCTGATGTTTTCTTTTGGTAACACGTCTGCACAGGATTTCCAGTCCATAATAAAGCAGCACATGTCATCGAAGAATACATTTATGAAAGCCGACCTCAATAATTTCGAGATTATCGCACAGGATTTTTCGAAATCGATGAATGCGGATGTAATTAAAGTTCAGCAATCGTACAACGGAATTCCGGTTTACAACGCGGTGGCTACAGCACTTGTAAAAGACAGCAGGATCAATTATTTTACCGATAATTTTGCAAAGACTTACACTCATGTATCGCAGCCTTCATCGGCGCGCGCAGAGAAATCCATCTTCCAGAACGTAGCACAGACTCTTAACCTGAAAAACAGTGCAGATTACAGATTAATCAGCATTAAAGATGCAGATTTGGACGTGCCGTTCGTGAAAACAAGAATGGTGTATTACCTTACGCCATCCAATGACCTGAAGCTTTGCCACGAGTTCGTATTTGAAGAAAAAGGAACATCAAATTACTGGGATATCTTAGCTGATGCTGCTACCGGTGAAATATTAAGCAAAGAAAACCTTACCGTGTCCTGCTCATTTAAGCATGATGCCTATCACCACGATTATTCGGCACATACACCGGAAGGCTTTTTAAATGATTTCTCAAATACCGCAAAAGCAGTAGCAGCAGCTCCGCAGGACGCGAGTTACCGCGTATTTCCACTACCTGTGGAAAGCCCAAGCCACGGTGGACGTCAGTTGGTTTCAAATCCTTGGTTTGCAGATGCCTCACCTGAAGGTTGGCACACAATTCCTGGCGGAACTTACACCGGAACTTACACCACAACCCGCGGAAACAATGTGATGGCTTATGAAGACAAGGCCAACAACAATGCACCGGGAGCCTATGCAGATGGTGGCGCAAACCGCGTTTTCGATTTCCCGTTTACGGTAAATGATACAGCAGGTAACATGAATGCAGCTATCTCGAACCTTTTCTATGTAAATAACAAGATTCACGATATTTTCTATCGTCTTGGTTTCACTGAGACTGCGCGTAACTTCCAGGCCTGGAACTTCGGTAAAGGCGGCAATCAGAATGATTATGTTCAGGCTGAAGCACAGGATGGCGGTGGTACAAATAACGCAAACTTTGCTACGCCGGGTGACGGTACGCGTCCAAGAATGCAGATGTACCTTTGGGATCCGTCTGTGATTGAGCGTGTGTATTATAATTCACCTCCTGAAGCCGTGGGTCGCGTAGTACAGAACTACATTTCCACCACTTTCGGACCAGCACTTACGGCAACGGGAGTTACAGCTGATGTGAAACTTTCACCGGTTCTGGATGCATGTACAGCATTACCTGCAGGTTCACTTACGGGTCTTATTGGCCTGGTAGAAAGAGGAAGCTGCGATTTTGTGGTTAAAGTTAAAAATGCACAGAATGCCGGCGCCGTAGCTGCTATTATTTATAGCTTACCAACGTCTACTCCTACAGCAGGTATGGCCGGCGTAGACCCTACGATCACGATTCCTTCGGTACTTATCGAGAATTCAGAAGGAGTTTACATGAAAGGTTTGCTGCAGGCATCTGCTCCTGTAAATATTACGCTGAAGTACGATCCCCTGATGCAGAAAACACGTGATGGAAGTTTTGATAACGGAATCGTAATTCATGAATACGGTCACGGAATTTCTACAAGATTGGTAGGGCAGCTGAGCTCTTCGATAAACAAAGAACAGATGGGTGAGGGCTGGTCAGATTTCTTTGCTTTGATGCTTACCAACCGTCCGGGAGATGACGCTTCAGTTCCACGTGGAATCGGGACTTATGCTACTACGGAACCAATTACAGGTTTAGGGATTCGCCCGGCACAGTATTCACCGGATTTTGGAATTAATAATTATGAATACGGTGACACAAACGGAATGGAATATACCAACACTGCTGGCGCACTTGTTCCTGATGTTCACTCTATCGGTTTCGTGTGGGCAAGCATGCTTTGGGATCTGCACTGGAAATATGTTGAAAAGTACGGTTATGCATCAGATGTGATGGCCAACCCGAACAGTGGAAGTGCAAGAGTTCTTCAGCTTGTAGTTGACGCACTTAAACTTACGCCTACAAATCCAGGATTTATCCAGGGTCGAAACGCTATTTTGGCTGCCGAAGAAGCTACAACAGGCAAACAGGATAAATGCATGATTTGGAGCGTATTTGCAAGACGCGGTCTTGGGGTTAATGCTTCAGCAGGGTCAGCAACTAACATCAATGATCAGCAAGGTGACTACACAGAACCGACACCTGATCCGGCATGTACTACGCTTGCTACTGGTAATGTGGCTGCGGATCGTGGAATCACGATCTATCCGAACCCGGCGAAGAACGAATTCTTCCTGCAAACTTCTAAAAACATTGCGGGTAAAGTAATGGTTCAGATCTACGATGCTTCAGGGAAGCTAGTAACGAGCCAAAAAGTGGCTGCCTCTGAGGCGGTGAATACACAGTCGCTGCCAAATGGCGTATACGTCGTGAAAGCTTCAGGATTGGGTATAGATTATTCATCTAAACTGATTATCAGAAAGTAATTTCAAGAATCAGATTTCTAATAGCCGCTCTGCTTTTGCAGGGCGGTTTTGTTTGCGGGATGGTTCTACTGCGTTTTTTTGGAGTGATCGTCCCGCTTTTGCCGCTCGATACCTGTACCGGTTGTATATATTTTTAATCATCGTTAAAATTTTGATAACTTTAATTTACTAAAAACACACACATCATGAAAAAAATTTACATTCTCATTTTCGCAGTACTTTCAAGCGTTGCGTGGTCACAGCCTTACAGTCATTTGCTGCAAAGTACTGATTGGACAATCATGAAAATTAATTGGAATGGTACCGATTATTATCCGCCCGAGTCCTTTAAAGAATCCGGCAAAGTGATTTTCAATGCTCAAAATAATACATTCGAATCACGTTTTTTTAACTACTGTACTGGTCAGCTTACATTCGGTCCGAATAACGCGGCTTACTTCCAGCTTCAAAACCTCGTCAGATCCTACATAGATATTTGGGATCCGGGACTTCAGGAGATGCGGGATTTCGACAACATAGTGATGGATTTTTATTATCCGTCGCAGCCTTTAGACCGTTTCTATTTTGAGTATAACGAGGTGTCTGCCGGTAGAAATCTGGTAGTTACCAATCCGGCAGGTCATAAGATATTCTATTCGAATTTAGTTTTAGGCAGCAGCGGCGTCCTAACTTCAGATAAATGCGGTACAATCTATCCAAATCCGGCGAAAAATGAATTGTATATCAAACCCGCTAAAAACGGGTTAGGAAAAATACATGTCGAAATCTTCGACGCCACCGGCAAATTAGTTTCAACCCAAAAAATTTCAGGCTCTGAAGCCGTAGATACGCACGCATTGCCAAATGGCGTGTACTTCGTAAAAGCTTTAGGCCAGGACACGAATTATTCAACCAAACTGTTAATAAAAAAGTAGGCTTGCAACTGTATTATCATTTTCGCTGCCTGCATTTTGGCGCAGTCGTGTAGAATGCACCGGCATTTCAGCAACAAAAAACCCACCAGAACAAATCTGATGGGTTTTCTTATGAAGTAAGTCTGAATTACTTTTTGTATGCAGCGTCTTTGATTCTCGCTTTTTTACCACGTAGGTTACGGAAGTAGTAGATTCTCGCTCTGCGAACTTTACCTCTTCTGTCAACTTCAATTTTCTGAAGTGCAGGCATGTTAATAGGGAAAACTCTCTCTACACCTACATCACCACTCATTTTACGGATGGTGAAAGTCTTCGTAAGACCGGTACCTCTTAGCTGGATTACAGTTCCTTTGAAGAACTGAGTTCTCGTTTTAGCACCTTCTTTAATTTCGTAATACACAGTGATGGTGTCACCGGCTTTGAATTCAGGGAATTCTTTCTTAGCAATGTACTTGTCTTGTACGTACTTTAATAAATCCATTTTTTAAATAAAAAATTTTTTGTCTAGCCAAGCAACATTCACGTCCTTCGTCAGAGGTTGATTAACAGGCTGCAAAAATAGCACAAAAATTATTACCAGCCAACATCTTAACCGAAATAATGTCGTGTTCTTTTCATCAATTAAAAACCACTGATTCACCACTCAAAAACTCAAAAACTCAAACACTCCAACTCCTCATCTCAATCTGGGCGTGTCCCTCTTCGGTCATTTCACGCTCGCGGCCTGCGGCCGCTCGCGCTCCATTCCTCTCATCGGGTCGGGCTGTTCGCTATATCCCCTCGCCCCTTAGCAGGGGACGAGGGGGATGCCGCTGCCATCCCTCACGCGGTACACGCTGAAAATCAATGCCGTTTTTCAAAACCCTTAATCTCAAAAAAAAACCTAAATTTAGTAACCGAAAAAACGTGTAAAAACAATGATCGACAAAAGAGTAAAAAACGCTCAGGAAGCCATAGAAGGCATTTCCGCCGGCATGACATTAATAGTAGGCGGCTTCGGCCTCTCCGGTATTCCGGAGAATTGTATCAATCAATTGGTAGAAAGCAATGTCACCAACCTTACCTGTATTTCCAATAACGCCGGAGTAGACGATTTCGGCCTCGGACTTTTGCTTCAGAAAAAGCAAATCAAAAAGATGATCGCTTCCTATGTGGGAGAAAATGCTGAGTTCGAAAGACAGATGCTTTCCGGTGAACTGGAAGTGGAATTGACACCACAGGGAACTTTAGCCGAAAAATGTCGCGCTGCACAACACGGAATTCCGGCATTTTATACACCTGCAGGCTATGGAACCGAAGTAGCTGAAGGCAAGGAAACAAAAGAATTTGACGGTAAGATGCATATCCTTGAGCATGCGTATAAAGCAGACTTCTCTATAGTAAAAGCCTGGAAAGGTGATTACGCAGGAAATTTAATATTTAGAGGAACTGCACGTAATTTCAATGCGCCAATGGCTGGCGCCGGAAAAATAACTATCGCTGAAGTGGAAGAACTTGTGGAACCGGGCGAACTGGATCCAAATCAAATTCACATCCCCGGAATTATGGTGCAGCGCATCTTTCAGGGTGAGAAATATGAAAAGAGAATCGAGCAGCGTACAACCCGAAAAAGAGAAGCATAATGTTGACAAAAGAACAAATCGCACAGCGAATTTCAAAGGAAGTTAAAGACCGCTATTATGTAAATCTCGGTATTGGAATTCCCACTTTAGTCGCAAACTATGTTCCGCAGGACATTTCCGTGGAATTTCAGAGTGAAAATGGGGTGCTCGGGATGGGTCCTTTTCCTTACGAAGGCGAAGAGGATCCGGACTTAATTAATGCCGGAAAACAGACGATAACAACACTTCCGGGCGCTTCATTTTTCGATTCTGCTTTCAGTTTTGGAATGATCCGCAGCAAAAAAGTGGATCTTACCATTCTTGGAGCGATGGAAGTTTCCGAAAACGGTGATATAGCCAACTGGAAAATTCCGGGAAAATTGGTGAAAGGTATGGGCGGCGCCATGGATTTAGTGGCGTCGGCGGAGAATATTATCGTCGCGATGATGCACGTAAACAAAGCTGGTGAAAGCAAAATCCTCAAAAAATGTACGCTTCCCTTGACCGGAGTTGGTTGTGTGAAAAAAGTGGTGACCGAATTGGCTGTGATGGATGTTACGCCAAATGGTTTCAAACTTTTGGAGCGAGCGCCCGGAGTTTCAGTCGAGGATATTATTAAAGCCACCGAAGCCGAACTCATCGTCGAAGGGGAAATTCCCGAAATGCAGTTTTAAGTTGATAAGTTTCATATTCAATCCCTTTCACAATAGTGAAAGGGTTTTTTTTTGGTTTTCAGATATTTCTAAATTATTAAAAATCACTCGAAAGTGGGATTGTATTGATTGAATGTATAGTCTAAATTTGTTTTAGTAATAAATTCCATTAATAAAAAAATAAACCATGAAAAAACTGTTATTTTTGATTTCGTTGATTTTCGCGATGTCGGTAATTAACGTAAGTTGTTTTGAAGACCTATTCGGCAGGGACGAAGAAGAAGTTGTAGAACCGAGTGCGACGCAGCTTCCGGGCTATGATTTTACGTTTACCTGTCCTGCAGGCTCCCAAAACACGGTTCCAATCCCAAAAGGAACCGCAAAATGCCAGAAAGCGTATGAATATTTTGCAAAAGTCTATGGCTGTAATGAGGCAGATTATTTCAATGCGGCAAACTGCAAAATGTGTAATGATTGTGGCATTGCAAATTACTGTACGGTGTGTAAATAGATTTTAAGAATTTGCGCACGCTATAAAGCATGTCAACATATTTTTGATGTAGCTTTAAAATATATCGCGTTTCATCCCTTTCAATTTATTGAGAGGGATTTTTTTTGGCGATTTGCGAACAGAATTTTTATCTTAAATCAAAAGGTTTCGTAGATAATTATGCTCGAGATGACCCTCTTTTTTGAAAAATATATCTAAAAACATTTTGTAATAAACAAAAAATATCTATTTTTGCCGACTTAATTAGATAAACGTACAGTGAATACGAAATTTACAGTAAAAGTTGCAGAGGTGCAGGACTTAAAATATGTACCGGTAATCTTGAGAGAAATTGAGGAATCTGCTAAGGAACGCGGAACGGGAATCGCAAAACGTACCGCTTCTTACCTTGAAGAAAAAATTAATGAAGGCAAGGCTGTGATGGCTTTTTCTGCGGCCGACGAGTGGGCCGGCTTCTGTTATATCGAAACCTGGAGCAATAAGACTTATGTGGCGAATTCCGGGTTGATAGTTTCCAGAAAATTCAGGAATGAAGGATTGGCTAGGAAAATCAAAGAAGTCATTTTCGATTATTCCCGAACAAAATATCCCGACGCAAAACTTTTTGGCCTCACCACGGGACTTGCCGTGATGAAAATCAACAGCAATCTTGGTTATAAACCGGTTACTTACTCAGAGCTCACCCAGGATGATGTTTTCTGGAGTGGATGCCAAAGCTGCGTGAATTTCGAAATCCTCAAAAGCAAAGAGCGCAAAAACTGCCTTTGTACCGCAATGCTTTACAATCCAAGTGAAGCGAAAGAACCTGAAAATAGTAAAAAAACCGAAGCGGAAGATGACCAGAAGTTATTTTCAAAATTCAAAAAAATAAGAACAATGTTATGGAAAAAGTAGTTTTAGCTTATAGCGGCGGCCTCGATACTTCTTTTTGCGCCGTTTACCTTTCAAAAGTAAAGCAGCTGGAAGTGCATGCGGTGATGGTAAACCTCGGCGGATTTTCCGAAGAGGAAATTAAAAAAACGGAGGAGCGCGCTTATCAGTTGGGCGTAAAATCTTTCCACGTTATAGATGATGCGGAGAATTATTACGAAAAATGTATCAAATATTTAATCTTCGGGAATGTTTTAAAAAACAATACATATCCGCTTTCGGTAAGTTCTGAAAGAGTTTTTCAGGCAACTGCAATTGCTGATTATGCCAAAAAAATCGGTGCAAAATCCATCGCGCACGGAAGTACAGGTGCGGGAAATGATCAGGTTCGTTTCGACAGCATTTTCCAGATTCTTTTGCCGGAAGTTGAAATCATTACGCCAATCCGTGATCTGAAACTTTCCAGAAATGAAGAGATTGAATTTTTGAAGAAAAACGGTTTCGAAATCAATTTTGAAAAATCCCAGTATTCCATCAATAAAGGACTTTGGGGAACTTCCGTGGGCGGAAAAGAAACGCTTACTTCCAACCTGTCGCTTCCTGAAACCGCTTATCCAACTCAGGTTTCAAAAACCGAACATGAAGAAATGTCCATCACTTTCGAAAAAGGGGAAATTAAAGCTGTAAATGATGAGGAATTTTCAAAACCGATCGAAGCAATCCAGAAAATCCAGGAAATTGCGCAGGCTTTCGGAATTGGCCGCGACACGCACGTCGGCGACACGATTATCGGAATTAAAGGCCGCGTAAGCTTCGAGGCGGCGGCGCCTTTAATTATTCTGAAAGCGCATCATTTGTTGGAAAAACATACGCTGACGAAAAATCAGCTTTTAATTAAAGACCAGTTGAGCCTTTCTTATGGAAATTACCTTCACGACGGTCTCGTACTCGATCCCGTGATGAAAGACTTTGAAGCACTTTTCGAAAGCTCTCAGAAAACCGTCAACGGAAAAGTGAAAATTTTACTAAAACCCTATCATTTCAGTTTGATCGGAATTGAATCTCCAAATGATTTGATGTCATCTGATTTCGGTTCTTACGGAGAAATGAACAAAACCTGGACGGAATCTGACGTGAAAGGTTTCTCAAAAATATATTCGAATGCGCTGAGCATTTATCATCAGGTAAACAACAAGAATTAATATGGAAAAAATAAAAGCAGGAATTGTTGGGGGGACAGGATTTACAGCAGGAGAATTAATCAGAATTTTGCTGTATCACCCGAATGTGGAGATTTCTTTCGTGACGAGCCAAAGTCTTCAAGGCTATTTTATTACCGATGTTCATAAAGATCTTGTTGGAGAAACCAGTCTCAAATTCGAAAATTTAGCCCAGCCTGCGGATATTATTTTCCTTTGTCTTCCGCATGGTGAAAGTAAAAACTGGCTCATCGAAAACGAAAAAGGCATCGCTCCTGAAACCAAAATTATCGATCTTGGAAACGATTTTCGTGTTGATGAAGAATGGAACGATAAGAAATTCATCTACGGACTTTCAGAATTCAACAAAGAAAAAATCGCGAAGTCTTCTTATATCGCCAATCCCGGATGTTTCGCTACTGCGATTCAATTAGGAATTCTGCCGATTTTGAAGCAGGAAAAAATCGAAAAAATCCAGTGCGTTGGAATTACAGGTTCTACAGGTGCCGGAAAAGCGCTGCATCAGACGCTGAATTTTAACTGGCGAAGCGATAATATTTCACCTTATAAAACCTTTATTCACCAGCACATTGCGGAAATTGAAAAAAGCATTTCCCTGATTTCTGATACAAAAACGGAGATCAATTTCATCCCATGGCGCGGTGATTTTACGCGTGGAATTTTCGTTTCCTTGATGATGGAAAGCGATTTTCACCAGGTTGAAATTGAGGAAATCTATAAATACGCATACAAATATTCGAAGTTTGTCTTTGTTTCAGCAAGTCCAATCGATTTGAAACAGGTCGTAAACACGAACAAAGCCGTTGTTTACATCGAAAAAGTCGGTAAAAATCTGGCCGTTCACGTGGCAATCGATAATCTTTTGAAAGGCGCTTCCGGACAGGCGATCCAGAATATGAATATTATGTTTGGCTTCAACGAAAAAGCCGGACTTAACCTTAAACCTTCCGTATTTTAATTATGAAATTATTTGATGTATATCCGTTGATGCCCGTAAATATTGTGAAGGCAGATAACTGCAAACTTTGGGACGAAAACGGTACCGAATATCTGGATTTTTACGGTGGTCACGCGGTAATTTCTGTTGGGCACACGCATCCGCATTATGTGGCAAAAATCAAAAACCAGTTGGATCAGATTGGGTTTTATTCCAACTCGGTGATCAATAAATTGCAGGAAGAACTGGCGGAAAAGCTCGGAAAGATTTCCGGTTACGAAGATTACAGTTTATTTCTTGGCAATTCCGGTGCGGAGGCAAACGAAAATGCGCTGAAAGTCGCTTCTTTCACTTCAAGAAAAAAGAAATTTATTACGTTCAGAAATTCATTTCACGGCCGGACTTCCGCTGTCGTGGCTGCCACAGACGATCCTTCGATTGTTGCACCCGTAAACGAAACCGAAAATTTTATCTTCTGTGAATGGAACAATGTTGAAGAATTTGAAAAACTTTTTTTTGAAAATATTCAGAAGTTGGCCGGAGTCATTATTGAAGGGATTCAGGGAATTGGCGGAATTCAGATTCCGTCGCAGGAATTGATGAATAAAATTGAAAGGCTGTGCATTGAAAATTCAGTTTATTTTATTTCAGATGAAATTCAGTCGGGTTACGCAAGAAGCGGAAAATTCTTCGCGCATCAGTATTTTGATGTGAAACCTGATATCATCACGACAGCAAAAGGAATGGCGAATGGCTTCCCGATTGGTGGAGTTCTAATTTCCCCAAAAATTCAGGCAAAACACAAAATGCTCGGAACCACATTTGGCGGAAATCATCTTGCTTGTGCCGCTGCTATTGCGGTTCTTGAAATCATTGAAAACGAAAATCTGATTCGGGAATCTTTAGAGAAAGGGAAATATTTAATTCAAAAATTAAAAGAGATTCCGCAGATCAAGGCAATCCGGGGAAAAGGACTTTTGATAGGAATTGATTTTGAAATTCCGGCCGCTCAGGTTTCAAAAAAATTAAGGGAAGAATTTAAAATCTTTGTCGGAAGCGCTTCAGATCCTTTAACCATGAGGCTTTTACCGCCACTTACCATTTCTTATCCGGAAATGGATTATTTCATCTCTTCTTTAAAATCAGTCCTAAATTCAATTTAAAAATGAAAAATTTCACATCAATATACGATATATCAAATCCTGAAATCCTTGTTCAGGAAGCTTTGGAACTTAAAAAAGATCTTTACGGCTTTGGCGATTTAGGAAAAAATAAAACGCTTGGATTGGTGTTTTTAAATCCAAGTTTAAGAACCAGAATGAGCAGCCAGAAAGCCGGAATGAATCTCGGAATGCAGGTTCAGGTCATCAACGCCGGACAGGATGCCTGGAACTGGGAATTTGCAGAAAACGCGGTGATGGACGGCTCTACAGTTGAACATATCAAAGACGCCGCAAAAGTTCTGAGCGAATATTGCGATGTCATCGGTTTGAGATGTTTTCCGGGTTTGAAAGATCGCGACGCAGATTACAGCGAATTTGTGCTGAATTCATTTATAAAATACGCAACCGTTCCTGTAATTTCCTTGGAATCTGCAACTCGACATCCTTTACAGAGTTTCGCGGATTTAATTACGATCCGAGAAAACTGGAACAAACCTCAGAAACCGAAAGTTGTTCTTTCATGGGCGCCGCACATCAAACCGCTTCCGCAGGCAGTTGGTAATTCTTTCGCGGAATGGATGAACGCTGCGGACGTCGATTTCTGCATCGCAAATCCTGAAGGTTATGATTTAAGCGAAGATTTTACGGGCGATGCAAAAGTGTATCACAATCAGGAGGAAGCTTTGAAAGATGCTGATTTTGTCTATGTGAAAAACTGGTCGTCTTATGATGAATATGGTGCGATGCCTGTGGTGGAAGGAAACTGGCTTTTAGGTGAAGAGTTTTTGAAAACAAATCCTGAAACGAAATTCATGCACTGTCTTCCGGTCCGAAGAAATCTGGAAATGAGTGACGCGGTTTTAGATTCTGCCAATTCTTTAATTTATGAGCAGGCCAATAACAGAACAATTTCAGTACAGTTAATTATCAAGAAAATTCTCGAAAATTCATTGTAAAATGGGAGATTTATTCATCATAAAAATCGGTGGGGAAACCATCAACAGCAAGGAGACATTGAAAACCTGTCTGAAAGCGATTGCTAATTCCGGCAAAAAGGTAATCTTGGTGCATGGCGGCGGAAAAAAAGTGACAGACCTAGCACAGAAACTGTTCATTCCCCAACAGATGGTTGAAGGAAGACGCATCACTTCTGGTGAAACTTTGGAGCTTTGCACAATGGTTTATGCGGGGTTGATCAATAAAAATATCGTGGCGGGTTTGTCGGCACAAAAACTTATGGCAATCGGACTTTCCGGCGCAGATCTGAATTGTGTAGTCTCGAAGAAAAGAGATGCTTCTGTCATTAATTATGGATTTGTTGGCGATGTGGTGAAAGTTGATGATGTGGTTTTTGAAAATTTTATTGCCGGGAACATCATTCCCGTGGTTAATTCAATCAGCATCAGCGAAGAGGGCGACCTTTTAAATACAAATGCCGATGTAATGGCTGCTGAAATCGCCAAAGCGATGTCGGCAAAATATAAAACGCATCTTATTTACTGTTTTGAGCGAAGTGGGGTTCTGCAGGATATTACCGACGAAAATTCTGTAATTCCTGTCATTTCCAAAGCGGATTTTAAGCAAATGAAAGAAACGAAACAGATTGCTGACGGAATGATTCCGAAACTTCAGACGGCTTTTAGGGCGTTGTATCACGGTGTGGAAGAAGCCAGAATTCTTAAAAGTGACGCGTTGGAGCAATATTTCAACAACGAAAATCCGGGAACAAATATCAGTTTGCACTAATGGAGATCTTAAAGAACGACGCCCGGAATTTTCTGATCGAATTGATCGAAACGCCTTCTTTCAGCCGGGAGGAAGAAAATACTGCGCTGATTATTGAAAAGTATTTAAATCTTAAAAATATTCCGTTTCAGCGGAAAGGAAATAATATCTGGGCAAAAAACCTTCAGTTTGACGAAAATTTACCGACAGTTTTATTGAATTCCCATCATGACACGGTAAAACCAAATTCGGCGTACACTCTTGATCCTTTCGAAGCCGTACAGAAAGAGGGAAAGATTTTTGGCTTGGGAAGCAATGATGCAGGCGCAAGTTTGGTGAGTTTATGGGCCGTTTTCACGCATTTTTACGCTGAAAAACTTAAATATAATTTGATCTACGCCACCACTGCAGAAGAAGAAATTTCCGGAGCGAACGGTGTGAAATCCATTTTGGAAGATTTAGGGAATATAGATTTTGCCATTGTGGGTGAGCCTACTAAAATGGATTTGGCGATTGCAGAAAAAGGCTTGATCGTTCTAAACTGTGTCGCGAAAGGAACTGCATCTCATGCGGCTCATGTTAATGAAGATAATTCGATTTATAAAGCGGTTCGTGATATTCAGAAAGTTCAGAATTTTGAATTTGATAAAATTTCGGAAGTTCTCGGAAAAGTGAAAGCGACCGTAACGATTGTGAATGCCGGTTCGCAACATAATGTGGTTCCGGATCAGTGTCATTTTACGATTGATGTCCGCACGAATGAGCATTATTCCAATTCGGAAATTTTAGAAATTTTCAGAAATGAACTGGAGTCGGAAATCCAACCAAGATCATTGGCTTTAAATTCTTCAAAAATCAATTTAGATCATCCTTTTGTGTTTGCTGCGCAGAAGGAAAACTGCAGTTTATACGGGTCTCCCACGGTTTCGGATCAGGCGCTGATGCCGTTCGATTCAGTGAAAATTGGTCCCGGAGATTCTACCCGTTCGCATACGGCGGATGAATTTATTTATCAGCATGAACTCGATGGAGGCATCGAAAAATACATTAAAATTCTCTCTAATATCCTCTAAAGATGAAACATAATAAATTGTGGGCAAAAGATTCAGCAGATCAGAATCATTTGGAAATCATTGAAAAATTTACCGTTGGTAAAGACAAAGATTTCGATGTTTTACTGGCTCAGTACGATATTATCGGAACCAAAGCGCATTGTGAAATGCTGGCGAAAATTGGCTTATTAACTCCAGATGAAAACAATTCCATTCAAAAAGAATTGGACGAAATGTATGTTTTGGCTAAAGATCATCTGCTTACTATTAACGATGGAGTAGAGGATATCCATAGTCAAATCGAATTCAACCTTACCCAAAAACTGGGCGATGCCGGAAAGAAAATCCATACCGGAAGATCACGGAATGACCAGGTTTTACTCGCAATCAAATTATATCTGGCAGCCGAAATAAAAGAGATTGCACAGCTTTCAAAAAATTTATTTGAAGTTTTAATTGATCTTGCAGAAACTCACAAAGCCGCATTGATGCCGGGCTACACGCATTTTCAGATCGGTATGCCGTCCTCTTTTGGCTTGTGGTTCAGCGCTTACGCGGAATCCTTGTCTGAGGATCTGGAAGTTTTAGCCGCCGCTTTGTCGGTGGTTCAAAAAAATCCGTTGGGTTCGGGCGCGGGATTCGGTTCTTCGTTTCCTTTGGACCGGGATTTTACAACGAAAGAACTGGGACTGGAAAAAATGAATATTAATTCCGTTTATGCGCAGATGACGCGCGGAAAATCGGAGAAAATCACGGCAATGGGAATGAGTACGGTGGCGGCCACATTAAGCAAACTCGCGTATGATATCTGCCTGTTCAGCAATCAGAACTACGGTTTCCTGAGTTTTCCGTCCGGACTTACCACCGGAAGCAGCATTATGCCTCACAAAAAAAATCCTGATGTTTTTGAACTGATCCGTGCAAAATCTGCCCGAATTCAGAGTCTTCCAAATGAACTTACAATACTGACGAACAACCTTCCGTCCGGTTATCACAGAGATTTTCAGCTGACCAAGGAAATCATTTTCCCGGGAATTCAGGATTTAAAAGATTGCCTGCAGATTTTTGAATTTATGCTTAATAATATCCAGATTAAAGAAGGTATTTTGAAGGATGAGAAATATGATTATCTTTTCAGCGTCGAAAAAATCAATGAATTGGTAATGAATGGGGCGACTTTCCGGGAAGCGTACCGCGAGGTGGGAAATTCCATTGAAGAAGGTTCCTACAGTTACCGGAATGATGATTTAAAGCACACCCACAAAGGAAGTATTGGGGATTTGTGCCTCGATGAGATTTCTGCACAGTTTGCAGAAGTCTTCCAGAAATTTAAATAATGTATGAAAGCTTTAGACCTTACAGACCATAAAATCCTCAATTTCTTACAGGAAGATTCAACGGTTTCGGTGAAAGACTTGGCGGAAAAAATCGGACTTTCCTTTACTGCCACCTATGAAAGGATAAAATCGCTCAAAAACAACGGCATCATCCGCAAAAATGTCGTGTTGATCGATCCGGAACTCGCCGGATTTGAGTTGATGGCGTACTGTAATATCGTTCTGAAAGAGCAGTCGCACGACAAACTTCAGGAGTTTGAAGATAAAATAAAAGCGGAACCGCAGGTGATGGAGGTCGTGAGTCTGTCTGGCCAGTACGATTATATGATCAAGGTCGTCGCTAAAAACATTAAAGATTACAACAGTTTCATGACAACGGTGATTGCCAATATCCCGAATATCGGCCAGTATCACAGCAATATTGTGCTGTCGGTCATCAAGAATGACACTAAGTTTACTTTTTAAACCAGGAATTTTTCCTGATTTTTTTATTTAATTTTGATTGAATCAACTAAATCAGAATTAACAGCATGGCAAAATATAAAATCCAGAAAAATCCATCGATCGTTCCAACGACGGACGGAAAACTCATCAAAGAAATTTGGGGAAATTCCACCGACACACCCGGAATTTCGATTGCACATATGGTTGCACCGCCAAACTGGAGCGAGCCGCATCAAACGCCGGAATTTGACGAGTTTACTTACATTCTGCGCGGTAAAAAACAATTTGAAATCGATGGTGAAACTGTGATGTTGAGCGGCGGCGAAAGCATCCTGATCGAAAAAGGTGCGCGCGTACGTTACAGCAATCCGTCTAATGACGAATGCGAGTATATTGCCATTTGCCTGCCAGCCTTTTCTATGGATTTAGTGAATCGGGAAGACTGATGTGCGCTGGTTTTTTCTTAGAGAAGAAAACGCTCGCCAGCGTGAAAATGAGCAGGATGTGGAGGTAATACGCATTCTGTACAAGCTCGAGGTAGTTCATCTTAAAGTTGCTCAGCGAAATGAGGATCAAAATCTGTGCGCCATAAGGAATCAGTCCCTGAATATAGCATGAAAAAATGTCGAGTACAGAGGCGCTCTGCTGCGGCTGCAACTCATATTTGTCACTGATTTCCTTTGCGATCTTTCCCGAGATTATAATGGAAATGGTGTTATTGGCCACGCAAAGGTTAGCCGCGGAGACCAAAGCTCCAATCCCAAGAAGCGCTGTTGTTTTTGAACTTATAATGCGGCTGATGTTTTTAAGTAAATACGCTATGCCGCCCGCTTTTTCCACCAAAGCGGCAAGACCGCCTGTGAGAAGCGACAGCAGGAAGATTTCGGTCATGCCCGTAAAGCCTTCGTAGGTTTTTTTGGCAAAGCCTATGAAATCAAAACTGCCAAATCCTAATCCTAAGATTCCCGCGAACAGCAAACCGGCGAACAGCACCACAAAAACATTCAGGCCTACAAGCGAAAGCGCTACGACCAGGATGTAGGGCAGAATCAACAGTAAGTTGAAGTCTTTAATCTCATTTGCGGCGGACGTCTGTTCGTGCGAAAAACCAATGACCGTAAGGATGATTATTGCTACCGCCGCAGCTGGCAACGCAATTTTCGAGTTGTAGCGGAACTTATCTTTCATCTGGCAACCGAGGCTTTGGGTGGCGGCAATCGTCGTGTCGGAAATCAGCGAAAGATTATCGCCAAACATAGCACCTGCCAATAGACATGCGCCAATCAGCCCTAGCGGTGATTCACTTTTTTCAGCCATGGCGATGATGATAGGGCCGAGTGTTACGATCGACCCGACCGATGTTCCGGCAGCAAATGAAAGAAATGAAGCGATGACGAAAATACCCACCGGGAAAAAAGCCGGCGAAATATAATTGAGACCCAAATTCACGATTGAATCAACGCTGCCCGTCGCCTCCGTAACGGTTGCAAACGCGCCGGCAAGCAGGTAAATGATGCACATCGTAAGGATTTTTCCGTCGCCGCAACCTTTCAGGAAGGTGTCCACTTTTTGGTTGATTGTCCCTTTAAGCAGAATAAAAGCGGCCGTAATACCGATCAGCGCTGCGACGGGTGAGGGCAAGGCATAAAAATCATCATAATATATTCCGAAGCTGAGAAAAACCGCGACGAATACCAATAACGGCCAGATAGCCACTGCCTGCGAACTGATTGATTTCATAATGCAAATTTAGCGGAAAAGAATTTCGGTCCGGTTGTACAGAATAAAACCTTAACACGCATTTAGTAATTGCTGACCATTATCCTGGTATGGTCTGCGTTGCCTTTGATAGATTTTAATTTGCCGCTTTTGTATGCGTGCAAATCATCGTGATAAGTGAATGTAATGTTGCCGATAGACTTAATCTTTCCGCTTTGATACGGATGAAAATCATCAAAATAAGAAATTCTAAGATT
This sequence comes from Kaistella rhinocerotis, assembly GCF_030243905.1. Lineage (NCBI taxonomy): Bacteria > Pseudomonadati > Bacteroidota > Flavobacteriia > Flavobacteriales > Weeksellaceae > Kaistella > Kaistella rhinocerotis. Next base: position 668,963 of record NZ_JASSYY010000001.1, on the reverse strand, counting down.
CCCGATTTGCTCTACTTTTCCTTTGAGATAGGTCTTAAAACCATCATTATATTTAAATGTAACATCACCGACAGATTTTAATTTTCCACTGTTGTAATCGTGAAAGTCGCCATAGTAGGAAATTTCACCGTTCAGCGGTATCGCATCCGGATTATCATAGTCGATATTTGAGTCGGAATCGTATGTTATCCAACCTGTATTGGGCGTGATTTTATCGGAATTTAATGTATTGATGTTTAATAATTTGCCGTTCGTATTCAGGATGACGGTTGTGTTATCAATCTGAACCGCTAAATCGGCCGAGTTTCCGCTGTTGAGGAGCCTAATGTCCGTTATCTTCTGGGCTTTCAGCGACGTTAGCATTAAAATGGAAAGGAGTAAATAAAATCTTATTTTCATTGATGTTTCATTAATAATTAAAAGGCTCAAATTTATAATGGTTATCGTCAAATTTTGCCCAGATATGCTGAACGCCGTTGCTTAAAATGATTTCTTCCGCACCAGTTACCGAGTTGTAGCGTGCGCTTTGTTCAAAGGTTTGCTGCGTGAGTTTTATTTCCGGTGCTTTACATTCAACCAAGATTTTCGGCTGGGTTTTTTCGGTAACCAGCAGGTCAATGCGTTTGGTAGTTCCGTTCAGCAGGATTTTTTTTTTCAAGGATAAGCGATGAGAGATTGCGGCCTTTTATGAAGTGGAAATAGTGCACCCAATGCTGGCGCACCCACTCTTCGGGCGTGAGCAGGAGCCACGTTTTGCGTACGAGGTCATAAATAAAAAACTTATCTTTGTCGCTCCTGATTTTAAAGTCAAAAGTATCCTCAAAATTCAGTTTCGGAACTTGCATTTATGAAAGATTTAGATTCAATCCTCAAAAATATTAAAAATAAGGAGCTGCTGCCAATCTATTTTTTTCACGGTGAGGAACCCTACTACATCGATGTTGCAATAAAATCTTTTGAAAACGATGTGCTGGAGGAGGACGAAAAAGCCTTTAACCAGACCGTAGTTTACGGCAAAGACACCACATTCAGTGACGTACTTTCACTCGCGCGCCAGTTCCCGATGATGGGCGACCGCCAGGTGATTATCCTAAAAGAAGCCCAGGAAATCAAACTCACCGAAAAAGAAAGTGAAGCACTGAAAGTTTACGCGCAGAATCCGGTACCGTCTACACTTCTCGTCATCGCGTACAAGTATAAAAAAGTGGATGCAAGAAAAGCTTTCGCGAAAACACTTTCGAAAAACAAAATGCTTTTCCTGAGCGAAAAAATGTACGATAGTGACGTGCCGAAGTTTATCGACCAACAAATCCGCAAATTAGGACTTCGCACCAAGCCGAATATTCCGGCGTTGCTTTCGGAATACCTTGGAACTGATCTTTCGCGCATCTCAAACGAACTTTCCAAACTAAAGATGATTCTGAAAGACACCGATGTTCTTGACGAGAAAATCATCGAAACCCACATCGGGATCAGTAAGGATTTCAATACTTTCGAACTGACAAAGACGCTGGCCCACCGTGACGCCGCGAAGGCCATGCGCGTAGCCTATTTTTTGGGTAAAAGCGCCAAGCAAAGCCCGTTTGAGATGATAATGGGTTCGCTATACAGCTTTTTTTCAAACCTTATTATTTATCACACGCTGGCCGGAAAGAATCCAAAACTCATTCAGGAGGAAATGAAGCTGAACTACTACCAGGTGGAGGATCTTCGGGTGGCTGCGGCCAATTATTCTTTAAAACATGCCACTCGTATCATCTCTGTTCTGCGTGAATTCGACATGAAACGAAAAGGTCTGGGCGCTGTGAATATGAACGAAACGCAGCTGCTGACGGAAATGACTTACAAAATTCTAAATGTAGCACAGCTCAAAGTGAAAGTGTGATTTTAAAGGTTTAATTTTGCACCTTCTAAAAACCAAAGAATTAAAATAACCTCAATATGGAACAAAATATCTTAGACTGTATCATCGTCGGCTCCGGCCCTTCAGGTTTCACAGCAGCGATCTATGCGGCACGCGCAGACCTGAAACCAGAACTTTACACGGGTCTTGAACCGGGCGGACAGCTTACTACAACAACGGAAGTAGACAATTTCCCCGGCTATCCCGACGGTATTACCGGACCGGCGATGATGCTGGACCTGCAGAAGCAAGCCGAACGTTTTGATACCAAAGTGCATTATGAAATGATCACGAAAACCGAATTTTCAACTGAAAAAGGTGGAATTCATAAACTGTGGGCAGGTAACAAGGAGATTTTAGCCCGTACCGTGATTATTTCAACAGGTGCGACGGCCAAATACCTCGGTCTAGATGATGAAAAAAAATATGCCGGCGGCGGAGTGTCAGCCTGTGCAACCTGCGACGGATTTTTCTATAAAGGAAAAGATGTGATCGTAGTAGGAGCGGGTGATACCGCGGCGGAGGAAGCAACTTACCTTGCTAAACTTACCAACAAAGTGACGATGCTTGTGCGTAAAGATGTTTTCCGTGCGTCAAAAGCCATGATTCACCGTGTAGAAAATACCCCAAATATTGAAGTGAAATTTAACCATGAACTTATTGGTATTGAAGGGGAGAATGCTTTGGTGGAAAGAGCGGTGGTAATCAACAACCAAACGCAGGAAACTTCGAAAATCGATGTACACGGAATCTTCATCGCGATCGGTCATAAACCGAATACCGAAATTTTCGCAGGACAAATCGATCTTGATGAAAATGGCTACATCATAACCGTTCCGGGTTCTACATTTACCAATCTGCCGGGTGTTTTCGCAGCAGGTGATGTTCAGGATCATATTTACCGCCAGGCGATTACGGCAGCGGGAACCGGCTGTATGGCGGCGATGGATGCTGAAAAATATCTGGCTGAACTGGAGTGATTTAGCTTTTCTGAATATTTAAGTTTAGAATAACAAAAAACACGCGCGTGAGAAGCCTTCTTTTTGTTTTCATCGGCGGAGGTGCGGGCAGCGTTTTACGTTACCTGCTCTCCGTAGGTGCCCAGCGATTTTGGATTGTGAAATCGTTTCCTCTGGGGACTTTTCTCGCGAATATAATCGGCTGTTTTCTGATTGGAGTGCTTGTTTCAGCGCTGGTAAAAAGTGATCTGCATCTAAGACTTCTGCTGATCACCGGTTTTTGTGGTGGGTTTACGACCTTCTCCGCATTTTCGGTTGAAAGTGTTTCCCTTTGGCAGTCTGGGCAGTTTACAGTACTCGCAATTTATATTTTGCTGAGTGTGATTTTAGGTCTTGCGGCCGTTTGGCTGGGTCAGTCGATAGTTAAATGGTAATTTTCGGTATTGAAAATTAAGCGTTTAAGATAAATTTGAAAAAATAGTTTGGTGAGTATATAAAACCTTTTTATATTTGCACCACTGAAAACGGGAAACCGTGATCAATGGAGGAATGGCAGAGTGGTCGATTGCGGCAGTCTTGAAAACTGTTGACTGTAACAGGTCCCGGGGTTCGAATCCCTGTTCCTCCGCTTACTAAGGAAAAACCTACTGGAAACAGTAGGTTTTTTCGTTTTATATGTTTCCCGCTTTCGTGAGTCAGTCATTGGACGATACCCATTTCCTTCGAATTTTTCTCATACCGGCCATTTCCTGCTTTCCATTTCGCCATCCGGGTAGGTCTGCAGTATTATAATATTCCCCTCGATCCGCAATCGTCTGAACGGCTTAATATTTGCAAAAAACTTACGGGCGCTTCAAAATTTAGGATCATCTTTTTGGGCGCCTTCATCCGTCTTCCGCTGCAATCTTTTTGTTCCGCTTTGCTTCACAAAAAGGATTTCCGCTCAAGCCGGGGCGCGGGTGCCTTTAGTGACGCTACCCGTCACAGCTAAGAGATGCATTTAATTAAACCCATACATTATGGCATTAGAAAAATACCGCGAAAAAAGATCTGAAGATAAAACACCGGAACCGTTTGGTGGCAAACCTTCAGGCAAAGAACTGCGTTTTGTCATTCAAAAGCACGATGCCTCACATCTTCATTACGATTTCCGGCTTGAGATGGAGGGCGTTTTGAAAAGTTGGGCAGTGCCGAAAGGACCGTCAATGGATCCTGATATCAAAAGGCTCGCGATGATGGTGGAAGATCATCCGTACGATTACCGCACGTTTGAAGGCATCATCCCGAAAGGCCAGTACGGTGGCGGCACCGTGATTGTCTGGGACGAAGGTACCTATATTCCGTCGGACGTAGAAGGGGATATTAAGGCATACGAAAAAGAACTTCGCAAGGATTTGGAAGCCGGACGGCTGAAATTCAAGATGAATGGTAAGAAACTGAAAGGCGAATTCGCCCTAGTAAAAACGAAAGGTCGCGGTGAAAACAGCTGGCTTTTGATGAAGCTCGAAGATGAGTTTGCAACCAAAAAAGACATCACCAAGCTGGATGAGTCGGTTATTTCGGGAAAATCTATTGCGGAAATGGAAAAATCTCCGGACAAGGTGTATGGCGAAGAAGATGCAGAAAAGAAAGAGAAGAAGACTAAAGCTAAAAAGACAGAAAATCCTTCCTCAACTAAAAAAGATACCGCGACAGAAACCTCGAAACCTAAGAAATCTTCAAAGGATAGTAAGACGGTTGAAAAACTACTGAAAAATGCGCCCGCGCAGAAGTTCTATACTTCCGTAGACCCGATGCTCGCTACGCTGGTGGATAAACCTTTCGACAGTGATGAATGGATCTACGAAGTAAAATGGGACGGTTACCGCGCTGTTGCTTTCATGAATGACGGCGAAGTGACGATGAAATCGCGAAACGACAAAAGTTTCAACGAAAAATTCTATCCCATCTACGACGAACTTAAACAAATTAATTTAAATGCGGTGATCGATGGCGAAATCGTTGTTGTAGGTTCGAACGGCCAGGCGAATTTCGGAGCGCTGCAGAATTGGCGCAGCGAAGCCGACGGTGACCTGGTATTTTACGTTTTCGATATTCTGTGGCTTGACGGTAAAGATTTGAAAGCATTTATTTTAATGGAAAGACGTGAAATATTAAAGCAAATCCTGCCCAAAAGCCAAAGCATCCTGCTCAGCGAAGCCTTTGAAACATCAGGTATCGAATTTCTTGAGACCGCCAAAAAGATGGACCTTGAGGGAATAATGGCCAAGCGCAAAGACAGCGAATATCACACAAAGAACCGCACAAAAAACTGGCTCAAGATAAAAGCCAACAAAAGACAGGAAGTGGTGATCGGCGGTTTCACGCTCAACGATGATTCGCGCAAACAGTTCAGCAGTCTTCTGGTCGGCGTTTACCAGGGAAAGAAACTGGTTTATACGGGCAAAGTGGGAACCGGTTTCAACACGAAAGACCAGAAGGAAATGATGGAACAGTTTAAACCGCTGATTACAGATAAACCGCCATTTGACAAAGAACCAGACGTTAACAAACCGTCACGCTTCCGGCCGGATCCGCCCCACGCTACAGTTACGTGGCTCAAACCCAAATTGCTGTGTGAAGTGGCATTCACGGAACTTACAACAGACGGCATCATGCGCCATCCCTCATTCCAGGGGATGCGGGCTGACAAAAAAGCAACAAGTGTAACCCTCGAAAAAGAACAGGCTGTGGAAAAAATTGTAGAAGATGCGGCGCCGATCATCGCAAAACGTGGCAAAGCGCCCAGAAAAACCCTTTTGAACCCAAAAGAAAAGAGTCAGGTTAAAAAAATCAACGGCAACGAAGTGAAATTCACCAACCTGGATAAAGTCTTCTGGCCCGATGAAAAGATTACAAAGCGCGACCTCATCAACTATTATTATCAGGTTGCGCCTTACATTTTGCCGTATCTGAAAGGCCGGCCACAAAGTATGAACCGTTTTCCGGACGGAATTGACGGTGAGAGTTTCTACTTTAAAGATGTTACCGGCAAAGCACCAAAGTGGGCGGATACTTTTAAATACGTAAGCGAAACCGACGGCCGCGCAAGAAAATATTTAGTAGGAAAAGACGAAGCGACACTACTGTTTATGGCCAATCTGGGCTGCATCGAAATGAATCCGTGGAACAGCACGGTGGAGAAGCCGGATAACCCTACATTCTGCATCATCGATCTCGATCCTGACAAAAATTCTTTTGACCAGGTGATTGAAACCGCGCAGGTCACAAAACAATTGCTCGACGATATGGGCGTACCTTCCTATTGCAAGACCAGCGGCTCTACCGGACTGCATATTTACATTCCGTTGGCGAATAAATACACCTATGAGCAGTCTAAAGAATTTGCACGCGCGCTGGTCACTTTGGTCAACCAGGAGCTGCCGGAAATCACGAGCATCGAAAGGATCGTGAAAAACCGCGAAGGAAAGATCTATCTCGATTTTCTGCAAAACAGGCCGCATGCTACAATTGCAGCTGCCTATTCGGTAAGACCCAAACCCGGCGCCACGGTTTCGATGCCGCTGAATTGGGATGAAGTGAAGAAGGGATTAAAAATGAAAGATTTCACAATCAAAAATGCGCTCGAAAGACTGAGTTCGGAAGGTGATATCTTCAAACCCGTCTTAGGCAAAGGAATAAACCTTGAGAAAGTAATCAAAAAATTTATGGACGCGAAGAAAAAAGATTAGGTCACCCGACGCTTACAGCTTGATTCCACCCATTTTTCGTGGGCACAGTTTGGGCATTTCCCGGCGTTGCCAGTTTCTTTTACTTCGGTATAGCCACAGAAAATGCAGGAGTGATGTCCTGCTTTTCTAATATGTGCTGAAGCATTACCAATGGAATCGTGCATAACCGGCAAGCCGTATTTCACATCTTTGTCTTCGAAGAAAAATACACTGAGACCACCGGATGTCTCTACGATTGCTGTTTCAACTTGTCCCAGATGCGACACACCGCGCAGACGCAATTCGGCAAAAAATTCGTCGCTCCCGAGGTTTTCTTTTTTAAACTTATCAAGTACAAACACACCTTCCTCAATCAGGCAGGACGGCTTTCCTTCTACAAGGTCTTCAAAACGGTCCGATTTCGCCAGAAAAAAGGTGAGTATGGCGTAAAGCGCGATAACTACCACAAAGACCAAAAGTGAAAAGATGATCCCAACTTCTTTGTAAAACATGGGGTCGCCGGCGGCCGAGCCCAAACCGATTATTACCACCAGCTCGAACACGGATAGCTGTTTTACGCCCCGTTTGCCCAGGAAGCGGAGTCCAATGATGATGATCAGGAACATGATGACCGTGCGCACGATCACTTCGGGCAGGAAGGACCAGTCTTCGGCGCCAAACATCAGATCTTTCCAGTTGAGGGTAAGTAATGCTTTCATTTTAAAATTTTTTAAGCCCTACATCCAAAACAATGCCTTACCTTTTTGACCAACGAGCTCGCCCTGCTCAACCTTAATCTTACCCGCAACCTCAACCTCAACCTAACCAAGCTTCATCGTCAGCTGCACTCTTTTCCTGATTTCATCCACCTCTGTCACGCGAACCTGAACATGCTGGTGAAGTTTCACGACCTCATTTACATCCGACACGAATCCGTCTTTCAGTTGTGAAATATGTACGAGTCCGCTTTCTTTGATGCCCACATCCACAAAACAGCCGAACGCGGTGATGTTATTCACAATGCCGGGAAGAATCATTCCGGTTTTTAGATCTTTAATGCTTTTCACGGACGGGTCAAATTCAAAAATTTTCGCTGCTTTGCGCGGATCGAGACCAGGTTTTTCCAGTTCCTTCAGGATGTCTTTAATGGCGAGAATCCCAATGGTTTCGGTCACGTATTTTTCCGGTACGATTAGTGCAATTTTCTCTTTATTGGCTATTAATGCGGAAGTTTTAAGTTTCAGGTCTTTAGCCATCTGCTCCACAACGGGATAGGCTTCCGGGTGAACGGCCGAATTATCAAGCGGATTTTTTCCGTTTGAAATCCGGACGAAAGCTGCGGCCTGCTGATATGCTTTTTCCCCAAGGCGCGGGACTTTCTTCAGCTGTTTCCGGTCTTCGAAAGCACCGTTCTCCGCACGGTAACTCACGATATTCTCCGCCATCTTTTCGCCGATACCGGAAACGTAACTCAACAATGATTTACTGGCGGTATTCAGGTTGATGCCGACCGCATTTACACATTTCATCACCGTAGAATCGAGTTCATTCTTAAGCAAAGTCTGGTCTACATCGTGCTGGTACTGCCCGACACCGATTGATTTTGCATCGATCTTCACGAGTTCTGCCAGCGGATCTGCCAGTCTTCGCCCGATCGAAACCGCGCCGCGCACGGTGACGTCATAATTCGGAAATTCATCGCGTGCAATTTTGCTCGCAGAATAAACCGAGGCGCCGGCTTCGGACACGACGAAAACCTGCGGCGGCTTATCGAATGCAATTTTCTTAATGAAAAACTCGGTTTCGCGGCTTGCCGTTCCGTTGCCAATCGAAATCGCTTCAATATTATAGGCGTTAACCATCGAGCGGATTTTCTTCATGGCCATGCCGGTTTGATTCTGGGGCGCGTGCGGATAAAGGGTTTCATTATGCAGCAAATCACCTTTCTCATCCAGGCAGACAATCTTGCAACCGCTGCGGTAGCCGGGATCTATGGCCAGAATTCTCTTTTCACCCAAAGGCGGAGCGAGCAGAAGCTGTCTCAGATTTTCCGAAAAAATATCGATGGCTTTGAGGTCGGCTTTTGCTTTCGCTTCGTGCAGGCATTCGTTGGAAAGAGCAGGTTCAAGAAGCCGTTTGTAGCTGTCGGCAATCGTGATAGCGATTTGTTCCGCCGACGCGTTATCAGATTTCAGGACGGCATTTTCTATCAGGCGCAGCGCTTCATCTTTATCGATATCTACTTTGGTCTTTACAAAGCCTTCAGCTTCGGCTCTCAGCATAGCCAAGAGGCGGTGGGAGGGAATCCGGCTGAGACTTTCCTGCCAGTCGAAATACTGGCTATACTTCTGCGCAGCTTCGTCGTCTTTTTTAGATTTCACAACTTTGGAACTGATGACCGATTTCCGCTGGAAAAGTCTCCTGAGGATTTTCCTGACATAACCGTTTTCGTTGATCCACTCAGCGATGATGTCGCGCGCGCCCTGGAGGGCTTCATCCACCGAATCTACGTCCGCATTCAGGTATTTTCCGGCGATATAGTGCAGATCATCGGATTTCTGACTCATAATGATCTTGGCCAAAGACTCCAGACCTTTTTCTTTTGCGCTGTCGGCCTTTGTTTTTCGTCTTTTTTTAAACGGCAGATAAAGATCTTCAAGTTCCTGCAGATCGAAACTTTCATCGATTCGTTTTTTTAGGTCCGCGCTTAATGCGCTCTGCTCCTCAATTGATTTAAGTATGCTTTCCTTGCGCTTCACTGTTTCCTGAAACTGGCTGTTCACTTTTGCGATCTGTTCGATCTGCACTTCATTCAGATTTCCGGTGCTATCTTTCCGATAGCGCGAAATAAACGGAATGGTGCAGTCTTCGGCCAATAGCCGGAGCGTAGCGCTGATGTTTTGTTCGGAAATGGAAGTGGATTGCTGAATGAATGCGGTGGCCGTCATTAAATATTTTTTTAAGACCGCTAAAATAGGCAGAAAAATCGAGTGACTGAAGCACTTTACCCTCTGAAACCGCAGGCGGAAAAAGTTTCAGAAACTGACGGAATTTAGCAATGAAAGTTAAAAAGCCAACGAAAGTTCCGGCTTCTTAGGCGTTGTGATTCAGTCTGCGCTTTTTACAAATATAACAAACTCATTATGGGTGGCAGATTCGCGCTGATGCAGACTTCCGTGGAGATTTTCAACGCGCGAGAGAATGTTCTTTAGCCCATACCCGGTGGAGCGGTTCATTTCTGCAACGAAGTCATACTTTGCACCGTTATCTTTGTAGGTAATGATATTGTGCTTCTTCGCGGTGGTGAGCGTTATACTGATGTCTGTGGCGCCGCCGTGCACGCAGCTGTTGGTAATGAACTCGCGTAGGATAAGAAGTACATCATAGGAGGACTGTTTTGAAAATTCAATAAACCCAAGGTGATTAAGTTCGTAGGTAAACCCATACCGAACACTGCTTTTGCGCAGGAAATCTTCCACCGAAGCAATAAAACCGTTGTTACTCAGCAGCGGGGGCATCAGGTTATAGGTAATCTGTCTGATCAGCTGCTTTGTATCCCTTAGCTCATCGTCTATCCCATTAATCACGCCCAGGACTTCAGGGTCTTTGATTTGGTTTTTCAGCATTCCGAAGTAGATACTGATGGACACGAGATTTCCAATTACCGTATCATGCAGATCGGAGGAAATGCGGGCTCGTTCTTCTTTTTCTTTATTAAGTATCGCCCGCATACGCAGGAACGCCTCTTTTTTCTTCAGTTTGTAGAGCCTGCTCTGGTAATACAGGGCAAGGAAGATGACCGCAACAGCCAGGAAGACCATTATTGCGGTTCCGAACCAAAAAAATAGTTTTAATTCCGAATACTTTTCCAAACACCTATTGTTAATAATGTCCTTAAAATCAGCGCGGCAACTACATTTAACATCCAGTAGTTCAAAAATATCACAGAACCGTCAGTCTGAATGATGTCACTGAGTAAAAATAAAAAAAATGTAGTGGAATAGTAGATAAACAGACCTGCAATGTTATAAAAATCAGGCAGATCCCAAAGGTTGGGAACCTCCATTTTCCTGAAAATATCGGTAAACCACAGAAACGTCATTACCATTACAAAAAGAGTAATGGTTCCGGAGAAGACTGCCTGTACGTGCAGAAAATGACTCAGGCTTCTGGGAGCTATAAAACAGCCCGCACCAGCCACCAGGGCAAAAATTACCATGGATACTGTAAAAATACTTCTGTATTTTGGGCGGTTAATTTTAAAAAAATAGTAAAAAATGCACAGAAACGCAAGAATATCGTATACGGTAAACCATACCCGTGAATCTATTTTTAGCATCACGGTAAAAATCATTTCATAAAGTGAACTCGCGGCTGCCAGATAGATAAATGGTTTTGCAGGCATGGTATTTGGGATTTTACTTTTAAGTAAAACCAATGCTGCAAGAGGAAGAAATCCCGCAAAAAAGGTAATATACAGCAATACAGGCATTACATTAACAGGGATGATGATGTGCAGCCTGGGGGACAGGGCGTAAGTTTGTCTAAAATAATACCGGTTTCCATATCTTTTCCGTCAGCATCGACGCCGATCAAAACCCTGTTCTGCATATCGTCCTCCTCACAGAATCCGTTGTAGATTCGGATACCCAGACAGCCTGGCTGTTCAAGAATTTTCCGAAGGATTTCTGCTCCGACAAGGAAGGCTTTCTTTTCGTTTAGATTACGTTTCTGAAAAGCATGGGTGTACCGTCTGGCTTCCTCCAGGCTAATAATTTCTCCTGACTGTGTGCTGAGCTCCATAATAATTAGTTAAGGGTAAAAATACACAGTTTTATTGAAAGATTCGAAATTATTCCAGTTCGCGGAACCAATATTCACACTTTTTCTGGGTGAAATAAATCATGACTTTTAAAAATTGGGGAAATGGCTTCTTGCAGTGCGGATATGTGTGGCTGATTTTGTGAGGATTCGGTGTGACGCTGAAAAAAATTAGGACCCAATAAGCGGAATGAAGGATTGGGCAGAAATGGGCTCACGCTGCGTCGGGTTGCCATCCTATTTTTGAACCCTACTTAAAATAACCTAATTTTTATGAAAAAACTATTATTTACTGTTGCCATGCTTGCAATTGTATGCTCATGTGAAAAAAATGAAAGCCTGGAACCAGAAACATTTACTACTTACTCTACATCGGAGCCAATCGCCACTGAAACTGAAGAAACTATCGAAGAATCCTCATTTGAGTCCGGTAGTTCAGAAGCAGATATCAATAAAATGCTCGACAGTTATGAGGAGTACATGGACCAGTATATCGCCATGTATAAAAAGTCTCTGCAAGGCGACCAACGTGCGTTGGCAGAATATCCTCGATTAATGCAAAAAGCGGTGGATTTTAATACCAGGCTAAAGAGCATCCGTGAAGAACAGTTTTCCGCACAGCAGCTACAACGTATGAACGAGATCAGTTTAAAGATGATAGAAGCAACGCAGAGCTTACAGCAAAGTATGCCGGAAATGAATTTTGAGTAACAAAGCAGAATTCGCTTATTAAACTTTAGAATAGTGATGGCTTGCAGGTAAAGTCCGGTGTTTTTTCACCGGGCTTTTTTTTAATCTGAGCAGTAATTTTAGGACGGGTCATGTTCGTTACTTACGCAATGTAAGTACGAAATAGACTCAATATTGTCTAATAAAACTAATGGTTTATAATGGAGCCATGATCTTTCAATGTGGGAAGTTGGCCGAAATAAACATCGGAAATTGTGTCAGCGGAACAGGAAGTCATGTTTGAAGATGTGCCGCCTGAGAAATTACCGCGTGCAGCCGGTAATGTGAAACTGACCAAGGGACGCAATATAACTGACGGTAAACCCCAGGAACATGGAATCAGATGCATTTGGGCAATATTGGACAAATATAGTTAGTGTGGAAGAGATACTTTTGAAAAAAATAAAATATCTATTTTACATGAAAAAACCATTACTTTTTATGCTGCTGATCGGCAGTTTGATTTCAGCTCAAGAAAAGGTTTCAATAGGAGTAATTCCCTTTACTTCCAGCTATGACAAAAGCATTACGCGGACGATTGAAGAAGCAGTAACTAATTCCTTTGCAAAAACAAAAAGATTTGACATAGTAAGTCGTGCTCAAATGGAAGCTCTCCGCAATGAAAGAGAACTTCAAAAAACTGAGGATTTTATGGATGGGACTTTTATCGCAAAAAGTAAAAATTTAGGAGCCCAATATTTAGTTGCAGGAAACATAAACTCGGTAACCGCTACGGAACAGAACCATGTTGATTCAAAAGGTAAACATTATACTACCTATGACTCCACGATTTCGCTGGATATAAAACTCATTGATATTGAGACGGGGAAAATTCTCGCTTCCGATATGCTTGCTACTAAAGCAGACAAAGGTATTCTTTCGTTGAAGAGCTGGACTAATGTCCTAACCGGAAAAGACCCTCAAAATACCCAAGAGGCCTTTGCAGTAGCTGTCCAGGATATAAGCGGAGCAATTGACAAATTCGTAGGTGCTAATTTTCCTGTCTCCTTTCCAATTGTCGAAATCCAGGAATTTGATAGTAACAGTGGTGCAAAAAAAATTTTAATTGCAGGAGGGTCAGCTTTTGGTATTAAAGAAAAAGATAAACTTATAGTATCAGAAGTTATCGAAGTAGAAGTTGCCGGGAAAATGATGAAACGGAAAAAGCCCATTGGGGAACTAAAAGTAATTAGAATAGAAGATGAGAACTTTTCTGTTTGCGAAGTGAAAAGCGGCGGGGTAGAATTAAGTAATAAATTTAAGGCTAAGGCAAATCTTCAAATAATTACAAGCTGATTGTGCCGATTTTATGTTGCGGGTAGCTGCATTTTGAAATAGAGCAATTCACTTTCATTGAATTTCCATCCTACATCACGCCTTCGAGCACTTTTTATTTTTCAGTTTTCCAGTAGTACAGCTAATAGGACCCATCTACCAGGAGAATTGTGGATACACACTTTACACAACAATTACATGAATAAACTTTTACTCGCGGCAGTATTATTAACTGCTTACACCAATGTTTTTGGACAGACACAAGAACAAATTGAAACTTCAAAACAGAGAATTATAAAAATTCAGAAGTTAGAAACCCCAAAAGAAACTGCAATTTCTTCTATTGACGGTCTTCAGATAAAAATTGCCTCCACCGCGTTGGAGTCTGCAGCTATAACACCGCTGCTTCAGAACCTGTACTACCGGTCCGTCGGTCAGAGTGTTGACGGTGTAACTGATGTTACTGTTAAGAAACCTACCCTGAGAGAACTTGAAGAACTCGCCGTGAGAATATATTCACAGTCAAAAAACCTGGAAAACATTTCCTCTGATGTTGCCAGTGCATCAAAAGATGCGTCTGAAATTAAAAATCCGCTTAAAATTGCCAAAGCTTTACAAGCTGTTAATTATGCAAAAACTGCTGTAGCGCTTTTAGGTGAAGAGACACTTTTTCAGGCTACCGCGATTAAGAGCATGATTCAAACGATTCGCACTTCAGAGAATCTCTAATGTACAGAGCACTTTTTTTCTTACTCCTTCTGCTGCCTGTGACGAAGCTCCCGGCACAGGAGGATACCAGAGCCGTAGTGGGAGTAAGCGCTTTCACCACCAATGAAAGCGACAGGTTTGTAGGTCTGGTCACTGAAAAAGTCGTGGAAATGCTTACCAATACAAAGAGATTCCGTGTCGTAGACCGAACCAGCAGTGAAAAGGTTCGCAATGAACTAGAACTGCAGAAGTCTGAAGCATTTATAGACAGTAAAAACCGGGTGGAGCAGGGAGCCAGTATGGCAGCTGAAAAGATAATTACCGGACATATCACTAAAATACCGGTGTATGCAATGAAGAGTGCGGCTGGAACAATCACCGGTTATAAAGCCAGCGTTGCCTTTCAGATGAAAGTTGTAGACGTGGCTACCGGCCTCAGTACTGATGCTACAAGCTTTGAAGGGAAAGCTGGCGATTTGATGCTGTCCCCGGAAAGTGCCGTGCAGCATGCCATGAGATCTTTACAGGGTGAAATCAACCAATATTTTAAACAGAATTTCCCGGTCCAGGGAAAAGTGATAAAAATACTGGAGTCAGAAAACAGGGGAAAATTCCTGCTGAATGTGGGTAAAAACAATGCAGTTGCAGTGGGAGACAGGTTTACAGTAGAAAAAACGGAAATTATTGAAGGCCAGAAATATCCTCAATTAATCGGTACAGTGGAAGTGATAAATCTAGCCGGCGAAAACCTCAGCGAAGCAGTGGCAGTAGACAGGAAGTCCAGTGAAAACCTTTCTTCTAACTATTCAGATTCACAGAAACTGGACTGTACGCTTATCATTAAAAAATAACAGATGAAGTACCTCTATATTTTGTCACTTACAGGCCTGTTTTTTATTTCCAGCTGCACACCGCAGCGCAGAGTTTCCCAGATACATGTTATCGAGAGCAACAGTACATCTATAACTCTGGATGTAAACTCCGGTAATCCGGAATACGCGGCCATTTACCAATTATTATTTCGGGGATTTCCTGAAAGCAATCAGACTTTTCCTTTGATATCTACCTCCGAAGAGCTGATACAGAAACAGAATCCTGCTTATTTTAAAAACTTCTTCGAAAAGAACCGCTATAAAACATTTGTCACGGTCGCCTCGCGGAACAAAGATGGCAGTTGCCGGATTGTCCTTAACACCAGGGCCCTTAAATTAGATTTAGAACAAAATTCCATTATCCGAAACTTCGGTTACTAAAATGAAAAAATTTCTCCTGAAAACTATACTGCCAGTGGCACTTGTCCTGGTGATTACTAAAGGATTTGCCCAAATGTCTGCTTCGAACGTGCAGACCGTGCAGCCAAAAATTATGGTCATTCCTTACGTAAAAGAAGGTGAAGACCTCCGAACCATTCTTGAAAATGATGTCAACAAAAGGATAGCGCTTACAAAAATAAAAGAGGTTTTTGACTCTCGTGGCTTCACGACCGTAGATTTCGTGGCCAAACTAAAATCTGCAAAAGACAATAATATCTTCACATCTGACAATCAGACTGATCTTAAAGACCAGATCGTCCAAATGTCCGGTGCTGATATCTACGTTCAGGCAGAAGTAACCGAAAACCGGACACCTTCAGGCAATTCCGTTTCGGTAGTAATGTCTGGCTATGAAGCTTCTACAGGAAATTCGCTGTCCAATAAAGTGGGTGAAAGTGGCAAATTCTATACAGATGATTTCGGTAAGCTGGCTTCCAAAGCGGTAGAAAGCGTTTCTGAAGAATTCCTGAACGTGATGCAAGCTAAATTCACCGATATTGTCCTGAACGGTAAATCTATCAACATTGATATCAGTTTCGCTCAGGATTCAAAATATAAAATGTCTTCCGAGATTGCACCGGAAAACCTTCCTCTTTCCGATCAGATCGAGATGTGGATGGAAAATAATTCCTACAAAAATAACTATCACATACAGGGTACTACAGACTTTAGGATGATTTTGGACGATGTGAGAATTCCGCTTAAAGATTCGACAGGAAAAAACTACAATGCCAACAAATTTGCGCTCGAAATGTTCAAGTTCTTCAGGAATTTAAATCTCCAGACAGAAAAAGATATTAAAGGAAATACGATCTATATCACCATTAAATAATGATTAAAAAATTATTACTTTGCGCAGCATTTATGGCTTCGGCGGTCTCGTATTCGCAAACGCAGGAAGATCTGGGAAAGATTCAACTCTCAGTTTCCTTTACCGAAGCTCAGACAGAACGTTTTGAGCAGGATGTATTATTGAAAACGGAGTCGAAACTTACGCAGTTACTTGCCGACTATGGAATTGCAGCGACAAACTATAACAATGGTCTCCTCCTTCAACCCAATATCATTATCAACAGCCAGGATGTTGTGGAAGGCGGCATGCAGAATATCAACGTGATTACTATGACCCTGCAGCTTGTGATAAGACAGGATCAGACTGATATTATTTTTTCCTCTTATTCCAAAACATTAAAAGGAACCGGACGAAATACGGCCTTGGCTATTAGTAATGCGCTAAATACCCTCTCTGCTGGCGACCCGTCGCTGGTCGCCTTCCTGAACAAAGGGACAGACAAAGTGCTGAAGTACTATGAAAGCAACTGTAATCAGATCATTTCAAAATCAGCCAACCTTGATAAATCCGGAAAATATGCAGAATCGTTAGCATTGTTGGCATCCATTCCAGATGCGGCACGGTGCTATAATACCGCACAGTCAAAATCACTGGAAATTTTCAGTAATCTTCAGCGCAAGGAGTGTTCAGCATTCATCAGCGACGCAAAAATGTTTATTGCGCAGAAAGATTATTCTTCTGCTTTTGAAGTTCTCTCCAGAGTCGGCAGCGTATCTCCCTGTGCGGCCGAAAGCAGTCTGTTGGTTAAAAACATCGAAAACAGGATAACGGCGGAGGAGAAAAAACAGTGGGATCAGCAGATGAACATGCGGAAGGATCATGTCGCCCTTGAAAAACAAAGGATCAGTGCGATAAAAGATATTGCTGTATCGTTTTATAACAGCCAAAAACGTCCCGGAAATGTGATTATTGTACGGTGACAAGTCCGCGTGGTTTATCATCATGGTATCCGGGTTCTACCTTGCAGATCGGATTTATATGCAATTACAGGAATTCTGGTGCAGAGTTCAGCAGAACATTCCGTATTGTGGAATAAAAAAATCCTTGTAAGAAGGAAATTAAAAATTCGGTTAAAGTTTTTTTAGCAGGTAGTGGTAATTATATACAGAAATATAATCTAAAGGCGCAAAGTAACAAGGCTTCCGCGTACAGCATTACCAAACTTTATTGCTCTGTCTTAGTGGTATCACCTTTAATCTTCTTTCGTTACTCCGCACGGTGAAATGTATATGGTTGCTCATAATGACGTAACCAAACAGCACCATCCCTTTATTTTTGATGCAGAAGTCGAAACAGTTTATGATAATGTCGCGATAGGTTTTCCTTGTGAAAATATCAATCCAGTTAACCACAGTAGCCGTAATAAAATGTGGCTTTTCCTGATCTCTGATAAGGTAACCGGTTTTCATTGGTTGTGTTTTATCAAAGATAAATAATTTTTGTAGAAGGCTCAAAGTCAGGAGACTTTGCGCAGCGGGGGAAAGGACTGTTGGATGATATAGTGGTGTTTAGGATGTTTGGTTTTTAGAAATGACCACACGATGCAATCGTGCGGCAGCGGGGGACATGGCTGTATTGTTACGTGGCAAGGTATTATGATCCAAAGACCAGCGTGTGGTTGAGTGTTGACCCGATGGCGAAAAAAAATGCCAAGCTGGTCGCCGTACTGCTGTGCGTTTAACGCATTAAGTACTCATATAAAAGCGATCCTATGGTTCCGACTGCAACTAGTACTAAAGCCAGAGCCTTTGTAAAGTAGCCAATTCGGTCATAAAAGTTTCCTTTATTTTTTGTGTCATAGGATTTAGCTACAAGGGAAAGCGCTGTTACTGCCGCCATAAATAGTCCGGAGCAAATTAGTTTGAGCGCAATACCGGTGAAAGATAGTCCTTCACCGCTGCGCGACGGAATGTATACTTTGCCGGTATACAATGAATAGGTTGCGTAAATTATTAGGGCGGCGGCAAATAGTGAATATCCTGTCCTTCTGCCTGGGGAAATGTGAGTAGGCGTATGAGTATTTTCTTTTGAATCTTTCATTTAATGAAATAAAATTAGGGGCGGGTAGGTCAATGATGTTATTTGAATTCCTCATCAAAATCCGAATCCCATTTGAAACCGTTAATTAGCCAGCCTTTGCTGTTTTTGTAGTAGGTAAATATTAATCTGATGGCAGTATATTCAAATTTCACAAGGTAAGTTTCCCGAAACCCTGCATCTTTAATATTTTGTTCCGAAACTTTTACAATAGATTCCGCTTTCCCGTAACGCTCGGAAATCAGATTAATAGACTGTATGGTTTGGGTCTTCAGGTTATTGATTTCATTCACCGGCAGTGGCCAATACGGACTGAGGGTATTGAAGGCTTCTTCAATTTTATTATCCCGGAAATCCTGGGAAACATGTCTTGAAACAAGCTTCGCAGCCTCGATGTCTTTGAGTAAGGTATTCTGGGAGTAGAATTCAGTTAAGCCAAAGACTACTAATAAAGTGATCAAACTTTTTCTTAATAGGGGATGGAAGTTTCTATTCATAAAGGTTTATATAGGTTAGCGCAAAGTCAGGAAATCGAAGATTAGACGAAGTCAGAGTTGGCGCAGCGGAGAATCATAGTAACTCGAGGTCTGATATTATCCTTATCTTATTTCCAAATTTTGCTAGAAGTTTTTCATCTGATACTGAAATGGGGAACGCCATTGCCAATAAATACTTTGGTCTAGATAGAGCTACATAAATTAATCTTTTAATTTCATCAGGAAACGTATTTTCCGTATTTGCAATATTTTCAAAATTCATGTTGTCTTTGCGATTATTTTGATCAAAAAAAACCAATATAGAATCTAAAGTCTGTCCTTTTACTTGATGAATTGTTGTTATTGGAGTATTGAATGTTGAATACGATTTTCTAAAATGTTTTTCAACATTTTCATCTAGAGTAGCTTTCTCTAGAAATGGAGACTTTCTACTTTTTAATTTAAAATCCACATCATAATCTAAATTTAGTTTGTTTTTAATAAAAAGTTGTGCATTAGTTGTCCAATTACGAATAGTCATTGTAAACTCAGGTAATTCATCTAAAATAGTTATCATTAAAGAATTAAAATTCGGGTCTAAACTTTTATTCTTTTCGATTTCCTTCAACTTATGATAATCTGAAATGTCAGAATGAATTAAAGGAATACATATTGTTCGCATTTCTTTAATTGAGTTTTTTATGTCACCACTTAGATAAAGATTTTTAGCATATATAATCCTTTTTGGCAATTCATTTCCCCAAGGTCTTTGTTCTGCTTTATTTCCTAAAAGGCCATCTTTTATTGAATTACCTCTTACTACAATACATCTATTTTTGTATTTGCTTTTTATACAAATATCATCATAATGTTTAATTATTGATTGGTGATTATTAGAACTATATTTATAAATTAGGATGGATTCATCCAATTGTGGACAATCTACACTATTAATCTTCGAATCGTTTTGTCTCCTTACTTTTGAAAAAACATCTACGATTGTTTGTGGTGAGCGTCTATTATCTGTTAAATCAAAAGATTGCCAAGTTTCATCTTCATCGTACTTTCTCAAAAATTCAGTAGGTTTTGCATCTCTCCATTCATATAAACTCTGATAAGGGTCTCCAATTAACTCAATATTGTTTAGTCCTTGTTTTATGAGCTCCTCAAAAATAGTGTGCTGCATTATTGAATTATCTTGAGCTTCATCTATAATAATAAAAGGAAACCTTACACTAAGCCATTCACTAATTTTAGGATTATTTCGTAATAAGTGTAAGGCTATGAATGCTGAATCATTAGTTGATATGAGTCCTTTTGTAAATTGTCTGTTTTTAATGAGTTGACAATATTTATTAAAATTTTCTCTATCTACTTTCTTAACAGATGGCTGATTCCCTTTTATTGAATATGTGCCGTTTGGCTCAATTCTTACTTCACTTGGGGGATAAAGATAAAATATACTTCTATTATTCTTTGCTTTGTATTCTTTATTATTTAAAGGTCTTAACAGACCTTCTAGTGTTTTACCGTTCTTGATATATGTAATCTTCCACATATTATCTAAGATCGTTGTATTTTCAAGTATATTTGGTCGGTTAAAATCACGATTTAGTAAATTATAAAAAGGCAGCGTTATGAACTTATTTATAAAACTATCAATTGTTGAAACGTGGTTTGGAAATTGTAATGTTTTACCACTCAATTTTTTGTATGCTTCATTAATTTCATCCTTAGCAGAATTTGTGAAAGATAAACAAGCTACACCTGAATGACCTCCAATTTCTTTCAAGTTCTCTAATTCTATAATTTTTTTAGCAATCGTTGTTGTTTTTCCACTACCAGGGCAAGCGTTCAAAATTACCTTACCTCTTGCATTTAAATAAGCAAGCCTTTCTTCATTTTCAAAATACATTATAATCCATTTTTTAAGTGGTTAAGTGCATTTAATAAATATACTGGGACTTTAAACGATATTTTAGCTTCATCTACGTTTTCGAGCAAGTGAATTGAAAAATCTTGAGCAAACTCTGCTTTGGTTGGAAAACTTTTCCATAATAGAATTGCTATTTTTCTTATTTCTTCATTTGTCAACAGGTCATTTGGAAATGTTAACATATAAGCGACAATCTTGTTTATTTTATCGTTGTCAATTAAACCAATATATTTTACTAAAAAATTTTCTTTAAAGTGTTTTCTATCTCTATTTATATTGTGTAATGCTATTTCGTATTCGAGCGTTTTAAATGATGCAAATATTTTGATATTATCTGCATTATTTTTGACCGAGTGTAAATTTTTGATTCTAGAAACGGCATTACCTTTTTGTATAGAATCATCTAAAGTATCAAGAACTGAGTTATCAGCTATTAATTTTTCAAAGCTGTATTCTGATTTTTTTGAATCCGTAAATCTGTCATCATCGGTAATTACTGAAATGGGTTTGTTTATTCTTTCTATAGGATTAGAATTGTTAAACAGATATAAAAAAGGATAAAATGATGTTCCGCTAACATTTACAATTTCAGTTCTATAGTCTTCTAGTTTATAATCTTCCAAATGTGTAAAAGATGAGACAAGTAGCTCTTCAGAAATCCCCTCAATAAATAAAATTGATTTAGCAAATAGAAGTTGAGATTTTGTAACATCAATATATCTCTGAAGTTTCTTCATCCTATTTTCAAAATCAACATCCAATAATTCTTTAATTTTAGTAGTATCCTCAATTATTTTTTCTGATTCTCTATTTTGAAATTGTTTATCAAGTTTTGTCGCTTTCCCACAATCTATCAAAATCAAATTCTTAAGAGGGACTTTTGAAGTTAGAGTAGGAGAATGTGTAGTTATGAATAATTGGCTATTTTCTGTTGCATTAGCATTATTAAGGAAGTTATATAAGCTGAGTTGTAATTGCGGGTGAAGATGTGATTCAGGTTCTTCTATTAGTAATGCAAAATGTGGAAGTCCATTATCTTTAATTTGTTCCTTAATATCACCGAGAACAACTGCTATGTATATTAGGTTATTTAATCCCAAGCTATTTTGCCATAGATGAAATCCCTCATCAATTAGAGTAATTCTATTGTGCGGAAGATAAGGTTTTATAACATTTACAATATATTCAGTTCTTGCTTCCTCTATTCGAAGTCCGACTTTATTATCTATGACTTTTTTAAAAATATTTTCAAGATTTGTATTTACACCATCTCTTGTATTTTTCACTTCATCACGACCAAGTAATTGTGTATTTGCATCTTTTATAATTTGTTCAATATCTGCTTCTGAACCTTCTCTTTTTACAAATCTTCTAATTACTTTTCCAAGAATATTGTTTCTAGTACTTAATAGATCTTTTGTACTATCTCTTAATGCACCTAAGTAATAATGTTGAAACAATTCAAAGGTTTTATAGTCAGCTTTTTGACCATCTATATTTCCAGTGTTATAAGAAAAATAGGGATATTTTCCATCATCTTTGTCCTCGTAAGAAATAGAAATTTTAGCATAATCTTCTTCAATCTTATTTGGGTCAATCACCATATATTCATAGAAAGCACCTTTTTGCGGTGTTGATAATCCTTTGAAAATATATGTTATGGTTACAAGAGTGGATTTTTGAATGGCTTTAATTCCAGCATTGTCAATTATTTTTTGATGAAAATCATCAAACGATACTGATATTTCTCTTATCGGCTCTCCAATGTTATATAGTAGTCTGATTGCATCAATTATCGCAGATTTGCCGCATCCATTTTCTCCGATAATAATATTTAATTTAGGATCAAACTCTGTTTCAATGAGTTCAATTCCTTTATAATTTTCGACTTTTATTTTGGCTAAATACATTTCACTTTATTGTATCATATCAATATTTGTATCCATACTCTACGAATCCTTTCCTGTGTCTTACTTCCCCAAATTCAACAGCGTCCCGCTCCCGCTTCCCAGCATCGTCGCGGGCATTACACCGTCCCATTTCAGCACGCGCTGGTATTCCACATAAGTAGGGGTGATTTCCTGCTGTTTCAGGCTGATCGCCTTGGCATCGGCCTGCGCCCGGATCACGATTGAAGCTGAATCTCCTTTCGCAAGCTGAATTTTTCTTTGTGCATCAGCCTGCGCCACACGCGCCTGAGCTTCCGCTTTAATGGCGTCGGCATCGGCAGTTGCCTTGTCTTCAATCGACTGGCGGATGGCTTTGGGTGGCTGAATATTGGTTTTTAACTGCGACACGAGGAACCATTTGCCGATGCGTTTGTTTACTTCCGACAGAATTTCGGCTTCATAGGTTTCACGGTTATTGAACAGGTAATCAATCGAATGACGGTTCGCCACATCGTTGATCGCGCCGATGATGGCGTTGTTGAGCCAGCCTTCCTGAATAGCTTCGAGTCCGCCCTTTTTATAGGTGGAGCGCAGGTTGGTAAACATATCCGCGGCGGTGGATTCTTTCACTGAATAGTTGAACGAAGGCTTGATCGGGCAGGGGAAACCGCCTTTGGCCACGATAATGGATTCCGGATATTCAATGTGGCGCTGATCGAGCGGGATCTCCTGGATTTCTTGGGTGTATTTGTTGTAAAACACCACACCCGAAACTTCTTCGGTATCAGACGCACCACGTTTGTCCCCCAGTAAGTTGATGAGCAAACCTTTGTGACCCACGCTGATCACGTCATAATTCATGGGCTGAAGCAGCGCTGCGATGCACGCGAAAAAGATGAAAGTGAGTGGTTTCCAGCGCACACCGTTCGGTACCTGTTTGCCGTTTCGGTCAGTGGAATAGGTGAGGATGTCGAGTTTTTTGGTTACGATGCCGATGATGACTACAAGGGCAATGACGAGCAGAAGAAGGAAAGTTAATGACATGAAATAATTTTAAAATATTAATTCGGAAAATACTTTAATTCTGCAAATCGTGCAAGCGTTTTTAATTATTTTAATGTTCGAAATATTAAATACTGTTAAAAATCATTTAATGTGTTAGTTGTGGCTAAACCTGAGGTAGGAATGTGGAAAGCTTTTTGCTTCATCGCGCTAAACCTTTAAAAAAATGAAAAGAGTATTAGTAAGCCTACTGATCACAGTTTCTATGCTTTCATTTGCACAACAGAAACCGGTGCGCGAAATATACAATTACACCACCCGCAACGATGCCGCCCTGGTGAAAGCCAAAACCGACCTGTTTCTGCTCGATGTGGTTTCATCCGGCCGCTTTTCCGTGGAGCCGATAAGTTCAGGCAGCGACCATCTTGATTTATTTCTCGTAATGCCAGTGGAGGCGGGAAAGATCAAAAGCCGCGTACGCTATGATTTCATGAAGGAAGGTTTCGTGGTATCACTTTCCAATTTGCGGCTGATTACAAAGGATAACAATGTCATTAAAATAGACAATGAAAAAGACCGGAATCACCAAACCATTCTTAACAGTCTGAAAAACCTTGTCTTCAAGGCATACGAAAAGGAGATCTACAAGTAGTCTCCTCTTTTGTGTTTTATTGGATCCAGTTTACCTTAATGGTTCACGCTGGTGAACGAATTTCTGTTTGAGCACTATGCAGATAATGCCGACAATCACGATCGTCAGTACATCGAGCATAAATCTTTTGCTGAAATTGGCCAGAAAATCCCAGTTTTGGATGTAGAGCGAAATGCCCATCGCGGCCGCAGCCGGAACGATGATCAGCGCAATCAGCGGTCCCGCGATTACATTGGTGCGGTAAGACAGATACATGATGATACTCGCTGTGGCGGCTGCGAGTGAAAGCAAAATGTCTTTAAGCCTTAAATGCAGCATGCCCGCCGTAGCTTCGTTATGGGTGAAATCGGCTTCTTTCGCCAGGCCGAAATTGACGAGTACCATAAACGTAAGAAATGAAGCGGCGATAAGTGTGAAGTAACCAAAGAATGTAGCTTTCAGCCCGGTGAGAAGTACATCGGTTTTTTTCAGCGCGATACCGAGCGGAATTTTGGCTAAAGGTTCCATACCCGGCGCGATAATAGAAGCCGCCACGAATGCGATGATAAGATCGTGGATTTCCGAAATGAAGCCTACCGAAGCAATTACGCCTCCGATGAACATCAGGATCAGATAATTCGTGGTCATACGTCCGTTGTGCCGCAAGCCGGTTTCCATCTCTTCCCAAATGGCTTCATCCACATCATGGTTGATTTCTTTTTGTTTCGAATGGTGCGTAAGGCTGGCGACCTCGGCGGTGGCAATTGAGAATTCGAGACCTTCGGTATGTTCACCAATCATTTTCAATACGTCATCTGTGCCGCGGTTGAGCACATGAATGACGAGGGTGTCGCCGGCGGGTTTCAGCGATGAATTTTCATGTACGCTGAGATGGATGACGTTCTGGTCGTTGAGTAAGGCTTTGGTAACAGCAGGAGTAGCGGTTGATGGAATGGAGGCTTCAATCGTTCTGTGCATAAGTTGGTTTTTGATGATTGCGGCAGAAAATTCCGCCGGATGAATATGATCAAAAACAAAAATTGCTCCGAACTTCGCCGCAGATTCGAACTTGAATTTAAAACGTTGCAGGCAGCGTTCGGCTTATCTCACTTTTTCAAGAAGATAAACCTGGGTTCCCGACATCATCAGGTTTCCTTCAAGCGTCAGGTTTTTGCCGCTGACGTCGATGACCGAAATATAATTGCGCGAATTATACTCGAGATAGTTTTCACGTTCACCGTTCGCCGGATTTTTACCGAACTTAAAGTCATATTTCGTCCAGTCTTCTTTTTCACTGCTGCAGTGAACCGGTTTGAATTTACTGCGTTTTGCCTTAAACTCGATTTGTTCAAAACCTTCTGCACAATTGCTTTCAAATGAAGTTTCCGGATTTTCAGCTTTTTCAAATTCGGTGAATGAACCGTTGTAAATCCCCACGATTTTCCATTTACCATCGAGACGGTCTTCATCGATCTTACCTTTGGCTTTGCTCACCGTCCACGCGATACCTTTCACGGTTCCTTTCACGGTTTTATAGGCTAGTTTTCCGGCACCTTTCACGACACTGGCGGCGGTGGATACTACGCAGGATTCCAGAATCAGGGCGCCGCAAAGAATAATAAGTACTTTTTTCATAATGCATTTATTAGCTAAGATAATGGATTCAGCGCAAAAAAGTTTGATCACATCCCTATTGCCACACAAAAAACCACCGAAATGTCGGTGGTTTTGTCTTTTAGATCTGTGCAGATTAAAGTCTAGATTCGGTATCGTCGTTATACCATCTGTCGTATGAATAACGGGCGTCTTCTTCGTTACGTGGTTTGTAACCCATGTAGATTCCACCGTCTTTGATTTCGTTTTCATATCTTTTGGCTTCATCCTCAGGTACACCTGCACCGGTAAGCGCGCCAACCAAGCCGCCAGTTGCGGCACCTGCGCCTGCGCCCGCAAGACCTGCAGCCAATGGACCGGCAATTACAAGTCCAAGACCCGGAAGAAGTACGTTAGAACCGATTGCTGCTACAGCACCTACTACGGCACCGATACCACCACCAATCAGTGAGCCGGTAGCTGCGTTCTCTGCTACTTTATCGCCCAATTCAGAGTCGTGATCATTTTCCGTGAAATATCTGTTGCGTGTATCATCAGACATCATCACGTTGATATCGTCTTTGCTGTATCCTCTGCTGTGAAGGTCTGAGTATGCATTATCAGCTTCTTCTCTTGATCTGAATACGCGTGAAACATAATCGTTTCTGAATTCTGGTCTGTACTGTTGGTTTTCCATAACTTTAAAATTTTTAATGTTAATATTTTTGATTTGTTATGGTGCAGAACATTCAATTAAAATGCCATGCATGGCTGTATTAACATTGTTTAACGTAACGGTGCTAAAGCGGAGATCCGCAGAAAAACAGCGGTTTGTTTCAATTTAAATTTGATTGTCAGTAAGTTGTCTGACGACGCCCGGAACAATTGAAGCGGAAATTAGCTGCCGAAGAATTTTTTAAGATTGAGTGCGGCCCGCTCAATGGTTTCTTTTTTCTTCGCAAAACAGAAGCGAAGGAGTCCGGTTTTCGGCCGGTCTCTATAAAAAGCGGAAAGAGGAACGGCTGCAACTCCGGCTTTTTCGGTGAGCCAAAATGCAAGTTCGCGGTCATTGAGTTCTGTACCTTCTAATTTTAATAGCTGAAAATAGCCGGCGCCGGCTTTCTGATCAAAGCTGAACGGCAGACCGGCAAAACTTTCGGTGAAAAAATCGCGTTTGTGCTGCATCATTCTGCGGTTTTCCTTTACATCGAAAATCTCGAGATATTTTGCCAGCGCATACTGTGCAGGCGCATTTACACAAAACGCGGCGTACTGATGGACCCGCCCGAACGCGGCCAGTAATTCTGCTGATGCCAACACGTAGCCCACCTTCCAACCCGTCACATGAAACATTTTACCAAAAGAAAATATGCTGAAGCAGCGTTCGCACAGGTCCGGGTGATGAAATGCGCTGTAGAATGGGTTACCATCATAGGTTAAGATATCATAGACCTCGTCGGAGATCACGAAAATGCCGGTTCGCGTGGTGATTTCGGCAAGCTGATTCCAGTCGGATTGCGTCCACACGTAACCTGAGGGATTGTGTGGTGAATTGACCATGATTGCCTTTGTTTTAGCGTTAACTGCATTTTTTAAAGCCTCAAAATCAACAGAGAAGTCATCCTTCAAAGAAACATAGACAGGCACACCGCCATTGGTCTCGATTGACGGAACATAAGAATCGTACGAAGGTTCCAGCACAATCACTTCATCTCCGGGCTCGAGTACCGTGGCCAGCGCCATGAAGATCGCATAGCTCGCGCCGGGCGTAATCATGATGTTTTCAAGCTCAAGCTGAAGTGGAATTTCACGCTGGCGGTTAAATGTAAGCAGATTTTCGCGCAGAACAGGCAGTCCGCTCATCGGTGGATATTGGTTGTAATGCAGATCAGAAGCTTCGCCAAGCAGTTTACGCAGTCGCGGATCGGTCTCGTAATCCGGAAAACCCTGCGAAAGATTCACCGCCTGATGTTTTGCCGCCAATGCCGACATTTCCGAGAAAATAGATATGTCCTGACCTGAATGTTTCCGTTTTATCATACTCAAATTTACTATATTCTGCATGGAAAAGACTTTAGAATTTTTTTATATTTTTAAACCTTCCAATTAACTAAGAATTTATGAAAAACATCTTTGTGCCGTTGCTTTCGGCGGTATTGCTGACAAGTTGTGCTACCACAAATTATTCCTATGACGGCCGTGCATTTCGCAAAGCGTACGAATCGATCAGCCAGGACGACCTAAAACGGGACCTTTATATCATAGCTTCCGATGAGATGGAAGGCCGCCAGACCGGCAGCGAAGGTCAAAAGAAAGCCGGCCGCTACATGATTGGTCAGTATCAAGAGATGGGTGTAGGTTTCCCCGCACCGCTCAAATCTTATTATCAAACGGTTCCGCAAGCCTTTATGCAGGCCAAGACGCGCGGTGGCAATTTGCCGGAATCTGAAAATATTCTGGCTTACATCCCGGGAAGCGAAAAGCCGGAGGAACTCATCGTGATCTCGGCGCACTACGACCACGTCGGAACACGGGACGGGCAGATTTACAATGGTGCGGATGACGACGGCAGTGGAACGGTTGCCCTGATGGA
This sequence comes from Kaistella rhinocerotis, assembly GCF_030243905.1. Classification (NCBI taxonomy): domain Bacteria; kingdom Pseudomonadati; phylum Bacteroidota; class Flavobacteriia; order Flavobacteriales; family Weeksellaceae; genus Kaistella; species Kaistella rhinocerotis. The sequence goes on along the minus strand of NZ_JASSYY010000001.1, from coordinate 640,535 downwards.
AATCGCGGAAGCTTTTCAGAACGCCAAAAAAGCCGGTCACGGCCCGAAAAGATCAATTCTATTCCTGCATGTGACCGGTGAAGAGCACGGACTGATAGGTTCTGATTATTATTCCCAAAATCCGGTATTTCCGTTGGCCAATACGGTTGCAAATCTGAATATTGACATGATTGGACGTTGCGATCCTGAAAACTGTGGTAAAAATTATGTGTATGTAATCGGCTCAGAAATGCTGAGCTCCGAACTGAAGAAAATCAACGTAGAAGCAAACAACAAGACCGTAAAGCTTGAACTGAATTATAAATATGACGATCCTGCAGATCCGCAAAGGCTTTATTACCGGTCTGATCATTATAATTTTGCAAAGCACAACGTGCCGGCTGCTTTTTTCTTTGATGGTATCCACGCCGATTATCACAAGCCGGGCGACGATCCAGACAAGATCGATTACGTCGCACTCCAAAAACGTACGCAACTCGTGTTTGCCACCGCGTGGGAACTGGCGAACCGCGCTGAAAGAATCGTAGTTGACGGTAAGAATACCCGTTGATACTGAATCAACAAATTAATTCCGCTGCAGACTGTAGCGGAATTTTTCTTTGTAAATTTGTATTCCCGGCCCCATAGTTCAAAGGATAGAACAAAAGTTTCCTAAACTTTAGATACAGGTTCGATTCCTGTTGGGGCTACAAAATCCTTCCACAAATAAAGAAAATCCCACGCTTCAGACGTGGGATTGACAGATAATTTCATCTCATTTGTTTAGTTATACAACCACGAACAGTGAAGCCGACATCGCTTCTGTTTTTTAGATTTCAAAAATTTCAAATTTCAGAATATATCTTAAAACTTGTCCTTTCTTACTGTAAATGTACTGTTTAAAATATTCCGAAAGATGAACGAAATATTAAAATTCACAAGTTACTAACCATTTTTTGTGGATAACTTCTAATTTAGGTAAGCTTCTCAACCAAAAATCGTGCGGTGTGGGACTTTTTATTTTTTATCAGTTCTTCCGGCGTTCCTTGGAACACCACTTCACCGCCATATTTTCCGGCTTCCGGACCAATGTCGATGATGTAATCTGCAGACTTGATGATATCCGGCTGATGTTCGATGACGATCACCGAATGCCCGAGTTCGATAAGTGCCTGCAGTGAGGTCAGCAACTTATTGATATCGTGGAAATGCAGGCCGGTAGAAGGTTCATCGAAAATAAACAGTGTCTTATCCGTCGTGACACCTTTCACCAGGAACGACGCGAGTTTGATCCGCTGCGCTTCACCACCGGACAGGGTAGAGGAGCTTTGGCCAAGTTGTAGATAACCAAGGCCGACTTCCTGCAAAGGTTTCAGTTTGGTCACGATTTTCTGTTCGTTGTTGTCTTTAAAGAATTCAAGTGCCTCATCCACAGTCATGTGCAGGATATCGGCGATGTTTTTCTCATCAAACTTTATCTCAAGGATTTCGCTCTTGAAACGCGTGCCTTTACAGGTTTCACATTCGAGTTCTATATCGGCCATAAACTGCATGGACACGTTGATCACGCCTTCGCCCTTGCATTCATCGCAGCGTCCGCCGTCTACGTTGAAGGAGAAATGTTTAGGTTTTAAATTCTGAATTTTAGCGAGTTTCTGCTTTGAAAACAAGTCGCGGATGTCGTCGTAAGCTTTTAAATAAGTTACCGGATTTGACCGCGATGATTTCCCGATGGGGTTTTGATCGATCAGTTCAATATTTCTGACGAGTTTTTTCGGAAATTCTACCGAATCGTAATCACCTTTTTTACCGCCCATTCCAAGCTGGATGTGAATCTCGTTCGTCAGGATTTCCTTCATTAAAGTCGATTTTCCGGAACCCGAAACACCCGAAATCACCACCAGATTCTCAAGCGGAATGTTGACGTCAATGTTCTTAAGGTTGTTTTGCCGCGCACCTTTTATTTCGATGAATTCTTTGGCTTTGCGCCTTTTGGCCGGAACTTCGATCTGTAATTTTCCGGTAAGATATTGCGCGGTAAGCGATTCGGAATCTTTCAATTCTTCAAAATTACCCGCAAAAACCAGTTCGCCCCCCAGATAACCGGCTTCCGGACCGATGTCGATGATGTAATCTGCCGCGCGCATCACATCTTCGTCGTGTTCTACCACGATTACCGTATTGCCCAGGTCGCGAAGGTTTTTCAGTACTTCAATGAGGTTTTCGGTGTCACGGGAGTGGAGTCCTATTGAAGGTTCATCCAAAATATAAATCGAGCCTACAAGCGAACTTCCGAGTGATGTCGCGAGATTGATCCGCTGGCTTTCACCGCCGGAAAGTGTGTTTGAAGTTCGGTTTAAAGTAAGATATCCAAGCCCAACTTTGAGCAGGAAATCGAGGCGCGTGGTGATTTCGTAGAGTAGCCTTTTTGCAATCTCAGCATCGTGTTCGTTGAGTTTCAGCGAATTGATCAGCGGCAGTAATTCGTCGAGCGGCAGCTCAATCATTTCCTGGATATTATGGCCATCGATCTTTACCCACTGGGTTTCTTCGCGCAGACGCAGACCCTCGCAGGACGGACACAGTGTCTTACCCCGGTATCTGGAAAGCATCACGCGGTACTGGATCTTGTACAGGTTTTCCTCGACCATCTTGAAAAAACTGTTGATGGACGGGAAACTTCGCGTTCCGTCGCCTTTCCAAAGGTAATTCCGCTGCTCTTTTGTGAGTTGGAAATAAGGTTTGTGCACCGGAAATGAAGTACCGACCTTTTTTATAAAAGATTTCTTCCATTCGCCCATGCTTTCACCTTTCCAGCTTGCCACCGCATCTTCAAAAACCGACAGGTTCTTATTTGGAACCACCAAATCTTCATCAATGCCGATTACTTTACCGTAACCTTCACATTCAGGACATGCGCCATAAGGATTATTAAAACTGAAAAAATGGACATTCGGTTCCATGAATTCATGTCCGTCGAGTTCGAATTTATTTGAAAATTCGGTGATCTCAGCGGTCTCGGTATTTTTTAAAGAACAGTAACCATGACCTTCGTAAAATGCCATTTGTATTGAATCTGCAAGCCGCTGCAGGAAACTTTCATCTTCCTCATACCGGAATCTGTCGATGACCAGGAAGATTTCCATGTGTTTTTCCGGCACGAAACCGAAACTTTCCAGATCTTCTATTCCTGCGACATTTCCGTTTACCTCAAGCTTCGTGAAACCGGAAACCTTCAGCGTGTTCAGCAAATCCTGAAATTTTTCAGTTTCAAATATAAGCGGACTTCTGAGCAGGAAATCCTGGTTTTCATTCTGTTTGATGTGCTCAATCACATCCGTCACCGAATCTTTTTTTACTTCCCGTCCGGAATCAGGCGAAAAAGTGCGGCCCACGCGCGCGAAAAGCAGCTTTATGTAATCATAGATTTCGGTGGACGTACCCACGGTGGAGCGCGGATTAGATGAAATCACCTTTTGCTGTATCGCGATAGAAGGTGCAAGCCCTTTGATATCATCAATTTTCGGTTTTTCGAGCTTTCCCAAAAACTGCCTTGCGTAAGAGCTCAAACTCTCCACATAGCGGCGCTGTCCTTCCGCATAAATCGTGTCAAATGCCAGTGAAGATTTGCCGCTTCCGGAAACACCCGTGATTACCACAAGTTTATTCTTCGGAATCAGAACATCAATGTTTTTCAGGTTGTTGAGATGTGCATTTTTAACGAAAATCTCTTTTTTTATATCTATTTCTGTAGTAATCATGTGTAAAATTGGAACCCACAAAATTACGCTTTTTCCACCGAATTCATTTTAAAAGGCGGCATTGCTCAATCCGGAAAATTTTAAGATATTTGCAGTACAAATCTGTAACAATCATGAAAAAATTTTTTAATGATCTGCTTACACATTTGATGAGAAAAAGATAAGTAGTTTTATGTCTAATTTCTTAAAACGCAAAAGTGTAATCTGAAAAGGTTACACTTTTTTTGGGTAAACCAAAAAGTGCTATTTTTGCCCGATGAAAAAATGCCTGTTATTTCTCGCGTTTGCGCTTTTCTTCGGCAAATTAAGCGCTCAGGAACATATTTCGAGTTTCAATAGCGTTTCTGTCACGTATAATTTCCATCCGAAATTCTATCTTTTTGCGGAAGGTCAGTTGCGCGGAATCGAAGATTTCTCATACCCCGATTATTACGAGATCAAGGGTGGGCTTGGCTACAAACTTACGCCCAATCATAAGCCATTCATCGGTATCGGACGCTATGCGACTTACGCAGACCGGAAGCTTGATAAGGAAGAATTCCGTGTCTGGCTTCAGGATGTGGTAGATTTTAAAGCAGGCCGCGTAAAGTTCGAAAACCGTGTGCGGGCAGAAAAAAGTTGGTTTTATGAGCCGCAGACCGATGAAGTTTCAGACCGGATCCGTTTGCGCTACAGGCTCAATCTCACTGTGCCGCTGAATTCTGCCAAGGTTGAAAAGGGAACCATCTTCGCGAATGCTTATGAGGAAGTCTTCTTCGTGACGACGCAGGAGCCGCTGTTCGCACGGAACCGTGTTTATGGTGGTTTCGGGTATCAGATCGATGATCATTTCGGCATCGCGTCCGGCTATCTTTGGCAGCGTGAATTTGCACTGTCCGGAAACAAAAATGTGCATTTCCTGTATCTCGCACTGAATATTACAATAGACGGTTCAGACGAGAAGGAATACGGTTTCCCGGGCGCGGATTAGTGTTGATAACTTTTGCGTAAAGGCCGTTTTTATATTTTAGGATTATTGCGGTTTTTTGCTTCAAATCGTTATATTTGTCAAAATATTTTTCTAAAATGAAGCGTCCACGTTTCATTTGACCTTAAAAAAATAAATATATCCAAATGAAATTTATTGTTGCAAGTGGGGAGTTACAGAAAGCACTGAATACGGTGAGTGGTGTGATTTCCAGTTCCCAGTCACGGCCGATTCTCGAAAACTACCTCTTTGAAATTGACGAAAACAACCTTAAAATAACGGCCTCCGATGGCGAAACCACGCTCATAAATTCCATTGAAGTACGTTCAGACGATACGGGGAAATTCGCCGTGCCTGCCAAGATCTTTCAGGATTTTGTGAAGACTTATGGCGAACAGCCTTTGACATTATCTGTAAAAGATGCGGAAGACGGCAATGGCAGTATCCTGGAGATACTGGATGAAAAAGACAACTTCGCCGTGGCGCTGGATCATGCTGAAGATTATCCGGAAGTTCCGGAATTTGATGCCTCCCAAAGTGTTCAAATCTCAGCCGGCGTTCTTTGCGAAGCTCTTACCAATACGCTTTTTGCGACAAGCAACGATTCATTGAGACCGGTGATGACGGGCGTTCTCTTCCAGTTTAAAGAAGACGAAACCAATTTCGTTTCCACTGATTCTCACCGTTTGGTGGTTTACAAAAGAAGCGACCTTGGAAATCCGGAACCGATTGAGTTCATCATGCCCAAAAAGCCGCTTTCAATCTTTAAAAACATCCTTGCGAACTCCAGCGAAGATGTGAAGATTGAATTTAATGAAAACATGGCCAAATTCACATTCGGAAACAATATCTGGATCTGCCGACTGATTGACGGTAAATATCCGAACTACTCCGCGGTAATCCCAAAAGAGAATCCGAATGTACTGACAATCAACAGAAGCCTGTTGCTGAGCTCGATCCGCCGTGCTTCGATCATGTCAAACAAATCGACAAATCAGGTGAGATTCAAGCTTTCGGGCAATATTTTACATTTGCACGCTGAAGATACCGAGTACGCAAACAAAGCAGACATGCAGATTCCGTGCGATTACAACGGTGAAGACATCAACATCGGTTTCAGTTCTAAATTCCTTACCGAAATGCTTTCTGTACTGAGTTCCGACGATATCACGATGAAAATGTCGCAGCCGAACAGACCGGGCATCATCGAGCCGGTGGACGGACTGGAAGACCAGGAAAATATCCTGATGCTTTCTATGCCGGTGATTGGAATGTAAAAAGCATCTAACAGTTAAAAAACTATCATTTGAGATTCGAATTTTTCGGGTCTCAATTTTTTTTTAGGCGCTGAAAACACGATATTTGCAGACCGGCGAGACCATGATTATTTCGGCGGTTATTCTTAAATTATTTTTAAAAATGAAAATTTCACACAGCTGGCTTCAGGATTATATTCAAACAGATTACAGACCGGAGAAAATCGGGGAATATCTTACAGACATCGGTCTTGAGGTTGAGGGTATCGAAAAATTCGAGTCCGTAAAAGGCAGTCTTGAAGGAATTGTGGTCGGAAAAGTGCTTACGTGCGAGCAGCATCCGAATGCGGATAAACTTAAGAAAACCACTGTAGATGTGGGCAACGGAAAGATCCTGAATATCGTTTGTGGTGCACCGAACGTAGCTGCCGGGCAAACGGTTCCTGTCGCGGTGGTCGGAACTCAGCTTTATCTGAACGACGGTAGTCCGCTGGTGATAAAAGAAGCAAAGATTCGTGGCGAAGTGTCACAGGGAATGATCTGCGCGGAAGATGAAATGGGTCTGAGTGACGACCACGGCGGCATTATGATCTTAGATGGTGATCAATACGACGTAGGTAAAAATTTCGCTGATTATTTTGATTTGTCTAATGATTCAGTCTTTGAAATTGGCCTCACACCTAACCGTACAGACGCGATGTCACACTACGGTGTAGCACGCGACCTGAATGCATTTTTAAGTTCAAACCAGCTGAAATCGGAGTTCGCGAAGCTCGACTCGAAAACCGTAACCTCGTCCGAAAGCACTGAATTTACGCTTGAAGTGGAAGATTCTGCGCTTTGCCCGCGTTATATTGGCGCTGTCATCCAAAATGTGAAAGTTGCTGATTCGCCAGATTGGTTGAAAAACAGACTGAAAGCAATTGGCTTAAGCCCTATCAACAATATCGTTGATATTACAAATTATATTTTACACGGCCTCGGGCAGCCACTTCACGCGTTCGATGCAGATAAAATCGCCGGGCGCAAGGTGATAGTGGGTGTAAGCCAAAAAGAAACGAAATTCACGACATTAGACCATATAGAAAGGACGCTGAACGGCACCGAGATCATGATCAAAGACGGTGACGGGCAGCCGATGTGTATCGCGGGTGTTTTTGGCGGTGAAAATTCAGGTGTTTCTGAAAATACAACCACCATTTTTCTTGAAAGCGCTTACTTCAATCCGGTGGCGGTGCGTAAGGCAGCGAAATATCATGGTCTTAATACCGATGCGTCATTCCGTTTTGAGCGTGGCGTGGATCCGGAAATTACCCGGACAGCCATCACGCATGCCATTTCGATGATTGGGGAAATCGCTGGTGGAGCCCTGGCCGGTGATCTGCTGGAACATTATCCGGAAAAAATCGAAAGTCATTATGTGATTTTAAGATTTTCAAAGGTTGAGCAGATTTTAGGAACAAAAATTCATAAGGAAAAGATAAAGGAGATATTAAAATCACTTGAAATTACCGTTTTAAATGAGATTCAGAACGGGCTTGAACTATCTGTGCCAGCCTACAGAGCTGATGTAACGCGCGAAATAGACGTCATCGAGGAGATTTTACGTATTTACGGGTATAATAAAATTGATTCGCACAGTAAGATTGCATTTACACCAGGCAAACTTACGCCGGATGACCAGGATGCGCTGGAAAATGCGTGGGCCAGGATGCTGCAGAGCCATGGTTTCAATGAGGTGATGAACAATTCTTTGACGTCATTAAAAGATGAAACAGATGCCGTGAAACTGCTGAATCCGTTAAGCAGCGACCTGCAGTTTATGCGCAAGTCTTTGCTTGAAGGTTTGCTTGAAAACGCGGATTACAATATTAAACGTAAAAACGCTGACATCAAATTTTTCGAACTTGGCAAGATCTACCACAAAAAGGAAAAGTATGTGGAACGGAAGCAGCTTGCGATCCTGGTTTCCGGCCGTGATGCCGCAGAAAACTGGCTTTCGCCGAAATCAGCGACAGACTTTTACCGCATGAAATCGTACCTGAAAATGCTGACGGATAAACTCGGTTTAAATATTGAAGAAAAATCGTTGGAGGATGCCAGATTTTCTGATGCTTTGGAGTTAATTGCAGGCGGCAAAACCATTGCCAGACTTGGGAAAGTGGCACCGCAGTTGCTGAAAGATGCCGACATTGAGCAGGATTGTTTTTACGCGGAACTTGAACTGGAAACTTGCCAGACTTTGCGTGCTACAGGTACATTTAAATTTAATGACATTCCGAAATTCAACAAGATCCGCCGCGATCTGGCTTTGCTGGTAGACAGGAATGTTTCGTACGCGGAACTGTTTGAGCTGGCGAAGAAAAATCCGTCGAAATACCTGCGAAACATCAATCTTTTCGATGTATATGAAGGCAAAAACCTGCCGGATGGCAAGAAGTCTTACGCAATGAGTTTCGAGCTTTTGAATGAGGAAAAAACGCTTGAAGAAAAGGAAATCTCAGAAGTGATGAACTCCTTGGTCAATTCGTTCAGGAAAGAATTTGGAGCTGAGCTTCGTTCGTAACGGGCGAAAATTTGCAGGTAAGTGGGCTTTCAGTCCGTTTTTACGTTGAAGATAGGGCGCGGTAAATTTTTAAATACTTAAATTTGATTAAAGAAACATTATGAAGAATATTTTTTTAGCCCTGTTCGCTGCAGTTTCAATCGCGTCTTGTACTACCATGTCGAGTTCCAGAGTCGGCAGTTCACAGGCGAATATCGCAAATACAAAATGGGTTCTGGCCGATGATGTGGCAGGCAAGAAACCGACATTGAATATCGAGTCCGCCCGCGTGACCGGCAACGGCGGCTGCAACAGCTATTTTGGTGACCTCGCTTTAGACCCGACAGCCGGCAACTTCACCGCAAAAAATGTAGGAGCTACCAAAATGGCCTGCCAAAATATGGACGTGGAGAGCAACTATTTCCGTATGCTCAATGAAGTGAACAAATACGTTGTAAATGGCAATGTGCTCGAACTTTACAGAGGAAATTTGTTGCTACTGAAGTTCAATAAACAGTAGTAAACAACAAAACACCACAAAAAAAGGAACCTTTTCAGGTTCCTTTTTCATTTATTCTGCGTCTTCCTCTTCGTCATATTTTGCGAGTTCTTCGTCGCACCATTTGAAGCCGGCTTCTACCACCTTTGTTGCTTCATCTGCCATGGTTTCTTCATCGTCACCCTGCAGGTCATCCAGCCATTCCACTTCCTCTTCTTCTACGTTCAGGATATAGCGCGGATACTCCGTATGAACAACAAAAAGGTCTTCAGGAAAATCTGAATTGTCGGCTAATAAAAACTTTGGTAATTTCATAATATTTATTTTTACTGTTTTCAAAAATACTAAAATTTTATTGAAACTTATTCGTGTCAATTTTTATTTTGCGCAAAACTTTGTGCGCTGTCAGCGTGGTTTTTTGCAGTGTGTCTTTCGGGTTTTCGGTAAACCGGATGTTTGGATTTACCGTACTCAGCAGTTCAGCTATTTGGGTGGCAGAAAAGTTCGAGTCCTCTCCGCGGTAAAATTTCAAAGGCGCATCCCGGAGTTTTTCCTGATCTAAAAAATTGGCCGCTGCACGGCGGTTTTCGAGAAAGTTACTTCGGGAAAGTAGAATGAAAGCCAAACCGGTAGCAAGACTCAATGCAGGAACAAGATAAGAAAGTCGGCCAAGAACCTGATAAATTTTCTTAAAATAGACCAGCCAGAGCGGAAAACTGAACGGAGCCAGCAACCGGTAATCCAAAGCGTCTGTAACGTAAATAAACTGTATCAAAAAAGTGCAGGCAGTACCGATAATGCCGCTGAATACGAAAAACCTTTCTGTTTCTGAAAGCTTATTTTTAATAAAAAGAATGGCAGCAACAGCAATGTTTAAAAAGCCAACGCCGTAGATCGCGAAATTCACAAGACCGCCACCGGGATTTGAAATGTGAATAAACGGATTAAATGAAGTTGCCAAACCATAAAAAAACTCACTCACCAATTGGGAGGCAGATGATATGTTTGGCTCTATTGCGTTCCCCAAATAATCAGGATTAAAATAATCAATAAATAGAGTCTTATACAGGGCGACGAAAAGAAATCCTGTTAATGCCGCACCGATGAAGTTTTTGCTGTAATGTTTCCTGTAATTGATGAGCCCAAACAACAGCAAGCCACCCATAAAAAAAACGGCCGGATATCTAACCAAATAAAGCAAAATTAATGAAACGGATAACTGAATAAATGACTGAAAACCACTGCTTTGTCCGATTATCTGAAGTCTCGCCACATACAGAAATACGAATACAAACGGCAACATCAGTGCTTCACTGAGTGTCGCCGCAAAGATGGACACGAAACTGAAAAGGCTGCATACGATGATGGTTTCCCGAAGATAAAATTTGGCCCTTTTCGCAAGATATATCATCGCAATGAGTGCCAGGATACCGACCACTTTGCTGGCCCAGAATTCACCCCAACCAAACAGCGTAAAAAATTTGATACTCAGCGGATAGCCGAGCGGCGTGGTGGTATTATCAATAACAGGAAAGACATGCGAAGTCCGCATAAACCGGATCGAATCTGGCGTTACGCGGCCTTTCTCATTAAGCAGGATACGCAGGATGATCATCACCAGCGTAGCGGCGACAAGCCCAATGTGAATCCTGTTCTCAAGAAGTTTTCTCCGCATTGCGAATTTTTACTTTGGCAAAAACATCTTTGAAACTTTTTCCGCCTTTTTGCTTTCGCTGTAGTCGTAAAAGCCTTCACCCGATTTCACGCCGAGTTTGCCGGCGGTCACCATATTTACCAACAGTGGATTGGGCGCATATTTAGGGTTTTTGAAACCATCGTACATCACATTAAGGATTGCAAGGCATACATCAAGCCCGATAAAGTCGGCCAGTTGAAGCGGTCCCATCGGGTGTGCCATCCCAAGTTTCATTACCGTATCTATTTCTTCTACGCCGGCCACGCCGTTATACAGTGTTTCGATGGATTCATTGATCATTGGCATCAGGATTCGGTTGGCAACGAAACCCGGATAATCATTCACTTCAACCGGTGTCTTACCCAAGTTTTTGGATATTTCATACACCGCTTCAAATGTTTCGCCCGAAGTAGAGTAGCCTTTGATGATCTCAACAAGTTTCATGATCGGAACGGGATTCATGAAATGCATGCCGATCACTTTTTCCGGACGGTTGGTTACTGACGCGATTTTTGTGATCGAGATCGAGGACGTATTGGTCGCGAGGATGCAGTTTTCAGGTGCCAACTCATCCATCTGTCTGAAAATCTTAAGTTTCAGGTCAAGGTTTTCGGTAGCGGCTTCTACGATCAGATTGGCATTCGGAGCGGCGTCTTCAAGCTTCGTGAAAGTCGAAATATTGGCCAGTGTTGACGATTTCTGTTCTTCAGTAAGCTTTCCTTTCGCCACAATCCGGTCAAGATTGGCGGTGATGGTTTTCAGTCCTTTTTCCAGCGCTTCATTTGAAACATCAACTAAATTTACTTTAAAACCTGTCTGCGCGAATGTGTGCGCAATTCCGTTACCCATCGTACCGGCACCGATAACTACAATATTTTTCATGTTTAATATTTTTTTAAAAAGCTAATAATTCTTTAGATAAGATTTTCCTTCTTCGAGGATTTCAATTCCTTTTGAAGTCCTGAATTTTGTTTTAATAAAGTTTCTTTTGCCATCGAGCCGGTTCAGGAAAACCGAAAAATGCAGATGCGGCCCGCTGGAGTAGCCTGTATTTCCGCTATATCCCAGCAGTTGCCCTTTCGTAACGGAATCGCCCTTTTTCACCACCACACCTTTAAATTTAAGATGTGAATAGTCTGCGAATGAACCGTCGCTGTGCATGATGAGGATTCGGTTGTTAAGCTTCACGCAGGAGATTGAAGGACAGCTTTTTGTATTGTGATCGATGATTTCCGTCACTATTCCCTCACGCGCGGCCCAGATTTCGTCACCGACCTTTAAATCAAAGTCCAGTGAAAATTCTCCACTGTGCGAAAATTTGCCGTTATAACCCTGATAAATCCTCTGCGTTTTGCCCGTGGGATAGGGAAGGTCATAAATATACGTGTCATCAAAGGTTTCCAAAGTTGCATCACCAAAATTGAATGTGTTGGTGTATGAAAATTCATTCGAAGCATTGACTTTTATTGGGCTCAGTTTTGCGACCGGAAACTTTTTGGTATACGGCGGAATGACAACTGTTTGCCCGTTTGGCAGCGTATTGTGTAGATTGACCAGTTTAAAATTAAATTTTGCAGACATCGGCATCGGTTCGTCATTGTCTGCATAAAGGTAAACCTCGCGGTTGCTGATTTCATGAAAGAACCGGATCTTCCAGTTCTGCTGCGCAAAAACGTTGAGGAAACTAATTAAAAATACAATAATAAGAATACGCTTCATCCGTTAATTTTTTTGGCTGAAATGTTTAAAAACAACTTCCGAAATGTCCGCAATGATGCCGGTGTTCACCTGCTCGCTTTCCATCGAATCTGAAACCAAAACGCTGATCGCGTACTGTTTTCCGTTAGGTAATGTCACGATTCCGATGTCGTTTTCCGCAATCGTCTTGCCCTGCCTGTCTTTGCCCGAAGAGCCGGTTTTATGCGCAACCACAACGGTTTGCGGAAGTTTAGCGACGAGTTTGTTCTTGCCGGTCGAAGTTTCCAGCATTGTGTTCATCAGAAAATCGGTCGAATTTTTCGACAGAATTTTTCGGTCTGCAAATGCTTTCAGTAAATTATTGGCTGCATTGGTGGTCGTAACATTCTGATACATGTATACAAACCCTTTATGCATCTGGTCTTCGTTTACTGCAATAGTGAAACCTTCTGCGCCTTTGCTGCGTAAGATTTTTTCGGCATTCTGGGGTCCGCCAATTAGTTGAAGCAGGATGTCGCAACCGTTGTTATCGCTTTCTGCGACAGTATATTTAATTAAAAGACTGAGCGGCATTTCGAAATTTCCGTTCGGAAACATTTCGCGAATCGGGCTCCAGGTATCTTCTTTAAGGTCTGTTTTTTTTATTAAAATGTTTTGATCAAGGCTTAATTTTCCTTGGTCAACCTGACTTAAAACCGCCAGCGCCACATGGAATTTGACAACGCTGAGCATTGGCAGCTTCTTGTTGCCATTAATGCTGAAAGATTTATTCGTTTCAAAATCCAGTATGGAAACGGCCACAGTGGCGTTCTTGCTTTTGATAATTTCCCGGATCTGTTTATTTAAATTTTGGCCGAACCCTAAAATGGAGACAAAAATCAACAGAATTGAAACGGTTTTTTTCATAATCAGCTTTGTTTAAAGGCTTCGGCTATACGTTTTGCCCTCCGAAAGGTACACCGGAACCTTGCTGCCCGCAATATTAAATTTAGTTTTAAAATATCTTCTGCCACCATCCATTTTCGGAATGAAAACTGAAAAATGTAGATGCGGACCTTTAGACCAACCTGTATTTCCGCTGAAACCGATGTGCTGACCTTGCCCGACTTCGTCCCCAACTTTCACCACCGAACCGTTCTGACGGAGATGTACATATTCGGCAAAAGTACCGTCGGAATGAAGAATGATAATTTTGTTATTGAAGTTGGCGCAGTCCTTCGTCATGCAGCTCCGGTTGTTGTTCGTAACCACCGTCACCACCTTTCCGCCGCGCGCCGAAAACACTTTGTCGCCTGTCTGCAAGCTGAAATCAAGAGAACTTGCATCCTGATGCGAGAATTTACCGTTATAACCTTGATAAATGCTGTGTTTCTTGGTTATTTCAAATGGCAAAGTGTACACAAAATGTTCCTCGGTGTTTCCTGTATTTACATCGCCTAACACATAGTATGCATCGTAGGCGAATTTTGTCGGTTTCGTTCTGTCGACCGTCTTTATATCGCTCAGCGCAAACTTCTTCGACTGCGCCGGAATGACAATCACACTTTTATCCGCCAGTGAGGAGCTCATATTATCTGCCGTGAAAGAAAACTCTACAGAAACAGGCGCTAATTCGTCGTTGTCAGCGTAGATCGTGACGCTGTTGTTCACTTTTTCACGGTATAATTTAAGTTTGATGGTGTCTTGGGAATAGAGGAGTGTAGAACAGAACAGAAATAACAGGAAAATATTTTTCATTTATAATTTTTCAAATTTTAAGTTCAGCTGATCATTTTTACGATTTCGAGTGCAACTTTCAGGGCTTCTGTGCCGTCTTCCAGTGAAACTTCTACATTTTTATTTTGCGTAATGGCATCTGCAAAACTTTCAAGTTCATCTAAGATGGCGTTATTTGGCTGAATGCTCGGATACTCAAAAATGATCTGATTGCGCTCACCTTCGGCATTTTCGATGATCATATCGAAGTCTGTCGGGTTTTCAGGTGCTTCTTTCATCTTGATCACCTCCGCCTTTTTCTCGAGAAAATCTACCGAAATATATGCGTCTTTCTGAAAAAACCTCGATTTTCTCATCGCTTTCATCGAAATCCGGGATGTGGTGAGATTGGCCACGCAGCCGTTCTCGAATTCTATCCTCGCATTGCAGATATCGGGAGATTTTGAAACGACGGCCACGCCGGACGCATGGATGCTTTTCACTTTAGATTTCACGATGGAAAGCAGAATATCCAAATCATGAATCATCAGATCTAAAACCACTGAAACGTCCGTCCCGCGCGGATTGAATTCAGCCAAGCGGTGAATCTCGATGAACATTGGGTTTTGGATGAAGGCTTTGGAACCGATGAACGCAGGATTATATCTTTCGACGTGTCCTACTTGCGCTTTAATACCGAATTCGCGGCATTTGTGCATGATTTCTTCGGCCTGCTGCAGGGTTTGCGTAACCGGTTTTTCTATAAAGAAATGTTTGCGGTGTTCTATCGCCATCAGCGCATAATCATAGTGATAAAGCGTTGGCGTGACGATGTCGAGCATATCGATTTCATTCAAAAGTTCCGTGAAATCTTCGAAATACCGGTAGCCAAATTCGGCTTCTATTTTTTTGCCGTTCTCGCGGTCAGCGTCGTGAAAGCCGATCAGTTCGTACTTTTCTGACTGTTTTAAAAGTCTTAAATGAATTTTACCCAAATGTCCGGCGCCCACCAGTCCTGCTTTCAGCATAGAAAATATATTTTCGGTAAAGATAAAAAATTCACGCGGAGAATTGTTGCGCAGAGGCATTTCCGGATTCGGAAATCTCGACTCTATTCAGTAGTTTTGTGGCATGCAGGATTCATTTTTACATAAAGGAAAGAGAAAGTTCTTGGTTGAATATCTTCGTGAGAAAATTGGCATCACCGATGAGAAGGTACTAGAAGCGATCAATACAGTGCCGCGTCACCTTTTTCTCGAAAGTATTTTTGAAGATTATGCCTACGAAGACCGTGCATTCCCAATCCTGGCGAAACAGACAATCTCTCATCCTTCCACCGTGGCGGAGCAGACTGAACTTCTTGAACTCAATGAAAAAGAAAAGGTGCTTGAAATAGGTACTGGCAGCGGTTATCAAACAGCAGTTCTGGTCGCGATGAATGCCTGGGTTTACACGGTGGAGCGCCAAAAAGACCTGCACGATTTTGCGCATAAGAAACTTCGTGAACTTCATCTTCGGCCTAAATTCCAGAGTTTCGGTGACGGTTTCGCGGGTTTGCCAACGTTTGCGCCTTTCGATAAAATTCTTGTGACCTGCGGCGCGGAGACATTGCCAACAGAACTTCTGCACCAGCTAAAAATCGGTGGAAAAATGGTCATTCCATTAGGCAAAACCGATGAACAGATCCTTACGCGTTTCACCAAACGTTCTGAAAAGGAATTTGAAAAAGAAGAATTTGGTGCGTATAAATTTGTGCCCATGCTGAACAGCACGAATGGCTAAAATTCAGTACTGAAATTCTGTGATGTTACGCGAATGTTAAACTTTTGCAAACGCGGAAATAACATTCTGGAAATTCGCTTTTTAAGATTATACAACGTATTTTTGCGGCTATTCAGTTTTAATGCAGCTTTCAGTGGCTGCGTAAGTTATCTTAATAATGAAAAAACTTCAGAGTATTCTTATCTCAACCCGCACCATGGCGGTCCTGTTGCTTGTTTATGCTTTCTCTATGGCTTACGCCACCTTCCTCGAAAACGATTACGGCACACCTACAGCAAAAGCGCTTATTTATGAAGCGAAATGGTTTGAATTGGTCATGCTGCTTCTAATCCTGAACTTTATCGGAAATATCTCAAGATACCAACTTTGGAAACGAGAAAAATGGCCGGTTTTGGTCTTTCACCTTTCGTTTATTTTAATATTTATCGGCGGTGCGATCACACGTTACATAAGCTATGAAGGCATCATGCATATCCGCGAAGGTGAAACTTCGAATGAGGTGATCACCGATAAGAATTTCTTTAAGATACAGATTGAAGAAAAAGGTGACATCCTGAACTATCAGGATATTCCTTATCTGATGTCGCCGCTTCACAAAAATTTCAGCGCCAATTACGATTATCACGGCAAAAAAGTTTCGGTAAAAACAATAGATTATCTGCAAAGGAAAAAAGACAGTCTGGTAGCGGATAACAACGGTACAGAGTTCCTACATATCGTGTCTACCGGGCAGAATGGCCGTGAGAATATTTACATAAAACCCGGTGAATCAAAATCGATCAACGGAACGCTGGTGAGTTTTAACCGGCCGATTGAAGGTGCTGTAGAATTTGACAATACATCAGGTCCTCTGATGATCAAGACGCCGGTTGACGCTGAATACATGACGATGGCAACGCAGGCAACCGGCACCACGAAAAAGGATGAATATCAGCCGCTCGTGCTCCGCAGCCTGTATACCGTGAATGATCTTAAACTGGTAGTTCCGGATGGCCTGAAAAAAGGTAAACTCATTGCTTATGAAGGAGACCGCAAAAAAGACAAGGACGTTTCAGATCAGCTGACAGTGGAAGTACAGGGACCAAAAACCAAGGTAAATGTCGATTTGCCGGTTGAAAAGGGAAATCCGAATGCCTTCAAACAAATTTCGCTGGACGGAATGAATATCATTTTAGGTTTTGGACCGAAAGTTTACAAAACGCCGTTCTCGCTGAAACTCGACGATTTCGTAATGGAAACCTATCCGGGAAGTTCATCACCAAGTGCTTATGAAAGCCACGTACAGATCATCGATAAAGGAACGCAGACGCCTTATAAAATTTATATGAACCACGTACTGAACCACGGCGGTTACCGCTTTTTCCAGGCGAGTTTTGACCCGGACAGACAGGGAACTGTTCTGTCGGTAAACCATGATTTCTGGGGAACCTTGATCACTTATATTGGTTATGCTTTCCTGTTCATCGGGATGTTTGTGATATTCTTCTGGAAAGGAACACATTTCTGGAAACTGAACAAGATGCTTAAAGACGTTAACCGCAAGCGCGTTGTTTCAGTGCTGCTTATTCTTTTGAGTTTAAATTTAAGCGCACAAAAGATTGATACGCACGGGACCGACGGAGCGCCGAAAACTTCGCAACAGAGCCATTCTGCAGATGACGGACACGGGCACGGAAGTGAAGCAGATTTACTTATAGAAGAACCTGCGCCTAAAAAACAGCAGAATTCGCTGGCTTTGCGTTCACCAAAACCTATTACCGCTGACGAAATCATCGCAAGAAACACCATCAGTAAAGAACACGCTGATAAATTCGCGTATCTGCTGGTGCAGAACTATGAAGGACGTATTGTTCCGATGAACACCCAGGCGCTGGATGTGCTTCGGAAACTGTACAAGAAAGACGCCTTCCGCGGAACCGGTGGTAAACACCTTACGGCAAACCAGTGGTTTCTTTCAATCAACACCGATACGGCCAGCTGGACGATGGTGCCAATTATCAAAGTTGGTACTAAAGGAGGCGAAGAATTAAAGAAGAAAACCAAAGCCAACGAAGACGGCTACACCTCGCTGATGTCGCTTTTCCCCGCCGATGCACAGGGAAATCTGCATTATGTATTAGAGGAAGATTATCAGGAAGCCTTCCGTAAAAAACCGGCAGAGCAATCTAATTACGACAAGGAAGTAATCAATGTAAATGACCGCGTACAGGCCTTCAATGAATTCTTCAGCGGCCAGTTTATGCGCATTGTACCTGTACAGAATGATCCAAACAACACGTGGCATTCCTGGCTCGACCAAAGTTTCGAGCCGGATATGGAAGCGCAGAAAGTGATGGGACCTTATTTCTCCGAAGTTTTAGCTGCGCAGAAATCCGGAAACTGGAGCAAAGCTGACGAAGAGCTTAAAAAACTATCAGATTATCAGCAAACCTGGGGGAAAAACGTAGTTCCGGCCAAGTCGAAAGTTGATCTGGAAGTTTTCATGAACAAAGTGAACATCAACTTCCATTTGCTGATTTTCTACACAATCATTGGCGGTTTGCTCTTGGTATTAGGTTTCATCGAACTGTTCAAACCGAACAGGATATTAAACAAAATAATCCGTGGGTTAATTTTAATCGGACTTATCGGTTATGTTTTCCAGTTCCTGGGATTGGTGGCACGCTGGTATATTTCGGGTCACGCACCGTGGAGTAACGGTTACGAAGCGATCATTTTCATTTCGTGGGTTGGTATTACGGCCGGACTCTTACTTTACCGAAATTCAAATGCGCTCATTCCCGCAGCCGGCTTTATGGTGGCCGTGATCATGATGGGCTTTGCGCACGGCGGTTCGGCGCTGGATCCGCAAATTACACCGCTTGTTCCGGTTCTTAAATCCTACTGGCTAATTATTCACGTGGCGATCATTACCGCGAGTTACGGTTTCTTTGGCCTGTCGATGGTGATTGCGATCATCGTGCTGATGTTTTACATTTTCGCAAACAAAAGAATTTTTAAAATTCATAATGACACCACCATCAAAGAACTCACGATTGTGTCTGAAATGTCACTTACGATAGGCCTATACGCGCTTGTGGTAGGCACATTCCTCGGCGGTATCTGGGCAAACGAGTCGTGGGGAAGATACTGGAGTTGGGACCCGAAAGAAACCTGGGCGTTCATTTCTGTAATGATCTATGCGTTCGTTCTTCACATGCGATTGGTTCCAGGTTTGCGTGGCCGCTGGCCATTCCACGTTGCGGCGCTGTTCTCTATTTCAACGATCGTGATGACATACTTCGGTGTGAATTATTACCTGAGCGGACTTCATTCCTACGCGGCGGGCGATCCGATACCGGTTCCGGCCTGGGTGTATATCGGCAGTGCAGGGATGCTTACACTTGCAGCCGTGTCTTATTTCAGACTGAAAGCGATTACCAAAAAGTAAAATCACATAAGATTCCCGGTTTTTTTAACCGGGATTTTTTTTGATTAAATACTTTTGGCTTTGGGTTTAAAAGGATCGGATGCAGGCATAAGCTCCAAATAATCATTAGATTTGCAGCACGTTAACATTTTGACCAACAAATTTGAGCACATATATTACTATTCTTGGCTTTAATTCGGCAATTCCGACGGTGAACTCTTCGCCGACCGCGCAGTTTCTGGAGATGGAAGAACGCCATTTTCTCATCGATTGTGGTGAGGGAACCCAGGTTCAGCTGCGCAAAGCCAAAGCGCGTTTTTCGAAAATCAACCATATTTTCATCTCACATCTGCACGGCGACCACTGTTTCGGTTTGCCGGGACTTATCGCCTCGTTTCGCTTGCTGGGCCGTGAGACACCGCTGCACATCTATGGTCCGAAAGGCATCAGGGAAATGCTCGAAACTATTTTCAGGATCACGGAGACGCACCGTGGTTTCGAACTTGTTTATCATGAACTCGAAAGCAAGAAGTCGGAGAAAATATTCGAAGACAAAAGAGTAGAAGTGTACACGATACCACTGAACCACCGTATCTACTGCAACGGCTATCTTTTCCGTGAAAAACCGAAAGAGCGTCACCTCAATATGGCTGAAATCTCGAAATATGCCGAGATTGAAACCTGCGATTATCACAACATCAAACTCGGCAAAGATTTCGTTTTGAGCGATGGTTACGTTTTGAAGAACGAACTTTTAACTACTGAGCCATCTAAGTCTGTTTCCTACGCATTCTGCAGCGATACGCGCTATTTCGAAACCGTAGTTCCGATCATTGAAAATGTAGATGTGCTTTACCATGAATCCACTTTCCTGCACGATCTGAAGGAAATGGCAGATTATACCGGACACACCACAGCTCTGGAAGCGGCGCGGATCGCTAGAAAAGCCAATGTAGGGAAACTCATCTTGGGTCATTTCTCCAACCGTTACAATGACCTGAATGTTTTCACCGACGAAGCGCGGCAGGTTTTCCCGAATTCTTATTTGCCGAAAGCACTTGAGGCAGTAAAAATTGGCTGATATTTTTCTTTTTTTTAATTTAAAATGACCACTGACGACCTTAAAGATTTTCTCGATGAGAAAGCTGAACTATACAATTCAAAATCATTCATAGAAAACGACCCGATTCAGATTCCGCACCGTTTTTCACTTAAACAGGACATCGAAATTTCGGGCTTTCTGGCAGCGACCATTTCGTGGGGAAACCGGAAGGCAATCATCAAAGATGCTGAAAAGATGCTTGATTTCATGGAAGGTGAGCCTTTCGCTTTCGTAAAGAACTTTGAAGAGAATGATTTAAAAACTTTAGATAACAAAAGCATTCACCGTACCTTTTCGGGCGAAGATTTTGCTGAATTTCTGCGCAATCTGCAACGGCTATATACATCTCACGAAAGTCTCGAAGACTTTTTTCTGCTACAGGACGGTGAACAGAATTTCTACCATTCATTGGCGCGGTTCCGCCAGGCATTTTTAGGTGAAAACATGCACAGAAGCCATAAACATGTAAGTTCAACGTACAAGAATTCGTCTGCAAAAAGGCTGATGATGTTTCTGCGCTGGATGGTGCGGCGTGATAATAAAGGTGTGGACTTTGGGATTTGGCAACGAATTAATCCGGCAAATCTGTCAATTCCGCTCGATGTGCATACCGGAAATATTTCGCGTAAACTGAACATCATACAACGGAAACAAAACGACTGGAAAACCGTAGAAGAAATGGATCTTGTATTACGAAAACTGAATCCGCAAGACCCTGCAGTCTACGATTTTGCGCTGTTTGGGCTCGGCGTGTCCGGGGATTTTAAGTAAATTTGCCGAAAATAAGCAGATGGGACGAAGCGAAGACCGCGAAAAGAAAATCCAGTTTCTTACGAAGGTTACAGACAGTATCATGTGGTGGATGGGTTCTATACCATCGCTCATCGTGCATTCCGTGGTTTTTCTTACGGCATTTTTGCTGCCGGTTTTCGGTTTGGTTTCGGTGGATAAAATGCTGCTCGTGCTCACCACCGTTCTTTCGCTTGAAGCCATTTACCTCGCCATTTTCATTCAGATGTCCGTAAACCGCAGCCAGGAACATATCGAAGATATACGTGAAGATATCGAGGAGATTCAGGACGACATCGAAGAAATCAGTGAAGATATCGAGGAGATTTCCGAAGATATTGATGATATTCAGGAAGATATCGAAGATATCGCCGACGAAGAAGATGAAGAAGACCACAGCGAACGCGCGCGCAATGTGATGCTGAAAAGCAATGTTTCTTCCAATAAAAACGAGATCAAAGCATTGCGGGAAGTCATTGAAAACCTGCAGAAACAGCTTGAAAACCTTAAAACTGAAGACGAGTCGTCAGACGAAAAAGCGCCTTCCTAAGCGTTTTTCCATTCGTTCGTAAATGCTATAAAATCCTGTACTGAAAGTTCCTCTGCACGCTTATCCAGAAACGGATGGTTTTGCACTGCTTCCGGAATTTCAATGGCTTTGAGCGAATTCGAAAGTTTCTTGCGACGCTGTCCGAAGCCTGCCTTCACGATTTTTTTAAACAGAACCTCGTTGCCCGCCAGACCTTCTTTTGGATTTCTGGTCAGTTTAATTACGCCGGATTTCACCTTTGGTGGCGGATTGAAAACATTCTCATGTACTGTGAACAGGTAGGTAACGTCATAAAGTGCCTGCACCAAAACCGACAGAATGCCGTAATCTTTGGTTCGCGGCACGGCTGCTGTCCTTTCCGCAACTTCTTTCTGAAACATTCCCACCATTTCCGGAATCTGATCGTAAAAATCGATGATTTTAAATAAAATCTGCGACGAAATGTTGTACGGAAAATTTCCAATTACGGCCACCTGACCGCTGAACATCGCGGCAATATCGGCTTTCAGGAAGTCGCCGACAAAATGCCCGTCCTGCATTTTGGGATAATGCTGCTTAAGATAGTCGATGGATTCGGTGTCTATTTCAGCCACGAAAGTTTCCGTGTCTTTGTCGAGCAGATATTTGGTCAGGACACCCATTCCGGGACCTACTTCGAGTACTTGTGAATAGTTTTCAAACGACAGGCTGTCAACAATTTTCGCGGCGATATTTTCGTCGGTAAGGAAATGTTGGCCGAGGTGTTTTTTGGCTTTTACGCTCATGGTTTACGGTGGCAGAATTAGTAAGTTATCAGAAAAAATCCAGCGTGCCGGCCGGCTTTTTAGATTTTTTTTAACAGCTATTTATAAGGGTTTGGCCGCAAATTACGGAAGATTTTATCTATTTTAGCAGAAATTTTTTATTTAATGGCAAAGACAGCTGAAGATTTTAACAAGAGACGCCTGCGCTCCAGCAATATTACGGTGGTGGTGAGTATCGCGCTCGTATTGTTTCTGCTCGGATTGATGGGTTTGATATTGATTAATGCCCAAAAATATTCAGATTACATAAAAGAGCAGCTCGTGGTGAATGCTTATTTTGATGAGAATTTTGATGCCAAAGATTCCGCTAAAACGGTGAAGATGGAGGCGGAAACATTTAAAAAAATCCAGGCCCTGGCACCCGTGAAGCGTGCTACCTATATCTCGCGCGAGATGGCTGCGGCCGAAGCTAAAAAAAGTATGGGCATCGAAAGCAGCGCGCTTTTCGAAGAAAACATTTTCCCTTCATCTGTAGAAGTTGCCTTGAAACCCGAATTTGTGGATCCGACAAAGATAGATGAAGCCATTAAACAAATCGAGGCTACACCCGGCATTGTGGACGTAAAAAACAATAGTACGCTGATGGTGGAAGTGTACAACAACCTCGAAAATCTGCTGAAGTGGATCCTTGGTTTCTCTGTACTGTTCCTCATCCTGGCTGTGGTGCTGATCAACAACTCAATACGTTTAAAAATATTCTCCAAACGTTTCATTATCAAGACGATGCAACTCGTAGGAGCAAAGCGCAGATTTATCCTCAAGCCTTTCATCAAAGAAGCCGTAATTCTCGGAGTTATCGGCGCGGTGCTCGGACTGGCGGTGCTTTTCGGAGCGTGGTATTATTTCATTACGCAGATCGGGACGCCATTCGCACAGGATAACGACAAACTGATCATTTTGGTGGTTGGTATCTTTTTGCTCGGAGTGCTGATTACCGTGTTCTCCACTATATTCGCAACGTGGCGTTTCCTTCGTTCAAATGTAGATGACCTCTATTATTCTTAACAAATGTCCAAAAAATATAAGAAATTTTCCGCCGATTCCATCGGTACCAAGGATGCAGATGTTGTGGCGAAGAAGCCGTTTTATTTCGGTCCGCAAAACTACAGACTGATGTTGATCGGCCTCGCGTTTATCGTGGTAGGTTTTCTGCTGATGATGGGAGCCGGTGCGAACACTGTGGATGGCAAATATGATCCAAATGCCTGGAATGAAGATATTTTTTCCATCCGCCGCATCCGCATCGCACCACTGCTTGTGATTGCCGGTTTCGTTATAGAAGTGTACGCGATCCTAAAACGGAATCCGAAGCAGGACTAAGGCCCAAACATTACCAATTAATCATCACCCATTATTTATTTAGATGGATCTATTCAAAGCAATTCTCATTGCTATCATCGAAGGTTTAACCGAATATCTGCCCGTTTCTTCCACCGCTCATATGATCTTCACAAGCTCCGTTTTCGGGATTCAGGAAGATGAGTTTGTAAAGATGTTTCAGGTTTCCATACAGTTCGGTGCCATTCTGGCGGTAGTTTTTCTGTACTGGAAGAAGTTTTTTGATTTCAAAAATGTCAATTTTTATCTGAAACTCGCCGTGGCCGTCATTCCGGCACTTGTGCTCGGAAAACTGTTTGATGACAAGATTGAAGCCGTGCTTGGAGACCCGGTGCCAATTGCCGTTGTATTAATCCTCGGTGGCGTGGTGTTGCTGTTCATCGACAGGCTTTTCAAGGTAAGTACCATCGATGACGAAAAAGATATTTCGTACAAAAGTGCGCTGATGATCGGCTTTTGGCAGTGTCTTGCAATGATGCCGGGCACCAGTCGGAGCGCCGCGTCCATCATCGGAGGTATGCAGCAGAAACTTACGCGCAAGGCGGCGGCCGAATTTTCGTTCTTCCTGGCGGTTCCTACGATGCTCGCGGTCACTGTGTATTCGATTTTCGTGAAAGACTGGAACTACAAAGGCGTAGAACAAAAAGGCTTCGAAATGTTGATGCAGGGCGACAACCTGATGCTTTTTATCGTTGGGAACATCGTCGCATTTGTAGTTGCGGTGGTGGCCATCAAATTCTTCATCGGCGTGCTTACAAAATATGGTTTCAAGCCGTGGGGATGGTACAGAATCATCGTGGGAATCGTGTTGTTAATCTATTTCACGCAGTTTAATTAGTGTTTTATTTGGGCAGCTTTTCCGCCCTCCGTTCCCGCTTTTCTGCTTTCACTGCGTTTCAGCAAAAAGAGCTCCACTCAGGTCGGGCTGCAGGTTCCGCACCTTTCAAATTTAGCTTATCACAATGACAGACCAGGACATCCTAGAAGGACAGATCATTTTACTCGACAAACCGCTGGACTGGACTAGCTTTCAGGCTGTGAATAAGTTGAAATACAAACTTAAGAACGAATTCAACCTCCCAAAAAAGTTTAAGATCGGTCATGCCGGAACGCTGGATCCGCGCGCAACCGGGCTTTTGATTGTTTGTACAGGCAAATTCACCAAGAATATCCCGGCCATTCA
This sequence comes from Kaistella rhinocerotis, assembly GCF_030243905.1. Lineage (NCBI taxonomy): Bacteria > Pseudomonadati > Bacteroidota > Flavobacteriia > Flavobacteriales > Weeksellaceae > Kaistella > Kaistella rhinocerotis. The sequence continues at coordinate 615,483 of NZ_JASSYY010000001.1, read as the reverse complement.
GGACGCACCTAAAGAATACCTCACCGAGATAAAGATCGGGGTACAAACCGAATCGTATGATACAGAAAAACCGGAGATCCTACACTGCGACTATTCAAACATTACAGAAGAAGCCATCTGCGAAACTTTAAATACATTTGTAGGCGAGATCGATCAGACGCCACCGGTTTTTTCAGCCATAAAGATTGACGGAAAGCGCGCCTACGACTTAGCCCGAAAAGGCGAGGAAGTGGAAATGAAATCGCGTAAAACCACGATTCACTATATTAATGATATCGAGATCGAATTGCCATTCGTGCGTTTTACAGTGGGTTGCTCGAAAGGCACTTACATCCGCAGCCTGGCGCACGATATTGGGCAGAAATTGGCAGTGGGAGCGTACCTCACCAACCTGAGACGTACGAAGATCGGTGAATTTTCAGTGGAAGATGCATCTTCTGCTTATCTTGAAAATGATTTCCGCTTCAATGCGGAGGATTAAACATTTAAAAATATTTACGTGGAAACGCGCATCAACAAATATCTGTCTGAAATAGGCTTTTGCTCCCGCCGCGAAGCCGATAAAATGCTCGAGCATGGCCGAATTACCGTGAACGGCAAAATTCCCGAACTCGGCACAAAAGTTTCAGACGCGGATGAGATCCTGGTCGATGGTGTTTCAGTACGGAAAGTTGAGGAAGAGCACGTTTACATTGCCCTCAATAAGCCTGTTGGCATCGTCTGTACCACCGACACCAAACGCGAGCGGGACAATATCGTTGAATTCGTCAATCATCCGAAACGGATTTTCCCGATCGGGCGCCTCGATAAACCGAGCGAAGGTCTTATTCTGCTGACCTCAGATGGCGACATTGTCAACAAAATTCTTCGCGCCAGAAACAATCACGGGAAAGAATACATTGTACGCGTAAACAAACCCATTACGCCACAGTTCCTGCACAAAATGCGCAACGGAATTCCGATTTTAGGTACTGTCACCAATAAATGTGAAGTGGAACAGATCGATACACTCTCATTCAGAATTGTCCTTACGCAGGGTCTCAACCGGCAGATCCGCCGCATGTGCGAGTATCTCGGCTATGAAGTGAAAAAACTGAAACGTATCCGCATCATGAACATTAAACTCGATTTACCCATCGGCAAGTGGCGCGATTTAACGGCGCAAGAACTGGCCGAACTCAACGCACTTCTTCAAGATTCAGAAAAAACGGTGGACTAATCATCCACCGTTTTTCTATTAAATCTCTACATTCAGTTTCTCGATTTTCTTACGGTTACCTACCACCCACACAATGTCATCAAGTTGAAGCACTTCGGATGATTCCGGATTTAATATCCGCTCATTTCCACGCCGGATCGCAATCACAAGACCGTCAGTTTTGTCCCGGATTCCCGACTCGCGTATCGTAAGGCCTTTTTTCACCGAGTGGTGATTGATTAGGATCTTTCCGAGTTTAATATGATCGGCGTTTTCTTCCGGCACCACTTCTTCGCTGTCGAAAACCGGACGAAATACCTGGAACTGCTCATCAGTACCAATGATTCCCACTTTGTCGTATGGCATCAGCACCTCGTTACGGTCCGGTGTGTGAATGAGTTTCGCGCCACGTTTGATATAGCCGATATTGATGCCGAACTTCTCGCGCCACTGCAGCTCAAGCAAGGTTTTGCCTACAAATTCAGCCAAAGGTTTCACCTGATGCTCTACGATGTGTACATCCCACGCAGCAAGATTGCTGATTACTTCCGTGTTTCCGGTCAGCCTCGTCAGTGCAGCATCATCAGAGTTGGTAGCCCGGTCATTAAGGTTCGTGATAAACCTTTTTTCAAGTCTGTCGTAAAATTTATTGAGTCTTTTTGAAAACATGAACATGAAGACGATCGCCACCGGAATTGTGATAAAAAATGATACGGTGGTCGACGCAAACCTGTCGAGGAAAAAACCAAGGATCACAATTCCGAGGATGATTCGGGTAATCTCGATGATGAGCAGCGGTCCGCGGTTGTATTTTGTTTTTGTCCACAGTTCTTTGTAAGCTACAGTTCCGGGGCGTTTTACCATCAGCGCCCAAAGGAATGGCAGGATGAAAAGCACCGGAAGTGCATTCCCAATGATGTTTTTGATATCATTACTGTCCAGATTTTCGTTGATGGCCGGAATGATGAAATTCGAGAACATCAGATAAATCGCCAGAATGATGATCCCATTGATCAAAAGAATGCGGGCATAAAGCGTGAGTATGGTTTTCCAGGTAGATTCAGCCTGAATGTTCTGCGTATTCGATGAATATTGGTTGATTCGTTTAATATATTTAGGCGGAACCACCTTTACCAGCCAGTTGTAGAATGGTTCTGAAAGTTTGATCAGATACGGCGTCGTGAACGTGGTAATGGCTGAAACACCTACTGCAACCGGAAACAGAAAGTCCGAGATTACGCCCAACGAAAGTCCCAGTGTCGCCACGATGAACGCGAATTCACCGATCTGCGCCATAGACATGCCGACCTGTATCGACTGTTTGAGCGGCTGCCCCGAGAGCAGTGCGCCAAGTGCAGAACTGAACAGTTTTCCGAAAATGGTAAGTATTGTCACAATGAAGATCGGCCAGGCGTAAACCATCATTTCCTGGTAATCAATCATCATCCCGACGGATACGAAAAATACGGCCGCAAACAGATCTTTCACCGATTTCAGTGTGTGTTCCACCTTTTCAGCCACGGTGGTTTCGGCGATGATGGAACCCATTACAAACGCCCCAAGTTCCGCTGAGAACCCCACATTCACTGCAATCAGTACCATTCCCAAACACAGTCCGATGGAGACGATGAGCAGGATCTCGTCGTCAACCAAAGGCTTTATTTTCTTCAGTAAAGTAGGAATCAGGAAAATACCCAGCAGGAACCACAGAATGAGGAAGAAGAGCAATTTTGCGACGGTAAACAGGATTTGGGTGCCTTCAAACTCTTTGGTAACGGCTATAGTTGAAAGTAAAACCATCAGCAAGATCACCACGATATCCTCTACCACGAGGACGCCAAAAACGGTCTTTGCAAAGTTTCTCGTCTTCACGCCCAACTCGTCAAACGCTCTGATAATGATGGTTGTGGACGAACTGGCGAGCATCCCGCCGAGGAACATGCTGTCCATCACACTCCAGCCGAGCCAGCGCCCGGTATAGTAACCCGCGATGGTGATGAAAATGATCTCTACAAAGGCGGTGATGGAGGCGGAACCGCCGACATTCATCAGTTTCTTGAAACTGAACTCGAGCCCGAGGCTGAAAAGCAGGAATATCACCCCGATTTCGGCCAGCGTCTTGATGTTCGCGCTGTCTACCACTGACGGGAAAATATTGAGGTTCGGACTTACCAGAAATCCGGCAATAATATAACCAAGTACGAGCGGCTGCTTGATTTTACGGAAAAGAAGAACCACAAAAGCGGCAACAATCAGTATTAAGGCTAAATCTTCAATTAACTTCGGTAAGTGTCCCATTATTGTTTAACAGTGTATTTTCCCAAAAATAAGGAAATGCATCAGTTTTTCAAAGGATTTATTTTTTTTAAATTTTTACAGCAACAGCGCGCTGTTTTTGTGTGGCACCCATTTTTTGCAGTCTAAGACCCTAAGGCCGCTGTTTAAAACAGCACCTGAGTAAACTTAGACAGCAATCCCGTATGCTTAGACATCGCAACCGGTTGCTAAGATTTCACGGTTGTGTTCTAAGATAACAAAAGTGGGGTTTAAAACCTCAAAGTTGGAGTTTTAAACCTCGCACAGTGTATTTAAGCAAATTCTGGTGTAACTTTAACGTACACAAAATGATCGAATTATGCATTCCACCCACACTTATCTAAAGTAGGGTAGCCATCCTTACCCACATATTGGTGAATTTGTACGCCGAAAAATGTATAAGCTGCATCTGGCTTCGCCCGAAGTTGCGCGGCAGCTTGGCGTAACTTCGGCAACTGTCCGCGGTTATTTTCAGCAGCCTTCTCTTCAGTTTGGCATTCTCTGGAAACTTTCGATGGCGATGAATTATGATCTGCTTTCGGATCTGGTTGCCTGTTACCCGGAAAATTTTCCGGTAAAAAAAGATCCGCGAATTGCATAGATGGAGAAGGAGCTGGAGATTTTGAGGGGGCTGTTGACGAGGTAGATGCACGCGAAAGGTTTCGTAAAGGGGAAAAACTATCTTTTTGAAATCACCAAAAAGGATGAAGTGTATGAGTTGAAAAACTCAGACAGTCATTTTAAAGTATTACAGAAAGATGGAAGATGGATCCTGGTAGTGATAAAAAATAAAAGAGAATATCCCTTCGACGGGAGTAATTTAGATTTGCCATTTAAATTACCTAGACATTATGAAGGATGGAATATTTTATTTGATAATTTAAGCAGCTAAAGCTTAAGCAATCTCCAGCAGCATCAATTCTTTCCCAATTCTTTTATTCCCGTCATCATTTTATTGATCTGCTTTTCAGTACGGATACATAAAAAACGCCCCGGTTTCCCGAGGCGTTTGAACAGTTAATTTAAAACTGTTTTAGTAATGACCTTTCTCCACAAAATGCGCGGCAATTCTTTCGGTAAGTGCTACTACATTCGGTTGGTTGGTGTATTTGGTGAATCTTCTCAAGCCTGAAAGCATCATACGCTGCTCATCACCTTCTGCAAATGATATGATGCCTTCCTTGGCAGCGGCGATAATTTTTTCTGCGGCTTTGTACAGGTTGAGCTGAGCCATGGCCACTTCCACTGAGTCTGCCGCGAAATGTTTCTCTGCTCTTAAAATGGCAGATTCTGCCATGTAAACCTGGTTCAGAATTTCAGACGCGTTCAACAACAAATGCTGCTGTTTCTCGATATCCATCATGTATTTCTGCAGGGCAGCACCGGAAACCATTAAGAACACTTTCTTAAGATTCGCGATTACGGCTTTTTCTTCGCTTAACAATTCAGAATAATCAGGCACTTCGAAAGACGGGATTCCCACCAGTTCCTTGCCGATAGCCATTGCCGGTGACATCAGGTCTGGCTGACCTTTCATGGCGCGCTTAATCAACATTCCTACCGCAAGAAGACGGTTGATTTCGTTGGTTCCTTCGTAAATTCGGCCGATACGTGCATCTCTCCAGGCCGCTTCCATAGGGGCATCTTCGCTGAAGCCCATACCTCCGTAAATCTGTAAACCTTCGTCGGCAGTTTGCTGCGTAAGATCGGAAACAAAAACTTTAAGGATAGAAGCTTCCACTGCGAATTCTTCCACGCCTTTCAGTTCTGCCTGCTGGTGATCCATGCCGCCTGCAACCAGTTCGTCAATTTTATCCTGAACATCTTTTGCTGCACGGTAAGATCCGGCTTCCGAAACGAAAATTCCGGTTGCCATTTCCGCGATTTTCTTGCGAACTGCACCAAATGTTGAAATGGAAACACCAAACTGTTTTCTTTCGTTTGCATATTTCACAGCGTGGGCCATAATTCTGCGCTGTCCGTCGAGGTTGGCTGCAGCAAGCTTGATACGGCCTACGTTAAGTGCGTTCAAGGCGATCTTGAAACCATTGTTTCTTTCACCTAAAAGATTTTCAACCGGCACCTTCATGTCGTTGAAGAAAACCTGGCGGGTAGAAGAGGAGCGGATGCCCAATTTGTGTTCTTCCTCGCCGAAAGAAAGTCCTTCTGTACCTTCTTTTTCTACGATGAAAGCCGTGATGTTTTTATCGTCATCAATTTTAGCGAAAACAATGAAAATTTCAGCAAAACCTGCATTTGAAATCCACATTTTCTGGCCGTTGATGATGTAATGTTTGCCGTCTTCAGAAAGTCTTGCTTTGGTTTTACCAGAGTTTGCATCTGAACCTGCATCCGGCTCTGTCAAACAGTAAGCCCCGAATTTAGTGCCTGTAGCTAAGTCGGGCAGATATTTGTTTTTTTGCTCTTCAGTACCGTAAAGAAGGATTGGTAAAGTTCCGATTCCGGTGTGTGCACCGAAAGCTGTAGCCAAAGATCCGTTACCGCCGGAAAGATAGTCGCAGGCAAGCATCGTAGTTACGAAGCCCATCCCGAGACCGCCGTACTGTTCCGGTACGGTAACGCCCAGGAAGCCCATCTCGCCCAGTTTGCGCATGCTTTCTTCCGTCAAAGCGTAATCTTTATTTTCGAATCTCTCGTGATGCGGTACGATTTCGCGGTCGATAAATTCTTTTGCAGAATCGCGCATCATCTTTTGCTCGTCAGAAAGATCTTCTAAAGTGAAAATCTCCGCAGCAGGTGTTTCCTTGATAAGGAAATCACCGCCGATTAGGGTTTTTTGAGTTGTATCGCTCATAGCTTTTGTTGTATTTGTGTACGATGTACAAAGTACAATGTACATGAGGTTGATTAAAATTTGTTAAGTTGTCATCGTACTTTGTACATGGTACATTGTACATTTTTTGGTTACAATAATTCGAATACCGAAGCGGCTCCCTGTCCCGTACCTACGCACATGGTGACCATTCCGTATTTATTGCCGCGCCTGCGCATTTCGTCAAGAAGCTGAACGGTGAGTTTGGTACCGGTACAGCCTAAGGGGTGACCAAGCGCGATGGCGCCGCCATTTACGTTCAGTATTTCCGGATTCAGATCCAGTTCTTTCTGAATTGCCACCGACTGGGAGGCGAATGCTTCATTCAATTCGATCAGTTCGATGTCTTTCAGTTCCAGACCTGCCTGCTTCAGCGCTTTTGGGATAGCATATACCGGTCCCATGCCCATGATTCGGGGTTCCAGGCCGGCCGCTGCGTAGGAAACCAATCTTGCTTCAGGTTCCAGGCCTAATTCCTTCACCATTTCTTCGCTCATCACGATCACGAATGCCGCGCCGTCTGACATCTGAGAAGAATTTCCGGCAGTTACAGAACCTCCGTTGGCAAACACCGGGCGCAGTTTGGCTAAGCCTTCCAGTGAAGTATCTTTTCTCGGACCTTCATCCACTGAGAAATCGAATTTTTTGGTCTGCATCTTCTGGTTTTCGTCCAGAAAGTTGTATTCCACGGGAATTGGCACAATCTGATTTTTAAATCTGCCTTCTTCGTTGGCTTTCAATGCCTTCATGTGAGATTCATAAGCAAACCGGTCCTGCTCTTCACGTGAAATCTTATACTGATTAGCCACCTCTTCTGCTGTATAGCCCATTCCCCAGTAGTAATCCGGGTTGGTTTTAGCAATATCGGTTTCAGGCACCGGTTTGTAACCTCCCATCGGGATATAACTCATGGATTCCGTACCGCCGGCGATAATACAGTCGGCCATACCGGCCTGAATTTTCGCGGAGGCAATCGCGATCGCCTCTGAGCCGGACGCACAGTATCTGTTTACCGTTACCCCGGGAACTTTGTCGGTATGAAGGCCCATGAGAGAAATTAACCGTGCCACGTTCAGGCCTTGCTCGGCCTCCGGCATTGCGTTACCGACGATAAGGTCGTCAATCCGGTTCTTATTGAGTTGCGGTACCGCGGCCATCAGTTTTTCAATAACCGTTGCGGCCATCACATCAGGACGGGTGAAACGAAGCGAGCCTTTCGGCGCCTTGCCCACAGCCGTTCTGAAACCTTTTATTATGTATGCTGTTTTCATTTTAGATTTTAGATTATAAGACAAGAGATATGAGACTCTTGCGGTTAATTATTTGTTTTTAATGTTTTCCTTGAAGACATAGATCATTTTCTGAATCTCTTCCAACTTCTCTAAAAGGGGCCGGTTGATTTCATAAGAAACAAATTCTAACCTTTCAGAGATAATAAGTTGGGTTTGTAATTCGTACGCCGAACCATATGCAATATTCAAGAAATGATAAAATTCTTTTCACTTTGTCGTCCTGCGCCCTCAGCGATGTTTGAAGGAATGGATACCGAAGATCTTTTGATCTGAGATGATAATCCGTACTTTTCATCCGCAGGCATATTTGCTAAGGCTTTATAAACCTCCACGCACAGTTCAATCGACTCGTTCCATATTTTTAGTTTCTTAATATTATGCATGGTTCTATGGTTTTTCTACTTTAAAAATCTCGTGTCTCCAGTCTCACATTCTCCATTCTAGTTCCTCAGCGGTTTCCCCTTCTGCAACATGTACTGTATTCTCTCGAGGGTTTTTCTTTCGCCGCAAAGCTGAAGGAAGGTTTCCCTTTCAAGGTTCAGTAAATACTGTTCTGTTACAACTGTAGGTTCTGAGAGGTTTCCGCCAACAAGCACGTTCGCAAGTTTATCGGCGATCAGTTTGTCGTGTTCAGAAATGTACTTTCCGGTAAGCATTTGATCAGTTCCTACTAAGAACATTCCGAGAGCATCTTTGCCTAATACTTTTACGTGCTGTTCGATAGGTTGGGTATATCCGTGTTCCGCTAAACTTAATGCTAGCATTTTTGCGGTTTTTATCTGGCGGTTTTTGTCGACAACTACGATGTCCTTGTGCTGTTCCAAAATGCCCATGTCATAAGCTTCATAGGCTGAAGTGGCTACTTTACCCATCGCGATATTCATAAACATATCCCGAAGTCTGTTGTTTTTTACATCATCTTTCTGGAATTCTCGCGAGGTACGTAGTGCAAATTCTTTCGTTCCGCCACCGCCAGGAATTACACCAACGCCGGTTTCAACCAGTCCGATATAAGTTTCGGCAGCCGCAACTACGCGATCTGCATGCATGGTCATTTCGCAACCTCCGCCGAGTGTCATTCCGTGAGGTGCGACAACGACAGGAATTGAAGAGTATCGTACCCGCATCATCGATTTCTGGAAATAAGCAATCGCCATATTCAGGTCGTCCCAATCCTGCTCAATCGCCATCATCAGGATCATAGCCAGGTTGGCACCGACCGAAAAGTTGGCACCTTGGTTACCGATTACAAGACCGTCGTATTCCTTTTCGGCAAGGTCGATGGCTCTGTTTAAACCATCTAAAACTTCACCGCCAAGCGAATTCATCTTGGAACGGATCTCGAAGTTGATGATACCGTCACCCAAATCCTGAATTGCAGATCCAGAGTTGCTCCAAAGGGTTTTGTTTTTTCTGATATTGTCGAGGATGATAAACGATTCTTTTCCGGGAGTATTCAGATAGTTTCCGGAATTTTTGTCGAAATAGGTGGATTGACCTTCTTCATTAACTTTATAGAAAGTGTCTACTTTTTTCACCCAATCGGATACTTCATAACCCGCAGCAGCAGCGAGCTCGATTCCTTTCTGTACGCCTACCGCATCCCAGATTTCAAACGGACCGTTTTCCCAGCCAAAACCAGCACGCATAGCGTCGTCTATTTTATAAACTTCATCGGAAATCTCAGGAACTTTATGCGAAACGTATCCGAACAGCGCTCCGAGTGATTTTCTGTACAGTTCACCCGCTTTGTCCTTTCCTTCAATTAAAACTTTGAAACGGTCAATAGGCTTATCAATGTTTTTGGTAAGCTCAAGCGTAGGGAAACTGGTTTTTTCCTGAAGTTCGTACTCCATTGTTTCCAGATTCAGACCATGAATCTCAGATTTGCCTTCGGCATTCTTGATTTTTTTGTAAAAACCCTGCTGCGATTTGGAGCCTAACCAGTTATTATCTACCATTTTCTGGATATACTCGGGAAGCTTGAATACGTCGTTAGAATTGGAAGCTTCGGTACCGCTTGCGCTCACACCGTTGGCTACCATCACAAGCGTGTCCAGACCTACTACATCCGCGGTTCTGAAGGTAGCGGATTTTGGCCTGCCAATTACCGGTCCTGTCAGTTTGTCGATATCCGTCACATTCAGGCCTAAACCTTTTACCTCGTGAAGAAGGTTCATCATGGAGAAGACACCGATCCTGTTTGCGATAAAGGCGGGTGTGTCCTTGGCAAGAACGGTGGTTTTTCCGAGGAATTTAGAACCGTAATCCATGTAAAACTTCACGATTTCGGGATCGGTATCTGAAGTAGGAATAACTTCCAGCAAAGGAAGGTATCTTACCGGATTGAAAAAGTGGGTTCCCGCAAAGTGCTTTTTGAAATCCTCGCTTCTGCCTTCCACCAAATGATGGATTGGAATACCAGAAGTATTGGAAGAGATTAAAGTTCCCGGTTTACGGAACTGTTCAATTTTTTCGTAAACAGATTTCTTTATGTCGAGTCTTTCAACTACCACTTCAATGATCCAGTCGGTATTTTTAATCTGTTTCAGGTCGTCATCAAAATTTCCTACGGTAATCCTTTCGGCAAATTTTGGTGTGTAGAGCAGGGCAGGACTGGCTTTTTTCAGTTTCGCAAAATTTTCTGCTGCAATCCTGTTGCGCACGTTCTTGTCGTCGAGCGTGAGGCCTTTTTTCTGTTCCGCTTCAGTTAGCTCAAATGGAACGATGTCGAGTAAGAGCACCTGCACGCCGATATTGGCAAAGTGTGCTGCAATACCCGAACCCATTATTCCTGAACCGAGAACCGTAACGTGTTTGATTCTTCTTTTCATTATTAATTTTTTGATTACTATTTTGATAACAGTGTCAACCTTCGTTGCACTATTTTTTGTTATTGAGCTGATTGGCAATCTGCAGGATTTCGCCCATCACTTCTTTGAAAATTTCAAGTTTTTCGTTTGGAATTTTTTCCATGACGGTCTTATTGAAATTGAGCACCACTTCCTTCGAAAGATTACGGCTGTTCAGGCCCTTGTCTGTAAGTTTAATGATCACCTCGCGCTTGTCATTTGTGGTTTTCTCCTTATAGATATAGCCGTTGTCTTCGAGCAGCTTGATGATCCGCGTGAGCGACGTAGGTTCTATCGCCATTTTGGGACCCAGATTTGTGCTGCGCGTACCGTCTTTCGGATCAATTTTAAGGAGTGTAAGTGCCTGTACCGCAGTAGCATCATAATCCTGCGCCAAATCAGAGTACATCTTCGAAACGGCAAGCCACGTAGATTTCAGTACCAGATCTATATTATCTACTTTCTCGTTCATTTTGTTTTTCATAGCCCTTAATCTTCTTCAAACCAAATATAACAAAAAAATACTATGCATGCATAGTATCTGGATGAAAGTGTAATAATGTGTTGGTTTTCAGTCAATTAAATAGTATGCAAAACATACCGTAAAAGTGCACCTTATTATTATATCTTAATCTATTTTAAATTTTTAGTAGATATTATTTAATATTTTTACTATTTCTTCAAATGATTTGCATTCAAAAACTTCATTTTCAGTTTTTACGGTCCAAATATCACGAGAGTAAGAGAATTTCGTTGCAGAGATATCGAAAGCGTAATTTTTTTGCAGCAAAGAATACAGCATTTCCTTTTGTAAAGCCGGAGCGTCAATTTGTGGAGCTACAAAACCTTTCTCGAGGTTAAAAAGTTGTGGATTAAGCAGTTCGTGATGTTTCATTAAGATCTCTTCCGCAATCCCGGTATCAAGTTTTCCGTCGTGCAAGAGCCAGATTTTATCGGCGAATTCTTTTGCCAGGCGCCAGTCATGAGAGCTGAACAGGATGAGTTTTTGGTGCTTTTTCGCTAGATTCCGAAGTATCTTCAGAATCGTAATCTTATTTTTTTCATCCAAATGCGTCGTAGGTTCATCCAGGATTATCATCGGCGAGTTTTGTGCGAGGGCGCGCCCGATGAAGGCTTTCTGCAGATTACCGTCTGAGAGGTTGCGCAGCGGGAAATCCGCGTATTGCTGCAGACCGAGATCATCGATGATTTTCGAAACGTGAAGTTTATCGTGGTTATTTAATTCGAAATAATACGGATAGTGGATGTATTTGCCTAAGGAAATCAGGTCACGAAGTTTGAAGTGTGCCGGAATTTCGGATTTTGAGAAAACGACCGCAATCTGTTCCGCAATCTGTTCGTGGGAAAGAGCTTTTAGATTTTGATTGTTCAGGAAGATGTCACCGCTTAACGTTGGGATCTGTTTTAACAAAGTTTTTAGCAAAGTGGTTTTTCCCACGCCATTATTACCGATGATGAGGCAGATTTCACCGGTGTGCAATGCGGTATCTGCGTTCTTAATCAACGGTTTCCGGTATCCAAAGGCTGCTTTATTTATATTTAAAAACATAATTCCGTGTATTTAAACCTGGGCTGATTCAAGTTTACAATTAAAAATTTGCTTTCCGGCTGTTGAGCATCATTGCCAGAATTACAGGAACGCCAAAAACAGAGGTAATCACATTTAATGGAAACAGCGTGAGTTCTGAAATGACCGAAAAAAACAGCATTATAAAAGTACCCAAGAAAAGGTTCAAAATCCACTGATGCCAAAGTTTTGCGGGGTTATAGATTAGTCTGCAGAAGTGCGGAACCACGATTCCGACAAACAGAATCGGTCCTAAAAAGGCCGTTACCGACGCCGCTAAAACCGAAGACGAAATGATGATGAGCATTTTGAGCCTATGCAGATCCACACCCAAACTCTGCGCATATGCGCTGCCTAAAGCGCTGCCAAGCAAAGGTTTAATACTTTTGAAGGCTGCGAAAAGTCCTCCAAGTACAATTATTCCTAAAATCCACAACTGCCGTCCGGAAGCCTGGTTGTTTGCTCCGAAACTCCACAGAACATAGTTTTTTAAACTTTGGCTTTCCGCGTAAAACTGCAGCACCGAAACTACCGCGCCGGCCAGCGCCGAAACAAGAAATCCGAAGATGATGATCGATGCTCTGTCGCTAAATCTGCGCGAAAATGCCAGAAGCAGCAACATCAGGACAAGGCTTCCACCGATTGCCGAAACGCTTATAAAGCTGTCCTGCAAAATCTCCGGCAGAACGATGTACTGCGAAAAGAAAAGATAAAAAGCCACGCTCAGGCTCGCCACAGACGTGATTCCAAGTACAGACGGCCCGGCGAGCGGATTTTGGAAATACTCCTGCAGTAAAAATCCGGATGTAGGAATTGCCAATCCCGCCAGAACGACCGCTACGACACGGTTGATGCGAAGGCCTGCTATCTGTGAATTTGCTGTATCCGTGAAAAAATCGCGGAAATTTAAATCTGAAAACCCAATATTCAGGTTGATGGCGATTACCGTTATGATCGCAAGCGAAATGGCGGCACAAAGAATTTTAAATTTCCTGTCCATTCGGTATCGTTTCTAAACTCTTGAAAACCAGGATTATTTGAATGAACTTATTTTCTCATCCAAAATCTCCTTCGTCATCATACCGATGGTTTCATCAGACTTTTCGCCTTTGCGCATCAGCGTAAACGGAATGCTGCCGCCGTCCCACTGATCAAAATTTTTGGGGAAAAACTCAAGGGAGAGCTTTTCCGGATCTACAAGCAAGATGTTCTTAGACAAATTATTCTCTTCAGCGAAATCTTTTACTTTCGTTGGCCAGTCTTCTCTAGCATCTATGCCCACGAAGGTGAATTTTACCGGCTGACCTTTCACTTCCTGCATCTTTTCCTTGAAGTGCGGAATTTCGCGCATGCACGGTCCGCACCATGTGGCGAAAAAGTTGGTGATGTACAGCGTGTCATTGTCTTTTTTTGCAAGTAAAGCGGATGCCTGGTCGGGTGAGAGCTCTATTTGTCTGAAGGGCGTGAAGTTTTCCGGCGTCGCATGTGCAGACGAGGAATCGGTATTTAAAGTTTCGGTTTCTGTGCTGCTGTCCAGTGTAGTATGTTCTTTTTTACAAGACGAAAGTGCGCCGACGAGCATTAAAACCAGGAGTAAATTTTTCATTTTATTTTTAGTATTTTTGAAACAGTATTGATATGGAAACACTTTCTACAAAGCCGCGTCAGGCCGTATTTCATCCGCTAAAAGTAGCAAAAAAAGAGCAGCTGAACAAAAACACCTTCATGCTCGAATTTGAAATACCGGCGCATTTGAAGAGCAATTTTCAGTTTGAGGCGGGTCAGTACGTCACAGTGAAATATCAGGCCGGCGATACCGTTTTCCAAAACGATTATTCGATGACTTCGGCGCCATTCGAGCAGAAAATAACACTTGGCATCAAGATTTCGTCGGATGACAGTTCTGCAAATGTTTTGTTTAATGATTACAAAGTGGGTGATGTTCTGGAAGTTTCCGAACCTAGAGGGCGATTTACGATCACCTCAAAACCGCATGAATTCCGCACAATAATTGGTTTTGCGGGCGGAATCGGGATTACGCCGTTGCTTAGCCATTTCAAAAATATTCTGCATTCTGAGCCGCGCACAAGGCTTTTTCTGTTTTACGGAAACCGCCGGACGGAAGAAATCGCCTTTAAAAAAGATCTAGACGAGTTAACTGAAAAGTATAGTGAAAGACTTCAGGTTTACTATTTCTTTTCGCGCGAAAACACACCTGACCATCTTTTTCAGGGTCGCCTGGATGAAAAGAAACTTCATCTTATCATCAATCAGATCCTGCATTTGGATGATACTGATGAAGAAAGCACCATTTGGGATGCCGTAGATGAAGTGCTGATCTGCGGCAAAGGTGAGATGATCCGCTCACTCGCTAACGCCTGCTATAACAACGGGATTCCAAAAAAGAACATTCATTTTGAACTTTTTGAAACATTTAATGAAGATATCTACCCTGTAGAAAAGGAGTTTCCGCTCGTGCAAAATATAGCGGTTGACTTTAAACTTTTTAATAGAGATTATCATTCTACGCTTCCAAATAATAAGGCAAGATTGCTGCAGCAGCTACTGGCACAAGGCTTTCCAGTTCCGTATTCGTGTAAATCCGGGATTTGTGGTATTTGCGAATGTAAGCTTGTGGAAGGGGACGTGGAACTGCTTGAAAACGAATATCTGACCGAAAAAGAAGAATCGGCCGGAAAGATTCTTGCGTGTATGTCAGTCGTCTTAAGTGAAAAGGTGAAAGTAAATTTTGATGTTGCTTAAATCCAGCTGCCGTGGTAAAAAAGATTTTAGACATATTCAGAACTTTTTTTACGCTGGTTGAGATCGCGGTATTGCTGATGATTCTTGCTAATATCTGGGTATATGCCCTCACGAATGGACGTACTTTCACCAAAATCTCCAAAATTCCGCCGCGTGAAACTGCGCTGGTTTTAGGAACTTCACCCCGAATGAAATCCGGTGCTTCGAATCCGTATTTCACTGCGCGGATGGATGCCACCGCATTGCTTTATCATCACGGAAAAATAAAAAAAATCATTGTCAGTGGCGAGAAAAGTCCGGGTTATGATGAACCTTACGCGATGAAGAACTATCTTGTGTACCAGGAGGGCGTGCCGGAAAGCATCATTACGGAAGACCCAAAAGGCTTCAAGACGCAGGCCAGCATCCAAAACTGCAAACGCGTCTTCCAAAAGAACGATATCATCATTGTTTCGCAGGGATTTCACAATTTGCGCGCGCTTTTTTATGCACGTAACAATAATATGAATGCCCTTGGCTTTGATGCGCAGGACGTGCTGGCGAACAGAAGTTATTACAGAAACCAATCGCGGGAGTTTCTGGCACGCGTGGTAGCGGTGATTTACTACATTTTCGGGATCGAGCGAAAAGGGTAGCGACGCTGTTTATTTGCCAAAGATTCGGATAGAAACCGCGCATAGTATTATATTTGCACAAACAAAAAAGGATATGCTCGTAATAGGAATCGCAGGCGGAACTGGCTCCGGAAAAACCACGGTGGTGAATAAAATTCTTCAACAACTGAATACTGAAGGTGTAAATGTGCTTTCTCAGGATAATTATTATCATGATAATCAGCAGCTTACATTATCAGAGCGCGAGGTACTGAACTATGATCATCCAAAATCAATCGATTTTGACCTGCTGATCCAGCATGTAAAAGCACTCAAACGCGGTGAGTCTATCGAACAGCCGCTGTACTCATTCGTAACGCACTCCCGCACGGGCGACCACCTGCTCATCGAGCCGAAAAATGTACTTATTGTAGAAGGTATTTTAGTTCTCACCAATGCCGAGCTGCTTAAAGAATATAATTTAAAGGTTTTCGTACACGCAGATTCCGATGAAAGGCTAATCCGGCGTATTCGTCGCGATACACAGGAAAGAGGACGTGATCTGCAGGAGGTACTTCACCGCTATCAGACAACGCTGAAACCTATGCATCAGGAATTCATCGAGCCTTCGAAAAATGAGGCAGATCTTATCGTTCCCAATATGAAGCAAAATACGGTGGCCATTGATTTTCTCTCCACTGTCATCAATAATACGCTGAAAAAGCAGACGCTCCATGAAAACACTAATTAAAGAAATAAAGCCCAAGTCGCCCGCGCTGCGCTGGTTTCGCAAATATATGCTCAATAAATATGCGATTACCATTGCGCTTTTCCTTTGCTGGATGGTTTTTTTTGACAGTACATCGTTCCTGGTAATCAATGAGATGAATGGCGAGATACGCAAATACGAAAAACAACTTGCGTACTACAAAGATGAGTACAAGAAAAACGACGATTTCTACAAGAAATTAATGAATGATAAGCAGGAGAAGGAAAAATTTGCGCGCGAAAACTATTTCATGAAGAAACCCAATGAAGAAATCTTCATTCTGGTGGTGGACAGTACAAACGTCAATAAAACGCAGTAAAGATGTTCGAAAAAACAACGCTTAAAGATTGGGAAAATCTGGTTCAGAAACAGCGGAAAACCGATGATATTTATGCCGTGCTGCAGAAAGAAAACCTAGAAGGCATCAGCGTAAAACCTTATTATGGAGCCGGAGGAGCTTCGTTGCCGGTTTTGCCTAAAATAGAAGAGTCCACGCAATTGGTTTCTTACTATGATGAAAATCTTGAAAGTGAAGTATTTGCTTTTTTGCTCGATGAAAACGTTGAAAATCTGTCTGAAAAGCTAGTCTTTATCAACAATAAAGACCTTGCGGAACACATCCTGGTTGAAGAGAACAACCGGTATATCTCGCTGGTAGACCCGATTGAAGATAATCAACATGCTGGATTGGATGAACAACTGACCAGGGAACTTTTGGCTAAAAACTTCGAACGCAACATCTGTATTGATGTATCGCTTCACCAAAACGCGGGCGCATCTATCGTGCAGCAGTTGGCATTTGCTTTGGCTAAAGCTAAAGAGCTTACCGAAAAATTTGGTTCCGAAGTGTTGTCAAAACTTTCGTTCAGGTTTGCTGTGGGCGCTAATTATTTCTTTGAAATTGCTAAAATCCGCGCGTTTAAACTTTTATTTAATGAGTTCTCGAAAGAATTCGGTCTTGATCTATGGCCCTATATTTTTGCAGAAACTTCCAAACGGAACAAATCGATAAGTGACCCCGAAAACAACCTGATCCGCTCTACGCTTGAGATTTCTGCTGCTATGATTGGCGGTGCAGACGCGGTTTACAGTCATGATTTTAGAATAGAAAATGCAAACAGTCTCTCGCGCGAAATTTCCTTTAAACAGCAGATTGTACTGGCTTACGAAAGCATTGTAAACGTCTTCGAAGACGCGGCGAACGGAAGTTATTATGTGGAAGAAATCACGCGGCAATTTGCTGAGAAGGCGTGGAAATTATTTCTGGATTTAGAGGCTGATGGTGGATTTATCACTGCTATATCGACTGGTAAAATCCAAAAAATGGTCTATGATCAGGCTACGGAAGAACAGCGTTGGGTTGCAGAAGGAAAAATAAAACTGATCGGCGTCAATCTTTATCCGGCAAAAGAAGCTACAAAAAGCATCGAACAGTTATACGATTCATCACGTATAAAAGCTGTACGCCTCGCCGAAATGTTTGAATAAATTGTTTTCAGGCATGAACCGGCACCTGCTTTCAGATGACGTACAGAATTTCATCGAAAAAAACTTAAATGCTGATCTGCATGCACTTCTGCTAAAGCGTTCGCCATTTGCGGATGTGGCAATGAATGAAATTGCGCAACAGATTAAAGGCCGCAAGGTTGCCGCCAAGAAATTTCCCTTTCTGCAAAAACGCGGAATTGTTTTTCCGCCAAACCTCAATCTGGAACAGGCTTCATCACAAACCACCGCAGAGTTTAAAACGCAGGGACTCTCCGGTAAAAGATTTGTTGACCTTACCTGCGGTTTCGGAATTGACGCTTATTTTCTAAGCAGGAATTTCGAAGAAGTTTTCCTGGTTGAACAAAATGCACAATTAGCTGAAACGGTGGAGCATAACTGGGTTAACCTCAATCAGCAGGCGAACTTCATTGTGGACAATCTGGAAGCCTTTTTGGCCAAAAATTCGGTCTTTTTTGATCTTATTTATCTCGATCCGGCACGACGCGACGTGAACAAAAACAAAAAATTTCTGCTTGAAGACCTTTCCCCGAACCTGCTCGAAATCCTGCCTCAACTTCGGCAGATTTCGGCCAAAATAATGGTGAAACTATCCCCGCTGATTGATATTTCGTATTTGATTTCTATAATTTCAGATCTTGAGAGGATTCAGATTATTGCTGTCCGGAATGAGGTTAAAGAGTTGGTGTTGACCATCTTGCCGAATTCTACTTCAAGTGACGTTCAGATCCAATGCGTAAATCTGGAAAGTGCAGATTCGGTCTTTAGCTTTAAATTTAAAGATGAAAAATCGGCCGCGGCGACGTACTCGGAAGTTCAGCAATACCTCTGCATCCCGAACTCTGCTGTGCTTAAAGCCGGTGCCTTTTCCCTGATAAGCAGTGTTTTTGCACTTAATAAACTGCATCCGAACTCGCATTTGTACACTTCTGACCGCTTAATCGAAAGCTTTCCGGGACGCGTTTTGAAAGTTGAACAAATTGAAGCAAAAGAAATCAGGAAAAAAGAGAAATTCAACATCATCTCTAAAAATCATCCGCTTTCACCAGACCAGATCAAATCAAAATATAAGATAAGTGATGGCGGCGGGCAATATCTTATTTTCACGCAAACCAACTCGGGTAAAGTGATTTTAAAATCTTTCGCATAAACACGCGTTCATTTTGCCAAAACTCATAATATTTCTTACTTTTGACCCATCAAAAATTTCATATGAAAAAAATACTTTTATCGCTGTCATTTTTAGGTTTGCTAATGAGCTGCCACAAGGTTCAGGAAGGTTCCAACAAATCTGTTCTCCGCATGAACAATGTTTCGCACGAAGGTTTCCCGTACAGCGCAGATGCTCAGGGTGAAAGAGAGAAACAACTCGCAAAACCCGTAGCCGCAGAAACACCTGCAATAGGCGTAAAACTCGATTCTACCGCTACAACTGAAGTTCAGGGCACGAAGATTTCTACAGAGCAGCCAACCTCCGGACAGGCTGACGTAAAGTAATAAGCCTTCTATAATAAAAACACGATGTCTTGCTGATGCAGGACATTTTTTTTATTTTTACAAGATTCGAATTTTTTAATTATTTAAATAAAATATAATGCAAGAAACCCTCAATTACATTCAGCAGAATAAACAGCGCTTCGTAGATGAACTTTTTGATCTTTTGAAGATTGCATCTATTTCGGCAGATCCCGCTTACAGTGCGGAAGTGCTGCGCTGCGCCGATGAAGTAGCAAAACATCTTACCAATGCCGGTGCTGACAAAGTAGAAGTTTGCAAAACTGAAGGTTACCCGATTGTTTACGGTGAGAAAATCATATCCGCTGATTTACCTACAGTACTGGTTTATGGGCATTATGACGTGCAGCCGCCGGATCCGCTTGATTTGTGGAGCAAGCCACCCTTCGAGCCTTACATTGAAAAAACTGCGCTGCATCCCGAGGGTGCCATTTTTGCGCGCGGAGCAGCGGACGACAAAGGGCAGTTTTTTATGCATGTGAAAGCATTTGAGGCGATGATGAAAACAAATTCTCTTGCTTGCAATATTAAATTTTTAATTGAAGGTGAAGAGGAAGTCGGTTCAAAAAGCCTGGAAGCGTTCGTGAAACAAAACACCGAAAAACTGAGTTGCGACACGATCCTCATTTCAGATACGCACATCTATTCTAATGAGCAGCCGACTGTGACAACTGGTCTGCGTGGCCTGAGTTACGTGGAAGTAGAGGTGGAAGGTCCGAACCGTGACCTGCACTCAGGCCTTTACGGCGGCGCGGTGCCAAACCCTATTCACGTGCTTTCTCGCATGATCGCGAAGCTTATTGATGATGACGGACACATCACAATTGACGGATTTTATGACAACGTAGAAGTGGTTTCTGCCGAAGACCGCGCAGAAATGAACAAGCTGAAAGATGATCCTGAAGCTTTCAAAAACTCCATCGGTCTGAAAGGCACCGAAGGTGAAAAAGATTATACCACGCTGGAACGCACATCCATACGCCCAACACTTGACTGCAACGGAATCTGGGGTGGCTACACAGGCGAAGGAGCGAAAACGGTGATTCCAAGTAAAGCATTTGCAAAGATTTCGATGCGTCTCGTGCCTTATCAAACGCCGGACGAGATTACGGAGAAGTTCACAAAATATTTCAATAAAATCGCGCCGGATAATGTGAAAGTGACCGTGCGGCCGCACCATGGTGGAATGCCTTACGTTTTGCCGAGTGATACAAAAGAATTCAGAGCTGCAAAAAAGGCGATGGAAACTGCTTTCGGAAAAGAAGTTTTGCCATACCGAAGTGGTGGTTCCATTCCGATTACTGCGATGTTCGAGCAGGTTTTGGGCGCAAAATCTGTATTGATGGGCTTTGGATTGGATTCCGATGCGATTCACTCACCGAATGAGCATTACGGTCTATTCAATTTCTATAAAGGAATCGAGAGTATCCCGCTTTTCTTTGAAAATTATACGAACGGAAACTGATTTTAATTCAGTTGCTAAGATTGCCCGCAAACTGTTGCGGGCTTTTTTTATGTTTAAAAATTTCCTCTAAATCGCGAAATTTTGCGCTAATAATATCGTCTTTTTCCATTTAAAAATCTAATATAAAGCGTCTGATCACGATAAATATGTTAATTTTACAGAATAAGTACTTTTAAAAATGACAGATAAGAAAACAATCTACATTACAGGCGGAACTAAAGGAATCGGTTACGGAGTAGCTGAAATATTGCTGAAAAACGGCTACGCGGTAGCATTCAGCGGAAGAAAAGAAGAAGATGTGAAGCGTGCTGAAGAGCAGTTGTCTCAGATCTCTGAGGACGTTTTGGGTGTGGTTTCAGATGTGAAAAACTTTGAGGATGAAGTAAACGCTGCTAAGAAAACAGTAGAGAAATTCGGACGGGTAGACAGTGTTATCGCAAATGCGGGACTTGGTGTGTTCAAACCGGTTGACCAGCTATCGCTTGACGACTGGAACAGCATGATTGATACCAATCTTACCGGTATTTTTCACACACTGAAGGCGTTTGTAGAAGAACTTAAAAAATCTGAAGGTTATTATATCTCAATTTCCAGTTTGGCCGGAACCAACTTTTTCGAAAGTGGAGCAGGCTACAACGCGTCGAAGTTTGGTGCAGTAGGTTTCACACAGGCGGCAATGATCGATTTGCGGAAATACAACATCAAAGCAGTGACGATCATGCCAGGCTCAGTTTCTACTCATTTTAACGGGAATGAACCTTCTGAAAAAGACGCCTGGAAAATTCAGCCGGAAGACCTTGGCGACGTGATAATGAATGTTTTCAACATGAATCCGCGGGCGTTGACGAGCAAAATAGAGATCAGACCTACAAAACCAAACAGCTAAAATTATGTATGAAATATTAAAAATGCAGGCGATGCTATGCATGCATAATATTTTAATGTTATCTTAGCCTGAACGTATTAGACAGTTTTAAACAAAAAATAAATTTAAACTTTAAGATGAAAATATTAGTTTGCATCAGTAGTGTTCCAGACACCACTTCCAAAATTAATTTTACGGCAGATAAAACTGCGCTGGATAAAACCGGAATTCAGTGGGTGATCAACCCGCTTGACGAGTTTGCGCTTACCAAAGCAGTGAAACTGCAGGAAACGCAGGGCGCGACAGTTACTGTTTTGAATATCGGAGAAGCTACGACCGAACCGGTAATCCGCAAAGCGTTGGCAATAGGTGCTTCTGAAGGAATCCGTGTGAATACGGAGCCTAAAGACAGTTTTTCTGTAGCCACCGAAATCGCTAATGTGGCGAAAGCAGGCGGATACGATTTAATTTTATGCGGTAAAGAATCAATTGATTATAATGGTGGCGCTGTTCCGGGAATGGTGGCACAAATTCTTAACCAGCCTTTCGTGAACGCTTGTGTAGGTCTTGAAGTAAATGGGGCGGAAGCTACGGCTATCCGTGAGATCGAAGGTGGAAAAGAAACCATTTCGGTAAAACTTCCGGCGGTTATCGCAGGACAGAAAGGTTTGGTAGATGAAAAAGATCTGATTATTCCAAACATGCGCGGAATCATGTCTGCACGTACGAAACCACTTCACTTGCAGGAAGCTACAGCTTCAGATGTGAAAGTTCAGGGTGTCTCTTATGACGCTGTGCCGCCGCGTGCATCTGTAAAGATGGTTTCACCGGATAATCTGGATGAGCTTGTGAGATTGCTCCATGAAGAGGCAAAAGTAATTTAATACAAATTCAAAAAACTTAAAAAAGCATAAAATGGCAGTATTCGTATATGCAGAAAATATAAACGGTGTTTACAAAAAAGCAGCATTCGAGGCGGTTTCTTACGCAAAGGCTGTTGCAGGCCAGACAGGCGATACCGTGACGGCAGTTGCAATAAACCCGACAGATTCATCAGACTTTCTTTATAAATATGGCGCTGATAAAGTCCTGAATATTAAAGATGAAGGCCTTAAAAACTTTAGTGCGAAAGCTTACGCTCAGGCGTTAGCAGAAGTATCTGACGGCAATGTTTTCGTTTTTCCACACACTACAGACGCTTCGTCAGTAGCGCCGATGCTGGCTGTGATGAAAGATTTTGCATTGATCACCAATGTTTTGGAAGCTCCGGAAAGCACACAGCCTTTCCAGGTGAAAAGAAGAGCATTTTCCGGTAAAGGATTTATGCATGCAAAAGCTGAGGCTCAGGGTGCGATATTTACAGTTTCGCAAAATGCATTTGGTATAAAGGAAAATCCTGCGGCAGGTAGCGAAGAAATAAAGGATCTTACCGTCAGCAATGAGGATACAAAAGTACTTTCGCATGAACAAAGCACCGGAAAACTGGATCTGAAGGAAGCTGAAGTAGTAGTTTCGGCGGGTCGCGGTATGAAAGGTCCGGAAAACTGGGGCATGATCGAAGAACTTGCAGAAGTTCTGGGCGCAGCCACAGCTTGCTCGAAACCGGTTTCAGATATCGGTTGGAGACCACATTCCGAGCACGTGGGCCAGACCGGAAAAGCAATCGCTCCGAACCTTTACATTGCGGTTGGAATTTCAGGTGCGATCCAGCACTTGGCGGGAGTTAACTCCTCTAAAACCATTGTGGTGATAAACAGTGATGCGGAAGCGCCATTCTATAAATCAGCAGATTATGGAGTGGTGGGTGATGCTTTCCAGATCATTCCTGAATTGACTCAGAAAATCAAGGCTTTGAAAGGATAAGCCAACATTGTAGTTTAATAGTTGAAGACCGGAAAATTTTTTCGGTCTTTTTTTGTTTAAAGATTTAAAAAAAAGTTTCGTTGCACTGAATATTTTTTTAAGACACCAAAATATCAGTTCTTCACAAAAGCCCGTGATTAACCTGTTTTAAAGCAGGTTTTTCATTTAATATGCTTTTATTTAAATCCGAAATCTAAAAAAACAATTATATTTGTAACCATGGATTACCAACGATTAACGATTCGCGGAATTTCTTACAGCCAGACTCAATCCGGTGCTTACGCGCTGCTTTTGGAGCATGAAGAAACGAACGTAAAACTTCCTGTTGTGATCGGCAACTTTGAAGCGCAGGCCATATCTTTAGGCCTCGAAAAAGATATTCATCCACCAAGACCGCTCACGCACGACCTGTTTGCAAAATTTGTACGGTCTGCGAATTATTCACTCGCCTCAGTGATCATCTATCAGATCCTCGACGGCGTCTTTTTTTCTAATCTGAATTTCAAAAATAACGAGACCGGGGACGAACTGATTCTGGATGCACGAACTTCCGATGCCGTTGCAATGGCAGTGCGGTTTGATGCGCCCATTTTCACCACGCCTCAGGTGCTCAGTGAAGCCGGTATTTTGCTCGAACTGGAAGAGCCAACACCTGCGCAGGAAGATATTGATGCTGTGATGGAAGGTGATCTTGCGATGGTTCCGCTTGAAGGATTACAGAAATTGCTGGATGAAGCTGTGAAGGATGAAGATTTTGATGCCGCGCTGGAGCTTCAGAAAGAAATAAAGCGCAGAAACCGCAAAATAGAATAACGTTATAAATAAACTATGAACTTAAAATTACGTCTTACTTTTCTAAGCTTTCTGCAGTTCTTTGTTTGGGGTGCGTGGCTCACAACCCTTGGAACCTACGGATTTTCTTATAAACAATGGAGTGGTGCCGAATTTGGCGCCGTATTTTCCACCCTCGGCATCGCATCGATATTCATGCCCGCATTGATGGGAATCATCGCCGATAAATGGGTGAACGCAGAAAAACTTTACGGTACACTACACATCCTCTACGGTATTACACTTTTCCTTCTGGCCCGAACCGATGATCCAACCACATTCTTCTGGATCTTGCTCATTGGTATGTGTTTCTATATGCCAACCTTATCGCTTTCAAACTCAGTATCTTATAAACTTCTCAAAGACAGTCATTACGATGTAGTGAAAGTTTTTCCGAAGATCCGTGTATGGGGAACCATTGGGTTTATTGCCGCGATGTGGTGTACTAATATCTTCAGTGACGAACGCTCATTTTCGGAAACCGGTATAAGCATCGGTAACACATTTGCCAATATTTTTGGCAATTCACTAAATGCGAACCAGTTTTATTTTGCCGGAATTTTTGCCGTGGTCCTGGGAATCTTTGCATTCTTTCTTCCGAAATGTCCGCCACCACGTTTGATGGGCAAGGAGTCTACTTTGGCTCAAAAATTAGGTCTTGATGCGTTCAAGCTGTTCAAAGAGAAGAAGATGGCTTTGTTTTTCATTTTCTCGATGTTTCTGGGAGCGGCGTTGCAACTTACCAATATGTATGGCGACACTTTCCTTAAAGATTTTGGAAATGTAGCGGCATTTAAAGATTCTGCGGTGGTGCAGTACTCAACGATGATCATCTCGATTTCGCAGATTTCTGAAACTCTTTTCATCCTTGCGATCCCGTTTTTCCTTTACAAATTCGGTATAAAGAAAGTGATGCTTATTTCGATGTTTGCGTGGGTATTGCGTTTTGGCTTTTTCTCATTGGGTGGACCTGAAGGTTTTGGTTTGGTGCTTATTATCTTCAGTAATATTATCTATGGTATGGCCTTCGATTTCTTTAATATTTCGGGTTCACTCTTCGTTGAAAGTACTACAGACAGCAAAATCAGATCCTCAGCGCAGGGGCTGTTCATGATGATGACCAATGGTTTCGGTGCAATATTGGGAAGTGCGGCAAGTGGCTGGCTGATCAGCACCTATTACACCACGGTGGACGGCGGCAAGATGTGGCCGGATATCTGGCTGGTTTTCGCAGTTTATGCGCTGATTGTGGCTCTCGCTTTTGCTTTGATGTTCAAGCACAAGCATGATCCGGCCAGGATGGCACAAATTAAACATTAAGAAAATACGCTGATATTATTTTAAAAACACATTCCCTACGGCGTGTGTTTTTTTTGTAATTTGCCATTCATAAAAAACCATTTAAAAATATTATGCAAGAAGTATTCATCGTATCAGCCGTGCGAACACCGATAGGAAGTTTTATGGGAAGTTTGTCCGGTGTTCCGGCCACAAAATTAGGTTCAGCAGCCATCAAAGGTGCATTAGAAAAAATAAACCTGGCTCCGGAGCAGGTGCAGGAAGTATATATGGGCAATGTGCTGCAGGCAGGCGAGGGCCAGGCACCTGCCCGTCAGGCTGCGTTGCGAGCTGGCCTGTCAAATAATACGCCATCAACTACCATCAATAAAGTATGTGCGTCCGGAATGAAAGCGGTGATGATGGCTGCACAGGCTATTAAAGCCGGTGATCAGGACGTTATTGTTGCCGGCGGTATGGAAAACATGTCTTTGGTTCCGCATTATTTTAATGCACGGAATGCTACAAAACTGGGCGACGTGAAAATGCAGGACGGAATGCTGCTTGACGGCCTCACTGATGTTTACGGAAAAGTTCACATGGGTGTCTGCGCTGAGAAATGTGCGGCAGAACATCAGTTTTCGCGTGAAGACCAGGATAATTTTGCGATAGAATCCTACAAACGTTCAGCTGCAGCTTGGGAAGGAGGTAAATTTAAAGATGAAGTGGTTCCTGTAGAAATTCCACAGCGAAAAGGAGACCCAATAATTTTCGCTGAAGATGAAGAGTATAAAACTGCCAAATTCGACCGTTTCCCGACTTTACCTACGGTTTTCCAGAAAGAAAACGGTACGGTAACGGCTGCAAACGCTTCAACCTTGAATGACGGTGCGTCTGCTTTGGTCTTAATGTCTAAAGAGAAAATGGAAGAACTTGGCTTGAAACCATTAGCCAAAATCATTTCATACGCCGATGCTGCACACGAGCCTGAATGGTTCACTACCGCACCTGCAAAAGCATTACCAATCGCTTTGAAAAAGGCCAATCTTAAGGTTTCAGATATCGATTATTTTGAATTTAATGAGGCGTTCTCCGTTGTCGGACTTGCCAACAACAAATTATTAGGACTTGATGCCGCAAAGGTAAATGTGAACGGCGGTGCAGTTTCCTTGGGACATCCGCTGGGAAGTTCAGGCTCAAGAATTATCGTTACACTGATCAATGTTTTAAAACAAAACA
Source organism: Kaistella rhinocerotis (assembly GCF_030243905.1). Classification (NCBI taxonomy): domain Bacteria; kingdom Pseudomonadati; phylum Bacteroidota; class Flavobacteriia; order Flavobacteriales; family Weeksellaceae; genus Kaistella; species Kaistella rhinocerotis. The sequence goes on along the minus strand of NZ_JASSYY010000001.1, from coordinate 588,717 downwards.
ACGGAAAGTATGGCGCAGCCGCCATTTGCAACGGCGGTGGTGGTGCTTCCGCAATAGTGATTGAAAATATATAATAAACACGATTTACAGCCCGAAACCATTAAGTAATATGCATGAAGTTTTCATCTGATTCTTAATGGTTTTTTTATTTTTGCGCTACTAATTTCTTCAACCATGCCTGAAAACGACCAATTGCCCACGTCTCAAATCAAAAATAACCCGAAAATCATGCGGGCTTGGGCATATTATGACTGGGCAAATTCGGTGTATTCGCTGGTAATAACGTCCACCATTTTCCCGATCTATTATTCAATTCTTACCACTGCTTCAGAAAAAGCAGAGTATGTGAAGGAGACCGGACAGTGGATCAAAGTGCCGGTGCGTCATATGATTACGATATTCGGAAAAGATTATCAGCCGGACGCAATCTATGGTTATTCACTCACGATCTCATTTTTAATCGTTGTTTTGCTGTCGCCGATATTATCTTCGCTGGCCGATACAATCGGGAATAAGAAGTCGTTTTTGCAGTTTTTCTGTTATTTGGGAGCCACTTCGTGCATGGGTTTAGCTATGTTCACAGGGATGCAGAATGTGTTTCTGGGTTTGCTTTTCAGCATAACCGCCAGTGTAGGATTTTGGGGTAGTTTGGTTTTTTACAACTCTTTCCTGCCCGATATTGCATCGCGCGACAAGCAGGATGCGCTTTCCGCGAAAGGCTATGTTTATGGCTACATCGGGTCTGTGGTGTTGGTTGTGATCTGTTTGATATTGATTCAGGTTTTCGCCAAAACACCGGAAGACGCCAAACTTTATACCCGGATTTCGTTTCTGCTGACGGGTGCGTGGTGGTTTGGTTTCTCGCAGTACACTTTCAAGCATTTGCCTCAATTTGGCGCAGTACATTCCCAGTTGCCAAAAGATTTAGTGCTGCTCAACTATAAGAACATTTTTAAACAACATAAGGAACAGGGCGGATTTTGGATGGTTCTGAAAGATAATATCAGTTTCTATAAAGATGTAGTAAACGAGAGTTTTCATGAACTTTTCAAAGTAGGACGTAAGCTTTTTGCTGACCGAAACCTGAAATTTTTCCTTTCGAGTTTCTTTTTTTACAGTGTGGGGATGCAGACCATTTTCCTTATGGCGACACTGTTTGGGAAAAGTGAGATCAATCTGGCGCAGGATAAACTTATCCTGACACTTTTGGTGATCCAGATAGAAGCCATCATCGGAGCGATTATCTTTTCAAGACTTTCACGCGTCATCGGGAACAAGAATGTGATTTCAATCGCGATCATCCTTTGGATCGTTGCGTGTCTGTCTGCATATTTTCTAAACAAAGAGAATCCGTACGTGGAGTATAAGTTTTACGGAATCGCAGCCATTATCGGCCTGGTAATGGGCGGTTTGCAGGCGATGTCGCGTTCCACGTATTCGAAACTGCTGCCTGAAGATTCAATGGATAACACCACATTTTTCAGCTTTTATGACGTGCTCGAGAAACTGGCGATCATTCTCGGAACCTTTATTTTCGCGACAATGATTGATAAATACCACAATATGCGGTATTCAGCGCTTTCGATGTCACTGTTTTTCGCGGTTGGTTTAATATTAATCCGGTTTGTGAAACTTTCAATCTTTAAACCTAAGGGATAAGAATCAAAGTGCCGTTTTGGCTGCATTTTTGGTAGTAAGAGTTTAGCAAACAAATTCGTATCTTTGCATTTGAAAATCAATTCTTTGAGCTAATGACAAATCCTCTATTTTACGCTAAAATCCTCCTTTTCGGTGAATACGGTATCATTGAGGATTCTCAAGGACTTACGCTTCCCTACAGTTTTTATAAAGGCACGCTTAAGTTCTCAGATTTAAATACCGACTTCGAAAAAAAATCGAATACTTCCCTTGACAAATATGCTGATTATCTCACAGATATTACGCTTCCCGAAAAGTTTGAACTTGATGTAAGCGCCTTCAAAGCAGACATTGCTAAAGGTCTGTTTTTCGATTCTAATATTCCTCAAGGCTATGGTGTAGGGAGCTCCGGCGCTTTGGTGGCCGCGATCTTTGAAAGATATTCGGTTCTAGATTATCAGCCTGAAAGTATTTCAAAAGACGAGCTAAAGGAACTTAAACAAGTTTTTGGATTACTCGAAAGCTACTTTCACGGCAAGAGTTCGGGTATCGATCCGCTGATCTGCTACATGAATCTTCCGATCCTTATCGAAAACCGCGAAAACGTTGACCGGGTTTCTATTCCCCAAGGTGAAGCGGGAAAAGGAGCGATTTTTCTTATCGATTCTGGTATGACCGGCGAAACCGGTCCGATGGTGCAGATTTTCTTTGAAAAAATGAAGACCGAAGGCTTCCGCAAGACACTAAAAGAAGAATTCATACGCTACAATAATGCATGTATCGACGCTTTCCTTAAAAAAGAAATGACGCCGCTGTTCAGGAATCTTAAAAACCTTTCGGTATGGGCATATGAACATTTCAAACCAATGATTCCTGAAAGCCTGTACAACGCCTGGAAAAAAGGTCTTGATACCAATGCTTACTACCTTAAACTCTGTGGTAGCGGTGGCGGTGGCTATATTTTGGGATTTACCAGAGATTACGGAAAAGCTGAAAAGATGCTTGCGGGCTTTGAAAAAGAAGTTATTTACAGATTTTAATCATTCGGTCGCGAACTAATTTTCATAATTGATTTCGGTTTTTTTCGAATGAAAAACCCTTTATTTTACCGTTTTTCACAACTCGTAGGTTTTTTGCTTGGCGCACGGATTTTCGTGGCATTGCTGCTCACTTTCGCGCTGTATGTGTCCACCTTTTTCCTCTTTAACCAGGAGGAAAGTCTGGCCGATTTTGTGTTTGATTTCCGCGTCCACGGCATTATTTTTTGCACCGTTCTGAGCATTTTGGCCGGTGGGATCATCAATCAGTTTTATGACCTTGAAAAGGACCAGCTCACCAAACCTTTCCGCACAAAAATACAAAGCTTCTTAAAGCAAAAATACTTCCTGTACGCCTATCTTACATTGCTGGTGGCTTCGTTACTGTTCTCATTTCTTATCTCACCACGCGTCTTTTTCTTTTTTATAATCTACCAGTTTTTTATGTGGTTTTATAGCCATAAACTTAGCAAGGTGTTGATTGTGAACAATTTGACATTCGTAAGTCTTACACTTTACCCCTTTTTCGGGATGATGGTTTATTACCGGACCTTCTCGCTAAATGTTTTCCTGATGGCGCTTTTTATCTTCGTAATTCTGCTGCTGATAGACATCCTCAAAGATACACTCACCAAAAACGCCGATAAAATGTTCGGTTACAGCACCATTCCTAATTTTTTTGGAAATAAAGTCAGCCGTGCAGTCATTATTTTCCTTAGTCTTTCACTCATGCTCTGCTCGGCACTGATCATCAGACTGAATGGAATTCACAGTATTATGGATATTTATTTCGCCAGTGGATTATTGGTGATTGTCGCAGTCATCTTTCTGTCACTGCAGTCTTTCAAAAAATCGAATTTTTATGCGCTGAATATGCTGAGGATTTGGATTTTTGCGGGCATCATTGCGATGCTTCTGGACGGAATTTATACCCAGTTCTAGCCGTTAATAATTATACTTTAATATTTTAATCCTGCGCAGCCAATTGCAACAGGTAGCAGATTATCAGCGATAAAGTTTTATCTTTGCCCTAAATTTTTAAATATAATGAGCCGAGACCGAAACAGCAACGATAAACCGAAACGACCACGAATTTCCAAAATTTCAAATTCCGGTAGTTCACGCCCCGCTGCATCGCGCGCCAGAGCTCCAAAGAAAAGCGACGAGCCCGAAGCCAAAAAGACTGCACGCTCCGAGAAAGCCCGTGAACCAAAACTGATGTCCGAATCTGAAGCAAGGTCTTACGAGAAAAACATAAACAGACCTGCCTCGCGGAAACCTGCCGGTAAACGCACCGGAAAATCTTTCGATACACGCGACAAATACGAAAAAGGCGACAGTAAGTCAGGACCTAAAAAGCCATTCAAACCTTTCGACAGGAAAGATGAAGGCGAAAGAACACGCTCTTTTGTGCAAAAAAGACGATTTGATAAGCTAGCGAAAGAAACGCCGAAAGAGTCAATCCGCCTTAACAAGTACATCGCCAATTCCGGCATTTGCTCACGTCGCGAAGCTGATGAACTCATCACGCAAGGTTTGGTAACGGTAAATGGCCAGGTTGTGACAGAGATGGGTTACCAGGTGCAAAAAACCGATAAAGTGGTGTTTGACGGGCAGGGAATCACACCTGAGAAGCCGGTTTATGTACTGCTGAATAAACCTAAAGGTTACATTTCCACTACGAAAGACGAAAAAGCCAGAAAAACAGTGATGGATCTGGTGGCGAACGCGTCCCCGTACCGAGTTTTCCCGGTCGGAAGGCTTGACCGTTCTACGACAGGTGTCATCTTGCTGACCAATGATGGTCACATGACCAAGAAACTCACGCACCCTTCATTTAACATGAAGAAAATCTACCATGTCACTTTGGACAGAAAACTTGACCGTGCTGATCTCAACACGATTGCAGAAGGCATCCGTCTTGAAGAAGGTATCGCCGAAGTTGACAGCATTTCATACATCGAAGGAAAACCAAAAAACGAGATCGGTATTGAAATTCACATCGGCTGGAACCGTGTGGTACGCAGAATTTTCCAGAAATTAGGTTATGAAGTGGAAGCGCTGGACCGTGTGATGTTTGCAGGTCTGACGAAGAAAAACATCAAACGCGGACACTGGCGGATCCTTACCGATTTGGAAGTGAATAATCTTAAGATGATGTAGTCATTTATTAAAATACACCAAAACTTCCCGCAGACTGTCTGCGGGAAGTTTTTATTTAGAAATGGTATTTTAAGTTAAGTCCTGTAAAGAAATAAGCCTTGCCAGGCCCCGGATTCACGTCCGTGAAAACATTTGGATCGTTGTATTGGTTGTCTGCATCGGTATCATTGATGCTGTTTCCATAAAACAAAAACGTGTAATTGATTTGGTTCAACAGGTTGTTGCCGACCACGAAGATATCTGCATCTATTTTGTTGAAGCTGTGTTTGTAGCCGATCTTTGAATTCAAAAGACTGAAACTCCGAACCTCATTGCTGTTTGCAAAATCGGTGAACACGCTTCCCATGTAATTCAATGTATTCTGCCAGTACAATCCAGGGTTCGTCTCGATATCGAAACCGATGGAATACTTGTATTTGGGAATTCCGGGCACGTTTTTCCCGTCATAATTCATCACCGCTGCAGGACTGCCGCTCTCTTTTAAATAAGTTTTAAAATCAGAATATTTAAAATCACTGTACGTAACACTTGCAAATGGTTGAAAGTTTTTCACAATTGATTTCACGGGTTGCAGCAGGTAGCCGATACTGAATTCCAGACCGCGGTTCCGCTGGTTTCCGGTGTTGGCCCAATAGGTATAGGCCGTCGTAAGGTTATCCGGAATTTGCCCGCGCAATTGGGTAAGTTTGTCGTTAATATCAATTTGAAAAACTGAAAACTGGTAATCTACTGACGTGTCCGCAAAAAGTCCGTGCACACTGAAATCCCACATTTTGGCCTTTTCGGGAGTCAGATTGTCGTTGGTCTGATTAAGTCCGGCAATAAAAGCCGTGGCTGACGTCGGCGCATTATATCCCTCGCTGTAGCTAAGGTTAAAGATGTGTCTGTTAAAGCTTTTTTGGAGTGCAAAATGTGGAGTAGCCACAAGGTCAAAACTTTTCCCGAACGAAAGATTTTTGTTATAGAGGTCTTTTCCATTAACCACGAAGAGTCCAGGCAGCGCAAGCAGATCCTCGCGGTGGTAACTGATTTTATTTAAACTTACGCCACCTAAAAGCAGCAGGCCCCAAGGTTTGTATGTCACTTTTTCGACAATGAAAAAATTTGACTGATTGTTTTCATTCTTAAAGTAAGATCCCTCATAGATCGGTCTCAAGACCGGCGGTTCTGTGCTTTTTACGCCTTTGTACCGATAATTTGTAACCAACGGTCGTGATTGCTGCATTTCCACTCCAAACTCGGTTTGGCTGCTGAATTCTTCCCAGTCTTTTTCAAAATTAAAAACCGAACGTAAGCCATAGTTTGGCGTAGAAGAGGTTTCGTTGGCGCCCGCTGCGATCCGGTCACTTGTTGTCCCGCTGTAAAAAAAGGTGGTGTTATTCCGCAAGTCCCCTGTGATATCCCAAGTGTGTCCTAAACCTACGCGACTGGTGATGAATTTGGTTTTCGCGCCGCGACGGATGTAGGCGAAGTTTCCGTTATCAATACCATTATAATAATCGTCGTATGAGATTTGTCCGGATACCTGCTCCAAAGAATTGCCGTGTGTAGCAAGCCACGTTATTTTTTGGGAAGGATTCAGCTTGACTTCGCCCGTCAGATTATAAAAATTTTTGATTGTTTTACCGTTTGGTCTGTAACCGTCACTTCCGATGTGGCCATAATTTGCCGTTACCGAATGGTTTGCACCCACGTTGTTTAAGGCCGTCAATGACTGGAAAAGCCCAAACGAACCGGTAGTAAACTGTTCAGAAACGGAAGTTCCCATTTTGGTTTCAGGCCGAACGTAAAATCTTACCGCACCACCAGACCCGCCACCATAAAGCGTTGCCGCCGGACCTTTTATCACCTCGATTTGATTGACCGTGGCAAAGTTTACGTCGTCTAACACCGTTACGCCGTCTGCGCCTGTAAGCGGTACGTTGTTGAGATACATCTTGACGCCCCAGCTGTTGAATTTCTGATCGTTTCCATATCCGCGAAGGATGATGCGCTGGCCGCCGAGCTGCGTGCGCTTTTCTACCTGCACGCCAGCCATCGTATTCAGGCTCTGTTCTATAAATGCAGGGTTGTTTCTGTTAATTTCGTATTCCGAAACTACCTCGGTGGCCTGTGCGTGACGCTTGAACTCATCACGTTCTTTCTGTACTTTCTTTCGGGCGTGGATATTCACCGTTTCAATATTCTCCGTACCCTCCTGTCCTTTAATTGCGACCACAGAAAGCAATGCTGCCGCAAGAATATAATTTTTAAGCATATTTTAATTATTTAAATCTTAAACCGAAAAAAAAGGTAAAGCACAGCCTTACCTTTTTATATAGTTTTGATTATATCTATTTTCTTATCACGACAGAAGAGTAAATCATCGTACCGTTTTGGCTGGCTTTCAGCACATAACTTCCTTTGCTAAGGCTTTCGATGCTGAATTCTTCATTTGATTTTATATTTTTCTTCGTGAAAACCAGTCTTCCAGCCGCGTCGAACACTTCAATATCTGCAGTGTTACCGCCTTTCGTGTCAAATTTCAACTGTATCGGACCGCGCGTAGGATTCGGATATACTACGTTCGAAAGTAAACTGTGCTGCCCGTCTGATGTGGCAAGCGTACGGTCTATCTTTGTAGTGAACGCTCCCCGGCCATACGTTACTGCCAGGATGGTCTTATCCGAAGGTCTATAATCAAAATGGTTTACTTTAAATTTACCTAAACCGTCAGAATACAGTGCCCACTGCGGAGTCTCACTCTGGAAGGTGGATGTTCCCCAAACACCGTAATAAGTTCCAAGAATCACTTCATTATTATCTTCAGGGTTCATGAAGATCGCTTTTACAGGGATATCAGGTAGGTTTCCTTCTTTTGAAACGAAGTTTACACCGCCATCGGTACTGTAAAATACGCTGGTTTTGTTAAAATTGGAAACCGTCACCATAATTTCATTTTCCGACGCCCCAAGTTTGACATCTGAAATGTAACCGCCAAAATTTAAAGCGAACAGGCTTGTCACAGGCGTTGTATCTGCATTGGTAACTTTAAACAGTTTTCCGGACGACAGACCTACAAACAATGTAGAACTTGTGGTGGAATAGGGCGAAACCAAAATATCCGAAATCAGTTCGCCACTGGTCACCGTAGCTATATTGAGCTGCGAACGGGTTGGTGAAAAAGGCAATGTATCGAGCCCTTTGATTCTGTGCAGGATTACGGAAGTGCCGCTTCCTGTGGCGTTGGTGTAGGCGATATCAAGATTTCGGTCCACAGCTAACGGATTGATGAACTGACCTGCATTTTGTTGTGTTGAATTATTAATCAGTGCATACATCCCCTGACTGTTAAACAAATAGTGGAAATTGTAAACGTAAGAAGCAATCAAATATTTGTCCTGGTCGTCAAAGGCTGTGTACGCTCCGTCACCACCATATACTACGGATGAATTGTAGAAAGCGTTTGATAGTGCAGAACCTGACAGTTCCTGCGTACCGTTATCCTGAGCTCCCAAAATCATTTGCTCATTTGCTGTAGTGGCAGTTGGATTCAGTGTACCGTGATAAAACTGGGTGATATTGAATCTTCGGTTTCGCATTGCGATTGCTGAAGTACTTGCAAGGCTGTTTTTGTTTGCGGCGAAGAAGATCCCGCCGTCATTTCCCATTACAAACTGATCGGTATTTTTTGGGTTGAAAACCAATGCATGCTGATCGGCATGTACCAGTGAGATTGGAGCGGCAGCCATCAGGTTGTTATTGCTCCATTTCGTAATCTGCGCCCAGGTAAGACCTCCGTCGATACTTTTATAAGAATCAACGCCACCGGCGTAAACTATCTGGTCGTTGGTAGGATCTGTTTCAATCACCAGATCGTAAAAAGCCTGGCCGCGCGTGAAGTCATTGTCCGGTTGGCCTGTGTCAATAGGGTTTGGCAAGGTAATCCCAGAAAGCGGAACATTTGTGGAGCTCCAGGTTACCCCACCATCAATGGTTTTCGCCATCCGGATCGGTTCGGAACTCGTATTGGCGCCCTGCATCAGCGCGTACGCTTTCAGCGGATTGGTTTCTGAAACTTCCACCATCACTCTTGAACTGGCGTTCCCTACATCATATACGTTTGTAAATGTGGTACCGTTATCAGTTGATTTAAAGATTTTCCCGCCGGAGTTACTACCGGAAAAATAGCTTCTTCGCGTGGCTACCCAGATGGCATTGTCTGCGCCGATCTCAATGTCCTGAATATCGTAGCCACGAGTGCTGGTGGCCATCAAACTTGGCATTAAGGTAAAGTTAGTACCGTCAGTTGACTTATAAAGGCCCGCTTCGTAAAGTCCGGCAAAAGTTTGCGCATCACCGAAATAAGTTCCGGCAACGCCGGCAAGTACGATTGATGCACCGTTGTTGTTCAATACTTTAATGGTTGGAATGTTATACATTCCTCGTTTTACATTACCATTATATCCGTTCTCCAGGGTGAAGACCTGCTGCCAGGTTGCGCCACCATCGCTAGTTTTCCAGATTCCGAGACCGCTGAAGTCTCCGGTTTCCACTTCACCCGTACCTACATAGAAAATCATCGGGTTATTTGGGTCCGATGTAATACAGGAAACGGTAGTGTTAGACCAAAAGGCATCTACAAGTGTCCATTCCGAGTTGGCATTGGTGATATCATTGTTGTACCACAATCCGCCGGAAACACCTCCAGCCCAAACCTTTTTACCGCTCGCGTCATTTGGGTCGAACATGATGCCGCGTACACGTCCACCCACCGAATAAGGGCCACGTTCAACCCATTGGTTCGAAATTCCGTCTTTGGCATTCATGTCTTTTACGCCCCCAAACATTTTAAGTGACTGTTTGGGTGTATATTTCCCGGCAGCAACTGCCTGCTCCAGTGCTACATAATTTTGGTTTCGTACCGCGCCGGTTTCGGGGTCCATGGTTGCGATATAATCGTGCAGGAAGTACTCGTCAGGTGGTTTTTGGTTATGCTCTTTCGCATAAGCGACACTTTTTTGATAAGAATTAATGATTTCGCGGACGTGTTTAAGGTATTTTTTATTTACCTTATTATTTCGTGCAGCGTTTATGGGCGAAACCTGCGCATTGAGGTGCAGAGAGGCTACTGTGAGCCCAATTCCTAGAATAAATTTAAATTTCATGGTATTTGGATTTAATTTTTGCAAATATAAGTGTATAACGTTGATGTTTTTAATGTTTTTTTAATGTTTCCGCGATGTTATTTCTAAGGAAGTTTCAAAATCGCTGTTCTTTATTCAGGGACGTCCTCGTTTTCCGGTGAAGAGGCGCCATTTGATTTATTTTTAAAGATGATTTTCTGGCGTATCTCAGTTTTTGAAGTGATATTTTCGGAGACCAAATAGGCAGCATTCACATCAAAATTATCGTCCGTATGCACAGTTGTTCCGCTTTCAGTTACTGTGGGATGGGTTTCGGGGAAATAAGCGCCCGTCAATACCCAATTACCGTCGTGTTTTGACCTGTTCAAAGGGATTTTAATATTATCAATCATTAAATGTAGCGGCTTCACCGTTCCGTTTTCTTTCACGATAATTGTAAAACGCTCAGCTCTTGCACCGCGAACGCCTCCCAAACTCACTTCGTGCCACGCATTTTCAATTTTTAAATTTTGCGCTGAACTGCATGAACACACTAAAAACAGCACAGTAAGAAGAGTTAAGGTTCTCATGATTTGTGTAAATTATTTGCAGGAAATGTACAAAAAAACTTCCTGCGGTATGCAGGAAGTTTGCTGTTTATCTTTTTGAAAGCATCAAATAGAATCGATGATTTGGTTCAATGTTCCGGACGGACGCATTGCAGCGTAAGTTTTAGAAGAATCGGGGTGATAATATCCGCCAATTTCCTGTGCTTTGCCCTGTGCACCAATAAGTTCCTCATTGATTTTTGATTCATTTTGCATCATTGCGTCCGCTACAGGTTTGAAAGTTCCAGCAATGCCCTGATCCTGTGTTTGGTTTGCCAAGGCTTCTGCCCAATACATCGCAAGATAGAAGTGCGAACCACGGTTATCAATAAAGCCCACTTTTCTTGCCGGCGATTTGTCTTCAGCCAGAAACTTTTCGTTGGCAGAATCTAACGCGTCAGCCAAAATTTGCGCTTTACTGTTGTCCTGAGTCTGTGCAACATGCTCAAGGCTCGCCTGCAGTGCCATGAATTCACCCAAAGAATCCCAACGCAGGTAACCTTCCTCAATGAACTGCTCAATATGTTTCGGTGCAGATCCTCCGGCTCCGGTTTCGAATAGACCGCCGCCATTCATCAAAGGAACGATGGAAAGCATCTTTGCAGAAGTTCCGAGCTCAAGGATAGGGAAGAGGTCGGTAAGATAATCCCGCAGTACGTTTCCGGATACCGAAATCGTATCAAGTCCCTGGCGGATTCTTTCGAGCGTCAAGGTCATCGCGTCCTCAATATTCAAAATTCGGATGTCCAGACCTTCATTATCGTGATCTCTAAGGTATTTTTCTACTTTCTTGATCATTTCATTATCGTGGGCACGCTTTTCATCTAACCAGAAAATCGCCGGTGTAGCTGAAAGTCTTGCGCGGTTTACCGCCAGCTTTACCCAATCCTGAATTGGAGCATCTTTCGTTTGGCACATTCTGAAAATATCCCCTTTTTCCACAGTTTGTTCCATGAAGATATTTCCGTCTGCATCGGTTACACGCACTGTACCGTCAGCAGTCACCTGGAAAGTCTTATCATGCGAACCGTACTCTTCGGCTTTTTGCGCCATCAGCCCCACATTCGGCACAGAACCCATCGTACGGGGATCCAATGCACCATTTTTCTTCATGTCATCAATCGCAGCCTGATAAAAGCCGGCATAGTTGCGGTCTGGAATCATCGCGATGGTATCTTCTTCCTGACCCGCTTTGTTCCACATCTTACCGCCACCGCGGATAAGAGCTGCCATCGAGGCGTCCACAATAATGTCAGACGGCACATGGAAATTCGTGATACCTTTATCGGAATTCACCATGGCTATTGCCGGTCCGTTCGCGATGATGTTTTCTATTTCAGATTTGATCTCGGCTTCCTGTTCTTTACCTGCAATCTTGTCGAACAGATCCTGCAAACCATTATTAGGATTAATGTCCAGCTCCGCAAATAAATCCGCATATTTTGTGAAAACATCTTTAAAATAAACCTCGACCATCGCCCCGAAAATAATCGGGTCTGAAATTTTCATCATCGTGGCTTTCAGGTGTCCGGAAAGCAAAACACCTGCTGCTTTGGCTTCTTCGATGGTATTTGCTACAAAAGATTTCAAAGCATTAAGGTTTAAAACTGAAGTGTCGATGATTTCACCGGCCTTCAATGGTGATAAACCTTTTAGTTCCGTTACGGCGCCATCTTTAGCGACAAATTCTATTTTAAATTGAGTCGCGTTCTCTACGGTTACCGATTTTTCGCTTCCGTAAAAGTCGCCGTCTGTCATGTGCGCAACTTTAGTCTTCGAGTCACTGCTCCAGGCACCCATTCTGTGAGGATTTGCTTTTGCGTAATTCTTTACGGCTCTTGGTGCGCGGCGGTCTGAATTTCCTTCACGCAGCACGGGATTCACGGCGCTGCCAAGTACTTTTGCATATTTTGCTTTGATGGCTTTTTCTTCATCATTTTTAGGCTCTGCAGGATAATTCGGAACGGCAAAACCGTGTTTTTGAAGTTCGGCAATCGCACCGTCAAGCTGCGGTACAGATGCAGAAATATTGGGAAGTTTGATAATATTAGCTTCAGGGGTAGTGGCCAATTGGCCAAGTTCTGCCAGAGCGTCTTCTACCTTTTGGTCTTCTTTAAGGTATTCGGGAAAGTTTGCGAGGATCCGGCCCGATAACGAAATATCTTTCGGAAGAATCTCGATATCAGCAGTTTTTGCAAATGCTTCTACGATTGGTAAAAAAGAATGGGTGGCCAACATCGGCGCTTCATCTGTCCAGGTATAGACGATTTTAGATTTATCTGACATTATTAATGATTTAAAAAATTTAAAGAAACAAATTTAGGCAAATTAATAGGACTGTGAAATAACTGCAACCGGCAGTTTTAAGATTATTTTAACCTAAAACATATCCTAACCTTGCCCTATATTGGCTACTTTTGGAAGGAACAAAAAACAAAACTATTATGGCAAATATCACTTTGAAAGGAAACGCAGTGAAGACGGTGGGCAACCTGCCCCAAATTGGCGATAACCTGAAAGACTTCAAACTTGTAAATGAGAAACTTGAGGAAAAAACGCTAAGCGATTACAGCGGAAAAAGGATAATCCTTAATATTTTTCCGAGCATCGATACCGGAATTTGCGCAGAATCTGCCCGAAAATTCAACGTAGAAGCCGGAACGTTGAATAACGCGGTTGTCATCAACGTTTCGAAAGATCTGCCATTTGCATTGGGTCGGTTTTGTGCGGCAGAAGGTTTAAATCATGTAGAATCGCTTTCAGATTACCGCGGAACTTTCGGTGATGATTACGGTGTTGAGATGGAAGATTCGCCAATGCAGGGCTTGCTAAGCCGCGCGGTGATTGTGGCCGATGAAAACGGCAAGGTGATCTATACCGAACAGGTGCCCGAAATCGCGCAGGAGCCAGATTATCAAAATGCGCTCGCCGCTCTTGCTTAATCAATAAAAAAACGCAATTCATTTTGCGTTTTTTTGCTTTAATGCGCCGGTTTGCAATTATTTAGATGCAAAAAAAGTTGTGACAACAATTGTTGCGTTTTTAAATTTTTGCTTTTAACTTTGATAAAAACTGATAAAAATAAAAACCATGGCAAAAGTAAATTCTTACCTGAACTTTGATGGCACTGCGGAAGAAGCGTTTCTATTTTACCGCTCGGTATTGGGCGGAGATTTCGCAGGAGGGATCATGAAAATGGGTTCCGCGCCAGGTGCTGAAAATCTTTCAGACGAAATGAAAAACCGTGTACTTCACGTTTCACTACCGATTGGGGATAATCTTCTGATGGGTTCAGACATCGTTCCCGAAATGGGTCAGAAGCTGCAGACCGGCAACAGTAATTATATTTCGCTGCATACGGACAGCCGCGCTGATGCAGACCGGATCTTTACCGCGCTGGCAGAGGGCGGAGAAGTTGAGATGCCCATGGAAGACCAATTCTGGGGCGACTATTTCGGCAGTCTGCAGGATAAATTCGGGATTTTCTGGATGATTAATTTCAATGAAGCCTACACGTAGTTGCCCGCGTCAGCCCCGTCACCTTGTTTACAACAATCTTTTTCCTTATTTTTAGAGGAAATTATAACTTTTATGGAACCAATTAAGATTGAAATCACAATTCTAAAACCTGTGCATAAGGTTTGGGAATTTATGAATGACCCCAAACATATTACCAAGTGGAATTTTGCCAATGACAAATGGCACTGCCCGAAAGCTGAAAATGACCTGCGTGTCGGCGGCACCCTGAGAACCCGCATGGAGGCGAAAGACAAAAGTTTTGGTTTCGATTATGTAGCGGTGTATGAAGAGATTCAGCCGGAAAGGCTGATCCGTTACCGCCTGGAAGACGGCCGCACGGTAGAAATTGTTTTCAATGCTGTAGATCCCGGCACTACTCAAATCATCGAAACGTTTGAACCTGAAACCCAGAATTCACGCGAGATGCAGCGTGAAGGTTGGTATGCGATCCTGAACAATTTTCATAAATACGCTGAAAACAATTAGAACTTCTCATTTTCTTAAATTTAAAAATGACCAACAAAATATTTCCATGTCTCTGGTTTGACGGCGACGGCAATGAAGCAGCAAAATTTTATGTCGAAACCTTCGGTGGCAAAATCACCGTAGATACGCCAAGTGTGATCAATTTTGAACTGTTTGGGCAGCGCCTGATGATCCTGAATGCCGGTCCGCAATTCAAGAAAAATGCGTCCGTTTCTTTTATGGTGTTTTGTGACAGTGAGCAGGAAGTAGAAAAATATTGGTCTGCGTTATCCGATGGCGGTAATGTGCTGATGGATATCGGCGAATATCCGTGGAGCAGGAAATATGGTTGGGTTGAGGACAAATATGGTGTTACGTGGCAAATCATGTTCACAGAAAAGGCAATTGCACAGAAAATAGTTCCGGTGTTGATGTTCATCCATCAGAATAATGGTAAAGCGATGGACGCGATGCGCTTCTACACTGATTTATTTCCCAATTCAGAGATCCAAAGCATTTCCAAATATGGAGAAAAAGGTGGTGATGCGCATGAAATCGCGGGAAATATTAATTTCGCTCAATTTTCCGTAAGTGGTTATACGCTTGCGTGTATGGACAATTCATATGATCACCAGTTCGATTTTAATGAAGCTGTCTCTATCGTTGTAATGACCGATGATCAGGAAGAAACAGATCAACTTTGGAATGCGCTAACTTCTGATGGGGGGCGCGCTTCGATGTGCGGCTGGCTGAAAGACAGGTTTGGACTGAGCTGGCAGATTGTCCCAAAGAAACTTATTGAGCTGATGAATGATCCCGATCCGTTCAAGGGTAAAAAGGTGATGGAAACGATGATGACGATGCAGAAAATTGACATCGCGCAGCTCGAAAAAGCGTACAGTTCTTAGATTTTAAAAAAAAATATTTTAAATAAACATTATGGCGACCTTCAACTACGAAATTATAATCAATGCACCCATCCAAAAAGTGTGGGATCTGCTTTGGGGCGAAGATACCTATGGCGAATGGACGCAGTTTTTCTCCGCCGGAAGCCAATTTAAGACCGATTGGGAAGTTGGCGGCGAAACTTATTTTATGGACAGCGAAGGGAACGGTATGTTCTCCACGATCCGTTCAGTCAATGAACCGGAAGAAGTGATCTTCAGCCACCTCGGAATGGTAAGGAACGGTGAAGTGGATACAGCGACAATCAATCAGCTGGAATGGAGCGGTGCCGAAGAAAAATATTTCTTGCGCGAAATAGGTCCAAATACGACGGAACTTCGTGCGGAAGTGCACGCTACCGGCGAAATGGAGGGGATGATGAACCGTGGCTTCAATGAAGGTTTTAAAGTCCTCAAAAATCTTGCGGAAAAGTAAATATTTAAAATAAGACACTTTCCGCCCAACTTTCAGATAATCCTTATTTTTGCGCGAAAGTTCCAGCCAAATGAAAAACTACTATTATTTTCTCAGCGTAGAAGAAAATGCAGGCGATGAGGAAATAAGAAAGGCCTACCGCAAGCTTTCGGTGAAATACCATCCGGATAAAAACGAAAATGACGCTTTTTTCGCCAAACGTTTTATGGAAGTTCAGGAGGCGTACGATGTGCTGGGTGACAGCGAGAAAAGGCGAATCTACGATGAAAACCTGAGTCATCAGCAGCGCAGTTACCGGCCTACACTGCCGCCAGCAATCAAAAGTTTTTCTTCAAATAAGATCAGGGCACAAAAAGGGGAGGAGATCATCATCAAATGGCAGACAAACAATGCCGACATCGTAAAAATCATTCCTTTTGGGCTTGAAAAAGGGTATGGCGAACGTGCTTTTAAAATCACCGACTTCAAGAACGGCGAGTTTCAACTTTTGCTTCACGCAACCAATTCGCTTTTGAATAAAACGGTTGTCCGTGCGCTTACAATTACTGAAGTTTTCGAAAATGACTCAGAGAAGTTCCGGAATGAGGTGGAAGAACTTTTTAAGCCCCAAAAACCTTCACGCACGAACCCTGGCGGTCAGCCGCGAATTATCCGGCTCGTGCTCGCGCTGGTTTTCGTACTTATCGCGGTTTTGCTACTCTACAAAACGTTTAATTCTTAAGAAAGTCAGGCTAATTTAAGCCGACCCGGACACTTTTTGCAGCGTTTTCCTTTCTTAAATTTTTTGCAGCATTTCTTTTTATCACAAAACATTTCTTCATGTGAAGAAGAACTTGGCAGTGGTGCGACCTTAAAAGGGATGATGGGTGAAATCATGCCGCGAATATACATAATTTAGAATAATTATAAATAAAGTCGTGCTTGTAAATATTGTTCACGGCCTGAAATTGTGGCTGTAAGTTTAAAGTTGTATTTTTACAACATTAGTTTTCACCAAAATTTACCCTTAATAATGAACACCACAAAGTTTGTAAATCGCCATGTTTCACGGGACGGGGCGGATCGTGATGCAATGCTGCAGCGTATTGGCGTTGGCGGAATTGAAGAACTGATTTCCCAGACCATTCCAGATTCCATCCGTCTTGAGAAAGAACTTAATATTTCGGAGCCACTGTCAGAGTACGAAATGCTTGCGCATTCCAAAGAACTTGCCTCAAAGAACGCGCA
Organism: Kaistella rhinocerotis; assembly: GCF_030243905.1. Taxonomy (NCBI): domain Bacteria; kingdom Pseudomonadati; phylum Bacteroidota; class Flavobacteriia; order Flavobacteriales; family Weeksellaceae; genus Kaistella; species Kaistella rhinocerotis. The sequence continues at coordinate 571,575 of NZ_JASSYY010000001.1, read as the reverse complement.
GTTTGATACCTACATTGGTTTCGGATATTTCAATACCATACTTCCGAGCCCTATACAGCGCAATATCCTTGAAAATCCTTCCTGGTACACGGCTTACACACCCTATCAGGCTGAAATTGCACAGGGTCGGCTGGAAGCCCTGCTGAATTTCCAAACTGTAGTTTGCGACCTCACAGGATTCGAACTTGCAAACGCCTCATTGTTGGATGAATCTACGGCAGCGGCCGAAGCCATGCACATGTTCTATGAATCCAGAAATAAAGACCAGAAAAAATCTGGTGCGGCTAAGTTTTTTGTTTCGGATATGGTCTTGCCACAAACACTCGCAGTACTGAAAACCAAAGCTGAAGGTCTTGGCATCGATGTTATAGTTGGTGATCATCAGACGCACGCATTCGATAATTCCTACTTTGGCGTTTTGCTGCAGTATCCGGGTAAAAACGGCGTGGTACACGATTATACGGAAAATATTAAAGAATACAAATCGCACAATCTTCAGGTTGCTGTGGCATGTGATCCGCTCGCACTTGTAAAATTAAAGTCCCCTGCAACAATGGGCGCTGACTGTGCCGTGGGTACTACGCAGCGTTTTGGTATCCCGATGGGTTACGGTGGGCCTCACGCGGCATTTTTTGCATGTAAGGAAGATTACAAACGTGATATTCCGGGAAGAATAATCGGTATATCGCAAGATGCAAACGGGAACAGAGCTCTTAGAATGGCGCTTCAGACCCGCGAACAGCATATCAAAAGAGAGCGCGCAACATCCAATATCTGTACTGCTCAGGTTTTATTGGCCGTAATGGCAGGTATGTATGCAGTTTATCATGGGCCGAAAGGTTTGGCTTTCATAGCTGAACAAATTCACTTTAAAGCCAATGCGCTTCACGATGGACTAAAACTGTTAGGATACGACGTGGTAGAAGAGCCGATCTTTGATACCGTTAAATTCAGGATGAATGAGGAAGAGAAAAATTCGCTTCGTCAGCTTATGTCTGACCGTCAAATCAACCTTAATTACTTCAGCGCAGGAGTGGTGAGCATCGCGATAGATGAAACAGCGACGGAAAAAAAACTGCAGGTTCTGTTTGATGCGTTTGCACAATTCAAGGAAAAGCAAAGTTTTAAACTTTCAATCAAAGAAGAGATGCAGATTCCGGCGAATTTACTGCGAACTGATGAAATCCTTACAGCTGAAGTTTTTAATAAATACCATACGGAGACTGAACTGATGCGCTATATCAAGCGTTTGGAAAGAAAAGATCTGTCCCTGACGCATTCTATGATTTCGCTTGGCTCCTGTACGATGAAACTGAATGCCGCAACACAAATGCTGCCGATCACGTGGCCGGAATGGGGTAATGTACATCCATTCGTGCCGACTGAACAAGCAGGTGGCTATCAGATGCTGATTAAAGAACTTGAAAAAGACCTTGCCGAAATCACCGGTTTTGCAGGCACTTCCCTTCAGCCAAACTCTGGTGCGCAGGGTGAATATGCAGGTTTAATGGTGATCCGCGAATATCACCACTCACGCGGCGACAAACACCGGAACATTGTGCTGATACCGCAGTCTGCGCACGGAACAAATCCTGCCTCTGCAGTGATTGCCGGGATGAAAGTTGTGGTCGTGAAAAACCTTGCCAGCGGCGAAATTGACATCGAAGACTGGAAAGCGAAAGCAACGCAGCACGCGGAAAACCTTTCAGCCGCGATGATTACGTATCCTTCAACCTACGGTTTCTTTGATGAAAACATTAAGGAAATCATTAAAGTAGTTCACGATTTTGGCGGACAGGTTTACATGGACGGCGCGAATATGAACGCGCAGTGCGGCTACACCTCACCCGGAGCGATTGGCGCGGATGTGTGCCACCTGAATCTTCACAAAACATTTGCTATTCCTCATGGCGGCGGCGGACCTGGTGTAGGACCGATTTGTGTGGCTGAACATTTGGTGAAATTTTTACCTTCTAATCCACTGATCAAAGTAGGTGCGAAAGAAGCGATCGCTGCGGTTTCTGCGGCACCTTACGGTTCTTCACTTGTTTTAAATATCTCTTACGCATACGTGAAAATGCTTGGTACAGCTGGTTTGAAGACCTCTACTGAACACGCGATACTGAATGCCAACTATCTAAAGGAAATCCTCGCTGAACATTTCCCGATTCTGTACGCAAATGCAAACGGACGGGTTGCCCATGAATGTATTGTAGATTTCCGTCAGTTCAAGGCTGTCGGTATTGAGGTGGCGGATGTAGCCAAACGACTTATGGATTATGGTTTCCACGCGCCTACGGTGAGTTTCCCGGTTGCAGGTACGCTGATGATTGAACCTACGGAATCTGAAAGTAAAGCAGAAATCGACCGTTTTGCTGAAGCACTTATTTCCATTAAAAAAGAAATCGATGAAATAGCTGACGGTACCGCAGATGCAACGAACAACGTGCTGAAAAACGCACCGCATACGGAGCAACTCGTGATTTCAGATTCATGGGACAAGCCATACGGGCGCGAAAAAGCAGCGTATCCGCTGGAGTGGGTTCGTGAGCATAAATTCTTCGCTTCTGTAGCGCGCGTTGACGAGGCCTTCGGAGACCGAAACCTGATCTGTACATGTGAGCCTATTGAGTCTTACATGTAAAACTTGAAATCATTAAATAAAAAAATTCCCAGACTTAACAGTTTGGGAATTTCTTTTGGTTGAAAGTACAGAATGTTACTGCTTTACAAATTTCGAGGAGTAAGAAACACCTTTCGTATCGGTCACCGTGATCACATAAGTTCCCGCTTTCAGGTTCTGAACGTTGATTTCACCAGCTGAATCTACAGCGTTAATTTTTTGTCCTACCAGGTTGTGCACGGCGATGGTTGCAACTTTTTCTGTTGCCGGAAGTTGCACGTGAAGCACGTCTTTCACAGGATTTGGATAAACGCTCATTTTTCCTTTTTTCACAGAGTTTACTGCCAGGACGGCTTCGTTGATCTTGATGTTATCATAGTATGCATCTCCACCAAAATTGTTGTGTAGCAATGTCATGCCGTTAATGTTCACTTTGCTGTTATTCGGTGCATCAAGCATCAACTCGTTATCCAGAAAGAACCTGATCGTTTCTTCTTTAATCTCAATTCTCACATTATACCATGTGTTGGTTTGCCACTTCTGTTCTGCATAGCTAAATCCTCCAAAGTTCAGTTCCGGATAAATATAGATAAAACCACGGTTTTCAAATCCTACTGCAAGTACAATATCATATTCTTCAGTTACCTGGTTTATACTGTAAAGTGCAAATTCAAAGTCGGAGCCTAGCTGACTAGGCGAGTAGAAATCATAGGAAATTGTCGTATTTTGGTAAGCGGATGGCGGTGAAATGGATTTTTCCGCACCAAAAATAGGGAACCACTGATCGGAATACTGCGGAACATGGGCGTTTTTAAAGGATTGCGTTCCACTTTTTGATACTTCATCCGTTACAATTTGATTAGTCAGCAGTCCGTCGCTGGTTTCGGTAACAGTCCAGCCATTTTGGTTATTGATATTCCCTAAGGAAAAGCCTTCGGAGCTTTCAAAGGTAATTGTCTGTTGTGCTGAAACTGTTGCGCAAGCCACCATGGCTGCAATAAAATAGATCTTCTTCATTAAAAAAATTTTTGCAATGATAACCAATATTGGCCTTAGATAAAAGGTTTGGACGGAAATCAAAACAATTTTGAAGGGCTATCTAAGTACGGTTTCAGAAAGCTAATAAAGCTTCTGGTCTTCTTCACAGAAAAAACTTCGCCGGTTCGTAGTTCCCGTATGTTTTTTTGTAATGGGTCCGCCGCATTTAGAACAAATTTTTTTCGTGTGTGCAAGCCAGTTTTTCTTCAGGACGTATTCTTTTTTCCATCGTAAAAAGTCGAAACTGTAATTTCTAGCTTCAAAAATCAAAGCGTTGAGTTTTTTCGGCGGTAAATTTCCGACCAGACTTTCAGGGTGCACACCGATCCTGAACAGAACTTCATTTTTGATGATATTGCCCACACCGGAAAATATGCTCTGATCGAGCAATACGTCGCAAACCATTTCTTTCGGAAGTATTTTGAGCTTCTTTTTTGCTTTTGCAGGCTTCCATTCATCACTTAACACGTCTGCCTGCCAATCGATTTCCTTTAAAATTTTCTTTTCTAAAACTTTCACCGAGCACGAATAGAAATAAAGGTCTCCGTTTTCAAATTTGAGATGCAGCCGAAGCTGTCGGTCAGGTTTTGTCTGTTCGTCCACCGAATAAGAGCCGAAAAGAAGCAGATGGATACGGATCACAGCTTTATTCAGCACCAGGAAAGACTGCTTTCCGTAAATGCGGTATTCTTTAAAAGTGGAGCCGGTAAGAAGATGCATGTCCACCTTGGCATTACCTTTCGCGGAGACGATGGTCTGCCCAATAAATTTTTGTGCTGCCTCTTTTAAAATTAATATTGACGGACCTTCGGGCATGGTTCAGGGAGTTTGAAATCTGAAAGTCCAAATCTTAAACCATTTTAGGAAGCTGGATAATTAATGTATTTTTGGCGCATGGATTTAAACAGAATCTTCACCAACCAGCGTACCGGCAAGAGCGTAGCTACCGAAGCTTCGCGAACAGATTATCAGCGGGACTTTGACCGCATCATCTTTTCAGCGGCTTTCCGCAGACTGCAAAACAAGACGCAGGTTTTTCCGCTACCGGGCAGTGTTTTTGTGCACAACCGTCTCACGCATTCGCTGGAGGTTTCATCGGTTGGCCGAAGTCTTGGCAGTGCAGCCGGTGAATTTATCTTTAATAATTTCGGAAAAGAACTGTCACCTGAATCTCAAAGTTTTTATCAGCATAATCTTCAGAACGTGATAGCTGCGGCTTGTCTTTGCCATGATGTAGGTAATCCTGCGTTCGGACATTCCGGCGAAGATGCGATCGCAAGTTATTTCGAAAAGAATGAATCGGGTTTGAAAGAAAAATTCAGCCCCAAAGAGTGGGCAGATCTGGTCAATTTTGAAGGAAATGCGAACGCGATCCGGGTTTTAACGCATCAGCAAAACGGTAAGGACGATGGCGGAACGCAACTTACGCACAGCACGCTGGCGAGCATCGCCAAATATCCGTGCGAGGCTGTTGCTAAAGATAAAGCGAGTATTCACCGAAAGAAATTTGGGTTTTTCCAAAACGAAAAAGATACTTTTCTGCGCATTGCGGAATCTGTTCAGATGCTGCAGGACGCTGATGAGCCAACGGCATTCCGCCGACATCCGTTCGTTTGGCTTGTAGAAGCAGCCGATGATATCTGCTACAACATCATCGACATGGAAGATGCACACCGCCTGGGCATTGTCTCCACCAGCGACTGCGAAAATCTCTTCTTTGAACTCATAAAATCAGAAAACAAAAGTACAGGCAGAGTAGAAGATAAGCTTGCGGCTCTCGGCAATGCCAACGAGAGGATCTCTTATCTGCGTGCAAAAGTGATCAATGCACTCATCAACAAATCGATAGCGCTTTACGAAAGTAATTTTGAATCGATCTTAAATGGTTCTTTAAACAGGTCGCTGCTCGATATTTATAAGGACGGAAACCGCTCTCTGCAGGAAATCGAAAGTTTTTCGAGAGAGAAAATCTACAATCATAAAGCCGTTGTAGAGATTGAAAATGCCGGCTACAACGTGATGTATGAACTTTTAGACCATTTTATTCCGCCAATTCTGAAGACTGCCGACAAACGTAAATCCTACGATAAGATGGCTCTGAAACTTCTTCCGCAGCAGTTTCTGTACGAAAACGGAACCGATTACCAGAAGGTCCTGGGTGTGGTAGATTTTGTCTCGGGCATGACCGATAATTTTGCGACCGATATTTACCGCAAAATCAAAGGGATCGAAATTGGCATGACAATGTAGGTCAAATCCCGAAATTGGCAAGCCAGCGGTCGATAAAACCGCGGCCGTTTTCGAACATTATTCCACGAACAATAGTCTTCAGCTCTGCGGTAGATTTCTTTGAGAGCACGCATTTACCGCCGTTTTCTTTTACGTACGCCTCTTCCGCTACTGCCAGCCATTTGATCAGGTTGGCTTCCAGTTCATCGAGCGAGGTGACTTGCGGCGATACTTTCAGCGGTTCTATCAGTCCGTCAAAATCGCTGCCGATACAGATGTGTTTCCACGGCTCGCCGATTTCCGTTCGGAGCAAAGCTACCTGAATGATATGGATGATATTGAAACAGAAAGCCAGCGGATGCCGGTCTTCTTTTGTTGGTATCAGCCAGCTTTCATTCTCAGAAATCATTGATTCCAGATTGTTGGTCGGCAGATTCTTTACGGTGATCTGTGGAAAATGCGTCTGGAAATCGGCTGTACTTAAATATTCATTGTCACTTGTAAGTTGAATGCCAAATTCCGATTGGAAACCTAAGATACGCACATCGAGGCTGATGCCGATAAGCCCGTTACTATTTAGGATTTCTGTGATGTCTTCATCCATCAAATTAATTGACCACGCATTGAAACTGAAATCATTATTGACGAACGAACCCCATTTGCCACAATTTTTGCGCTGCATCTCGATTGAAACGGCGCGTGCACCCTCAAAGTTGTAAACCGTGCAGGTATCGCGTTTCAGGGCATTTTTCCATTCGTTATAAGTATATCCGGTAACACCGACGTGCGAAGCGATGATCGGTATTTTTTCGTAAGCCGGGTTTTTCTCAAGTAATGTTTTACGGTAACTGTAATAATCCTGTCTGGATTTTAAACCCAAATGTTTCATATCTATGAGAATAGGCCGGTGTTCGCCCTTATGGTTGCGCATGCTGTAACAGGTGCTTATCACTTCCAGGCCCAGATTGGTAATTCCATTTCCGAAAGGGTAAAAAGACGGATGTTTCAGCATTTTCATTCCGAACGCGTGCGTTGCGAGAAACTGTTCGTTGATGTGCGTGAGATGGGTGAGTGTAAGGTACAGCAGATCCATTTTTTCGCGTGCGAGACTTTTATAGAAGCGTTCAAAATTTCTTGCCGGGTTTTGGCTATAATTGTCTGGCACTGAATCATTGCTGCTATCTGTTATTATCTCGCGCCACAGACTGTCCGCAACTTTGGAAAGTTTTAGGGTTTTCTGTATATCGATAAATCTGTCAGGAACAAAATCGGTTTTCAAAGGATTCCCGATCATCAGCTTGCTGAAATTATGCGATCCTTCAAGGCTTAAGATAATGTTGAGTTTTTTTGGCGCCGATTTATTCCCTACATTTCTGGACAGAATGCTGACCTGGCTTTCGGGCATGTCACGAAGCTGCTTGTAAAGATTCAGTTCCATCAGCATCAGGCGGTAATAGGAGATTTCACCGCTGCGTACTTTGTCAAAAAATGTTTTATCGAGCGGATTAGAGAATTTGCTTTTCAGGATGTTGCTGAAAAATCCACGGCTGTCCGCAAAGCCATATTCAAGATTGACTATGGACGCAACGGCAAAATGCAGATTCCCCTGCAGGCACTGGCTCACACTGCTTTGGCTTTTAAGAATGTGAATGAATAGCTCATCAAGCAGATTGGTGACCGCATTAGACATGCGTACCGGCTGTGCAAGGTCATCGAATTTTTTCTGTGGCAAAGGCACGAGTGTGTCATATTTACTCAGAAAATTTTTAAAAAGCGGATGCAGGTGCAGGTCAAAATATTTCTGTTTCATCGCTAATTGTGTTTGTAGCTGTCAAAATACATTTTCAGGATTTTCTCAGAATCTGCACGTGCGGTGATGCTTTCAGACTCAAATATGCTCGACGTGGTGTTGCCAGTCATTGCCGAAAGGGCGATCCGCGAACGTTCGGTAAGTTCAAACTCCGAAAAACTCTCGTGAGTCAGATTTGTCTTGCGCAGTGCTGTTTTCCAGAGAAAGTGTATGCCCTCACGGACGCCGAGGTCCCACTCCTGCCTGGTGTCGTTTCGGTACGCATATGTACTTTGGTCGATTTCCGGCAATGCGGTGGAGAGTAGTGCCGGGATATTCAGGATGCCGGCTCCATAATTCTCACTATCCCAAGTTGCGGGTTTGGAAACCGATTGTTTTAGGCAACACCGGAAAGCTTCCACAATCTGCCACGGGAAACGGTATTTCTCCATAAGTTTGTCGTGGTGAACTGCTTTCCAGAGCGCCGCAGCCGCAGCAACATGTGGCGTGGCATAACTTGTTCCGCTGCCGTACACCATAATTTCGTTATATTTTTCGTCAATCGAAGGCACATAAACGTCTTCACCCGGCGCTGAAATGTCAACTTCGCTGCCGTAGCTGCTGCCACGCCAGGGTTTCCGGTTCGGATTGATTGCGGCAACGGCGATCGTTCCCGGATAAAGTGCGGGCGAAACTACCATTTCCACTTCATTGCCGGCTGCACAAACCCAAATGACACCGTTGTCGTAAGCGGCTTTCGCAGCTTCAGCCAACATCGGCCGCGGGTAACTTCCCATACACATGAACATGATGTCTGCATTGGTATTGATTGCCTGGTTTACGGCGTCTACGACGTTTTTTCCTCGGCTTATCAGAACTACAGATTCTGAAACACGGTACGGAATGATGCTCAGCAATGGATTTTTTTCAGCATCACAAAGGATTCCGTAGTTGCCGTCATTTTTGTAGATGTCTTTCATTTCGCCCCCGGTGATGATGCTGGCGGTTCTGGTGCCATGACCAGGATGCCGTAGGAAACCATTCCGTGTGACATCGCGAGCATCTGAACCATCGATGAAATCTTCATCACAGTTCAGATTAAAACGGCCTTTTATTTTCGCGTGGTCGGTATAGCCCGTATCAAGCTGTACGAGCTGTATGTTCTTTAAATTATTAAGTATTTCTGAGGCGAGGTCATCGGTGTTTTCAGCCTCTGTGGCATTATCTGCCGGTGAACCGCCAAGGTTTTTTTTAATTAATGATACTACGTCCGTCGGTTGTCCCGGTATCAGATCCAAGCCTACGGCAGTCCGGTTCCATATTCTTTGGCGCAACTCATCAGCATCGTCTAAATTAAAATACGTGGACGCGCTCCATTTGCTTTTAAAATCATCCTGCCGGCCCACCGCATGGCTTGTTTTCATACTTTCAAGCATATCAGATTCCGTAAGCCGACCGTAACTATCGGTTCTTATTTGAAGGTCCGTTTCCATTTCCAGATCCGGCGTGGCGGTTTTTATTTGCGGTAATGCTTCGAGTTTGGCCGCCATTTCCCAGGGATTCAGGTGTGAGCGCAGGGTAATGTAGTGCATGGCTTTTTGAGAAGGAATGGTAGACATCGGAAAAAGTGGTTCAGATGTCATGATTTCAGGAACCAGTGCTTTATAGTTATATCTCCAGTCATCCTGCATAATAACTATATTTGAAAGCTCGATTTCAAAATATTGGAGAGGTGCATCCACATTCAGTGTATTGTTTTGAATCTTGTTGATGGCCTCATTTACGACGCTTTGATTTGAATTATTCATTACATGGGCTGGTGTTTGGGTGGAGTTTGAATCTTTCTGATCATCAGACGTGTCTGTTATCCTGCCAAAAATTGAATTTTTAAAAGCATTCATTTCGTCCGGAAGCACGGCATTCTTTATTGCGCGGATCAGTGAACTTACGCGCACACCTTCGTTCCCAAGCCAGTCTATGGTTTCATCTGCATCGCCCTCACTGTACACACCGCCGTCTTTCCGAAGCCACTGTCCGTGCGGGTTTTTATTCGGAATACTGCTGTGATGAAGCGCCACCACCTCGCCGGTTCCAAGTCCAATGACGGCCGCACCAGAAGAGCCCGGCAATGTATCTGACTCATAGATCAAAAAGTCATCTTTCAGCGTGAGCATCCGGATGTCTTTCATCACCGTCTTCTTATAGTCGCCTTTTGGATGTTGTATGATGACACAGTTTTCACCTTCGATAATTTTACCTGCATTCTCGTCGAGTACCGTGTGCGGAATCTCAGCGATGTTCTTGCCTTCTTTTGACTTTTCAGATACTGCCACGATCGTAAAATCCAGTCCGCTGTCAGGTTTACCGGTTTCAACCTTAAAAGGGGACGTAAAAAAGAGTTTTTCCGGCACAAAACCGAATGTCTGCGTTTTTTTGGATTCGTTCCTGTCATCAAGTTCATAATAAAACTGAACCACAGAATTTTTCGCGGTTTCGGCATCGCCGAAAACATGATTGTTGGTAATCAAAATTCCCGGTGCAATTAAAAATCCCGTACCATACCCTGAATTGCCGTAGCGTGTCTTGATGGTGATTCGGCCCACAGATTCTGAAATTTTCAAAATTTTATACAATACCTGGATGTCCTGAAAGTTCGGCACACCATTGATCCGTTCCAGCGCGGCAGAGATCGGCATGTTTTCACGAGCGATTCGTTTGGAGAGACGGTCGCTGTCTGTCTGGATCTCGGTAAGCGTAGCTTCGCCGAGACGGTTGTGTTGGATCCCTCTTTTCACAGCATCGATCTGCTCACTGGCATCGCGGAAGCGTTCGAAGGAAATATCGTTGATTAATTTCTGCATGGCCATTATTTAAAACTTAAATTTAAAATACAGGGCAAAATTTTCCGTTTGCGGACGGATCTTGAAATCGGGTAGGGTGCCGACAAAAGGGATGAGTTAAGGTACCTCACCGCCGTTATTGCAGCATAACAAAGCGTAGTGACTACGTAGACGTAAAAGTTTCAGGGAAAGGCAGATTCATCATTTTTGTGTTTGGATTATTAGTTTAATCAAATATACTAATTATTTAAAATACAGTGCACTATGGAATTATTTTAATGGGATTGACTTGCGGACTGGCATTTTTAGACAAAAAAACATTATCTTTATAGAAATCTACTTTTTACTATTATTAATCAATCATAACCATCAAAAATTAAACAATGGCAATTTTAGGCTTTCTTATTTTTCTGGGACTCATCGTCCTTTTTGCCTCCTTTTTCACGGTGAAGCAGGCTACAGCTGCAATCGTGGAAAGACTTGGTAAGTTTCACTCAGTGCGCCATGCCGGTTTGCACCTAAAAATCCCGTTTATCGACCAGGTTGCGAAACGGATGAATCTCAGAATCCAGCAACTCGACGTGATCATCGATACAAAAACACTCGATAACGTATTCATCAGAATGAAGGTTTCTGTACAATATCAGGTCATCAAAGAGCAGGTGGCAGATTCATTCTACAAACTCGAAAATCCGGAAAACCAGATTACTTCCTACGTTTTCGATGTGGTGCGTGCGGAAGTTCCGAAGCTAAAACTGGATGACGTTTTCGTACGTAAAGACGATATTGCAATCGCCGTTAAAGGTGAGCTGCAGGACGCGATGCAAAGTTACGGATACGACATCATCAAAGCCTTGGTAACGGATATTGATCCCGACGAGCAGGTGAAACATGCGATGAACCGGATCAATGCTGCCGAGCGTGAAAAAACGGCCGCTGAATACGAGTCTGAAGCACAGAAAATCCGTATCGTAGCTGTGGCGAAAGCTGAGGCTGAATCTAAAAAACTTCAGGGTATGGGTATCGCCGACCAGCGTCGCGAAATCGCCAAAGGTCTTGAAGAATCTGTGAAAATGCTGAACGAAGCGGGCATCAGTTCGCAGGAAGCTTCTGCCCTGATCGTGGTTACACAGCATTACGACACCCTGCATTCCATCGGTGCGAACAACCGAAGTAACCTTGTGTTACTGCCGAATTCGCCAAGTGCAGCAAGTTCTATGCTGAATGACCTGGTGGTTTCTATGGCTGCGACGCAAAAAATGGAAGAAACGGGCAAAGGCGATTATCCGCCGCCAACCGGTAAGCATTTGCATTAAAAAAACAAAATCCCGAAAATATTTTTCGGGATTTTTTGTTGATAACAGTCAGCGATTTAATGCTTGATTAGACCTAAAGTTTCCTTAGTTTTAGCAAAAAATAATTTAAATGAAAAAAATCAATTTTCTTGGGCTGATTGCCATTTTCTTTATTCTGATATCCTGCCAGGTTCAGGTTCCTATGAGCGCTGAGTATTTCTCAAAACCGTCCAGAATAGGATTATTTGTAAATGTTACAGAACCGCAAAAGTACCGCGAAGGATCTCAGGGCCTTCTGGATATGGCAGTGACTTCCGGTGATAAGTACCAGCCGCTGCTTGACCTTGCAAAAACCAATTTGGACCCTAAACAGGACCTGATTAATATATATTCGGAGCTTCTACGTGCGAAAGGAAAGGAAGTGGTGATCATTACTGATTCCTTTGATCCTAAAACCGCTGAAAAATACAAAGGCGACAAAATTGAAGGCAAAAAGTATTCGAACTATGATTTCCGCTACCTTAAGGCTAAATATAACATTGATGAAGTAAATTTCGTGAACGTTAGTTGGGGAGTGATGATCAGCTATTACAGTATGATTGAGACCGGCCGCGCGGGTTATACTTATATTGATAACAGAATCGTAAACCTTTCCGACAATACGCTTTATTTTGCGAATGACAATGTGAAAACCGCCATTATCAAAGGAAAATGGAATACGCCGCCCAACTATGAAAATGCAATCTCGAAAATTTCTGAAGCACTAAACAGTGCAAAAGAGACCGAAAAAGAATTATATAAATAGTAGCAACAGAAAACTCCCGCAAGGGAGTTTTTTTATAACTTAAATTTTTGTTTTCCCGTGATCAGTTCATAAGACATCCTGAAATCTGAGATGAGTGTCCACATCGGATAACTGTAAAAAGTTGGCCGGTTTCGCTCAAAGATAAAATGGCTTAGCAGTGGCAAACCATATCCTACGATCGGGATATACCACAAAAACCGTTCTTTACCGGTTGAAATCACATAGGCCAATACAAACAGTATGACAAGTACTCCCACAAAGTGTAAGATGCGCGTACCGACCTTTCGGTGCTCTGCCAGGTAGTACGTGTAAAATTCTGAATAGGTTTGGATCCGCTCCTTCATTTAATATTTAATCTAAATCCCCATTGAGTTCTTTGTTCAGTTTGCTGTTCTTGAACCCGTAAGAGAAATAAATAATCATACCAATCCCAAACCAAAGCAGGAACCAAAACCAGTTGTTGTGGCTCATCCCTGTAAGCAGATAAAGGCATGAGCTGAGGCCCATGAGCGGAATTAATGATAAATTCCGTGCAAAGGCCATCACGCAGAGTACGAGATTTATTAAGATGAAGAAGGTTACAGACATGCGGAACTCGCCTTCATTTACGTCATTCCAATCGAGTAGGTTCTGAAAGAAAGCCGGTTGCCAGAAGTAGAAAAACGCCAGGCCACCGAGGATAAATACCGGAAAAATAAAGCGCGCATTGATGTACGGCAAATGAAATCTTCCTTTCAGTTTTTCCTTCGCCGGAAGCAGCAGCACACCGCCGCAAACAAGCACAAAGGCAAAGATCGTCCCGATGCTGGTGAAATCAAGTATGAATGATTTGTCAGTAAAAAGGATCGGAACACCCACTACGAGACCGGTAATGATGGTAGCGAAGGACGGTGTTTTGTGTTTTGGATGAATTTCCATGAATTTTTTCGGCATCAGGCCGTCACGGCTCATTGCATACCAGATTCGGGGCTGGCCCATCTGGAAAACCAATAAAACCGTCGTGATTGCTACTATCGCGCCGAGTGAAACTACAAATTCCATCCACGGAATATTGGCATTAGAAGTTTCAAATATAAAGGAAAGCGGGTCTCCCACACCGTCAAATCTGCGGTAATCAATCATTCCGGTGAGAACGAGTGTAAGAATGATATAAATTATCGTGCAGAAAACGAGTGAGAAGATCATTCCGCGTGGCAGATTTTTCTGCGGATTCTTGGTTTCTTCAGAAAGTACACTCAATGCATCAAACCCGATATAGGCAAAGAAAACACCCGAAACTGCACTCATCACGCCGGAGAAGCCGGTCGGCATGAAGGATGATTCGCCGGTTACCGCGCTTACCGGAAACCAGTTGTCTGTATTGATATACGCGATACCCACAGCAATTACAAGTAGAATGATAAACAGTTTCAGTAGTACGAAAATGTTGTTAAAATTTTTCGATTCTTTTACGCCCACATAGCAAAGCCATGTGATGAGCCCGTTGATTACCAGCGCGGGCAAATCGAAAATGATTTTCAGGTTTCCGACTACAGGAGCGCTTGCCCACGCGTTCAGAAGTTCTTTGTTTTCCGAGCCACCCAAAACCGCTTTTTTAGCCTCGGTATAGCTGCAGCTCAGATAATCGGGGATATGAATGCCGATACGTTCCATAAAACTCGTGAAATAATCACTCCAGGAAAATGCGACGTAAATATTTCCAAATGAATATTCCATAATCAGTGCCCAACCGATGATCCAGGCAATCAACTCACCAAAACTGGCGTAGGCATAAGTATAGGCAGAACCCGCTGTTGGGATTCTGCTTGCAAATTCGGCGTAGCAAAGTGCGGTAAATCCACACGCGAAGCCGCAGATCAGATACAGAATGATGACACCCGGACCGCCCCTGAAAATGGCTTCGCCCAGGCTGCTGAAACTGCCCGCACCGATGATTGCCGCTATGCCGAAAAATACGATATCCCAAACACCCAAAACGCGGAGAAGGCCCGAGGGCTGGTCACTTTCGTTGTAGTGCTTTCTTCTGAAAAGCTGATTCATACTCAAGTTTGTTTTTGACAAATTTAGCAGAAAAATTAAGAAAGTGTTAAAAATTATTAAAACCGCCATACGAAAAAGCGCAGCGACGCGGTTTTTAAATAAAACAGTATTTTTGGTCAAATTTCTATTGATGAAGAAAATTTATACAGTACTGATCGCGTTTTGCAGCGTGTTGGGCTATGCGCAGTCTGTAAGTCTGTACACGCCGCCTTCCGGTCCTGCATATGGCGCTGAGCAGTACTTTTGCACGGGAGAGAAATTTAATCTGAAGGTGGATGCAGTAGCCACTTCAACGGGCGATTATTCTATTACTCAGCCACAAATAACGATAACACCGCCAGCGAACAATATACCTTTCAGCAATAAGGTTGGAAATGATCATTTCAGCCGTCCGATTCCGATACCTTTTACCTTTGAATTTTACGGTAAGCAGTATACAGAGCTCGTGGTGGGTTCTAATGGCAGGCTGCTTTTCGGATCCGGAACCGACTTCGCCAACCTTCACACCAGCCGGTATGTAGACAAAATGCATTCTGGTAACGATGCCACTTCAACGAACATCAAAATTCCGAATGACGCTTATAATCAGATTGATTCCAATGACTTTACGCGATCGCTCAATTTCGCGCAGATCTTCTTTGGATATACAGATATCGGATATTATGACCCGAACTATTATGACAAGTTAAAATACGGCAACGTAACTTATAATGGTGTGGCGGGTCTCAGCATCAGTTTTGACAAGGTGCTGGAGAGAACTGCGGCTGGCGGTTACAGCGCGACTATTACGAGCCAAGTGGTGATATTTGCGGATAACAGCATCATCATCAGAGTAGTGAAAGCAGATTCCTCTAAAAATGCCATTATCGGCGTGCAGAATGAGGATGGAACACTTGGCCGATGGCCGCCGGATTCAGGACCCACGTCACCATATAACAACGGAAAATGGAGTGATAACGGCGCCAAATCCTGGGTTCTTACACCGTCACAGAACCTTACGCCTCAATTTAAATGGTTCCGGAATGGTGTTCAAATCCCGGGCGAAAACGGCGATACTTTAAATAATTTCACGCCGAATGCAGGCGATATCCTCAGAATTGACGTCACCTATCATGATCCCAGCGGTACGCAGGTGGGTGCTGTGGCATCGGATCAGGTGAAATTCAATCTACTGCAAAACCCGCAGATTTCCGCACCAAATTATGCAACTGGTTGTGGCAGCCCTGCGGAACTTCACGTCATAAGTCCGGACCCGAATCTCGTATACGAATGGCGCTCTGATACTGATGCGGGTTTCAGCCAAACCGGCACCAGCATTCTGGTCGGAAACGGTAGCTATTATGTTCAGGTGAGGAATACAGCCGGCACGTGTATTGTAAAATCTGCGAGCCAGGTTGTGAATATCTCCTCAAGTCTGCCGATATTCGTGCACGAGGACCAAACGCTTAAATTCTGTGATAATGCAGACCAACCATCGCGTGTTTTTGATCTTGCCACGGTCACCGGATATCCTATTGGCAGCGATTATACCATCGAATATTTCGAAGCCGGATCTTCAACACCGATTACAACGGCCACTGTGCTTTCCGGTCAAACCAAACTTTTCAGCATTAAAGTAACCACGAATGCCGGCGTAAGTCCTTTTTGTACTTTCACTAAAAATTTCAGCATCGCCTACCTGTCTTTTCCGCCAAACAATAAAACCTATACAACTTCAAAACTTTGTGATGATGTAAGTTCTTATACAGCCGCGCAGTTTAAAGCTGAATTTTTCACCGGTTCCACATTTCAGATTCAGTTTTCGACGGACGGCACTACTTTTAGTGCATCACCGGTCAATCCACAGACAAACGTAAGTGTTTGGGTTAAAATTACCGACCCAAATTTCACCTGCCAAAGCATCGTGAAGTTGAATTTTGATTTTCATCCGCCGGTTCAGGCGAATACACCTGCAACGCAGCTTCCGCCCCAATGCGCAAATGGTACCGAAACCTTTGATCTGGCCTCGCTGATTCCGGAAATCAACGCAGATCCGAATGTTACTGTAAGTTTCCATCGGAGTTTACAGGATGCGCAATCGGGTAACAGTCCTGTTTCCCTCAATTTTCGTGGCGGTATAGGAACTACGACTTTGTACATTAGAGTAGTTAATAATGTGACGGGATGTGTTGCCCAAAACAATCCCGATATTTCTTTTTTGGTATACAGCAAACCTACATTGCTTAAAAGTAATGTCTCGCTTACAAACTGTCAGGGAAATACGGTTTTCGATCTGACGCAGAACGTTTCGGATCTTGTAAATGCGGATTCTGCGGTGACGGTAACGCTGCAGTATTATAGTCCTTCCGGCGCCTTACTTACCGCGGCGCAGGTTGCAGCCTACGATGAATCAGTTTATGGCGCGGCTCCATACATCAAGGTTGTGTACAATCCCACTTGCAGTGACGTGGTGAGTTTTAATTTAAATTATAATCCGAAACCTGTATCGCTCATTTCCCAAATCCCGGTTTGTGGCGAGACCACCTATGCATTGCAGGATTTTAAAGATAAAGCCATCGCAAATGAGTCACAGCACACTTTCACTGATGAATTTGGCAACCCGCTTCCGAACAGCTTTAATTTGGCTACACTACCGCTGATTGTGCGCTTCTATATTAAAAACAACAGCACCGGTTGCGTCTCAGATCTTCAGTCCATCACTTTTGCACAGGGAACGCCCACGGCAATTTTGAGCAATGGAACAGACTACGAATTATGTGACGGAGACTTTGATGGCAAGACTTCATTCAATTTAGATTCAAAGAAAGCGGATTTTTCAGGGGATCCTGCAGCGGTATTTGAATATTTTAAAGATGCCGCGTTCACCGAAAACATTCCGTCGAATTTCACCAACGAAACTCCGCTTGCACAGACGGTATATGTGCGGATCACTTCTCCCGGGCAGTGTCCGGTATCGGCAAAGATCCATTTAAAGGTGAAGACGCCGGTACCTTCCAGCACTTTGGTTGACAAATATTTCATCTGTTATGGTGAAACTCTGGCAATCGATGCCGGTCCTGAAAACAGCATTTTCAGCTGGAGCGACGGCCAAACAACCCAAATTGCCCATTTCACAGCGCCCGGAACTTATTCGGTTGTGCTTAAAAACGGCCCGAATGGCTGTCCGTACACGCACAGTTTCATCATTTCAGATGAAAACCAACCAAAAATCGAGGTGGTAAACCAAACTTCAAACTCAATTGAGGTGGTGGCAAGCGGTGGTGCGCAGCCGTACCGATACTATTTTAACGGCATTCAGCAACCTTCGAATATTTTGATGAATCCTACAGCGCCGTATTATGAAATCCAGGTACAGTCTGCCACAGGTTGTTTTGGGCCTCCAAAAACGGTTTATTTCATCAAGATCCATAACGCGTTCACGCCGAACGGCGACGGAAAAAATGACGTTTGGAAGATTGAGAACCTCGATAAAATGGAGAATGTTTCGCTGGTGATCGTCGACCGTTTTGGAAACAAAGTCTTCGAATCCCAAAATAAAGACAAAGTGGAGTGGGACGGTACCTCGGGCGGCCGAAAAGTACCTTCGTCTACCTATTGGTACACGCTCACTTTCTACGACGCAGTGACGCAGAAAGCCGAGCAGCGCCAGGGCTGGATTTTACTTAAAAACAGAAACTGATTTAGCCGCGCTACTTTTTAGCAGAAAATAATGCTTAAATATTCATGTAAAGTGCTTTCGCAGGCACTTTACGCGTTTGTGCAGGCAATAAGTTTTTTATATTTTCGTTGATTGATAGTGGAAACGCAATCCGCAGAAACTCCACGAAATCCAGGATTCAATGAAATCAAAAAAAATTCTTATTGCGGCCGCTCTTTTTACTTACGGCCTTTCCGAAGCACAACAATCCCAATTCTTCAGCGACCGCGAAAATTACCGCTTTGGTCTCGCTGAGAATCTTTATCAGAACAAAATTTATGGCGCCGCGCAGTTCGAATATGCACGGCAATATTTTTACAATGAAAACCTTTCACAGTCGCGAAAAGAAGCTGCGCAGTTCTTTGATAATGTTATTGGCGTCATCCTCCGGAAAAACCATGCGGAAGAAGGTCTGGAAGCCTTCATTAAAGAATATCCGAACTCCGCTTATTTTGCACAGGCGAATTTGCCGTTGGCCGATTATTATCTGACGCAGAAAGATTTCGATAAAGCCCTTGAAACATTAAATAATGTTAATCAATACCAGCTTTCAAAGGAGGAGAATACGCAGTATGTGATGAAATTGGGTTATGCCAAATTCATGACCGGCGATTCGCGCGGTGCAATAGAAGCCCTGGAAGAAGCGTACAAAAATGCGCAGGGCAGTGACCAAAAGGATATTGCGTACATGCTTGGCCATCTTTATTACGCGGACCGCCAGAATGAAAAAGCGTTTTCGTTCTTTGACCAAATCAAGGCAGACCAAAAATATGCGCGACTTGTAAAGCCTTACTACGTGCAGATGTATTTTAACGATAAGGATTTTGACCGCGCGATCGAGGAAGGGAATTCACTGCTTGGCGAGTCTATTTCAGCTGACTATAAAGCCGAAGTTCACAAGATTATCGGGGAAAGTTATTTCATGAAAGGTGATTATGAATCGGCGTATCCACATCTTAAAAACTATCTTGAAAGCAAGTCTGAACCATCTGAAAGTGACCTTTATGAAATGGGTTTTGTCTCGGCTCAGCTTAAAAGATATGATGAAGCGGTATCCTACTACAACCGACTGATTAACAGTAATTCATCGGTTTCCCAGAATGCGTATTATCAATTGGGTAACGCGTATCTGGCCGTGGGCAAAAAGCAGGAAGCGCTGTCGGCTTTCCGTTCGGCGAACCAAATGAGTTATGATCCGAAAGTTCAGCAGTTGGCGCACGTTCAGTACGCAAAGCTTAGCTACGATGTCGGAAACCCGTTTGAGTCGGCACCGGTAGTCATCCAGAATTACATCAATAAATATCCGAAAAGTGCGGAGGCTGCCGAAATGAGGTCTCTGCTCGTAAAATCTTATCTGTATTCGGGCGATTACAAAGGCACGCTGAGCGCAATCGATAAAATGCCGAATTCTACGCCTGAGCTCAATAAAATCGATCAGGAAGTTTCGTTTTTAGTCGGGACTGAAGAATTTAACAAAGGTAATTTTGATGCGGCCGAACGCTATTTCCTGCGCAGTCTGGAATTCAATATCAATAAAGAATTCAATACGCGCGCTACCTATTGGCTGGCCCAAACCTACTACCAGAAAGGCAATTATCCTTCCGCTATCGTGCGTTATGAAAGGATTGCGAATGAAAACTTCCCGGAGAAGCAGCAGCTTAGTTATGATTTGGGATATGCTTATTTTAAATCTAAAAAGTTCTCACAGGCCAAACAGTATTTCGAGGAATATCTGAAGAACCCAAAAGCTGACTTCAAGAATGATGCGGAGCTGCGTTTGGCGGATACCTACTATGCAGATAATCAGCTGAATGAGGCCATCTCAATCTATGAAAAGACCGAGAATGCGGACGATTACACCTTATTCCAGAAAGCGATGGCGCTTGGTTTCAAAGGTGATACAGAGGCGAAGATTTCCGAACTTAAAAAACTGCTTGTTCAGTTTAAAAATTCTGAATATACCGACGATGCGCAATACGAAATAGCGACCGCCTATGCCGCGAATGACGATTACAGCAGCTCAAACGATTACTTTTCGCAGGTTATCAAAAACAGTCCGGACAAGGATCTGGTCGCGAATGCTCAAATCTACCGTGCGCAGAATTACATCGACCAAAACCAGACAGAAAAAGCTTTGGCTGAGCTGAAATCGCTGGCCAACCAATACCGCAACACCGCGTATGCAAGTAAGATCGTGCAGGCCTCGCGTCCGATTTTCATTAAAAACGGCGACATTAAAGGTTACGAAAGTTTTGCTAAAAGTGTAGGTGTACGGATCGATGCGAGGGAACTCGATGAAATCAACCTGACTACTGCTAAAAACTATTATGCAGCAAAAGATTACGCCAAAGCCATTCCGCTTTATGAGCGTTATCTGACGCAAAACCCAACCGGTGACGGGCTTTATCAGGCTCAGTATGAATTGGGCGAGAGCTATTACCAGACCCAAAACGCATCGAAAGCACTCTTGGTACTGCAGGAAGTGGCAAACGTGCAGAATGACTATCAGCAGGATGCCCAGACACGTTTGGCGCAAATTTATCTGGAGCAAAACAATACGGCAGAAGCTAAGAAATTCCTCGAACCGCTGGCAAATTCTACCAATTCGAATTTGAAGAATTTCGCAAATATTGAACTGATGAAGATTTTTGCCGAAGAGAAGAACTTTGCACAAGCCGAAAAATTCGCGGATAATGTGTTGGCAAATACCAAAAATCCGGCATCCGTGACAGAGCAGGCGCGTGTCATCAAAGCGCGCAGCCTGATGAACAAAGGCCGCGACAATGAGGCGAAAACGGCTTATTCGGCGCTTGAAAAGTCGTCGAATACGGAAGTGGCGGCGGAGGCACTTTATGCAAAAGCATTTTATCAGAATAAGGCCAAAGCCTTTAAAAACTCAAACGAAACTATTTTCAAATTGGCTAATAACTACGCCTCAGAGGAATATTGGGGTGCAAAATCGCTTATTCTTATGGCCCGAAACTACACCGGCCTCAAAGACAAGTACCAGGCGAGCTACACGGTAGACCAAATCATCGCGAATTATCAGGATTTCCCGGAGATTGTGGCCGAAGCCAAAGAGGTGAAAAAACAAATCAAGTAGTGTCCAAAATTCCTAAAAGTCAATTTTAGCTAATCTCAAAAAGAAAACATGAATTTCAGAATCCCCATATTTTCACTCCTAATGATCGGTTTTTCTCAGAGTGCCTTTGCGCAAATCAAAGAAGAACAACTTATCCTGGACCGCAAGCGTGAACCGGAAATCAAGAAAATAGAAAAGAAGAAAACTTCTGTAGAAGCCGAAAAAAACTATCCGCCGCGAGAAAAGAAGATTGAAGACTCGCTGAACCTGCGGTATACGGTCACCGACGTGCCGGCGGCGTCAGATTTCAAGACGTCAACTATACAGGGCGAAGACATTTCACCCAAATTCGAGGCGGAGAACCTGAACAATTATTTCCAGTTGGGAATGGGAAATTTCGGTCGCATACTGGCCGACGGAAATATCGGGACAAAGCTTGAAAACGAAATAGAGGTGGGCGCAGATTTCCATGTACTTTCAACTTCCGGGCTCAAAAAAGAATATCCGTGGAATTCTAAACAAAACGTCGGCAATGTGGCGGCTTATCTGAATGCAAACGGTGAAAAAGGCAAATTCAATGTAATCGCAGATTACGGCCTGAACGATTATAACCTTTACGGAATTTACGCATTGCAGCCAGACGCAGACACCGATCTTAAGCAGAGAACCAACCGCTTCAAAGTAAACGGCTACTACGACTTTTACAGCAACGAAATATTAAATGACGTCCGGCTTAAAACTTCGTTTTTGGGCGATTATTTCAATGCAAAAGAATCTCAGGCAGAGATCAGGGTCAATCTTTCAAAGCACGGTGTAGAGCTTCCGGTTGGGAATGATGTGGTGTTGAATGCAGATTTAGGGCTGAACCTTGAAACTTTAAATACAGATTTCGCCATTTTGCAGGAGAATTCTTCTAAATTTTTAAATGCGACCGTGGCGCCACAGGTTACCTTCTTCAACGGCGAAAGTTACCTAATGTTCGGTTCGGATTTTTCATTTTTAAATGCTAAAAATGCCACTGCCACTACTGATCAGGTGCAGGAAAACAGGACCTATTGGTTCCCAAAAGCTGAACTTCAGTTTGCGGCTGCTGATGAGTTTAAGTTTTATGCCGGTGTGACGGGCGGCCTGCAATTGAATTCGTTCGCGAATCTCCTTGAGACCAATCCTTATCTGCTTTCTGACCAGCAACTGCGACCGACGGAAACGAAATACAAAGGTTATGTAGGTCTTCGTGGTGACATAGACCAACAGATTAAATACGATTTCCGTGCAGGTTTCGGCAAGATCAACGATATGGTATTCTTCCGTGCGAATGATCTGTTTGATACGTCGGTTTCGGGGAACCGCGCGACTTACGATTATGCGAATTCTTTTTCCGCGGTGTACGACAACGGAAATGTGAGCGAGGTGAAGGCGAGTGTACAGTATTTTCCGCTGGCCAACCTTACGCTTGATGCAGAAGCACAGTTTACCAAATACGATCTTGAGAACTATGAGCATATCTATAATGTGCCCTTGCTGAAAGCCGGGATCGGTGCAAAATATTCGATGCTGAACAAGAAACTGCACCTTGGCGCCAATGCTGTTTTCTCTACCGACCTGACAACCAATTCGTTTGAAATCAGGGAAAGCGGAAGCCAGCCGAACGTGTTTATTTCGACTGAAAACAACGATGATAAAGTTGGCGGTTATGCCGATTTAAATTTATCTGCGGAGTACCGAGTTCACAAAAATTTCAGTATTTTCGCACTCGGAAACAATCTGCTGAACAGCAACTATCAAACTTTCAAAGGTTATAAAGTTTTGGGAGCACAGATACTGGGAGGCGTGAAGATCAGTTTCTAAAGCGTAGCGAAATGCTACTAATGGCTCGGTAGTTCAATTGGATAGAATATCAGATTTCGGCTCTGAGGGTTAGGGGTTCGAGTCCCTTCCGGGTCACAAAAAAGCGGCAAACTTTTTACAGTTTGCCGCTTTTCATTTTACGTCTTTCAAAGCTCAATTGTGTGTATCCACCTTAGTTATTCGTTACGTTCAGCGTTACATCGATGTTATTCCGCGTCGCGTTGGAGTAGGGACACACCTGATGGGCTTTTTCTACCAAAGACTCAGCTTCCTCCTGCGATACGCCCGGAACGTTCACGTTCAGCTGTACAGCCAGGCCGAATCCACCGTTTTCAATCTGCCCGATGCTTACTTCGGCAGTAACCGTGGTTTCGCCGGTTTCAGTTTTGGATTTGCTTATCATCAGATTCAGCGCACTGTCAAAACACGCGGCGTAGCCTGCCGCAAACAGCATTTCGGGGTTGGCAAAGTCATCGCTTTTGCCGCCGAGTGCTTTTGGAGTTCTGACATCAAGTTCGAGAATTCCATTCTCACTTTTTACATGTCCGTCGCGGCCGCCTTTTGCAGTAACGCTTGTCGTATACAATGTTTTCATATCTTTTAATTTTCGATTTTGTTTAATAATTTGTTCAGTGTCTCTTTCAGCGTACTGAGTTCTTCAGCGGATAGATTCAGCTTTTGCTGCATCTTTCCGGGAATAACACATGCTTTTTTCTGCAGCAAGTTTCCTTCCTCCGTCAAAAAAACTTCCACCACACGTTCATCTTCCTTTTTACGGTGCCTCACGATGTAGTTCTTGGCTTCCAGCCTTTTGAGCAGTGGTGTAAGTGTGCCGCTGTCCAGATACAGTTTTTCACCGATCTGGTTTACGGTAAGGCGCTCATATTCCCACAAAACCATCATCACCAGATACTGCGAATAGGTGATATCAAGCTCTTCCAGAAAAGGACGGTACATGCCCGTGATTTCTTTGGCGATCACGTAAAACGGAAAGCAAAGCTGGTTTTCAATTTTCGGCGTATCCGGTTGATCCATGGTGAAGAATTTTAATAAATTATTTGGTAATTACAAATTCCTCCATTGGAATCCGTACTTTTTTCATGTTTGAGAGCCAGTCGTTTTCGGCATGCCTGTAGCCAAGATAGAGCAAAGTAACGCTTTTCAGCCCAAGTTCTTTTAAACCAAGCACTTCATCCACCACTTCGGTACTGAAACCTTCCGCAGGTGTACTGTCGATCTTCAGTTCCGCAGCCTGCGCCATCGCCAAACCTAATGCGATATAAGTTTGTCTGGCCGTATGCGCGAAGTTTTCTTCGGCTGTCTGCGCACCATAAATTACTTTAAGCTGGTCTGTGTAACTGCTGAAGCGTCCTCTTGGTAACCCACGGACATCGGTGTGGTAATCGTACACTTTATCAATTTTTTCCGCGGAGTAGCTGTCCCATGCTGCAAAGACGAGGACGTGCGAACAGTCGCGCATCACTTCCGGATTCAATGCTCCGGGTACCAATTTCTCTTTCAGTTCCTGATTTTCCACCAAAATCACACGGAAAGGCTGAAGGCCTGAAGAGGTAGGTGCCAGGCGGCTAGCTTCTAAAATTTTATTTAAATCTTCTTCGCTTACCTTTTTTGTTGAATCGTAAGCTTTCACGGCGTGGCGCCATTTTAAGTTTTCTATTAAAGACATATTGCTTTTGTTTTAATTTTCTGACATCAAAGATACGCAAAATTATATTGCGTACAATATGATTGCTTAAAATTGTTTAGTATTAAAGCAGAAAAAAACCGCTTGCGGTCAGCAAACGGTCTCATATAAGTAAAAATATCGTTAACCCATTTTCTTCGCGTCAGCTACAAACTGCGCCAGACCGGAGTCTGTCAAAGGGTGTTTGAGTAAATTTAAAATAGATCCAAGCGGTGAAGTCACTACATCTGCGCCAATTTTTGCACAGTTGATGATGTGCATGGGCGAACGGATAGAGGCGGCGAGGATTTCAGTATCGAACATATAGTTATCAAAAATAATCCGGATTTCCTCAATCAGGTTCAGGCCGTCAACCGAAATATCATCAAGTCTTCCAAGGAAAGGTGAAACGTAGGTTGCACCTGCTTTAGCGGCCAGCAAAGCCTGTCCGGCAGAGAAAATCAGCGTACAGTTGGTCTTGATGCCTTTGTCTGAAAAATATTTGAGCGCTTTGATGCCGTCTTTGATCATCGGGATCTTTACCACGATGTTTGGGTGAATGGCGGCCAGTTCATCACCCTCCGCAATCATTTCTTCGTAGGTTGTACTAAGAACTTCCGCTGAAATATCGCCGTCTGCAATCTCACAGATGGTTTTATAATGTGTAAGGATTGCTTCCTTGCCGCTGATGCCTTCTTTGGCCATCAGTGATGGATTGGTGGTTACGCCGTCTAAAATTCCGAGGTCCTGTGCTTCTCTGATCTGATCGAGATTGGCCGTGTCGATGAAAAACTTCATATTAAAAATTGTTTGGGCAAAGATAAGATATTAAGCGTCAAGCCGAAAGTGATTTTCTCCCGAATGTGCTCAAATTAAACCCTTTCATTCTTGATTTCATCCACAATCTCCGGGTTCAGGAGGGTAGAAGTATCGCCAAAATTACTAAAATCGCCTTCCGCAATTTTTCTGAGGATTCTACGCATGATTTTTCCTGAACGTGTTTTCGGCAGCGCCGACACAAACTGTATTTTGTCGAGTTTGGCGATAGGTCCCACGGTGTCGCTGATGACCTGGTTAATTTCCTTTCGCAGGTTTTCACGGTCGCGGCTTTCACCGACATCTTTTAAAATAACATAACCATAAAGTGCACTTCCTTTGATGTCGTGCGGATAACCTACAATCGCTGATTCTGCTACGGCCGGATGTTGGTTTACACTGTCTTCGATTGGTGCCGTACCCAAATTGTGACCCGAAACGATGATCACATCATCTACACGTCCCGTAATCCTGTAATAGCCAACTTCGTCCCGAAGTGCGCCGTCGCCGGTGAAATATTTGCCCGGGAAAGCCGTAAAGTAGGTGTCTTTGTACCGCTGGTGATCGCCCCAGATCGTGCGCGCAATTCCGGGCCAGGGAAAACGGATGCAGAGGTTACCGTCAACCTGATTTCCCGTAATCTCATTCCGCTTGTCGTCCATTAAAACCGGCTGAATCCCGGGAAGCGGAAGTGTAGCATACGTTGGTTTTGTGGGAGTAACAAACGGTATCGGTGAAATCATGATGCCGCCGGTTTCTGTTTGCCACCAAGTATCGACGATCGGACATTTTTTCTTGCCTACATGATCGTTGTACCAGTGCCAGGCTTCATCGTTAATAGGTTCACCCACAGAACCGATTACGCGCAAGCTCGAGAGGTCATGTTTCTCAACCCATTCATAAGATTCTTTCGCGAGTGAACGGATGGCAGTGGGCGCGGTGTAAAATTGTGTAATCTTATGTTTTTCAATCACTTCCCAGAAACGGTCAGGTTCAGGATAAGTGGGTACACCTTCAAAAATCACTGTGGTAGCACCGTTTGCGAGCGGTCCGTAGAGGATGTATGAGTGTCCGGTGATCCAGCCGATATCTGCCGTACACCAATAAATATCGTTTTCCTGATAATTAAAAACATTTTTAAAGGTGTATGCCGTGTAGACCATGTACCCCGCGGTGGTATGAAGCATACCTTTCGGCTTGCCTGTAGATCCGGACGTGTAAAGGATAAACAGCGGATCCTCGGCATCCATAATTACCGAAATAAAATCTGAGGGCGCTTTCTCATACAACGGTTCCAGCCAGAAATCGCGTCCTTCCTTCATGGTCACCTCGCCGCCGGTGCGTTTCACCACCAGAATTTTTTCTACACTTGGGCAGTTTTCCACCGCCTCATCGATAATGCCTTTTAGGTCGATGGCTTTGTTCCCTCGGTAACTTCCGTCTGAGCATACGATCCATTTTGCTTCACAATCATTAACCCGTGAGGTGACTGCCGCAGCGGAAAAACCCGCAAATATCACGGAATGTACGGCGCCGAGGCGCGCGCACGCCAGCATGGTCACCGCAAGCTCCGGAATCATAGGAAGGTAGATGCAAACGCGGTCTCCTTTTTTCACGCCAAGGTCACGCAGCACGTTCGCCATTTTGCAGACGCGCGCGTGCAGATCGGCGTAAGTGATATACTGCGCCTCCTCGCCCGGATCGTTGGGTTCCCAGATGATGGCGGTTTTATCCCCACGAAGGGCCAGATGGCGGTCCAGACAGTTTTTGGTGACGTTCAGTTTGGCGTTTTTAAACCATTTGATTTTCGCCTCCTGCATGTCATATTCCACCACTTTGCTCCAGCGCTGGTACCAAACAAAGTTTTCGTCAGCAATTTTGTCCCAGAACTTTTTGGGGTTTTTAATTGATTTTTTATACTGTTTGAAATAGTCGGGAAGACTGTCTATATAATAGTTTTTCATTCCACATTAATTTTATCTTTAAATTTAAAAATAAAAAGGATACAGAATGACGCTGTAACCATTTTTAGCAGAAATTGGTTTCACAGTTTCGCAGGAAATAAAATATTTCGTACATTTGCGCCTAATGAAAGGTACATTTCCATTAGACGATCTACACAAAGGCAGCGATGCCGGCAAAACAATATTTATTTAAAACGAAGCTTTTTTGGCTTCGTTTTTTTTTGATTTAAAATCTAAAAACTATGTTAAGAATCACCGACTTCTCCATTGAAAAAATCAATTCATTGCTCGATTCAGCTGACGAATTCGCGAACGGCAAGATCCAGCGTGCTACGCAGGATGTATTTGTTACCAATCTTTTCTTCGAAGACAGCACGCGCACAAAAACCAGTTTTGATATTGCCCAGCGCAAACTCGGTCTTCAGGTAGTGCCGTTTGATATCACTACCAGTTCCCTCAACAAAGGAGAATCGCTGTATGATACGGTGAAGACTTTAAAAAGTTTAGGCATTGACCTGGCCGTGGTGAGGCATTCCAAAGACAAATTTTACGAAGAACTGAAATCCATTGATTTGCCCCTCATCAATGGTGGGGACGGTACCGGAAACCATCCTTCGCAGAATCTGCTTGACCTGATGACGATACGTCAGGAATTCGGTCACTTTAAGGGTTTGAAAATCGGAATTGTAGGTGACGTGAAGCACAGCAGAGTAGCGAACTCTAACGCCGTAGCGCTTCGCAAAATGGGTGCGAAGGTATATTTTTCAGGTCCGGAAAAATGGTTTGACGAAGGCACGATCATCAACGGAACCTATCTGTCCATCGATGATCTGGTGAAAGAAGTGGATGTTTTGATGCTTCTGAGAATTCAGCATGAAAGGCACGGCGAAAAGATGAAGATTTCACTCGAAAGTTATCACCGCAAATTCGGTCTGACAGTTGACCGCGAGAAAATGATGAAAGAAAAGGCGATCATCATGCATCCCGCACCGATCAACCGTGGTGTTGAAATAGCCAATAGCCTTGTGGAATGCGGTCGCTCACGGATTTTTAAACAAATGCAGAACGGTGTTTTTGCACGGATGGCAATCTTAAAAGATGCGCTGGAAGCGGAAGGTTTTCAGTTTGACTAAGAGTCGAGAGTCAAGAGCCAAGAGTCGAGAGTCGAGAGTCGAGAGGCAAGAGTCAGGGGCCGAGAGCTAAAAAGAAGAGTCGAGAACACATGATCGGTGTATAATCTCCAGAGCGGAGTCTTGCATCTTGATTCTTGATTCTTGGTTCTTGATTCTAAAATTTAAAATAAGAATGAAAAAGAAATTAATATTAGAAACCGGTGACGTTTTCCATGGTGAAGGTTTCGGCGCTAACCTTGAAACGGGCGGGGAAGTGGTCTTCAATACCGGAATGACGGGTTACCAGGAGCTTATTTCTGATCCGTCCTACTGCGGACAGATCGTCTGCATGACGTATCCGCTTATCGGAAATTACGGCATCAACCGCGATGATTATGAAAGTATTGAGCCCGCAATCAAGGGACTGATCGTAAAGGAACTGTGCGATTATCCGTCCAACTTCAGGAACCAACTGACACTTGACGAATTTTTCCAGAAGAAAAAACTGTCTGGTATTTCAGGAGTTGATACAAGAAGATTGACCCGTGTTTTACGCAGCAAAGGCGTTGTAAAAGGTAAAATTGTTCCTGCAGATGCAAATGAAAGCGAAGTAATCGAATCTTTAAGAACTACTGATTTTCCAACCAATCAGGTCGAAAGTGTTTCTACAAAAACTGCGTACGCCAGTCCGGGACGCGGATTAAAAGTGGTTCTGGTAGATTTCGGTTCTAAACTCGGCATCCTGCGCGAACTTACCCAACGTGATTGCGACGTAACCGTAGTGTCGCAAAATATCACTGCCGAAGAAATTTTATTGATAAATCCTGATGGTGTCATGCTTTCCAACGGTCCCGGTGATCCCGAAGATGTGAAAGGTGCCTCAGAACTCATCAACGGTATGCTCGGTAAAGTGCCCATTTTCGGAATCTGCCTTGGACACCAGCTGATCGGGTTGGCTTGCGGTGCTAAAACATTCAAACTTAAATTCGGTCACCGCGGCGGAAACCATCCCGTGTTGGACTTAAAGACCAATAAAGTTGCCATCACTTCCCAGAATCACGGTTACGCAGTGGACCAAGAATCCCTCAAAAACACCGATCTGGAAGAAACCCACATCGCCCTGAACGACAGAACCAACGAAGGACTGAAACATAAAATCCACCCGTGCTTCTCCGTTCAGTATCACCCGGAAGCGAGCCCGGGCCCGGAGGATGCGAATTATCTGTTTGATGAGTTTATTGGTTTAATGGAAGGGTTTAAGAACCAAGAGTCAAGAATCGAGAGCCAAGACTATGCATAATTTTGAAAAATTACTTTTCTGGCAGAAATCAATTCATCTTGCAAAGAAAATTTATCTTATTTCTCATAAAATATCATCTGATGAAAGATTTGGTTTGATTTCTCAGATGAAAAGATCCGCAGTTTCGATCCCGTCCAATATTGCTGAAGGTTCTGGCCGGAACAGCGAAAAAGAATTCAATCATTTCCTCGCAATCGCACTGGGATCTGCATTTGAGCTTCAGACACAGTTAATTTTATCTAAAGAACTTGAACTTTTGGACGATGTTTCTGCTAATGACCTGATTGCCGATGTGTCTGAAATTCAAAAAATGATTTATTCCTTTAGAAACAACCTTGTAAAAAAATCTTGAATCTCGGTTCCTGATTCTTGAATCTACTATAAAAATGAAAAGAAACGACATAAAAACAATCCTCGTCATCGGCTCCGGGCCAATCATCATCGGGCAGGCGGCTGAATTCGATTATGCGGGCACGCAGGCGTGCCTGTCTTTGCGGGAAGAGGGCTATAAAGTGATTTTGATCAACTCCAACCCCGCGACGATCATGACGGATGTTGAGATTGCCGATAAGGTGTATATCGAACCCATTTCGCTCCAGTTTGTGAGCCACATCATCCGAAAGGAAAGGCCGGATGCGCTTCTGCCGACACTGGGCGGCCAAACCGGTCTGAACATGGCAGTAGAACTGGAGAAATCCGGGATTCTGGAAGAATGCAAAGTGGAGGTTCTCGGAACGAAACTTTCTGCGATTAACCAGGCGGAAGACCGCGACCTTTTCCGTGAACTGATGCGCGAACTCAACGAACCGGTGCCGGATTCAGATATCGTAAACACCGTTCAGGGCGCATTGGAATTTGCGCATAACATCGGTTACCCGGTGATTGTTCGTCCTGCATTTACTATGGGCGGTACCGGAGGCGGAATTGCGCACAACGACGAGGAACTGAAAGAGATTGCAAGCTTCGGGTTAAAATATTCGCCTGTAACGCAGTGTCTGATCGAGAAATCCATCGCCGGTTTCAAGGAAATCGAGTATGAAGTGATGCGCGATAAAAACGACAACGCGATTGTAGTTTGTAATATGGAAAACATCGATCCTGTCGGGGTACATACCGGAGATTCCATCGTAGTAGCGCCGTCGCAGACGCTCTCAGACAGAGAATACCAGATGCTCAGAAATTCATCCTTAAAAATTATCCGTGCACTCGGCATCGAAGGTGGCTGTAATGTTCAGCTGGCTTTGGATCCGAATTCTTTTGATTATTACATTATCGAAGTGAATCCGCGCGTATCGCGCTCATCGGCTTTGGCGAGTAAAGCGACAGGTTATCCAATTGCGAAGATCGCGGCGAAGATTGCTGTCGGTTTGACTTTAGATGAAATTATGAACCCGGTGACGGGAAAGACATACGCATGTTTTGAGCCTGCTCTTGACTATGTCGTAACGAAGTTCCCAAGATTCCCATTTGATAAATTTGAAACCGCCGACCGCCGACTTTCAACCCAAATGAAAGCGACAGGTGAGGTGATGGCCATCGGAAGAAACTTTGAAGAATCCATTCAGAAAGCCATCCGTTCTCTTGAAACCGGTTTGAGACATATCGGTTTAAAAACCAAAGACGCCGAAGCTCTGACCGATGCTGAAATTGAAAGAAGAATCCGCGTTTGTGATGACGAGAGACTTTTCATCATCGGTGACGCTTTAAGAAGAGGCTATGATTGGGAGCAGATCGTGGAATGGAGCAAAATCGACAAGTTTTTCATCTGGAAAATCAAGAAACTGATTGATTTTGAAAAGGTGATTGCCGATAATAAATTCAATAAAGAAACATTACTGGAAGCCAAAAAACTCGGTTTTGCAGACCTGCATATCGCGCATCTTTGGGAATCTGACCAGAAAACGGTGTTCGAGTTCAGAAGAACACACGGCGTGATGCCGGTGTATAAAATGGTGGATACCTGTGCCGCGGAATTTGAAAGTGAGACGCCCTATTTCTACGGAACTTACGAAGAGGAAAACGAAAGTGTGCCTTCAGAGCGCGAGAAAATCATCGTCCTGGGTTCCGGACCTATCCGAATTGGGCAGGGAGTGGAGTTTGACTATGCGACGGTGCATTCCGTTTGGGCCATTAAAGAATTGGGTTATGAAGCGATCATCATCAACAATAATCCGGAGACGGTTTCGACAGATTTCTCCATTTCCGATAAACTTTATTTCGAGCCGCTGACGGAAGAAGATGTGATGAACATCATCGAGCTTGAAAAACCCAAAGGTGTGGTGGTGCAGTTTGGCGGACAGACCGCCATTAATTTGGCAGATAAACTTGCCGCGCACGGCGTTCAGATCCTGGGAACTTCCCTGGAAGACCTTGACCGCGCAGAAAACCGAAATAAATTTGAAGCCGCCCTGCAGGAATTGGGAATCCCGCAGCCATTAGGTAAAACATGTTTCACCAAAGAAGAAGCATTGGTGATTGCAAAGGAAATCGGTTATCCCGTTTTGGTTCGTCCGAGTTACGTTTTGGGCGGCAGGGCCATGGAAATCGTGTACGACGAAAGAGATTTGGCGCATTACATGACGAATGCGGTGAAAGAAAATTCCGAACATCCTATTTTGATTGACCGATATCTAACCGGAAAAGAAGTGGAGGTGGATGCTATTTCTGATGGCCACACCGTGGTGATTCCGGGAATTATGGAACATATCGAACGAGCGGGCGTTCACTCCGGAGATTCCATCGCGGTTTATCCGCCACAGAATATTACGCAAAAGCAGATCGACACTTTGGTTGATTATACCCAAAGACTGGCAAAAGGTCTGAATGTGATCGGACTAATGAACATCCAGTATGTGCTTTCTGACGGTGAAGTTTATGTAATCGAAGTGAACCCGAGATCGTCGAGAACCGTACCTTTCCTGTCCAAGATCACGGAAATTCCTATGGCTAACCTTGCTACGAAAGCTATCCTCGGCCAGAAACTGAAAGATTTAGGCTACGAAAACGGACTGGCGCCTGTGAAGCCGGGTGTGTTCGTAAAAGTTCCGGTGTTCTCTTTCTCGAAACTCACTAAAGTAGATACATCCCTCGGCCCTGAAATGAAGTCGACCGGCGAGGTAATGGGCAAAGATACGACGCTCGAAAAAGCGCTTTACAAAGGTTTTGTGGCAGCCGGCCGCAAAATGCCGACGCACGGATCCATTCTTTTCACTGTGGCTGACAAGCATAAAGAAGAAGCTTCAGAAATGGCCAGACGTTTCCACGAAGTGGGATTCAGAATCTGGGCTACGGAAGGAACGGCAAAATTCTTCGAAGAGCAGGGAATTCCGGTGAAAATCGGGTACAAGATCGGTGAAGAAGATGTGAACCTCATCGACCTCATCCAAAAAGGAAAAGTGCAGTACGTGGTAAACACGACCACGAAAGGTAAACAGGCTGAAAGAGACGGGTTCCAAATCCGCCGAATGTCTGTAGAGAACGGTGTTCCGTGCCTGACTTCGATGGATACGGTAGAAGCTATTTTAAAAGTGATTGAGAGCATGAGTTTTAAGATGGAGCAGATGTAAAATCTGGTTCTTTATAAATGTAGACGCGCCGGGGAGGGCGCGTTTTTTCTTTGGAATTTAAAAGGTAGAATTATTTATAAGAATTATAGAAAATCCACATATTAGTTTAAAATATAATTTTATTAACTCATCAGCTAGTTATAAAAGCCGGCACCGTAAGGTTTTTATGGTGTTTGTGAAGAGGTCTAAAAAGTAAAGTATATCAAAAATGTTACATAAAGTAGCATCTAACTAATATTTGTAATTGATTTCTAATTCTATTTATTGAATATTTCTTTTTTGCCAATTTCCTTGCCTGAATTCGTTTCGACTTCTTATATTTCTAATCAGGTCAGAATTTTCACTAAAGCGATTGGCTACCCATTCCTTTTTCTCAGAAGTTCCATCATTAAAAAATATTGTTATATATGCAGACTTATTTTGCAATAACAATTCCTTAAACTCAGTAGTATCCTTCGGATAGAAAATGATTGGCAGTTTATCATTACCACTGGAATAGAATTCTACATCTGATATGTCGCTAGGTGTGTTGATTTTGTCCTCAATAAATTCTTCAGGAATTTCAATAATTTCAGTTCTATCATATTCATTATGATGCTTTTTACAAAATATCTTAAATGTTTCATCTAAAGGGAAATGTAGATTCCTGAAAGTTGTTTCATATTTATTTAAGTCTAATTCATATATTATATCACCATTTAGAAATTCTTTGGATGCTAATTTAATTAGTGCTTTTCTGTCTTTTCCTTTAATATTTGCTAGCTCTAAATTGTCCCGAGTGCCACAAAATTCACATTCTCCAGTTTGTAATTTAAACTTTTTGCCAATTGAAGTTTGAACGATATTTCTCATTCTGGGACCGATGTATTTGTCAAAATCCTCAATAGTTCCTGTAAATATTCCCATAGTTATTATTTTTCCCAAAAATACATCTTTTAACCCCTCTATTTGCAGTTGTGGGGTTTTATTTTAGCTGTACTGAAGCACAAAATTTAGCTAATAGTAAAATTATGAAGATCAATACCATTAAGAATTTTTTAAAGCCATACTCCATATTCGAAAATCGGAAAACAACCATCAATCATGCATTCGCAAATGGTCTGGCCAGAAACGGGATCTATGATGAAGGTGATGTTAAACAAGCTTTAAAATTACTTGGCCAGGTTCCATCAAGAATTTTATGTGTCTATTGTAATAAAAAGGCAGAAACGTGGGACCATT
Organism: Kaistella rhinocerotis; assembly: GCF_030243905.1. Lineage (NCBI taxonomy): Bacteria > Pseudomonadati > Bacteroidota > Flavobacteriia > Flavobacteriales > Weeksellaceae > Kaistella > Kaistella rhinocerotis. The sequence goes on along the minus strand of NZ_JASSYY010000001.1, from coordinate 536,626 downwards.
TACAGGCTTTAGTTATGAAGGGTGAATATGGAGGTTTTGGAAATGTGCTCGGTAATCTGGTCCCGGCGTGCAAAAAATGCAATAGTGCAAAAGGTAATAAGGATTGGAGAAAGTTTGTGAAGGGACTAGCAATAGATGACGAATCCAAATTGAAGATCACCGACCAGTTGGAACAATATGTTGACCACTACAAAATATCACCAAGCAATTTTTCAGATAGTGTCATTGCAGGTAACTTAAAAAATTTGGACAGAATAAAGAAAGAGATTTTTAGGTTAATGCAGGAAGCAGATGAAGAAATCGTAAAAATTAAGAAAGCATTGGAATAAAATAATTAAACCCCACATTTTGCAGTTGTGGGTTTTTATTTTTGTATCATGCAAACAGAAACTTTAATTGTAATTCCAGACCTCCACGGAAATCCCATATGGAAAGAAATTGTCAGCCAAAAAAAATACAGGAAAATAGTCTTTCTGGGAGACTATTTCGACAGCCGCAATTTTAATATTGGCATTGATGCCGAACTGAACAATTTTGCAGAAATACTCAAATTCAGAGAAGAAAATTCGGATAAAGTGATTATGCTGTGCGGAAACCACGACCTTCATTATCTAAGCGGAGTCTTCAGCATGTCCAGTGGATACCAGCCGGAACATTCGGAAAAGATCAATGCGGTATTGCAGCCCCTATACGAATCACAAATCTTAAAAATGACCCACTACGATTCTCATACAGAAACAATGTTTTCGCACGCGGGCATTTCAAGACTTTGGTTTGAGAATTTATTCGGAAATGAATTATATAATCCTTCAGAGATGGAAAACCTCATAAATCTACTTTTTTGGAAGCACCCAGAGGTATTTGAATACCTGCATTCAGAGGATGACTGTGATTTAAGTGGCGAATCCGAGAAGGAAGGTCCCTGTTGGATACGGCCTTTCAGTCTTCTGCAGAATCTCTTACCTATCACACAGGTAGTGGGTCACACGCAACAAAAAGTAATAACGAAGATCGGGAATGTGTATTTTACCGACACACTAAACAGCGGAACTGGTACATTGCAATTATAAATTTCTGATAATCTTCTTACAAACCCCACAAATTGCAGTTGTGGAGTTTTTACTTTGCCTTAATAAATTCAGACAAATGGAGCATCAGCAAGAAAAAATTAGCCGGGAGGCATTACTTAAGTTAATTAAAACGGGTTTAACTGTTTTAAAACTCCCAAAAACCGATGGTGTAAAAGACGAAATGGTGAAATATCGAATTTCTCGAAAAAACACTGCGGGGACAGAGGAGTTCGTAGAGATCTTTACCGAAGATGAACTTATAGAAATGTTAGAAGTCTTTAAGATAATATAATATGAAACCAAAACTACCCCTAATCAGCTACATTGTCACGACCAGATTTTTAACTAACAGTGAAGGCCTGCGCTATCTTCACAAAGAAGTTTTTACAGATGAAGACCCACGAATATCAAAGAATAATGCCGTAGAATATTATAATGCGGCAATCGAATGTTTAGCGGATACGAAAGAAATTTTGGTGCACAAATCGGATACGTATTCAAAGAAGAAGATTGTCTATAAGGATCCCGAAGCTTTCAATGGAGGTGTGGCGATTTTTTTGCGCTTAAACACTGATGCAGTCATTAGCGGGAATGTTTACCATGCAGGAAGAACATTTCTTATCAATGTTTTTTGCGATCTGGACAAGCATATTGCGGTCAAAAGGTTTACAGCTAAGAAAATCGAACAGCAATTTTGGAATAAGAAGAGTTCATCAAAATTCGGTCAGCAATCTACAATCAATGATTTATTGGTAAGAAAGGGCATTAAAAAAGATTTGCGAGACACCAGATTATTGGAAAGAATTTCATTAGCTGATTCTGCAACGATGCAATTGATTAAAAGTGTTGATGAAATAGAGCTGATTCCCGAAAGTATTTGTGCGTTCCTGAATACTGATGGTGGCGAAATCGTTATTGGAAAAGACGAACATCTGATGCCGACAGGATTTTTGACCAATGTCGAATTTAAAAAATATAAAGATGTTTTTTCCACAACCGTCTTTACGATGTTTTCAAACTTTACAGAAATGATAGAATTTGATACAAAGCAGATCAACGGAACATTATTTTACTACCTTAAAATCGAAAAATCCGCAACTCCAGCCTTTCTGTCAGATAAAGATGGGTGCGATTTTTATTACCGTAATCTCGCTGGAAATGTGCGTGATTTCGATAGGACGGATTGATTCAGGAATTCCGGGTGATGGCATTTTCCCAATAACCTATAAACTGCATTCTTAAAGTATCAGGTTCAATAATTTTTAGCGACCAGCTTCGGGAAAGCAGTTCTTTCATCAGATCTAAAGTCGGCAATATATACAGTTCAATTTGTATTGCTGTTGCGGTTTCCTGCACGATAATCTGCGAATGATGAATCGGGTTTGATTTAATGTAATTTCCATCGCGAAGGTCAAATTCCAAAACCACTTTTTGGGGTTGGCTTTGTGAGTAATTTCCATTTGCGTCCTGATACTGGGTGAACATTCCGAAAGCATGTTCAAAAGGTCTTTCAAAATTGATATTTTCAGGTTGGAAGGTATTATTCGTAAGTTTAAAATCTTGAATTCTGTCAAGCGCAAAAATTTTAAAGTCAGTTTCCGGAACATCTTTGTCTTTAGCCAAAATATACCATCTGAAATCTTTAAGCTTCATTTTATACGGCTGAATCTCATAATTTTTTTCTGATTGATTTTCATAATTATAGTAAGTTATCCTGCATTCCAGGTAGCCTTCGCACGCCTTAAGGATATCCTGGAAAAAATCGGTTCCCGTGAAATTGCGGCTTTCATAAATGATCGTTTCAGGCAAGATGGTTTCAGAATTCTGGCTTAATATTAAAGCCATACTCCGGGAAAAATCATTAATAAAAGTATTGTCAAGCTCTGAAAGATTGTCAATTTTATATCCTTTACCACGAACGAATTTTAAGTGTGCACCAATTTCATTTTTAATAAAATCAATATCTCTGTCAAGCGTGTTCTCAGAAATTTTAACATCGAATTTCTGTGCAACCTTTTCAATAATTTGATTTCTTGATGGAAAAATATTCCGCCGGTTTTTTTCCTGGATGAGGGAAAGAATAAAAATTTGCCTCTGAAAGGTGTTTATTGACATAAAAGTGCTTTGCTCAAAAATAGTCACAAAATTTACGATTTCAAAGGAAAACAATCCGAAAGAGACGGTTTCCAGATCCTCCGAATGTCGGTAGAGAACGGTGTTCCGTGCCTGACTTCGATGGATACGGTAGAAGCTATTTTAAAAAGTGATCGAGAGTATGAGTTTTAAAATGGAGCAGATGTAAAATCTGGATCTTTATAAATGAAGACGCACCGGGGAGGGCGCGTTTTTTGGGCGTTGGGTGGCCCCGAGGCCTTCGAGGCCCTCGAGAGCCTCAGGCATCGGATCCATCGGGGGTCGGAGCGCGGGGGTTAGCATGAGAAGAGCCAGTTGGCCAAATTTTTTTTGTCATTGTAAATCATGAACCTTCCAAAAGGGAAGTTTGGGTTTTGGCAGAGCCTCTTTTCCACGACTTCAATAGCTTCCATTTAAGCCACCGGAAAATCCGGAAAACTTTCATAAGTAAAAGAAAAACCACCTTTAAGGTGGTTTCTGAGCGAAGCCGAAGAATAAAAGAAGTTCTTTTTTTACAAGGTTGTCAAATCTAAGCTCGTGGTTCAATTACGAAACCATTTAAATTGAATACCGAATCCGCGCATGCCTTTTAAATAAAAGTAATCGGTTATTCAAGTCTAAATTGGTCCTAAAAAAAGACGCTCCTGAAAGAGCGTCTTGTTTATAGTTTAAAAATACTTGAAGAGTAGTATTAACACATCAGTTGCGGATTTTTATCATCACATAACCCGACAGGATGCGGCCGTCTGAAACCACAATATAGTACCAGTAATTTCCGGTCGGAAGGTGGCGGCTAAGGTGGCGGCCGTTCCAGGAGAATGCGCCGTTCACTTTCTGGTCGAGCACCACGGTGCCGAAACGGTCGATGACCCGCACGTGGCTTCCCGGATAGTTCTCGATGCCTTCAACGACCCAGTTATCATTAATACCATCGGCATTCGGTGTGAACACGTTGCTGATGATAAAGATGGTAAAGGCTTTTTGCGCCGTCGCGCAGGGCTGGGTGCCACTTCTTACAATAGCAGTGTGATTGCCGGCAGGAACGTTATGGAATGTATTTGATGCCTGCCAGCTAATGCCGTCGATGGAGTATTCAAACATTCCGTTTCCGGCCACGATGATATGGACCGTTGTGTTTTCAATCTTAATGTCGCTGATGACCGGAAGTTCGACCTGTTTTACATTCACCGATTTTGTAGTGCTGCAACCCACTGCATTAGTCACTGTAAGGGTATAGACTCCGGTACGGTCTGCGTTTACGGTCTGCTGACTGCTTAGTGCTGTGCCATTATAAGTCCAGACAAACGTAGTTCCGGTCGGTTGATTTCCCGGATCTAACTTCACAAAACTGCCCGGGCAGTATTCTGCATCTGGCGGCAGGTTGACGATGGGCGAAGCTTTCAGCGGAAGCGTGAGTTTAGCCCGCGCGGCACATCCGGCAGCCGATTTGATTTCCACATACACGATATTCTGCCCCACCGACAGGGTGTATTGCCCAGGATTGTTAATAAGCATATTATTCCGGTCATAATAGGTGAAAGTATAGGCTGCCGCGTTTGGTACCAAGTTCCCCTGATACTGTTTCAGATCTGTCTTTTTAGTCCCGATCTCATCCGCACAGTCGGAGGGGGCCAGGTAGTCTGTTGCCGGAATATTGGTGACCACAAGTGATACCGTGACTGCCAGCCGGTTTATACTTTCGCAGCCGTTTTCAGTCTGCGTGGCAAAGTATGTTGTACCATCCTGCAGCAGCGTACTGGCAGGCAACGGCGTAGAGGAGGTCGGACTGCTGAACCATTTTATCAGACTTCCGGTTACGTTCAGGTCTGATAGTTTTGCCAGCTGACTCACACAGAAGACCTGTGCGGCTGGCCCTGTGGGTGCGAGGGTACTGTAAATGATGATTTTTACCGGAGCCCTTTCACTTTCGCATGATGAGAGCGTTTGAGTCACATAATAGGTCGCCCCATCTACAAGGGTAGTGGTCACAGGCAAACTTGTGCCGCCAACGGCAGATGAATACCATTTCAGTTGGGTTCCGCTCGCCGTGAGATTACCTACTGTAGCCTGTTGCTGGACGCAGAAATTCTGAGTTGCACTGACGAGAGGTTTCGGCGTCGGATTGCTGAATGGAGATACCGTAATAAGGCTCGTTTCGGAAATGCATCCCAGGCTGTTTTTAATTTTAATCGGGTATGTATTGGGTGTCAATCCTGTAAAGGTATTGGCCGATTGCCAGGTCAGTCCGCCATCTTTACTGTATTGGGCAGCGCTTTGATTGACCACGATGGTGGCTGACGGATTTGCACAGTCGATTTGCTGGACTATTGCGCTTGGCAGTGGTGGCGTGTCTGAAGGTACATTCACCGTTACCGATACTGCACCCGATTCGCATCCCGCACTGTTCTTCACTTTCAGGCTGTAGGTTCCGGGTGCAAGCGGTCCTGAGACAGGATTGCCCGAATAGGTCACGCCATTGTCGAAACTGTACTGATTTTCTGTTGAAGTGATGGTCACCGTACCAAACGGACTGGTACACGATACTGGCTGAACTACTGCAAACAGCGGAAGAGTTGGCGCGTTGGGTGGAGGGGCCACGGTGGCAAGTGTTGCCGGTGAAGAACATCCCGTTGACGACAGCTTGATTCGCACCTTGTAAACACCCGGCGCAAGGTTGACCGAAGACTGTGAAACCCACGTAGCTCCATCATCAAAACTGTAGAGTGCGGCCGCAGAAATAACAGAAACTGTACCGTTGGATACGGCACAGCCGGAAGGCGCCGAAACCGCGATCTGCGGCGCTGCAGGTGTAATCGGCTGCGTATTCACAGTTGCAATTCCGGCCACGGAAATACATCCCGCAGCATCTTTGATCATCAGGCTGTAAGTTCCGGGTGCCACACCGCTTTTGGTATTCGAAGTTCCGTAGGTGATGCCATTATCAAAACTGTATTCTGCTGCCGGTGTGGTGATCTGCAGCGAGCCTAATGCATTGCCACAGTCGGGTTGCTGTATCGTAAATGCCGGAGCAGGCAGTGGTGCCTGCGGACTTACAGTTACCGAAGTTACATCCGAAAGGCATCCGGCGGCGTTCTTGATTTTAATTTTATAAACTCCGGGTGCAAGGCCGCTTTTTGTATTTGAATAGACAAAGGTGAGTCCGTCATCAAAGCTGTACGTGGCGGCGCCGGTCGTGACTGTAACAGTTCCTGTCGCGACGCTGCAGGTAGGATTTGTCACTGTAACCGCAGGTGCGGCGATGGTTGTCCCCGAATTCAGCGTAACGGCCACCGGTGCAGATTCACAGCCGTAGGTGCTCGTCCTTATCCGGATGATATAAGTGCCCGCACCGATGTTACTTTTTACCGGATCGGTAGTCCAGCTGGCACCGTCGTTAAAGGTATAGCTGATGCCGGTAGTGCTGATGGTGATTTTTCCGTCGGTCGCATCGCAGGCCGTGGGTTGGGAAACCGTAAACTGAGGGGTTGGAGGCGTATTCGGTGCCGAACTGATATACACATATGCATTCTGTGAGACACAGCCCGAAGTGTTTTTCACGAGGACGTTATAGCTGCCCGCGCTGAGGTTGTCTTTCACCGGATTGGTCGTCCAGGTAGCCCCGTTGTCGAAACTGTACTGGTCTGCAATGGTATTGATGAAAATGCTTCCTTTCGGAACTGCACAGGTAGGCTGTATGGCGGTAACGCTCGGCGGATTAAGGAAAAATTTATTAATTGAAACTGATGTTGCTGTGGAGATGCATCCTGCCGAATTTTTAATCTTAATATTATAATAGCCCGGTGCAGGATTAAGCATTACGGGGCTTGTAACCCAGGTGGTGCCATTGTCAAACGAGTATTGCGCGGCCTGGGACACGACAGTAATACTGCCGGAATCTGCGCACGTAGGCTGCACGGTCTTTACAAATGGATTCGGGAGGAAAAACTGAGTGATCGATACACTCATATCGTACGGATTTGAGGTACAACCCTGCGCGTTCTTTATGACCACTCTGTAGTAACCGGAGGTAAGATTGTTAATCTCATTCGAGGTTCCCCAGGTCTGTCCGCCATCAAAACTGTACATCGCCGCCGGCGTCATGATTTTGATGCTTCCCTTTATGGTACACGTTGGCTGCACAATACTTACATTGGGTTTCGGAAGATAATATTTCTGTAGGCTGACCGAGACACCGTATGAAACAGATTTGCATCCCTGGGCATTCTGGATCACCAGTGAGTAGTACCCGTCAGTGAGGTTTGTGAAGACAGGATTGCTGCTCCAGGTCTGGCCACCATCGATGCTGTACTGTGCGGAAGGGGTGGTAAATGTGATGGTACCGCCCGTGCCACAGGTTGGCTGTACAAGGGTATATGTGGGATTTGGCAGGTAAAACTGCTTGATATTGACCGATGTACTGCTTGAGATGCAGGTTCCGCTCTTTATCATCACATAATAATAACCGGAAGTGAGATTGTCTTTGATTGGCGAAGTGCTCCACGTGTAGCCGCCATCAAAACTGTACGATGTACCTGGCGTCTTAACAGTAATACTGCCATTAACTCCACATGAAGGCTGGATTACGGTAACGTCCGGGCTCGCGAGCGCTGTATCGCTAAGCGAGACATAAATGACCTGAGAAGTACAGCCCGCTGCATTTTTTGTCATCAGATAATAAGTCACATTCGGCGCCAGACCGGTGAATACCGGATTAGTGGTCCACGTAGTTCCACTGTTGATACTGTAAAACGCCGCCGGAGAAGTGAATGTGATGCTTCCCACATTACCACAGCTTGGATTCACCACTGTATATTGAGGTTGTGGAAGATAGGTTTGATAAAAGTAAATATAATTAGCATCTGAGACACAATTCTGTGCATTCTTAATCATGACCTGATAACTGCTGCCTGTAAGATTTGTAAACACATTGGAGGCAGACCATGTGGTTCCGCCATTGATGCTGTAGAACGCGGCCGGTGTATTTACCGTGATGCTTGCCGGGGTGGTACATGTGGGAGAAACAAAAGTAACATCGGGTTGTGGCAGTTTTACTTCCTGAAGGTAGACCCAGGCACCGGAAGATTTACAGCCAAGGCTGTTTTTCACCATGATTTGGTGACTTCCCGCTGGTAGGGTTTTGGTATTCGCTGTTTCCCATGTCACACCGCCATCATAGCTGTAGAAATCTGAAACTGAATTGATCGTGATGCTTCCGCTAACGCCGCAGCTCGGGTGAACCACGGTATAATATGGACTCTCGATCTGAGGTTCATAAAGATATACTGTCGAGGTCTGCGAAACGCATCCCGCCGCATTTTTAATTTTAATCCGGTAGGTGCCTGCCGGCAGGTCTTTCATATTGCTGGTCGTCCAGGTTGCACCGTTATCGAAACTGTACATGTCGGCTTCGGTGCTGATGTAGATCGTACCGTCGGCACCGCAGGTAGGCTGGATCACACTGTACTGTGCAGAAGTGTTTTGAAACGGCCTTAGATAGATACTTGAGAAATAAGAAGTACAGCCCAGGCTGTTCTTTATGCCCACCGAGAAGTTGCCGGACATCAGGTTCGAAAGTGTATTGCTGGTAACCCATGTTTGTCCCGCATCAAACGTATAAAAATCTGCAGGCGTGTTGATCGTAATCGAACCTGGTACTGAACACGCCGGTTCAGTTACTGTAAAATCCGGATTTCCGAGTGTGTTGCTCGTAATATTGACCACCTGTGCATTTGAAATACATCCCGAGATATCTTTGGTGCGCACCGAATAATTTCCCGGTGCCAGGCCGGTTGCCGTGGAGCTGGTTCCCCAGGTCACACCATTGTCGAAACTGTAATATGCCGCAGAGTTACTTACGGTGATCGTGCCTTTATCACCACAAAATTTAGGCTGCACTGCGCTGCAGCTCGGGTAAGCGGTAAGAACGGGCGTGATGACTGCTTCCTGCGCATAGGAGGTACATCCGGTAGCTGTCTTGATCATCACTTTATATGTTCCGGGGTATAAACCTGTTTTTACAGGGTTGTTTACCCAGGTGTTCCCGTTGTCGAAACTGTAATGCAGGGCAGGTGAAGTCACTTTAATGGTTCCGCTGGTGACAAAGCAGGAAGGTTGGGTAATCTCCAGCGTCGGGCTCACCGCCGTCTGGCTCGGCTCAATGCTCACCTGTGCCGTGCTAGAGCAGCCAAAACTGTCGGTTACAGTAACCGAATAAATTCCTGTAGCTGAAACGGTGATGTTCTGTGTGGTTTCACCCGTGCTCCAGAGGTATGTAGCGCCCGATGAAGCTTTCAGGACCGTACTTCCCGAACATACGTTGAGGATTCCGGTGATGGTCGCGGTAGGGTTTTTGACTTCAAGGTTTACCGGAATGATTTTATAACAGCCGGGATCTTTCGTAACTCTCGCATACAGTACCGCAGAAACAGAACTGTAGTTGGTGAAATTTGAAATTGCACCGGTATTGTTAAAGGCACCATTGTAATCTGTAAAATAGGTAAAGGTCAGACCGCTGGTGGCGGGCACAATCAGCGCGTTCAGGTCATTGAGGTTGAAGTTTTCGCTGCCGTTATGATCACTGTCACATTTTGAAAGTTTTGCGGTGGTTACGGCGATGTCGCAGCCACCGGAACAGTTGAGGAAACTGATGTCCCAACCCGGATTGGCATCCGAATCGGTGGCTGATGCAAATATTGCCGTATTGCCCGCACTGCTTCCACAGCCCGTTCCGCCGCCTGATGCTGCCACATCGAAATCTGCGGTGACGCTCACATTGTAATTTGCGTTCGCGGTATTGGGGAAATTCTGCGGCAATAGCGTAAAACAGAACTTTTTATTCACCGTATCCAGTGTGGTGGGTGCGGTGGTCGTGTAAATTGCATTTCCGGCCGGATCGAGGAGTTTCAGCGTAAGTGTTTTCAAAGTGGCCGCAACACCACCCGAATTAGGAAGCGTATAGCTGCCGCAAACCTGCAGTGGCAAAGCCGGGCAGATTTTGTAGAGCGGATCGGTTTCCACAGAGCCTACGAAGCTTTCAGTGGACTGCAGCATGCAGATATCATCCACATAAGCATAGCCGAAATGTCCGCCCAGGCCGCATCTCGACGCCATAAATTCTACGGTGAACTCTTCATTGTTGGGAATGGAGGAAATATCCAGAATTCCGGACTGCCACTTTGCGGTGTACAGCGTGACATAGCCGTAGCCGCCAGAAGGAACTTTGGTGAAAATACAGTTTTTCTCATCGCCCACCAGACAGAATTCGCTCACCACAATGCCGTCTTTATTTATCACTCTGGCTTTGAAGTAGGCCTGGTTATCGGTATGGCTACTGTCATATACAGACTGTAGTACCGCCTTGTAATTAAACTTTAACTGGTTCTCATTGTTGGTTTTAAATCTTTTGCCCTGAACAATCGAACCGTAGGTGCTCGAATTGGTGTGATTGATCTTTAAAGCATACTGGTCAAAGGCTTTGATATCGCCCATGAACTCATCGATAAGATTGGAAGGTACAGACGTTGCCATCAGCTGGGTATTTCCCGGACTGTACTGCGGGATATAAGATATCGCGCTGTTGGATATCGATTTGCACTGCGTGGGACCCGGCGGTTGACCGATATTGTAAAGGAAATTCTTTATATATTGCGTGCCACCTACAGTTTCTGTCTGCTCGAAACCGCCGTTCGTACACATTTCCACCGCTGTTTGGGTCGCTTTGTGCAGATGAGAATGTTCCTGCTGAACCTTTGCAGCCCTTTCTCTCAGGAATTTTTCCTGAGCAGCGGTACCTTTTATTATTTTGCCGTTCGAATCTTCGAAAATTCCTTGTCGAAGGTCGTTGGACGAAGTGGTTTGAGCAAAAGTAATTTGAAATAAGAGAAGTGAAACGAACAGGTAAAAATTCCTCATCAGCGGTGTTTACAAATGGAACATTAAATGTTAAAAAAATCTTAAAATATCGGACGCTAATATATACAAATTTGGAACAGGTAATTGTATGAATTAATTCATATCGCACGGTCTTCTAATAATCTGAATCCGAACGGAATACCACAAAAAATGAATAAGTTTAGGGCAGATTTCTGAAACTTTACGATCCCTTCAGATGAAATGAACAATTCCCTTAAGCCTAAAATTCAAACCAAAGCACATGTAAAAATTCACTTGTGTATGCCTGAAAATTTCTATCTTTAAAAAAAAATCCCATGAAAAAACTATTGATTGCAGCTTTAATCTCATCCTCGCTGTTTGCGTTCGCGCAGCACAATCTGCCGGCAGCCAGCCCGCGACAGTCAGTAGAACAGCAGTTTTCTACCACCAAGATTTCAGTAGATTATGGCCGGCCGGGTGTAAAAGGCAGAAAGATCTTCGGCGACCTGGTACCCTATAATAAGGTGTGGAGAGCGGGTGCCAACAGTTCTACTAAAATTACCTTTGCACAGCCTGTCAACTTCGGCGGAAAAACGGTGCCGGCCGGAACTTACGGTTTGTTCGTGATTCCTACAGAAAAGGAGTGGAAAGTCATCCTGAACAAAGATGCGCAGCAGTGGGGCGCATACGCCTATGACGAAAAACTGAATGTCACCGAAATTACCGTGCCTGTACAGAAACTCGCGGAAAAGCAGGAGTGGTTCGGTATCGAACTCACTCCCATGGACGACAATTCTGTAGATATGGTGGTGAAATGGGACCAAACTAAGGTAACGGTTCCTGTGAAAGCGGCAAATCCTGATGCGGTGGCAAAAGTGGTTGAAAAGCTGAAAGAAATCCGCCAGATTGAACGTGATGCGGCAGCTAAGAAATAAACGGAATATATTCCCTAGCTTACCAACTTAAATTTCAATTTAAATGTCTCGAATTTTTGGGACATTTTTTTATTTAATCTTAAAAAAATACCTGTTCAGTTTTCGGTTGTAAAGATTTTTCCGCGCGCTTAAATTTGCTTTAAATTTACGTGATGGAAATTTCAAACGAAATAATGTATCAGGCCTCGTTCAACAAAAACCCCGAGTTTGAAGGCGTTTTTTGGATGGGCGTGAAAACCACCGGAATCTTCTGCCGGCCAACGTGCACCGCGCGCAAACCGAAGTTTGAAAATGTGGAATTTTTCAATACGACCAAAGAGGCCATCCTGAAAGGTTACCGGCCATGCAAAGTCTGTAAACCTCTAGAAAATCCCGACGAGACCCCGGTCGGAATCCAAAGTTTACTAAATGAACTGGCGGCTGATCCGTCCTTGAAGTTTAAAGATTATAATCTGGTGGAAAGAGGTCTGGAGCCCGCCACGGTTCGCCGCTGGTTTCTGAAACATCACGGAATCACTTTTCACGCCTTTCAGCGGATGTTTAAGCTGAATTCGGCTTTTAAAAAACTGAATTCCGGCGACAATGTGACCGCTGCGGCTTTTGATAGTGGTTATGAAAGTCTGAGCGGTTTTAATGACAGTTTTAAAAACATCTTTGGCGTGTCGCCGAAAAATTCAAAAAGTGAGAAGGTTGTCGATTTGAAAAGAATCGAAACGCCGCTTGGAACCATGATCGCGTGCGCTGATGAAAACGGAATCTGCATGCTCGAGTTTTCCGACAGAAAAGCGCTGCCCACAGAATTAAAGGAGATTTCAAAACATTTTAATGCGAATATCATTCAGGGTGAAAATCCACATTTTAAAATTTTAGAACAGGAACTTGTCGAATATTTCGCAGGCAAAAGACAGATTTTCACCGTGCCGCTTTCCCTTGTGGGTACAGAATTCCAGAAGAAAGTATGGGAAGTACTTCGCGGAATTCCGTACGGGACCACCAGAAGCTACCAACAGCAGGCAAATATTTTAGGCAATCCGAAAGCGGTGCGTGCCGTGGCGAATGCAAACGGCCTGAACAAAATTTCAATCATCATCCCATGTCACCGCGTGATTGGGACCAATGGTACGCTCACCGGCTACGGCGGTGGCATCTGGCGCAAGCAGAAATTGCTTGAGCTCGAGCAAGCCTTGCTTTTCTAAGGCAAACTGCTTAATTCTGTCCAAAAGGATTTGTCAAAATCATTATCTTTAATGAAAAAAGGTATGGAAAACTTTCTGCAGCCAACACTTGAAAATGAGGAGGTAAAACTTGTTCCGCTTCAGGAAATTGATTTTGAAATGTTGTACGAAGTAGCTTCTGACCCGAAAGTCTGGGAAATGCATCCCAATAAAAACCGCTACGAACGCGAGGTCTTTAAAAAGTTCTTTGAAGGTGCGATACTTTCCTGCGGTGCATTTTTAATTTTCGATAAAACCAGCGGGGGAAGTGGCCGGCAGTACCCGGTTTTACGATTTTGATGAAGCAGAAAACTCAATATTCATTGGCTATACCTTTTACGGCACAAAATTTTGGGGCTCCAAAATCAATCCGAAGGTCAAGAAACTGATGCTCGATTATATATTCAAATATGTGCGATTGGTTAAATTCCACGTCGGAGCAGAAAACTGGCGTTCGCGAACGGCCATGGAAAGACTTGGTGCAGAGCTGAAGGGCGAAATAGTGGTGGCCTACCACGGCGAACCCGACCGTAAAAATGTAGAATACTGGATTTCTAAAGAAGACTGGCTCACCAAGCCCAATCTGCATTGAATTATTTGGCGGAACACTGCTGCAAAAATTCAGCACCGTAATAAAAGATGAAAAGCCAGGCGATGCCTTTCAGGGTGAAAAAGATCAGGCCGCCAATCCCGACGCGTTTTAGCCATATTTTCATTTTCGAATTGGTGTCGCCGTTTTGTTGCTGATTCTCCATTTTTAAATTTTCTGCGGCAAAGATAAAATGATATTTTTAAGGTTCATTTAAATTTTCCCGTTTGGCAAAAATTTGTAAATTAGGGCATCTTTAAAATAAAATTAAACATGACCGAACAAACCACGGATTACGGTATTCCGCAAATGCTGAAAAATTTAGGAATCTCAAATGAAAATAATGGTGTCTCTGCTGGCGGAGCTTTTTTTGCCACGGGCGACATGCTCGAAAGTTTTTCGCCAACTGACGGACAGCTGATTTCTAAAGTTAAAACTGCCAATCCTGAGGATTATCAAACAGTAATTGAGAAAGCAAAATCTGCTTTCAAGGAATTCCGCATGGTTCCGGCCCCGAAAAGAGGGGAGCTGGTTCGTCAGTTCGGTTTGAAACTCCGTGAGTACAAGGATGATTTGGGAAAACTCGTTTCCTATGAAATGGGGAAGTCCTTGCAGGAAGGTCTGGGTGAAGTGCAGGAAATGATCGATATCTGTGATTTTGCGGTAGGACTTTCGCGGCAGCTTCACGGTTACACTATGCATTCCGAACGTCCCGGCCACCGCATGTACGAGCAGTATCATCCGCTGGGAATTGTCGGTATTATCTCGGCTTTTAATTTCCCGGTGGCTGTTTGGTCCTGGAATACGGCGCTTTCGTGGATTTGTGGAAATGTCACCATCTGGAAACCTTCAGAAAAAACTCCGCTTTGCGCCATCGCCTGCCAAAATATCATCAATGAAGTATTAAAAGAGAACAATATGCCTGAGGGCATTTCTACGATGATTGTGGGCGACCATAAAATCGGTGAAATGCTTGTTAGTGATAAGAATGTAGCACTTATTTCCTTCACCGGATCTACCAAAGTAGGTCGTACTGTCGGAAAAAACGTGGCGGAAAGATTCGGCAAATCAATTTTAGAACTTGGCGGAAACAACGCAATCATCATTACCGAAAATGCCGATCTGGATATGTCGATTATTGGCGCTGTTTTTGGCGCAGTAGGCACTGCAGGGCAGAGATGTACTTCGACAAGAAGGCTCATCATCCATGATTCTGTGTATGACGAAGTGAAAAACCGTCTGGTACAGGCTTACGGCCAGTTGAAGATCGGGAATCCACTGGACGAAAACAATCATGTAGGTCCGCTTATCGACCAAGATGCGGTGAAGCAATACCTTGATTCAATAGAAAGATGCAAGCAAGAAGGCGGAAATTTTATCGTAGAAGGCGGCGTGCTGGAAGGTGACGGCTATGAATCCGGATGTTATGTGAAACCCTGCATTGCAGAAGTTGAAAACTCGTACGAGATCGTGCAGCACGAAACCTTTGCTCCGATCCTGTATTTAATTAAATACAAAACGCTCGAAGAGGCGATCGCACTTCAGAATGATGTTCCGCAAGGATTAAGTTCGGCTATCATGACGCAAAACCTCCGCGAAGCTGAACTGTTTTTATCCCACGCCGGATCAGACTGCGGTATAGCCAATGTAAATATCGGGACTTCAGGCGCTGAAATCGGCGGTGCATTCGGTGGTGAAAAAGAGACCGGAGGTGGCCGGGAATCGGGTTCCGATGTATGGAAATATTACATGAGACGCCAGACCAATACCATTAATTATACAGCCAGCCTGCCCTTAGCCCAGGGAATCAAATTCGACTTAAGCGGTGACGCGAAGAACGAAACAGACGCTGTTTAATCCTTTTATTTCATCTAACTAATTCAATTTTCAGCTATGAACGACGTACTCGCTTCTTCACCTCAAACTACCAATAAAGTAAAGGAAACACTTGGCAAACATATGCTTGCAGACGGTTTCGATTTCGTAATGGATTTCGAAAAATCTAAGGGCAGCTGGATTCACGACAGCCTGAGCGGCCGGGATTTCCTGGATATGTTTTCAATGTTTGGCTCGGCTTCCATCGGTTACAACCATCCTTATTTAATGGAAAGATCTGCGTGGCTCGGCAAACTTGCCGTGAACAAACCCACGCTTGCAGATGTATATTCGCAGGAATTTGCAGATTTTATGGACGTGTTTTCGCGCGTTGCCATTCCTAAAGAATTACAGTACACCTTTTTTATCGAAGGCGGCGCCTTAGCGGTCGAAAATGCGATGAAAGCGTGTTTTGACTGGAAGACGCGCAAGAATTTTGAGAAAGGTCTCGATCTGGAAGCCGGAATCTGCATCCATTTCAAGCAAGCTTTTCACGGGCGAAGTGGCTATACATTAAGCCTAACAAACACGTCGGATCCGCGTAAACATCAGTATTTCCCGAAATTCGACTGGCCAAGGATCACGAATCCGCACCTCACTTTCCCGGTTACCGAGGAGAATTTGGAAGAAACCATCAAGAACGAACAGCTTGCGCTGCTGCATATTCAGGAAGCAATCATCAGTAACCCAAATCAGGTGGCGTGCATCATTATTGAACCTATCCAGGCCGAAGGTGGTGACCACCATTTCCGCGACGAGTTTTTCACCGGCTTGCGTGAAATCTGCGACGAAAATGAGGTTTTGTTGATTTTTGATGAAGTGCAGACCGGAATCGGAATCACCGGTAAAATGTGGGCGTTCGAACATTTCACGGCTAAACCTGACATTATTTCATTTGGGAAAAAGACACAGGTTTGCGGGGTTTTGGCCAACAAAGAGAAATTTGATGAAATACCACAGAATGTATTCCGCGAAAGTTCGAGAATCAATTCCACATTCGGCGGTAATTTTGTGGACATGCTGCGTTTTCAACTGACTTTGGAAGTTATTGAGAAAGAAAACCTCGTAGAGAACGCCAGAATTGTTGGTGAATATTTGCTGGATGGCCTTCAGAAATTAGCGGCCGAATATCCGCAGACTTTCTCGAACGCGCGTGGCCGCGGTCTCATGTGCGCCATCGATTTGCCAACCGGGATGATGCGTGACCGCCTTAGAGAGATTCTTTACGATGACGGGTTAATTCTGTTGGCTTGCGGCGACCGCTCTGTGCGCTTCCGTCCTCACCTGAATGTAAAAACAAATGAAATTCAGATTGCATTGGATAAAATGGCAGCAAATATTGAGAAAATTTAAATTATGATTAAAGAAATTTTAAATTTTTTGTAATTTAATATTACTTTAACATTTATTTCAAGATTTAAATTGTAATTTTAGAATTCAAAAATAGAGTAGTGTATGGAAAGAGAGACAAGGGTATCGGTTTTTGAAAGTGAAAATGCGTCGGAAATCCAATTAATGAGGTCAAAACTGGAAAATCAGGAAATCCCCGTATTTGTAAATGATAAATATATGTCTTTCACTACGACGCCTACTGCTAATACGATCCGCCTTATGGTAAACCTCACGGATGAGCAGAAAGCCTTTGAAATCATCGATGAATTTTTGAAAAATTCAGACACTAAAATGAATACTAACCCCTAATTATAGATTCATAATTTAAATTTTACGTTTTACAGAAACCGGAGCTCAACTATTTGAGTTCCGGTTTTTTATTGGGAAATGTGTTTTTGGAGTTAATTAATTGCAGAGCAAAATATTTGGATTAAAGTATCTCTACAATTTTTCCTTCATCATCTTGATGAATACAGAAGGTTTCAGGTCGAACTTGCGGCGGAAATTATCCGAAAAGTTTTCGGCACTGGAGAATCCGGCAATTGACGCCAGTTCTTTCACATCCATATTCAGGTATTTCACGTCGGTTTTCAGGTGCTCAATGATATAATCGAGTCGCAGATCGTTGATGTAAAGCGTGAAGTTTTTGCCTTTGTAGGTATTGATGATTTTTGAAAAGTAAGTGGAATTGGTTCCAAGCTCCTCACTCAGCAGCTTTTGCGAAACCTGAGAATCGAGGAATTTGTTTTCCTTCTCAAAAATTTCAAGTTGTTGCAGGATGTTTTCTACAAAAATTGGGTTGAGCCCCGGAATTTTGTTGTAAAAATCATAATCCAGTTTCTGTTGGTCTTCGAATTTTCCGTCTTCAATCACCGTTGCGCTCACTTCGGCGGGGTGATCATCCCGCTGAGCCAAGATCTCTTCGAAGCGTTTCTTGTAATTCTGCTTTTCATTATAAATCCTGAAACCAAAAAACACAAAACCAGCGATGAGCAGTGCGACAAGTCCCACGAACATGATCCGCTGTTTCTGCAGGGTGTTCTCAATCCGGTTTTTTTCTGCCACCAGTTTGTTCGTATCATATTCCTTTACGATTCTTTGGTAGAGGTACTTATAATTTTTCTCGTAGGAACGGTCGAGTACCATCAGCTTGTCAATGTATTCGAGCTGCTTTTCAGTATTTCCGGCGGCTTTATAGTAGGTAATTAAAATTTCATAGGCCGAACGGAACTGCGGATCCAGTTTTTTAGTTTTGGTATAATGTTTATCGATTTCCTCGAGGTATTTTATTGCCAATTTCTGCTTTCCCGTGTGCCAGTAGGAAAGACCGAGGTAATAGACTTCGGTGTTATGCGGCCATTGGTCGTTGTAGAGCCGGATGGCTTCGGAAAGTTTTGAGATGGCGGTTTCGTAATCTTTCTTGTAGTAAGCGGTAGTACCTTCAGAGGAGATGAAGTATGGTAAATATTGATCAAGCTTGTTTTCTTGAATGTAAGAAAAGGCTTCGTCTAATAATACTTTGTTTTCAGTGAATCCGCCAAGCCTGGTGTTGGAATCAATTAAGCTTAGTAGAGAGTATAGGTAGTAAATTTCGTAGTTCTTTCCAAGTGAGGTTTTTGTTTGAAGATTATTTTTGAAAAAACTAACACATGTTTCCAGTTCTTTCTTTGCATCTTCATAATGCCCAAGATATATCTTGTTTTGTCCGATAAAATAGATCGTCTTATTATATATGTATTCGTCCTGTGAAGTTTGAGAAAGTTTATTAGCAATCAAAATATCACTCAATGCCTGTTGGTAGAGTTCTTCAGACATTTGAATAATGCCCCGATTTAAGTATGCGTCAAGTTGGAGTTTACTTATTCCGGAGTTTTTTGCCGTTTCCAGCGCGCGATCAGCAAACTCTAAGTTGCGAGGATACTTACTATTGATACTGGCATACCGATAAGCATAGAATAGCGATTCATTATTTTTTTCCTTTAATGACTTTTCTATGTAAATATTTATAAGTTGCCACAATTTATCCGAATCATTTGTGTTCGAATCAATCAATTTTTCTATTTCTTCATTGCTCAGATTAGCATATTTAGTGTCTTGTGCATAAATATTTATGCAAAAGGTGATGCAGAAAAGAAAAATTACAAGGCGGAAAAACTTCAACAGCATAAAACCGTAATAAAATGATTAGCAGGTAGATAAATCATTTTTCATCATTTGTTTTACAATAATACTGCTATTTTTTTTAAAATCCGCCATCAATTTTATGAATTACTTGTTATTTTTTATAAACTAACGGTTGCAAAACTTGCGGTGCATCTGGTGGCTGTCCTACATTTGTCAAAAATAAAACGCATGAAAAAATTTGCACTTATCGCAGCCGTAGTTTTCACTACCTATACATTAGAGTCTTGCAGACAGCCAGACGAAGCATTATCACCAACAGAGGCCGCCACTTTAAAAATAGTACAGGATTCTACAAGTAAATTAGACGACAGTCACAACGTACAGGGTACGAATACAGAACCAGCAGGAACTTCAAATCTTGAAGTCGATGGGGAAATTATTCCACCTCCAAAAAAGTAACCCCCTAATCTATATATTTTTTTTTTCATCATTTGTGTTTGGTTCTTCCGCGCTTGTCGCGGAAGAATCTTTTTTATACCAACCTGTACACCACGGGCGTTTTGTTGGCTGCAAAAATAAACATTCCATAATGATAATTTTTACCCTGTTAAATTATTATTTCCGTAAAATTGGGAATTGGGCTGTGGCAAACCATATCATTTATTTATATTTGTAAAAACGAAGATTCATATGGAAGCCCCTTATATAGAAACACAGGAAGTCTCCTTCCGCGATTTCAGAAACTCGGTGATTGAAGATTACAGACTCGGCAGAATATCCCGCGAGATGTCTTATCTGGGCCGCCGTGAAGTTCTTACCGGAAAAGCAAAATTTGGAATATTCGGTGACGGTAAAGAGTTGCCGCAATTGGCAATGGCTAAAGTTTTCCGAAACGGAGATTTCCGCTCAGGTTATTACCGTGACCAGACTTTTGCGATGGCGATCAACGCTGTAAGCGTCGAAAGTTTCTTTGCTCAGCTTTATGCTGACACGAGCGTAGACCGGGAGCCGGCTTCGGCCGGCCGCCAGATGAATGGGCATTATGCGACAAGAAGTCTTAATGAAGACGGTTCCTGGAAAAACCTGATGCAGCAGAAAAACATTTCTTCTGATATTTCCCCAACTGCCGGACAGATGCCGCGTTTGCTTGGGCTTGCATTGGCTTCCAATATATATAAGAGTGTAAAGTTTGAAGGTTCTGAAAAATTTTCTAACGGCGGAAATGAAGTCGCATTCGGTACTATAGGTGACGCATCCACTGCGGAAGGACATTTTTGGGAATCTCTAAATGCCGCGTGTGCGCTGCAGGTGCCAATGATTGTATCGATCTGGGACGACGGATACGGAATTTCTGTCCCGACACAAAATCAGCGTGCAAAAGCCGACATCGCTGAAATGCTGTCGGGTTTTCAAAGAAAAGAAGGCGAGAACCAAGGTTGTGAGATCATTCAGGTAAAAGCTTGGGATTATCCTGCATTGCTCGATGCTTATGCACGTGCAGAACATTTTGCAAGAACCGAAAGTGTTCCGGTAGTCGTGCATGTGATAGAAGTTACGCAGCCGCAGGGGCATTCAACTTCGGGTTCACATGAGCGTTATAAAAATGAAGAGAGATTAAAATGGGAAGGTGAATTTGATGGCCTGGCGAAGTTCCGCGAGTGGATCTTAGACTATGCGATCGAAATCGAAGGAAAAGACGAAAGCCTTGCCACTGCAGAAGAGCTCGATGCAATTGATAATGAGGCGAAAAGATTCGTAAAAGAAGGGCAGAAAAAAGCCTGGGAAAATTACCAGAAGCCCATTAGCGACCTTACAAACACAATCCTACCGCTTGTAGAAAAATTAAAGGAAGCGAATCCGGAGGTATCATCGGAAATTGAAAAATTCAGTAAAATAATTGCCGTAGCCAAGAAAGATATCTTCCATCTGGCGAGAAAAACGCTTCTACTGACCCGTGATAACGATTCAGCAGACAGACAGGCACTTGCAGCCAAACTTGATGAGATCTATGCTGTAGAAAAGGACAATTACTCCTCACATCTCTACTCGCAATCGATGCTGAAAGCTACCAATGTACAGGAAGTTCCGGCAGTTTACAGCGATAATTCGGAGACTGTGGACGGACGTGTAGTTGTTCGGAATAATTTTGATAAAATCTTTGAAAAATATCCTGAAACCTTAGTTTTTGGTGAAGACGCCGGAAATATCGGTGACGTAAACCAGGGACTTGAAGGATTGCAGGAAAAATATGGTGACGTTCGTATCGCTGATACGGGGATCCGCGAGGCAACCATCCTCGGTCAGGGTATCGGTATGGCGATGCGAGGCCTTAGACCAATTGCCGAAATTCAGTATTTAGATTACATTCTTTACTGCCTGCAAGGCATGAGCGATGATTTGGCAACCGTTCAGTACAGAACGAAAGGCGGACAAAAAGCACCTGTTATTATCCGCACGCGCGGACACCGACTCGAGGGTGTATGGCATTCAGGTTCACCGATGGCCGGAATCATCAATCTGTCAAAAGGAATTCTGATCCTGGTTCCGCGGAACCTTACAAAGGCTGCCGGATTCTATAATACGATGCTGCAAAGTGACGAACCCGCGCTTATTGTGGAATGTCTCAATGGTTACCGTCTTAAAGAAAAACAGCCTGAAAACCTCGGCGAATTCACCGTTCCGGTTGGAAAAATCGAAATTACGAAAGAGGGCAGAGACGTCACGTTAGTAACGTACGGTTCTACCTGGAGACTGGTAATGGAAGCCGCTACGGAGCTTGAGAAAATTGGGATTTCGGCGGAAGTGATCGATGTGCAGTCACTTATCCCATTCGATTTGACTCACGAAATTGCTGAAAGCGTGAAGAAAACCAACCGTCTTGTCGTAATCGATGAAGACGTGGAAGGTGGAACATCCGCTTTCATCCTTCAGCAAATCCTTGAAAAGCAGAAAGCTTTCCGTTATCTGGATTCAGATCCACTCACGATCAGTGCCGAAAACCACCGTCCGGCGTATGCTAGTGACGGCGATTACTTCAGCAAACCGAGTGTGGACGACATCGTGGAGAAGGTCTATGCGGTATTCAATGAAAGCGATCCCGCGAAATTTCCGCAGATTTAATTTTCAGAAAACTTAAAATAAAAAGCAAACTTCGGTTTGCTTTTTTTCTGGCAGAGAGGTTGCATGGTTTTTTTTAAATATTAAAATTATGAATAAACTTGTCGTTTCGCTGTTAGTTGCTGCCTTAGCAGTGTCGTGCAGTAAGAAAGAAGACCCAACCAATACTGCGGTAGCCGAACATACCGCCATGACAGAAAACAGGCCCGTGCAGCAGAATGAAATGATTGCGGAGATGGAAGACATGATGGAAGAGATGCACAGCAATGCAATTACCGGGAACAATGACGCAGATTTTTCGCGGATGATGAAGGAACATCATGAAGGCGCGGTAGACATGTCCGAACTGCTGCTCGAAAAAGGTAAAGATGAGGAGCTGAAGTCCTTTGCAAGAAAAGTGACCGAAACCCAAAATAAAGAAATCCACCTGATGAAAAAGTATGAGGACCGAAAAGATGCGTCAGCTGACAGTAAAGAATTCGTGCAGGCACTCAATCAGTCGATGTCCAGTATGATGGATAAAAATATACCGGTTCACAATGATATCGATAAAGATTATGCACAGCAGATGATTCCGCATCATCAGAGTGCGGTGGATATGGCTAAAGTTTATCTAAAATATGGCAAAGAAAAGGAACTGCTGCAACTTTCAGAAGATATCGTGAAAACGCAAAACGCTGAAATTACTCAGTTAAAAGATTGGCTGAATAAAAACTAACGCACCCACGGCACCGCTTAGACGCGAATTTTTCGTAAATTCGCACTAAATTTTTTTAACACATGAACTACGATATTATTGTCATCGGAAGTGGTCCCGGCGGATATGTTGCCGCTATCAGAGCTTCGCAGCTGGGTTTCAAAACTGCCATCATCGAAAAAGAAAATCTGGGCGGAATCTGTCTCAACTGGGGCTGTATCCCAACCAAAGCATTGCTGAAATCTGCGCATGTTTTTAATTATCTGAAGCATACCGAAGATTACGGTCTTAATAAAATTGAAAATCCGGGATTCGACTTTACCAAAGTCGTTCAGCGCAGCCGTGGCGTTGCCACGAAGATGAGCGGCGGGATTTCATTTCTGATGAAGAAGAATAAAATCGATGTCATCATGGGTACTGCCAAAGTGCAGAAAGGCAAAAAAGTATCGGTTACGGACAAAGACGGTAAAGCTACAGATTACAGTGCTGATCATATCATTATCGCAACCGGTGCGCGTTCACGCGAACTTCCGAACTTGCCTCAGGATGGTAAAAAAGTAATCGGCTACCGCCAGGCATTGGCGCTTCCGGAACTTCCAAAATCGATGATCGTTGTGGGTTCTGGTGCTATCGGTGTTGAGTTTGCAGACTTTTACAACTCAATGGGGACGAAAGTGACGGTGGTAGAATTTATGCCGAATATCGTTCCGGTGGAGGATGAAGAAGTATCAAAACACCTCGAAAAATCGCTTAAGAAATCAGGAATTGAAATCATGACGAATTCGTCTGTAGAATCAGTGGATACAAGCGGTGCGGGTGTGAAGGCCAATGTAAAAACGGCCAACGGCAACGTTACACTTGAGGCAGACATCCTTCTTTCAGCAGTTGGAATTGCTGCCAATGTGGAAGGACAGGGCTTTGAAGAAATTGGAATTCAGGTTGAAAAAGGCCGCGTTCTTGTGAATGAGTGGTATGAGACTTCTGTTCCCGGCTATTATGCGATTGGCGATATCCTGCCAACGCAGGCACTGGCGCACGTTGCGTCTGCTGAAGGTATCACGTGTGTTGAAAAAATCAAAGGTCTTCACGTAGAAAAGATTGATTACGCAAACATTCCGGGTTGTACTTACTGTCATCCTGAGGTAGCATCGGTAGGTCTTACGGAGAAGCAGGCAAAAGAAAAAGGCTACGAAGTGAAAGTAGGGAAGTTCCCACTTTCTGCAAGTGGAAAAGCAACTGCAAACGGCAATACAGACGGTTTTGTGAAAGTGATTTTCGATGCTAAATACGGCGAATGGCTTGGCTGCCACATGATTGGCGAAGGCGTTACCGATATGATTGCCGAGGCTGTCGTTGCACGTAAACTTGAAACTACCGGTCACGAAATCATTAAATCTATTCACCCGCACCCAACGGTTTCTGAGGCAATTATGGAAGCTGCGGCGGCTGCTTACGGTGAAGTGATTCATATATAATAATGAAAAAGTTTGCGCTATTTGTAAGTTTAGTGTTCTCAGTAATGCTTCTTGCACAAAAAACACATCAGTTTAAGGATCATCAGTTTCCGGCCAGATATGTTTTGAAAAAATCTACTGATACCGTGCAAAGTCACATTCAGAATATGGGTGCGTTTAAGCTTTCCACATATTCACCGGCTACAGTCATAAAGAAACTTTACATGATTGACGACTTCGGCAAGAAGTTTAATCTAAAAGAAAACGATGTTGCCTATATCGAATTTACAGACACAGAAGATTTAAAACATGTTTTTGTGGCAGCGCCTGACCATTTGGATTTGGGTCTTGTAAAATCGCTTCACAAAGGCCGAATGAGCTACTTTATAGATTACTATTTTACCAATTTGTACGGTAATTATAGCTCTACGGAGTATTTGGTTGAAGATAATAAAGAGTTAATAAAGAGCGGTCTTTTCAACGCTTCCGGGAAAAAACTGAAAGAGAGATTCGCTGATTATCCGGATCTTTTGACGCTGGTTGATACAATGAAAACACGTGAAGATCTTGTAAATATTCTGAAATTATATGATCAGAAATAAAAATTATTCTGAAAAAGATAATTCTAAACCACTGTTTCTGCAGTGGTTTTTTCATTCGTAAAAATTCATATCTTCATAAAAATTATAATTATGAAATACAGCCTTCTCGTTCCGGCGCTGATTTTTTCCGGAACCTTGTTTTTTGCCCAGGAAAAAATCGACCTTATTTTGCCTAATGAGAATCTGATTGCCGAAAATATCGCACCTATTCCCAAAAGTTTGAGCGAAAAGATTAAAAAATATTCCGAAAGCCGCAGTGCAAATTTCAGTGCGATTCATCCGAACGGAAGTGAAATTATTATGGTGACGCGTTTTGCATCCACCAATCAGCTGCACAGACTTTCACGGCCGATGGGCGCGAGAAAACAACTTACTTTTTTTGATGAACCTGTGAACTTCGCGACCTATGAACCTACAAAAGGCGAATATCTGATTTATTCCAAAGATATTGGCGGAAATGAATTCGGGCAGCTTTTCCGGCTCGACCTCAAAACGATGGAATCTACGATGCTCACGGATGGCCGCAGATCGCAGAACGGTGGCGTCATGTGGAAAAAGGACGGTTCAGGATTTTATTTTTCGTCAACAAAAAGGAACGGCGGTGACCGCGATATCTATTTCATGAATCCGCTGAAGCCTTCGGAAGCAAAACTCGTTCTCGAACTGAAAGGCGGCGGCTGGGGAATCAATGATATTTCGGATGACGGTAAAAAACTGCTGATCGGTGAATACGTTTCGGCCAATGACTCTTACCTTTATCTGTTTGATACCGTGACAGGCAAGCTTGAAAGCATCACCGACCGAAATGAAAAAAAGGTGGTTCAGGGCAGCGCAAAATTCAGCAAAAATGCAGACGAAATCTGGTACGTTACTGATCGCGATAACGAATTTGACCGTTTAGCTACGCTTAATCTTAAGACAAGAAAGATCAGTTACTTCACGTCCGCAATTCCGTGGGAAGTTTCGGACTACGAACTTTCAAAAGACAAATCGAAAATTGCTTTCGAAACCAATGAAAGCGGCCTCAACAAGCTGTATTTAATGGATGCGGATTCAAAAAAGTACAACGAAGTAAAAACGTTGCCGAGCGGACTGATCAATAATTTTGAATTTACCAAGGACGGAAAGTCGCTGTTCATGTCGCAGTCAACCTACGATTCTTCCGCAGATATTTATAAACTCGATCTGGCCTCCGGGAAAACCGAACGCTGGACAGACAGCGAGCAGGGCGGAATGCTGAAATCTGACATGTCTGAACCGAAACTCATCGAATGGAAAAGTTTCGATCAGATGAAAATTACGGGTTTCTACTATCCGGTTTCGAAAAAATTTACGGGCAAACGTCCTGTGCTGATCAATATTCATGGCGGTCCTGAAGGTCAGTCGATGGCGTCATCTTTAGATTCGGGAAATTATTACACCAACGAGATGGGCGTGGCACTGATCTATCCGAATGTCCGCGGTTCCTCAGGTTTCGGCAAGACTTTCATCGCAAGCGACAACGGTTTTAACCGGATGAACTCTGTAAAAGACATTGGAGCTTTGCTGGATTGGATCGCAAAACAACCCGAACTCGACAAAGACCGGATCATGATCATGGGTGGCAGTTATGGTGGATTCATGACGTTGGCAACCGCTTATGAGTATGCTGACAAGATCCGTTGCTCGGTTGACATCGTGGGGATTTCAGATTTCAATACTTTCCTGAAAAACACGGAGGAATACCGCCGTGACCTGCGCCGTGTAGAATATGGCGACGAGCGCGACCCGGAAATGAGCGCATTCTTTACCAAGATTGCACCGCTTCACAATACAGACAAAATCAGGAAACCGATGTTTATTATTCAGGGTACAAACGACCCGCGCGTTCCGGTGACAGAGGCTACACAAATGCGTGACAAACTGAAAACACAGGGAAATACCGTTTGGTATCTCGAAGCGAAAAATGAAGGCCACGGCTTCCGGAAAAAGGAAAATATAGATTTTCAGCGACTTGCGGTGATCCGCTTTATGGAAGAATATCTTCTGAAATAATAAAAACTATAAAAACCATTTCATAACTTGAAATGGCTTTTGTTTTTATGTAAATGTTTTATTTCTCACAAAACATATTTAGGATAGATTAAAATTCCAACCACAACTGCACCCATGGCCAACAACAAAACTGCGCCGGCTGAAATATCTTTGATAATACCGATTCGCACATCGTAATCAGGTTTAACGATGTCGCAGATTTTTTCAATGGCTGTATTTAAAATCTCTGCGCATAACACGGTGGCACACAGCATTATAATGAGTGCTGCTTCTGCAGCGGTAACTTGTAAAATTAATATTAAAATGATATTGATTATTAAAGCTAAAAGTTCCAGCTGAAAATTGCGTTCATTTTTCAGCATCCAAACCAATCCCCGCAGGGAATTCAGCACACTTTTGTAAAATGGCGGTTTTCTCATTACCGGTTTTTGTCGATCATATAGATCAGTTGCGCCATGGTATTTTTATGAAATTAAGAGTCATTTAAAAAAAAATATAGATTTCAATTCAAAAGTACCGTTTTTAAATAAAAATTTATTGCTTCATGTCATACATTACCAGTGCCGTTACGAGTTTTGGCTCTATATACGTGCATTTTGGCGGCATCTTGATATTTTTGTCCGAGACTTTACGCAGGTCATTGAAACTTACCGGATAAATCCCGAAACCGACCTTGAAATCGCCGGAATCTACTTTTTCTTTAAGCAGATGAATGCCGTCAACCGATGAATTACCTTTCACATAGGTGATTTTATCGGTGGTTTTGGCATCTTCAATCCCTAAAATATCCTTTAAGATAAATTCTTCAAGCAAAAAGTGATCAAGGTCATTCAGCTCGCTTTGCTTTTTTCTCAGGTCATGCTTTACATGCAGCGAATAGAATTTTCCACCCAGATACATTGAGATATGGAATTTCTGAGACGGATAATATGGCGTTTCGCCTTTCTCGTGAATCAAAAAGTTCTCGCTGATCCTGTTCAGGAACTCTTCTTCTGAAAGCCCGTTCAGATCCTGAAGAATCCGGTTGTAATCGTGAATTTTAATGCTTTGGTTTGAAACCAGAAAGCTGAAGACATAGTTATAATGCTCCGCGCCCGTATGTTTTTTATTCTTTTCACGCATGTTTTCGGCATTCAGCGCAGTTGAACCAATCCGGTGGTGGCCATCAGCGATGTAGAATGAGTCAATTTGCTCTAAAACCTCCTTAAACTGCTGCATTTTCAGGCGGTTATCAATCCGCCAAACTTTGTGTCGAACCTTGCTGTCATCCAGATAATTCAGGATCGGAACATTTTTTTCCTCATGGTTCAGCAGCATTTCCACCTTAGGATTCGCCATATAAGTGAGCAGAACCGGTTCGGCCTGTATGTTCACTTTCTCGAGATAATAAGCCAGTTTTTCCTTTTTATGTGTGATCGTGGACTCGTGTTTTTTAATCTTTCCGCTTCGGAAATCATCCACACTCACCAGGCCAAGCAGACCGCGGTGCACCATTTTATTTGGCAGAACCTGTTCGTACAAATAGTAGGCTGAAGGGTCCTGAACAAGGGTTTTATCGTCTAAAAGTTCTTCAAAATTGGTTCGGATTTTTCGCAGATTCCTGTCGAGATCTTTAGATTTGCTCACCACGTAAGGCTTGATCATCTGTATATAAGAACTCTCGAGTTGTGCTTTTTTGTTGATTTCGTCCTGTGAAAAGTTATCGAGTGGGTGAGTTGGGAATACGTCTACATAATCTTCGCTGGGACGAACTCCCCGGAAAGGCTTAAAAGTTGGCATAAATTATTTAAAGTTTGTGTTTTAATTCTATGATTTGCGCGGCAAGTTCGGCACCTATTTTTTCCTGTGCGTCTACTGTGTTGCCGCCAAGGTGCGGTGAAAGCGAAAGGTTAGGGTTCATCAACAACGGAAGTTCAGGTGTGGGTTCACTTTCGAAAACATCTAATGCGGCGCCGGCGATTTTGCCGTTGTCGATAAAATCGATAAGTGCCACTTCATTTAAAACGCCTCCACGCGCTGTATTTACGATGAATACACCATCTTTCATCTTCATAAACTGTGGTGTATCGAGGATGTAACCGTCAGATTTAGGCGTGTTGATGCTGATGAAATCGGTATCGGTTAAGAATTCATCCCAGTCATTGCCTGTGGTAATCTGGAAGCGGACGCTCTGACCGTCATAGAAATTCAGGGATAAAGTTTCAGTTTTAATATTTCGTGTGAAGACCTTGATCTTCATTCCTAGTGAAATGCCCATTTTCACGACTTCCTGTCCGATACCGCCGAATCCGATCACGCCCAAGGTTTTACCCTCGAGTTCTATTGCTTTCGAAAAAGATTTTTTCATCGCACTGAAGTGCGTTTCACCCTCAAGCGGCATCAGGCGGTTCGATTCATGCAGGAATCGGGCAAGTGAGAAAAAGTGAGCAAAAACCATTTCGGCCACAGACCGCGAAGAAGCTTTTGGCGTATTGATGATGTAAATTCCTTTATCAATCGCGTATTCTACATCAATATTATCCATCCCGACGCCGCCACGGCCGATGATCTGCAGACCCGGGCAGCCATCAATAAGTTCGCGGCTGACCTTTGTGGCACTGCGCACAAGCAGTACGTTGATATTGTTTTCGTTGATATAAGCCGTTAGATGTTCCTGTGAAACTTTTGCGTCCAGCAATACTATGCCCGCTTTTGCAAGGGCATCAGCACCGGATTTTGAAATTCCGTCGTTGGCTAAAACTTTCATCATACTGTCTATTTGCTTTTGGATTTATTTTAAACTGCTCATCACGTCCACAAGCACCTGCACACTTTCGATCGGCATCGCGTTATACATACTCGCGCGGTAGCCGCCAAGACTGCGGTGACCGTTCAATCCACTGATTCCAGCCGCTTTCCAGGCTGCATCGAAAGCATCTTTTTTAGATTGATCGGTAAGTTTGAATGAAATATTCATCAGCGAGCGGTCTTCAGCGCGGCAAAAGGTTTCGAAATTTGGGTTGCGGTCAATCTCGTCATAAAGCAAATGGGCCTTAGAGATATTCCGCTGTTCGACAGCGGCTATTCCGCCGTTTTTCTCGAGATGCTGCAAAGTGAGTAGTGACGCGTAAACCGGAAATACCGGCGGCGTGTTCAGCATTGATTCTTTATCGATATGTTGCTGATAGTTCAGATAAGACGGAATCACGCGGTCGGTCTTGCCCAAAATGCTTTTCTTCACCACGACCAGTGTAACGCCTGCAGGACCCATGTTTTTTTGAGCGCCAGCGTAGATCAGATCAAATTGCGAAAAATCAATATCCCGCGAGAAGATATCAGAACTCATGTCACAAACCATCAGCGTATCCACTTTCGGGAAAGATTTCATCTGGGTTCCGTAGATCGTGTTGTTTGATGTACAGTGGAAATAATCATATTCACTTCCCACCACATAATCTTTCGGAATGTAAGCGTAATTATCAGCCTTTGAAGAAGCGATGACATCTACTTCACCGACCATTTTCGCTTCTTTTATAGCGCCTGCAGCCCAGGTTCCGGTATCCAGATAGGCAGCTTTGGTCTTTAAAAGATTAAAAGGAACCATTAAGAACTGTAAACTCGCGCCTCCGCCGAGGTACAGCACTTCATAATCATCACCAAGTTTCATGAGTCTTTTCACGATGGCACGCGCTTCATCCATCACTGCGACAAAATCTTTGCTGCGGTGCGAAATTTCAAGTATCGAAAGACCGATATCATTAAAATTCAGGATGGCTTGGGCAGATTTTTCGAAAACTTCCTGCGGCAGGATACACGGACCGGCGCTAAAATTGTGAACTTTACTCATGAGATTATTCTTAATGTTAAATTGACTAACTTAATTGTGAAAAAAAAGCGCCCACAATAATGTGAGCGTCTTATTTATTCGCCATGTAAAAAAGCTTTTTTCATCAGCAGGCTCTCCTCAGATTCTACATGGTCTTCATCCGGAACACAACAGTCTACCGGGCAGACCGCCGCGCATTGCGGCTCTTCGTGAAAGCCGATACACTCGGTACACTTATCTGTTACGATGAAGTAGATATCATCACTCACAGGTTCCTGTGGCTCGTCAGCATCTACCGTAAGACCAGATTTCATCACCACGCGGCCTTTCAGCGCGGTTCCTTCTGAAGCCTTCCAGTCTACGGCTCCTTCATATATTGCATTATTGGGGCACTCCGGTTCGCAAGCTCCACAGTTAATACATTCGTCTGTTATTTTGATAGCCATTGCTATGTCGTTATTTTAAATTTGCGCAAAGTTACAAATAATTCCGTGCACCTTAAAGCGTTGCGCTGCCATGTATGCAATATTATCGGCGCTTTCAGGAAGTTTTGTGGATTGTGGTATCCACAATCATTCGAGGTCTTCCAGAATTTTATTTACATCTTCTTCAGTACTATATAATTTTTTTCGGCAAATTTTAATCAGTTCTGTGGCTTTTTTCACTTTTATGGCTAATTCGTCCACAGAAATTTCACCGGATTCGATTTCCGCTACAATCTCCTGGAGTTGGCGGAACGCCTCTGTATAATTAATGTTTTCTTCCATCTGTAATTTTCTCTGTTACTTTACTTTTTATGGTTCCATCAAGTAAAATGCTCTCGATGGTATCGCCGCTCCTCACATTTCTTAATGATGAAACAGCCGAGCCATTGTGTTTGGTGATACTGTAACCGCGCTGCAGGACGTTTTCGGGATCAAGGGCGCGCAGCTGGTTTTCAGTCGTGTTTAGTTTGATAATTTGCTCATTTAGGGTAACTAATGATTTTGACTTTAAAACTTCGGAAATTTTCGTAAGATTACCCGCCGTAGCTGAAATTCTCTGACTGAACGCTGCTGAAGTTCTCTCTTGAAAGCTTTGGAGGCGTTCATAAGCGGATCTAATGTGAAAGCGTGTAGCCTGCGCGATCTGTTTCTGCTCAGACATCAGCGACTCACTATTGCGTCGCACAGCCGTTCTGGTTTTAGATTGTAGTGATCCCACAGACTGGCGAATCAATTCCTTATTCCGGGACAGCTTCAGTTCTGCCTCGCGCTGGATTTTTTTGACGGCTTCTTCAACCGGAACGGAGAATTCTTCAAATCTTTTTATTAAAAATCCTGCAGATTGGGTTGGCGTAATGGCATTATAATAGGAAACCATCTCGGAAACCGTATCGTTTGTCGCATGTCCGATGCCAGTGATGACAGGTAAAGGGAATGTGGCAATTGCTTTTGCGAGTTCAAAATTATTAAATGTAGACAATCCCACATCGCCGCCGCCCCCGCGAATGATGGCCACCACATCAAAATGGTCTTTTACCTTCTCCAGCTTTTGCAGCACTGAAACAATCGAATCAACAGATCTGTCGCCCTGCAGATACGCCGGAAAGAGCATGTGGAAAAAAGTAAAACGGTGTGGATTGGTATCAAGGATTTTAATGAAGTCACTGTAACCTTTGCTTGTTTGAGCCGAAATGATGGCGATCCGCTTCGGAAGTAAAGGCAGCGGTCTTGATTTATTTAAATCAAAAATTTTTTCAGATTTAAGCTTCGCAACCGACTCATTTTTCTCGCGTTCCAGATCACCGAGAGTGAAAACAGGATCGATATCCTTTATCTGAAGTTGAATTCCGGAGATGGGATTGAAAGCAACCTTTACCAGCATCAAGACTTTGATTCCATCCTTCAGCGGAGTTTGAAGTTGCGTAATAAACTGCTGGTTGATCCTGGCAAAATCATCTTTCCAAAGCACAGAACGGATCTCAGCCCGAATCTTTCCGTTTTCTTTTTCCACAAGCTCAGGGTAGCAATGTCCCGAATGGCTGTAATGATTAAGCCTGTTGATCTCCGCCGTCACCCAAAAATGGCTGCTGTACCTTTTCTGTATCGTAGCCTGGATGCTCGCAGTTACCTGCGAGAGTCGAAATATTTTGACGGTCTTGTCGGGAGCCATTAAAAACGGTTTTTCAAGTAATAAATGTACGTTATTTTGAGTGCTGATAGTGGTTTTGAATCTAATCATCCTAAAAAAGCCACGGAAATTTCCGCGGCCTAAAAGGTGTTGTTATTTTTAAATACTTATAGCGCCATGATCACCACTCGAATCTGTTCCGGCGTACCACTGGCGGTTGTAATCATTAATGAGTTTTCGTCCAGAATGGTAACACCAGCGTTCAGTTCGTTACCGGTGGCGACATTGTAAAGTGCAACAATTACATCTATACTGCCAAGATTGTGCGTCACGGTTGTGGTTTTCCCCGGGATGACTGTGGACATGCCGCGTGGGGTTTGTTGGTCATTATTTTGCATTGTCAAGTCGTTTTAATCCTGTTAATGAAGGTCCGGTAAGCAGGTTTCCCTGCGTGTCAAAACGTGAACCGTGGCAAGGGCAGTCCCAAGTGGTTTCTGCAGTGTTGAAATTCACCACGCAACCCATGTGCGGACAAATAGCGGATACAAGTTCGAGATCTCCGGATTTATTTCTGTAGGCCGCCACTTTTTGCGATTCATGTTCTATCACTTTCGCGTCACCGGCTTTCAGTTCCTCGAGTTCGGTTTTTTTATCTGCGGTAAACTGATCTGCAATCAGATGAAAAACTGCGTCCGTGTTTTCTTTCACGAATTCCTGCGCGCTGGCCATGATCTCAATTCGCGACGGCGCTACTATTTCTCCAAGCTCACTTTCGATTCCATCAATTGTATCAGCCAGAATTTCTGCTGCCAAAGTACTCCAGGTCATTCCGTTTCCGTTGTACCCGGTAGCGATGTACACGTTTTGTTCGCCCGGCATCTTACCTATGTACGGTAAACCGTCGGAAGGTACATAAAACTGCGCGGACCATTTGGAAACAATTTCCTCGAATCTGAAATTCTCCTTTGCATACTGTATGAGATCTTCAAATGGCTGATGGGTGTCATCTTCATGCCCGGTTTTATGATCAAAACCACCGATTATCAGGTAGTTTTCATTTCCCGACTGATGATACCGGAAATAATGATAAGGATCGTAAAGATCCGCCGACTGCGCCATCTTTTCAGGT
The DNA here is from genome assembly GCF_030243905.1 of Kaistella rhinocerotis. NCBI lineage: Bacteria > Pseudomonadati > Bacteroidota > Flavobacteriia > Flavobacteriales > Weeksellaceae > Kaistella > Kaistella rhinocerotis. The sequence goes on along the minus strand of NZ_JASSYY010000001.1, from coordinate 502,472 downwards.
GTGTAGTTTAAACGGGCTGCTAAAGCATAACTTCGGTAAGGTGCATTCAGCATGCTGAATCTGTTGATCCCGGGCGGAATGTGTGTGGCCCAAACCAGATTTTTGCACGTGAAAGTTTCGCCATTCTGGGTCTTCAGCGTAATGTTTTCACCGCTGTGGTCGTCTTCTGTAACTTGAGTTCCGGTCAAGATAACGCCACCTTTTTCCTCAAAGACTTTTGCTAATGCGTTGATATATTTGAGCGGGTGAAACTGTGCCTGGCCGTCTATTTCAATAGCTTTCCTGAAACTGATGTCAAAAGGAATTTTATCTACCTCGCGTGTAGGAACATCGAGTTGCTGATGCGCATCAAGAATTTTTTCAAGCTGCTTATCCTGTTTCTTTTCGGCACTGAACAGGTAAAATTTGCATTCGGCGAAATCGCAGTCTATATTGTAATCCTGAACATTGTTGCGAACCATCGTCGAAACTTTCATCGCGTTATCAGCAATTGTCTGGGCTTTGTCTTCGCCAAATTTGCTGATTAAACGGTCATATGATTCATCAAAAAAATTGTTGATATGAGCTGTGGTGCCGCCTGTAGTGCCGAAACCGATATTGCCCTGTTCCAGAATCAGACATCGGTGGCCGCGGTTTTGAAGTTCGAGGCCCAACGAAATGCCTGTGATTCCTGCACCTACAATTACTGTATCAAATTTGTCTGTGATAGCTTTAAATGTTTCATGTGGAAAAATCTCATTTTCCCAAATACTTTGGTTGTTGCCGTCCCTGTTCATTTGGAATTATTTTTGTTAGTTTATTTTTTATTAAAAATAGTGACGAAGTACCGTCAATGGCGTTTCTACAGCGCATCTACAGACTATCACTTATGAAAACTGAAACTAACAAAAACCTTGCCCAAGTAGCTGAATTACTTATTAAAAATAAACTGACCATTGCATTTGCGGAAAGCTGTACCGCCGGACTTTTGCAGAATATTTTCTCCCTTGCCGAAGATGCCATGACCATCTTCCAGGGCGGGATGACCGTCTATAATTCGGGGCAGAAAGCAAAGCATTTATACATAAATCCGGTATTTGCAGAGCAGTGCAATTCGGTTTCTAATGAAATTGCCGAAAAGATGGCGTTTGAAATCGCTAAAAAATTCAACGCTGAAATGGGCGTAGCTATTACGGGATATGCGCAGCCGGTTCCCGAGGATGGGATAGAACGGTCATTTGCGTACATCGCGGTAACCCTGCATGGGAAAACCGTTCTTTCAAAAAAAATCTATGGCAAGGAAAACTTAGGGCTCGCCGCGAACCAACAGATCTATGCAGACAAGATCCTGCTCGAACTCATCAACTTGCTCGGCAAATAACAATAGAAGCAGAAAGGATTTTGTATTTTTGCACCGATGCAAAATTACGCAATGAACCAAAAGGCGCAGGTCGAGGGACTTTCTAAACTAAGTGATTATATTAAAGCTTTCCTGACGAAAGAAGAACACGAATATTCTGACGACGACGGGCTTTTCTACGCGACGCTGAAGCGTTCAGAAATCGAAAATCCCTGGTTTACGATCGAAAACCAAAGATATGCACTGCAAGAATGGGCAGAACAGCTCACGACTGAGAATCTTGAAAACTGGCTCAATCAATACCGAGTTACCAATAATCCGAAGAAAGTAGGGCTGATTTTAGCCGGAAACATTCCGATGGTTGGCTTTCATGATGTGGTTTCGGTTATCCTGAGCGGTCACATCCCAATGATTAAATTTTCATCCAAAGACATTCGCCTGCTCCCGTTTTTACTAAATAAATGGGATGAATTTTCGGGCGGGAATATCATATTTGAAGTTGCTGAACGTCTTGCGGGTTTTGATGCCGTAATTGCCACCGGAAGCAATAATACCGCACGCTATCTGGAATATTACTTTAAGGATCAGTTGAGCATTATCCGCAAAAACAGGACTTCCGTCGCCGTATTGCGCGGCGATGAGAGCGAGGCCGAACTGGAACTACTTGCTGAAGATATTTTCCGCTATTTCGGGTTGGGCTGCAGAAACGTGACGCGCCTCTTTTTGCCCGCAGATTTCCTGATTGACCGGCTATTTGAGAGTTTTATCAGCTTTAAAGATGTCATTAATCACAACAAATACGCGAACAACTATGAGTATAACCGCGCTATTTACCTGCTTAATCAGGAAAAATTCTGGGACAACAATTTTGTAATGCTGAAAGAGGACGAAAATCTGTTCTCACCGCTTTCTGTAATTAATGTTTCACGTTATTACGACATTGCGGAAGTCGAAAAATTCCTGGCAGAAAATTCAGAAAACATCCAAACCGTTGTTGCAAAACCCAAACTTGGTCTTGCATCGATCAATTTTGGTGAAACCCAGCATCCGTCGCTCTCTACGTATGCAGATCACGTGGACACGATGCGCTTCCTCGAGGTGATTTAGTTTCCGGAATTTTAAAGTTTATTAATCTGCGGATTCAAATAGGTGGTGAAAATCATGATGCTGTCACCAAACTTTTGTTCTATCAGTTCTGAAATATTCAGCAGTTCGATTTCGACGAAGTCTTTGCGCTTTTCTGCACTGTCGAATATCAGCAGGAGGTTCGTATTGTGACCTTCGTTGATCATTTCGCTTTCCACATCAGACAGCATATATCTTTCCACGTCCATCAGATTTGCAATCATTTCGGGCAGTACGTTTTTCGAATACTCCTGCCAGGCTTCCAGCTGGTCCAGAGGGGAATGAAAGGTCACACTTAGAATGCTCATCGCTATGCTTTTTTGTAAGTTTTGTACTTAATTATAGGCGCAAAAATCGGTAATTTTTTCGTAAATTAGCACGTTCTAAATTTTAAAGTAAATAGAGCGGCAGATGGCCACCATAAAGGTCTGGCTGTCATTATATTAATAAAAATTATGCAAAAAGAAGGAGAAAGGTTAATTCCCATCAATATTGTTGATGAAATGAAGTCCTCTTACATCGATTATTCGATGTCGGTAATTGTATCCAGAGCGTTGCCCGATGTAAGAGACGGTCTGAAACCGGTTCACAGAAGGGTTTTGTACGGTATGTACGGGCTCGGCGTTTTTTCCAACCGAAAACATCTTAAGTCTGCCAGAATCGTAGGAGACGTTTTGGGTAAATATCACCCGCACGGCGATTCCTCGGTTTATGATGCCATGGTACGTATGGCCCAGCCGTGGAGCTTGCGTTATCCGCAAGTTGACGGGCAGGGTAACTTCGGTTCAATGGACGGTGATCCGCCTGCAGCGATGCGATATACTGAAGCCAAGCTTAAAAAGATTTCGGATGAGATCCTCGCAGATTTGGATAAGGATACCGTTGATTTCCAGAATAACTTTGATGATTCACTCACGGAACCTACCGTAATGCCGACGAAGATCCCAAATCTTTTGGTAAACGGAACCTCGGGTATTGCAGTGGGGATGGCGACCAATATGGCGCCGCACAACCTTTCGGAAAGTATAGATGCCATCGTCGCATATATCGATAATAATGAGATCACGATAGATGAGCTGATGAAGCACATCATCGCGCCCGATTTCCCTACTGGGGGGATCATTTATGGGTATGATGGGGTACGTGACGCTTTCCATACAGGCCGAGGCAGAATCGTGCTTCGCGCGAAAATAAACTTTGAAGAGGTTGGCAACCGAAATGCAATCATCGTGACTGAGATTCCATATCAGGTCAACAAAGCCGAGATGATCGCGCGCACCGCTGAACTCGTAAAAGAGGAAAAAATTCCGGGCATCTACGAAATTCGTGACGAATCTGACCGTCAGGGTCTTAGAATTGTCTACGAACTTAAAAACGATGCGATTCCGAATGTGGTGCTTAATATGCTTTATAAGTACACTTCGCTTCAGACGTCTTTCAGTGTAAACAATATCGCACTGGTAAAAGGCCGTCCGGAACAGCTTAACCTTAAAGATATCATCCATCATTTTGTAGATCACCGACATGAAGTAGTGATCCGCAGAACGGAATATGAGCTGAAGAAAGCCAGAGAACGCGCCCATATCCTTGAAGGTTTCATGAAAGTGATCGGAACGCAGGATGACCTTGATAAGGCGATCCACATCATCCGTCACAGTACGAATCCCGCAGAGGCGAAAGAGGGCTTGATGAAGGAATTCGAACTGTCAGAAGTTCAGGCACAGGCAATCCTTGATCTAAGACTTGCGCGTCTTACGGGTATGGAACTCGATAAGATCCGCGCTGAGTATGAAGAGATCATGAATTATATTAATGATTTGGAAGACATCCTCGCAAAAGTAGAGCGTCGCTTTGAAATCATTAAAAATGAAATGCTGGAGATGAAAGATAAGTACGGTGACGACCGCCGTTCTGAAATCGATTATTCCGGTGGTGAGATGTCAATTGAGGACCTTATTCCGGATGAAAAGGTAGTTCTTACCATTTCGCATGCAGGTTATATCAAACGTACGTCACTTTCAGAATATAAGGTTCAGAGCCGTGGGGGAGTAGGAAACCGCGCCGCGACAACACGTGACGAAGATTTCCTCGAGTATATCGTAGCTGCTACGAATCACCAGTACATGCTTTTCTTTACTGAAAAAGGAAAATGTTACTGGCTGCGTGTATTTGAAATTCCGGAAGGATCTAAAACTTCAAAAGGACGCGCCGTACAGAATCTCATCAATATCGAGCCTGATGACAAGATCAAAGCATACATCAGAACAGATGATTTGAAAAATACCGAGTATGTAAACCGCATGAATGTGGTGATGATTACGAAGAACGGTACCATAAAGAAAACGTCGCTTGAAGCCTATTCCCGCCCAAGAACTAATGGTGTAAATGCGATCGAGATCCGTGAAGATGACCAACTGTTAGGGGCAAGACTTACGGAAGGTGATTCTGAAATCATGATTGCTACGAAAAATGGTAAATGTATCAGATTCCCTGAAGAGAAGGCTCGTGCCGTCGGCCGTGGTTCCATCGGTGTTCGGGGTATCTCACTTGAAGATAATGACGAAGTTATTGGTATGATAGTTGTCAATGACGTTGAAAATGAGACCGTTCTGGTAGTTTCCGAGAAAGGTTATGGCAAGCGTACAGCCGTTGAAGATTACCGGATCACCAATCGCGGTGGGAAAGGTGTGATTACGCTGAACATCACCGAAAAAACCGGTGAACTGATCGCGATTCAGAATGTGACTGATGAAGATGACCTGATGATCATCAATAAATCTGGTGTAGCCATTCGTATGAGCATGACCGAACTTCGCGTTATGGGTAGAAATACGCAGGGTGTAAAAGTGATCAACCTGAAAGGGAATGATTCTATTGCAGCCATCGCAAAAGTGGAAAAAGATGACGATGTAGAGGATGAAACGGAAGAAACTACCGATGAACTTCCTGCTTCCGTAAACAGTGACCTTCCCGAATTCAGCGAGACTCCAAAAACCGGAGATAATGCATTCACCAATTTAGGTGATGAAAAAACGCTGAAAAAAATCGAGGAAGATGAAGAAAAAGAAAACCGCGAATAAAAGGATGATGTAGACAGCGCGGATTAAGAATACTAATTTTTAATTTTACTTTAATGAGAAAAATATTTTTAAGCATTGCATTGGTTTCTACAGCCTTTGCATTCGCACAGAAAAAAGAAGTTGCTGCAGCTGTGAAGGCTGTAGATGCCGGTGACCTGGCAGCGGCGCAGTCGCAGATTTCTGCTGCAGAATCTGTGATAGGCGACAAAACTTATTTGCTGGAGCCTGCACTTTTAGAACAGTACTATTATGCTAAAGGTTTGTCTTTGCTCAAAGCCGGAAAAAATTCTGAAGGCGCAGCTTATTTAGCTAAAATGAGCGATTTGGGTAAAAATAAGATTTACACAGGTCGTGACAGTTCGAAAAACCGCGTCTATTTTGTTGGTAAAGCTGAAGCTGATAAATCCGGTATCCAGGGTTTGAAAGAAGAAACTTACACCCCTACATTAAGTTCGAAAATCGGAAATACAATCAATCCGATGATCGAGAAAGCCAATAAAACAGCGATGGATGCATATTCGGCAAAGAATTATGCTACTGCCGCTCCGAAGTTCAAAGAAGTATACGATTTACTCAAAGCAGGTGGACAGGATAACAAGCAATATCTGTATTATTCAGCGCTTAATTATGCATTAGCTGACAAGAAAACGGAAGCGATCGATATTTACAGCGATCTTATCCAATCTGGCTTTACAGGTGTTCAGACAACTTACTCTGCGACAAATAAGAAAACAGGTGAGTTGGAACCAATGGATAAAGTAACCTGGGATCTCAACAAAAAACTGGGTGCGACGTCAGAATATTCTGATTTTAAAACCCAAACATCGCCAAGTATCGAACTGGAGCTGTATGAGACCAATGCTGCACTTCTAGTGGAGGCTGGCAGAACCGACGAGGCTTTGAAACTGATCGAAGCAGGGATTAAAAAGTTCCCGTCTAGCGCAAAACTCACAGAACTTCAGGGAACGGCTTATTACAAATCCGGTAAGATGGATGAGTTTGTAGCCAACTTGAAAGTCCTGACTCAAAAAAGTCCGAACGATGCAAACAACTGGTATAACCTCGGTGTCCTTCAAAGTAAAGACCCTGCTACAACAGCTGATGCGGAAGCATCTTACAAGAGAGCTGTTGAGTTAAAACCAGATTTTGCGCAGGCTTGGCAAAACCTTACATACCTTACGATGGGTGATGATGCGAAAGCTATCGATGATTACAATGCTGCCCGCAAAGCCGGTAAAACCGAGCAGGCAAACAAAATTATCGAAGCCAGACGTGCACGCCTTGCTGCCGCGCTGCCTTATGCTGAAAAATGGTACGAGAACGACCAGCAAAGCCTTGATGCTGTAAGCTTGCTTAAAGGTTTGTACATGTCAAACAAAAAAGAAGCGAAATTCCAGGAATTCAAAGCAAAAGAAGCCGCAATGCAGGCTGCCGGAAAATAATTGGAATTCATATTTGACCAATACAGAAGCATCGGAAATATCCGGTGCTTTTTTTATTCTAAAACTACTGAGAAGCGATTTTTAGGTCTTTTAGGTTTTCTAAAATCCCATTTCTTCGTACATTCACATTAAAATATTTTAAATATGACTTCATCTGAAAAAATAGCGGCGCTGCGCCAGAAAATGCTTGAAAATAATGTTGATGCTTTCATTGTCTATTCTGCGGATCCGCACATGAGCGAATATTTACCTGATGAGTGGCAGGAGCGTTCGTGGCTTTCGGGTTTTACGGGTTCGGCAGGTTTCGTGGTTGTTACGCGGGAAAAAGCAGGTCTCTGGACAGATGGGCGCTATTTTGTACAGGCGCCGAAAGAACTTGAAGGTTCAGGGATCGTGCTGATGAAAGAAGGTGAGGAGTCTACACCGAATTATATTGATTGGATCATTTCGCAAACGCCCGAAAATGGTAAAGTCGCCGTAAACGCACTCGCCACATCCAACACCAACTGGGAAACTTTGGAGCAAAAACTGGCTGCAAAAAATATTACGCTGGTAGATCTGCCTTTGCTTAAAGAAGTATGGCTCGAAAGATCCCAAAATAAGAAGAAAAACCCTGTATTCGTACATCCTGTTGAGCGAGCGGGCAAATCTGTGAAGGAAAAACTCAGTGACATACGTTCGAAAATGAAAGAAAAGAACGCTTCGCTTCATATCATTTCAAGTCTTGATGATGTGGCGTGGACACTGAATCTGCGCGGCAGCGATGTACAGTCGAATCCGGTTTTTTTAGGCTATATCGTTCTTTCGATGGATGATGCTGTCTTATTCATTGATCAGGAAAAACTTGATGATGACGCAATTCAGCAAATGCAGGAATCATCGGTAAAAGTGATGGATTATGATGCATTTTTCGGTTATTTGAATGAAATAAAAGAGCAAAAGATTCTTATTTCACCTAACAGCAACCAGTCGATTTTCGAAGCGTTGAAAAACAACAATACTTTCATTAAAGCTCCGGTTCCGGGCAATCTGATGAAAGCCATTAAAAATGAGACCGAACTCGAAGGTTTCCGCACGGTGATGCAGCGTGACGGCGTGGCTATGGTGAAATTCCTGTATTGGCTTACCCACACAGCCGGAAAAGAAGCCATGAATGAGTATTCCATCGGTGAAAAACTCCGCGGTTTCCGTGCTGAAGGTCAAAATTTCGTCGGCGAAAGTTTCGGCAGTATTGTCGGCTTTAAAGAAAACGGCGCCATCATGCACTATTCGGCACCGAAAGAGGGCAGCAAAGAGGTTACTAATGAAGACACGATTCTGGTTGATTCTGGCGGACAGTACCTTGAGGGAACCACCGATATCACGCGAACATTTGCACTCGGAACTGCTTCTGACGAATTTAAGCGAAATTCAACATTAGCTTTAAAAGGTTTGATCCAGTTGTCCATGGTTAAATTCCCGAAAGGTACGCGCGGCGTTCAACTTGATGCTTTTGCGCGTCTCGCGCTGTGGATGGAGGGGAAAGACTATAATCACGGTACCGGACACGGCGTGGGCAGTTTTATGAATGTACATGAAGGCCCGCAAAACATCCGAAAAGACATGAATTTTCAGGATTTAATCCCTGGAATGGTGCTGTCTAATGAACCCGGATTTTACCTCGAAAATCATTACGGCATACGTCATGAAAATTTGATCGCAGTCCAGGAAGTTGAAAAAACCGATTTCGGAACTTTCTATGCGTTCGAAACTCTGACGGTTTGTCCGTTTGACCGCAACGTAATCGAAGTAGATTTGCTTACGAAACCTGAAAAAATGTGGTTGAACGAATACCACGATTGGTGCCGTGAGAAACTTGAAAAAGATTTGGAAGGAGAAGTGAAAACCTGGTTCCTTGAACAGGTGAAACCACTGTAAATATTTTGATTAAACAGGAGCGGCTGCATATTGATTTGCAGCCGCTTCTTTATTTCATCAGGTCTAGTCCGTCGTGTGAAAGTACCAGACTTTCCGTAGCCAAATGGCTGTCGCCGGACATCAGCACTGGCCCGATATAGCGTGAGGGAAAAGCATTTCGCAGGCGCCACGTCATCACGGGCTGATGTTGGTAATCGAGCAATCGGATGGTGACGTCGCGCCGTTCCACATTACCGAAGCTGTTTGTCCTGATCCAGTCGTAGAACTGCTGGTCACCCTGCACGATATTCCGTTTGAGTACTACATCGGCGAACTTTGTGAGGCCTGGAATCTTTAATTCTGAATTTTCCGGCGAACTTCCATTTCGCATATTTACGACATCAATGTAAATTTCGAGGCCGCTGATTTCAGTGAATTCGACGCGGTTGCCACCCCATTCAGCAAGGAAGTGATAGCGGTTGATTGTTTTTAGAGGAGCCATGGTATTAGTTTTGGTTGAATTTTTTTACTGAAGATAATTCTCCACCAGCGCCACCCAGTAGCGCGCGCCCAGTGGCAGCAATTGCTGGTCAAAAACATACTGTGGATGATGTACCATATAGGTGTCACCGTTCCCGACCATGCAGTAGTTTCCTTTTTTCTTTTCAAGCATAAAGGCGAAATCTTCACTTCCCATGTACGGATGCGCATCTGTAATCACATTTTCTGCGCCAAAAGTCTTTTTCGCCACTTCGGCAGCCCAATGCGTTTCTTCCTCAGCATTTACCAGCACAGTTCCGGGAATACCTTCGCGGATTTCCACTTCACAGTTAAAAGATTCGGCCTGGGCTTTTGTGATCTTCCTCACCTTATCAAGCACCATTTTACGGTCTTGTGGATCCATATTTCGTATACTTAGCCGAAGCACAGCCTTCTGCGGAACGGCATTACCGGCAATTCCCGCTTGAAAGGAGCCGACATTCACTACGGAATTATGCCAGGGCGAAAGATTTCTGGAAACGATGGTTTGAAGCGCCAACACGAGCGATGAACCACACACGATCGGGTCAATACCGAGTTCAGGCATCGAGCCGTGGCTGCCTTTCCCCGTAATCTCGATTTCCCAGTTGTCTACCGCAGCCATGAATTTTCCTGTGTTGAAATAGAATTTACCCAGCTCCAATCCGGGCATGTTGTGCATCCCGAATACCGCGTCCACGGGAAAGCTTTCGAAAAGCCCGTCCGCAATCATGGCGGGCGCACCCTCCATTGTTTCTTCACCGGGCTGAAAGATAAGGCGTACGGTACCGCTGAAATTTTTAGTTTCGGCTAAATATTTGGCTGCTCCTAAAAGCATGGTCGTGTGCCCGTCGTGTCCGCAAAGATGCGCTTTACCCGGGATGGTGCTTTTATAAGGCAATTCATTGGTTTCCTCGATTGGGAGCGCGTCAAAATCTGCCCGTAATCCAATTGATTTTGATCCATTACCCACTGTCATTGAAGCTACGATCCCGGTTTTCCCGATGCCTTCAGCAATCTCCCAACCACCGATTTCGCGAAGTCTTTCGACAATAAATTTTGATGTATTGGTTTCAGTCATCGCCAGTTCAGGTGTCTGGTGCATGTGGTTCATCCATGAGGTAAGCATTTCTTTTCCCTCTTTTATTCTGTCTAAAACAGCTGTTTCCATTTTATTGATTTTAAATATTTTAATTAATTGTTATTGGTTTTCACATGTTTTGGAACGGTCATCAGGATTGATATAATGGCCAGAATTACCATCAATAAATTAAGTCCCAAAGCAACCAATGCGCCCTGCCGAAGTGCCAGATTATGCTGGCGTCCAGCGAAGTTAATCAATCCGTCCATCCATTCGATAGGGCCGGTTTGGCCACTTAAAGCCGTAAATACGGCGGCAGAGACAGCCACGCCTAAGGCCACGCCAAGTGAGGAAGCCATTTTATAAATCCCGGAACCTGCACCTGCCTGGTCATCAGGAAGGTTAGAAAGAGCAGCATCTGTCGAGGGTGTTGCGTAGAAGGCCAGACCAAGGCCAAAAAGGGTGTAGGCGATGATCGCCAGAATCTTATAGGTCTCCGTCATAACCTGTGTCTGCATCAGCAAAATGATTGATAATCCGACAATCAAGGAACCCCAAATCATAGGTTTGCGTGCCCCAAATTTCTGCAGAAGCTTTTCGCCAACACGTATGAACGCTACTATTGCGATCGCGTATCCCAATGTCAGCAAGCCAGATTCCTGGGAGCTTAATCCCGCGCCGAGCTGTACAAGCGAAAGCGAAACAATCAGGATGCCGGCTGTGGCGTTAAGCAGGAAATTTGATTTGGTGGCGCCGGTGTAAATTGAATTCTTAAATAATTTAAAATCTACAAATGCATTACCGTTACCGCTTTCAATTTTGTAGAAAATCAAACCAAAAATCACGAAACCAGATAGAAGACCTAGCGATAACAGGCTTGTCCAGCCAAAATCACTTCCCTTGCTAAGCAAAATCTGCAGCGCGATGATGGAAATCATAAATGTAATGATGCCTGCAAGATCAAATTTATAGCCGGGTTTGGGTTCGCCTTTACTTTCGGGCGTACCTTTTACCATTAAAAATCCAATTATAGAAATCACTACTGTGGCCCAGAAAATATAGCGCCAGCCAAGGTTAGAGGCAACCAATCCGCCAAATAATGCACAGAAGCCTGAACCTCCCCACGAACCAATTGACCATAAGCTCACTGCCCGTTGTCTTGCCGCGCCGTCCCAGTACGCTTTCACGAGGGCTAAACTCGCCGGCATAATCGCTGCGCCCGAAAGACCCTGGAAGATCCTTCCGGTCATCAGAACCGGAGTTGCCAAAGAACCTGCAGGCGTGAGTGCCACCAGTGCTGAACCGATAATACTGAAAATAAAACCGATCTGGATCATCTTGACGCGTCCGACGCGGTCTGCCAAACCGCCGAATACAACGATAAAGATCCCGGAAAATAATGAAGTGATGGAGACCGCGATGTTCATTGCGTTTTGTTCCATTCCGAGGTCTTTTGCCATCCCGACGTTAATGTTGAGCGTTGTTTGCGCAAAAAGCCAGAATGCCAGGACGCCGAGTATAATGCCGTACAGCAGGCGGTCATTACCGCGGAAGGTGTGAACTTGACTTGAATTTTCCATGCTAGTTTAGTTTAAAGTCTTATTTAAATTTACCACCGTTCTCAGGTGTTTTATTGCGGGCCGTGAGCGCTGACAGCACCTGAAAGCTCAGCCGATTGTATTGAGACAGAGATTTGTTCTGAGAATTTTTGCGCGGCTCGTCTGATCGCCATTCCGCCGAAAACCACAACGAGAATTTCTGAAAAAGTGCAACTGGGGACACCGCAATATTTATTGAGCTGGCACCGATACCGAGATCTCGGTTCACGAGCGGCGCAATATTGAGAATCGAATTGACGAAAAGGTAGAACGTTAGCACTGCCTGAATGAAACCGGTAAGTATCCGGTCGGTGCCCTGTATTGGATTTTCCATAAAATTCAGATTTTGATGAGAGGCTGTAAACTGCTCAATGCCAATATGAAATTACGTCTTTTAGTGTAAATCGGAAGTGGTGGATTTAATTATTTATATAAAAATTAACAATATCTTAAGCTAAGAATGATATAAGTTGATTCCTGAACGGTCTCACGAAAACCTACCGTTGGGTTTCGGCGGTTCGTAGTCTCTTTTCCTTAAAACTTTAAACTACTCAAACCAAATCCGTAAATTTGCGGTATGAAGCAAGACACGATTTGTGCGATCGCGACAGCGAACGGTATGGGCGCACTCGGCATCATCAGGCTTTCGGGCGATGACGCGGTGGAAATAACTAACAGGGTTTTCGAAGGTAAAAATCTCGCGAAAGTGAAGTCGCACACCGTTCACTACGGATTTATAAAAGACGGCAATGAAAGCATTGATGAAGTAATGGTTACGGTCTTTTTGGCGCCGAAAACGTTTACCACCGAAAATTCCGTTGAGATTTCCTACCACGGCTCTCCTTTTATCGGTAAAAAGATCCTCGAAGTTTTGCTGAAAAACGGCGCACGCATGGCCAAAGCAGGCGAATTCACCATGCGCGCATTCATGAACGGACGGATTGACCTAAGCCAAGCCGAATCTATTGCAGACCTTATTGCGTCTGAAAACGAAGCTTCGCGAAAAGTCGCTCTCAAACAGCTTAAGGGCGGCATCACGGATGAAATTTCCATTTTGAGAACTGATTTGCTGAATTTTGTGTCGTTGGTAGAACTTGAACTGGATTTTGCCGAAGAAGACGTAGAATTTGCAGACCGCACGGCGCTGACGGCGCTGCTGAATAAAATCGAATTAAAACTAAAATCCCTGATTGAAAGTTTCACGTACGGAAATGCGCTCAAAAATGGGGTAGCGGTCGCCATTCTCGGGAAACCGAATGCGGGAAAATCTACGCTGCTGAACGCACTTTTAAATGAAGAACGCGCGATTGTAAGCGACATTGCCGGAACGACGCGGGACACGATCGAGGAAGTGATTCATATAAAAGGAAATGCGTTCAGACTTATTGACACGGCGGGTTTGCGTGAAACTACAGATGAAATCGAGAAAATTGGGGTAGAAAAGGCCAAAGAGAAATCTGACAAAGCTGATATCCTTATTTACTTAATGGATGCAGCTTCAACCGACATTTCTGAAGATATCGCGATGCTGAAAAGCCTGTTGCGTGATGATTTGGAGACCGTCATCTGCTTTACAAAAATGGACAAAAACTCGGCAGCCACACATTCATTTGAAGAGAAAATTAAAGCGGAAACCGGCCAGCAGAGCTTAAAATTCCTTGAAATTTCGGCTAAGGAAAATGTTAATCTGGACGAGCTTAAAAATTCACTTACTCACTTTGTCGAAAGCTTAAAAACTGACGAAAATGTGGTCATCACGAACCAGCGCCATTTCGAAGCTTTGCAGAAGTCGCTTCAGGCAGTAAAGGCAGTGGAGGATGCGGTTACAGAAAAAATTACAACTGAACTTCTTGCTTACGAATTGCGCAACGCACTGGAATACCTCGGCGAAATCTCCGGTGAATTCACCAATGATGAAGTGCTTGGAAATATTTTTTCGAAGTTCTGTATCGGAAAGTAAATCACCGTTCATCCTGTTCAGAATCTTCGGGAACGGCTTTTGCTGCGCATCCGAAAAAATTAAGATGTCACTCCAAAGATTTATCGATGCCCAAAACAATACCTACGCTGATGCACTTAACGAAATCAGCAACGGAAAGAAACAATCGCACTGGATGTGGTTTATATTTCCGCAACTGAAAGGTCTGGGCCGCAGTGAAACCGCAAATTATTATGGTATAAAGGATTTCAAGGAAGCACGTGATTTCTTACAACATCCCATCTTAGGCCAGCGGCTTAAAGAGATAACTTCTGCTCTGAACGGCCAGTCCGATAGTGATCCTCATTCTGTTTTCGGTAGTCCGGATGACCTCAAACTGCAATCGAGTCTTACGCTTTTTGCTCTTGCAGATGGAAGTGTTGAGTCGGTTTTCACAGATGCACTTGCAAAATTTTTTAACTCTGAACAAGACCAGCGCACCCTTGAAATTTTAAATTATAATCAGTCGGATCGGAGTTAATTGTTTAAATAAAGTATCAAGTCCAGGCAAAAACATGAGTGGAAATGGCTGCTTTATTTATCTTTACGATTGGTATGCAGCTAAGACCCATTCTACACAAAATCGCGCACTGGGAGACCTGGGACTGGCGTATAAAATACGTCCCGATTGTTCCCATATGGGTCTGGAACTGCTTCCGTGCGCGCTCCTGGTGGTTTTTCACACCATCAAATCCCAAACTTGAATTCGGCGGATTCGAAGGGGTGACCAAATTGTCGATTTATGAGCATTTGCCGCCCGCAACCTATCCAAAAACAGTAGGCGTGAAGGCGAATATTCCGTTCAGTGAGCTGGAACAGACAGTTTCCGAAACTTTTCAGTATCCGTTCGCTGTAAAACCCGATGTGGGCCGGATGGGTTTCATGTTCAGGATCATCAGCAACGCGGCACAGCTCAGATTGTATCATGAGGCGATGCTTGTAAACTATGTGGTGCAGGAATTTGTGACGTATCCGCTGGAGGTGAGTGTCTTCTATTATCGCTTTCCTAATGAGGCAAAAGGGACCATTACCGGTTTTGTTCGGAAAGAATTCCTTGATGTGGTAGGTGATGGCACTTCGACATTATATGAACTGATGACAGCGTGTCCGAAGTTACGCTTCAGGCTTCCAGAAATGCGGGCAAAACACGCAGACAGACTGCATTTTGTGTTACAAAATGGCGAACGCATCTGCATGAGCAATGCGCTGAACCTGAGTCGTGGATGCTCACTTAAAAGTCTTGATCAGGAGATTGATGCTCGTCTGGTCTCCATTTTTGATGAGATCAGTTCGTATTCCGACACCCTTTATTATGGCCGTTATGATATTAAATGTGCTTCGATCGAAGACTTAAAGCAGGGTAAAAATTTTTCAATCCTTGAATACAACGGATGCGGTGCCGAGCCTCATCACGTCTATGGAAATGGTAATACACTTTTCGAAGCCTGCCGCATCCTCGCGCGTCACTGGAACATTCTTTATCAAATTTCAAAAGAACACCGAAAACGTGGTGTGCGCTACTACCGGTTTAATCAAGGTTGGAAAACTATGCGGAACTGCAGAAAATATTTCCATGAGCTGAAAAAAATCGATGCCAATTTCCCGGAATTTTGATAACAGACCCCATTTCTGGGAGTTAATTCGTGCCAATTTTGGATTTCTTACGCCGGAAAAAATTCTTTATTTGATAATATTTATCAGCTATTGGTCGTGATTTGGCAGAATGTGAGTTCTGTCATTTGCATATTAATTAAAAATGGGTACTTTAGCTGCCCGTTATTTCACCCTGATCATCATACGCGGCGTTTTTCGGTTTTTAATGATAAATGAGCAAGGACAATTAGTCGAGATTCCCGCAGTATCGCCGCTATACAGCCAAACCATACCTGCAGATTTACCGCTGAAAGAGAAACTTTATGCCAGTGCTAAGCCTTACGCGTATTCGCTGTTTGATGGATTTTTGGTGGGAGCACATACCGGTTTCGGGAATTTCCGGCTTGGCCAGCGCAAAGGCATCAGCGTAGGTGGTAAAGATCAACCGCTTTATGTCATCGGCATTGATGAGCAGGAAAACCGTATTTTCGTAGGGGAGGGAAGCGGACATCCGGGTCTGTGGACTGAAGTGCTGGCTTTCGGGCCGTTAAATCCAGGCTTTGATGCTTTTAACAATATTCAAACGGATTCTCCACTGCAGGTATCGGTGTCGTCAAACTCCCTGCAAAAAGCAGTTCAGGCACAACTATATATTTTCCCGGACGTACTTTTTCTACAAGGCCAAACGTTATTTCCGCTGACAATGCGGGACGAAAATGTGACGGTTTTTTACCAAGATAAAATTTACACTTTAGACAAAAAATAAAAATTCAATGCATTATGAAGCTTAAATTATCCTTATTGGTAAGTTTGTTTTCATTCTTACTTCACGCCCAAAGCGCTCCCGCGTATTACAACTCAGTAAATTTTAGCAAAACAGGTAACGCCCTGAAAGGTGACCTGGCAACCCTCATCACCAACACGCACACTAAAGTAATTTCTTACAGTGAACTTCAGACTTTGATGAAAACCAGCGATGTGGATCCGGCCGTTCCGGGCAACCTGTTGCTGATCTACGGATCTCAGGCATCCGGCACGCACCAGAGAAGCCGTCCCGTAGGCGGTACATGGAACCGTGAACACGTGTATGCGAAATCTAAGGGAACTCCAAACCTCGGCACTTCAGGACCCGGAGCTGACGGACATCACCTGAGACCGGCCGATAACACCCTGAACAGCACCCGCGGAAGTCTTTTATTCGACGACGGAACAGGCGCTACGGCGTACAAAACATCACGTGGTGGTTGGTACCCAGGAAACGAATGGAAAGGAGATGTGGCTAGAATTCTTATGTACATGTACGTTCGTTACGGCGGCCGATGCCTTCCGCTTAACATTACGATGAATCCGAGTACCTACTCATCAGATTTTCCGGATATCCTACTTAAATGGAATGTGGAAGACCCTGTTTCAGCATTCGAAATCCAGCGCAACAATGTGGTAGCTGCGACACAGAAAAACAGAAATCCATTTATTGATAACCCATATCTTGCGACTGTAATCTGGGGTGGCCCACAGGCGCAGAACAACTGGCCTGATACTTTCAGCGGCGGTACGGAAGGCGACACAGAAGCGCCTACTGCACCTACCAACCTGGCGGTGACTGCGAAGACATCGAACAGTATTTCTCTGGCCTGGACGGCGTCTACAGACAACAATGCAGTAGGCAGCTACGAGGTTTATGCAGACAATGTGCTGAAAGCTACCGTTTTCAATCCGTTGACCACCGTTACAGGACTAAACCCTGCCACGACGTATACTTTCCACGTGATTGCTAAAGACAACAGCGGAAACCTCTCTGCCAGCAGCGCAACCGTTCAGGGCACTACAGAACCAGCTTCTACAGGCTCGGGCACGAGCTGTGGAACTGAGGATTTCGAAAACCTCCCAAGTGCGTCTTCATCTTATGCAGACAGAACCTGGAGCAGTAAATCGATCGTTTGGACCGCCACCAATGCACGTACAGACGGACAGATCAGTATTGACGGTGCAAGCCGCGCAATCTGCATCAGAAAAGGCAGCCTGAAGTCGAGCACTATTTCCGGCGGTATCAGTTCGCTTACTGTAAAGACCTATTTGCCGTTCAGCGATTCAGACGGAAGCTATACTCTGAAGATCAATGGTGTGGTAAAAGGACAGATTCCATATTCTAAAACTGCAAAATCCACTACCATCCAGAATATTGATGTAGAAGGTAACTTTACCATCGAGCTGGTTGATGACGTAACACAAAACCGTGTGTCGTTTGATGACCTTACCTGGTCTTGTTATGCGCCGTTAGGAACAGATTCTCAGGCCATCGCACCGAAGAAAATCACACTTTACCCCAACCCTGCAACCACTCAGGCTGTATTCATCAGCGGACTTAGCGGCACGGAAACAGTGAAGATCTACAACGCGGCTGGCCAGGTAGTACAGACTGTTGCTAATGTGACCAATAATACACAGATTTCACTTAAGAATCTTCCGAAAGGCTTGTATTTTGTAACCACAAAAACGCAATCAGCAAAATTGATTGTTAAGTAATCTAAATTTCATTTTATATATGCGCGGATCATTTATGGTCCGCGTTTTTTTTGATTTTAATTTTTTTAGAAGCAACACATTGGGTGCATCTTTCCACAGGCAGACCCGTCTTCTGCTGTATCCCCGCGCTCGGTTTACGCCTCGCGCGGGGGATGCCGCGTCAGCCGGGGCTATGAAGCTTGGTCGTTTATCCTTTCGAGAGGTTTTTAGTGTGTTTATTTCAAGCCTTCTCAGAAGCCACCAGACACATTTGGCAAAATAGTTGTAGCGCTAGCGTATTGATAATCAATTACGTTAACATTAAAAAATAAAAAAGATGAAAAAGTCACTTTTAGCAATTGTATGCGCTGTAGCTCTTACAGCCTGCAAAAAGAATGAAACCACTACCAACGAAATGTCAACAGACAGTCTGGAGATGAACATGCCGGCTGACACCGCAATGATTCAGGACAGCATGGCAGTTTCAGGTGATACAACGCAAAGCGGTACCTTAAATGATCAGGACAGAACCTTCGCGATGGAAGCCGCTAAAAGCGGGATGATGGAGGTGATGCACGGACAGTTGGCTGCCACCAACGGTAACAACGCGAAAGTGAAAAGTTTTGGTGAGATGATGGTCCGCGACCATACAAAAGCCAATGATGAACTGAAAAGCCTCGCAACCGCCGCCGGACTTACTCTGCCAACCACTCCGGACGCCTCACAGCAGCGAATGCACGACGATATGAAAGCTAAAACAGGTGCGGATTTCGACAGGGCTTTCGCGGAAATGATGGTTTCTGATCATCAGAAAGCCGTGGATCTCTTCAAAAAACAAGCTTCGCAGGGTAGTGATGCTGCACTGAAACAGTTTGCAGAAAAGACGCTTCCTACGCTTGAGCAGCATTTAACCCAATCAAAGGAACTGCGTGAAGCAGTGAAATAATTTTTACCTCCTTTATTGCACCGAAATCCTGCCACATCCGTCCGCAGGATTTTTTTTAATTCCGAAGAAAAACCTTAAAACTTAAGCATCTGCAACAGATTTTCCCCACTTTTTCAAATCCCATTTCTTTAGACTATTTTTGCTGCCATTAAAACTTACATTTCTCATTATGGAATTAATTCAAAGCATCCTCGATTTCTTCTTAAACCTCGACAAGCATCTGTTCACTATGATTGTAGATTACGGTTTGTGGATTTACCTCATCCTTTTCCTCATCATCTTCGTAGAAACCGGGCTTGTAGTGATGCCTTTCCTGCCGGGCGATTCTTTGCTTTTTGCCGCGGGTACTTTCTGTGCGGGTGTCGTCAGCGCGTCGGGTGATGTGGCCAGCCTCAATCTGTGGCTCGTTTTGGGACTGTTGTTTGTTGCGGCAGTATTGGGCGATTCTTTAAATTATTATTTGGGGAAAAATATCGGTTTGAAAATCCTCGGCTGGAAAATTGGTGAGAAGCAGCTCGTAAACCCAAAATATATCGCTCAAACCCAGGAATTCTACGAAAAGAATGGTCCTAAAACAATCATCATTGCGCGGTTTGTCCCGATAGTGAGAACATTTGCTCCTTTTGTGGCCGGAATTGGTTCGATGAATTATAAAACATTCATTAAATATAACGTGATCGGCGGTTTTGTATGGGTTTTCGGCCTTACATTGCTTGGTTATTTCTTCGGAAACATGCCGGTGGTGCAGGAAAATTTTGAGACCGTAATTATCGGTATCATCGTGATCTCCATATTGCCAATGATCTGGGAATTCATCAGTGCAAAAATTAAGAAAAACAAAGCAGAATAATCAGTTCTGAACATTATAAAAAATGCCGCGAAAAAGAACGCGGCATTTTTATTTAGACCGATTTATATATTATCAAATAAGCTATTTTAGCTAAGTTTGCGCCGGCAATTTATTTCAATTCCTTTTAATTTTAAACGTCCATACCATGATCGATAAGAATTTTTACCTTGAAAACCTTACGGCTTTTGATACACTGATCGAAACCGACAAAATCGAGGCTGAGAAAGCCATCTTTAAAGTATACTGCATCCTGCAGCGCGACAAATATTGGCTGAATCACGTTGCTACGCCCGAAGAAATAGGGGAGGAAGATGCTGAACTGCTTGATGAAGTAGAGACAGAACTGAATGACTTGGAAGAAGCGTACGGCTACAGGTTTGCTTATTTTCACCAACTTGTAATGGAAGAAATGCAGAAAACCGCCAATGGAAATCCTGCCGAAACCGATCTTAACGCCGCAGAAACCACAGAATTTGACAGCGGCTTAACTGATGATGAATTGGATGTGATGGGTGATGAGGATGAATTTTTGAGCACAGATGATTTCGATGAGGACGATTTCGAAGAAGATGACGACTATGAAGGTGAAAATTCAAACCAAATGGGAGATTTCAGCGATGAAGAACTCAATCTCGTGGTAGATTATGTGCTCAACAGTGCCAAGCAAAAGTTTGATTATGAGGAATTCCTAATGACCTACGCAGAAGCGACACCGGAATTTTTAGATGATCACGTCCTGTTGTATGTCATTGCGCGGAAAGCCTATGGTGAGCCCGAAGAGGACATCGCAGAGTCTTTGGAAGAAACCTTTGCAGCCAACGGACTTGACGCCACAAGGGACGAATTGGTGGATTTAATCGACACTTTCGGGAAAAAACTGAGCAAGGAAATCCTGGCTTTCGGCATTGCGATGGACAGTCTGCAGCACGGGACACATCCGGTGGACGTGGTGGCGCATATTTCGGACATCATTTAAAAATTTAAATTTGATCCATCAGCTGCACAGGAACTTTTTTGAGGTCCTGCAATATCTTGCGGAATTCGGTGATTTCAGTATGTTCCATATCTTTTTTAGCGATGATGATGGCGGATAAACTATTTTGATAGATCAGGAACCAGTCGCGCTTCTCAATGATTTTAAAGAGTTTCTCCCACTTCACTTCCATATAAAACGAATTGCCGCGAATCTGTATCTCATCGCGTAAAAGTTCCATTTCAAGCGGTTCGCAAATCTGAAAACTGGAATGATAGACCGTATAGATGGTGGTGAAAATCACGATCGGCTGCGCTACAAGGATCAGCACAAGTGTGATGTACTGATAGATAATGGGTTTGGGCAAATCCAGAATTCCTGCATAATAGAACGTAATCCACAAAATCAGCAGAACGGCCAGACCAAGAAGAAGTTTCAGCACCGGACGCTGGTAGGTAAGGCCAAACAGTAATCTCACATATTGCCGGAATGAAACCTGGGTTTTTATTGTCATCAAAATTGATTTTGAAATATTAACGCATAAAAAAAACAGCCTGAAATCAATAGTTTCAGGCTTCGTGGGATTGTACTAAATACTGTTTGAGGCCCTGTCCCCATCTGCGTCGCGATGGTTGTAGAAATGATGTTCAGAGAGAAAAGTGACGAGTGCCGCATCTACCATCGCCTTGTTCATCATATAGAAATTCTCGGGGTCATCATAGTTTTCACCCGTATTGTTACGGTCAAGTATCACCCAAATTGTATATTCCTTTCCCTGAATTTCAAAAAAGATCTCGCGTTTCACAGTCTCTGCTTCAGATCTTGTTTCGCCAAGACGGAGCAGATTGATCTCGTTTTCCTGAATCTCGATTTTCATAATAGTATTATTTAATGTTTATTTAATTTTTAAATTCATCTGGGCTTCTCTGTTTCCAGAATTTTCATTACGATTTTTTCCTCTTTCGTTAATCCGGCTTTGCCGTCATCAACTTCAATCGCGTCGAGTTCATCCAGATATTTCCGGATCGAATTATTTTCGTAAAGATTGATGACCAGTGGATGTACATAATATTTCCGGCAAACGGTTGGCGTATTACCAAGGTTTTCAGCCACCATTTCCAATGCCTTTTTTACTTTGGATTTGTAGGTACTGTCATTTTCTGCGGCCTCTATTTCTTTAAAAGCGATCAGCGCGTTCACCGTTCCCGACCAGGTTCTGAAATCTTTTGCCGTAAAATCTTCACCGCTGATCTCCTTAATATATTCATTCACCATTCCGGAATCTATCGGATGCCGTTTTCCTTCGTCGTCATAATACTGGAAAAGCTCTTTCCCGGGAATGTCTTTACAGTTTTGAACGGCTTTTGCGAGCTTTCTGTTCCTCAAATCTATATCGTGATAGATTCCTTTTTTTCCTTTGAATGAAAAATGGATCTTCTGTCCGCTAATCTCCACATGTTTGTCCTTCAGCGTGGTGATCCCGAATGACCCGTACAGCTTTTCATACACACTGTTGCCGATCCTGATATTCGTCCTCTCCATCAAGCTTACCACCACGGCCAGTACTTTTCTTTTTTCTAAAGTTTTAAGCGAAAGGTCTTTTTCCAAATTCAGCCTGATGTTTGGCAGTGCATATCCAAAATGCACCATCCGGTAGAATTTAGTATGGTTTCTCAATGCATTCCAAACCGGATGGTAGCGGTATTGCTTCCGTTTTTTGGCATCAAGTCCGGTAGCCTGCAGGTGACCGTTTTGTAAGCCGCAAATCCAAACATTTTCCCATGCCGGCGGAATAGCCAGTTTATTGATCCGGCTTATTTCTTCCTTGTCTTTTATTCTTTCACCATCCATGAAGTAAGCGTACTTCTTGCCGCTTTTTTTTCGTACGATGCCCGCGCTGTCGCGGTCTGTGGTATAGACAAGACTCACGGCTTTCGCCGATTTCACCGGGTCTTTCATGATCTTCACGATTTTCGCCGGTGTAAGCGATTTTACAATTTCAGTTTCAGGGGTGTTCATTATTTTAATTTGTTATTCACAATCCCGAAACTTAGCTTCCCACAATTTCACCTCCATTCGGATGCAAAACCTGGCCGGTCATATACGACGAATCTTCACTTGCCAAAAACAGGAAACAAGTGGCCACCTCGCGTGGCTCACCGGCGCGCTTCATCGGCACATCACTGCCAAATTCAGCCACAGCCTCTTTTGAAAACGTGGAGGCAATAAGCGGTGTCCAGATAGGGCCGGGTGCTACCGCGTTGACCCGAATTCCCTTCTCCGCAAGATTCGCGGAAAGACTGCGCGTGAAGGAAAGAATCGCGCCTTTTGTTGCGGCATAATCAATCAGATGGTCACTTCCACGATAGGCGGTAACCGACGTTGTATTGATGATACTGCTGCCTTTTTTCAGGTGTGGCATCGCATTTTTGGTCAGCCAGAAAATGGAGAAAAAATTAGCATTAAACGTGATCATCAACTGTTTTGTGGTGATATCTTCTATGGAATCAGCTTCCCAGTGTGTTCCCGCATTATTAATTAGGATATCCAGTGAACCAAACTTTTTTAAGGTTTTACTGATCACCTTTTTACAATGCGTTTCGTTGCCCAAATCACCTTCGATAAGAAGGCATTTACGACCGAGTTTCTCTATTTCTTTCTTCGTTTCTTCGGCATCTGCAGTTTCGTTCAAATAAGCAATCGCAATATCAGCGCCGTGTTCTGCGAACAGCAGTGCAGTCGCACGTCCGATGCCGCTGTCACCACCTGTGATGAGAGCAACTTTTCCCGATAATTTATCGCCCGCAAGCGCAGGCTGACTTTTAGGTTTGGGTTTTAGGTTTTTTTCCAAACCCGGTTTAGCCTGCGACTGCTCGGGACGGATTTTCTTTTTTGAATCTTTCTGCATTGCAATTAATTTCTATTTCTAGTAAAAAGCCAAAGAATTAAACCAATCACTGCAACTACAAGTATAATTCCCCACCACATACCGGCTTCGAAGATGGTTCCTATGACATCGCAACCCGTTAAAGTCATTAATGCTACTGTCATTAAACTGAATAATGTGAACTTTTTCATAATCTATTTTTTTAATGTTAGTTTATTGTTTTATACCCGATTATTATCCGGCCGCCATTTTGTGATGCCTTTTTTAATTTCATCGCCAGAGATATTTTCCGAAAGCGCGCGCTTGACCAAAACCTTAAATTCCTCATCATACGCAAAACGCAGTGCGGCCATTTGAAGGAAATTGAGTTTTTCAGCAACTTCATCCGACCTTTCGCCAAAAATTTCAAAGTAACGTTGCTTAAATTCAAGCCTGATAATGCGGTCCTGATTTCCAAGTGCATAATGCTGGCGCAGCATGATTGCCAAATATGAGATGAGAAATACAACCACGGAAAATAAGATCCAAATCAACTGGTTATCCTCATCAGTAAAAATATTCCATACACCTACGATCAGCAAAATCATCAGCAGCGGCAGGAAAATAAAATGGTGTGGCGCGTAGTACTTTTTGTGGTTGTTGTAGTTCTGTGTCTGCATATTGATGCATTATCAAAAATGCTTCCAAAGCCACTGTAAAACATGATTTGAAGAATATTCCGAAGCAAATTTCAAGATTCTGCAAGTAAACCGATCGCTTTCAGCATGTCAAAACCCGGCCCGAGTACAGGTTTGAACAGGTCGCCTTTGGCCTGAACGCGTTCCTGGGCATTCTCAATATTAAAATCGGTGGGCGAAAGACCTGACTTAAGTTCATCCCATTCAACCGGCATAGAAACCGGCGCGCTGTTTTTGGGTCGCAGACTGTAAACGCTTGCCAGCGTCTGGCCGCGGCGGTTTTGAAGATAATCCAGGTAGATCTTGCTTTTGTCGCGTTTCTGAAGTGCACGTTCAAGGGTGGTGATTTCGTGCAGTTCCTGCTGAACCATCTGCATCATCAGATGTGCAAAATTTTTCACCTGCTCAAAAGTATATTGTGCACCGGTTGGTACATAAATATGAATTCCGCTGGAGCCGGAAGTTTTGCAGAAACCTTCAATTCCACCTTTATCGAGGACTTTTTTCACTGTTTGCGCCGTGAGAATGACCTCTTCAAAGGTGTTGTTTTCAGACGGATCCAGATCAAGCACAAGATAATCTGGCTGGTCTGAAGTGCTCGCACGGCTCGTCCAAACATTCAGTTCGATGCAACCGAGATTGTTCAGATAAGCAAGCGTAGCTCGGTCGTTACACAGGATATAATTGATCAGTTTGTCATTAGATTCTGAATAGACTTTCTGCGTTTCAATCCAGGACGGAGTTTCATCTGATGCATCTTTTTGGTAGAAACTCATGCCATCAATCCCATTAGGAAAACGGTTCATCGACTGTGGCCGGTCTTTGAGATGGGGTAGGATGTACTCCGCCATGCTTTGGTAATAGGCGATCAAATCACCTTTCGAAATGCCATCTTTCGGGAAATAAATCTTATTTTGGTTGGTAAGCCTCACCTTCTCGTCGCCAAAATTGGTGAGTTCCTCCGCTGTCTTTTTCGGTGTATTTTTTATTGGGACACTGTCTGGAAGTTCAGTTTCAGTCTTTAATTTTTCCTCAGGTTTAGCGGTGTCTAAATCTTCAGGTCTAAGGTCTTCCCGCAAGCGTAAAAAAACCGGATGTCTGAAAATATGCTCCTCGGTAGTTTCGGTAAATTTAATTTCAGCAATAAGTTCTGGTTTGAGCCAGGTTGCGGTATCATTGGTTTTCGGTACTTCAGAAAAAGGTGATTTTGCAGTGATCAGCGGCTCCATCTTTTTGTGCAGTTCAGTCAGCGTCTTGTCACTGAAGCCGGTTCCGGTGTGACCGCAAAATTTCAGTTCACCATTGGAATACCGGCCTAATATTAGCGAACCGAATTTCTTCCGTCCACCTTTTGGCGCTGTGAAACCGCAAATCAAGACTTCATCAGTTTTCATGCTTTTAATCTTGAGCCAGTCGCCTGTTCGGGTGCCGCGCTGATAAGTACTGTCCGTTTTCTTGGCGATCATCCCTTCCAACTGCAGGCTTTCCACAAGCCGATAAAAATCTTCGCCTTTTTCGAGGACGTGATCGTGATATTTAATGACATCAGTTTCCACCAATGCCTCTTTCAGCAACTCTTTCCGCTGCAGCAAAGTCATGTTTTCCGTAGAATGCCCGTTAAGCCAAAGCAGGTCGAAAACCTGATAGATGACGATCAAATTGGGGTTTTCCCCGATGCGCTGCAGCCACTGGAAATTCGGTTTTCCCTTATCATCGTAGGCTACCAGTTCGCCATCCAGGATCATTTCATGCTGCTGAAGCTTAAGCGAATTGCTGATTTTTCTAAACTTTTCGGTGTAAGATAAACCGTTTCTGGAGTAAATCTGAATTTCATCTCGTAGGTCAACGATGGCGCGATATCCGTCCCATTTAATCTCAAAAGCCCACTCAGGTGAGCTGAAGGGCTTTTCGGTGGTTCCGCACAACATCGGAGTGATGAAATTTTTCAGTTTTTTTTCGCCGGCGAGGGCAGGTGTATAGTTTTTAAAACCTTTTAATTTGTGCGTTTCACTACCGCTTTGACTTTTTTTTTTGCTCTGAAGATATTCAGAGACTTTTGAGTCAGGGCTCGTATTTTCCTCCGCGTCGTAATGATCGGTAGCGAATTCGTCTCTATGTTTGATGAGCAGCCACGGATTTCCTTCTTCCGAATTCTTGATTTTCACCAGTGCAAATTCGCCATGCAACTTTTTGCCATGCATGACGATCTTGATCGAGCCGCTTTCGAGTTCGCCTTGCATCACCAGATCATCACTTTTATTTTTGATCTTTTTTAATGGTTCGTAAGTGCCTTCATCCCAGATTTCCACCACGCCCGCGCCGTAGTTTCCGGCTGGAATGGTGCCCTCGAAGGTGCGGTAATCAAAAGGATGGTCTTCCACCATCATCGCCAGACGTTTGTCTTCTGGGTCAAGCGATGGACCCTTCGGTATGGCCCAACTTTTTAGGACGCCATCCATTTCCAGCCTGAAATCATAATGAAGTCGGCTTGCGGCGTGACGCTGCACCACAAACTTCAGTTTACCTTTCGAGCTTTTCAGTTCGCCTTCCGGTTCGCTGGTCTGCGAAAAGTCGCGCTTTTTATTGTATTCTTCGAGGTTTTTCATTGCATTATGAATCTATTCCAGTTATCCGGCCTTTGCTTTTCCCGCTTCAAGACTGGCTTTCAACTGTGCCATAAGATCTGTCGCTTTTGATGAAACTTCTTCTTTCGGCTCGATTTTCTTGGTTTTACCTTTTGATTTGGCTTCGATTATCTTCATCAAGTCCTCATTATAGGTATTTTTAAATTTTTTCGGATCGAATTTTGTCGCGCGCTGTTTGATCAGCGATTCTGCCATTTCCAACTCATCGTTATTGGGTTTTTTCGCAGAAGGAACCTTCAGGTCTTCAAAACTCCGGATCTCCTCGGGATAACGCATCCGGTTTAGGATCAAGATTTTATCTTCATAGGGTCTTACCAGACAGAGGATTTCTTTTTCCCTTAAAATAAATGTTCCTATGCCGGCCATTTTCGTTTTGATCATGGCATTCAGCAGCAGTTTGTACGCATCTTCTCCATTTTTTTGCGGTTCCAGAAAGTAAGATGACTCGAAGTAAACACTGTCAATCTCATTTATATCCACAAACTGTTTGATGTTCAGCAATTTGCTCTTTTCCGGATTCACCTGTTCGAAATCTTCCGGCGTCAGCACGATATACCGGTCCTCGAGTTTGTAACCTTTCACGATATCTGCGTATTTCACTTCTTTTCCTGTGGTTGCATTTACGCGTTTAAAATTGATGTTTGAAAGGTCATCTTTATCGAGCATATCAAGGTCGAGATTGCTTTCGCCGGTTGCGGTGTAAAGTTTGATAGGGATATTTACCAATCCGAAGCCGATGGCTCCATTCCAAATTGCTCTCATACTCGTGGTTTTGAATGGCTGTATCAAAAACTCTTCCAATCAAAAAACGAAAAAACTTTAAACAATCGTCAAATGAAAATTGCAACTTATAATGTAAATGGTGTGAATGGCAGGTTGCCCGTACTGCTGCGTTGGCTAAGTGAAACACAGCCGGATATTGCCTGTCTGCAGGAACTGAAAGCGCCACAGGAAAAATTCCCTGAGGAAGCAATCCTCGAAGCGGGTTATGAAGTAGTTTGGCTCGGCCAGAAAAGTTGGAATGGTGTGGCTGTACTTTCGAAGATCGGGAAACCCCAGGTGTCCAGAACGTCTCTTCCCGGCGATGATTCGGACGAAGCAAGCCGTTATCTTGAAGTGAAAGTGAAAGATTTAATTATATGCTGTCTTTATCTGCCGAACGGAAACCCTGTGCCGGGTCCGAAATTCGATTACAAACTGCATTGGTTTGAACGGCTGGACGCCCATGCGGAAATGCTGATCAATTCCGGTAAGAAAGTGGTACTCGCAGGTGATTTTAATGTGATACCAACCGAAAACGACGTGTACAAGCCGGAAAAGTTTAAAAGCGATGCCTTGTTTTTACCCGAAGTTCGCGAAGCGTTTCACAATCTGATTGGTCAGGGCTGGACGGATGCGATCAGGCATCTGTATCCGAATGAAACGATCTACACCTTTTGGGATTATTTCCGCAATGCTTACCAGCGAAACGCCGGCATGCGGATCGATCATTTCCTGCTTTCGCCTGAGGTTTTGCCCCAACTCAAAAAGGCTGGTGTTGACACCGATGTCCGGGGTTGGGAAAAATCCAGTGATCATGGGCCAGTGTGGATCGAACTTAAATGAAATTATTAAATTTAAATAAAAAAGAAAGACGTCTTCCTCGTGGGAGACGTCTTTCAATTAAAATCAAAAATCTTAATCCAAACCACCTTTTCTGGTTGGCTCTTTCACTTCGGGCCACTTCATCCGCTCGCCAGTACGTGAGTCAACCGGAAGTTTGATCTTCTCGCCGGATGCTTTTTCGGGATCTTCACTTGCCATGTAAGTCAGGATCGCGATAAGCGCCACGTTGCTTTTCACATCATCAAAAACAATCTTATCATACGTATCGCGATTGGTATGCCAGGTGTAATTTCCATAGCTCCAGTTCAGCGACCCGAGCATAAACGCCGGAACCCCTGCCGCTACAAACGACGCGTGATCTGATCCGCCACCACCCGGAAAGCCTGGGAATGTAGTCTTTATATCTTTTGTGAGTTCTTTCGGTACTGCGTTCAGCCATCGTCCTAAATAATCATAAGCGTGTAAAAAACCCTGTCCGCTGATATTTGCGATACGCCCCGTACCGTTATCCTGATTGAAAACCGCCTGGATTTTTGGCATTTGGTCTTTATGTGCAGAAACGTAACCGCGTGAGCCGTTCAATCCCTGCTCCTCGCTGCCCCAAAGGCCTACAATGATGGTGCGCTTGGGATTTGGGTACAGTTTTTTAAGAATTCTTGCCACTTCCATCATTGTGATAGTTCCGGTTCCGTTGTCGGTAGCGCCCGTACCGCCGTCCCACGAATCGAGGTGAGCGGACAGAATGATGTATTCATCCGGCTTTTCCGAACCTTTGATTTCCGCCACGGTATTGAAAGTCGGCGCCGTTCCGCGGTCTTTGGAATTGGCTGTGATTTTAAGTTTCGGTGTGGTTTTGTGCTGAATCATCCGGTAAAGCTGTCCGTAATCTTCAAGCGAAATATCAACCACCGGAATCTTTTTTGTGCCCGCGGAGAAAATTTTATTCACGCCAAAACCTCTGGACCAGTTCGAGGAAATGATTCCCGCCGCGCCGGCTGCTTCAAGCTTAGCATTCAGCGTGCGAGAAGTTTCTCCAGTAGCTTTTATTGAGTTTTGCCATTTTTCAGAAGCTGCTTCAGAATCCTTTTTCATTTTTTCAAATGATTCAGGTGTGGCAAATTCCTTCCAGTTATATTCCGGGCGTCCCGTAGACTGATACTGAGAAACCATTACAAATTTGCCTTTAACGGTTGGGAGCCAGGTTTGAAACTGTTCTGCGCTGGTAAATTCTGGCAACATCACTACGTCCGCTGTAACGCCTTTTGATCCGGTTGCCGGACTGAAGGCCAGTTGCATTCCTTCAATAGAACGGTTGTGTGGCGCTACCATTTCGATAGTGGAAGTTCCTCTTTCCCAGGATTTCCATTCACCCCATTGCTCGTTTTTGGCGTCGATGCCCCAGTTTTTAAATCTTTCAACCGCCCAGTCGTGCGACTGCTGCATTTTCGGGCTACCGACCAAACGGGGCCCAATGCCATCGAGAAGTTCATACGCAAGCTGCTCGAGCTGCGAATTCTGGTAAGTCTCATTCATGATTTTCTTCACCATCGGATCGGTGGTCTGCGCATTCAGGTTTGCGGCAAACACCGTAGAAAGCATCATTGCTTTAACGTAATGTCTCATTATTAATAATTTTTGCGATGAAGATAATAAATTTAAGCCACGTTTTAAAACGAAGTTGTGCTGCAATCGGTTCTGGAAAGGCTTTCCTAAAGCTAATCGTGCTGTATTTTTTCCATAAAGGCATACGTTTCGCTGTGTTTGAATTTTTGTAATCTTAAAGGAAATGACTAATTTCAAACCTTTCAATAATAATCTTTAATTAAAAATTAAGCTATGAATTTAATTATCCGACTTCTGATTACGGCTGTTGTAGCGTTCTTTCTGACTAAAATTCTGTCCGGTGTACATTTCGAAGGATTTTCTACCGCGATTGTGTTTGCAATCGTTCTCGGTGTCTTAAACCTTATCGTAAAGCCGATCCTGAGCATCTTAGGTTTGCCGTTGACAATCATCACACTTGGATTATTCTCGTTCGTCATCAATGCTATCGTGATTCTGATCGCCGATTATTTCATTGACGGAATGGTGGTTGACGGCTTTTGGTGGGCTTTGATATTCAGTATCGCACTTTCGCTGATTACGTCATTGCTTGGCGGGATCGCCGGGTCATCAGATGATTAAATCAAATATTTAAATATTAAGATTTAACCTGAAAATCGCGCGGTGTAACCATGTGGTGAGCTTCTATGCTTGCTTTGCTTCCATGCCACTTTCTAAGAGTTGAAAGTTTAACATCATTTCCCGCGGGAACATGAGATGTTTCCCGAGATTCTGCGCACACCGATTTTAGGTGTACCTTAATTTTTTATCTTTGTGCAGCACCGTCGTGCTATGCAGCACTTCATCATTTAATATATCCTTTATGAACTTTAAAAACTCATTGCTCGCGCTGGCCGCGCCTTTTCTAATGAACGCACAGAATGTGATGACGCCCGAAACTTTGTGGACACTTAACAAGATTGGCGTCAGCGCCGTTTCCCCCGATCATTCTTCACTGATCTATTCCGTTGGGAAGACCGATTTGAAAACGGAAAAAAACAATAAGACTAATTTTTTCTTTAACATTAAAAGTGCGGAAACTACCTCACTTGATTTAGGCAAAAAATCGCTGATACAGTGGGATGCAAACGGTTTATATGCTTCAGAAGGTGGTAAGATTTTCATTTCTAAAGATGCTGGAAAGACGTGGAATGAATTTTACAATATTGGCGATGTGGATAACATCGTAGTTTCTCCCGATGGGAAGAAGGTAGCGTTCAGCAAGCAGGTTCTCGTTGAGACCGTCCTCGGGAAAGACAAATACAAGGACGTTCCGAAATCTACCGCGCACATCTACACAGACCTCAATCACCGCCATTGGGATTATTTCAATGAAGGAAAATACAACCATGTTTTTGTGGTGAATGTGGCTGATGATGTGTCTTCAGCTAAAGATTTGCTCGAAGGAAAGCCCTGGGATGCACCGCAACGGCCATTTGGTGGCGCTGAAGATTTCATCTGGAGTCCGGATTCAGCGCAGCTTTTATATGTAACCAAACCTTTAAGCGGCGCTGAATATGCGAAATCGACCAATACCGATATTTTCGTCTATGAGTTGGCGAACGGTATCACGACCAATTTGACAGCCGATAACAAAGGTTATGATGTAGGGCCGAAATTTTCGCCCGACGGCAAGACGCTTTTGTGGCAATCTATGGCGCGCGACGGTTATGAAGCTGATAAAAATGACGTGAAAATCATGGACTGGAAGACACGCAAAGTGCAGAATCTCACGCAAAACTGGGATGAAAGTGTAGTTGGCGATGTTTTCTGGACAAAAGATTCGAAAACAATTTATTTCACGACCGCATTTCGTGGAACGCGCCAGCTGTTTTCATTAAATCCGAAAAATGCAAAGATCCAGCAGATTACGAAAGGAGACTTTGATGTTACCGAAATTTATGCGCAGGACAAAAACTCGCTTCTGGTAGGAAGAACAGACATGAATCATAACGCTGATCTCTTCAAAGTAAATTTGAAAAATGGTGAAATGGTGCGTGCGACGGACATCAATAAAGAGAATTACGCAAAGATCACACCTTCACGAACCGAACTTAAAATGGTGAAAACCACGGACGGTAAAGAAATGGGCGTGTGGTTCATTTACCCACCGAATTTTGATGCTTCAAAAAAATATCCAACCTTGCTTTATTGCCAGGGCGGACCTCAATCTGCGCTTACGCAGACTTTCAGCACACGTTGGAATTTTGCGCTGATGGCCGCTAACGATTACATCATCGTCGCACCTAACCGTCGCGGAATGCCAGGTTGGGGTACGAAATGGAACGAACAGATCTCTCAGGACTGGGGCGGGCAGGTAATGCAGGACTATCTGGCAGCTACAGATTACGCCAAAACACTTCCTTACGTGGATGGTGACCGAATGGGTGCCGTGGGCGCAAGTTACGGCGGATACAGCGTGTTTATGCTGGCCGGTATCCACGAGAACCGTTTCAAGACTTTCATCGCGCATGACGGGCTTTTCGATATGCAATCCTGGGCATTGACCACTGAAGAGCTTTGGTTTGCAAACTGGGATATCGGAAAACTCACGGACAAACCTTTGCCGAAAGCCTTCACCGATTTTAATCCGATCAATTTCGTGGATAAATGGAACAAACCTATCATGATCATTCAGGGTGGAATTGATTATCGTGTGCCTTACGAGCAGGGCCAGGAAGCTTTCCAGGCGGCAAAACTGCACGGTCTGAAAGCGAAATTCCTGTATTTCCCGAATGAGAACCACTGGGTGCTGAATCCGCACAATGCACTTGTTTGGCAACGCGAATTCTTCGGATGGCTGAAAGAAACACTTTAAAAACAAAAAATGGCTTTTGAGATTTCAAAAGCCATTTTTTTATGCGAAATATTTAAAATTATAGCTGTACTCTAATCTTAAATCCTGAAGAGATACGCACCGTCAGCTGGTCTGCAGTGGGCGTGGAAGCCATCACTTCAAAGATGAGTGAGTTTTCGTTGGTCCTGAAATAATTGATCAGTTCCTCATCCACGACCGTGAATGTGATGGTATCAGGATTTGTGTTGTCGTAGGCAGTAGCGATCAACCTTTCCGGTTGATTGGGCGCTTTCACATAGATTCTTGCATTTTTGATGGCATTTAATCTTGTATCAAGCGTTGAACTTACAAAGTCAACTTTCAGTGTGCTCAGTTTTACCGATTTCAGGTTGTTGATAGAGTAGTTGGGGTTGTTTTCTTTAATTTTTGCATCAAGATTGATGTTCATCGGGATTTCCGGTGTACGTGTATATGTGGTGGTACTCACCGCCGCAAGCGGCACGGGAACATTAGTGGAATACGGCACGTCAAACGGTGGCAGAGCGTCCAGAACGGTATTTACGATATCGCGGCAGCTGCTCACGATCAGCATGGCGAATAATCCGAAGATCAGTGATAACTTTTTCATAACATAAATTTTTATATTTTTAGGTCTTACATTTATCATTCCATTTTTTTTTATTCTGATTTAAAAATATATGGCGAACCGCATCACATCTTTTCCTCCGATCATTTCCGAAACCTCCAAGGTGCTGATTCTCGGTTCCGCGCCTGGAGTAAAATCGCTTCAAATGCAGCAATATTATGCGCATCCGCAAAACCAGTTTTGGAAGATCCTGTTTCACTTATTTGAGGAAGAATTTCAGAATGATTACGACGCCAGAAAGCAGCTTTTAGCCAAATATGACATTGCACTTTGGGACGTCATTGATTCTTGCGAGCGTGAGGGAAGTTCGGATGCGAAAATCCGGAAAGAGGAACATAATGACGTACTTCAGCTTATTTCCGATTATCCTAATATAAAAGCTGTTTTCAGCAACGGGCAAAAATCGTCGAAAGAAGTTCAGAAAATACTAGGAAAGGATTCGCAAATTCCGTTTGGGGTTTTGCCTTCTACAAGTCCGCTTCATACCATCGGTTTTGAGAAGAAACTGGAAGCGTGGAAAGTCATTAAAACATTTTTATGAAAAAATCTTTACTTGTATCATTAATGTTATTCTGTGCAGGCATAAATGCACAAACCTACGCATTCGATTTTCTCACTAAATATTAGCTGAAAACTAAAGATCCAAAACACGAAGGGGAATCGGTAAATTATTTTAATTCTGATGATTTCGCTTATTATATGCATTTAGTGAAAGGTCCGGATTCTTTCCGTGCATTATTAACCGACAGAGGAAGAATGCTCGCACATCGCTTTACCGTTACAGAAAGTAAGGTAAAGGGCGAAATATATTTTAGCTTCACGTACGATTCTTCATTTAAACTGAATGGTAGATCAAAAGAGACTGAAAAAAGAATTGAATTTATGGAGGTCCCGGGTTCAACTCACCAGGTCCTGATGAAGAAATACACCTCAAAAAAAGCCAAAAAACCAGAGTCCGAGGAACGGCTAACTTTAAGTCCTGCCAATAAGAACCTCTTCCGAATGTACAGCATCAGCCGCTCGAGCGAGGTTGACTACGGAATCAATTATCCGGGGAACCATATTGTAACCCGCGCCGAAATAACTGAAGGCAAGGAGAATTGCGAAGTCGTACTCGATGAATATATGAATGTTGACCTTGTATTGACGCTGCCTACAGAACTTAAATTCTAGGCAGAATTCAAAAACTTGACTTTCCTCTTTCAAAACCGTATCTTTGCAGGCCGAAAATTTTCCTTTCGGGCACTAATTTTTAAACCGTAATTTAAAAAAATGAAGACATCTGATTTTAACTTCCACCTGCCGGAAGAGCTTCTGGCCGAACATCCTTCTGAACACAGAGACGACGCAAAACTGATGGTTTTGGACCGTAAAACTGAAACCATCGAGCACAAATATTTCCGTGATGTGGTAGATTATTTCGAGGAAAAAGACCTTTTTATCTTTAATAATACCAAAGTATTCCCGGCAAGACTTTATGGAAACAAAGAAAAGACCGGCGCGAAGATCGAGGTTTTCCTTCTTCGTGAGCTTGACCGCGAAACCCGTGTTTGGGACGTTTTGGTAGATCCGGCGCGCAAAATACGTATCGGGAACAAACTTTTCTTTACTGAAGACGAATCGCTTGTTGCGGAAGTTATTGACAACACAACTTCACGTGGACGTACCTTAAGATTCCTTTACGACGGATCTTATGAGGAATTCCGAACCAAACTGAAAGAATTAGGTGAAACTCCACTTCCAAAATATATAAAAAGAGCCGTAGAACCGGAAGATGCAGAGCGTTACCAAACAATTTACGCAAAGCATGAAGGTGCTGTAGCTGCGCCAACGGCCGGGCTTCACTTCTCGAAAAACCTGATGAAGCGCCTTGAGATAAAAGGAATCGATTTTGCCGAAGTGACACTTCACGTTGGTCTTGGAACTTTCAATCCAATTGAAGTTGAAGACCTGAGCAAGCACAAAATGGAGTCGGAAGAAGCGATTATCGACCAGAAAAATGCGGATATCATCAACAATGCAGTAGCTGAGCAGCGACGCGTTTGTGCCGTGGGAACTACAACGATGCGCGCACTGGAAACCTCGGTATCATCAAATAAGAAAATCGGGCCTTACCACGGTTGGACGAACAAATTCATCTTCCCACCACATGATTTTGGTGTAGCCAATTCAATGATAACGAACTTTCACACGCCTAAATCTACGCTGCTGATGATGATTGCTGCGTTTGCGGGGAAAGACTTCCTGATGCATGCTTACGAAGAAGCCATCAAAAACGAGTACAAATTTTACTCGTACGGTGATGCAATGCTGATTCTTTAAGAAATTATAAATTATTGATTTTAAATTTTGGATTAAAGGAACAGACCTTTTTAATCCAAAATTTAAAATCTAAAATCTAAAATCAGGTTTGAAGGACATCCGCACCTTATCTCTCGAAGATTTACAGAAATATTTCGTAACGCTCGGTGAAAAACCATTCCGTGCGAAGCAGGTTTATGACTGGCTGTGGAGTAAGAATCTCCACTCCATCGAGGAGATGACGAATCTTTCGAAAGAGTTGCGGGAGAAAATTGCGCTTGAATATACCATCAACCCGATTTCGGTTGACCTTCTGCAAAAATCCAAGGACGGAACCATTAAAAACGGCGTGAAACTTCACGACGGTCTATTGGTAGAATCTGTTCTCATCCCTACAGAAACGCGCACCACTGCTTGTGTCTCATCACAGGTGGGATGTTCGCTCAACTGTGAATTCTGCGCTACTGCAAAACTGAAAAGGATGCGGAACCTGGAAGTTGCGGAAATCGTAGATCAGGTCGCACTTATCGATCAGCAAAGCAAAATGTACTTTGATCGGCCGCTCTCCAATATCGTTTTTATGGGCATGGGCGAGCCTATGATGAACTATAAAAACGTGGTGGAAGCCATCAGGAAAATCACTACACCCGAAGGTTTAGGCATGTCACCAAGACGGATCACGGTGTCAACCTCGGGCATACCGAAAATGATAAAGATGCTAGCGGACGAAAATCTGCGTGTGAACCTGGCACTCTCACTCCATTCTGCTATCGAAAGAACCCGGAACGAAATAATGCCTTTTTCTGAAAAGTTTCCACTGACGGAAATCATGGAGGCATTGCAGTATTGGTATCAAAAAACCGGCAATCCGGTCACTTACGAATATTGCGTTTGGGGTGGAATAAATGATGATGACGAACACATTAAAGCCTTGATCAGGTATTCTAAAAAAGTACCGTCAAAAGTAAATTTGATTCAGTATAACCCGATTGGTGAAGGAAAATTTGATCACAGAAGTGTGGAAGCCGAAGAAAGATACGTCCGCGAACTTTCAAACGCAGGAATCAACGTGCTTGTGCGCCGCAGCCGCGGTGGCGATATAGATGCGGCATGCGGACAGCTTGCCAATAAAGCAGGTGACTGATGTTTTCGCACAAGGGTAAAACCCGCACAGAAAAGCATAATCTGGCGATCGCTTCACTTTTAAGTTTTGTGGCCGGGCTTGTGAATGTTGTCGGTTTCTTCTCTGTAAATACGCTCACAACCAACGTTACCGGTCATTTCGCATTTTTTGTTGATGAAGCTTTTCACAGGAATATCTATCTGGCATTTAACGCCGCATTTTACGTCTTTTCCTTTTTCGCCGGCGCATTTTTCTCAAGTTTCGTCGTAGAAATTTATCTCCGCCGGCGTGAGAATCTAATGTACGTAATTCCTACACTTGTTGAAGCATTTATTCTAATTGGCTTCGGTCTGTCGGGCAGTTGGCTGGTGGAAAACAATCCGGATATTGTGGCTTTTGCGCTTTTATTCGCGATGGGAATGCAGAATGCACTGGTGACCACCATTTCGAATGCAGTTGTCCGAACAACCCATCTCACGGGACTTTTCACCGATATGGGCATAGAATTTTCCCAACTTTTCTTTTACCGGGACCGTGCAAACCGCGTTAAACTTTTAAAATCGATCCGGCTGCGTCTCACAATCATCTGGATGTTTTTTGCAGGTGGCATCGCGGGCGGTTATTTGCATTCCGAATTCGGATTAAACGCGCTTCTGTTCGGTGCATTTCTTCTGTTAGCCGGCCTTCTTCTCGATTTTATTAAAATCCGTATCTTGCTCAGAAGACATGCAAACAATGTATAGACTGTTCATTTTCTCGTCCCTTTTTCTCCTACAAAGTTTCACGGCACAACAGACCGAATTTTTTAAACTTAAAAAGTATCAAACTGCGGTCTTCAGTGACGCGTTAAAGGAAAATTCGGGTCTGAGCTTCTTTAATGGTAAACTTTTCACCATCAATGATGGCGGTAATGCTTCCGAGATATTTGAGATTGATCCAAAGTCCGCAAAAATTAAAAACAGCCTTCAAACATCAGTAAAAAACCTGGACTGGGAGGCCATTGCGAGCGATTCTGTGTCCTTGTATGTTGGTGATTTCGGTAACAATGCGGGCACACGGAAAGATCTAAAGATTTACAGATTTAAGGCCGATAGTCTGCTGCGGAATACCGATTATCAGCCCGAAAACATTAGCTATTACTACCCCGAACAGACCGATTTTACAAGGCGTATCATCAGCAATGATTATGATGCTGAAGCGATGATTTATCTTAACGGTAAAATCCACATTTTTACGAAAGAATGGGCTTCCAGGGCGACAAGTCATTACATCATCGATCCCACTTTAAAGTTTTCCCAGCCAGCCCAGAAAACTGAATCGTACAACACCGGTTTTGTGGTGACTGACGCTGACTATTACGAAGGCAAGCTGTATCTCATTGGTTATACAAAATCCACTGAAGTTTACCTCATGATATTTGAAGAATCTCAACCCGGCGTATTTTTCGACAAACTTTTAAAGAAATATTATCTCGGCTCCTCAGTAAGTTTAGGACAAATTGAAGGTATTGCAGCTGATGACCACGGACTTTATATTTCCGGCGAAGAATTCCGGCATCCGCTGGGAAAGGTGAAGCCTCGGTTGTATTTTGTACCGCATGAAAAACTGAGGTAAGCTGCGATGGCATTTGGGTTGCTTTGATCTTAAAAAGTCTTCAGCTGACTTGATTTTAATTATATTTGTCTTCATTTTTAAATAAACCCTCTTTACCAGACATTTTGTGGCCAATACCGTAGAAGAAATCCGAACGCCCATTGCTGCGGAAATGAAACTTTTCGAGCAGAAGTTTTACGAATCCATGAAGAGTAATGTGCCGTTGCTCGACAAGGTGACGCGGTTTATTGTGACCACGAAAGGCAAACAGATGCGCCCGATGTTCGTGTTTTTGTGCGCAAAACTGGTAGGAGAGGTGAATGAAAAAACTTTTCGGGGCGCTTCTATGATTGAACTTATTCACACCGCAACACTGGTACATGATGATGTGGTGGATGAAAGCTTCAAACGTCGGAACTTCTTCTCGATCAATGCTTTATGGAAAAATAAAATTGCGGTTTTAGTTGGAGATTATCTGCTGTCAAAAGCCGTACTTCTGTCTACAGACCATAAAGATTTTGATTTGCTTGCGGTGATTTCGCGCACGATCAGGGAAATGGCGGAAGGTGAGCTTCTGCAACTTGAAAAAGCCCGAAAGCTTGATATTACTGAGGATGTTTATTACGAAATCATCCGGCAGAAAACCGCTACGCTGATTGCTGCATGTTGCGAGATTGGGGTGTTATCAAACGGTGTAGATGAAGCTTTAGGCAAAAAAATGATGGAATTCGGCACACTCACAGGCATGGCATTCCAGATCAAAGACGATCTTTTCGATTATCTCACTTCAAATTTTATTGGAAAACCTGTCGGCATCGATATCAAAGAGCAGAAAATGACGTTACCGCTCATTTATACATTGAGTAATGCAACTCCCGAGAACAGGAAATATTACTTAAATACAATCCGCCGCTATAATAATGACACGAAACGTGTAAAGGAACTTATTGCGTTCGTGAAATCGTCCGGAGGGCTCGATTATGCGGTCGATGTGATGAAAAATTACCAGTTGCGGGCAAAGAATATTCTGGATGAATTTCCCGATGGTGAGGCGAAACAATCGTTGATGCTTATGCTCGATTATGTGATTGAACGTAAATTTTAATTACTCTTTATCAGTAACTTCTGCAAGTACTGCGCATTTTTCAGCGCGGCTGTTCCCCAGGTATTATTAAAAAAGACATAGACATCGCGGTCACTTCCTTTGATTTTTTCGGCTAGATTCTGCAATTCGATTTCAGAATATTCAGATTTAAACATTACCGGAACGCCGTGCAGGCGATAGTAAGCTGTTTTTTCGTGATTTGTAATAAATTCATCACTAATTCCTTTTGGATAGCTCACGCCTGCAAATACCAGATTGTTTTGTTTTAATATTTCAAATATATCCTCGCACCACCAGTTGCTGTGCCTGAATTCGATAACATTCAGATAGTGGGAATCAGCGGTTTCGAGAACTTTCTGAAGATTTTCTTCACTGTAATGAAATGACGGAGGCAACTGAAACAGAAATCCCGCAAGTTTTTCCCCCAACCCTTCAGAAATATAATCGCAGAAAGCTGAAACTTCCTTCATGGTATTCTCGAGTTTCAGGATGTGCGTAATGGTTTTGGGAATTTTAATGAAGTAACGGAAATCATCGTGTACGGCTGTGCGCCACTTTTCAAGCGTTCGTTGCCGCGGTTTCCGATAGAATGTTGAATTGATCTCTACAGCATTGAACTTTGTAGAATAAAATGTGAGCTGTTCCTTCCCCGGCAGGTTTTCCGGATAGAAAAATCCTTTCCAGTCCCGACCTGTGAAGCCGGAACAGCCCACATATATTTTACTCTTCATATTTAATGATGCCTGATGTCAGCGCCTTCCATTGCAATTCACTGGCAATCAGCATCCCGCCAAGTGCGACGATATTATTCCGGACTTTTTCAATCATACCCACATCATTATTATTCGGCACCTCGTTACGGCCGTGAACTTCTGCAATCACCTCGCGACCTATGCGTTTTATAAGGAAATTTGATGTGGCTTTCGGGTCAAAGAAATGTGCGACGTGGTCATCCGGTTTCGTAGGGTTTGCGCAGGGGCGGACACGGATGTACACACACTCGTTATGCGCATCAGATTCTTCTTCGATATGCTCGATCTGTACCCAATCATAACCGTCACCCGTCTTATTGTGTAATCCGGGAGTTTTGATGCAAAAATAGTCCCCTCTTTTCGGTTCTTCAAGGAGGATTTCACCGTTACCGTCACGAAGCGAAAATTCAGCTTTTTCCTCACCTGCATAGAGCTCCCAGGAGTTCATCGCGAGAAATCTTTTCTTTACGGTTTGAAAATGCGCGATGGCGAGTTCTTCAGTTTCCAGCTCAATTTTGGAGGAAACATCGGTGGTTGCACCAGTCTGTTGTTTTGGGATTTTTTCGTCCATTGGTGTGTCAGTGTAGGTTACTTCGCGAATTCTTCGACAATTCTTTTGTTAAAGGCGGGAAGGTCAGCGGGCTTACGGCTCGTCGTCAGATTACCGTCTGTCACCACTTCCTCATCCACCCAGTTTGCCCCGGCGTTTTTGAGGTCAATTGCAACTGCTGCAAAAGAAGTCATTTTCTTGCCTTCAACCACGCCAGCGGTAATCAAGGTTTGTGGACCGTGGCAGATCGCCGCGACAGGTTTATCTGCACTGAAAAACTCCTTTACAAATGCTACTGCATCATCGTCCGCCCGTACTGCATCGGGATTGATGACACCGCCAGGAAGCAAAAGTGCGTCATATTTTGAAGCATCTGCATCAGACACCGTGCGGTCAACTTCTACAGAATCGCTCCATTCATGATCTTTCATCGATTTAATTTTTCCGGACTTAAGGGAAACGATTTCTACATCAGCACCTGCTTCTTTCAGTGCTTTTACCGGACTCTCAAGTTCTGACTGTTCATAGCCGTCAGCTGCTAAAACTGCAATTTTTTTGTTCGTAAGGTTTGCCATATTTAATATTTTAAAAAAAGGCTGCAAAAATATTGCCGCCTTTATTGCCAAAATTAAATGTGCCCACGTTTGACGAATTTTTAACGCATTTTTAAATTATTTCACATTTAAATCCACATTATTGAGCCTAAGTGAATTTAAAATGACCGAGACTGAACTTAAACTCATAGCCGCTGCAGCGATCATCGGACTAAGCAAAATTCCAAAGAAAGGGTAGAGGAGACCAGCCGCCACCGGAATACCAAGTGTGTTATAAATGAAGGCGAAAAACAGATTCTGCCGGATGTTTTTTACAAGATTTTCACTTAGGATCCGGGCTTTTGCCACGCCGGTGAGATCACCTTTCAGTAAAGTAATTTCTGAGCTTTCAATTGCCACATCTGTTCCCGTTCCCATCGCGATACCTACGTTTGCCTGTGCGAGGGCTGGAGCATCATTGATTCCGTCACCCGCCATCGCGACTATTTTTCCGGACTCCTGCAGGGATTTTATCCTTTCAAGTTTATCCTGCGGAAGCTGGGATGCATAAAACTTTTCAATACCGAGTTCTGCAGCGACGGCGGCAGCGGTCTGCTCGTTGTCACCGGTCATCATGATGACCTCTATGTTGTGCTTCCGCAGATACTTCAGTGCTTCTTTTGAGGTAGATTTTATCTTGTCGGAAAAACTTAAGAATCCGTAAACTTCGGCACCTTTCGTCAGGTAAGAAATGGTTTTGGCGTCCATCTGCATTTCCGTCACACGCTCGCGCACAGCCGCAGGAATTTCGATGTCAAACTGTTTAAGGAGTGCTTCATTACCGAGCAGAATTCGGTCCTGACCGATTATGCCTTTTATGCCTTTCCCCGAAATATTTTCAAATTCTTCAACTTTCGCAAACGTAAGGTTCTGCTTTGCAAATTCGGTTAAAACTGCATTTGCGAGCGGATGTTCAGAGTTTTGATTTAATGCGGCTGCCAAATGTAACACACTTTGCTGATCACCTGACGTTGAATAAATATGATCAAGGCTGGGTTTTCCTTCGGTAAGTGTGCCGGTTTTATCGGTTATAAGAATTTCTACTTTGTTCATCTGTTCCAGCGCCTCGGCATTTTTAATCAGAATCCCATTTCTGGCACCTTTACCGATTCCAACCATCAAACTCATCGGTGTAGCCAGACCCAGGGCACACGGACACGCGACGATAAGCACAGCGACAGAGTTTACTAACGCTTTGATCAGCCTGTCTTCGCCCCTAAAAATAAACCACGCAATAAAGGTAAGTACCGCCACAGCGATCACCGTGGGCACGAATATCCGCGAAACTTTATCAACAAGCGTCTGAATTGGTGCGCGGCTTCGGCTTGCATCCTGCACCATCCTGATGATGTGCGCAAGCAAAGTCTCATCGCCTACCTTTTCGGCAGTCATCAGGAAAACGCTGTTTCCGTTAATGGTTCCCGAAGTCACTTTGTCTCCGGATTTTTTCTCCACCGGAATCGGTTCACCAGTGATCATACTTTCGTCGATACTCGAACTGCCGTCTGTAACCTTACCATCAACAGGTACTTTTTCGCCCGGCTTTACGCGAAGTATATCGCCGACCCTGATTTCTGAAAGCGGAACTTTCTTTTCAGTGCCATTCACCATTAAATTAGCTTCATCGGGCGAAAGATTCATCAGTTCCTTGATTGCATTTCCTGTTCGTCGGTGTGCTGCGGCTTCCATTAGCTGGCCTAAAATAACCAGCGTAAGAATTACGCAGACGGCTTCAAAATAGAGTGGTGCGCCTCCGCCATGACCCATCTCAGGAGGGAAAATGTTCGGGAAAAGCAGCGCGATAAGGCTGAACAGAAACGCTGCACATACACCCAACGCAATCAAACTGAACATATTCAGGTTCCAGGTCCTGAATGAATTCCAGCCGCGTTTTATAAGGAACCAGCCGGCATAAAAAAGTACGGGCAGCGAGAGAACTAATTCTATAAATCCGCGGACTTTTGGATCCAGTTGCTGATCAATGACCATTCCGCCCATTGAAAGAAGGAAAACCGGCAACGTGAAGGCAAGAGCAATGAAGAATTTACGTTTTAACAACTGATAAGTTCCGTCATCTTCGGCTTCACCTTTCGCCGGAATCTGCACCAGATCCATTCCGCAGACCGGGCAGCCGACATTTGAATCATAAACCCTGTCACCCTCGCAATACATCGGGCAATAGAATTTACCGGCGTTCTTGTCAGAATTTATTATGGGTTTAAGAACATCTGCAGGAGCATGAGAATGTGAATTTGTCGGAGAGCCTGCTTTGAGAAGTTCCTCATCAATCTTTTCCAAATGCATGTGGCAGACCGGGCAGCCAATATCTGAATCATAGGTTTTGTCACCTTCACAGAACATCGGACAGAAATATTCGCCCAGTTTATCATTAAAACTTTCCGGAAGATTGGTTTTGGAGAAAGTGACCGGCTTGTTTTGGTAATCTGCACGTTCCTCGATCGGGACCAGAAACATATTGCAGACCGGACAGCGTTTTCCGGGAGTAAAATATACTTTTTCGCCTTCACATTCCATCGGGCAATAGTAAACTGAGCTTGGTGAAATGCGTTCGGAAGGATGTGTATGATGATGGTTTTCCATAGGACTTAATAGAAGGTAAATTGCTTTAATAAAAAATTAAGGTAAGGAAGATTTCGGCCATTTCCAAACAAAGCAAACCGCCGATGAAAGGTGACCGGATTCAGCGAAAATACTTGGCACCCAAAGAATCAGGATAATTTTGGAATAAAATTTCGAATGCGAACGTAAGCATTAACATTAATGAATGCTTCCGTCCTCACTGCTCTTCAGCCGGTCTGCGATAAACTCTATTTTGGTTTTGCCGTGAGGAGTGGGTTTGCCGTCCTCACTCACACCTACGAAGATGATCTTTTCGATGGTGATAATAGTCTGCCGCGTCATCATATTCCGGACTTCGCAATAAAGCGTGATTGACGTACGGCCGAATTCCGTCGCTTCGATGCCGATTTCTATAATGTCGCCCTGCTTTGC
This sequence comes from Kaistella rhinocerotis, assembly GCF_030243905.1. Lineage (NCBI taxonomy): Bacteria > Pseudomonadati > Bacteroidota > Flavobacteriia > Flavobacteriales > Weeksellaceae > Kaistella > Kaistella rhinocerotis. The sequence continues at coordinate 457,659 of NZ_JASSYY010000001.1, read as the reverse complement.
CGAACTGATGAAGTTGATCTCAGAAATATACTTCGTCACGCACCGCGGTGTCTCCAGCTGAACGATTGCATAAAGCGCAGCTTCTTCATCAATCCACTGCAGAAGGCGGCCGCCGAAGAGCGTATGGTTTGGGTTAAGGTCTTCCGGTTTGATCCATTTTCGGGTATGGTAATTCATCTCGTAATTTTAATGTAAAATTACGGGAATGCTTTGAACTTTAGGTAAAATTAGCTGGCAATAAAGTTTTTTAAGCCGAAACTTCACTTATAAGGTGCTGTAAAGACTTAGATTATAATAAGTCAAAGTAAGTGCGTAAAAGCTCAGCTTCATCTTGTAAAGACCAATTTATTGTCCTTCGACATTTCTTCATCGATCCGATAGCCTTCCAGATTAAAGCCTTTCACTTCGTCCAGTTTCTGGATACTGTTTTCAGCGCAGTAACGAACCATCAGGCCACGCGCATGTTTTGTATAAACCACGATGGTTTTCGGTTTGCCGGATTTCATTTCGTAAAAATCGAAATCTATAACGGGTGCTTTCAGCTTCTTTTTGTCGAGAACTTTAAAGTATTCGTTGCTGGCCAGATTAAGGATGATGTCTTTTGATTTCAGCTCACTGTTGAACTGTTCTGTGATCCGGTGTCGCCAGAATTCGTACAGGTTTTTGTAGTTTTCGAATTCGAAATTCCGACCCATTTCAAGGCGGTAGAGCATTATTTTATCTGAAGGTTTCAGCAAACCGTACAAACCCGAAAGTATGCGGTAGTTTTTCTGCAGATATTTTATGGCATCGGCGTCTAAAGTTTTTGCGTCAATTCCGCGATAGACTTCGCCGGTAAAAGCATACAGTGCGGCTGACGATTCTTTACTTGCCGGCTTTGGCGTCCACTGCTGGTTTCGCTCCCAGTTTTCATCGGCAAGTTTCGCAGATATTTCCATCAATTCAGACAGTTGGCGCGGTGTTTTTTCCTTTAAATAAGAATGTATCAAAGTTGCTTCCTCAATGAACGCCGGAGTAGTGGGTTTCAGCAGATCGCTTTTATAATCCATGCTCATCAGTTTCGCGGGAGAGGTTACTATCTTCATTTATAAATTTTAATTTTTCTGATATAATTCTTTGAAATGAGTGGAAATCCCGCGTCCCGACCTGAGTGGAGCTCTTTGCCGTTTACAAAACGGCAAAAGCGGGAACGGAGGGCGGATAAGACGCCCAAAAACTACAACTCGCCTTTGCCCTGACGAATGATTTCGGGCTCGCCACTGGTAAGGTCTATGATTGTAGATGCCACGTTATCACCAAAACCAGAATCGATCACGATGTCTACCAAATTGCCGAATTTTTCAGCGATAAGTTCGGGATCGGTGGAGTATTCTATGACTTCGTCTTCATCTTTTACGGACGTCGAGGCGATGGGATGGCCCAGTTTTTCGACGATCATCTGCGGAATCGCATGGTCCGGCACACGAATTCCGACCGTTTTGTTGCCTTTATAAGCAAGTGGGAGACTTTTACCGGCTTCGAGAATAAAGGTAAAGGGTCCCGGGATTTTGCTTTTAAGGAATCTGAAAACCGGTGTATCAATCGGTCGCGTGAAGGTGGAGAGATGCCCGAGATCATTGCAGATAATCGAAAACTGCGCTTTTGCGAGCTTTATTTTTTTTATTGCAGCGAGCCTTTCCATCGCCCGGATATCAAAAATATTACAGCCAAGTGCGTAAACTGTATCAGACGGGTAGATGATGAGCCCGCCACTGTTCAGTGTTTTCACCACTTCGTCGATCAGGTTTTCCTGAGGATTATCCGGATGTATTCTGATAATTTTTGCCATATTCAAATTTACAAAAAAGCCTTGAATTTGTTCCTCAGCAATTCCTCACAAAAAAAAGAGAACCACTTTTGTGATTCTCTTTGCTTAGTAGTCCGCTTGGGCGCAACCCGAAAGTTCACCGAGGCAAATATCAGCCATCCACTAACTACAAAAAAAGAGAGATCCTTAGACCTCTCTTAAACTAGTAGTCCGCCGCGGCGGGACCCGAACGTGCGTTCGCCGCGGCGAATATGAGCCTTCCATCAACCAAAAAAAAGTGAACCACTTTTGTGATTCTCTTTGCTTAGTAGTCCGCCGCGGCGGAACCCGAACGTGCGTTCGCCGCGGCGAATATTAGCCCTCCATCAACCAAAAAAAAAGAGAACCACTTTTGTGATTTTCTTTGCTTAGTAGTCCGCCGCGGCGGAACTCGAACGTGCGTTCGTCGCGGCGAATATGTGCCCTCCATTAGCTACAAAAAAAGAGAGATCCTTAGACCTCTCTTAAACTAGTAGTCCGCCACGGCGCAACCCGAAAGTTGACCGAGGCAAATATCAGCCATCCACTAACTACAAAAAAAGAGAGATCCTTAGACCTCTCTTAAACTAGTAGTCCGGCGCGGCGGAACCCGAACGTGCGTTCGCCGCGGCGAATATGTGCCCTCCATTAGCTACAAAAAAAAGAGAATCCTTAGACCTCTCTTAAACTAGTAGTCCGCCACGGCGCAACCCGAAAGTTGACCGAGGCAAATATCAGCCATCCACTAACTACAAAAAAAGAGAGATCCTTAGACCTCTCTTAAACTAGTAGCGGGGACACGACTCGAACGTGCGACCTCCGGGTTATGAGCCCGACGAGCTACCTACTGCTCTACCCCGCGATATTGTGATGCAAATATACGACATTTTCCTTAAGTTCCAAATTTATTTGAAAATTCTTTATTTAAAGGTGTTTCGATAATTTCGGGAGTAAAAGTTAAGCCTTATGAACTAGCGAGTTAAACGGCTGTGACCTTCAATTAAAAATATTTGCTGCGCATTTTTTATATTTGAACCATGACAGACCTTCCCGGACAAGCCATTCACGATTATTTTGTAAAGAACACCAAAAAGAAACTTTTCGTGCACGACGAATTCGGGCCGAAAGTAGAGATGCCGCTGCCGGTTTATTTCCGTGATTTCTATGAAATGCCGGAACTTGAACAAAAAGCACTAAAACTATGCACCGGAAAAGTGCTCGACATCGGGGCGGGCGCGGGCTCACATGCGATCGAACTGCAGAACCTGAAGTTCAACGTTACAGCCCTGGAAATTTCAAATGCGGCTTGTGACGTAATGCGTGCACGCGGCGTGGAAAATGTTCTTTGTGATGATATTTTTGAGTATTCAAACGAAAAATTTGACACTTTACTGCTTCTGATGAACGGCATCGGACTTTGCGGCACTTGCGAAGGATTTATAAAATTTCTTAAGCATGCCGAGAAGCTGCTGTCACCCGGCGGACAGATAATCTTTGATTCTTGTGATATCGCGTATATGTATGAAGATCTTCCGCGACCCGAACATTATTACGGTGAAGTGAAGTGCTGCTATGAATATACACGGCAGAAAACTGAATGGTTTCATTGGCTTTATCTGGATTTTAGTATAATGTCTATGATTGCAATAGCTGCCGGCTGGAATGTGGAACGTATCGCCGAAGACGAAAATAACCAGTATCTGGCAAGACTGACCCGCCGGATTTAAAAAAAGCAAAAACCCCGAAGCTGCGGCCCGGGGGTTATTAATTAACTAAAGTTCGTGATTACATTCGCTCCGGAATCAGTTCTTCTTCTTCGGCACCGTACAGATACCGTTCTTTGCTGTCATCGAGCTCGTTCATCCAGTCGGTGTGATGTTCTTCGGCCATCGTGCCGGTCACCACACTTTGGTAGGTCTTGTCGCGGTAGGTCAGTATGTTTTCTTCCTTGTCTTGCAGCCATTCTTTTAGCATTGCCGCCACTTTATCCAGATTGAAGTGAGGATAATCCGACAGTGCCAGTAAATCTTTGATGTAATCGGTTTGAAAATCGACATTATCAAAACTGGTTTTCAGTGTACTGTTTCGCTCCAGCCATTTATCAATATCAAGGCGCCTTTCAGCTTCGCCGGGAAGTTCAAATCTTTCCATCATGTAATCTCTCGCGAGCCAGGCCTGCGTATCAAACATATTGAAAGTATAATACTGATCCTGCATTCCCAAATAAATTAATTGAGGCAGTGCATTAAAGAATACACCTTTGTACAGATTGTCAGGATAGAGGTTGTTTCTTGTTTTTAAACGGAGTTCGTCCGGGAGGAAGGGAAATTTATGCTGGTAGCCGGTGCACATGATCACCGCATCAAAATCTTCACTACTGCCATCTTTGAAATAGGCGGTGTCACCTTCAAAATGCGTAACCAACGGAACCTCTTTGATGCCGTCGGGCCAGTTGTGACCGATCGGGTTGCTTCTATAGCTTAGCGTGACCGATTTTGAGCCATGCTTATAACACTGGAGTCCAATATCCTCGGCAGAGTAGCTGCTTCCTATCAATAAAATATCGCGGTCCCTGAACTGATCCGCGCCCCGGAAATCATGCGCGTGCATTACGGTTCCGCCAAAACCTTCGATCCCTTTGAAATAGGGCATGTTGGGCGTTGAAAAATGTCCGGAAGCGACCACCAGATAATCAAAAACTTCAGAATAGGTTTTGTTAATCTTTAAATCATCGAGTATTACCGTGAATTTTCGTGTGTCTTCATCATAACTTACCCACCGCGCCGTGGTATCAAAACGGATAAATTCACGCGCATTGCTTTTCTTAATGCGTCCTTCGATATAATCGAACAGTACCGGCCGCGGAGGATAAGAGGATATGGGTTTTCCGAAATGGTCGTCAAATGAATAATCTGAGAATTCAAGGCATTCTTTCGGACCGTTTGACCAAAGGTATTTGTACATACTGCCGTGAATGGGTTCGCCGTATTTCCCTACGCCCGTACGCCAGGAATAGTTCCACATGCCACCCCAGTTGCTTTGTTTTTCAAAACAGACGATCTCGGGTATTATTTCACCTTTTGCCTTTAACGCTTCGAATGCGCGAATCTGCGCCAGACCGCTGGGTCCTGCACCAATGATTCCGATACGTTTGTTTTGTAGATTTCCTGTGTTGTCCATGTAAAATATTTTAAAAAAGTTAGCAGGAATGCCACTTAAAAAAGTGGATCCTTTAAAAAAATTAATGTGCTTGAAAATATCTGCGTTGCAGAGGATGAGCCGTAGCCCGCTGTCGGATTTAATTAAAAATATTAATTAAGGAATTTATCCGGCGTGAAAAATAGTAAGCATTTCCGCTAATGTAGGGATTATTAGCCACCATTGCAAATTCGGGAAGAGCCAACAGTTTGTAAATTCGCTATAAAATCGTTGTAAGCGAGAGTAACTGATCTGTTTAGGATAATTTTTCTAAGTAAGAACAAAAACATTAATGTTATCTAATGCTGTCAACACAAAAACTCCGGAAACAGAAGTTCCGGAGTGTAAGATAAATGAGCCAGGCGTAAATAATTATTTCACTGCCACACCCGCATAATCGCTTTCGTTACCGAGTCGGTCAACTGCGCGCAAGGCTACGCTTTTTAGGTTTTTACCGTTTTTGGCAAGCAGAAGTGTCTTTGACTTTTCGGCTGCCGGCAGTATTTCAGTCTCCCATCTGTTACCGTATTGTGTGAAAAGAACCCATTGCCTTACCTGATCTGCCTCTCGCGAGAACCAATCTGTCTGTACGTTATTTCCGCTGCGTTTAGCTGTGATTTCAGGTTTTAAAACAGCCTTTGTTTTGATCCACGGGCTTGCAGGTACAAGCGCCGGCTCGCTGTACAGCGTTTTGAGCGTGTTCAGCATTGCCGGATTTTTTGAAATGCCATCTACACTGTAATGAATGGTGCCGGCGTTATCTTTAAGCAGATTTCTGGTGGTATGTATTTGATTCGCAATCTCGCTTGGCTTGTCATTTACTGCAATTCCGACCGTATTAAGCCCCGGCCAAAGGTGAACTTTTTTATAATTTTCCTGATTCCACCATTTAAGCAGAGATGAGAAACGCTGCTTTCCTTCCTCTTTCCAGTAAAGCTGAGGAGCGTAATAGTCGCACCAGCCTTCATTGAGCCAAAGTTTTGCATCTGCGTACAGCTCGTCATACTGTGAACTTCCTGTAACATCTGCAGGATAACCCGGTTTCCAGATGCCGAAAGGTGAAATTCCGAACTTGACATATGATTTTTCAGTTTTAATCTCATCGTGAATCCGTTTGATGAACTTGTTTACATTTCCCCGACGCCAGTCAGCACGGCTCAGTGTGCCCCCGGATTTTTGGTAGGCGTTCCAGGTGCGGGTGTCCGGGAAATCCTTGCCGCCATTGTATTCGCGGTAAGGGTAGAAATAGTCGTCAATGTGCACCGCATCGATATTATAGCGTTTTACGATATCTCGAATGACCGCAGTAACATGATCCTGAACTTTACTGTCCGAAGGGTCCAGCCAATACATTCCGTTTCTTAGTCTGTACGTTTCATCTTGCATTTTGCTGGCCATGCTGGCAGAAGTTACAGGGCCGCCGGTGGTATGGTGCGCGCGGTAGGGATTAAGCCATACATGCAGTTCCATCCCGCGTTTGTGAGCTTGCTCAATCCAAAACTCCAGCGGGTCATAAAATGGTGTAGGCGGTGTACCGGCGGAACCGGTTAGAAAATACGACCATGGTTCGAGATCACTTTTATACAGTGCATCAGCGGACGGGCGCGCCTGGAAAATCACCGCGTTGAAATTTGCGTCCTGCAACATATCTAGAATCCGAATGGCTTCGGCTTTTTGTTGCTCAGACGTCAAGTTGTTTTTCGATGGCCAGTTGATGTTGGCAACGGTAGCAATCCAGGCAGCACGGAATTCACGGGTTACTTCCGGCAAATCCAACCTGAGAACTTCAGATTTCGGTTCGCTTGTTTTTGTAGGTAATGTTTTCGCGGTTGTAACGGGTTTTTTGACAGCGGGTTTAGGTTTGGGTGTTGCACATGAAGTAATAAAAAGCGCGCTGGCTGCAATGAGCGTATATTTAAAGTGGCGGATGTTCATAAGACAAAAATAGTATTATCTGGGAAATATGTGCACTCGGCAGTGCTTAGAATAATGGCTGAATAAATCAGCACTATTGTATCGTACTGATTATTAGTGAAGGTTTACTTTAAGTTCAATAAAAAACTCCCCCAAAACGGGGGAGCCTGTATAATACTAAGCGATTTTTATCATTAAGATTCGTCTTTTGGCTCCTGATCCTTAAACATTTTCTCCGCAAGCTTCGCGTCGGGCGTAATGGCTGCCTGAGCAGTCTGCATTTTATTCTTAAGACCCGCTACCACCATATCATCACCTTTCATGAGCGCATCATAGCCCTCTTTGGCAACATCCGCAGGATCTGCAAGTTTGTCTTTCTCATACATTTTCGAGATTTCCATTCCCGCCTTGTGGAAGAAATCGGTGTCGGTAGGTCCTTGAAGAAGGGTCGTGATAACGATATCGCGGTCTTTCACTTCTGCACGCACCGCTTCACTGAACGATTGTACGAAGGCTTTTGTGCCGTGATAGACAGATTGCCACGCGCCCGGCATTTTGGAGGCGATCGACGATGTGTTCAGTATTTTACCGCTGCCGCGTTCCAGCATATCTTTAAGAAAATGCTTGGTCAGAATGACGAGACTGCAAATATTGAGATGGATGATCGACAGTTCCATTTCAAGTTCAGTTTCTTCAAACTTACCGTACCATCCGTGTCCGGCATTATTTACTAAAACATCAACCGTTAAATTTCTCCCGCGGATCTCACGGTACAGGTCATCGGCCTGCTCCATATGGAACAGATCTTTGGAAATCGTGATAACATCGATGTTACCAAGACTTTTAAGTTGTGTCTGTGCTTTTGAAAGTTCACTTTGATCGCGTGCAGCCAAGATAAGATTATGACCGTCTTTTGCGAAAAGTTTGGCAAGTTCGAGACCAATGCCGGCGCTGCCGCCCGTAATGAGTGTGTACGTTTTTTGTGTTTCCATAAGAATATTTTTGCTATCTAATTTCGAACACAAATAATGCCACTCCCTTCATTTTCAATTTATTCCAATCTGTTTTTCTGAACAAATCCTTCAGCTCCGGAGTCTGTTCTGATATGGAACCACTCGCCGGTTGTTGCCATAATCTTAGCCGGTGTTTTTTCTTCGATGGCATTCACAATATCAAATGAAGTTCCCGGACCTCTTCGGATATTGCTTCCTGCTTTAATTCTTTTGACGTTCGGAATAATTACATTAAGATTTTTAGCTGCAACGCGCTTACGAAGAAATGGCCAGGGATCCACTGCGCCGCCTGCTGAATAAATTCCGAAATGAAGGTGCGGACTACCGCCTTCTGCATTCCCTGTGGAACCTACGGTACCTACGGTATCGCCCGGCTCAACACGAGTTCCGGTTTCCGTCATCACACTGTCCAAATGCGCGTAGTAAAGCGAATTCCCTAAGATTCCATCGCGCAGCCACACCTGTTTCCCGCCTAACCCTTCATTGCCGGTCCGGGTTACCATTCCTTCCACGGCTGCCACGACCGGTGTTCCGCGCGCGGCAAAAATATCAACGCCTTCGTGGTTTCTGGACCCGCCATCCCGTACGGCACCCCAATAACTCTGCACGGCACTGTTTCCCTTGCCGGCCACCGGAAACAGCATTGATGGCTGAGTATATATTTTAAGGTTAAATGTGCCGCTAAAGGCAATTTCGGGCTGAATGACAACCCTGTACAATCCCTTTTTTTGAATAAAGTGAGTATAAATACCGGCCTCCAGCAACGTACTTGACGACGAATTAACAGGTAAATCAGCTGGATATACATCCACAAAGATCCGATGATGAAGGGAATCTGGTCTTTTGGCTTCTACGACAAGCAGATCGCCACGTTTAAGTTCCAGTTCGTAGGAGAGTGCATGTACGTCATCAGCATGAAATTCAGCAATAGCAGAAAAACCGTCAGCAATGATAAGTTTGGAGGCTGCAGCGACCTCATACTGATCCTTCCACATCGTCATCAGACTATCCGGGCCATCATAGGCGCGCTCATATTTGGCACGTGCGGAGGTTTCAAAGATATTTTTCGGAAGTTTAAAACCGTCGCAGCCCACCATTACAGACAGCAAAATTATAAAGAGAAGAAATTTGGGCACTTTAAACATTTACCTATAAATGCAAAAATTTAGCCGTGAAAACTCTTCTGTTACAGCCGGAATTTATCTTAAGAACTTGAATAAGTGAATACGTACACACTGTGTGGGAACAAATGACTAAAACATTTTATCTTTTTAACAGTTGGCAGCGTAAATACTAAAGTTATGTTAAAAATAACACTTTAGGGGGATGGATTTATGTCAAAATTTTGAATAGTTTTGCACGCCAGCCAAAAAATGATTTATGAAAATAACAGAAAGGTTAAATATGCACAGATTCAGTCTGTTACTGGTGACGTTTTTACTTTCTACGGTTCCGGTGATTTACGGACAAACAAAGTATATGGTTGATATTCCTGTGACACAGCAGGATTCAAGGATTCACGTGACCTTGATGTATCAGGAAAAGAATGATGCATTTGGTATGATGACGCAGGATTACCGAATCACGGTCACTAACAATACAACAGATAAACTGAAAGTCTATATCGACTACGGCGCGCGTCTGGTTTGCGGTGCGGAAAAAAGCCATAAACTTGGGCCGCTGGGCGACGGAATTACTATTGCGCCTTCACAAACGGTCGGAAAACCTTATGGAAGTGATGGTATTGGTTCTGCAGTAAGGCTTACTGCCGGCGCCTGTCCCGGAGAATCGTGGAAGCAAATGGGGGAGGACGAGAAAGGAAGCGCACTCTACAGCATGATTTCTACTGTATATTACCGGATTGTAAAAATTGAGAATATATCAGAAAAAGAACGCTCTGCAGCGGAAGCAAAAAAGCAAAAGGCCGAGGCGGAGCTTAGAAAAAAAGCAGAAGCTGAACAGAAACAGAAAGCGGCAGCCGAAGAGCGCGAAAGACTGCAGCGTGAAAACACTACCAAAACAGCGCAGAATACTGCTGTCAGTGAAAGAACTGCCATGTCCACCGCCGGTTCAGTGGGGTCGTCTAATGCCCCGGCCGCGAATCTGTCGGAGAAAGTAAAAGTGAACGGAGAATATGTGCAGGTTTATCGTGAGAACGGCGTTCCTTATGTAAGAAGAGCAGACGGCAGTACGCATCAGACTACCGAAACTGCATTCAACCAGATCTCGAAGATTTCAAATGCAGCGAAGTCCACATCAAGTATTGCACAGCAGCAGGAACTGCATCAGCAGCAAATCGCCGCACAGCAAGCCGAATACCAGCGTAAAGCGGCCGCAGATAAGCTCTATGCCCAGCAGCGTGATGAAATCATCACACAGGGTGTAAGTGAGATGGCTAACCTTATCGGCGGCATCATGCAATATAACCGGGCAGAAAAGGAGCGTCAGCAAGCTATCGCCGAGCGACGTGCGGAGGCGGAAAGACAGCGTCAGCATGAGCTATATATGATGCAGACAAACCGCAGGGATGCTTTTGCGATACTGCCGGCCACAGATATTCCGCTGGTTTCTAAGGAAAAAGCCTCCAACCTCTACTTCTTTATCTATGCTCACAACGACCTGAGTAGCGAGTATGGTGCATCGGCTTATGTTTCGAATGTTTTCGAAGTCGGGAAGTACAGGGATGGCACACGGGCCTATACTGCTAAGGTTAAAAATGAAATTGAGAACCTTACCCCTTACAGTGAAGTTCTGCACGGATACTATTATACATATGACGAGGCGGCGAATACGCGAAACAATCTTATCCGCGCACTGAAAAGCACCGGGATGCGTGTTGAAGAGGTGCAATATAAAGGTAAACCGGGTCAACACAGTCCGGAGGAGATAAAGGGAGCGCCGCAACCCACGTTTGGAACGGTGATTTCCGACGAGAACATACAATCGGTCGCAGTACCTGAAGAAAAAGTGAAGAAGCAGGTTGAAAAAAGCAATTACGGAACATTAATTAAATAATAAAACATGAGAATCCTTTTACTTTATATATTTCTGTTAATGAACGGTTTTGCCGCGGCCCAGAATGCAGTGGCTGAGCTAAAATTTGAAGAAGCAGAAATTGCCTTTAATAACCGGGATTTTGAGCAGACCATCGAAAAAGTGAATGAGTTTGAAAAGGTACTTGGCGGGATGACGGATAAATCTTTGTATCTGCGCATTGTATCTCAGAAAAATCTTTTTAACCCCTACAGTTTTTACGCTGACGAAGAGCAGTACAACCTTTATGTATCTTTGGATAACAACATTAAAAAGTACCTGAAAGCGACCGAAAAGAACGGGCTGGATGATAAATTCAAAGAAATATATGCAGAGGGGGAAAGCCTTAAAAAAATGAATCTGATCAAAGATAAAAAGGCCTGGCTGAAAGAGAAAAAACGCAGGGAAGATGAAACCGAGGCCAGACGTAAATATGAGGAGGAACTCAGGGAGGAATGCAAGAATAACTTTAAAGAATATACCCTCGAGAGCTTACGGACAGGAGTGAGCATCGAAGAATTTCAAGCACAATATCCTGATATCCTTACCGGCAAGTATAAATCGGCAAAAGTAAGCGAAGGATCACAGGGATCAGCAGTGTACATTTACTATTCAAAAAATATCAACTTTGAGGATAAAAAGAATTTTGTCTTTCCTTACAACGCTACCACCGGCAAACCCATTTACGACAAGACTGTCCACGCTGTCTTCGTGCAGGACGGGACGGTCGTGGGTTTTCAGAAACAGGTTCTTTACTATAACAGTCAGGGGGAAGGAAACCTCGACATGAACAGTGCGCAGGCGGCGTTATTTCAGCATATTCAGGAGCAAAAGGATACTCTTCAGAACTGTGCGAACGATATAAAATATTCATCTCCAGAAGGGCAGGATATGTGGTCTTTTGATGGTAAAAACATAACGCTTTTCCGCGATGTCTATAAGGATGAAAAGGGTAAACGTTGGAAAATGTCACTGACGACACGTGTACTAAAAACAAAATAAATAATAGAAACTATGAACATGAAGAAATTAGTAGCGTTAGTAGCGCTGGCCGCATCAACTTTTGCCTCCGCGCAGGAATTAAGTCTCACCGGTGGTGTCTCAAAAATTGACGAAAGGGTAGAGGGCGAACAGGCCAACCACAGCTATGGGCCGATGGTAAAATTTAATTACGTGCAGTGGATTCAGCTAAATGATGCAAGATTCTCTGTAAATCCGGGCCTCAGCGCGGGTTTATACGGTACGAAACTGGAGGAGACTGAAGATCAGCTTATGCTGTCATACGTGTCGTTACCCGTTGAACTGGTGTATAAAGTGAAACCTGTAGGAAGCAGTTTCTTTGTGTCTGCCGGTGGTTATTTCAGCTATCTTATAGGGGCTGAAACCGACCGGGGAGAACTGAAGATCAACGATGGAGACTATTCTTATAAGAACACGGATTATGGAATCAATGTAGGAGTGGGTTATGTATTTGAGAAAGGACTTACTTTGAGGGCCGGATATACCAAAGGTTTAGCTAACATTCTGAATTATCCTGAAGGAGAAACGGACAGTTACATCAAGAACTCCAACTTTGGCCTTACAATAGGTTATATGATTTTTAGGAAGAGAATTTAGAATAAAAATTTTATTGCTAAAAAAGAGAGGGTTGTACACCTTCTCTTTTATTTTAAACAGTCCGCAAATTTTGCGTGTATTTATAATAACCCAGTTTTAGCCGACAGCTAAAAAAGGCAGAGGCCCTGCTAAAGGTGATTTCGAGGCTCAAACAAAAATAGTTGACCTGTTTCCAAAGGAAATTCTAGTTTTTCAAAAGAAGTACGACCAGCGCAAGAAGGGCCGGCACGGCCTGAGTTACAAATATTTTCTTACTCGCCGTGAGTGCACCGTATGTTCCCGCCACGACTACGCAGGTGAGAAAGAAAATGGCGATATTGCTGCTCCACTCAGTGTCTTTTATGAAAAATGTCCAGATGAGACCTGCCGCTAAAAAACCGTTGTACAGACCCTGGTTCGCCGCAAGACCTTTGGTAGGCGTGAACAGATCTGCAGGCAGCGAGCGGAAAGTTTTCTTGCCTATGGTTTCCCACGCAAACATTTCGAAGTACAAGATGTAAAGATGCTCGAGAGCAACAAGTCCGATCAGGATTTTTGACAGAAGTTCCATGATGATTGTTTTTAATGAAATGTAATTTTTATGAAGCCGACTGTCCGAATGTCAGCAGATTGTTATCCGGATCCAATAGAGAAAATTCCTTCTGACCCCACGGTTTTACCTGCAGTTTTCCGTTCGGATGAATGCTTACATTTTGATCTGAACAAGATTGATACAGCCTTTCAATATCATCAGTACGAAGGTAAATCTGCCCATAATTATCTTCCGGATCAAGCGTTTTAAACTCAAAAAAATGAATTTGTATATTGTCTTTCTCCACCATTAAATAGCCTTCATCATCTTCGTTTAGAAACACATGAAAGCCTAATTTATCCACATAAAACGCAACGGTGGCAGCCCTGCCGCGCATCGGTAATTTAGGATGTACGTGTGTCAGCATTTTTTTATTTTTATCCGTCGTCATTTAGCTGGCTTATTAATTCAGGTTGATCTTTTTCCTATAAACATACAAGCGCAAGCAATCCCACAATTACTTTGGCAAATACAGTTTCACGGTGCCCGGTTTAAATATTACTTTGTCCAAATGTCCCATTTGTCGGCGGTCTTTCGTGATCAGATGCATGTGAAGGAAGGTATCGTGGTGCGTAAAAATGGCTTTATGCTTTGTGGAGAAAAACCCGATGATGTCCGCTTTTTCGTTCTGTAGTTCATAGTTGACCTGACCCTGATGCGCTTCATCCGGCGAACTCACTTTTGAGCCTTTCGGCAAATTCACGATGTGTACCGTCCCCTGTTCTACGGTTCCTTTCAGCTTAAACATGAACGGACGAGGCGAATCTTTGGTAATGGAATCGAGGTAAGTTTCGAGCTGCTGCAGGTTCTGTACAGTTTCCGGCAAACTTTGTTCGGACCAGTCTGAAATATGGGCGTAAGCAAAAAACGGCGCTTTGATGTCGTAGGTTTCTTCAACTTTCATCGCTGTATCAGAAGTAACGGTAGATTTGTATGATTTGCCGTCGATGATCAGAATTTCGCCGGACAGATATTCCACAGGTCCAAAGCCGTACAGGTTTTTTTTGTTGGCAATGGTGTCGAGGTGAATGTTTCCGAAAAGTTCTCCTTTCCACATCACGTTTTTCATCTGCCCGATTACTTTTACGTCTTTATTGTGTTTTTGTGCCTGAATGTGGGAACCGCTAAGTGCCACCAGGCCGAGGGCGGCGATAATTCTGATAAAATTCATAGGAAGTCATTATTGATATTTAAAAACTTCAGTAAAAATACCAAATCAAACCTCCACTTTAAAACCGAGATTAACATCGTAGCCGGACTGGCCGCCCTGAACACCCCAACTTTCCTTCATACTGTCGCGCACCACAATCAGAATATGGTCTTTCGGAATGCCCAAAGCGAACAGATTACCCGCGATTTCGCTGAAGAGCTTTCTTTTTGCATCTATTGACCGTCCCGCAAAAGCGTCGATGCTGATCATCGTGTACAGTTCGGGTTGGGTTTTTGTGGGCGAAACCGCAAAACGGTGCGGCGGGTGCACCAACAGTCTTACCGTTTTGTCTTCCGGCGGAATCTGAAAGGCCGTCACCATCGCGGTATGCACGGCATCAATCAGTTGGTTACCTTCGGTTTCACTGTAGTCTTTCCTTACTTCTATTAAGATAGCGGGCATAATTAGAGGGTTTTTTGTTGTGTTAAAAAAAAGGCAGCTGATTCACTGCAGTTTTATGGACCTGTTTCGATATTGTGCTGCTATGACGAAAAGGCATGCTGAGGAGTACAGCTAATCAACTGTTCAACGCGAAAACTTTTACGCCGTGTGGCGTTTTTCTTTGCGCACTTTCACGTCGATATTGATCGCGGGTGCCGCAACCGGAATTTTCTGCCATTTCTCGTAATAACTTCTTACATACACCGCGCCCAGCAATGCCGCGCTGAACCCTATCGTACCACTGTATTCGCTTACGATCTGGGTAGAAACATAGAAGTTTTGGTTATTCACCCACAACGATCTGTCACTGATATCAAAGGTGAAGGTGCCGTCTTTTATCCGGTCTTTCGAGACCTGTACCGTTAGAACTTCCGATAGAATTGATTTTCCGGGTCTGTTGTTTTCTTCAGCATAAATATTAAAACTCAGCACCACAGGTTTGTCGGTATCAAACTGATTGATATTCAGGTTGATTTTGTCAATTTTCACTTTCTTTCGGTTTGTAAAAGACACTGCAATTTCATCTTTCCAGTTTCCGCCCTCATTTCCGCGCGAATTGTACCAGAAACCGACATTTTTAGCTTTCGTCTTTATTCCCCAGTTTTTATTTTCAAAAGTATCAGGCGTCAGCTTTACTTCCTCAATGTCATTTATTTTTTCGGTCAGCCGGATGGTGTAGTTGCCGCACTTTACAAAATCGTTTATTTTCTCAGTAAAAGATGCGTAACCGCCCATCTGTACTGTTAACCCTTTATCCTGCCCGGCGGCAGACAGGTCAATTTTATAATTTCCACTTTCATCAGCCACCGCGCCGATATTTTCATCCACGACCCCAATTCTGGCAAAGGGAACAGGATTGTTGTCATTGGATAAAATTTTACCGGAAATCACCTGCGCGCGGAACAGGCCGGAGGCTAAAAGAGAGTAGAGGGTAAGTTTTGTTTTCATAGTTAAATGGTTTAATGCGGCCATGGGCCGGGAGTTTTATCGGGAGGCGAACATTTTCTGCAAGGTCGCGGAACGCTTTATGACGTTTTCCGTACCACCTTCTATTTGAACTTTGATTCATACACTGACCTTAATATCAGATCCTCGTCCTGCGGATTATCAAATATGGTGGTGATCTGTAGTTCCTGATCATCAATCTCAGTAAAGAAGAAATAGTTTTTATACTTCAGCGGGCTGGTGATGTCACATTTAATAAGATAAAATTCCCGGGAATCTATGCCCACTTTTTCTTTGGTGATCGTGGCTTCGACTCCGAGATCCCGAAAAGTCTTTTCAAAAACCTGCACCAGTTTATCACTGTAAATTTCATTTCCGAACTTCTGCAGATTTCTATTCGGGAAAAAACTTGAGAAAATAATATTGTAAGGAGATTCAACATTCCTGGCCACGGAAAAAAGGATTTTTTCGTCGCTGTTGAATCTTATATTATCCTGCTTTTCCAAAACCTTCTTACCCACCTCTGCCGCTTCCAAAAAGTTGTCTGTTTTCAGCATATAGTGATCGGGACTTTTATATATCCAGTAGGTGTTCCCCACTTCGTAATACTTCTGACAAAAGAAGAAGCCCGGAATAAGCAGAAATAATATTTTTAAATTTTTCATAAGAAGTGGGTGATTGAGGAGACGTTCGAAACAGACATTTTTATTTAACATTTGTTTTCTGCTGACTCTCAAATATACACATTTAACTCAAGCACTTAGATAAAAATACTGCATCTTAATTTATGGTTTTTTCTATTCTGAAAATTACTAAATGAACTTGAAGTTTGCCGGACTTTCCGTCGTGATGTAAAACCGATGTCCGGACAGACTCCCGGCAGCCCAAACATTGCCAAAAAAAATCCGGAAGATAATCTCCCGGCTGTTTTTTTTAATCAGTTACCTGGTCAGCCAGCCGCCGTTCTTCACGGTGGCAATGGCGAAGGGGAAGATCCAGAATAATCCGAAGAGATAAAAGACACTGTACGGATAAGCCCAGAGTCCGTCACCCACAGGATAATTCCGGCTGAAGAAGAGCATCTGTATACTCGAGAAAATAAAGGTGCCGGTAAGTGCGGAACTTACGTAAAGCAGCGGATGGGTAAACAGGAAATACATCATCAGAATCATCAGTGGGTAAGCCATCAGCAGTTTCATCCACTGGTGAAGGAAGATAAATCGGGCCCCGGTTCTGTTGGTCTCGCGGAAACGTTTAAACATAAAACGGTTCATCTTCAACGTTTCCCTTACGTTACTCCGTCCCCAACGCGTAAACATTTTGTGTAATGTTTTAAAACCGACGGGTGTATTTGTCAGGACAGCAGCGTTTCTTTGGAACTGAACATCTAGGCCCTGTTCCAGGATCAGATTGGTCATGGCCCTGTCTTCCCCGATGGTGGCGTAATTACCCATGAATTTCTGATTCATCCACTCCTCCAGACAGTTATCCACAGCATCGCGGCGGTAGGCCGACAGCGCGCCGGGCGTACAGAGAACAAATCCCAGGGAACTTTCGGCAGCCCTCATAAACTCGAAACTGAATACGAAGCTTACGTTCAGCATGCGCGGGATCATCCCCTGATTACGGTTCAGCACCTTCACATTTCCCGCGACGGCGCCACATTTTTCATTTACTGCGAACGGACTCAGAAGATTGCGGAGGGTATCGGGTTTTACGACAGAATCTGAATCAATGGTCACAAAAACCTCACCGTTACCCGATTTAAAACCGTGGTATAACGCATGTCTCTTCCCTCGGTTTTCGGGCTGTTTCCAAATGGTGATGGAGTCGCCAATGTCGCTCTGTGCACGCTGGATCCAGGACCACGTGTCGTCGGTACTTCCGTCATCAATCGCTATCACCTGCATCTTATGCTGCGGATAGTCACTGGCGGCGATGCTTTTCAGGGTATCATATACAAGACTGCCTTCGTTGTAGGCGGGTACAATTACGGTGCAGGATGGCAAATCACCGTCGGACACTCCGGTGACCGGACGGTAACGCATGAAAAGGATTGCCACAAAAACGAGGAAACACACCTGAAATACTAGTGCACCAAGCAGGAAATACACCAGAATTCTGCCCGGCAATGTTTCCATACGCTGGAAGTGCAGTTCCTCGAAGTAGGGATGGAAATTATTCACGGCATAGATGGCGCTGAACATCAAGATCTGTGCGCCGATAAGCACGCCAAATTCTTTTTTCTTGAGTGAACGCAACCGCGCAATGAAGCGGATGCGGCTTATGGGAAGTGCAGTGTTATCCTGCAGGACTGTATTTTTCATTTAACCTTTTTATGTAGTATAATTTCAAAAATTCCCTACAAAGAAAGGTCAAGTGACGATTTTTTTCCGCACAGAAGGCACCGATGTTTTTCTGTCCTGTTGTAGATTTTTATCTACGCGGTTCTTCTCTGTGAATGCGCATCACCTCCAGAAAATCCACCAAAGTTTCCACATCAAGTTTTTTAAAAATACGTTTTTTAAAAGTGCTTACTGTGTTCTGCCGAAGGTCCAGCTTATTGGCTATTTCCAGATTTCCCAGCCCTTCAGCCATCAGATCCGCGACCTCCAGCTCACGGTCTGTCAGCCGTGCCAGCGGATCCGGACCCACCGGGTTAAGGGCGGCCTGTGCCAGTAACTGCTGAGTAATCGGTGAAAAATAACTGCCCCTGGTCATCAGTTCTTGCAGTGCGGTTTCAATCTCAGCTTCTTCTGCCAGTTTACTCAGAAAACCGTTTGCGCCTTCAGCAATAAACTTTAATGAATAATGTTCCTCCTCAGCACTTGAAAAAATGATTATTCGGGCATCCGGCTGCAGTTCGCGGATTTTCTTTAAAATGGTCACCGAATTTCCGTCCGGAAACTGCGCATCCAGAATTGCCGCGTCCAGAAAGCCTTCACCAGCTTTCTCCAGGATTTCCCGCAGCGTAGAAGCATGCTTTATTTCTGCTCCGGGAAAAAGATCTTTTACAATTAATGCCATTCCCTGTCTTACGATCTGATGATCGTCTCCTAAAAGAAACACCGGTTTTCGGTCTGTCATTGGGTGGATTTATTCAAATTAATATAAAAATAAATGCTTGTGCCTTCAGCAAGTTCACTTTCCGCACTGATGCGCCCGCCGAGCAGTTCCACGGTCTCGCGACAAAGGTTCAGCCCCAGGCCGGCACCCATATTTTCCACATTATTAAAGGTCCGGCCCTGATAGTAAGGATCAAAGATCCGCTTCAAATCGGCTTTGGAAATGCCGCTGCCTGTATCCTCCACTTTTACGTGCATCTGAACAGAATGGTTTTGCTCCACAAGCCAAGTCCGGACTGATATTTTCCCGTTTTCGGTGAATTTGTTCGCGTTGCCCAGAATATTAACAAACAGCTGATAAATCAGAATATGATCTGAAAACACGACCGTTTCTGCGGCAATTCCGTTCTGCACTGTAAACTCATTGTTACGGGATTCTATATAAGGGCGGAAAGCAGTAAGGATTCTTTCGGTTTCGCTGTACAGATCGAACGCTACCGCATTGACCGTCTGTCCACGCTGCTGGTTCTTTGCATACTCCAATATTTGCGTAGCCTGCAGCAGGAGCGAACTGTTCGTATATTTCATTGACTGAAGATAGTCTTCGATACGTTCGTCACTGTTTTTCTTACTGATCCGGTCTATGAAAAGGTTGATGATCTTCAGCGGTGCCCGAACTTCATGACTCAGCATGCCGAGGATTCGGTTCTTGAATTTCAGGTTGCTGTTGATCTCCTCATTGGCCAGTTTTAGTTCACGCTGATACAAATAGGACTGACGGGTAAAATAGATGATAAGCATCAACACGAGGAACATCAGAAACATCAGTCCCGTCAGCAGATATTTGCGGATTTCACGGTTTTCCGAACGCTGCTCATCGAACTGATCCTGCAGTGCCCTGCTGAGATCGCCAACGGCGAAAGTATAAACCTCCATCCAGTTGTTGCTTATCCACATCAGTTGGTCATACGTGCGGTACAGGTTGTCATTCTGCTTCATTGTACTCTGCAGGCCGGCCTCATAGGTCTTAATTTCACTGCGGTAGTGTTCCTGTACGTTCCTCAGCACACTGTCCACTTCATTCTTGATCTTGATTGTGTTAATGGTATCACTTTGGCGCGTGGTAACCAGCACCACTTCGCGCTGTACCTCAGATTCATTGTTGATGGCGTCTTTCAGCCGTGAAAGAAACGGCTTCTTCGCTACCGTATCCACCTGCTTTTCGATTTTCAGATCGAAACGTGTTTCCGGAGGTGCAATCTTGAAATCTTTGAGAACCAGCGGTTTTCGCTCCGCACGCGGTTTCCGGGATTCTGTGTACACGGACTGTATGACTCTGTCAAGATCGGGTAGGGTATCGAGCTGCTTTTTTCGGGCCTGGATGAGCGCAGCCAGTTCAGGTTTGAGCTGCGGTGAAGAGGCGATACTGTCCAGATTTCTGCTGAGTTTGCGCAATGATGCAAAGTAGGCATCGAGATGTTCCTTGTCCTGACTGTCGCTGTATTTTCTAAGGTTGTCCTGCGCCTGCAACAAGTCGGCGCGTGCCTGTCCGGCGGCCCTTTCCAGGGTGCGGCTGTCCCGGAGCTGGGATTCGATCGACTCGAGTTTTTTCTGGTTGAAATATTCGTTATAGATGAAAACCGCAATGACCACCTGTATGATCAAGGTAGCCACAATCAGTGAATAATGAATCAGCGCTCTGGTATTTTTGGTTTCCGTCATAAGCTGATGGTATGCTCAGCAGGAATTTGTATACCGGTTTTTGTTTGGGCTTAACCGGGGCCTGCCATTTCCGCGTGTGTTGAAGTAGCAGAAATATATACGAACGCGAAGATACAAAAATATGAAGCGGGGAAAAGGCCATGCCTGCCCATATCCGGTGCGTGTGGCGGGCGCTGTTTATTTAACTTAAAAAAAAACCGAATGGATTTAGCTGCGGTGAGAAGTTTTGCCGGAAAACCCATAATGTAAAGTACAAGAAGAGGCACCATCCCTTTGGTGCTGATAGGTCTTATTATTTTGTCCTTCTGTACTCGCTTTAGAAACCCCGTGATGTTGTTAAATCAAACATAGGTGTTAAATCTATTGCCTGCTAACCCACACGAGCAACCGGTCAAGCCTTCTTTTGTTTTGTTGCTGAATAAGGGCGGGATGTAAATTCATCAACAAATTTAAGAATAAGATTATCGCTGCATAAAGATACTGCTGCCCACTCAACTGCACCGCGACAAAACCAAGCACAAACACGAATGCGAAAAGGTGGTCAATTTCTGCCTTGGTCATTTCGTTTCGCAGGTTTTGGAGGTCTGAAAGACTCATTTTAGTGTCCATCTTTATCTTTTGATTAAGAAATTTGAAAAAGGTATTTTTTATCACCCATTTTACCACGCCCACACCTAGCAGGTTATTCAGCTGGTCTTCTTTTATAAAGTTCAGGTGCGACAGGGTCGTACGGTAAAAACCTGTTTTTCGGATGAGGGAGGTCATCAGCATACCCACGATGAAAGAAATGAATACGAGAGAGAAACCTGAGCTTATATATTTTAAAATCATAAAATGGGATTAACGCTTTTGCAAGTGGATTCACTGATCTCTTTTTTTCTTCAAAATACCGCTTAATCGGTCGGTGCATATTCCGGATTGAAACCCACGGAATTCTCTCATGGAGTGGTCTAACTGCACATAATGGCTCTAAAAACTCAAATTTAAAAAAATAAGGTATCCGCCATGCATATCTTCTCAACTTTTTGAGTAAATTTTTCTTGGAGAGGGTGCTTTGCTGCGGTCGTAATGACGATGGGATGCTAATCTCTGATGGGTTCTTTTACAGCCTCAAACGGAAGGCCCATGTAGGTGCAGAATTCCTGGACGGTTAAGACCTGATGTTCTTCTTTGCCCAGCGCGGATTTGATGTTGTGGATCAGATTCCTGCTGTAGCGCTCGCTTTTGCCGGTGATACGCTGGATGTCTTTTGGGTAGATGCAGAGGCGGACAGATCGGGGTTTCATAATGCCGTAGTCTTGTGCAGCAAAGATTATAAAACCGCACGGATGTTTTTCGGTAGGCGGACGGTAGTACGGAAACATTTTTGGTTTAAGGGGCAGGAGTGCGGCAGTGCAGACAGAACCATCCCGTCATAAACTCGCGGAATTTTTGCCCCCTTCGTGGGAAGGGAATTTTTGGGATTGGTGTTGCGAAAAACGGTGGTTCGAACACACCTCCGGAACGAGCGTCAAGGGGAAAACCAGGGTCAGCCAACTGGCGGATAAAAAAGAGGTAATCGCTACTGCATATGGCCGCACTCACTGCAATAAAATAGGATCCTGAACTAAAGGCATATTACCACAGGAAAAAAGACGAGGGAAAAGCACACGATGCTGGTTTTAAACAATATCAAATGTAAAATGGTTTACATAATCCTTGCTGTAATACAACGCAAATCAAACTTTGTCAACCTGCACAAATTCGCAGCGTAAATTAGTGGAGTATTTGCGTGGTTTTTGTCATAGAATATGTTAGGCGCTGTATTTGTTTCTCCAGTCGTCAGGAACGTCTAACCAAATTGCTGGTGTCAGCCAGTTACTTGCTTTAAATGTTACTGTCTCGTCTGAAAATGAAATTGTTTTTGTTTCAATTTTAGATAGAATTTCCTGGATAATATTTTCTTTGGTCGTGTCTGCTGAAACACTAAAGTCGTCTACGTTAACAGGGATTTCGGAAAACCAACCTTTATAAAAAACACTTTCAGGTCCACCAAGTCCATATTCATTTTGTTTTTTGTCCTCGCACCATTCCCACCAACTTACGCTGTCAATTTTATAGCCAGATGTCACAAGGTCGGAAATAAAGTCTTTGTAGTTGTCACGGGAAACAATGATGTCAATGTAACCGTGTCCAACAGGTTGCGCCTTATGTTTTTCAAGTATGTTATCAAGTGTTGTCTTGTCCATGTACCGGTCGTCAGTAATATTGCGCGTAACGGTTGGGTATTTCTGCAGGCGGGCTTAAAATACGAAAACTTTCTCCTTGCTAAAAACTGAATTAACCGCGAAAATGTTCAATGAAAACTTCATACCCGCTAATAGAAATACCTTGTTGTACGAGGTTTCTTTTATTCGGTATCTTTTTCCATTTTTTTATTCTCCATAAATAATAATGAAAAAATTATAACTCCAAGAGTTCCGTAAAATAAACTCGCAAAAACTCCCAAATATTTGTATTGAAGTTTTTCTTTGCTAAAATCATTATAAAGTAATATTGCTATGATTATTCTTATCCCGAAATCAAAATATCCTCTAAATTCAGATAATTTAATTATGTTTTCCATTTCAATTGGCACGAAAAAATTTATTGGAATATATAGTAGCGAACTTGCTATAATAAGCCAAATATATTTCGTCAAGTAGTTAATTAGTCCTGTTTTCATTTGTGATTAATTTGTTTTCGAAAATCAGAAATAGAA
This sequence comes from Kaistella rhinocerotis, assembly GCF_030243905.1. Taxonomy (NCBI): domain Bacteria; kingdom Pseudomonadati; phylum Bacteroidota; class Flavobacteriia; order Flavobacteriales; family Weeksellaceae; genus Kaistella; species Kaistella rhinocerotis. The sequence continues at coordinate 434,365 of NZ_JASSYY010000001.1, read as the reverse complement.
AAAATATTATTCCTGTAAATCCTGAAAAAAAGGTCAGAATTAGAAGCCAAATATTTCTCATTTTCAGTTTGTTCATATCATTCGACATATATATAATAATTATGATATTTAAAACATATCTGGAAATCAATTGAAAGTACCCATCTCCAAAAGTCTCGGTTACCTCGTTCGAAATTTGTCTTGTAAATATGTCAGGATTAACAAATTTTAAAATCACAGGAATTAGTGTGGACAAAAACTGAATTGCTAAAAAAAGAATTATATATTTTTTTATGTAATATTTCATTGTGGACTGGTTTTCATGAAATCTCGTACAACGGTTCGCAGCTTGGCGAAGTGGCGGATTTAGAAGCACTTACTTTCAATTTAGCACTGAACCCGCCATTTTGCCAAACTGCTGTTGTGCGTTCGGCTTTTTATTCAGTTTTGTTTAGTGTCCAAATAATTGCTTTTTCTTTTGTTGCTCTAAAAATTGTTGTATGCTTTTCCTTTGGTTCGTCAGAAAATTTCCATTTAATATTTTCTATATTTTCTGCCTTCAAAATTTCAGCTAATTCATTTGTAAAGGGCGAAACATCTTCTGCATTTGAACCTGCAAACCAAATCCGTTTTTCTGTTGTTGGGAAATTTACTAAATGTTCTTTTGCTGTCCTTACCAAATAATGATTGTTCCACCAAAGTGAAGGGTCAAAAGCGATATAATTGTCAAACATTTCAGGTGTCAAGAAAAATGTTTCCATTACAAAAAGTCCTGACGCAGATTCTCCAATAATACTTTTTTCAGTCGTTGTTCTGTATCGTTTGTTTATCTCTGGGAAAAGTTCGTCTTTGATAAAGGCTCTAAATTTTTCTGAACCACCAACAACAGGTGCAATTTCTTTGTCTTTTTCTACTTCTGTAAATCCAGTTAAATCTCTTCTTCTTTGAGTGTTTTCAATTCCTACAAGTATTAGAGGTTTTATTTTGTTTTCTTTTATCAGTTTAGCAATAGTATTTGCAATGTGTGGAAAGTCTTCTTTTATTCCACCGTCTGCCATATACATTACGGGCAAAGAGTCTTTGCTTGTTTTATAATTTTCGGGTGTCCAAACATTGATTACTCTTTCTTCTCCAATTTGTTTAGATTGAATCTTAAAAGTTCCGTGTTTTGGAATAGGGTCGTTCGGTTGTGATGCGTTTGAGCAACTTGTCAATGCTACAAGTATAAAAAGAAAGTTGTAATAAATAAATTTCATGTTTTCTGTTTTCAGTTTGATTGTTTTTACGATGTCGTTTTAAGCTGACGTATAACGGTTCGGGGCTTTGCGAGGTGCGGGCTAAATGATAACCGAAATTCCAGAGGAAAACTGCTCTCTAGCAAAAACCATTTTCATTTTTTCAAAAAAAAATGAAATGGTTTTTTGCGGGTAATATTTAGAATATTCCAAAGGGCAACTTCAACCCCGCATCTTGCAAAACCCATGTTGTCTGCAGTTTTTTTATTTCAGTTCAATATTCTTTAGTTCAAAATCTATATATTTAATTGATTCAGGGTTTTCAAGTAATATTTTTACAAAGAAGTTTTTCGGTAATTTTTTTCCATCAAAATATCTTTTTTCCCAAGTTGTCCATTTTTCACTGTGATATTCACTTGATATTTCAGAAAACTTTATATTATTTGTATCATAAATTTCCAAGTTAATCACTTTATATGAAGGATTTTCTACATAAAACACTTTGTCTTCAGATAAATTTTGAGGTATTTTAAATTGATATCTATCTTTTAGAAAACTCATAATTGCATCACTGAAAATTTCTTTGTCAAGACTGTTTTTAGAAGACACATTTTTTAGATATGCTTTTAAAACTCTTTTCTTTTTATAAATATCGTCAAGATTTTTTGCGTCGAACATAAAAATTTTTATTCCCGTTTTGCTATCTTCAAAAATAAGAGATTCTTCATTTTTAATTAGGATTTTCACTATAGAATTGTTTGATTCAGAAAGTGAAACATATTTTAGTTTGCCTTTTATACTCTTAATAAAATTCAAGTTTTTGTTTAATGAATCAAAAACAATATCATAATTATTTTCCTTATTTTCAAAATATTTATCCGTATAAAAATCGTCAGAGAAATATTTATTTGGATCTGATAAAATTGCTTCTGCATTTCCACTCAATTCCACAGAGTTTAAAGAGTCCAATTTAAGATTTTCAAATTTCAGTTGAATTGCAACAGTTTTAAATTTTGGATTTGAATCTCTTATATAAGTTTTGTTCAAACTGATTTGTTGAGAAAAAATCAAATTTGAAATTAATAAAAGTGTTATTTGGACGGCATTTTTCATAAAATTGCAGACAACTCTCAAATATAGCAATAACCTAAATCCACCGGAAATAAAAACACATTATTAATAAGTTGATTGTTAGCAACCTATTTAATTGAAACCAGTTGTAAACGCTTAAAACGGGTGCGCATTTTAGATTATATTCTGCATCGTGCCTTTCACACGCACACATACTTTTTTCGTTAAATTGCAGTTCGTTGGTCGAGAACCCGACAAGCACAAAGGTTTCATCCCGTATCAGTACCTCAGCATTCCGGAGGAACGCTATCCTGCATTAAGGTATGAAAAGTTTGCTCGAAATGTCTGACGGGAGCGGAGGGGTTGCTTCTATGCCGCGGCAAATTGCAATTTCAGGGGCAGTTATAAAACTATACTTGAAGGTGTTAGCTCTCACATCAAATATACATGTTACAAATGAGCGTAGTGACTGACGGTTAAGGGTAATTGTCATTGACTACCCGAATTTTCGGTTACGTCACCGTTCACCGGAAACAAGGCGGATTGAAAGTGACCATAGTGGTCGTGCGTGATAGAATTTATTCTCTTCTTTTATGCTCCATCTACAACTACACCTACCTGACATTAGCAACAGTTTTTGCATGAGTATATTAACATCGAATGTTTCCTTCTCTTACTGTTGACAATTATCTTACAATATATTGTATTACACTTTCTTTTTATCTTAATTTATATAGTAAGTTACAGTAGCTTTTAAATGTATATTTTTAAGTTACTAAATTACAATTGGTTACGTATTAATTCCAACTGGTAAAAAACACACCCCTCGTTAACCCGCTCATATACGGCAATTACAGATTGTGGAAAAGTTATAACACTGACTATTAGACAGTTATCTTTTAGCGAGGTTTATTAAGAAAATCATTAGTTATTTTTGTAAAAACATTAAGAGATGATTATAAGATTTATAAAGCCAGACCCAAGAGGCGGAAGTGCAAAACTTACCGTGCATAAAACGGGTAAACTTGGACTCTCGAAAGGCGCAATGGAACTGCTCAATACCGGCCGCAACCGCTTTGTGCGGTTTGGCTTTGGTGAACAGGATGAGCTGCTGATGCAAATGTGCGAAACTGCCATGGAAAACAGTTTTCCCGTGGGCAGAGCCGGGGAGTATGATTACATCAGTGCGCGGACCATGCTTGATGAACTGGGCGTAGATTACACGGCTAAAGAAACGGTAATTTATGACATTAAGAAAACCCCTGAAGACGGCATATACAGACTTCATCAAAGGGTAATAAAAAAGTGATATCTGTCCACAATCAAAATACAGAAGTATAATTCAGACCCGCACCCGGCAAAGGTGCAAAACACCGATGAACAGAAAAGATAACAAGAAAAGACCTCCGTACAGATCTCCGCTGTGGCAGCACGACAGTGGCGCGCACCCACTGACGGGCAAGTATTATGACACGGCAGAGATGATGGAGGTCTTGCACGTGTCTGACCGCACCCTGCAGAGGTGGCGCAAAGAAGGTAAACTTCCGTTTAAGAAACTTGGCGGTAAAATCTATTACCTCGCAGATGATCTTGACATCATTATGCGCCAAGATGACCTCGAGGATCAGTGATCTGTCACATGTTAAAAAAAATACCGCAGGAAAGCGAGGCTTTCTGCGGCATCTTCTCACCCGGTTACCCGGCGAGCTGTCAGATCAGGACAGCTGAACCGAGGTAAACGGAATTGCAGGCCAGATCCTGCTCTGCATTCTGAAAGAATGCATACACATGCACCGTAGCACCTGCCCAGTCTTCAGGCAATGCCACCTCTGCCAGTGCCGAAGTACGTACTTCCGGTCCTTCCTTCACAAAGAATTCACCACTTTCCGGCTCATAAATGGCGCAGCTGAAAATATCAGTCGCGTTAGCCATCATCTGCGTGCTGTTGTCTGTCCATGTGAAGTTCAGCAGTTCACCGGCAGCCGCCGTTACCGCCAGATCCTGGAAGCCCGTCAGCTCACCTTTGGTGATCTGCACTTTGTCCATCTGCAGCGTTACCAGACCGTTCACATCCGTCACCACTTCTCGCAGCAGCTGGCTGGCAGCGAGGTTCACGCGCGATCTCACACCGGCGTTGTCACCATAGAGCCGCTTCTGCATCGTGCGCAGCGAGTTCTGGAACTTAATGGCAAGCGCAAACTTTTCGCGCTGCAGCAGTTGCTGGGGAGTAGCAATACTTCCCGACTTTTTCGGACGGCTGCGAATGACGTCCATTCCGCGCCAGTTAGCGCCCACTACGGTACCTACAGTACCACTGAATCCACCGAGGATTCCTTTCTTAATTGTTCCCATTTTATTTATTTTTTGGGGTTAAACAGGACAAATATAGAGTGCGTTTTTATTGAATGCAAGTATTTGAAGACGTGTAAGTTAACCTTTCTCTAATGTTCTTTATATGTCGCCTTAATGTTTCCTTTTTCGCTTTAACAAGTCTGTTTTTCACTGTTATTTGTTTACTGTCTTTTCGTGCAGCATTTATTCCTCTGTTTTAGTTACGTGTCGTTCAGGTTTCTATATTGGCTGCTCAGGTAAGGGTTCGTCTGCGTCTCATGCGAAATGCCGGCAGCAGACATGAATTGTTATTTACTATCGCTCAATGATACCGAAAGTTTGCGTCTGTCTGTTTTTTCGCTAGTAAGCCAGCTTACTTCTGTAAAGATCATCGGGCTTCACCGGATGACAATGATTTGAACCTAATGTCGTGTGATGTCGTGCTTTGTCCGGATAAATTGAGGTTTTGTTGCAGACTTGTTGCGGTGCGGTTGCCGTTTGTTTCCGAATAACACGTTTTTTGGGAAGGAGGGTGCACTATACGACGGCAACAGGGTAGTAGGTGGAGGAATGGGTTACGAAGTACTGTGGTCCCCGGTAGGTCCGCCGCAACCTGATCCGGATTGGCATCATGTGGTTTTAATTTATGACAACAAAAACTGGTACTTATATCAGGATAATGTTTTAACCAAAACTAGCACGAATACACCGCTATCGCAGTCTGCTGAGGGCCTGCTGATCGGAAAGAAATTTCAGGGCGCCATCGATGATGTGCGTTTTTATAACCGTAAACTTACGGCAGCTGAAATTGACGACTTATACAGTCTGACAGATCTGGCGGTCAGCAATCAAGCGGTTAACAGTACAATAAACGTATTTCCAAATCCAACCAAAGGAACTGTAAACGTATCAGCAAACGCGAATGTCATTTTACAGCTTGTAATATATGACATGACCGGAAAACAGATCTTCAGTAATACGAATTTTAAAAAAGAAATGCGTATTGATCTGTCAAAATTTCCCAACGGAATATATACTTTGAAAACAGTGACTAAAAACGCGATAAAAACCCAGCTCATCATTAAAAAAGACTAGAATTATAACCAACGACCGCCTCTTTAGGGTTGGCTTTTCCGGAGGTCAGAAAAAGGATAAACGAAAATATTCCTGAAAATGATTACAGCTTAATGAGCAGTTCCAAATGATGAATGGCAAAAAAAAACCAGCCTCAGAGTTTCTGTGAGGAAGGCTGTATTTCTTAAGCAACGTGATTTTAGCCAGTTGTTCATTTTGTTATATTTACGAACTTATTCATAACAAACTGAATTACATCCACCTGAATCCTAGACGGTCCCGGTATCGTGGAAAAAGCAATTTATTATATTGATTCTTCAGCCAGAAATTATGCCGATAAAAAGGGAGTATTGGATATTACATTTGCTTAAAATCCGGTCACTGACACCCGTAGAAACATTGAGTTTTCGATGTATCGCAGTTGTGCGGATTGATGGTCTCGCCGAAAGACATATACCGAAGATTCTTCGTACCCTTTTCCCATTGTGGAAGCCCAGTATAAGTTCGAAAAACATGACAATTTTGAAGCCTAAACAGTAAGAAGATATTCATAAAGGCTTTACATCTCTTGTTATGCAAAGTCCGCCCGCCTTTGAGCCTTCAAAAAAATCGGGTATTCTTATTCACAAGCTTTGACAAGTACAATCTGCAACTAACAGGTAACGCAACCCTAAATCCTGCCGCAGATCTTTCTCCCCAACTAACGGTGCCTAACGGCCTTTGACTTCGCCACTTTTGAAGCCCGGACTTTCCTGTGTGCCATTGCCCGGTAAAATCTGCCCCGGGTCCACCGGAACCTTGTAAACCTGAGTCTGCCAAAGTGATGCTGAAGCACATACAGCATCATTCCCACCGCTGCTATGGCAATCAGACCGTAGATCCTTTTATTGGCCGCGAGTATTGCATTAAGCTGTATATTTTTATAACCGGCCAGCGCATTTTGTACCGATACTGTATTCCCATCCATATATACGGCCAGGTTGTTTACACTCTGCCACTGATACTGATACTGCAGCCAGGCGAAAAACGAAGAGAATACGGCCGTAGCTACAAAACTCCGGAAAACCAGCACCAGTCCTATGGCCTGCAGCATATCGTCAATCTCCAGTTGGTCCAGCGTGTAAAACCACACAGCGATAAAAAGCGCCGACATGCCATAACCCTTCAGAATCATAGGCAGCAGCCAACTTTCATAGTTCAGTTCAGAAACCATCATAAAATACATCATGACGGTATTCAGGAAAAACGCCGCCAGACCGGAGAAAATAAACATCTTTATCGGTCGCTCATGTTTGAACCAAAAAAAAGCAACCACGCCGGCCAGGATCACTCCGGGTACCATCATGACGTTCAGCGAGGCATTGGTTACTATATCATAACCCAGAATTCCTACTGTAAACGTATTCTGCAGTGAACTGGTGCCCAGAAACACGCCCGTGAAAAGCAGCATCAGCAAGCCACTCTGCACATTGTTTTTGCTGAAGATACCGAAGGAAACGAAACTTCTCTTCAGCATAAGCTGTCTGAGCACCAAAAGTGTAAAACTAACGAGTGTACCCCAGAAGGATATCCGGATACCCGCGGAGTCAAACCAGTTCAGCGTCTTGCCAAATGAAAACAGATAAGACATAAACAGGAATGTCCCGGCAAACAGTGCCATACTCAGCCAGTCGATCTGAGAGAATGGCATCCTGCGCGCAAACCGCTGATTGTGCTGAAATATTACGACCATAAGGATCATCAGCAGGCAGATTCCGGCTGTAAGCAAATGGACGTATTGCCAGGTCGTGTGGTACGAAAGGTTAGCGAGATAATATCCTGTGATATTTCCGGTCGCAATTGAAAAAGGGTAGAATACCGCATAAAACTTTCCCCTCTTGCCGTCGGGACTTAAAATAAACATGAGCGGCAGGATGAATTCCATCATCATGAACATCTTAAAAAAGCCCATAAGAAATGATGAAGCCACAATGATTTCAGCTGTATCGGTTGTGGCGATAACAAAAGACAGCAGTGCCGTCATTGCCAGTGAAACCGTCATGATTTCCTTGGTACGGAACCGCATTTTTACCCTTAACACCACCGGCATTGACGTGGCCATCCCGATGAAGGAAGCAAAGTTGGCCATCATCAGCCAGTCGGACAGCGTGCCCAGATCACCCACCATCAGGCTGATGTTTCCTGTATAAACAGGATTTATGGCCATAATGAGCGTGGTGAAGATAAGGATGAGTAAAAGCTGTACCGGTTTGGGTACCCAGCTTTTAAAAAGGCCTTTATTGTAATCCGACATTTATTTGGTTTTGTTTAAGGTCACGTTCACGTTCATACCGGCACGCAGCATGTCCAAATCTTCCTTTTTATTGTCCGGCGTGAATTCTATCCGTACCGGAATCCTCTGCTGTACTTTCACGAAGTTTCCTGTCGAATTATCCACCGGCACATTGGAATATTTGGATCCCGTAGCCGCAGAAATCGCTGTTACTTCGCCCACCAGTTGTTTACCACCCAAGGCATCTACAGTGAGGCTGATCTTTTCGCCAATCTTCACTCCAGGCATCTGGCTTTCAAGGAAATTTGCGGTTACCCATTTCTGGCCGTTCAGTACTATGGTGCCCAACTGTTGTCCGGGCTGCACCAGCTGACCTTCGTTGATCATCCTTCTGCCCATGATTCCGTCATAAGGCGCGGTAATCACGGTATAGGAAAGGTTGATCCTTGCCATATCGAGCATGGCGGCGGTTCTTTTTATTTCGGCGTCATTCACTCCAAGGCGGCTGCGGGTTTCACCGGTGGCCAGCGAGGCGGTATTTTTCTGGCTGATGAGGGTTTCATATGCAGCACGTGTGGCATCGTATTCAGTCTTCACCTGGTCAAACTGCTGTCTGGTCACCGCTTCAGAAGCGAGAAGATTTTTGTACCGGTTCAGGTTCTGTTCGGCATTCCAGAGTCGGGCTTTGGCACCGGCAATATTGGCATCAGCTACATTCACATTATTCGAAACCGTATTCACCGCAGATGCGGTCACATTTCTGGAAGCCCGTGCATTTTGGTACGCTGCTTCAGCCTGCGCAAGTTGGGTGCGGATTTCCCTGTCATCCAGGACCACAAGCGTGTCGCCTTTTTTTACGGCTTGGTGTTCACTGTATTTAATTTCTTTGATGTAGCCCGCAACTCTTGTATTTATGGGATTAATAAATTCCTCTACCTGCGCAGAGTTCGTAAAGTTGTCTTCATTCAGGTGGAAATAATTCGTAACCAACCAGTAGAAACCGCCTGCTGCCAAGGCGAAGACAAGCATATTGATCACCGTGGTCTTCACCCTGTTGGATTTCTTTTTTGATTTTTTCGGTGTAGCCTTAACCTCTGCGGATTTCTGCTCTTTTGGCGACGCTGTAATTTCTGTTTCCGGCTGGATATTTTCGCCGGTGGTAGTGTTATCTGTCATCTCTGCTCTTTTATAGTGTTCCTGTAGTTTTTATTAAATTGTAATATTGGTACAGCACGTTTATTTGGCTGTTTGCATACTGAAGCTCGGCTTCCAGTTTGGCGTTGGTGGCATCGGTCATATCAGCCTGAAGCGCCAGCTGGTTCAGGTATTTGGCTTCAATAATTCGGTAGTTTTCATTAGCCAGAGTTTCGCTTTCCTTATATAGTTGCGCCTGCTGAAGGGCTTCCTGCCATTTCAACCAGGCTGCGTTGGTCTGCACATCTACATTCTGCTGCTGCAGCACAAGAACATCTTTGGCCTGGTTCAGTTGAAGTTTACCGAGCTCTTCCTTTTCTTTGGTCTTATAAAGATTGTCAATAGTATAGCTTACAGAAACACCCGTTTGCCAGGTATTGGTGTAAAAATCCTGCGCCGGCAAAGTGCTGGTTACCGGTCGGGCCATGCTGTAGCCGCCGAAGGCCGCAACGGTGGGCATCCTGTCGGTCCTGATGATTTCAATGTTCTTTTCGGACATGCTGATTCCCGTCTGCGCCGATTTCAGTGCGGGATGATTCTGATGTGCCAGTTCCTGAAAATACTCAACATTCTGTAGTTCATTGACTTCGGTGATTGTTGCTGCAGGCTGTATAAGCTCCTCCGGCGAAAGGCCGATGGCGGTGGCCAGCTGATAGTTAAGTGCCGCGCGGCTGTTATCCAGCACCAGGATTCCCTGCTCCAGGTTCTTCAGCAAAAGCTCGCCGCGGATGATTTCGTTGCGTGTCACCATGCCCTGTTTGTAGAATTTTTTCACATTCTCCAGCCTTTGGGTGGCCAGTGTGCGGTTATTCAGGTAAACGTTCTTTTGGTTGATGATCTTCTGGATATCGAGATACGTGGACATCACCAGGAATTTAATGTTCTGCGCATCTTTCTCATGATCCAGTTCCGCCAGCTGCTCGCGCAGTTCGGAAAGTTCAATGGATTTCTTTATTAGTCCGCCTTTAAAGATCAGTTCCGAAGCCTGAACGCTGTACGTATTGCCAAAATGCGGCATGTTGACGGTGGCTACTTTCGAAAAGTCTTTGTCCAGAATCAGTGCGTCACCAAGATAAAAGGCATTGGCTGTGGCGTTAACGGATGGCAGTTTCTGCAGTTCCGCGATTTTGGTCTGCTGTCTGGCAATCTGTATGTTATCTTTCGAAAGTTGAAGTTGGGTATGGTTTTCCAGCGCCAGCTGCACCACTTCTTCCATAGTCAGGGTACGCTCTGTAAGCTGCGCGTTGGCGGTGGAAAAAAACAGACTCAGGGCTATAAGAGTCAGCTTGTTTTTAAGGGTCATAATTTCCGTGATTTTAAACAGTACAAAGGTAGAGGCCTGCCAAGCCCTGTAAAATGACGGAAAGAATGAATAAAATGTTCAAAAGTAAGATTTACCCCCGGAAGTGTTTTCGGTAAACGTTGGGGCTTTCGCCCGAATGTTTCTTGAAGAAGTGCCCGAAGGAATAAACATCACTGAACTTCAGATCAGCAGCTATCTGCTGCAGTGTTTTGTCCGTAGAAGAAATCTGCGCCTTGGCTTCCTTCATAACGAATGCGGCAATGATCTGCCCGGCAGTTTGTCCGGTCACTTCTTTCAGGACCGCCGACAGATGTCGGGAAGTAATAAATTGTTTTTCGGCGTAGTAGGCAACCTCACGTTCATTAAGGTAGTTATCGCCCACGTTTTTCAGGAACTGTAAAACAATTTCCTGTTTTCTGGATATTCTGTCCTTGGTAAAGCGTGCCGACTGTGCAATGATATCCCCAAACTGATACACCGCGGAAGAGAACAGGTGCCGGATGATCTCGACGCGGTGCGTGGATGCATCATTGCATTCCAGTACCGTCTTCAGGAGGTCAGCATTTTTCCATATCCTTTCAAAGGGCTCAGCTTCCAGTCCGGAATGCCTTACCAGTTCATTGCGGAAATAAACAAAGGCATTGAGCCGGTTAATCTTCAGCGGTAGCTTCTCAGTGTACTCTTTTGAAAAAGCCACCAGCAGAAGTTCCAGGTCCTGACTGATCTCAAGAATCTCGTACACCCGCCGCGAATCAATAAGCGCCACATGATTTCCGCTAAGCTCAATACGGTTTACATTTTCATTATAAACCACGCGGCCTTTTCTCAGAATTAAAAATGCGGGATTCTTCGGATGATACGGATGTTTGATTTCTATATAATCAAAAATATTTTTCGCATCAAAAATTTGAACGGGCTGTTCCAAAAGATTAGTTTAAAGCAAAGTTATTGAATTACATAAGACATGGGTGAATAATACAAAATTCTGTGCACCGGAGTTACAAAGTTATTGATTGTGCAGTGATCGGTTTCGTTTTTTAATGAGCGTTCAGGCGTAACCTAATTAATTACAGATTTTCTTCCTTAGGTAACCCTTTCTGACTTTCCTGTTCCGCACGTCTCATAAATATTTCCCTACATTTGCTGTCTCCAAAGGGTGAATCGTGTGAAACTCACGAACTGTCGCGCAACCGTAATCTGCATTTGCAGAAAGTCGGATCCCCAAAATACTTTCGCGATCTGAAGTAAAATCTCCGGGATTTTATTCATTTCAATGTTTAACTGTAAAAACAAACAGAGATGAATTACGAAGACAAAATTAAATCTTCCGAAACTCACGTTTTTAAAGTGGTTTTTCCAAATACCACCAACCATCACAACACGATGTTCGGCGGTAAAGTGATGGAAATGATGGATGAAGTTGCCTTTATGACCGCCACACGTTTTGCGCGTAAATCCTTTGTTACTGTGAGTTGTGACCGCATCGATTTCAACAGGCCGATCCCCGCCGATACGCTGGTTGAGCTGATAGGCCGTGTGAAATATGTAGGGAACAGCAGCCTGAAGGTGTCCGTTGAAATCTTCATCGAGGAAATGTACCTCGACAGCAGAGAAAAGGCCGTGAACGGCGATTTTACGCTCGTAGCGATAGGGGACGATAAGAAGCCGGTTAAGATTTTTGAGGCGCAGCAACTGCCTGTTTAGCCACGGCAGAATCATCTTCTTTGCGGTTCGGAACTTATGACAGAACCTATACTGGCTACTGGCCTTGGGCTATTGGTTCTTTACAATTCGGAACCCTGAAATACCTGTCCATATCAGTTTAATCTGGCTCCATTACAAACCGCCACGGCATATTTTTCCACACTTCACCGGCATAATCTACTCCGATACGCGGACCGGCGGTGATCGTTCCTGCCAATACAGAATCCTCTAGCCACAGCCGTTCTGAGCTCCCCACATCTTCTCCGTAAAAACTTTTATCGAGTTCCAGCAGGTTGCCGATTCGCCCCGGTCCGCTTACGGTACTCAATCCCCTGATCAGTACGGCTTCGGGCTGTCCGGCCTTGCCGGTTACGATGTTCAGCAGCCAGTAGCGCCCGTAAATCAGATAAACATAGACGAAACCGCCCTCGCCAAACATAAGTTCGGTGCGTGGGGTGCGGCCTTTGCTGGCATGACTCGCCAGATCATCGGTGCCGAAATAGGCTTCCGTTTCAGTAATCTGTGCACGCAGTTCGCGGCCGTCCGCAAATTTGCGTACCAGTGTTTTACCCAACAGGGCCTGTGCCAGATATACTGCATCATGTTTTTGAAAATAGGATTTAAGGATGCGTTTGTCCATTTGCGGTAGATTTGGAAGGGTGAAAAGAGGATGAAATCCAGATGAAACCTTCAAATGATGTACCCTTCAAATGTATTGTCTTACAATTTGTGCTGGCGGAGATCTTTTTCAGAAACAAAAACCGCTTCATCAGGGGATGAAACGGTTTTGTTTACGGTGATAATTTGCCGGACTTCTGCTCAAATGCAGCGGCAGCATCCGCATTTTTAATTCTGATCCGGCAGGAAACTGTACTCTTTAGAATAGCGCAGCATCTGCTCTGCAAAGGTTTCCGGATATCTCAACACATAATCAGTTACCTTCCCGGCGCTGTTTTTCACCGGTGTAATATAAGGATTCACAAAACCGCGGTAGGGCGCCTCCTTATACTGTGCGTTGCGCGCCAGCACTTCTTTGTGGATGGTCTGATCTACTTTCACCCCGTAGTTTTCAACCAGGTCTTTAGCGGCATTGTAATCGCCTTCGGATTTGATGCGCTGGGTTTCGCGCAGCAACTGTCCGAACAGCTCGTGCAGCTTATCGTAATCGGTAATATTATAATAGGTCTTGCCGTTGCGTGTGATCTTTTCAATTACATTGTCCTTTTTTCCTTTCTCAAAAACCCACGCGCTCACCCACTGGCGGTTCCGCATGTGCGATTCTTCAATATCGGCTCCCGGCTCCAGCCTCACGAGCTGCATCATGAGTCCGTTGCGGATGTAATTGTCGTAGGAGGCCTTGCCCACACCTTTCCAGTCATCAGTAAGTCCGAGTTCCTGCAGTTTTGGGTTGTACAGGAAGTACAGGCCTACAAGATCGGCGCGGCCTTCTTCCATGGTCGAAGCGTAGCTTTTCAGTGTTTCCTTAGGCGTCCCGACACCGGGATTGATCTGACCGGAGGCGTGACCTACCACCTCGTGCAGCGCCGTGTGCAGTTTGCTCGAAAGTTCGCCGTACTTCTGGGCGAGGCGCAGTTCTTCGTCGTCATTCACGAATTCTTTTAAACGTCCCGAACCGGCAGCTTTATCATACGCATCGATAATATTTCCGAGTGAAACGGATTTTGAACCGTGTTCAGCGCGGATCCAGTCCGCATTCGGAAGGTTCACACCGATGGCCGTGCTTGGGGATGCATCACCGGATTCCGAGGCTACAATTACCGTCTTATAGCTGACGCCTACCACATTTTTCTTCTTATGTTGTGGCATGAGCGGAGAGTTGTCTTCAAACCACTGCGCCTGCTTTGAAAGGACTTCCATCTTTTTGGACATGTCGAAATCCTTGATCTGTACCACGCTTTCATAGGAGCCTTTGTGGCCCAGCGGGTCACTGTATACTTCGATAAATCCGTTGATATAGTCAATGTTCCCTTCAGTGGCATCCACCCACGCTACGTTGTAATCGTCCCAGGTCTTAAGGTCGCCGGTTTTGTAATATCTGATGAGCAGGTCCAGCGCATTTGCCTGCTTCTGGTTTTCGGCGACGCCTTTTGCTTTTTCAAGCCAGCCCGTAATCTGGTCGATGGCTGCGCCGTACATGCCGCCGCTTTTCCACACTTTCTCGGTCAGCTTACCGTTTTCTTTAACGAGTTTTGAGTTGAGACCTGTTGAAAGCGGCCTTTGCTGATCGGGGCTTTTCATTCCGGCATAAAATCTGTCGGCTTCATCCGCGGTGATGCCTTCACCATAAAAATTCACGGCTGAACCTTCCAGCAGACCTTTGCTGAGGTCCAGGTTCACTTTTTTAGTGTCTTTATCATTAAAAAGTATATCGACAACTGCGGAACTCAATTGGGTATTGGTGTTTTTTAAAAGCTGATCCAAATAAGCGCGGGAAAATGCCGGCTTCATCTTGTCGTTGGAGTAGTGGTGATGAATACCGTTCGCGAACCAGATGCGTTTAAGATAAATCTCAAAGTTCTGCCAGTCCTGTGTGGTTTTGTCGCCCTTGTAATTCTGATAAATCTTTTCCAGCGCCCGGCGGATGGTCAGGTTGTTTTTATAGTTCTGGTCCCAGATGATATCGCGGCCTGCGTAACCGGCCTGGCTCAGGTAGTACACGTATTCTTTTTCTTTTAAAGTCAGATCATTCCAGCTTGGCACGTCGTACCGCAAAACTTCAATGTCCGCAAACCGGTCGATGCTGTTTTGCCCTTTGGGCTTACTCTGCTCCTGAGGAGCGTTTTCAGCGGTAACATTCTGCTGTGCCGTGCACGAAAACAGGAGTGTGGCAGCCATCGCCAAGAGGGGAATTTTTATTCTTTTCATATTAATTATATTAGATCCGTAGATACTTCGATGCAGCAATTTAGTTATTTATTCTAAATTATATTCCGACAAATTTAGAAAGGAATCAGCAGTCAGCAACTGCACGGAGATATTGAACACAGATGCGAAGCGCTAAACCAAACTGCTTATTGCAATTAATGTTTAGAAATTAAAGTCCTGAAATGATGTATTTTACATTTTTCTTGAACGTTCATTCATTTTAATTTGGTCAAGTATGAAATTTTCTGAATGGAATACAGAAAAAACCTTTATATTTCCATCAGATTAAACTATAGTTAAAAACAACTTAGAAACCCGCAAAATTTAAAAACAATTACATCACTACTTTATGAAATCTACATTTACTTTTCTTTTTATTTTCGCTGTGATTTTCGCTTATTCTCAGAAATTTCAGTCAGCTACTCTAGAGTTAGCGAACGGTCAACAGAAAACAGGATTGGTCAATGCCAAGAGCCTGACTGAAAAGCAGATAAAATTTAAAAAAGATGAAAATGCCAAAGAGGAAACCCTACCCAATTCAGCGTTGAAATCCATCATTTTCATGTCTGATGACAAAAGCTATCAGCTGGATTATCTGACTTTCTATACAACTGCCAAAAGAAAGCAGACCGAATCGAACTGGATGCTGAAACTGGTCTCAGGATATTATGATCTCTACACCGTTGCCGATTATTCTTTCGATAAAAAAGGAAATTTAAAACTTTCGACCAATTATCTCGCAGGCTCCACCTTACCGGAATTTTATTACTTCATTAAAAAGCACGATCAGAACACCGGAGATTTTTTTGCCGTTCGAAGTCCGTCACCTACCTATTTTGGCCTGCATAAAATACTGCAGGAAAATGTCGGCAGGTTCATGGCCGATGACAAAAACCTTGTAGCCAAAGTGGAAAGCAAAAAATACTCTACAAAAAACATTGAGCAGATTGTCACGGAATATAATAACACTAAAAAGTAACCCTTCACTGTGGCAAGGGGCGGATTTCGGAATACCCGGGACCGACTGAAACCTAAACGTCCGGACCGGACAATTCAGTTTACGGTACCGACATTTCATGGTTTTCATTGGAGTCAAAAAAACACGCTCAACCCAACACTTTAAAACTAAAAATATCCGTTCAGCTTGCTGAACGGATATTTAATATAAAAGTGAGTTAGTTTTTACCCTTTTGCGCCTCTTTCAATACGTTTTCTTTCGTTTTCAGAAAGAATCTTTTTACGCATACGGATGAAGTTTGGCGTTACTTCGATCGCTTCGTCGCTCTGGATGTATTCCATACATTCTTCCAGTGAGAAAAGGATTTTCGGCGCGATGCTGCCGTCTTTGTCTTTTCCGGATGCACGCATGTTGTTCAGCTGTTTTGCTTCTACAATGTTTACAACTAAATCTCCCGGCTTATTCTGCTCTCCGATGATCATACCTTCGTAAATTTCCTCACCCGGATCAACAAAGAACTTGCCTCTGTCCTGAAGTTTAGCGATTGAATATTCGGTAGCCGGTCCCTGAGATTTGCTCACCAGAACACCTACGAGTCTTCCCGGAATTGAACCTTTGAAAGGCTTGTAATCTACAAAACGGTGTGCCATGATGGCTTCCCCTGCAGTTGCGGTCAACATTTGAGAACGCAGTCCGATCAATCCTCTTGAAGGAATCTCGAATTCCATGTGCTGCATTTCACCTTTGGTTTCCATAATGTGCAGGTCACCTTTGCGTTGCGTCGCCAAGTCGATTACACGTGATGCATATTCTTCAGGTACGTCAACTACCATTGATTCATAAGGCTCACATTTAACACCGTCAATCTCTCTAAGGATAACCTGTGGCTGACCGATCGTCATTTCGTAACCTTCTCTTCTCATTGTTTCGATCAATACAGAAAGGTGAAGGATACCACGTCCGAATACCAGGAATGTATTGGCATCTTCAGTTGGTTCAACTCTTAGTGCTAAGTTTTTCTCCAACTCTTTCATCAACCTTTCTTTCAGGTGATTTGAAGTTACATATTTCCCGTCTTTTCCGAAGAAAGGGGAGTTGTTAATCGAGAATGTCATGTTCAAAGTAGGCTCATCGATTGCCGTACGTGGCAACGGATCCGGATTCTCAAGATCAACGAATGAATCACCGATCTGGAACTTATCAAAACCTACGATCGCACAGATATCACCTGCTTTAACTTCCTGAACTTTCTTCTTGCCAAGACCTTCAAAAACGTATAATTCTTTTACTTTTCCTTTGATGATGTTGCCGTCTTCCTGCGCCAAACCAATCCATTCAGACTCTTTTACAGAACCCTGGGTGATCTTACCAATCGCGATTCTTCCTAAGAAAGAAGAGAAATCGAGTGAAGTAATCTGCATTCTAAGCGGACCTTCTTTAGCATCAGGAGCTGGAACGTGTTCCAAAATACCGTCTAATAGTGGGAAAATATTATCAGTCTGTTCTAATGACGAATTGAACCAGCCCTGTTTTGATGAACCGTAGAAGGTAGGGAAGTCAAGTTGCTCTTCAGTAGCATTAAGGTTGAAGAACAGGTCGAAAACCTGATCGTGAACTTCATCCGGACGGCAGTTTGGCTTATCAACTTTGTTAATTACCACAACCGGTCTCAGACCCAATTCCAAAGCTTTCTGAAGCACGAAACGCGTCTGCGGCATCGGCCCTTCGAAGGCATCTACCAAAAGCAGAACCCCGTCAGCCATTTTCAGTACTCTTTCCACCTCACCACCGAAATCGGCGTGGCCCGGCGTATCGATTACGTTAATCTTGGTGTCTTTATAAGTTACCGAAATGTTTTTTGACAGGATGGTAATTCCACGCTCTCTTTCAAGGTCATTGTTGTCCATGATGAGATCACCGGATTCCTGATTTTCGCGGAAAACACTGGTGGCGTGAATGATTTTGTCGACCAGCGTAGTTTTTCCGTGGTCAACGTGCGCAATGATTGCGATATTTCTAATGTTTTGCATAAACGTTTTTTGACGGTGCAAAAGTAATCTTTTTTACCGGATAATTTGTGCAGCGATGAAGAATTATCACAATTTTATACATAAAATTACAGAAAACTCAAATGCCTGATTATCAATTGCATTTTAAAAGTTCCAAAAAGAAAGGCGACCCGATAGGGCCGCCATGATAAAATTTGATTTTGATAAAAATTTATTGTCTTAGATAGGTGTACAGATTATCTTTCAGGTGAACGCGCTTTTTCCGAAGGTCGGTAAGATGATCATCTGTGGTGTGATTCACTTCACCTTCTTCGTAATGCTGAATGAGTGCGTTTACCTCTTCATAATTCACGTACATCTTCTTAAAATTGTCGTCATTCAGCTTCAGCGCATTGATTTTGCTTTCGTACTCCGGAAATTCGTGGGTGAGATTGTGGTTTTCCATGACTTTAAATTTTAAATATTTCTATACATTAAAGTTAGGAAAAAAAGGTATTCGCTTCCTTATGACAATTATCATTAGTACTGCGCAATCATGGCAAAAAGCCGAAGATATTCTCCGGCTTCCGACATAGTGATCTGATCTTAATTTTTACTCTTAATGTGAATTTCTCCTTTGCCATCCTTTTTATATACGTGCATGGACTCAATATTTTTAGGCTCTATTTTATCCATTTCTGCCTTTGATATAGTTTTTCCGTCCAGATAGTAGATTACATCCTGTTGTATATCACGCAGAAGGTTGGCTTCTGTTGATCTTCGCGCAGCTTCCTCAGCCTTTTGCGTGGCGTCTTTCAGGCGCTGCTGAAATTCCGGTGAATCCAGTTTGATCTGCATTTCCTTTGCCCGAAGCTCGGCCTCCCGGATACGCTGCTGAAATTCTGGTGAACTGACTTTCTTTTCGATGTCCTTCGCACGGCGCTCCATCTGGCGCAGGTGTCTTTTGAAGGCCGGAGAGTTTACTTTTTTCTCCATTTCGGCCGCATGTTTTTCATAATCGCGGATTTTGTTTTTAAAGTCTTCAGAATCGTAAAATTTAATGGTCCCGCCCGTCAGCTCTTTGATTCTTGCCTCTATTTGCTCCCGGGTTGCGGCAAATTCTTCACCGCTGAGTTCCCCTTTAATTTTGGCATCCAGCTCTGACAGCCGATTTTCCAGGTCTTTAAATTCCGGGCTGCTCTCCAGGTTTTTTTCAGCCAGCTTTTGCATCTCCGCTGACTTCTGCTGCATTTCGGTGCTCAGCTTTTGCACCTGCTCAGATTTCCGCTGCAGGTCTTTCGACTTCGCCTGCAGTTCTTTTTCAATTTTGTCTAAATCTTTAGGAACATCTTCATGGCTAGGCGAATTAGGGACGGCGGGCGGCGGAGGTGGCGGAAGCAGGGTGTCTTTCTTAATTTCAGAAAAATACTGTTCAATCTGCGCATTCGTGGTTTCGATTTGGCGGTTTTTCGCATTGATCAAATAAACGAAGCAGAGCATGAAAACTACCGGTAACGCGGCAATGCGGCGCACGTAGCTATATTTGGTCTTTGGTTTTTTAAGCATTGTTAGTCGTTTTTTTAAGTTAGAACTGAGAAACGGACTCGTTGCGGGCAGCGGTCTTCCGGAAAACCGGCTCGCCAAAAGCATCTGCGCAAATACTTTGGTGTCCGAGTTGGTGATGGCTTTTTTATCAGCCAGATATTCGTGGATCAGCGCTATTTCGCGCTTGATTAAATGAAAGAAGGGATTAAACCAGAAAATCGCGACCAGAATTTCAGAGAAAACTCTGTCCCAGGAATGTTTCTGCTCAATGTGCACCATTTCATGTTTCAGGATTTGGCGCCCAAGGTCTGAGGAAATCGGTAGCGATTCTTTCCAGAAAAGATTCCGGAAAAAGGAAAAGGGTGCTTCGGCAATATCTGTCTGATAAAAACCGATGCCTTCAAAACTTTTCTTCGGATAGCGTTTTTTAAACTGCTCAATCCGAACAAGGGCAAGTAAAAATCTTAGGAGAAGACCGACAGAAACCAGTCCAGCAACAAGAGCACAAATTTGAATATAACCGAAATCATGGCTTAAAGTTTTATTTTCGTTGGTGTATGTTAACTTATTTAATAATAGATAAATATCACTGTTTACTTCAACTGTAAAATAAGACAGTTTCAGCAATGGCAGCAGCAGGCTGATCAACATCGTGCCAAGCAGATAAAACCTGTTGTAATGATGAAATGTCCTGTCCTTTAAAGACAACTGATAGTACAGAAACATTACACCGGAAGTAAGAATTACTTTGCCGGAATAGAGCAGGAGCGCTTCCATTATTTTTTGTTTTTAAGTTCGTCCAACAGCATCTCTAGATCTTCAACGCTGATTTCATTCTTTTCAACCAGAAAGGAAACCGCGTTGCGGTAAGAACCTTCAAAATAGTTTTTCACGAGACTTTTCATTGATTTTCCGCTGTACTGTTCCCGCGCGACGAGCGGGAAATATTCATGCTGACGGCCGAAAACTTTGTAATCAACAAAAGCTTTTTCTTTCAAAACCTTTAAAATGGTCGATATCGTATTGGTGTGCGGCTTCGGTTCCGGAAACCTTTCAAGGATGTCCTTCAGGAAAGCTTTTTCCAGATCCCACAAATACTGCATTACCTGTTCTTCAGCTTTGGTGAGTTGCGTAATTTTCATATCACTAAATGTTTAGTGATACAAATGTAGGAATTAATCTCATACATACAACTATTTTTATAGTGATATTAAAAACTTTTTGTAATCAATTGGTTTTCAATATTAAAAATTTCGCCTTAAAAATTAAAATAAAGAAAATTCAGCCTCGAAAAGTTCAGGTACAATGATGTGGAAGTGAAAATTTTACCCTTAAAAACATTCACAAAATCACTACCTTTGCGCACTTTAAACAGAACATCATTCTGTCTTTATTTATTTAAATTCAAACTCATTATATGAAATGTGGAATCGTAGGTTTGCCGAATGTAGGTAAATCAACCCTTTTTAACTGCCTCAGCAACGCCAAAGCACAGTCTGCCAATTATCCTTTCTGTACAATTGAACCCAACTTAGGTACGGTTTCAGTGCCGGATCACCGTCTTTTCGAACTTGAAAAACTCGTTAATCCTGAGCGCGTACTGCCTGCAGTAGTGGAAATTGTGGACATTGCAGGTCTTGTGAAGGGGGCCAGTAAAGGTGAAGGTCTTGGCAACCAGTTTTTGGCAAATATCCGCGAGTGTGAAGCCATCATTCATGTTTTAAGATGTTTTGAGAATGGAAATATCGTGCACGTTGAAGGTTCAGTAGACCCAATGCGCGATAAAGAAATCATCGACATCGAACTTCAGCTTAAAGACATCGAAACCATTTCAAAAGCAGTGGACAAAGCGAAGAAATTCATCAAATCGGGCAAAAAGGAAGATGTGATGACCTACGAAGTGCTTCAGAATCTGCTTAAATTCGTGGAAGACGGCCGAAATGTCCGTGAGTTTCCGATGGACGATTTCAGTACGGAGATCATTGCAGATATTCAGCTTTTAACCAACAAACCGGTGCTTTACGTTTGCAACGTGGATGAAAACTCAATAAAGAACGGCAACGAATGGATTGCGAAGATTGAGGAGATGGCGAAAAAAGAAAACGCCGAAGTGGTAGTTCTTGCCGCTCAGATCGAAGCTGACATCAACGAGCTTGAAACTTTCGAAGAAAGACAGATGTTTCTTGAAGAACTCGGTCTTGAAGAGCCTGGCGTAAACCGGCTCATCAGAAAAGCATACGACCTGTTGAAACTTCAGACCTATTTCACGGCTGGTGTAAAAGAAGTGCGCGCCTGGACCATCGGGCAGGGCTGGACGGCGCCACAGGCTGCCGGTGTGATCCACACCGATTTCGAGAAAGGATTTATCCGTGCAGAAGTAATCGGTTACGAAGATTTCAAAAATTACGGTTCCGAAGCCAAAGTGAAGGAAGCCGGAAAGATGAGAGTCGAAGGTAAAGAGTACATCGTGAAGGACGGCGATGTGATGCATTTCAGGTTCAACGTTTAAGCAAATAAATACAGATCAATTAAAAACCGCTATTCATCTTAGCGGTTTTTTTGATGCTGAACTGAAGATTGAAAATTTTAATCCAGAAAAACATTAATTTTCTTTAACTCGTTAATTTTTCTATCCACGATTTCTTTTGGAAAATTATTGTCGAAAGGGTATTTATGGTACTTATCTCTGGCAAATATAAACTCAGATCTGTCCTTTAGATTAACATTCAAAGCCTCATTCATCCTGACAATCGGTACATTCCGCATCGCTACATTTGTAGCCTCAATTTCGAAGGTGCCGCTTTCATTGTGTACTTCCAAAATTAATCCAGGAAGCCCTTTATACTTAAAGGGTCCTTCGTCGAATGGGATTTCTGTGGTGTACCACGCATAGATTTTATCTCCGTCAATTGTCGCCGTGGCAAGTCTGCAACTGTAATTTCCTATACTTTTCACTTCGCTGAGTAGTGTCCATTGAATTTTAGAAGCTTTATAGGTATAATTGTATTTCCCTAATGGCGAGGTTATAAAAATATTATCATTTTCTCTCCAGGCACTGTGTCGGGTTTTAGGAAGAGAGATCGGGTTTTTTGCAATCTCCTGCACATTCGAATACGTCGCTACAGCCTTGTCTAAGTTTTCATAAAATCTCACCATGGCGGGATTAAAATAGTAAGACTGGTTATTATTCATGACAAGAACCATCTCAGCTTCAAAGTATTTTTCCCGAACGAGTGAATCTGGTTTATATTTCATATAATATCTCACTTCAATATCCGAGAGTTTTGTACTTTGGGCATTAACATTTTGAAATGAGGCGAGTACACAGAGTAGTATACAGAGTAATTCCTTCATAATTTATTTTTAAAGAATAGCTTTTGTCTTGCGACAAAAGCTATCATAGCTAAGATTTTTAACAGCCTTCTTCTACCGCGATATTCACAACGTAAGCCAAGTCTCGTATGAAACCAGATTCTCCCTCGTTATAATTGGTACAGTACCATTCAGTATGTGCTTGACCATTACAGGGTAATTCAAAAGAAACTGAATAACACCCTCCTACAATTGCTGAACTATAGCTTACTATTTCGCTAAATCTCTCAGGTTCAAGTTCACGCGTCTCTGCTCCCATACCAAATGAAAAAGCTGAAAAGCCAAAAATAGCACATAACAAAGATAATTTTTTCATATATAATTTTTTAATGCTCTTACTTTTTTTGTGCGGCACAAGATTTATGACAGCACTTTACACATTAGTGTGGGATACGATGTTCAGAAAGTCTACCCCCGTGTTATTTAAGTATTTAGAATCTTTTACTACTATTTCAAAGCGCTTCCTCTGTTTTCACCATATCAATTTTAGTATAGGTAATATTTGGAAAAAATTGATGTCCGTGATCTGAGCGCCGGGCAATACATGTTGAACATACACAAAGGAAAAGAAATTGTGTCGCGAAAATTCATTAAGAAATAATCAGATATTTAAATAATTTAAGGCAAGCCACAAGGTTTGCCTTTTTTTTGGATTATTTCGTACTGCATGAAGTTACGTGGCGGGCATCTTGCTGTATAATATTTAAAAAAAAAACAATTCATTATGGCAAAGAAAATTGCAGTAATCGTTGGCTCACTCAGAAAGGAGTCTTACAACCGAAAAATCGCCAACGAACTGATCCGTCTGGCAGACGGCAAATTAGATCTTCAAATCGTAGAAATCGGGAATCTTTCGCTTTACAATGAAGATTCAGACCAAAATCCACCACAGGAATGGACGGATTTCAGACAGCAAATCAAAGATTCCGACGGAATCCTCATTGTGTCACCCGAATACAACCGAACCATTCCGGGAGCGCTGAAAAATGCAATCGATGTAGGATCGCGGCCGTACGGAAGTTCAGTCTGGCCGGGTAAACCGGGTGCTGTGATCACTTCCTCGGTGAGTTCTCTGGGCGGTTTGGCCGCAAATCATCACATCCGCCAGGCCTTCGTTTTCGTTGATGTGCCGCTCATGCAGCAACCGGAAGCGTATATCGGCAATTCGGCGAAGATTTTTAAAGAAGACGGAAAGACAGTGGTGCCGGACACGGAAAAATTCCTTCAGAATTTTGTGGACGCCTTCCAGAAATGGGTCGAGAAGTTCTAAATAGGCTTAGATAGCCACTGAAAACCTTGTTCAGCAATGAATGAGGTTTTCTTTTGCGCTTTATTTTACCTTGAAATTTTTACACAGCGAAATAATGCCTAAATTTAAGAAACTGTTCAGTACCTAAAAAACAAACTATGTGGTTTACAAAATCCATCGATGAAACCTTAACGGAACTCAGTGTTGACCCCGCCACTGGCCTTTCCAGCGAGGAGGCGGCGAGCCGGAAGAGCAAATTTGGGCCTAACCGTCTGGAAACTAAAAAGAAAAAATCAGTCTTTCAGATTTTCATTTCGCAACTGAACGACTGGCTGATCTATGTGCTGTTTGCGGCCGTGATCATTACGTTTTTTATGGGCGAATATATAGATTCGGTCATCATTATTCTGGTCATCCTGATTAACGCCGGAATTGGGGTTTTTCAGGAAGTTAAAGCCGGGAAAGCGATTGAAGCACTCATGCAGATGTCGTCACCCCGGGCGCTCGTCAAGCGCGATTCACATACTGCTGAAATCGACAGTGCAGAGCTGGTTCCGGGGGACATCGTTATTCTGGATGCGGGCAGGGTGGTCCCTGCCGACCTGCGGCTGATAGAATCGGCAAATCTGCAAACCGAAGAATCGGCCCTCACGGGTGAATCCGTGCCGGGCTCTAAAGAAGCTGGTAATGTGCACGACGACCCCAAAATACCGCTTGGCGACCGCGATAATCAGGCATTCATGTCGTCCATTGTTACATACGGCCGCGGCGTCGGAGTAGTGGTAGAAACCGGGATGCGCACCGAAGTCGGCAAAATTGCGCACCTTATCGATAATGAAGAACTCACCAAAACACCTCTGGAGAAAAAGCTGAGCGAGCTCGGCAAAATGCTGGGAAAGATGGCAGTGGGTATCTGTGCGTTTATATTTGTTCTTTCATGGTTTCAGGGAAGGGATCTGGGCGAAATGTTCCTCACCTCGGTTTCACTTGCCGTAGCATCGATCCCCGAGGGTCTGGCTGCAATCGTAGCGGTGGTGCTGTCCGTCGGCGTCACTACAATGTCGAAAAACAACGCCATCATCCGCCAGCTTCCGGCAGTGGAAACATTGGGTTCAGTGAATGTAATTTGCTCTGACAAGACCGGTACGCTTACCATGAATAAAATGAGCGTCACCCAGGTTTATACCACACAAGGCCTCCTGGATCTGGATGAACATGCTCCAAACGACGTTCCGAATGCCGCAAAATTTGCAGCTAAAGCCATGATCTTATGCTCCGATGCCACCCTTCATAATGACGATGCCACCGGCGACCCCACCGAAATAGCACTGTTAGCATTGGGCGATACACTGAGACTAGACCGAAAGAATCTGGAGAACAATACAAACCGAATTAATGAAAAATCCTTTGACAGTGACCGCAAAATGATGTCGGTACTGGTAAAAGAAGAAGACGGCGATTACAAAGTCTTCACGAAAGGTGCATTGGCAAGTTTAAAAAAAGTTTCGACCAGGATTTTTGACAACGGAGAAGTACGCGAAATTACCGAAGCCGATCTGCAGAACTTCAGCCACGCCGCGCGGCAAATGTCGGATCATGCATTGCGCACGTTGGCCGTAGCCTATAAACCCGCTGCACGAGATACGCATCCCGATGAAATGGAGCAGGACCTTGTGCTCCTTGGTTTGGTAGGCATGATAGACCCAGCACGCGACGAAGTGAAACCATCAATAAAACTCGCGAAAGACGCCGGCATCAAAACCATCATGATTACGGGCGATCATAAAAACACTGCGTTTGCCATCGCTAAGGATCTGCACATTGCCGATCATGTAGATCAGGTAATCACCGGGCCGGAAATGGACAGCTTCAGTGAGGACGAATTAAAACAGAAAGTGAACAACTATCGGGTGTACGCACGCGTTTCCCCGGAACATAAAGTGAAAATAGTACGCGCACTTAAAGCCAATGGAAACATAGTCTCCATGACCGGCGACGGCGTGAATGATGCACCGTCGCTTAACGCGGCCGACATCGGTGTGGCGATGGGAATTACCGGTACTGATGTAGCAAAGGGCGCTGCCGACATGATTCTTGTCGACGACGATTTTTCCACTATTGTTAAAGCCATTGAACAGGGAAGGAACATCTACAACAACATCAAGAAATCCGTCATTTTTCTCCTCACCTGCAACCTGGGCGAAGTGGTGGTTATTTTTCTCGCGCTGCTGGTGGGCTGGCAGTCGCCCCTGATCGCGACACAGCTGTTGTGGATCAACCTGCTTACCGATTCGCTCCCGGCCATCGCGCTGGGCATGGATAATGGCGACCCCGATGTTATGAAAGAAAAACCTCGCGCCATAAACGAAAACTTCTTTTCGCACGGCGCCGGAATACAGGCAGTTGTTGGCGGTATATTCATCGGGCTGATCACGATGCTGGCGTATTGGTACGGATATTACGAACTCGGTTATTCTCCTGCAGACGGCAACATTCCCGAAGAAGTGGTGAAGAATGCGCGCACTTTAGCATTTATGGTTTTGGTATGCTCGCAACTGTTTTTTTCCTTAGGCTTAAGAAATATGAAAAAACCACTGTATAAAATAGGTATCTTCAGCAACCGATATCTTGTGGGTGCAATTGCACTTGGGATTCTGCTGCAGATTCTCGTCCTGTTTGTGCCGGTTTTGCGCGAAGCCTTTAAACTTCATATGCTCGACCAAAAAGGATGGATGATGGCAGTTGTTCTTGGTCTGTTACCGTTAACCGCGCTCGAGATCTACAAGATAGTCTTCGCAAATAGGAAGCAACCTTCAAAAACTAAAATTTAAACCAAAACCAGCTTATGAAAAAACTTTTCAGTCAAATCAGCGTGCAGAAAGCCCTTATTTTCACCGCGCTTTTTCTCGCTGCGCTCATTTTGTTTGAACTTAATTATTTCATGTCAGGCCTGTTGGGCGCCATTACGCTCTATGTTCTTACCCGCAAATCTTACCTAAAATACACCGAGGAAAAAAAGTGGAACAGCAATCTTACCATCACGCTCATCATTTTCCTTATCATTATCACATTCGCGGTGCCGCTCTGGATCATCCTGGAGATCCTGATTCCAAAAATCAATGAATTCCTGAGCGACCGTGAGGGAATCATTAAAAAATACGACGCTGTGCGGACATTTCTGGAGAACAATGAGTACCTCAAAAGGTTTGATTTCCATGTTTCCAATGAACAGATCATGCAGGTGCTCAACCGCGCAGTTTCCTATATTCCTTCCACGCTGAACTGGGTCGGCCAGACCTTCGGAAACATTTTTGTCGCGCTTTTTATCCTTTATTTTATGCTTAAAGAGACGCGGACCATGGAGCAGAAATTTAAAGATCTGCTCCCATTGTCGCGGGACACGAAGAAGTATTTCATAAGAACCACCGGCGCGCTTATCCGTTCAAATGCCTATGGAATACCGATCCTGGGTCTCAGCCAGGGCCTGATTGCAATTTTGGGTTACTACATTTTCGGTGTCGAGAATGCGATCTTCTGGGGTTTGCTCACTGGAGCCGCTTCCATCGTTCCGGTACTCGGCACGATGCTGATCTATGTACCGATTAGTGTCTATCAGGTTGCCAGCGGCGATGTAAGCGGCGGACTGATGCTGGCAGGTTTTTGTCTGATATTTGTTGGTGGCATCGACAATATTCTGCGCTTCACCTTATTAAAAAAGATGGCGGATATTCATCCACTAATTACGGTTTTTGGTGTGCTGCTCGGTTTACAGATTTTCGGTGTGATGGGACTTGTTTTTGGTCCCGTACTCATGTCTTTGCCCGGAATTCTCTACCGTATGTTTGAGATGGAACGCAGCTTTAATGATCTTAAAGACCATGAGCAGACCGAAGACGAAGAAAACATTCCGGTGTAACATTTGGCTGCAGATTTTTACAAATCATAAAAATTTAAGAACCTAAAAAAATGAACAACCACGAAATTGACTACAAAATTCACGGCGAAGAAATGCAGTGTGTAGAAATAGAACTGGACCCGAACGAAAGCGTAATTTCCGAACCCGGCAGTTTCATGATGATGACAGACGGCATTCAGATGCAGACGATGTTCGGCGATGGTAACGAAAAAGGTATCATGGGCAAGCTCTTTTCTGCTGGAAAAAGGATGCTCACCGGCGAAAACCTGTTTATGACGGCCTTTACCAACACCGCGTCCGGTAAGCGGCAGGTCACTTTTGCAGCGCCGTATTCGGGGAAGATCATCGCGCTTGACCTTTCGGAATTAGGTGGAAAAGTGATTTGCCAGAAAGATTCATTTCTGTGTGCAGCGAAAGGCGTTTCTGTTGGCATAGAGTTCCAGCGTAAGCTGGGCACGGGGCTTTTCGGTGGCGAAGGTTTCATTATGCAGAAACTCGAAGGAGACGGCATGACCTTCGTACACAGCGGCGGTCACGTGATCGAAAAACAACTGCAGCCGGGCGAAGTTTTGAAGATAGATACAGGCTGTATTGTGGCCTTTTCGAAAGATGTAGATTATGACATTCAGTTTGTGGGCGGCATAAAGAATACTATTTTTGGTGGGGAAGGTCTGTTTTTCGCACAACTTCGCGGTCCGGGAAGAGTTTGGATTCAGACGTTGCCAATTGCGCGTTTAGCGAACAGGATCCTACAGTTCGGCACTACAAAGAAAGGCGAGGAGGGAAGCCTGCTCGGCGGTCTGGGCAGAATGCTGGACGGCGACGGATTTTAAATTTTTTAGAATTAAATTAAATCAGGCACACTTCTTCAGTGTGCTTTTTTTGTCTTACTGAATTGCCGATCGATATAAATACATTTTTCCTGGCAAAACGGCATTTTTAGGAACATTATTTTTTCAACAAAGTTTTTAGCTTGAGCTAACTTTCACTATTTTTGTGGATTGCTGAATTTTAAATACATTCAGGCCCAAATATGAGCGAAAACCACGCAGTAAACTACTCAGAAGACAACATCAGGACCCTCGACTGGCAGGAGCACATCCGCATAAGACCCGGAATGTACATCGGTAAGCTGGGCGACGGTTCATCAGCCGATGACGGTATCTATATTTTGCTTAAAGAAATCATTGATAACTCCATTGACGAGTTCGTGATGAAAGCCGGCAAGCGCATCGAAATTAAGATCGACGAAGGTAAAGCCTCGATCCGCGATTACGGCCGTGGAATTCCACTCGGGAAAGTGGTGGACGCGGTCTCGAAAATGAATACCGGCGGTAAATATGATTCAAAAGCCTTTAAGAAATCTGTAGGTCTGAACGGTGTCGGTACCAAGGCTGTGAATGCACTTTCGGAGTACTTTAGGGTTAAATCTGTGCGGGATGGCAAGGCGAAAGTGGCTGAATTTTCAAAAGGACTGATCACGGAAGATTTTCCGGAAACCGAATCGTCTGACCGCAACGGAACCGAAATCACTTTTATCCCGGACGGAAGCATTTTTACCCATTTCAAGTTCAGGAAAGAGTACATCGAAAAGATGCTCAAAAATTACTGTTACCTGAATCCGGGACTTAAAATCATATTCAACGGAGAAACCTATTTCTCAGAGCACGGCTTGAAGGATCTTCTTCAGGAAGAGATTGAAGGGGAGATTCTCTATCCGGTGGTTCATCTTAAAGATGAAGATATTGAGGTGGCCATCACACATTCAGACAAATCACAGTCGGAAACGTACTTTTCGTTTGTCAACGGCCAGAACACCACGCAGGGTGGAACTCACCTGAATGCGTTCCGTGAGGCATATGTGAAAACCATCCGCGAATTTTTCAATAAGAATTTTGAAGCGGCCGACATCCGCAAATCGATTATTGCAGCGGTTGCCGTAAAGGTGATTGAGCCGGTTTTCGAGTCGCAGACGAAAACCAAATTAGGTTCAAATGAAATGGAGCCCGGCAAAGAGACCGTGCGGACTTTCATAACCAATTTCTTAAAAAACAAACTCGACAACTTCCTGCACCAGAATCCGGAAATTGCAGAAGCAATAAACCGCAAGATCATAATTTCTGAGCGCGAACGGAAAGAACTTTCCGGCATCCAGAAACTCGCGCGTGAAAGAGCGAAGAAAGTTTCACTGCACAACAAGAAATTGCGCGATTGCCGCCAGCATTACAATGACCAGAAAGCGCTGCGGAAAAGTGAAACGATGATTTTCATTACCGAGGGTGATTCCGCTTCGGGTTCCATCACAAAATCACGCGATGTAGAAACGCAGGCAGTTTTTTCGCTGAAAGGGAAGCCGCTGAACTGTTATGGACTGACCAAAAGAGTTGTTTACGAAAACGAGGAATTCAACCTTTTGCAGGCGGCACTTAACATTGAAGATTCACTCGAAGATCTACGTTACAACCATGTCGTGATCGCAACCGATGCCGATGTTGACGGGATGCACATCCGCCTTCTGATGATCACATTCTTCCTTCAGTTTTTCCCGGACCTGATCCGGAACGGCCATCTTTACATTCTTCAAACTCCGCTTTTCCGCGTGCGGAACAAAAAAGAGACAAGGTATTGCTACAGCGAGCCGGAACGGATAAAAGCTCTTGAAGAATTAGGCAAAAACCCGGAAATAACCCGATTTAAAGGTTTAGGTGAAATCTCTCCTGATGAATTCAAGCATTTCATCGGCAAAGATATCAGGCTTGAACCGGTGGTCTTAGGGAAAGACCAGACGATCGATCAGTTGCTCGAGTTCTATATGGGTAAAAACACACCGGACAGGCAGCTTTTCATCCTCGAAAATCTGGTCGTAGAAGATCCGGAAATCGACAAGAAAGTAGAGCTTGCCAATGCTGAGGCCTAAATGTACACCACATAAAAATCATTAAGAAAACCAAATATACGCGAGAGCTGGATTGATGGAAGAACAAGAAAATCACCACGAAGAATCACTGAAAAAAGTTTCCGGACTGTATAAAGACTGGTTCCTCGATTACGCTTCATACGTAATTCTGGACCGTGCCATACCTTCTATTTTCGACGGTTTCAAGCCTGTGCAGCGCCGAATCATGCACTCTATGCGCGAGCTGGAAGACGGGCGCTATAATAAAGTGGCGAACCTCGTCGGGAATACGATGAAGTATCACCCGCATGGCGACGCCTCCATCACCGATGCTATGGTGCAGATCGGGCAAAAAGAACTGTTGATTGACACGCAGGGAAACTGGGGAAATATTTTTACCGGAGATTCTGCTGCTGCGGCGCGGTATATTGAAGCAAGGCTGACGCCTTTCGCACTAGAAGTAGTCTTTAATCCTAAAACAACACATTGGGTAAAATCTTATGATGGCCGGAACAATGAGCCCATCGACCTTCCGGTGAAATTTCCGCTGCTGCTGGCATCCGGTGTAGAAGGTATTGGCGTCGGACTTTCGACCAAGATAATGCCTCACAACTTTAATGAGCTGATCAATGCATCAATAGCACATTTAAAAAATAAAAAGTTCGAGCTTTACCCGGATTTTCTCACCGGTGGAATGCTGGATGTAACGAACTATAATGACGGCGAACGTGGCGGACGAATCCGGACACGCGCGCGAATCATTCAAAAAGAAAAGAACGTACTCTGCATCACCGAGCTACCGTACGGTAAAAATACAGGTGACCTGATAGATTCCATTATCAAAGCCAATGATAAAGGAAAAATTAAGATCAAAAAAATTGAAGATAACACGTCTGATCAGGTGGAAATCAATATTCTGCTGAATAATGATGTTTCTCCGGACAAAACCATTGATGCGCTTTATGCTTTTACGGATTGTGAAATTCCTATTTCGCCCAATGCCTGTGTGATTGTCGGCGATAAACCCGAATTTCTCACTGTATCTGAGATCTTAAGACGTAACACAGACCACACAGTACAGCTTTTAAAAACTGAACTCGAAATTGAACTTCACGAACTGCAGGAAAAATGGCATTTTGCAAGTCTTGAAAAGATTTTCATCGAGAACGAAATCTATCAGGAAATCAAAGGTAAATCTTCGAAAGAGGAAGTTTATGAAGCGGTGGACAAAGGTTTGAAACCGTTTACAGGAAATCTTCTGCGTGCGGTGACAACTGAAGACATCATCAGGCTTACCGAACTTCCGTTCATGCGAATTTCCCGTTATGACCAGGATAAAGCGATCGAGAATCTCCAAAATTTGGAGGCTAAAATAGAACAGGTGAAGTATCATCTCGAAAACTTGGTTCCGTACGCGATCGATTATTTCCTCGGCATCCAGAAAAAATATGGAAAAGGGAAGGAGAGACGCACCGAACTTCGTGTTTTTGATACCATCGATGCGACGAAAGTGGCCGTGGCAAACGAAAAATTTTATGCGAATTTTGAGGAAGGCTTCATCGGGACATCACTTAAAAAAGACCAGTATCTTTTTGACTGCTCGGATATCGATGACATCATCACTTTCCAGAAAGACGGCACGATGAAAGTGGTGAAAGTGGAACCAAAGACGTTCATCGGTAAAAACATCCAGCACGTTGCGGTTTGGAAAAAGAACGATAAACGCACGGTTTACAACATGATTTACCGCGAAGGTAAAGAAGGCCCATACTACATGAAACGTTTCTCCGTAACCGGCGTTACGCGGAACACTGACTATAAACTCGCCTCCGACACCAAAGGTTCGGAAATGCTTTATTTTTCGGCGAACCCTAATGGCGAAGCCGAAGTAGTGACGGTACTTTTGAAGCCTAATGCAAGGATCCGAAAGAACAAGATTGAGATTGATTTTGCCGAAATAGGTATCAAAGGCCGTGATTCAAAAGGAAATCTCGTTACTAAATACGCGGTGAAAAAAGTAGATCTGAAAGAAGAGGGTCACTCCACGCTTGCGCCCAGAAAGATCTGGTTTGATGACACGGTACGCCGCCTGAATGCGGATGCACGCGGAACTTTGCTCGGAACTTTCAAAGGTGATGACAGGATCCTTACGATAAATTCGAATGGTGATGCGCGGCTGATGTCATTTGACCTGATGAACCGGTTTGAGGATGAGTATTTGGTTCTCGAAAAATGGAAACCGGAGCAGCCGGTGACTGCGATTTACTACGATGGCGAGAAACAGATGTACTTCATCAAACGTTTTCTGCTCGAAAACACCACGAATATCCAGCACTTTTTGCCTACAGAACATCCAAAATCCTTTATCGAGCAGGTAATTGTTGCCAATGGTGCCACCGCAGAAATCGTTTTCGCGAAAGAAAAAGACAAACAGCGCGAACCTGAAACTATCAATGTTGACGAATTCATTGCAGTGAAAGGAATAAAAGCGATCGGAAACCAACTCACGCGCAACAGGGTGAAAACCATCAGCGTTAATATTCCGGAGCCCGAAGAGGAAATCAATCCCGGTTTTGACGTGGTGGAAAGTACAGACGGCCACATCAGCTTCATCGATGAAGATGTGAAAGAAGAAGATTTCCCGGACGAAGGTACAATCGGCAGTCTGTTCGATGAATAAATTACTAAAGACGCTTACACGGCGTCTTTTTTTATTTAAAACTGAACATTCAGGGTGATTTCCTCGCCATCGCGTGCTACGATGACAGGCAGTTGATCGCCGGGATTTACACGCGAAAGACAATCCATATACGAATAGATTTCGCTTACCTCACATGTTCCTATCCGTTTCAAAACATCACCTGCCTTGATGCCCGCAAGCGCTGCAGGGCGGTTTTCGGAAACGCCGTCGATTAGCATTCCGTCCTTCGTGTCGGCGTAGTTTGGCATTATGCCAAGCGTAACTTTAAACTGTGGTAGTTCGTTATTCATTTTTTTTGTTTAAATGTTTAATGTTTACAGGTTATTTCCAACCGCCGGACCTGTAGCTAAGTTTGTGCCTTTTTGATTCATTTAAGTAAAAAAAACCGCAGTAAGGAACTGCGGTTGCATTTTAAAACGGATAACCGAAAGCAAAGTTGAGTACCGGTTTCCAGGTCTCGCCCAAAACAAAACGCTCGCCCAGCGGCCGGTTAGGGTCGTACACCTTGTAGGCGGCATCGAGCCGCAGCGTGATGTAAGCCACATTTATTCTTACACCTAGGCCAGTTCCGACACCCATCTGCGAGATGAATTTGCTGAACTTAAATTCATCGCCAAAGCCGGTATCTTTTAAGCCCCAAATGTTACCCGCATCAACGAATGCCGCTCCCTCAAACATTGGGGTGAACGGAACTCTGTATTCTACATTTGTGGTAAGTTTTAAATTATCCATTGCGTAGCTTCGGATTTTCTCGTCGAGTTGCGAATCTGCCGGTCCCAAACCGCCGAAAACACGCCATGCTCGAATGTCATTGGACCCGCCGTTAAAATAAGACCTTACAAACGGCATCGTGGATGAATTACCGTAAGGAATGCCCACGCCGATGAACTGTCGGAGTGCCAACGTATGTTTTCCGTTAAAGAATGTGTAATATTTCCGAACATCTACATCAAATTTCACGAACTGAGAGTACGGAATATTAAAAATGGTCTTGGAAGCTCCGGAAACAACCCCGTCATTTTCTGTCCTGTTATTAAAAAGACCAAACCCATTGCCTGCAAGTTCTACCTTTGCATTAAGATAAACCGGATTCGGTCTGTCTTTTTTACCAATCTCATTGTAGATAAAACTGTAAATCATTGAGGAAATGAGTACGTCCTGCGTCTGTCTGTCTTTGTTGATGAGTGACTGGCGGAACGTATTGAACAGCGAAAGCCGGTCCCCCGAAAGCGAATTTTGATACTGCTCATCATTTAAGATTATGGTCGCGAACTCATCAGATGTGATCGTCCCGTTATTAAAATCATTCACAAGCGCCGGTGAATAATCATCAAAAACAGCATTTCTTACCCCTTCATCTACCGGAAAAAAATCATAATAACGGTCTTTGTTACGCGTCAAACTAAGTTGCGTGTTGAACAGTGACAAACGGTGCGTGACGATGTCATTTACATTCGCGAAATAATTTAAGCCCGCATTAAACCCAATTCTTCCCAAGCCAATATTATTCTGGACAGATGTGCCCAAAACGATGGAACTGGCCGGTGAAAAGCGTTTTGGGATCAATTTCCAGGTAGTGAAAGGCATCAGCAGACGCGGAAAATTGAGCGATCCCTGTGCGGAAACTTCGTAAGCCAATACACGCTTATCCGGATCCTTGGTATTTTCGATTGAACCAAAAATACCTGATACACTCGTAACAAGGTTTTCTGCGCCACCAAAGACATTTCGAGTAGTGAGATCCACAGACGGCGATATGCCGAAATTCAGGATTTGAGAATAATTAAGGTCAGTAGCGATCCGCAGGTCATATTTCGGAAGTGGCGCGAGATAATAACTCACATCCAATATACTGTCATTGTCTTTACGCAGGATTTCATCATACTTCAGCACGCTGAAATTGTTTGTGGACGCGATGTTCCGCTTGGTAAGATCCAGATTGCGCTGCTGGTAAAGGTCACCCTTCTTTAAGATTAGCGGTCGCCAAAGCGCGATCGTTTTATACTGATCATCGAGTTTGTAGAAATTGATTCCGAGCAGTGAATCTTTTACCGTATCAACGGTGTCGGCAAGTTTCTCAAGATAATGAACTTTAATATCGCCGATTGTAGTCTTCCGGTATGGGGTATCCAGGGAGTCACGGTGGATATCCATCGTCAGCGGGACCTGTTTGCGGCTTTGCAGCGTGTCAGCAGTGAAATAAATTTCTTCATTTGAGTTATTGAAACGGTAATATCCGCGCTCTTTCATAAGGTCGTTGATACGTTTTACTTCTTTTTCGAGCACGCTCTGGTCCAAAATATCCTTTCCCTGCACAAGACTTTTGCTGAGATCTTCTTCGTAAACAGAGCGTATCGCGGGATCCGGAATATTGTAATAATAATCGCTGATGATTGTAGGTTCGCGATGGGTGATAAGATAGTTTGCCTGCGCTTTTTTGGCCGCTGAATCAAGGTCATGACTGAATTTTACATCGGCATCCCAATAGCCGCGATACACGAAGTATTTTCGTATAGAGTTGGCGCTGGTTTCGGTTTTACCCTGATCCAAAATTACCGGCGGCTGGCCGATGTTGTGCATGAATCTCTCATAAAATAGGCTTTTGCCCACATATTCGGGATGGTTGTACTTAATGAAAAGCGAGTCGCGCAACTTTTGATCCCGGATTTCAGACGGGTAGGTAAGGTACTCATTCAGTATCGAGTCGTATTTAGGATTTGTGGCATTGTACATCCACAAACCTACAGGAAACAGAAACAGCTGTTTTTTGTTGGGCTTTTGACTTACATAATCGGGAACCTGGTCTGCAAAAAGCTTTCCGTCTTCATAGCGGAAATTATTTTTTGTGAGCAAATATTCACCATCGGGGACTTTGCGGGTGGTGCTGCAGGCGTACAGAAGCGAGACTGCAATTGCGAAAGCGAAAAATATATGATACTTTTGATAATATTTTAACAGATGCTTACCGCTCATACATTAAAGGTTTTACAGTCTTTGGACAGGAAAAAATTCAGACAAAAATACAATTTGTTTTTGGTTGAGGGCAACAAAACCATCAAAGAAATCCCGGGCTCACGCTACAGAATCCAGCAACTGTATTCGGTGGATCCGTCTGAACTTAAGATCGCTGACACAAAGGTCACTGCGATTTCTGAAAAGGAGCTCAGACGCATCAGTTTCTTGCAAAATCCTAAAGACTCAGTGGCGGTTTGTGAGATCATCAAACCGCAAATGAAAAGTAATGTTCCTGTTCAATTGGTTCTGGACGGCATCCAGGATCCGGGGAATCTTGGTACCATCATCCGTCTTGCCGATTGGTTTGGTATCGAACAAATAATTTGCAGTGAGGACACGGCCGATTATTACAATCCGAAAGTAATACAGTCAAGTATGGGTTCATTTCTTCGCGTAAACATCGTGTATACAGATCTTCAGAACTATTTCAAATCTTCGGAGCGTGCGGTTATCGGAACGGATATGGAGGGCGAAAGCATTTACAGTTTCCAGTTTCCAACGGAATTTGATTTAGTCTTAGGAAATGAAGGAAACGGAATCCGTCCTGAAACTGAAGCAATTTTGACCGACAAGATCACAATTCCACGGATGGGAAAATCACGGGCAACCGAAAGCCTGAACGTTTCGATGGCTGCTGGTATCATTTTAGGACAGATATTTTCCAAATAAAAAAACCGCCCAGGCGGTTTAGATTATATAAGTTGCTGCATGCTCGATGTAGTGCGGCTTCGCTGATAGTCTTCAAGCCTCTCTCGCACCATTTTCAGTACCACAGGTGCTACATAGATCAGTGCAAGTCCGATGGCTTTCTTTTTCCAACTCGTGTTGCTTAAATTTTTGCGTGCATAATTACCGATATAGCTTACCGCGCCAAGTTTTAAAGCATTTTCGGCCATCGCGACCGTTCCTGGATTTGCGGCGAAATTACGAACAGTATTTTTGTGGAGAATAGAATCTTTAAGATTCTCCGCGAATTCTTTTACAATTCCGCTTCCGTCAAATTTAAGTTCTGTGCCACCGCCCGCTTTTGGTTCCTCCTTCAGAAATCTGTCGGTAAAACCATTGGTAAAAGCACTCAAACTTTCCTTCGTATTGTCAAAAGTCAATAAATCC
The DNA here is from genome assembly GCF_030243905.1 of Kaistella rhinocerotis. NCBI lineage: Bacteria > Pseudomonadati > Bacteroidota > Flavobacteriia > Flavobacteriales > Weeksellaceae > Kaistella > Kaistella rhinocerotis. The sequence goes on along the minus strand of NZ_JASSYY010000001.1, from coordinate 396,563 downwards.
TCAAGGCCTGAAACATCTTTCTTAAGAAGTTCTTTCTTTCGCTTCAGTTCTTCTAAATTACTGTATTTAGTATCCATAATTTTAGCTGTTTAGTGATTTGATGATTTTATTTGCGACAGCGGCTTTGATGGCATTTCGCGCAGCGAAAACAATCAGGATCAGCAGCATGTAAAAACCGGCAAGAATGAGGAAGCCGTAACCATAGTTATCTACCCACGTGCCGATCAGGAAGCCCAGGCCAATATTCAGCAGAATGATAAAAAAGAGCGCAGCCACCGCGGCCAGCGTAAGATAGGTAACCGTACCTGCCGTAACCGAAGACTTTTCGGTTGCCTCCATCTTAAGAAGCGTGAGCCTCTTCGAGGTGTATTCTTTTACGAGGTCAAGCATAATGTTTATGTTTAAAGTTACAAAAAAGGAACTTCAAAAATTTAAAGTTCCTGTTGGTTTTGAATTACCGCATCTTCCTAAGATTTCATGCCGTCTAATTCATTCTCTACATCTTTTACAACCTCTGTGGTAGTAGCGATTGCCTGATCTTTATAGCGGTCGTAGCCTTCTTTTACAGATGATACTACTTTATCTGCTGTTTCTTTTACCTGCGTAGTGATGTTGCCATACTGGTCACGCACTTTGCCTGATACATCCTGGAACTGCTCTTTAGCTTTCTCAGAAACTCTGCCATATTGGTCTACGGCTACATCCTTCAGCTCATTTGCTTTCTCCTTTACCTTTCTTCTGGTTTCTTTGCCTTCTTCCGGAGCGTAAAGCATTCCAAGAACAATACCTGCTGCTGCACCTGCAAGTAAACCGGCTAAAACACCTGCTGAATTATTACCTTTTTTAGACATTTTAATAATTTTTAATAGTTAATAATTAATGTTTGATTTATTTCAACAAAGGATTACAATTTATATACCAATTGAAAAGGGGCTTTCTTAAATAAATGTTAAAACTCGGCAATATGGCTTACTATTGCAGCGATTGTTTCCTCTTTAGTCATATTTGAATTATCGATCAAAATGGCATCTTGGGCTTGCCGAAGTGGCGCAATCTCACGTTCACTGTCAATCTTGTCGCGCGTCGCTAAATTGTGGCTCACCTCCTCAGCTGATATTTCCACACCCATTTTCTGGAGTTCGAGAAAGCGTCTTTTGGTTCTTTCTTCAATGCTGGCGGTAAGGAAAAACTTATAATCGGCATTGGGCAAGACCACCGTGCCGATATCACGACCGTCTAAAATTACGCCGCCCTGTGCCGCAATAGCTCGCTGCGTATCCAGAAGGAACGCACGAACCTCTTTTTGGCAAGCAATCTGGCTTACATGGTCCGAAACTTCTTTTGTACGGATTTGCTGCGAAATATCTTCACCGTCCAGGAATAATGTCAACACGTCACCTGTCTTTCTGAATTCCAGACTTATGTTTTTAAGATTGTCAAATACTTTTTCGAAGTTGATATTTCCTTGCGCATCAGCACAACACTGTAAGGAATAGTAGGTGATACCGCGGTACAGCGCGCCGGTGTCCATATGAATAAGTCCGAGTCGCTCTGCCAATATTTTTGAAATTGAACTTTTGCCGGTGGAGGAGTAGCCATCTATTGCTATGACAGGTTTTCTCATAGCGCAAATTTCATCTTTTTTTTTGAATTTTAAGCCAGGGAAGCGGCTGTCTTTCCTTAAATCTGAAAATTATCAGCGTCTGTTTCCGGAAACTTCTATGAGGTCCAGCGTAAGCCCAAACATATTCGTGTTAGAGGCATTGTGATAGCGTACATGTGCATAATCGAACCTGAAAGAAGATATCTTAATTCCGAAACCCGCGCTTAAGCCTGCGAAACTCCGCTGGTCCAAAACTGCCAACTCGTTGCCCCGGCGTATATTATATCCAAGTCTGATATTAAAGGCCTGTTGTGGGAAAAGTTCGGCACCAAGGGAAAAATGGTCGGCAAATTTGCGCTGCCAGCTGATCGGCTGACCGTTATTGTTATAATCCTGTGAAATATTAAACTGCTGAAGGTCGTGCGCGGTAATGGTAAATGCGAGCGGGAACTCGTCTAAAATCCTTGTATAACCAAGGTCTACCCTGAATGCTACTTTTTCGCGCAAACCATTGAAAGTCTTGAACTGATAGCCAAAATTCCGGAAAACAAGGGCCACAGTTTCGTTACTTTTGCGGTTATGGTAAGTTACGCCTGCATTTCCTACAACGGCCATTGACGCGTAAGTATCGATTTTTGAGGTCACGAAATTCGCACTTCCGCCGATCGTCCAGTCTTCATCAAACTGATAGGCGTAGCCAACACCCACAGACGCATCCATCGCTCCGAATTCACCGTCGATATTTGCACTTTCATCAGTTCGCGGCATGCGGCCATAATCCATATAGCGGGCGCTCAGGGAAATCAGATGTGCTTCATGCAGATCACGGGCGTAGGTGAAGGTTCCGTATTTAGAATCGGCAAGGTAAGATGCATAGTTTATGGCTAGCATTTCATCCTGCTCGATATTCATTACGGCCGGATTTACACCTGCAAAACTCACATCATAATCACGTATTGAAACAGCGTCACCACCCAGCGCTGCCTGACGAGCCGAAAACGGGAGGTTGAGAAACGGATACACCCGCGTCCCTTCCTGAGCGAAAAAAAGTGTAGAACACAGCAGAGCGGAATATGCAAAGAGTTTTTTCAAATGATGATCTGTGTTTGCAAAAGTAATTTTTTTAGAAAAATTCGGATGAAATTTTTAGTCTAAATTTAAATGTATTAACGGAATTATTCGCGTTTCCTTATATTTGCAGGGCAAAAATGCAGTTTTAAAAACTAATAAATGAAATATAAGAGAATTCTCCTGAAATTAAGTGGTGAAGCCCTCATGGGAAACCGTCAGTATGGTATTGATAATGACCGCCTGAAGGAATATGCTGCTGAAATAAAAAAAGTGGTCGATATGGGTTGCGAAGTGGCGATCGTGATCGGTGGCGGTAATATTTTCCGCGGGCTTGCCGGCGCTGCTAAAGGGATGGACCGTGTGCAGGGAGATTATATGGGGATGCTGGCAACCGTGATCAACGGCATGGCACTGCAGGGCGCTCTGGAAGATGCGGGAATTCACACAAGACTTCAGTCTGCAATTGAAATGGATAAGGTGGCTGAACCATTCATTAAAAGAAAAGCAACACGCCATCTTGAGAAAGGCCGTGTGGTGATATTCGGTGCCGGAACCGGGAATCCGTATTTCACAACCGATACGGCGGCAACTTTAAGAGCAATCGAAATTGGTGCTGATGTGATCTTAAAAGGCACACGCGTTGACGGAATCTATGATTCTGATCCGGAGAAAAATGCAGAGGCAGTGAAATTTAATTCACTGACTTTTGATGAAGTTTACGCTAAGGACCTGAAAGTGATGGATATGACGGCCTTTACATTAAGTCATGAAAATAAACTACCGATTATTGTATTTGATATGAACCGCGAAGGAAACTTAAAGCGCGTGGTAGAAGGCGAAAAGGTGGGGACACTGGTAGGACTTTAATTTACCGCATACATTTATTTATAATTTTAAAAAGAACAGAAAATTATGGAAGAAATAAATCTAATCATCGACATGGTAAAGCAGGAGATGGATGCTGCGCTGAAACACTTAGATCACGCTTTTCAGAAAATCCGCGCAGGTAGAGCATCTACCTCGATGGTGCAGGATGTGATGGTGGAGTATTATGGTGCGCCGACCCCACTTAACCAGGTGGCAAATGTGATGGTTCCTGATGCGATGACCATCTCTATTCAGCCTTGGGACCGCAGCGCGATAGGTGCGATCGAAAAAGCGATTGTCAATTCAAATCTTGGTTTCGCGCCGATGAACAATGGGGATAATATCATTCTCAACGTTCCGCCACTTACAGAAGAGCGCCGCCGCGAGCTAGCCAAGCAGGCAAAAGCGGAAAGCGAAGCAACCAAAGTTACGGTACGCAACGCGCGTCAGGACGGCATGAAGGAACTGAAAAAGCTTGACGGCGTTTCGGAAGACCTTATCAAAGGTGCTGAAGCTGAAATTCAGGAGCTAACCGACAAGTACGTAAAGATTTGCGATGAACATCTGAAAACAAAGGAAGCAGACATCATGAAAGTTTAAAACAAAAAGTTCTGAGAAATCAGAACTTTTTTGTGCTATTTCGCGGCGAAACTGAAGATATTGCCCAGTTTGATCTCCGAGAAACTTTTAGATTTAATTTTGGCGGCATTAATCATCGCCTGAGCTAAAACATGGGTAGGCAAAGGTTTTTGACTTTTAAATAATCCAAGACTGTTTGCAAACTTCAGCACTTTTGCACCCAAAACTTCTCCGGTACGGTCAGAATCCTTGCGCTCGAGCATTCCGGGCTGAAAAAACGTGAGCTTTGGAAATTCGAGTGCTTTAATTTTATCCTCCAGTTCACCTTTCATCCTTGAATAGAATATTTTTGACCGCGGATTCGCACCATATGCGGAAACCAGCACAAAATCTTCAACACCGTTTTCACGCGCTGCCTTTGCGAAATTATACTGATAATCAAAATCAACTTTCCATTGGGCATCTTTGCTGCCGGCTGCTTTCAATGTGGTCCCCAAACAGGAGAACGCAACATCACCCTGTACTAAATTTTGCCACTTTTCAGGAGCATCAAAATCCACCATATGTACGGTAAGTTTTGAATTTTTTATGTCTAAAGGCTTTCGGACAAATACCGACACTTCGCTGTAATCGGGATCATTAAGTAAAAGTTTGACTAAATCTTTTCCAGTAGCGCCCGTGGCGCCGATTATTAAAGCTTTCATATAAAAAATTTGGTTAGGGTCCCGATGCCAATTTCTTGCCGAAATTTAATAATTTTGTCCTTAAATCGCCACGGCTCATTAGGCATTACAAATTTAAAACTGAATGGACGCTTCGGAAATTCTTGATTACTGCAACGAAAAGAAGGGCGTCGAAGAAACCTTTCCTTTCGATAACGAAACGCTGGTGCTGAAAGTTGGTGGCAAAATGTTCCTGCTGATGTCGCTCGATAAACATCCGCTTCATATAGCCGTGAAAACCGATCCAGAGTGGAGCGAAGAACTTCGCGCAGACCATCCGCAGATTTCGGGCGCGTATCACATGAACAAAACGCACTGGAATTCGGTAGTTTGTGAAGGTTTAAAGAAGGAACTGATAAAAAAGCTCATTGATCATTCTTATGAACTGATTTTCAAGTCGCTCACCAAAAAGAAACAGCAGGAGATAAAAGATTCAGTCTAAAAACCGAATTCCGCAGTGAGGCGTTTGTCTTCATCAAGCCTTTCAATCAGCTTTTCAAGGCTCTCAAACTTAATCTCATCATGCAAAAACTCGCGGAAATTGACCGAGATTTCTTTACCGTAGATATCTGCATCAAAATCTAAGATGTAAACTTCCACAGAAAGCGTGCTGCCACCCACGGTAGGATTAGTGCCTACGCTCAACATTCCTTTGTAACGCTCACCTTCAACAAAAACTTCCACGATGTACGCGCCTTTTTTTGGAAGAAGTTTCATTGAATCTACCTTTATGTTTGCTGTAGGATAACCAATTGTACGGCCAATTTGCTTACCGCCAACAACCACGCCGTTGACTGAATAGACGTAGCCCAACATTTCGTTTGCGGCAACCACATTTCCTTCTGCCAACGCATTTCGGATTTGGGTAGAACTTATTGGCGCTTTACCAAAATCCACGGCCTGTACTTGCTCGAGTTCAAAACCACATTCGGGTGCCATCTTTTCCAGCAACGCGAAATCTCCGCTTTTGTTTTTGCCGAATGTGTGATCGTAACCGATGATCAGGTATTTTACATTGAGTTTTTCAATTAAAATCTGCGTTACAAACTCTCCACCGGTCAAATTGCGGAAACTTTCGTCGAATTCATTCAAAAACAGATGCTGGATACCGTTCTTCTGCAGAAGGTAAGTTTTTTCGTCAATGGTATTCAGTAATTTTAAATCATCATTTGGGTTAAAAACTTTCCTCGGATGCGGCCAAAAGGTCAGCAGCGCGGAATCCAGATTATTCTGCGCAGCGCCAGCATTCAGTTTTTTAATGATTTGCTGATGTCCGAGGTGAACTCCATCGAACATGCCGATTGAAAGCGCGAGTGGCTTTTGGGCTGTGTATCCGTGAAGGTTTTTGATGATGTTCAAAAGTGCTGATTTGATGCTGCAAATATGATAAAAATCTTCTTTTAAAAGCAATTGCCAATTTGGGAAGTTTCATTATATTTGCACACACGAAAAAAATCAGCAATGGCAAACCAAATTAAAGGAAAAATTTCTCAAATTATCGGTCCGGTAATCGACGTAGTTTTCTCGGATGCAGCAGAGCTTCCAAAGATCTATGACGCACTGGAAATCTTGAAAACAGACGGTAACAAAGTAATTCTTGAGGTAGAACAACATATCGGTGAAGATTCTGTAAGATGTATCGCAATGGATGCTACAGATGGTCTTCAGAGAGGTCAGGAAGTTATTTCCCAGGGCCGCCAAATCACCATGCCAACCGGCGAAGGTGTATATGGACGTCTGTTCAACGTGGTAGGTGACGCTATTGATGGTATCCAGGAAGTTTCAAAAGAAACCGGCGGCTTGCCAATCCACAGAGAGGCCCCAAAATTCGATCAGCTTTCAACATCTGCAGAAGTTCTTTTCACTGGTATTAAAGTAATCGACCTTGTAGAGCCTTATGCAAAAGGTGGTAAAATTGGTTTGTTCGGTGGAGCTGGTGTAGGTAAGACAGTACTTATTCAGGAATTGATTAACAATATTGCAAAGGGGCACGGTGGTCTTTCGGTTTTTGCCGGTGTAGGTGAAAGAACGAGAGAAGGAAATGACCTTTTGAGAGAGATGCTGGAATCCGGCATTATTAAATACGGTGATGAGTTTATGCACTCCATGGAAAATGGCGGTTGGGACTTATCTAAAGTAGATATGGAAGAAATGAAAGACTCTAAATGCACTTTCGTTTTCGGACAGATGAACGAGCCACCTGGAGCAAGAGCGCGAGTAGCACTTTCGGGTCTTACAATTGCTGAATACTTCCGTGATGGTGACGGACAAGGTCAAGGTAGAGACGTACTTTTCTTCGTTGATAACATCTTCCGTTTCACACAGGCAGGTTCTGAGGTTTCGGCACTTCTGGGCCGTATGCCATCAGCGGTAGGTTACCAGCCAACACTGGCGTCTGAAATGGGTGCGATGCAGGAAAGAATTACTTCCACTAAAAACGGTTCAATTACTTCAGTACAGGCGATCTACGTACCTGCGGATGACTTGACTGACCCGGCGCCTGCAACTACATTTGCTCACCTTGATGCAACAACGGTATTGGACAGAAAGATTGCTTCATTAGGTATTTATCCCGCGGTTGATCCATTGGCGTCAACTTCAAGAATCCTAACGCCTGAGATTTTAGGTGATGAGCACTATGACTGTGCACAGCGAGTAAAAGAAATCCTTCAGAAATACAAAGCTTTACAGGATATTATCGCGATTCTTGGTATGGAAGAACTTTCAGAAGAAGATAAACTTTCAGTTTACCGCGCTCGTAAAGTACAGCGTTTCCTTTCTCAGCCTTTCCACGTTGCAGAGCAGTTTACAGGTCTTAAAGGTGCATTAGTAGATATTAAGGACACCATCAAAGGATTCAACATGATCATCGACGGAGAACTGGATCACCTGCCGGAAGCTGCTTTCAACCTTAAAGGAACCATTGAAGAAGCAATCGAAGCCGGACAGAAAATGTTGGCAGAAAACGCGTAAAGTTAGACTTGAGAAGTTTAGATATGAGACAATAGACTTTGGTCAGTCTCCCATCTCAAATCTCTTAATCTAAAAATCTAAAGAAAATGAACATTAAAATATTAACCCCAGAGTTTGTAGCTTTCGAAGGCGAAGTAAGTTCAGTACTGCTTCCCGGCAAAAACGGAGATTTCCACATCAAGAAAGATCACGCGGCCATCGTAGCATCGCTTACAGGCGGTAAAGTAAAGGTTTATACCAACGAAATTCCTGAAAATTACGCCAACCACTTTACGAAAGAAAATACGTCTGACAGCGTATATTCAATCGAGGTGAAAAGCGGAGTAGTGGAATTCAGCGGTAATAAAGGGATTATTCTTGCAGAATAATTTCAATTCACATACAAAAACAGAATCCCGGAATTAGTTTCCGGGATTTTTTTTATAGAAAGTTTACACTTTAAGAACCTGTAATAATTTTTAGAGACTTAAAATAATTCCGTTTTCTTTTAATTGCTGAACAGGTTTGGAAAACCAGAACATTTCGAAGTTTTCAAAGTGCAGTTCGAAATCATTTTTAAGCTGATGAAGAGTAATTTGACTCCCGTTTTTTATTGAATGTCTCAGCATGCTCTCTGTAAGCCAAGCAGCGAGGTTTTGTTTTAATTCAATTTTAAGAATATTCGTATTCAGATGAAAAGTAAGTGAAGTAATTTCCCACGAATCTCCCCTCTTTGACTTAATGAAATCATCCGTAATCGGCTCCGGATGCATAAATATAATCTTTGAATTAGGCTTGAATTTAAAAACTTCATCTTCAACTAGAGAATCGTGGATGTAGTCCGGATCGACGGTTGGACGCGGAATATTAAAATCAAACCATTCCTGCAGTGGAACGTCAAAATTAATTCCGTGCATAAAGTTGAAGAGAGACTTTTTGAGGCCGAAACTGAACTTGCTATGATCTATTCCGGTGCTGTCTGTGAAATCGATGTCATTATTGGCAAACGAAATCTCACGTTTCACCGGTGTTATGCCAAACTCCTGTGGATTTATACCGATGGGAGAGTGTGCCGTCAGCGCAAACTGATGCCAGAAACCGCTTTGCAAAACGCCCATCTCGAACATCTGTCTTACCATTTCGAGAGAATCTACCGTCTCCTGAGTTGTCTGCGTCGGGAATCCGTACATCAGATAAGCATGAACCATAATCCCGGCTTCGGTGAAATTTCTGGTAACCCGCGCCACCTGTGCTACCGACACTCCTTTATCTATAAGCTTCAGGAGCCGGTCACCGGCGACTTCCAGTCCGCCGGAAACCGCGACGCACCCTGAAAGTTTAAGCAACACACACAGATCACGGCTGAAGCTCTTTTCAAATCTGATATTTGTCCACCAGGTTACCACCAGTTTTCTGCGTATAATTTCAAGTGCAACTTCGCGCATCAGGGCCGGCGGTGCGGCTTCATCCACGAAATGAAAGCCAGATTCAGCTGTCGATGCGATCAGTTCTTCCATTCTGTTAACCAGAATTTTAGCGGCGACCGGTTCGTAAATCCGGATATAATCAAGTGAAATATCACAGAAAGTACATTTGCCCCAATAGCAGCCGTGCGCCATCGTCAGCTTATTCCAGCGCCCGTCGCTCCAGAGGCTATGCATAGGGTTTGCGATTTCAATCACCGAAATATATCTGTCTGTCAGCAAATCACCGTAATCCGGCGTACCTACTTCGGCTTGGCGATAATCCGCCAAAGAGGAATTATTTACGTAAACAACCTGATCGTCCTCTAACAGAAAAGTTCTTTTATAAGATTTCGGACCGTCTTCATCAAGGTTTTTGATCAGTAATTCAATCGGAAGTTCACCGTCATCCAGCGTGATAAAATCAAAAAATTCAAAAACTCGCTTATCGCTTAATTGACGGAGTTCTGTATTTGGAAATCCGCCACCCATTGCTGTTTTAATGTGAGCGTAGTTTTCCTTAATATACTTAGCGGCACGGAAAGCAGAGTATAGATTGCCCGGAAACGGAACTGAAAAACAGATTAACCGTGGATTTTCGCGTGTAAGGTGCTGAGCGAGAATTTTCAAAGTCAGGCCGTCAATGTACGTCTGAGGTCCTACAATCTTGTGATATAATTCGTCGAATGAGTTTGCGCTATGGCCGATCCGTTCTGCATAGCGGCTGAAACCGAAATCAGGATCAATATTTTCAACGATATAATCTGAAAGATCTTCGAGATAAAGTGTAGCCAGATGTTTTGCTTTGTCCTGCAAGCCCATAGTCCCGAAAGCGTAATCGAGCTCGTCGAGTTGTGCAAAACGTGAGGCTTCAGGCAGAAAATTCATCGTACAGATTTGTCGGGCCAACGTCGCATTTTTGTTCTGAAGGAATAGAATTACCTGATCAATAGTCCTGATATACTCACTTCTGAGCGAGAAAATTCTTTGGGAATTTAAGGAGGTAGTCTGCAGATCGATCGGTTGTGCAAAGACATCGGTCATTCCTTTTTTAGAAAACAACTCCAAAATCACTTCAATTCCCAAATCCATCTGGAAGCTTCGGATATTTTTTGTATTAAGAAATCCTTTAATATAAGCCGTGGCCGGATAAGGAGTATTAAGCTGAGTAAATGGAGGCGTGATAAGGAGGATATCGTTCAAAAGCAATTTTTTGCAAATTTACCGTATTCCCGGGACTAATTATAATCTCCAGATTTTACTTAGTAGCGGACAGAATAAATGCTGCTACTACGCCCGCAGCAATACCCCACTGCTGTATACGCGAAAGTTTTTCTTTATGGTAAAGTTTGGAGATGCTAAGCCCTATTACAGGTTCTATCAAGCCTATTACAGCGAACATTATAATACTGATATTGGCCAGCGCAAAATTTAAACAAAACGTCCCGAGCGTACCCAAAATGATGAGTAGGCCGATTTCATATTTAGTTCTTTTACTGACCGTAAGGTGTGATATTTTTGTAGGTTTCCACAGAAAAAGAAGAAGGCTCATTGTACAGACTGTGAACTCGAGCACTACGCAGAACAGAATCGGTCCTAATTTAGTAATGAACGGAACATAAAGGAACGCGGTGCTCCAAAAAACCTTGCATAAAACTGAATACAGTAAACCTTTTGACAATAAAGTTGTACGTTTTCCGGATGAGAATTCAATCATCGAAACGCCAATGAGTACCAGTGCAGCCAAGAATATTTTAAGCAGGGAAATTTCTTCATCATACACGAAATATCCTACGGCAATACCGATGATCAACCCGATTTTTCCAAAGCCGATGGTATGCGCAACGGGCGCATGTTTCATCGCTTTTAAATAAAAGAAGAGACCAAAATAATTTATGGCGCATATACCCATAGTCTGTAATATATCACTTGCCGAAACCTGTGGAATACTGATAATTCCGACTGCCTGGAGAACGAAAAATGAAACTGAGAAAATAACGAGACACCCTAAACTGCGAATAATAATCAGCGGCAAGGTACCGACCTCGTTCCGTGGATTCTTCCAAAGTACATTGGTGGTTCCATACGCGATGTGCCCCAGAATAGTGAAAAATATGGGGAACATTATATTTTTTGTAGGTATGTGAATTTCATCCTGTTTGCCAAAAGCTCGAACCTGCCTCGGATATCTTTACGTTTCGGATATAGTTTTTGCGCAAAAAAGAGGTATTTCAATTCGAAATACATTTTGCTGTCAAACGAAAATGTTTTCACGTTATTGATATCGCTGGGCAGCAACTCAAAGATATCCATCGCGGCATCTTTTTGCCCCAGATGGTATAGCGTGATAGCGCGCTCCAGTCTGTAAAGGAAAACATGCGCACGATAAGCGTGATTATCAACTTCGAATTGCTTGATTGTCTTCTCAGAAACATCCTCACCAAAGCATATATCCGCACTCTCATAATCTTCGAGGACATTGAGGATATTGGTGACGTAGGTACGATAGATAAAACGTTCTGTGAAGGTGAGATTCGGCACATGAGAAAGCGTGATTTCGCGCTGCAGGTGTTCGGGAAGATGATACTTATTACCGTCACCATTGCTAAGATAATCATGGATGCACCTTGCAATCATGTACCGTGCTTCCGGGAATGCATCGAACTTTTCACTTTCCCGGCGCATTTTTACCACATTTTTTTCAATTTGAACCAATAGTTTGCCTGATTCTTCCACCTGCAAACTTTCGGACATGAACTTGCCGAAATATACGAATGCCAATGCGAAAACTTTGATGTGGGCTTTTGAACTGAATTTAGCCAGATTCAGCAATGCGTCCTGATAGTGTTTGTACGCCACGTTCTCATACGATGGATGCCATGCCAAAACATATTCGAGCGCCTCCTCATTCTGTGCAAAACGTTTGACGAATTCTTTCAGATTTTGAGGATCGGAGATGATTTTTTCGGCAAAATAATAGTTCGCCAGCTGGAAACGCGTTTCGTTGAGCGACGTGCCTTGACCTTTGACGATTCCGTAATAAATGTCGAGTAATTCAAAATCAAGCGTGTACTTTTCCCGGCCCACACTGTTGCAATAATCGCGGTAATCTTTGTAGCCAAGTCTTTGCGCGACAAGGCTTAGTGTGGAGTCGCGAAGCTTTGTATTATCCTGAATCTTGCCGAGAAAACGGCGCATAGAATTCTTTGAGATGCCGATGTTTACGGCTAATGCTTCCAAACCTTTGGTGGTAGAAATCGTGCTGAAATATATCTCTTCAAACTCGCGTCTGAGCTTTTGAACCATATGTAAATACTAATTTTTGCTAAAGATAATGCATTTCAGAAAATGGGCAAACTTGGGCAAAAATAAAAGCCGTGATACTTGTATTTTTGCTGAAGATTCAGTAACGAGAAAAACACATCCATATATAACGAGAAAAATCCGCCACCGGCTAGGCCAGGGCGGATTTTTTGTTGTGAACCTGGGAGTACTTGGCATTACAGCTCAAAATCTCCGGCTGCCTCGGGCTGATAAATTATTTCGTCAATGATAATCTTTGTCATTCCTGACGGCACGATCCAGTCGATCTCATCTTTTACGCGATAGCCGATAAGCGCGGCTGCAACCGGTGAAAAGATCGAAATTTTCTTTTCTTTAATATTTGCCTGCTCCGGATAGACTATTTTAAATTCGGTTTCAGTCTTATTATTCTGGAAATGGATTTTCACCACCGAGTTCATCGTCACTACATCAGCCGGTATCTCGGCAGACTCCACGATCTTTGCTGCATGCAGTTCACGCAAAAGCCTTTCTGCATCTTCTTTCTTTATACTATTGTTTTTTTTGGCATCCATAATTGATTTATGGATCCTGTTCGAATCTTGCTTGGTGATGATAATTTCTTTCATGTGTTATAATTTTTTGCTTTTCTTTAAATTTTTGAAATGGTCACTTTAAACCTACAAAAAACCGCCTGAATTTCAAGCGGTTTATATTATTAATAACTGTTTGAAAATTCTATGAATTCTTGAACTGGAGGTTTTTTTCTTCTAAAAGTTTCTGCTCCTGCTCCTTGTAGAAACCTGAGGTAAGTTTATCATGAATTGCATCGAAAGCATCCAGCGTTTCATTAATCTCCGAATCGGTGTGCGATGCGGTAGGGATCAGCCTCAGAAGTATCATGCCTTTTGGTATTACCGGATAAATCACTACCGAGGTGAAGATACCATAATTTTCGCGCAGATCCTGCACTAGAAGCGTTGCTTCTACCGTAGAACCCTGCATCATTACAGGCGTAACACACGTGTTGGTACCACCGATGTTGAAACCGCGTTCTATAAGACCATTCTGAAGCTTGTTTACGTTCTCCCAAAGTTTGCCTTTTATTTCCGGACGTGACCGAAGTAATTCAAGTCTTTTCAGACCGCCAATTACCATAGGCATCGTCAGCGATTTTGCAAAAACCTGTGAACGCAGGTTGTATTTCAGGATTCTGATGATTTCCTGGTCACCTGCGATGAATGCACCGAAACCAGCCATTGACTTGGCAAATGTTGAGAAATAGATATCAATCTGATCCTGGCAACCCTGTTCTTCACCAGCGCCTGCACCAGTTTTACCCAAAGTTCCGAAACCATGTGCATCATCTACTAAAAGTCGGAAATCGAATTTGGATTTAAGATCGCAGATTTCTTTGATCTTTCCCTGCATTCCGCGCATCCCGAAAACACCTTCGGTAATCACCAGGATACCGCCTCCGTTTTCTTCAGCTACTTTTGTCGCACGGGCCAGATTCTTTTCTAAACTTGCGATATCATTATGTTTGAAAGTAAAACTTTTGCCCATATGAAGACGCACACCGTCTACGATACACGCATGCGAATCTGCATCATAAACAATCACGTCATGGCGTGAAACCAAAGCATCAATGGTAGAAACCATGCCCTGATAGCCAAAATTTAACAGATATGCAGCTTCTTTATTTACAAATTCTGCCAGTTCTCTTTCGAGTTGCTGGTGCTGCGCCGTTTCTCCTGACATTGCGCGGGCGCCCATAGGGTAGAACATCCCGAATTCAGCAGCTGCTTTTGCATCAGCTTCCAAAACTTCCGGATGGTTGCAGAGACCCAGGTAATCATTCGCGCTCCAGAAAACCACCTCGCGGCCCTGAAACTGCATCCGCGGCCCGATAGGTCCCTCGAGTTTTGGGAATACAAAATAACCTTCGGCATAATCTGCAAACTGCCCCAGCGGTCCGGGGTTCTGTCTTAACCGTTCAAAAATATCTGTCATTACGTAATTAAATGTATTAAATATAGGTAGCGGCAAAGTTAATGATTTCAAACATAAAAAAAGCTTTTTGCACCACGCAAAAAGCTTTGTAAATGAGTTTTATCACTTATTCTATTTCACGTGTTCCGTTTTATAAAGTGAGTCGTAACTGTGTACGCCGTTATTCACAAATCCCTGCTCATTCATCCACTCATCGCTGTACACTTTTGTGATATAGCGTGAGCCATGATCCGGAAATATCGCAACTACCACATCATCTTCTTTAAATGGGTTTGCTGTACCATACTGCAACAATCCCTGGATCGCCGCGCCGGTAGTATATCCGCCCATGATAGCTTCTTTCAAAGCGATCTCACGTGTACGGTAAGCCGCCATCTCGTCATTTACGCGTACAAATTCATCTACTTTATCAAATAAAAGTGCCGAAGGAATAAGGTTTTTTCCCATTCCTTCAATCTGATAAGGATGAATATCTTCTTTGTTGATTTTTCCGGTTTCGTGGAAACTTTTCAGGATAGATCCCGCGGCATCCACACCGATTATTTTAATATTTGGATTCTTTTCCTTTAGAAATTTAGCTGAGCCTGAAAGCGTACCGCCGGTTCCGGTGCACGCGATGAGATGCGTAATCTTACCTTCTGTCTGTTCCCAAATCTCAGGACCGGTGGTCTGGTAATGCGCATCGATATTGAGCTCATTGAAATACTGGTTGATATAGATAGAATTCGGAGTTTCTTCTGCGATCCTGCGCGCAACTTCATAGTACGAACGAGGATCATCTGCCGGAACGTTCGCCGGGCATACGTAAACGGTAGCACCTAAAGCTTTTAGGTAGGCAATCTTTTCCTGTTTGGTTTTATCGCTTACTGCGAGAATGCATTTGTAACCTTTAATTATACAAACCATCGCCACGGAGAAACCGGTGTTGCCCGAAGTAGTTTCCACCACAGTAGATCCGGGTGTCAGCAAGCCTTTTTTCTCAGCAGCATTGATGATGTGGATCGCTATTCTGTCTTTAGTGGAGTGGCCCGGATTATAAGATTCTATCTTGGCATAGACGGTTGCGGGTATTTCTTTGGTTACCTCGTTTAGCCTTACCATCGGCGTATTGCCTATCAAATCCAGAATGTTATTGTAAACATTAGTCATTAGTCGTCATTTTTTTCTCCTAAAAAGCGTGGCAAAAATACTAAAAAATTAATTATTGAGAAATTTATACACAATTTCAATACGGCAGATGCTATGGTTTGTGGTCTAATTTAATCTTTAAAATCTGCTCTTTTCATATCATTGAAGCGCTAAATTTCATGGTGAGTTAGTTCGTTACAGCTGAAAAACCTTATTTTCGCATATCTGAATTTTATCTATGAAAAACTGGAGTTTCAAACAGTGGAATACCGTCCTCGGATGGGTAGTATTTGTTATCGCTTTTTTGACTTATCTATCGACTATTGAGCGCTACCTGAGCTTTTGGGATACTGGTGAATACATCGCCTCTGCAGTAAAGCTTGAAGTGACACATGCACCGGGTGCAGCACTTTTCCAGCTCGTAGGTGCCGTGGCAGCGATGCTGGCATTTGGGGATGTGGAAAACTACTCAATTGTCATCAATGCAATGTCCGCGCTTTTCAGCGCCCTTACGGTATTGTTCCTTTTCTGGATCATCACGCATTTGGTTCGCAGATTACTGAACAAAGATTTTGAGCAGATCACGCGGCACGAGGAGATTTCGATCCTGTTTGCAGGTGCGATTGGCGCACTTTGTTTTACTTTTTCAGATACATTTTGGTTCTCTGCTGTGGAAGGTGAAGTTTATTCGATGGCTTCGCTTTTTATCGCGCTTTTGGTTTGGCTTATTACGAAATGGGAGAATGAATATCACGACTCAGACAATGAAAGGTGGATCATACTGATTTTCTTTGTTACAGGTCTTTCAATCGGTGTTCACATGATGTGTATGTTGGCAATTCCGGCCGTTTGTTTTATTTATTATGCAAGGAATTACGATTTTACCTGGAAAAGCTTTCTATGGGCAAATGCAATTACGCTTGTGATATTAGGAATTGTCTTCAAAGGCATTTTTCCGCTGATAATGACCCTGTTCGGACGAATGGAAATCTTTGCCGTAAACGGCATTGGTCTGCCGTTTCACTCAGGAACTGTAATCGCGTTCATTATTCTGATCAGCTTGTGCTACTTCGCCATTAAATATGCTAAAAATTCCGGGAAAAGTATTTGGCAGACCATCGCATTGTCTGTAGTATATATGATCATCGGTTTTTCATGCTGGATGGTAATTCCGATCCGTGCGAATGCAAATCCACCCATGAACCTGAACAATCCGGATAACGCGATCGGGATGCTCGATTATTACAACCGTGAGCAATATGGCGACTGGCCAACCTCCTATGGTCAGAACTACACGGCTTATCTTGACGCCAATGGAATCCAGAAAAACGAAGACGGCAGCTATAAAACCAAAAAAACGGGTGATGTTTACGAAAAAGACGAAAAAACAGGTACGTATCTGAAAGTGGGCGACCGTTTCAATTACGTGTTCAGTGAAGCGCACGTTGGTTTTATGCCGAGAATGTTCAGTGAGGATAAAGATGTAATGTCAAATTACATTTCAATGTATGGCGCGCCTGATTTTTCATTTAATTATGATAATCCGGACGTTGCTGAAAGCCCGGAAGCTAAACAAATATTTGAGGAATTGCGCGGCAAGTTTGACGCAGGTACGATACGGGCTGATGACTATCTTAAAGTGAAGCCTTATAATCTGATTAACATCCAAAAGCCGTCCCTCGCTCAAAACCTTGATTATTTTTTCACTTTTCAAAACGGGTATTACTTCGTACGTTATCTGATGTGGAACTTCGTCGGCCGCCAGAATGACCTCGAAGGTAACATGGAAAACAACCGCGGCAACTGGATTTCAGGCATTCCTGTTATTGATAATGCAATGTGGGGTGACCAAAGCCAAATGCCCGCAAAATTCAAAAACGAAAGCACCGTAGCCTTCTTTTTTCTTCCGCTGCTATTGGGAATTCTAGGTTTTTTCTTTCAGCTGAACCGTGATTTCGGACGCTTCTACGCCATACTTTCACTGTTCATCATCACAAGCGTCGGAATTATTTTCTATACCGGCGTCAAACCTTTTGAAGTGCGCGAACGTGATTATGCAATGGTGGGGTCCTTTTTCGCATTTGCCGTGTGGATAGGGCTTGGCGCGGCGGCACTTCTTTGGGCTGTTCAGAAAAAGATAAAATCAGATGCAGCAAACGTA
The DNA here is from genome assembly GCF_030243905.1 of Kaistella rhinocerotis. Taxonomy (NCBI): domain Bacteria; kingdom Pseudomonadati; phylum Bacteroidota; class Flavobacteriia; order Flavobacteriales; family Weeksellaceae; genus Kaistella; species Kaistella rhinocerotis. Next base: position 378,722 of record NZ_JASSYY010000001.1, on the reverse strand, counting down.
GCGGTTGGCGTTATCCTTTTAGGTATTCCGCTGATGATGGGCTTCCAGAATTATACACCGCATGACCGAAGTGGCCGTTCAGCTGCTTATGATTATGCCTATTCCACATTAAAATCGTTACCGAAAAACGATATTTTGTTCGTTTATGGGGATAATGATACGTATCCGATTTGGGGAATGCAGGAAACATCCGGTTTGCGTGATGATGTGAAAGTAGTGAACTTTACGCTTCTTTCCACACCGTGGAATATCGATCAGGTAAAACGCCGGACTTATAACTCAATGCCGATACCGTCGATTCTCACGCATGAAGATTACCGCGACGGGACCAATGACCAGATATTCCTGATGAGTCCTGAAGACTGGCAAAATGTTTTTGCGAACCTTAAAGACCAGGGCGCGCCTGAAAGTGCATTCGCAGGATTCAGAAAATACCTTACACAGGATTCGATGACATTAAAGGAAGCCTTGAATTTCGTCAGAACAAAATCTGATGACAAAGATGAGATCCTGAAAATGCTTTTTGGTGAGGAGAAATTTGAAAAGTTCAATTTCCTGCCTGTAAGCAGATTCATACTTCCGGTGAATAAAGAAAACGCACTCAAATCGGGTACCATTGAGGCCAAGGATCTTAATCAGGTTGTAGACCAAATTACGATTGATTACAGAAGATCGAGTATGTTTAAAAACAATCTCCTGCTTTTGGATATGCTTGCGAATAACGACTGGAAGAGGCCTATCAATTTTTCAACAGGCGGAATTTATGATCCGGAGAACATTTTCTATCTGGGTGATTATCTTCAGTTTGACGGTTTCAGTTACCGACTTGTACCGATTAAGACAGAAGAGCGTGAAGACGGTGAAATGGGACGCGTAGACGCAAACTCACTTTATAATATCGTAAAAAACTACCGTTGGGGCAATTTTAAAGACCTGAATGTGCATTTTGATGAAACCTGTATGCAGAATATCGTAAGCTACAGAAGTTCCGCCAGCCGCGCAGCAGAAGCACTTGCGCTTTCGGGACAGCGAGCAAAGGCGCTGGAAGTCCTGGATCTGGCTTCCCGCGAAATTCCGGTGGCGAAATACAATGATCCGCGTTCGCTGAGTTCGATGGTTTACGGATACATCGTAGCGGGCCAGGAACAAAAAGGTTTAAAGCTTGCTGAAGAACTCAAGAAAGGAATTTTCGAAGAATATGATTATTACAGCAGGCTTTCTGCAAGCGAACAAATGTTTGTTTCGCGGCAAATGCGTACAAAACCGATGGAATATTCACTTGTGGTGGGCGCAGTGAGTGACGCTTATGACAGACTTGGAAAAAGGGATAAGGGTTATAACTACGTCGTAAAATCTATTGAACCTATTGACAAACGTTTCAACGGTTTTGTGAAAAATCTTGAGATTATGGGGAAGGAGAAGGCGTACAAAGAGTCTGAGAAAGTACAGAAGATAACGCCATTTTACACGTATCTGTTTGATATAATGAATCCGTACGATTCTACCTACAGCCAGGAGAAAGAAACGCAGATCACTAATGCGGTGATCCGAGCCACGCAATAATTCCGCAATGATGAGGTTCTGTGCATTCCTTCGCGGTGTAAATGTGAATGGCACTTCAATGAAGATGGCCGACGTTTGTGATGTTTTTGAAAGTGCGGGATTGAGTGAAGTTTCATCTGTTTTGGCATCGGGAAACATTCTTTTTTCGTCCGAAAAGTCGGTAAACGAGCTTAAAATTTCACTTGAAAGAGCAATGAGCGATCATTTTAAATATGACGCTTTTATGTTCATTAAAACCAATGATGAAGTGAAGCAGATTTTGCAGGATGTACCGTTTCAAAACGATTCCTCATCTCACATCTACGCTTTCATCGGTGAAGATGGCGTTGATAAGATGTTGGATGATGAATTCAGTAAACTAGAAGCATCAGAAACCGAAAAAGCAAAAGTAGTAAACCATCATTTTTACTGGCAAAATTCAAAAGGCAACACCGTTAAGTCAGATTTCGGAAAAATACTCGGGAACAAACGTTACAAACATCTCGTAACTTCACGTAATATTAATACTATTGAAAAGATTTTGCAGAAGCTGTAAATTCACATTCTACTTTTTTCAATTTAAATTTTTAAATATAATGATTCAATACCTTGATAATATTCAGCACAAAAAATCAAAAAACTTTTTCCTGATTGCCGGACCCTGCATCATCGAAGGTGAGGACATGGCTTTACGAATCGCGGAAAAGGTGATAGAGATCACCAACAAATATGAGATTCCTTATATCTTCAAAGGCAGTTTCAAAAAAGCCAACCGCAGCCGTGTAGATTCATTCACCACGATTGGCGAAGAAAAATCGCTTGAGATACTAAAAAAAGTAGGCGAAACTTTTAATATTCCTACTACCACGGATATTCACGAGAACGACCACGCAGCACTTGCTGCAAATTATGTAGACGTACTGCAAATCCCGGCATTTCTGGTTCGACAAACCGATCTGTTGGTAGCTGCAGCCAAAACAGGGAAGTGCGTAACGCTGAAAAAAGGACAGTTTCTTTCACCGGAAGCTATGAAATTTGCGGTTGAAAAAGTGACAGATTCGGGCAACCAAAAAACCGCTATCATCGAACGCGGGAACTCATTTGGATATACAGATTTAGTCGTAGATTTCCGCGGAATCCCAACGATGAGACATTATGCGCCAGTGATTCTGGATGTAACGCATTCACTTCAGCAACCCAACCAAAACTCCGGTGTGACTGGCGGAAGACCTGAACTTATCGAAACCATTGCCAAAGCCGGAATCGCTGTGGGTGCAGACGGACTTTTCATTGAAACACATCCCGACCCCAGCTGTGCTTTATCAGACGGCGCGAACATGCTGCAACTTGACAAACTCGAGGATCTGCTGCAGAAATTGACCCGCGTGCGCGAAGCTGTGCTTTAAAATTTGCTATCTTTAAAAACTAAACTTCAAACCATTGAAAAAGATATTTCTACTGTTTGCCTTTGTTCCGGCAGTTCTGTCCGCGCAAATCACCCTGAAAGTATTAGACGAAAACGGAGCGCCGGTAAGCGCGGCCAATGTTTATTATAACAACGGAAGCTTTACTACAGACGAGAATGGAATGGTAAAAATTCCGGTAGCTGCTACGGAGCAGCAACTTCAGGTTTCAAAAGAGAATTTTTTCAGCTTCAGCAAAAACATTAAACCGACGCCGAAAGTACAGAATGTGAACGTACTTTTCAAAGATTCCGGGCGCGAAACCCAGATTCAGGAAGTTGTTTTTCAGAAAAAAAGCAAACCAAAAGTTACCGATCTCACCTCTGTAGAAATCACAGCAAAAGAGGCTCAGCAGGTCGCGTCGCTTTCCGGTGGCGTTGAAGGATTGCTGAAGACCCTTCCGTCGGTTAACTCAAATACCGAACTTTCCTCACAGTATATGGTGCGTGGCGGTAATTACGATGAAAACCTTATATACATCAATGATATCGAGATTTACAGACCTTTCCTGATCCGCAATTCGCTGCAGGAGGGCATGAGCATCATCAATCCGGATATGGTGCAGGCCATCAACTTTTCAGCGGGTGGTTTTGAAGCAAAATACGGCGACAAAATGTCTTCGGCGCTGAATATTTATTACAGACAGCCTACCAAATTTGAAGTTTCAGGAGAAGCAAGCCTGATCGGAGCAAGACTTTCCACAGGCTTTGCTACGAAAGACCGAAAACTTTCTGCGCTTTTCTCCGGACGTTACCGAAATACAAATCTGGTCCTTAATACTTTGAATGAAGACACAGATTTTAATCCACAGTATCTTGATTTTCAATCTTATATTACTTACAGACTGAACAGTAAATGGGATTTTTCCTTCATCGGTTACTACAGTAAGAATGATTATGAGATGATTCCGAAAGTGAAGGAAGTAGATTTTGGATCATTACAAACGCCACTCAGACTCAGCGTTTTCTATAACGGCCAGGAAGATGATGCCTATAAAAACATGATGGGTACGGCCTCGATCAACTTTAAGCCAAACAAAAAATGGACTTTCACATTAGATAATTTTGCTTATCAAAACCGTGAACGCGAGTATTATTCCATTGCTTCTGCTTATTTATTGCAAACTTTTGATCCGATCACTGGCGACCCAATTACCTCTTACGATGTGGGTGGACAGATTGATCATGCACGGAACGACTTATTGGTGAAAACATACGGCAGCCAGCTTAAAACCCGTTTTTCACCCGATGTGAACACAGATTTTGAAGTAGGGTTAAAGTTCGAAAAAGAAAACCTCAAAGATTTCACCAATGAATGGCAGCTTGTCGATTCGCTTGGTTACAGCACGCCGCGCGATTATACAGATCCAGGAACATTGGATCCGTCTGATCTGAGACTGCGTTTTCATATTGCAGGCCAGAATCACATTCAGCCTACGCGTCTTTCGGGATATGCGCAGTTTTCGAAAAAACTTTTTTGGGGAACAAACCGTGTATTTGTGAACGCGGGCGTCCGTGCTTCACACTGGGATTTCAATGATGAAACCATAATTTCGCCACGTGCGCAGTTTGCCATAAAGCCAGACTGGGAAATGGACATGCTGTTTAAACTTTCCGGCGGAATCTATTATCAGGCGCCATTTTACAAGGAAATCAAAGATTTAGACGGTAATTTCAATCCAAACATCAAATCTCAGCGGTCAATGCAGGTAATTCTGTCCAATGATTACGAGTTCCGCATGCTTGAACGTCCGTTTAAACTCACAACAGAAGCGTATTATAAGAAAATGGATAACCTGATTCCTTATTATCTAGATAATGTGAGGATAAGGTATTCGGGCAAAAACAATTCGGAAGGTTATGCTTACGGCGTTGACACGCGTCTTTTCGGTGAATTTGTTCCCGGAATCGATTCGTGGATTTCCGCCAGTTATGCGCGTGTATTTGAAAATATTGATGGTCACGGAGATATTTCCAGACCAACTGATCCGCGCTTCAGATTTTCAATGTTTTACCAGGATTATATGCCGAAATTTCCGTCTATGCGTGTAAATTTAACGTTGACATACGCCAACGGACTTCCTTCCGGAACACCGATCACACTGGATGAAAACGGCCAACCGGATTACACGGCGCCGTATCTGTACCAGCGTACTTTGCCGTCGTACAAACGAGTAGACATTGGTTTGTCTAAAGTGTTCATCGACCAGAAAGACAACAAAGTAAACAGCGGTTTCTGGAGTAATTTCAATGAACTCACCCTCGGCGTACAGATATTCAACGCGTTCAACATTCAAAATACAGTTGCCAACCAGTGGGTGAACGATGTTTCATCGGGCTACAACTATCCGGTTCCGGTTCGGATGACCGGCCGTTTCTTCAATGTAAAGCTTGAATTTAAACTTTAAAAAAAGTTTATCCCGAAAATAAAAAATCCTGAAATGTAAAGTTTCAGGATTTCTTTTTTAGCATAAATAATTTAAAACTAATCTTTTTCCGCATTCAGGTCCAATGTGGTGTATAGATCGGAACGGCGGTCGCTCATCGTACGTACCGCGCCATAATGATGCAGTTCTTTGAGTAAATTTAAATCTACATCAACGATTAAAGTAGTTTCCGTATTCGGTGTAGCTTCGCCTTTCACGGCATTGGATGGAAATGCAAAATCAGATGGCGTGAAAACCGCGGCCTGACCGTACTGGATATCCATATTGTTTACACCCGGAAGATTCCCGACACAACCCGCAATGGCAACATAACATTCGTTTTCGATCGCCCTGGCCGCAGCGCAGTGTCGGACCCGAACATAGGCGTTTTGCGTATCAGTAAGGTAAGGTACGAACAGGATTTTCATTCCCTGATCGGCTAAGATGCGCGGCAGTTCGGGGAATTCTACATCATAGCAAATCACAAGGCCTACTTTTCCGCAATCTGTATCAATCACTTTTATTTCGCTGCCACCTTTCATGCCGTAGAATTTTCTTTCGTTGGGTGTGATGTGAATTTTACGGTGCTCATCGATCTTTCCGTCACGGTGCAGCAAATAACTCACGTTATAAAGATCACCGTTTTCTACCAGCGGCATACTGCCGGCGATGATATTGATGTTGTAACCAATCGCCAGCTCAGAGATTTTATTCTTAATCTGATCTGTAAGTTCGGCCAGTTTAAACATACTTTCGCGCTCCGAAAGATGGTTGAAAGGCGCAAGTAGAGGCGTATTGAAGAATTCCGGGAACATGATGAAATCCGATTTATAATCAGCCATCACATTTACGAAAAATTCTACCTGTTCATAAAACGCATCGATGGTCTTGAAGTGACGCATTTGCCACTGAACAAGTCCGAGGCGGATCACCGAATCCTGCATCGTATTCGGTTTTTTGCTGTAATAGATGTTGTTCCATTGCAGCAAAACCGCATTTTCCTCGGAATGTAAATCTTCCGGAAGGTAGTTTTTAAGAATCCTTACCGGTAAAAAATTGTTTGCGAGCTGAAAACTCAGTACCGGATCGTACAGCTCCTTGTTCCGCACTTTCTGGATATAGGCACGCGGCGAAAGTTTATCGCTGTGCAGATGATAATTAGGAATTCTGCCGCCAACCATGATGGATTTTAAGTTCAGCGTTTCGCAAAGTTCCTTCCGCACGTCATAAAGTCTTCGGGCGAGACGAAGTTTTCGGTACTCCGGATCTACAAAAACTTCAATGCCATAGAGCACATTTCCGGTTTCAGAATGGGTATTGAACGTATAATTTCCTGTAATTTCCTTGTAGGTGTGATCGTCCCCATACAACTCATACTGCACGATAAGCGAAAGCGCCACCGCGGCTATTTTGCCGTCGACGGTGATGCAAATCTGGCCGTCACGAAAGATCCGGATGAGTTTCTGGATACTTTTTTTCGACCAAATGCTCTGAGACATTGTCGGGTACGCTTTCATCATTGTTTCCCGCAGTTCTTCGTAGTCTTCTACTGCAAGTTTTCTTATATCAATCTGCATAATATTGTCTTTAAATTTTTAAACCACTAATCCTGAAGAATGATCTTCCGTACTTCCCGTGGCTGAAGACAGTACGTTGATTTTATTATTAAGTTTCAAAACGCCCATAAATGCAAAAATCAGGGCTTCTTTGTAATCAATGATTTCCTTTTCGGGGATGATGATTTCTGCTCTGCACTTTGTTTTTATCCTTTCAATTAAAAACGAATTGTAAGTTCCGCCGCCGGTAAAAAAGACTTTCTTCAAATCAAATTTTCCCAGCGTTTCAGCTATTTGAAGAGCTGCATGTTCCGTGAACGTCGCGAGTAGATCTTCAGCCATCTGATCCTGTATTAACGGATCGATGTTTTCTTCAACCCATTCAATACCTAATGATTTTGGAGGAGCGTACTTGTAGTAGGGAAGCGCGTTCAAAGAATTTAAAAGTTCCGGAATAATTTTTCCGCTGCGCGCGATCGCGCCATTTTTGTCATAATTTAAATTTAAAACCTTTGCAAAACGGTTCAGCACGATATTTACCGGACAAATATCAAACGCAACCCGTCTTTTATCCGCTTTAAAAGAAATGTTCGAGAATCCGCCCAGGTTCACACAGGCATCGTATCCGGCGAAAAGTAATTCATCACCAATGGGGACTAAGGGCGCACCGTTGCCACCCATCAGCACATCCTGACTTCGGAAATCATATACTACCGGAATTTTTACTATCGTATTAATCGCACGTCCGTCACCAATTTGCAGAGTAAACTTATTCTGAGGTTGATGAAAAACCGTGTGGCCGTGGGAAGCAACCAGATCTACGTTGCTTAGTTGATTCTCTCGGATAAATTTTTGAACCTGCCCACCGAGATAAAATCCATATTCAGAATTCAAGGCTAAAAGTTTTGCGGAGCTAAGTTGTGTTGAATTGCGAAGCTTGAATTCCCATTCTTCACTGTAGCCGACAGTTTCGGCATGGAGAATTTTGAAATTCCAATCACCACCATCGAACTGAAACCGAACAAAGCAGATATCCAGCCCGTCAAGGCTGGTGCCGGACATTAATCCAATCGCGTGAAATTCCATCAAATAAAAACCGTTTGACGCGAATTTACGAAATATTATTGGCCTTGTTCGGGGATTTTCTGTGCGCTGATGTTGCCGGAATTATTAAAAAATGTGTACTCGCTGAAATCATCTTTTGCCTTCATACCATTGGCACCGACGAGCGTCGAACCATCTTTGTCGGTAACGTACACGGTGTCTGAAGTATAAATCAGACGTTTGTTCTGGTCCCAGAATACCGACTGCATCGCGAACATCTGATTTTCATTTGTTGTAATGCGCACGTTGCCTTTCGCCTCATAAAATTTCTTCTTTTCGTTGAATTTGGCATATTTTGCCACGATTTTGCCCGGAACATTCGGTTTTTTCTTATCGTAGAAAAGTATGTTGATTCCTTTCCTTGCCACGATATACGGCGAGTCGATATATTCGTACTTCTCTATGAGGGGCGCCGTAGCACGCAGCTTTACCATACCTGAATCACGCTGTACAATGTTCGCGCGGTTGATAATTTGTGAAGGGAAGTTGGTATTGTTGTTCTGATTGACTTTTGTAAGATCTTCTTCGCAAGAAATAAGCGCAAAAAATATAGCACAACCCAGAAGGCCTGCTATACTTGAAGGAAATATTTTGTTCTGACGAATCATTTCTTAATCATAAAGACGTTTTTGGAACCACTTATCAGCGAAATTCAAACCAATTCGGAAGTTCACAAAATTTTGACGGATCATATTGTTCTCCAGCGTGCCCCGTTTTCCAATTTCTAAACCTACATCGATGCCACTCAGGCGGTTTGCGCTTCGGTTCTCAAATGGCAGCGTAAGTCCGCCGGTGATCGCAAACTGGTTGATATCAGTTCCGTTAAATGAAAGATTACCTTTCTCGTAATAAGCACCATAACGGTAGGTCACTCGTGAAAAATAACTTCTGAAATTATTAAAGTTTGGCAAATACCAACCTCCCGCGGCAATTCTGTAAGAATTCTGGTTTACAAAGGGCTGACCCAAGAACTGGATTGTCTCACCTTTTTTATAATCGAACTGAGTTCCTAAAAACCATTTTGCATCACGACCATAGCCCGCACCCACCGAAAATTCCGTTGGGATCAAATTCTTATCGGAGCTGTACTGCTCATCGATAATGCTTATGTTGGTTTTGTCGGAATTATTGTTGTAGAAGTAGGTACTGTTCATGTAGCTGGTCTCCATCTGCCCGGTATTCCCGAAAGTGTAGGTGGCACCAAGCGTCAACTTGCGGTCTAGACCGTATTTTTTCTGATAAGCTGTACCCAGAGTAAAGTTGAACGTCTTCACCTTGTTTCGGGTTTCGTATCCGTTAATGAGTTCCGCATTGCTGTACGTCAGTTCATTGATATCATATAGATTACCAAAATAGAAATTGGTTCGTGCGCCTAATGCAAATTCGGGTGTGATTTGGTAGGCGAGTGCAGCTTGAACGGTGCTCAAAGTACCTTCACCACGGAAAAGGTTTGCTTCTGTAACCCCATCTTGCTCATTTTGAACCAAAACGGAGTATTTTTTTGAACTGTACGGCTGATAACCGACTCCAAATTTCACTTTCGGTGAAAGCGGGAATGCAATTGAAAGATTTGATAAGTAAGTAGAGTGCTTATTCACACTCATGTTATCGTAATTCGACTTGAAAAAATTGTTTTCGTTGGTAGCTTCTACTTTGATTGTCGTCAGCTCAAGATTTTTGCTGGCTGCCGGGTTGCTGAAATTGAAATTATTATTAAAATCCCAAATATAAGCTGTAGAAATACCGCCCATCGCATTCACATCCGTCGTATTGTCATACTTCACATCTCCAATTCCGAAGGCGGCGTACGGTGAATTACCAATTGTTTGCGCGCTGGCAAAAAAAACCGCGGCGACCATTGGCAACACAAAAAATTTTTTCATTCGTTATTTTTAAAAATAATGCGCAAATATCTTAATTATTACTGAATTGAAGAAATTTTACAGAGGTTAAAGTTTGTTAAGTACAGAAGCCGTTTTCATGCTTAGTTTTAATGATTATTCTCCCGTTGAATACTGCTTAATTCGCTAAAAATTTAATTTAAATATAATTTCGTCCTAATAAGGACAGATTATCTTGATACCAAAATTAATATCTTTGGCAGATGAATTGGGATCAGATCGTTGGCCAGCAAACGCTCAAAACCATGCTTGCTAAAAGCATTTCGGACAACCGTGTCAGCCATGCGCAGTTTTTTGTCGGCGCATATGGATATGGTACATTAGCACTCGCACTGGCTTTTGCCAGACAGATTTTCGCCCGCGAAAATGAAGGGTCAGCGCCTAAAGTGGAGCATCTCAACCACCTTGACCTGCATTTCTCATTTCCGGTGTTCAAAGAGAAATCGAGTGGTTTGTCCTCGCATTTCGCAGACGAATTCCGGGAACTTGTGCTCGAAAATCCATACGCTGACAATGCCGACTGGAGCAATATTCTACAGTCGGAAAACAAACAGCTGACCATTTATGCTGAAGAAATCGATGCCCAAAATCAAAGATTTTCATTAAAAAGCTACGAAGGCGGCAGCAAGGTGCTGATAATATGGCAGGCCGACAAAATGAATATTTGGGCGGCCAATAAGTTTCTGAAATTTCTGGAGGAACCGCCGAAAGATACCGTCATCATCCTCACAGCTGAAAGCATCGATAATGTTCTGCCGACGATCCTGTCCCGTACGCAACTGGTAGAAATCCCGCGGATTGATGATGCAGAAATCGACGCAGCACTCCAAAAACATTTTGATATCTCCGAAGAAAAGCGTCGGGAAATTGTTTTTCAAGCGCAGGGAGATTGGAATGTCGCGCAAAAACTCGTCTCGGCTGAAGATGTAAACTCTGAATTCCAGAATCTCTTCGTATTGTGGGTACGCGAAGCATTTCAGGTCAAGAAAAAACCGCAATACCTCAAGAACATTGTTATTTGGGCACGTAATATTGCCAGCTGGAACCGGGAAAAACAGAAAAATTTCCTGGAGTACTGCGCCGATAGTTTCCGGCTTGCGTTGCTACAGAATTACGGAAATGCAGACTTAGTATACCGGAAAATAGTAACGGATGGCTTTAAATGGGATGGTTTCGCACGTTACATTCACGGAGCTAATATTGAAGTAATTTTAAACGAAATTTCCGAGGCCGATTATCACTTGGAAAGAAACGCAAATCCAAAAATCGTGTGGACGGATCTTGGCATAAAGCTCTCGCGCTATATACACAAAAGTGCGTAGGGCAGGACTAAATAAAATTAAAGCCGGAAAAATTCCGGCTTTAAATAAATAAAAAAGTTGAGGAATAAATTCCTCAACTCCCCTTGAAAACATTACTCCCAATCCGGCATTTCTGCATCGGGGAATAAAGCTGTTCGTGTAATATCTTGCAAGGTTACTTTCATAATATTCTTCACTGAAATGCCGTCATTGGAAGTGTTGGTAAAGATCACCTCGGCATTGTTGGGTGAAAATCTGGGATCCAGGTCATTTGTACCGTCCGGCTTTTCGCTCGCGACCGACACGTCGGTGACATCTCCTGTCTGCATATTGTAAATGAAAATATGCGTATTGAGCTGACGGTAATTATTGTCCTGATGCCCGCTGATATCGTACGTATAGAGCAAGAGATTACCATCAACCGAAAAGTTAAGACCTCCGGCGGCGCCGTTTACGTTTTCAAGCACCGTTTTTATCACGTTTCCAAGCATATCAATCACGATTATTTTGGCATTGTATCCGTTTGGATCGTTTGTTTTCAGTGCAATCATACTACCATCATAGCTCCAGTCACATTCAGAAATAAAACTTCCGTCAGGCGTCGTGTACACAAGTTCAAGGCCGCTGCCGTCTTTGTTAATTCTGTAAAGTTTAGTAAAACTCGGGTATAGAAGTTCCTTGCCATTGGTACTCCAGGAGAAGTCGAGCTCAGCATTATTGAAACCTCCAACAGGAATCGTTGTGACCTGGAATGCTTGTGAACCGTCTGGTTTGGCAGTAAAAATATGTGTGCTACCGCCGGTAGTTCTCAGAAATGCGAGCTGCTGTGCATTCTGGCTTAAACGTGGACGCCAACTGTTTGCAGGAAGTGCCGTGAAATTAAAGTTGCTGCCGGCTTCGTTGCTTGAGACGATGTAATAATTTCCATTAGACTTTTTTACATAGTGAAATCTGTTATTGGGAACCGAATTGGTCTTAAACCGAAATACCGGACTGTTTACGGCGGGATTTACGCCATCGCTTACGCTGACCTGCCAATAATAGGTTACTCCAAACTTCAGATTTTCAAGGAAATAATGTTTCTCCGTTAAATCTTTGATTTCAATGACATTCTGGTCGAAATCATTCTTTACCGTCAACGTATATTTTAATACATCCAGCGAGTCCGGATCTGTAGCGCTCCACGACAGGTCGACTGACAACGGTTGGTCCACCGCATTGTCAGTCGGGCTAAGCAAAACCGGTGCTGATGGTGGAGAGTTCAATGAATCGTCATCACTCATTTCCAAAACAACAGACACATTTTGCCCTCCATTTTTAATACTGATTCCCTGCAAAGTCGTTACATAGCCTGATAGTTCCGCTCTTAAAGAGTATTCGCCAACAGGTATTTCTGCGATTTCAAAACTACCGTCATCTTTGGTAAAAACAGTTTGCGTAGATGGTGCGGTATAGATTTTTACATTTTTCAAAGGTTGATTAGTTCCTTTTTTGATTACGGTTCCTTTTACAGTTCCTGTCTGCACTTTGCTCACGAGCTCCTCACTGCAGGAGGTGAGCGAAAATAAAATAACGAAGGCAGTGAATATATTGAGTAGATTTTTCATGTTTTTAATTATTAGCTTTTTTAGAACCGAAATAATAATTCACACCGATGCCAATCCGTACACCCTGGTCTTTTTGTGAGCCGTTCACGAATCCATCCCAGTCATCGGTAAAACCGAAATCATACTGACTCGAAAGACGCAGCGCGAGATTTTGATTAAGCAAATATTCAAGTCCGCCGCCCACCTGGGCTTTGTAACGAGGCTTGTCTGGAAGAAAAAAAGTTCCGGCACCAGCGTAAACAAAAGGACTCAGCTTAACTTTTGGAACCATTAGATACTCCAAATTCAGTTCAGAAACGAAAACATTTCTCTTTATGATGTCCGTATTTTCAATCGTTACATTGCTGACGTTAATTTCAGCGTTGATGAACTCGGAAAGAAAATACTTCAGTCCGACTTTTCCGCCAATATTCATTTTAGCATCTACATAATCACCTTTGATTGTGAAAGCCTCAAGATTCCCAAAAGCCGCCCACTTTCCGCGATTACTCTGTAGAAACTTGTTTCCAACAATCCTTTGGTCGTTCACTTTTTCCTCCGTGCGGTAATTGGCAACTATTTTATCGAAATCGGTCGGATTAGCGAGCTTATTAGCCCATAAATTATCACGCACACCTTCGACAATAAGGGAATGAACAGCCTTTTCTATTGCCTCAGTCACTGCAAGATGTACGGGCTCATTTTGGGTAATACCTATATCCGATTCCAAAAGTCTTTCCGTATCTACAAACCGGAAAAAATTTCCGTTAATGCTTGTCGACAGGATGGTTTTAGACGTATAAACGGTCTTCAAAATTTCGCCGGACGAGGTTGACACCGCCCGTAAGTAAACCGTAATCCTGTCCTGCCTGTATTGGGCACCGGCTCCGAGTCCAAAATAACGCGCCCCGATCCCGCCGGTCATCACATTGGTGTCATACGAGATCACACCGCCTTCGAGTATAATACCCGCAAATAGAAGTGGTGGCAATAGGGCTGCCTCATTGGCGTCATTCCCTGCATATTCCTTTCGGGTACTGCGGATGATTTGCCTTTCATTGAGGAGATTACCTATGTTTTCGCGCTCGATTGGCGTAAACCAGCGGCTGTCTTCTAGTGCTTTGAGTAAAATAGGCGTCGTTCCCTGGGGAATGGCCGTGCTCCAGCTCGCGCCAGTTTCCGAGGCTTTGTATTGCCCGGTTTGATCGCGGAATTTGTATACACCAACCACGATTTTTTCCTTTGGTGCAGGAAGATTTTTAATTTCGGGCGTGTAAGGTGTTACTTCACCGAGTGTTGATTTCTCGCCGGTAGCAGGTAAATTAAAGAGGGTGCAACTGGTAAGAAAAATTAATGGTGTTAAAAGTGCAATTTTGGTTAGCTTGTTTGTTTTCATGGGGATATTTTCAAGGGGTTGAATAATTTTAGCCGCCGCCCGGTATGACGATTTCAGACTGTTCGCCGGTGTCCGTGTTCAGAATAGTAATGAGCAGACCCTGACCGGTTTGGGTGACCTCCAGAAATATGGAGCCAAATACGTACGTTCCGGGCTGCAGTTCTCCGTCACCGAACTGATCGCCGAACAGCTTTCGGGATAATTCCGATAAAATCTGACGGTTTAAGTTTTCCGTAAAACTGTCAAGAGAGCTAGTTCTGCCGAGCGTAGAGCGCGAACTATTATCAAACTGATTTTGCGCGGTAGCAGAACTTAGCAACCATTGATAATTAAAAGTATCACCTCCAAAAGCGGGGTTGATTGGCTTGTAAACCAGTTGCTGAGCAAAAATGTAAAATGGCGCACAGAGAAGTGCTATTAAAATATATTTTTTCATGAACTTAATATTTAAACTGATTATTACGTACGCTGCTTTTGGCATTGTAATCCTCCAGGATAGCGAGTGTACGTGTGACTTCTTCAGCTATTGCCTCATCATCGGCCCGCGGCACAAATACGTAAACCAGCTGATCGTCATACATCACGGTAACACGCGTACTGCGGCCAAATCCCGGCAATTCGGCTACCGTTACTGTACCCTGGAATTTTTTCGGCAGTTGATTATACTTCATAAAAAAGGCATCATAAAACTGTTGTCCTATTCGGGTTTTCGTTTCATCGATCATTAATCCGGAAAGTTCAAGCTTGTTTTCAGGTATGAAACTTATTTCTTTAGCGAACTGTGCACCATTGATCTCCAGACTGTCTTTAGACAACAAGGCATCCGTCTCTTCATCTTTTACAAAGAGATAAATCTTAAGTCCGTCGTTCTTGCGGAGATTAAAATTAGTTTCTGCAAGGGTTTTGGTTTCGTTCGGATTAATTGAGAATTTACCGCTTTGTTTATTGCTGGAACTTCCTGATTGTCCTTTTTTCACAGAAACCATGATGTAATTTAAGCTGTGATAAGTATCTGAGGTACTTATAGCTGCTGCTCTTATTTGTAAAGAGCCTTCTTTTTGTTCGGTTATGATTTTTGCGGTAACGCCGTGCTGCGACTGAGCAGAACTTTTGGCGACCACAAAAAATAATCCCAGAATCGTGGCGAGAGTTTTCATTTTCAAGGGGTGGGGTTATTTTAATAATTCTTCATAAAAATATTGGTATCGTTAGCATTGATATTGATTTTCATTCCATCAGATATACTGTTACTTCCCAGAATCTCGACATAATTTCCAGAGCCAATAATATTAATCTCCGCATTGCCGCGATGATTGTTGGTATTATAGAGATATGTAGTATTATTATCTCCGGTCTGGCTAAGTGCTATATAGCTTGATGCGAGGTCTGTAACTTCCATAAGATTATTATTTCCGACCTGAAGCATCACAGTGGCTGAAGCGGGATCCGCTGCCAATAAAGAAGCCTGTGTTCTTTCATAATAATCCAATACATTATTGCTTGTAATTACTTGAGCATTTGAAATAACGCAGAGCAGTACTGCGGCAAGCGTAATCAGATTTCTCATAACTGGTTTTTAGAAAAATACAGGAGAAACCGAAATTCCTCCTGTATTTGTAGAATAGTGAGATGACTAGTTTGACTGATTCACTGTCATAGTGTTATTATTTCCGAAAACAGTACCCCAATGTATGTGGCCATTTCCAGTTTGATTTATTTGACCAGTGTTATCATTACCGATTTGCCAGTCGTCAGCTAGGTTGCCATTACCAATTTGGAACTGTTCCAAGAAGTTACCATTTCCATTTTGCAAAGCTCTGCTGATGTTATCATTGCCCCACTGATGAGAATCTCCCCAGTTACCGTTACCATTTTGCGTATTCGTTGCATAGTTATCATCTCCACCTTGATCCTGGTGGATATAGTTGCTGTCACCGTTCTGCATAGCTATACCCTCATTGGAATCACCAACTTGTTTTTGGAACGATTGGTTAGCGTCACCTAGCTGAGTAATGGAAAATCTGTTTCCATCTCCCAGCTGATCCTGCCACGCATAGTTATAGTCACCAGCCTGAATACCCACAACTACGTTACTGTTACCCTCCTGACGCTGGATTAATGTATTGTCGAAACCATTCTGATTTGCCGTACCAATGTTGTTATTTCCGTACTGATTAGTAGCGTTACTGTTAGATTCACCTACTTGGTCAACATCAATAGCATTCATGTCACCTTCACTACGGGCCTGATTAACGTTGATTTGCCCAGTTTGGTCAATGGTTGCAGTGTTAGTGTCACCCACCTGATAAAGGTTGTTGTTGTTCTGTAACCCCGACTGGTTTACGGTAGCTGTGTTGCCGTTTCCTTGTTGCCAAGTCCAGTCATAATTCGATTGAGCGTAAGTTAAACTTACTGCAGTTAGTGCGAGTGCACTTGTAAATAATTTTTTCATGGTTAAAAAATTTTGGTTAGTTTGTGTTCCAAAAGTAGCATCATTAGGACATATAGCGCCTCCCAGCAAGCAGGGAAATTTTGAAAATCATTAGAAACTATTAGAAGGGTGATTTAAACACCCTCACTTATTTTCAATTTCACAGTAACTGATACTGTAAAATAAAAAAACTTGGAAACTTTATTTGTTTTTAAGTTTTCTATCGTATCTTTGCGCCCAATTATGGATGACAAACAAAATTTTTTAGTCAAAGCGGCAGACCTGTTTATTGAAAACGGCGCCAAAACTGTGACGATGGATGATGTGGCCAATGCATTTGGAATCTCCAAAAAAACGCTTTATCAGATGTTTCGCAATAAAGAAGAATTGCTCGAAGAAATTCTTCGATACCATCTGGACCTTGTTATTTCAAGGTTGAAACAGCTGGACCTGAGCGTAGACAATGCTATAGAGCGAATGGTCTGCAGGGATGAAGAGATTGAACGCATTTCACATTCAAACAAAACAATCCTCATAAAGCAACTGATGAAATATTATCCGGCAATATTTAATAAGCATATGCTCAATTTTTCGGAAAAGTTTTCGGAAGTGTTGGTTCAAAATATTGAGAAAGGCCGAAGACAGGGCTTTTACCGGGATGATTTCGATGCAGTAGTATATTCTAAAATTTTCTTTCAGCTTGTGATGTCTTATGACAATTCACCTTATATCGATACCAGCACACTGGATCGCGAACATTATAAGGACGAGCTGATGATGATGTATATGCACGCTATCACTACTGAAAAAGGAAAAGAAACAATTAAAAAAATAAAAAATAATAAATGAAAAAGTTCGCATTTAGTCTGCTGTTTATTGGCGGCTTAATTTTCGGGCAGGAAGCGAAGATGCTTACTTTACCCGAAGCTATTTCCTATGCGCTGCAAAATAAAGCAGATGCCGAAAAGGCGCGCCTGGACATCAGAAGAGGTGACGCTCAAATCGCTGAGGTAAAATCCAGCGCATATCCTAACATCTCTTTCGGAAGCAATACCACTTTCAACCCGCTTCTGCAGGAAAGCGTGTTGCCGGGAGAAATTTTCGGAGCACCGGGCCAGCAGGTCAAAGTTGCTTTTGGCCAAAAATATACCTCAAGCAACATGTTACAGCTAACACAGGTGCTGTTCAACCAGTCGGTTTTTACAGGTTTAAAGGCTGCGAAAACTACACGGGAATTCTACATTATCAATGCTGAACTTACCGAAGAGCAGATTA
Source organism: Kaistella rhinocerotis (assembly GCF_030243905.1). NCBI lineage: Bacteria > Pseudomonadati > Bacteroidota > Flavobacteriia > Flavobacteriales > Weeksellaceae > Kaistella > Kaistella rhinocerotis. The sequence continues at coordinate 360,742 of NZ_JASSYY010000001.1, read as the reverse complement.
TTGAACGTGTGGCAAATGCTTATTTTCAGGTTTATCAGAGCGAGCAAATGCTTGCAAATGCCGAAAACAATCTGAAAATCACCAATGAAACGGGGAAAATCATTAAAGGTCTTTTTGACGCTGGACTCGCGAGAAAAATCGATTTCGACCGTACAGAAGTAGCTAAAAACAACATCACTTCATCAAAACAACAGCTTGAGAATGCCGTTGAAATCAGCGAAAATGCGTTGAAGTTTATGATAGGGATGCCGATGCAGCAGGAAATTGATCTGCCTGCACAGACCTTTGACCCCTCCATTTTACCAGACAGCGATCCCGGAAGTTTCGATGAAAGAACCGAACTTCGCCTTGCCAATAAGCAAATCGAGTTGCTTGAATGGCAGAAAAAAGCCAGCGAAGCCGAATATTACCCCACTGTAGCGTTATCGGCCAATTACGGCTTCCTAGGTCAGGGAAATAAGTTCCCCTGGTGGAACGGCGAGAAAAACGGTGTTTTTTGGTCTGATGTCGCATCAATTGGACTTAATATCAGCGTCCCAATATTCAATGGTTTTGCTACAAAATCTAGAATTGAACTCAACCAAATTGAAATTGAAAAAGCACAGGCTGATCTTCGCGAAGCAAAATTAGGTCTCGAGATGGAACACAAAAATGCGGTTACACTTCTCGAGAATAATATGACGACCATCAATATGCAACTTTCAAATGTTAAGCTAGCGGAAGAAGTTTTGGCAAACACAAGGTCCAATTACCAGTACGGACTTGCAACCTTAAATGAAATTCTGGATGCAGAACGCGCTGTTACCGATGCTAAAAATAATCTTACACGCGCACAGCTCGATTACAAACTGGCTGAAATAGACCTCTTAAAATCTCAGGGAAAACTAAAAACATTAAAAGAAATAAATTAAAAAAATGAAAAAAAGAACTTTAATAACAATATTGGCCATCATTGCCGTGGCAGTGGGGTTTTTCCTCATCCTCCAGAATAATAAGAAGAAAAATGAGGAACAGGTGGCTATCGTTGCTGAGAAAAACACGAACGTTGCGGTACGTACGGCGCCAGTGACAAGAGAGGAAATAAGTGGCGAGTTTGCAGTGAACGGTACATTTTTGCCAAACAGACAGAGCCAGATATCTGCAGAAATCGGTGGACAGCTTGTTGCACTTTATGTAAAAGAAGGTAGCTATGTGCGCGCCGGCCAAAGCATCGGACGTCTGGGCGGTGAAAAACTCAATGTAAATGTGAGCAACTCCCAGGCAAATTTAGCACAGGCTCAGTCCGCATTAAGCCGTTATGAAGCTGCTTACAAAACCGGAGGTGTAACTGCACTGCAGCTGGATCAGGCGAGACTTCAGGTACAGAATGCGCGTGCTCAGGTGCAGTCTGCCAGATTGCAATCGGGTGACACAAACGTAATCTCGAAAATAAGTGGCATCGTAAACCAAAAAATGGTAGAAGTCGGTGCTGTAGTAGGACCTGGTACACCAATCGTGGAAATAGTAGATATCTCTTCGGTTAAGTTAAAAGTAGATGTTGACCAGGCGCTCGTGAGCCAACTTTCTGTTGGTAACACTGTAAAAGTAAAACCAGACGTTATCGAAGGTGATATCGACGGAAGGATAACTTTCATCGCGCCGTCTGCTTCCGGAGCGCTTAAATTTCCGGTTGAAATCACCGTTCCGAACAGCTTCAATAAACTTAAGGCCGGGATGTACGGTACTGCAACATTCAACCAGTCAGGCGCAGCCAACGTACTTACGGTACCGCGGGACGCATTTGTAGGAAGTGTAAGTGACAACAAAGTTTTCGTAGTAAGGAATAATGTAGCCTATCTCACGCAGGTACAAACCGGAATGAACTATGGCGAGAAAGTAGAAATCACGGGCGGCTTAAAAGAAGGAGACTTGGTAGTGACCAGCGGTCAGATAAACCTGGCAGACAAAACGAAAGTCCAAATCTTAAAGTAAGCCGATTAAAAGAATAACATGAAATTAGCAGAAATATCGATAAAAAGACCCAGTGTGGTGATCGTGATGCTTGCATTACTGATCATTGGCGGGCTCTTCAGTTATACCCAGCTCAATTATGAGCTGATCCCAAAATTCGAGGTTAAAGTAGTAACCGTTTCTACCATCTATCCGGGTGCATCGCCATCAGAGGTAGAAAGTACAGTTTCAAGAAAAATTGAGGATGCAATTTCCTCGCTCGAAGGAATTAAGAAAATCCAGTCGAAATCATACGAAAGCCTGTCGGTAGTGATCATTCAGTTTAATAATGACGCTGATGTAGATTTTGCCTTAAATGAAGCTCAGCGGAAAATCAACGCTGTACGGTCAGAACTTCCGGAAGACATCGAAGAACCTTCGCTCTCACAGTTCTCACTTTCAGATTTACCGATTGTGAGTATGGGCGTGACCGCGAATTTGACGCAAAGCGAACTTTACGACCTTATGGACCAGAAGATTCAGCCTGAATTTTCGAGACTTCAGGGCGTCGCTCAAGTGAACATTGTAGGTGGACAAGAGCGTGAAATCCGTGTAAACTTAGATTTAAATAAACTGGAAGGTTACGGACTTACGATTCCGCAAGTTCAACAGATTATCTCCACTTCAAACCTTGACTTCCCCACAGGAAGTTTGAAAACCCGCGAAAACAGTACGCTTATCCGTCTTTCGGGTAAGATCCAGACTGTGGATGAACTAAGAAATCTTACCATCTCATCCGCAAACGGACAGAATATCCGGCTTTCAGACGTTGCAGAAGTACAGGATACCCAAAAGGAAACAGACAAGATTGCACGTGTTAACCAGCAAAGCACAATTTTGCTACAAGTTCAGAAGCAAACTGATGCGAACGCGGTGGAAGTGAGTGAGCTTGTACAGAAAAAGATCGAGCAGATGCAGACGCAATACAAAAGCCAAGGACTGGTGATTGATGTTGCTAATGACACATCACTCTTTACCCTTGAAGCTGCGAACTCGGTGATCAAGGATTTATTCATTGCCGTAGGTCTTGTGGCATTTGTGATGTTGTTCTTCCTGCACAGTTTCCGTAATGCACTTATTGTGATGGTAGCGATTCCAACATCGCTTGTAGCCACATTTATTGGTTTAAGTTTGCTTGATTATTCATTGAACTTAATGAGTTTACTCGGACTTTCCCTGGTCGTAGGTATTCTGGTGGATGACGCGATTGTAGTAATCGAAAACATTCACCGTCACATGGAAATGGGTAAGAACAAGGTGCGCGCGGCGTACGACGGAGCATCAGAGATTGGATTTACCGTTACCGCGATCACGCTGGTAATTGTGGTGGTATTCCTCCCAATTGCGATCAGCAGCGGTTTGGTATCAGATATTATCCGTCAGTTCTGTGTTACTGTGATTATTGCGACCATGCTATCGCTTCTGGTATCATTTACCGTGGTTCCGTGGTTGTATTCACGTTACGGGAAACTCGATCTGATCAGTAAAGATTCACTATTTGGTAAAGTGATCTATAAATTTGAGGACGGACTTTCGCGTTTCACCGTATTTATTACAAATATCCTTAAATGGAGTCTTCACCACAAAATCAAGACATTCGCAATCACTTTTGCACTCTTTGTTTCAGCGATTTTAATGGTAGCATTCGGGTATATTGGTTCAGATTTCTTTCCGGGAACTGATAAAGGTGAATTCTTAGTTCAGATCGAAATGCCGAAAGATGTTTCCATCGAGCAAACCAACTTTACCACCCAAAAAGCTGAAGCTTTCCTAAATAAAAGACCGGAAATCGAAAGAATGATCACCACGGTTGGCCAGGCGAGTACCGGTATGGGTGGTGCGCAGGCAACCAGCTATCAGTCGGAGATAAGTGTAAAACTCATTCCCAAGTCTGAGCGTGGCGAAAGTTCAAAAGTTTACGCCGCAAAAATGAAACGCGAGCTTGAAAAAGAACTGGTAGGTGCTAAGATTACTACCGTTCCTATCGGTTTCATGGGTGCAGAACAGGCACCGCTTCAGATGACAGTAGTGGGACCTACGCTTGAGGATGTGATGGCTTATGCAAAACAGGCTGAAGCGCAACTGAAAACTATCGATGGTGCTTCTGAAGTGAAGCTTTCGGTAGAAGCCGGAAATCCAGAAATCGCTGTTACGGTAGACCGTGACAAGATGTCGTCACTCGGATTGAGTGTTGCACAGGTGGGACAAACACTTCGTACGGCATTTAGCGGTAATGACAGCAATAAATTCAGAACCGGAAACAATGAATATGACATCAACATCATTCTTGATGAAGGTTACCGAAAAAGCATCGATGACGTGAAAAACATCACGTTCAAGAATAATGATGGAATGACCATCCAGCTATCGCAGTTTGCAACGATTTCGAACTCATCGGGGCCGGCGCTACTTGAACGATATGACCGCTCACCTTCAGTTACCGTACAGTCTCAGGTGGTTGGTAAAACTACCGGAACTATCGCTGCGGAATGGGAAACTAAAATGGAGAAGGTACAGAAACCCGCAGGCGTGAGCTGGATCTGGGGTGGAAATATGGAAAACCAGAGCGAAGGTTTCGGAACTTTGGGAGTTGCGCTACTTGCAGCGATTATGCTGGTTTACATGATTATGGTTGTGCTTTACAACGACTTTGTGAAACCTTTTATCGTACTTTTCTCAATTCCGTTATCATTTATTGGGGCGCTTTGGGCATTGGCATTAACAAACCAGAGTTTGAACATTTTTACAATTCTTGGGGTGATCATGTTGATTGGTTTGGTTGCGAAAAACGCGATTCTACTGGTTGACTTTACCAACCACAGGATGGATAAAGGTGAAACGATTGAAAATGCACTTATCCAGGCGAACCACGCCAGATTACGTCCGATTTTGATGACCACGATCGCGATGGTATTCGGTATGTTGCCGATTGCGCTTGCATCGGGTGCTGCGGCGGAAATGAACAACGGACTGGCGATTGTAATTATCGGTGGTTTGCTTTCTTCGCTGTTCCTTACGCTGATCATTGTTCCGGTTGTATATTACATCGTGGTAAAACTGGAAAACCGTTTCTCAAATCATGAAAAAACGGATTATGCACAGGAGATGAAAGCTGATTACGAGCACATCGATCCTGAACATGAACTTGACTTTTAATATTTAATTATTAAAACTAATAGCCGCCCCAATTTATTGAGGCGGCTATTTTATTTAATGTTTCTAAGTTTATTTAGATAAATATTTAATATTATTAAATCGGCTGCGCGGAATTAATTTTTCGCTGCGTAAGTTTCATAAACCTTCTTACCAGCAACAATGCCGAAACAGTGAGGCCCAGACCTAAACCAATCCACATCCCGAATGCACCCATCTTGAAAGGAACACATAGGAAATAACCAAGTGGAATCGCTATCAGCCAATACGCAACAAAAGTAATGATGGAAGGGATTTTCACGTCCTGAATACCACGAAGACTGCCCAGCGCCACTACCTGAATGCCGTCTGAAAGCTGGAACAAGGCCGCGATGATCAATAGTTTGGCTGCGAGCTGAATCACGTCAACATCTTCTGCGCGCGTGAAAAACGTCGGCAAAATGTGTCGGCCAAAGATGAATACCAACCCACAAAAAAGCATAAATAAGAAAACGATCTTTATATTATTGATTCCGATCCGCTGAAGTCCTACAAAATCACGTTCACCTAATTTCCGGCCGATAAGAACTGTGGAAGCCACACTAAAACCGATGCAAAGATTAAAAGTAAATGAAGCCATGGAAAGGGCAATCTGATGCGACGCAATGTCTCTGGCAGAAACAAGTCCACAAATAAATGCCGCACCCGCAAACGCGGTCACTTCGAAAAACATTTGCAAAGCCGTCGGGAAACCGATTTTCAGCATTTTGCGGAACATTTCCTTTGAAAATTCGGCAACTTTAAGCGAAAAATCCTTGATGTAGCGGCGTGTTTTTTCTTCTTTTACCAATACATAATAGAGAAAGACCACCATAAAAATTCGCGCAATCAGCGTCGCCAGCGCTGATCCCTGCACACCCATTGCCGGCAAACCAAACATTCCTTTAATGAAAACATAGTTTAAGGCTACATTGATAACATTCGCAATGATGGTCGCTTTAGTTACACCGATTGTATAGGAAAGTCCTTCCGAGACTTCGCGGAGCGTTTGAAATGCCATAAAAGGCAGAATGCTGACCGTCATGATGCTCAAAAATGCCACCGTATCCGGGATGATTTCCTTTGGCTGATCCATATGGTAGAGTAGTGGCATAGCAAGAAAAAGCAGCAACATCAATATAATACCGATTCCCATATTGATTACGAAACCATGCCGGAAAACAGAGTCAATTATTTTATGCTTTCGCTGAGAATGCGCTTCCGAAACCAGCGGCGGAATGGCGAAGGAAAATCCCAATGCAAAGACAAAAATGGAGAAGAATACCGCATTTCCGAGTGAAACCGATGCCAACGCCTGCGCACCAAGCAGCTTTCCAACAATGATGTTATCAAAAAGATTTACTGAAACCTGGCCGACCTGTGTGATCATCACGGGCAATGCGAGCGCGAGGCTGGCCCGCGTGTAGTCTCTGTTAAGAAATGCCATAAAAAAAATTTGCAGCAAAAATACTGCAAACTTTATCGTTCTGATCAAATTGACCTCTCTTTTATTTTCTTACGAAACTTGCCACGTCTGTTTCACTTATCGGGTTCGACCCTAAAATTATCAGACGCTCTACCACGTTTCTTAACTCACGGATGTTTCCTGTCCAGCTAAAACCTTCAAGTGCCTTGATCGCATTCTCATCAAAAGTCTTCAGCGCAGTGCCGTGTTCATCAGAAATAACCTTTGAAAAATGTTCAACCAAAAGTTTAATGTCTTCTTTGCGCTCATCCAATGGCGGTACATAAATTTCAATAACTGAAAGTCTGTGATACAAATCCTCACGGAATTTCCCTGCTTCGATCTCTTTCTGCATGTTTTTGTTCGTGGCAGCAATCACTCGTACATCTACTTTCACTTCCTTATCACTGCCAACAGGTGAAACCTTGCTTTCCTGCAGCGCGCGGAGCACTTTAGCCTGTGCCACTAATGACATATCCCCAATTTCATCAAGGAAGATGGTACCGTTTGTCGCAAGTTCAAATTTACCCTGCTTATCTTTGATAGCACCCGTAAAACTGCCTTTTACGTGCCCAAACAATTCAGATTCAATAAGTTCTGAAGGAATAGCCGCACAATTCACCTCAATCATCGGACCTTTGCTGCGGTCACTCTGCGCGTGAATTGCATGCGCAACCAACTCTTTTCCGGCTCCGTTGGGTCCCGTAATAAGTACACGGGCATCGCTCGTAGCTACTTTTTCGATCATCTCCTGAATTTTTTTAAGCGCAGGAGACGAGCCAATCATCTGATATTTCTTATTTACTTTTTTCTTTAATGTGCTGTTCTCTACATTGAGCACCTGATTGTGCTTTACAAGATTCCGCTTGTCCAGTGCATTTCGAACGCTGGTTATCAATCTGTTAATATCAATTGGCTTCGAAATAAAATCATAAGCACCATCTTTCAGGCACGCCACCGCGGTGTCTATATCTCCATGGCCGGAAATCATGACGAAGGTAAGATCTGGTTTAACCTGTAGAGCCTGCTTCAGAAATTCTGTCCCGGAAACTTTCGGCATTTTGATATCAGAAATCACCAGGGCAAAATCATCTTTCTCCACTTGTTTCAAGCCATCCAAGCCATCTTCCGCACTGACGAATTCGTAATCTGGCAACTCGTCGGAAAGGATGCTCTGCAAAACACTGGAGATCGCTTTATCATCTTCTACAATTAAGATTTTCTGCATTATATATATTTAAGGATTCTTTAAATTATGGTATTAAAATTTGCTGAAAATTCATCAACAATCGTACCCAAAAGCACTTAGCGGACATATTGTCGTGGGCCGAAAATACCGGACCCAATGCGTACCGACGTAGCTCCGCACTCAATAGCCAGGCCGTAATCACCACTCATTCCCATTGAAAGTGTATTCAGTTTTTTCTTGGCCGAGAATTCATCAAACAGAGCTTTTAAGATTTTAAATTCACTTTTGATTTGTTCTTCATCCTCCGTAAAGGTAGCCATCCCCATGAGTCCATCGATGATTACATTTTCATACTGCGAATCCACATAATTTTCAAATAACTCGCGCGCTTCGTCCGGCGTAAGTCCGAATTTTGTATCTTCCCGCGCAATTTTCACTTGTAGCAAGACATTAATCTTGCGCCCAACACGGCCGGCCTGGCGGTTGACTTCAGTGAGGATTTTTTCTGAGTCAATGCTTTCAATGGTGTCAATAAACGCAGCGATTTGCTTGACCTTGTTAGTCTGCAGGTTTCCGATAAGATGCCACTTAATGTCTTTAGGCAGCTGCGCGTGCTTTTCGAGCAGTTCCTGCACTCTGTTTTCGCCAAAAGTGCGGTGGCCGGCGCCGTATAATATATGCACCGATTCAGCCGGGTAGGTTTTGGTTACCGCTACCAACTGCACGTGAGGCGGCAGCTCACGGACGATTTGCTTAAAATTTTCTAATATGTGATTATTGGGCTCCATTTTGTAGATCAATGCCTGATTATTACTTTAAGAGTGAAATATAATGATAAAATATCTTCAGAGCAAATGTAATCATAGGATGTTGTTTCGGGTGATTTCACGTAAGGTCTGGTAATTTTAAACTATATATTTGTAGCATAAGTGTTTTTTCTTCCACAAAGAATCTCGCTTAATTTAAATGTAATGCTCGATCCTAACATATTTATAAGATGCATACAGCGAGAGATATATCAGGTGCAATAGGAGTGGGCGTACTTGTCATAACACTTTTAACGCTGCTTTACAAACATAGAAATGCAGGTCGCGCGAAATGGTACTACATCTCCGCTGTATTTGTCCTGACCGTCGTGGAGGCTTATAATACTTTTCAGCGCAGCATTGATCCCGATCATAATTCCTCGCCCGTGTACATTATTGGTTTGGATCTTATTGTTTTTGCACTGCTGCTTCTGTACTTTCATAAGTTGCTTGCAGTCCGGCTTTGTCGCCAAATAAGCACAGGGATATTTGTGCTTTTTTTTACTCAATATATCCTCGGAGCCATACTGATTGACGATTTTTTCCAGCAAGTCCCTTTCATCACTTATTTTATGGGTGTATTTTGCCTGGCGGTCAGCATTGTTCTGGTTCTGTCAGAAACATTTAACTCAAAAAAGATATTTGCACTTCAAAATTATTTTCCTTTTTGGGCTTGTATCAGTACTTTAATTATCTTTATAGGTGCATTACCTTTGATATTTGCTCGGTATTACGCTGGACTTAGCGCCAATCTTTTCTATACAACGCTTTTTTTGGTGCATGTTTTGGGTCAGATAGCAACCATTATCGGCATTTTCAAAGCTAAAACCGACGAATAACGTATGCAACTGCAACTTTCTTCCACTGATATAATTGTGATACTTTGCAGCATCATTATTCTTATTGTATTGCTGATTCTTATTGTAATTTACGGCGTTTTCATCAAGAAAAAATCCGAACTTTTGCTTATCCACCAACAGAAAGAAGCTATCTTTGAGCAGGAACTGGCGCGCTCGCAGGTTGAACTGCAGAACCAGACTTTAAAATATATCGGACAGGAACTGCATGATGATTTGGGCCAGAAACTTTCGGTAGCACGCCTTATGACAAGCAAACTGAAACATGCCGATCCAGCAGACCTAAGGATTGTAGAGGAAATCAATCTCATACTTGGCGAAAGCTTGCAGGATATCCGGAATATTTCGAAATCATTTATTACGCCGGCGGCGGATGTGGGGGACTTTGTGGAATCGCTTGAGAAAGAGGTTTTCCGCATCAAGAGATTGTCCCTTTTAGAAGTAGATTACCGGATCAACAGGCATCATCTGCCTATCAATGCGGACCATGGTCTTATTTTGTTTCGGATCATCCAGGAGTGTATTACCAATGTGATCAAGCATTCACGCTCGAAAAGTATCCAGATTATAGTGGAAGACAGACCAAAGCAAACTAAATTTGTGATAAGCGACAAAGGGATTGGGTTTAAGACCGCGCGGAATTTCGAAGGAATCGGTTTGAAGAACATGATTAACCGCGCTAAGATCATCAACGCTGAATTTAAAATCAGCTCTGAAGAAAACCAGGGTACGGCAGTGACAATAATTTATAAAAAACTATGATGGAACCTATAAAAATTGCGATTGTAGACGATCACAAACTGGTCTCGAAAGCACTTGAAAACATGATTTCCTATAATCCGAACTTTGATGTGATTATGAACAGTCCGAACGGGCAGGATTTTATAGAAAAACTCCGCGCAACGCAGGACTTTCCGGATGTGGTACTCATGGATATCAACATGCCGATAAAGAACGGGATAGAAACTACCGCAGACCTCACGCGTGAATTCCCCCAGCTGAAAGTAATCGCGCTTACAATGGAGGATCATGAAGGAACGATCATAAAAATGCTGAAAGCCGGTGCCAAGGGCTATTTGCTTAAAGATATGTCACCGGATATTCTTTTTGATGCGATCGATATTGTACACAAAAAAGGTATTTTCTACACCGATCTCGTAACACAAAGTCTTCTGAAAATTAAAACGGAAGAAAAATTCATGGACAGTCTCAATGAAACTTTGAAAGACCGTGAACTGGAATTCATAAAGTTGGCTTGCTCAGAGCTTACCTACCGTGAGATCGCAGATAAAATGTTTGTAAGTCCTAGAACGATAGATGGTTACCGCGATTCGGTTTTTGTAAAACTCAATGTAAAATCACGTGTAGGGATCGTTCTTTTTGCAATAAAACACAATCTTTTTTGAAATAGGGTGTTTTCACGCTATCTCTGTTATTTGTTTAGTAGTATTTTTGAGGCGTCAAACACAAGACACAAATGATGAAAAAAAGAACCGGTTTGTTAGGAATCGGTTTTTTTGTTTTTATAGCTTAAAGTTTCGTTCTTAATATTTGTTTCAGCATCCTCATCCCTTCGGTAGCCGAAGTCTTAAAGAAATTTTCCCTGTTTGTAAATTTGTTTTCAAGTTGAGGATCAACAACAAACACTATGCCACTACTTGGCACATATTCCACAAGCCCTGCAGCAGGATAAACCTGCATCGAAGTACCGATAATCAGGAAATAATCGGCTTCCGAAACAACTTTTACGGCGTGTTCCAGCTCTGAAACCACCTCGCCAAACCATACAATATGCGGGCGCAACTGTATTCCGCGATTATCAGTGTCGCCAACATTTAAATCATTTTCCCATTTCACTATATCGTTTTCAGAATCTACAGGCCGAACCTTTTTCAACTCACCGTGGAGATGGATCACATTTTTGGAGCCGGCGCGTTCATGTAGATCATCAACGTTTTGGGTGATTATATGTACATCAAGATCCTGCTGGAGTTCAGCCAGGATGAGATGTGCGGCATTAGGTTTCACTTCCCGGAGTTGACGGCGCCGTGCGTTATAAAAATTTAAAACCAATTCAGGATCGCGCGCGAAACCTTCCGGACTTGCAACATCCTCAATGCGGTAATTTTCCCACAAACCATTGGAATCGCGGAATGTAGAAATACCACTTTCGGCCGAAATTCCCGCACCTGACAATACGACTAACTTCTTTTTTTGTGAATTTTTTAAATTGTTGCTCATCCAAGACTAAATTATTAAAAAGATTTAAAGAAGAATTGTTTAAATGAACTCTTTACAGGCTGTAACGGAATCAACCCCACACATAATAACTATTTTTACATCTTTTAAGAATATATGGAAACAAATAATACAAATTATTCCTTTAGAAAAGCGGAAATGGCGGACGCTGCAAAGGTTTGGGAAATCATTGCTCAGGCAATCGAAAGACGGCGCCGTGACGGCAGTACGCAGTGGCAGGACGGTTATCCAAACCCAACTTCCATTCAAAATGACATTGCAGACGGCTGGGGTTATGTAATTGAAATCGGCAGCGAAATTGCAGCATATTGCGCCCTGATATTTGATATGGAGCCGGCGTACGAAAAGATCGAGGGCAAATGGCATTCTGATGGTCCTTATGCGGTTCTTCACCGAATGGCTGTGTCAGACGCTTTTGCAGGGCAGGGGCTGGCGAAGGCTATCTTCAGGGAAGCGGAGAAAACGGTGTTACAAAGCGGTATTAAGACCATAAAAGTTGATACAAACTTCGACAATGTCGCTATGCTCTCTATTTTAAAGAGTTTAGGATATCAATACCGAGGCGAAGTATATTTCCGTGGCAGTGCCCGGAAAGCATTTGAAAAAACGCTCATGGAATAAATCATGGGTCGGAAACGAGCCAATTCCGGCACATTTTAGCTAAATTTGTACTTCAAAAATCTAATCTGATATGTCTAAAAAAGCCATCTTAGCCATTCTTGACGGCTGGGGACTCGGAACGGTTCCTGAGGTTTCCGCCATCGCGCAGGCTAATACACCATTTATCGATTCTTGTTACCAGAACTTCCCCAATACTACGCTTGAAGCCAGCGGCACTGCTGTGGGTCTGCCATTCGGGCAGATGGGTAATTCCGAAGTTGGGCATATGAATTTAGGTGCTGGCCGCGTCGTTTATCAAAATTTGGTAAAGCTTAATATGGCGGTTGAAAATGCAACTTTAGGCAAACAGAATGAGATCACCAAGGCTTTTGAATACGCTGCATTAAATAAAAAAAACGTCCATTTCATCGGCTTGGTTTCCGATGGCGGTGTACATTCCCACATCAATCATCTTAAAGGTTTACTTACTGCCGCACATGAGTATGGTCTTGAAAATGTCTTTGTACATGCTTTCACAGACGGGCGGGATTGTGATCCGCATTCCGGCAAAGGTTTTATTGAAAATCTTTTAGAGCACATGGCGCAAACAACCGGAAAGCTCGCCAGTGTTATCGGACGTTACTACGCAATGGACCGTGACCGCCGTTGGGACCGCGTAAAACTCGCCTATGACCTAATGGTTCGCGGAATTGGAGAGCGGACGCGTGATGTGATCGGCACATTAAATAATTGCTACGCAGATGGAATTACAGACGAATTCTTACGCCCCATCCTGTGCATGAAAGACGGTAACCTGCCCGTGGCACGCATCCAGAATGAAGATGTGGTGTTTTGTTTCAATTTCCGTACAGACCGCGGCCGCGAAATCACAGAGGTGTTATCGCAGAATGAACTGCCCGAATTCGGTATGAGTCCGCTGAATCTTTATTACGTCACGATGACAAACTATGATAAAGATTTTAAAAATGTAAAGGTTGTCTTTGACGAGGATGTGCTACAGAATACTTTAGGCGAAGTACTGGAACGTAACGGCAAGACGCAGATCCGCGTGGCCGAAACCGAAAAATACCCTCACGTGACATTCTTTTTTTCCGGCGGACGTGAAGCCGAATTCATGGGCGAACGCCGACTTCTTTGTCCCAGCCCGAAAGATGTCCCGACCTACGATTTCAAGCCAGAAATGTCAGCCTACGACATCACGGCGAAGATCCTTCCTGAGATTGAAAATGAGACGGCTGATTTTATCTGCCTGAATTTCGCAAATACCGATATGGTAGGACATACCGGCGTTTTTTCCGCTGCCGTGCAGGCTGCAGAGGTTGTAGACCATTGTATCAGCCAGGTGGCTTCTGCCGCCTATGAACATGGGTATACGGTTTTCATTCTGGCGGATCATGGCAATTCAGATGTCATGAAAAACGCGGATGGCAGCCCGAACACACAGCATTCAACCAATTTGGTTCCACTGATCGTGATGGATAAAGAAAAAACGTGGAATCTTAAGCCTGGTAAACTCGGCGACATCGCGCCGTCCATTCTTACCGTCATGAATCTTGAAATTCCCGAACAGATGACCGGCGAAGTTTTGGTAAGCTAATCGCATGATATTTAGGGCAATTAGGTAATTTTCTTTATACTAATGTTGGCTGTTTGTGCTTAAAATTATAATTTAGGTACAAATAATACAACTTGAGATCAAAAATTTATATTTTCTTGATGATTCTGGTCGCATCTGCATTTGCGGCGGAAAACCCCCGGGACACCATCGCCGAAAATTTAAAAAGATCTAAAAGTAATTCCGAAAAACTTTCGCTGTATAAAAAATATGCGGAATTTTTTGAAACTAAAGACTTTGACCGCAGTATAAAACTGTCGATCGAGGGCCGTAAACTTGCCAAAAAAACCAATAACCAAACGCTGGAGGCCGAATTCCTGCGACATCTGGGCAACGCTTACTATTTTTCGGGCAAATTAGACAGCGCAGGAGGTTATTATTTCAGTGCGCTAAACATCCTCAAAACTCAAAAAGACCGGCGTAAGCTCGCCGAACTTTACAATAATCTCGGGCGTTTTTACCGCAAAACCAGCGACTATCAGCGGGCGCTGAAAAACTATGATGAAGCACTCCATATTTATACACAACTTAATGATTTAGAAGGGATTGCCACAGTTTATAATGAAAGTGGCGTGGTGTACGAATATTTAGAGCAACATCATGAAGCCATAAACCGTTACCAGAAATCACTGGAGATACAAAGGAAACGCAGTGATCTTGTGGGTCAGGGATATTCTTTAGAATTTATCGGCGGCAATTATATTTTGCAGAAGAAATTCGAATTGGCGGAAAAATTTTTGCTTGCAGCGATAAACCTCCGTGAGCAGACAAAGGATGAATTTGCGCTGGCCATGAGCTATAATGTTCTTGGGAAGTTGTATCAGGAGCAGGATCGCTACAGCGAATCTGAGGTTTATTTTCTTAAAAGTAACGCCATTTCCCGCCGGCTTGATTATCTTGATTTACTGAAAAACAACTATCAAAACCTCGCTAAAATCTATCGTCTGCAGGGCAAAAACGATGCAGCATATGAAAACCTCGAAAATTTCAGAATCATAAACGACAGTATTTTCACGCTTGGAAAGGCGGAGCAGATCGAGGAACTTTCGGTAAAATATGAAACCGCCGAAAAAGACCGTCAGCTTTTAGCCGAAAAGTCAAAGGTTTTCAAACGTAATGTCCTGGTATTCTCGCTTCTTGGCGTGTTACTGCTCGGCTTTTTCTATTATCAGAATTACCGTGCACGTCAGAAAGTTCAGTTGCAGCGGGTTGTCCTACATCAGCAGGAACTTGCCGCAAACGCCGTACTGCAGGCCGAAGACAACGAAAGGAAACGAATGGCGACGCAGCTTCACGATGGTATCGGCCAGTTGCTTTCTGCCGCAAACATGAACATAAGCATGTTTAATGACTTTAAAAATGACGAAAATAAATTCACCGCAGTTCTTCACAAAACGCAATCTATTCTCGGGGACGCAATTTCGGACGTTCGCACACTTTCACACCAAATCATGCCAAATATGCTCATCAGAAACAGTCTGCCCGATGCCTTGCGTGATCTGGTAGCCAAAACCAGTTCGGCTAGTTTAAATATTCAACTCCAGATCAATAATCTTCGGAAGGATCTTAATCAGTCACTTCAGGTCGTGATTTTCAGGGTGGTACAGGAATGCCTGAACAATACAATCAAACATGCGCAGGCATCGGAAGTGCAAATTAAAATTCAACAGGACAAGGGCTTTGTAGAGATTTTCTATGGTGATAACGGGATTGGTTTTGATGTCGATGAGGCCATTGCAGCCGGTGGTTTGGGCGTCGAAAATATAAAATCACGTATAGAAATGCTTAAAGGAACGTATGTTCTGAAAAGCGAGAAAGATCGCGGAACCACAGTCGAAATGAAAATCCCATGCTGATGGAGAATACTGTAAACATAGTAATCATCGACGATCATAATATCATTATTGAAGGTATTGAACTGATGCTGGGTTTCGAAAAAGATATCGCTATCAAGAAAACCTATAATGACGCCAATCTTTTCATTGATGACCTGCGAAACAGGAAAGTAGAGTCTGAAATAGTGTTGATGGACCTCGTGATGCCTGCTATCAACGGTCTCGAAGCATCCAAAATTCTGAAAAAGGAGTTTCCACATCTAAAAATCATCATACTTTCGATGAACTATGAGGCGAAAATCATTTATGAACTAATCGAAAAAACGGGTGTGGAGGGATATCTTTCGAAAAAAATCTCCCGCAGCGAACTGGTTTCGGCCATTCAATACGTTCGGAAAGGCTACACGCATCTGTCACCTGAGGCTGCGGAAATGCTGGATAGCTTCCGAAAAAAGATTGTGGATTATCCCGCAGTGAAACTTTCGGACCGTGAAAAACAGATTGTGAAAATGATGTTCGCAGGCGACTCGAATAAAGAAATTGCCGCAAAACTCTTCATAAGCCTGAGTACTGTAGAAACCCACCGGAAAAACATCTACCGGAAAACCGACGTAAACAGTTTGCCTAAACTGATGCAAATTGTAACCGACCTGCAACTTTTGGATGATCTTCATTAACGGAAGATTTGAATTCGATTTTAATTGTCACGAAATTTCAGCGATAAACTTCGGGTCAATAAATAAACTTCGTGCACCGCGAGGTTTTTTTATGGCTAAAAATACCCAAAAAGGTGTAGCGATGTGTACCGGGCAGCGGTGTACTTTTATTCTACAAAAAATCACAAATCATGAATTACAAAAATTTATTTGTTGCCGCATTTGTTACAGCAGGTGTTGCGATGCATGCGCAGGGCATGAACGTCCTGGAGAAAGATTATGAAATTTCACGTAAAGCCAAAAAAGGATACTTGGGTGGAGTAGAAGCAAAAGCGGATGGTAATTTCGACATGATCTATTTTTTGCCATCGTCTAAAAAGATGGTGAAAATAGAAACCTACAGCTTTGATAAAGACGCGAATCTCACCGGATCAAAGGAAGATGAGTGGGAAATAGAAAAAGCCCGAAAACGGTACAAAGGTCTGACATACAAGGGTGATCTACTGGTTAACAATGCTATTTCGGTAAGTTCAAACCTGATGGGTAAACTGGTTTACAAAAACCGGAAAGTAACCGCCAAATACAACTGGCTTGCGGGTGGATATGTGCGAAAGGTAAAAATGCTCGACAAACAAAAACTCACCAACGACAATGGCGACGAATACCTTTTCGGAGGTGCTTATGAAGTGGAAAGAGACAGCGCGATCCTCGTGATGGGCTACCCTTACAGCCGCGAAAAAGCAGATTTTTCTAAAATCGAATTATTAAAAGTTCAAAACGACGGCAGTATACGGAAAATACAATCTCTTGCGACCGGTAGCCAGCTTCGGCCCGTCTTCTCAAAACCATTGCTCGATGATGACAGCCGTAATATAGAAAACGATGATTTACCACGTGATTGGATTTTGGTAATGGCTCCGGCGAGAGGCACAAATCTACCACCAAATGAGATGACTTATTTTCGCATCACGCCTGAAGGTACGATTAGAGAAAACTTCAAATTCACCGCACCCACAGCCGGTTACAGGATCATCAATGCGTACGAGAAGAACGGAAATGTGCTTCTTTATGGACTTGGAATAAAAAAAGACGGGAAAACGGCGGAAGAATTACTCGGGATGTCAGTTTCTCCGTCCAGTATGGATTCTGAAGAAATAGAACAAACCAAAAGCGGAACGTCTGCCACAGAAAAAGTCCTGGGTAAACTTGGCGGATTAGGCGGATTGGTAAGTGCGGGAAAAAAAGCTGTAAACCTCGCCACTGGCAAAGAGGAAATGATGCCGAGCCAGGACGACCTTGAAAATGCCATGGATGAAAAAAAATATACTGATTTCATCGTGTGCAAAGTCTCCGGTGGTCGTTTGGTATTCGCTAATGCGACGCCGATCGAGGAGCTGAATCAGAAAGCAGTTGCAGGACCGGACATGAAAAAAGCGCTCAGTTTTGACGGCAAAAAATTTAAGACAAATAATTTCCAAATCTTAAATGATGGCTCGATGGTTTTAAGTTTTCAGGATTTCAAGAAAAACAGCGGTGGAGTAGGCGGAAACAAAATGCTGAACACACTCGCAGGCATCAGAACTTCATCCAGCGGTCCGAAATACGAAAGGATTTATCAGGGTCTTTATATGCTTCACCTGAATCCGGACGGCAGTTTGAAGAAAAACTACACGGTTTTGCTCGATCAGAAGAACAAAAAAGGCTTTTTTAATAATTCTCCGATGACCGCTGATAATTTTCCCGCAACCAGTTATGTAATCGAAAGCAAGGACGGAAAGTCTGTTAACTGGGTAATGGAAATGGTAAAAGCGATTGATAAGGATACAGATTTCAGCAGTTTCATGAATTTTGACGGCTCTACCACCAATACTACTACCACTTCCTATTCGCCATTTTACAGTATCGAATACGGAAAACTGAACCTTGCAGAAGGATCCTCATCCGCCTTCCGCACATTGGGAGACCTGGAAAAAAAGAAATATTACCTGTATGAAAAATACAACCGGATGCAGATTGGAGATTACACGTACTTCTTCAGTGAAACACCAAACGGTGACCGGCTTCTGATCTCAAGGCTTGATGTGAACCAATAGTAAAATCATAGTGATTTCCGCGCCCTTCGATAATTTATAAGTATTTAAGTGGCTCATAAGGGTGCGGTTTTCTTTAAACAACAAAAAATAATCATGAAAACTTTTAATAAATACTTTGTTCTAATACTTCCAATCATCCTTGCATCAGTGATTTTAATATCATGCGAACGGTCAGAAACTAATGATGACCAGGTTGCACCGCCTGCTGCAACCGGATTTTTCTGGCGGGAAAATGATATGAACGCGGCGTTGAAAACTGCCGGGTCCTCTGAACTCAGAACACAGTTTAAGAGTATTTTTGCATTCACAGGTGCAACTACCAGTTCGGGAACTGTATTTGAAATAAATCTTAGCGGCACAGCGGTCGGAACTTATGATATCGGAACTGCGGGAAACGCTTTATATTTTAATGGTTTTGGCAGCACCAGCGGCGGCAAAATAATCATTACCAAAAATGATGGCAGCAAAGCTTCAGGCACTTTCGAAGCGAGTGGGACCGGTGGCACAGCCAGCAAAGTCTATGGAACATTCACAGACATTCCAGTAAAATAAAAAATACTGAATAACAAAACTAAAAACGCAGACCGGGGATTTTACTTCCCGGTCTGCCTGTGATATGCCATAAATACTATTTTGTTATATTTGCGTACCGGTAAAAATTAACATGATGTACGATAAACTTGTAAGAATAGAGGTAATGCGCAGTTTGGGCAAAGAAGTGAGCGATTTCATAGCGACGTATCTTACCCCAGTGGAAAAAATTTGGCAACCCACAGATTTTTTGCCGGATCCTACTGCAGATCAGTTCAAATATGATGTAGAAGAACTGCAAACCTACGCCCAGGAAATGGATTATGACCTATTCGTGACGCTCATCGGAGACTGTATCACCGAAGAAGCGCTCCCAAGTTATGAATCATGGATTATGGGAATCGATGGTATCGAACAGGAAGAACGAAGCGGCTGGTCTCAATGGGTACGCAGCTGGACGGCAGAAGAAAACCGTCACGGTGATTTGCTGAACAAATATCTTTATTTGTGTGGCCGCGTAAATATGCGGGAAGTAGAAATCACTACTCAATATTTAATTCAGGATGGGTTCGATATCGGAACTTCAATGGATCCATACCGAAATTTCGTCTACACAAGTTTCCAGGAAACCGCTACCAACATCTCACACAGGCGAGTAGGTTCTTTGGCAAAGCAGACCGGAAATACAAAACTATCCAGAATGTGCGGTGTGATCGCGGCTGACGAGGCACGACACGCAAAAGCATATAAGCACTTTGTCACTCGTATTTTTGAACTTGACCCTTCCGAAATGATGCTGGCTTTTGAAGATATGATGCGTAAGAAAATTGTAATGCCGGCACATCTGATGCGGGAATCTGGCCAGAAAGCAGGCGAATTGTGGGGTCACTTCTCCGATGCGGCTCAGCGCGCGATGGTGTATACCGGTCAGGATTATATTGACATACTTAGTGGTTTGCTGAACGACTGGAAAATAGAACATATCACCGGCCTAACCGAAAAAGCGGAAAAAGCCCAGGAATACCTGATGAAATTGCCAAGCAGGCTGCAACGCGTAACAGACAGGATTGCGACCCCGGATCTGGAATATCAGTTTAAATGGGTGAAGTCTTAAATAAGAAAACTCAAATTAATTTCATTGCGAGCGGCAGATTTTCTGCCGCTCTTTTATTTTGTTATCTTTGCTCGGCAAAAAATTTATTTTGATGAAAAGCAACAAGAAACTTGCAATTGACTTTGACGGAACCGTCGTAGAAGACGCATATCCGGGTATTGGAAAACCCAAAACCTTTGCGTTCGAAACTTTGCGTAAACTGCAGTCTGAAGGCTACCGACTGATCTTATGGACGTACAGACACGGGAAAACACTCGAGGAGGCCGTAGAATTTTGCCGCAAACACGGTGTGGAGTTTTACGCCGTCAATTCAAGTTTTGAAGGAGAGATTTTTGATGCCGACGCAGCTTCACGCAAGATAGATGCAGATCTTTTCATTGATGACCGCAACCTTGGTGGATTTCCGGGTTGGGGCGAAATCTATAACATCATCAATGACCGTATCGAGTTTCGCGTAGAAGGTTCTGAGGTTTTAGCCTATTCAAAAATGAAGAAGGAAAAGAAAAAAGGTCTTTTCTGGTAAACTCTTCCTTCCCTTATAAATTTAAATTTAAGCCTGTTAAAATACTTACATGATCATCTTAAAAACACTTGAAGAACTGAGGGTAATGCGCGAAAGCGCACAATTGGTTTCCAAGACGCTCGGCATGCTGGCCAAAGAAATAAAACCCGGCACTACCACTGCACATCTCGATAAGTTGGGTGGAGAGTTCATCCGTGATCATGGCGGTGAACCGGCTTTCCTCGGAATGTACGGATTCCCGAAAAATCTGTGTATCTCGCCCAATGCGGAGGTTGTACACGGAATTCCGAATGACAAACCGCTTGTAGAAGGTGACATACTTTCCGTTGATTGCGGCGTGTATATGAACGGTTTTTACGGTGACCACGCTTATTCTTTTGAAGTGGGAGAAGTGGAACCTGAGACTAAAAAGCTGCTCGATATAACCAAAGAATCTTTATACAAAGGAATTGCGCAGTGTGTTCGTGGAAAAAGAGTTGGAGATATTTCAAATGCTATCCAGGAACACTGCGAAAAACACGGCTATGGCGTTGTCCGGGAACTTGTAGGCCATGGTCTTGGCCGAAAGATGCACGAAGATCCACAAGTTCCGAATTATGGCCGGAAAGGCAGTGGCAAAGTATTGAAAGACGGTGTCGCGCTGGCTATAGAACCGATGGTAAATCTCGGTACTGAAAAAGTGAAATTTCATGATGATGGCTGGACGGTTACTTCGCTGGACAACTCTCCGTCTGCACACTTCGAGCACAATGTCGCAATAATCGGTGGCAAACCGGTTCTGCTGAGCACCTTTAAATATATCTATGAAGCTTTAGGAATTAAAAGTACGGAAGAAGACGCCTTCACCCTCGATTTTTGATGAGAAAAATTGCAAAATTTTTTCTGAATAATATACCTCGGCCCATCCTTATAGACCTGAGCGTCGTTTTGCGGCCGTTGATTTATCAGCTCTTTAAAGGCGACCGGTTCACAGATCCAATTGACGGTAAATCATATCGGAAATTTCTGCCGTATGGCTACGGAAAACAGCGTGATAATGCGCTTTCACCCGGTACTTTAAGTCTCGAGCGTCACCGCCAAATGTGGCTGTATCTCCAAAACGAAACCGATTTTTTCCGGAAAAACTACAAAGTGCTGCATATCGCGCCTGAACAGGAATTTCTGCGGCGGTTCAAAAAAACAAAAAATCTCCAATATGTTTCGGCAGATCTTTTTTCCCCAATTGTGGACGTGAAAGCGGATATTCTTGATTTACCTTTTGAAGACGAAAGTTTTGAAGTCATTTTCTGCAATCATGTGTTGGAGCATATCGAAGATGACCAAAAAGCGATGGGCGAACTTTTTCGTGTGATGCAAAAGGGCGGCTGGGGAATCTTTCAGGTACCGATGAAAACCGGTTTGGATAAAACTTACGAAGATTTTTCAATTAAAGATCCAAAAGAACGACAGAAACACTTCGGCCAGTACGATCACGTGCGCTGGTACGGAAGGGATTATTTCCAAAGACTTAAAAACGCCGGATTTGAAGTTGATATCAATTTTTATTCAAAGCAATTTTCACCGGAGCTGCGCAAGCGTTACGGCCTTCTCGAAAATGAGATATTGCCAGTGGTTTATAAGCGGTAATTCGGAGATATAGAGCAACATTCCAAACTGGTATTTCTGGGCAAAAAAGCGTCGCTTTCATGATGCTATTGCTTTTAGCTGAATTTCTTATACTAAAGTTTGTTTCATTAACTTTGCCCAGGTCTAAATACAGACTTTTTAATATCTTTTTTTCAATGCATAAAGCTGGATTTGTAAATATAGTCGGTAAGCCCAACGTGGGTAAATCTACTCTCCTCAATCAATTGATGGGTGAGAAACTCGCCATCGTAACGCAGAAAGCGCAGACAACGCGCCACAGGATTTTTGGAATTTATAATGAAGAGGATCTTCAGATCGTATTTTCAGACACGCCGGGCGTTCTTGATCCAAAATACGGATTGCAGGAAAAAATGATGGATTTTGTAAAAGATTCACTGCAGGACGCGGATGTTTTCCTTTACATTGTAGATGTGCTTGATACCGGCGAACAGTCGGAATTTCTGATTGAAAAACTGAACAAAATACCAGTTCCTGTCCTTATTTTGATCAACAAGATCGATCAGTCGAACCAGCTTGACCTTGAAAAGACAATGGAGCTGTGGCACGAAAGAATTCCTAAAGCTGAAATACTGCCCATTTCTGCCCTCCGCGCCTTTAACACTGAGGTTATTTTACCTAAACTAAAATCTTTGCTGCCGGAAAGTCCGCCATATTATGACAAAGATATGTATACGGACAAGCCGGAAAGATTTTTCGTGAATGAAGCAATCCGTGAGAAAATCCTGCTCAATTATGAGAAGGAAATCCCTTATTCAGTAGAGGTGGTGACAGAAATGTTTAAAGAAAAAGAAGGCATCATATTCATCGATTCAATCATTTACGTGGAGCGCGATACCCAAAAGGGCATCATCATAGGCCACAAAGGTGAATCCATAAAAAAAGTAGGTACAGAAGCCCGGCTCGACCTCGAAAAATTCTTTGCGAAGAAAATACACCTGAACCTTTTTGTAAAAGTGAAGAAAGACTGGCGGAAAAACGACCGTGACCTCAAAAATTTCGGCTACCGCTAGTAGTTGCTGATACAGGTTATTTTCTTAAATTTGGTAAAATTTGTCCCGATGAACTACTTTACTTCCTCGCAAAGTAATGCTGCAATAAGTGATATCGTCATCCTTATTACCAGAATTTTTGTAGGATTTGCAATGCTCTCGCATGGTTTTCCAAAATTGCAGCAACTCTTTTCCGGCGAAGAAATTCAGTTTTACAGTTTTCTGTGGCTGAGCCCCAAAAGCACACTTATCTTAGCCGTATTTGCGGAATTTGTCTGTTCTATATTCATCATCCTGGGACTTTTCACGCGTTTCGCACTGTTTTTCCTGCTGATCACGATGGCTGTCGCCGGACTGATCGTTCATGGCGCAGATCCATTTGCAAAACGTGAAATGAGCTTGCTTTACCTTTCGGTTTACATGTTACTTTTTGCGTTCGGACCCGGCAGATATTCAGTGGATGCAATGATAACCAGGCGCCGCCAATCGAGCTGGTAAATAGCTAAAACATATCTATAGTGCATTGACTGACCGTTGGTGCATTTTTTTTAATACTAAAACTAAACAGATCATTATGAGAATCAAAACAGCAGTCCTCGCGCTTCTTTTTGCCGGAATGACTTTCGCACAGGAAAATATAACGTACCAGCAGCCTTCTGCCGAAATCCTTCAGCTCGCTGACTTCCAACGCGCGCCCGGCGTCATCATGAACAGCAAGAAAGACTGGATGGTTTTCACCTACCGCAACACGTACAAATCGTTGGACGAACTGAATATGCCCGAAATGAAACTCGCAGGTCTTCGCGTGAATCCGGTCACAAATATCAGCAGCACTGTCACTTATATTAACAACCTGAAAGTCCGCAAGTTAAAAGATAAATCGGAAACGCAGGTTAAAGGGCTTCCGGCCAATCCTAAAATATCGTATACGAATTTCTCACCTGACGAAAAGACGCTGGCATTCACAAATACTACCGCAAAAGGAGTGGAGTTGTGGGTGGTAGACCTCGCTTCGGCAACCGCAAAAAAAATCAGCCGCGACAACCTGAACGCGAATCTCGGGACGCCTTATGTGTGGATGAAAGATTCAAAATCACTTTTGGTTAAAAGCATTCCGGACGACCGCAAAGCATTGATTGATTCAAAGACTACAATTCCCACCGGTCCTACGGTTTCTACCGCAGACGGAAAGGTTTCGCAAAACAGAACTTATCAGGATTTACTCAAAAACCCGCAGGATGAGCAAAATTTCGATACGTTGGCAAACGCTGAACTGGTAAAAATAAGTGTTGACGGTAATGAAAGTACATTTAAAAACGCTGCAATCTATACCGGGATGAGTCTTTCTCCTGACGGAAGCTTGCTGATGCTCACTACCATTCAGCGGCCGTATTCGTACATAGTTCCTTTGAACCGTTTTCCAATGACAACCGCGGTTTACGATATAGCTGGGAAGCTCGTAAAAACCGTAAATGAAGTGCCGTTAACTGAAATAATGCCTAAAGGCTTCTCATCTGTCCGCACCGGAAAGCGCAGCATGACCTGGCGGGATGATGAGCCTGCAACGCTGGTGTATGCCGAAGCCCTGGACGGCGGGGACCAGTCTAAATCCGTCGAGTTTCGCGATGAAGTGTTTCTTTGGAAAGCGCCATTCAGTGCAGAACCTCAATCATTCTTTAAAACAAAGCAAAGATTCAATAATATTGATTGGTCTAATGGAAATTTTGCGGTGATTACAGACTCATGGTACGATACGCGGAATACCAAATCATACCTTATCAACTTGAAAGACAACACACACCGCATCATTGATGACCGGAATTATCAGGATGTTTACACGGATCCGGGTTCATTTAACCAATCGAAGAACCAATATGGAAGGACGGTCATCGATGCCAAAGACGACAAGGCATATCTTGTGGGAGACGGATTCACAAAAACAGGTCAGTTCCCGTTTATTGATGAAATTGACGTAAATACGTTGTCAAAAAAACGCGTGTACACCTCTAAGCTTAAAAATTCGAAGGAGGATATCATCGATATTTTGGATGCTAAAAAAGGTGAAGTTTTGGTAGTGGAACAATCGGCCAATCTATATCCGAATTATTTCCTCAGAAATATTAAAAATGGCAAAGCAACGGCACTTACAAAGTTTGCAAATCCATTTGAAAGTATTAAAAATGTACACAAAGAAGTTATCAAATACAAGCGTAATGATGGGGTAGAACTCACCGGAACGCTTTATTTGCCGGCAGGTTTTGACAGAAAAAATCCAAAGGAAAAACTGCCGTTGCTCATTTGGGCGTACCCAACCGAGTACAAAGACAAAAACACAGCCGGCCAGAATACCCAGAATCCAAATGATTTTACCTTTCCGAGTTACGGCTCTTTCATTTACTGGGTGACCAAAGGTTACGCGGTTTTGGATGATGCGGCTTTCCCGATAATCGGTGAAGGAAAAAGTGAACCGAATGACAGTTTCGTTCCACAGCTTGTAGCCAATGGTAAAGCGGCAATAGATGCGGTGGATCAGCTTGGCTATATTGACCGTTCAAAAGTTGCTGTTGGTGGGCATTCTTATGGCGCTTTCATGACGGCTAATCTGCTTACGCATTCAAAAAATTACGCTTGTGGCATCGCGCGAAGTGGCGCTTACAACCGTACGCTTACGCCATTTGGCTTCCAATCTGAACAGCGTAATTATTGGGATGTACCGGAGGTTTACAACACGATGTCACCATTCATGAACGCAGATAAAATGAAGACTCCGATGTTGCTGATCCATGGTGAAGCCGATAATAATCCGGGAACATTCACGCTGCAGACCGAAAGATATTTCCAGGCATTGAAAAATCTGGGCGCGCCTGTACGTATGGTTTTGCTTCCGTTGGAATCTCACGGTTACGCTGCCCGTGAAAATATTTTGCACGTTTTGTGGGAACAGGATCAGTTTCTGGAGAAATGTTTGAAAAAATAATATGTAGGGTCTTCCGGTTTTGGAAGACCTTTTTTAATCCTTTATTTTAATGTTTAAGCGTAGCTGGCATCAATTTGAATAAATAAATAGCATCTGTCAGGGGGTTTCCGTAAAAAAGGAGATTGAGACTCACTAAATATTAAACATGCCCGAAAACATTCCTAACTTAACATAATATAAATTATAGGCCTTTTCGTTGTTTTGGTATAATATCTTGCACTTACCAAAAATTTGTACTTTTATAGTCATGAAGAAATTAAATATGAATAAGATCTGCCTTGCCTTACTCGCTGGCTCGATGATTCTCAGCTGCGAAAAAAAATCTGAACAAATTACTGACAGTTCAACCAAACTTGATTCAGTTAAAGTTCCGGAATCCAATGAACCCATCGAGCTCTCAACTGTTCAAAATTGCTATATATCCGTGGTTGGCAAAGATTCCGTCTTTTTTTCCATTGAGGATAATCTCGGTACCTTGATTGGTAAGATGCGTTACAAAAATTTTGAAAAAGACAGTTCCTTTGGCGAAATATCCGGTACACAAAACGGTGATACGCTCAAATTAAACTATGTGTTCGAAGCTGAAGGAATGACATCTGAACGCGAAATTTATTTTCTTAAAAAAGACGGAAACTTACTTGAAGGCATTGGTGACCACGTCACAGAAGGCAGTACAGACCGTTATGCAAATCCTGGACAATTGAAATATGAGGGTCATACGCTAAAGCCGGTAGATTGTGTAGATTTCGACAGAAATTTCCCCACGGCCGCTTCACGTTAATGTTTGGTAATCCGAAACTCCATCTTCCTTATTTTTA
Source organism: Kaistella rhinocerotis (assembly GCF_030243905.1). NCBI lineage: Bacteria > Pseudomonadati > Bacteroidota > Flavobacteriia > Flavobacteriales > Weeksellaceae > Kaistella > Kaistella rhinocerotis. The sequence continues at coordinate 333,587 of NZ_JASSYY010000001.1, read as the reverse complement.
ATGTATTTTTAAAAATTTCATGACAAAAATCATGCATGATAATTATGTTGTGCCCAACCGAAATTCTTAAATATGATAAGATAACTACTAATTTTAACACATATGATCAATGATGAAATTTCAGACAACATGCGTCTGCACGACGTATTGACGAAAGAAAAATATGTTAAGCATCTCTCTGTAGACTGCACTATTTTCAGCGTTCAGGATGCCAGGTTAAAAGTGCTTCTTTTAAAATGGCAAGGCGTGGAATATTGGTCCCTGCCTGGTGGATTTGTTAAAAAAGACGAAGATTTAGATGAAGCTGCGCGCCGTATCCTTTACGAAAGAACCTATTTAGACAACATTTTTTTAGAGCAGTTTCATACTTTCGGGAAAGTTGACCGCACAAGCTTAAAACTCAGCAAAGACTTTTTAAAGGCGAGAAATCTTACATTTCCCGATGATCACTGGCTTTTTGAACGGTTTATCTCCGCGGGTTACTGCAGTTTGGTAGATTACACACAGATAAGCGTTTTTCCGCGCTACAACAATGAAAGCGGCCAGTGGTTTGACCTTGATAAACTTCCAAAATTAGCCTTCGACCACAAAGAAATTGTGAAAAAGGGTGCTGAATATATCCGAAAAAACATCGATACACAGATTGCTGCCAGCAACCTTTTGCCGGAAAAATTCACGATGAACGAGCTCCAGAGTGTGTATGAAGCGGTGCTCGGCGAAAATTTCAGAAGGAATAATTTTCAGCGCAAAATACTGGCGATGAATTGTTTAGAAAGACTGGAGAAATTATACGACGGTTCGGCAAACAAGGCGCCCTACCTTTATCGCTTCAGGGATATCCATTAAAACTCAATTTTTAATTTTTAATTATTTCGCCATCACTGCGAAAAAACTTAATTTTAGCAAAAAACTATAAAATATGTCATACTACCCGCTCACAAGCATTCCCGATTATTATTTGATGGACAGTCTGCTCACCGAAGAGCATCTGTTAATCCGCCAGTCTGTCCGCGATTGGGTTGAAAGTTTTGTGATGCCTAAGATTGACAATGCTGCGCAGCACCACACCGATATTCCCGGTCTGATGCAGGAATTGGGCAAAATCGGCGCACTCGGCCCTTACATTCCCGAAGAATATGGCGGTTCAGGCCTTGATCAAATTGCTTACGGAATCATCATGCAAGAACTCGAACGCGGAGATTCGGCCGTTCGTTCTGCTGCTTCTGTTCAAAGTTCGCTGGTGATGTTCCCAATCAATGAGTTTGGATCTGAAGAACAAAAGCGTAAATATCTTCCGAAGCTTGCCACCGGAGAAATGATTGGTGCCTTTGGTCTTACCGAACCAAATCATGGTTCAGATCCAAGTTCAATGGAAACGAAGATCGAGGATAAAGGTGACCATTATTTACTTAATGGTGCCAAGATGTGGATCACGAATGCGCCACTCTGTGATATCGCGGTTGTTTGGGCTAAAGATGAAAGCGGCAAAGTACGCGGACTTATTGTTGAGCGCACTTTAGAAGGTTTTTCTACGCCTGAAACGCATAATAAATGGAGTCTTCGTGCGTCAAAAACCGGCGAATTGGTGTTCAATAATGTAAAAGTTCCGAAAGAAAATATTTTACCGAATGTCATTGGTCTGAAAGGTCCTCTTTCGTGCCTGAACTCTGCACGTTACGGCATTTCGTGGGGAGTGATCGGCGCTGCTGTAGACTGTTACTGCACGGCCGTAAAGTATTCAAAAGAGCGCAAACAGTTTGGAAAACCTATAGCTTCATTCCAGCTTCAGCAGAAAAAACTGGCCGAATTCCTTACAGAAATCACCAAAGCACAACTTCTTTGCCTTCAGCTCGGTAACCTTAAAAACGATCATAAAGCTACACCTGCGCACATTTCTATGGCCAAACGAAACAATGTGAAAATGGCAATCGACATTGCGCGGGAATCCAGACAGATGCTCGGTGGTATGGGTATAATGGGTGAATTTCCGATGATGCGTCACGCGGCAAACCTTGAATCTGTAATCACTTACGAAGGAACGCATGACATCCATCTGCTGATCACCGGAATGGACATCACCGGAATTAATGCTTTTGGTTAAAATCCTTAATAATCATACGAAACTTTCACTGATTCCACGAATTTGTTCTCGGGGTTCAGGATATCTAAAATAACGTTTTTCACAGCGTTCAATGACGTTTTCAGATTTTCGGCGGTAATCTCATCATCGCCGAAAAGACTGAGCGTCTGTACGCCTCTGTTTACCTCGGCAAAGCTCCAGATTCCGCACTGTACCCTGTTGTCAACAAAATCGGTGCTGTTCACAATCAGATGTGCATAGATAGAAAGCTGCATCGCCTGCTTATAATCACTGCTGAAAAACAGATTCTGCAATTTTTCGCCACCATCGTCTTTTTTAGGATGTGTAATCGCCAGATTTTTCGTTTTTGCTGTTTTAAAGTCGATGATGCGAATGTTTCCGTTCAATCTGTCAATGCGGTCAATAAAACCGTAAAATGCAACTGAATCTGTCTTTTCGTCGTTTAAATAAAACGGCGGACTGGTAAATTCCCGCTCCACACCCACAATTTCGAGCGTGTTTCCATTGGATAAAAGTTCGATGTCATGCTGCAACACACCTCGCACTACCCTTTCCGCAATTGATTTGTGGATGAAATTGATTCCGCGTTCATAAAATTCAGGCTGATGTTTAATTTTTTCAATCGCGGCATTCAAAGCATCATCTATTGCTTCATTTGCAACCGATAAATTATTAGATTTCAATATTTTGCCAACCAATGGTTCGTAGATATGCTGAAGCGCATAGTGCACAAGATTTCCGTAGCTACGCTGAGAAAGCTCCTCTTCCATCTCCTCGCCTTCCCGCGTGTGCAGGATCTTATTCAAATAAAAATCAATTGGATCATAGATGTACGACGTAAGGTGCGACGCAGAAACCCGCGATTTCCAAAGTTCAAGTTGCTCAAGAACCGGAGGCGTTTTTTCATACTGCATCGGTTGCAGAAGAATAGGTTCCGAACTGTTCTCGATGATGATATTTTCAATTTTGTGATACCGGTCTTCTATTTCAAGCTGCGTGATGAAACGGCTTTTCTCACCACTGTTGACACCGGAATTCAAAGCATTAAACAGCAGATGTACATTCCGGGAATCCTGCAAAAAACGGTAAAAATGATAAGCGTAGATACTGTCATTTTCTAAAAAAGTATGTAAACCGAAATGCTTCCGCACTCCGAATGGCACGTACGTATTTTGGGTGTTCCCCAGCGGCAGTTTTCCTTCGTTGGCAGACAGCAGGATAATATTTTCGAAATTCAGCAGACGCGTTTCCAGTAAACCCATCACCTGCAAACCTTCTAACGGCTCACCCTGAAAATCAATTGTTTCCGAGCTGATCAGTTGATTGATAAGCACTTCCAGCGTTTCCATATTCAGTGTAAAACTGTAGGGTGACAACTGGTTTTTAATGATTTTAAATGATTTTTCGAAGTGCGAAATATTTTCATATTGGATGTCATCCAAATCACCAAACTTCAGTTGGTAGCAATACGAAATAAGTAAATCCAGAAATACCGCGACCGATTCCTGCTTTTGAAAAAGATTGAAATACGAAAGTTCACCCAGAAGCTCAGTTAGCAATTTGCGGGAGATGTAAATAATATTCCGTTCCTCAATCTGCACGCGGAATTTTACGATGATCTCCTGGTCTTGATCCGCGTTTGGCAGCTCTTCCAGAATCGAAAGTACGTCATTGTAATAATAAGATGAGTCTGAGGCTTCGAGTAGTTTCTGAAGATAAAAAAGCCGTTTCATCGCGTTGCTGAATGCCAGATTTTTCAGCGGAAAACCCATCGTGATATTCAGGCGCGGCGCTGCAGCCAGAGCATCCAACGCGGCTGGCAGGAGATTTTCATCCAATAAAACAACTGCAGTATCCGCTAGATTTTCAGATTGAATTTCTGAAAAGATTGACGGCAGCACTTTGGTCTGCGACACATTGCCCGAAACTTCGTAAACCTTAATGTTCTTGGTCTTCCGGAAATCATCCTCGATCCAGCGAAACGGCCGGCTTTCATTGAATTCTTTCCAATGCCTGTGTTGGCGAAGGAACTTGCCGGCTTCCTGTCTTTCATCCGCGACATAATAATCGTCGCCCTGAAAATAACAGATCGCCCTGTCCCACTGCAAAAGGTTTTTCACAAGTTTCTCCTCCACCGGCGTGAAGGCGTTAAAACCACAAAAGACATATTTCCCATCCGTACTTTGAGCGAATTCTTCTATTTTTCTACTAGCCGCTTTGTGCATCATGCCCGAGGTCGCCCAGCCTTTTTCCTCCAACCGGAGCTGCAGCAAAGGGACGAAGGCGTTCATACGCTGCCAGAAATTCAAATGCTTACGCACCGTGCCGTCCTGATCACCCAGGTTTTCCGCCCAGTTTTTAATTCGTTCTTCGCTCACCATGTATTCCAGAACTTTGGTGTCATCTTCGGCGAATTTTGAAATATCATCCCAGTCTTTCAGCAAAGTGGGAAACCATTTAAGAAAATCCGAAAAGCTTTCACCCGGATGCTGGCTGCGATAGACATCGAATGCAAACAACCAGACCGCAATACCCTGGACATGCATCTTTCCGCCAAGTTCAGTGATTAAGTCTTCGATGGTAAAGAAATTAGGCAAAAAACCGGAATACTTCTTTTCTTTAAGTATTTTCTTGATAAAAACTATCGGCCGCTTGCCGGGCAGCACGATGTTAAACTTTGAAAGGTCACTTTCCAGCGCGAGCAGTTCAGTTACAATTTTATTTAAAAATTTCATTTAGCGTTGTGGGTATGGATTAACCATTAAAAATACAAAAAAAGCATCCGAAACCTGCCTCGAATGCTTTAAGTTTTGAAAATTAAAAACAGAATTTATTTTACGACGATCATCCGTTCCAGCCAGGTATCGGCGCCTGAAGAATCTCTACCCGTCCAGAAGCGGAATGTGTAAACACCAGCCTCCACAGGTCTGAAATTGATCTGTGAGGAGCGCGCCAAGGTTTCCCCACAAGCCGCGGTCGTTTTAAACTTATATGTGGCAACATCACGTTGCAGTGAAGGTTTGTGGACATAATCGTAGCCGTAAAAGCCTTCACAGTTTGCGGCGTAATCTGAATAGGTTTTAATAGTCTGGATGGTGTAAACATCCATTGTGTCCTGCGCGATATTCACGCTGTCAATCTTTGCGAGTTCTGTGCTGGTAATTTCATCACCTTCAAACCGGTCATTGCAACTTGCAAGGCCCAGAAAAAGAACCAGCGGCATTGCCATTTTAAATATAGTTTTCATAAATATTTGATTTATTACAACTAAAACGATAATCATAATCGCAATAGTACGTGCATATCAAGAATTAAAATTTCCTTTAGATAAATATACCACTTTTTTAGTCTCAAAGAATTCGCCTTCAAAATAATTTTTAAGGTCAAATATTTCGCATTTCAGTCCCGAAAGCTCTTCACTCAGGTCACCACCTTTTAAATAAAGGACACCATTGTGTTTTGGATTAAATTGCTCTTTCTCAAATTTTCCTTTGAGCCAACGCAAAAACACCGGCATCTGCGTCACCGCACGGCTTACTACAAAGTGAAATTTTCCGGGAATATCTTCCGCACGTGCATGGATCGCGGTCACATTTTGAAGTTCCAAAGCGGCGGCAACTTCCTTCACCACGGTGATTTTTTTACCGATAGAATCTACCAGCGTAAAATGAGTTTCCGGAAACATAATGGCCAGCGGAATTCCCGGAAATCCACCACCAGTCCCAATATCAAGCACTTTCGTGTTGGGAGAGAAGTTCATCACACGCGCGATGCCGAGTGAATGAAGGACGTGTTTCTCATAAAGCGAATCCATGTCTTTGCGCGAAATCACATTGATTTTTGCATTCCATTCTGCATACAGTTCCTGGAGTTTATCAAACTGCTGCTTCTGGTTTTCGGAGAGATCGGGAAAATATTTTAGGATAAGTTCGGTCTGCATCTAAGTCATTTTTGGCAAATTTAAACAAAAAGAAAGCGCCTGCATGAAGAAAAAATTTATCTTTGGAAGCCTAAGAAAAATTATGGAGAAACTAGCAAACCGCCTTAGCAGAATGAGCTTTTCGCAGACATTCGTGATGAGTAATAAGGTGAGGGAAATGAAGGCCGCGGGCCTGGACGTAATCAGCCTGACATTGGGCGAACCGGATTTTGACGTACCGGAAAATATTAAGAAAGCCGCTTTCGAAGCGATAGACAATAACTTCAGCCACTACTCCCCCGTCCCGGGATTTCTGGATCTTCGCGAGGCCATTTGTGCCAAACTGAAACGCGACAACAATCTTCACTACGAACCGAGCCAAATATGCGTATCAAACGGCGCGAAACAATCGATCCTAAATGTGGTTGCCTCATTACTGAACGACGGTGACGAGGTTATTTTACCTGCACCATACTGGGTGAGCTATAAGGAAATGGTGAAAATGATGGGCGGCGTGCCGGTTTTCATTGAGACTTCGATCGATACAGATTTCAAAATGACCGCCTCGCAACTTGAAAATACCATCACAGCCAAGACTAAAATCTTGCTTTACAGCTCACCGTGCAATCCATCGGGCAGTTTTTATTCCTATGAGGAACTAGAGGCGATTGCAAATGTAGTGGCGAAACATCCACAGGTAACTGTAATTTCAGATGAAATTTACGAATACATCAACTATGACGGGAAACACACCTCGATTGCCGAATTTCCACAAGTTTATGAGCAAACCGCGGTAATCAACGGGATGTCAAAATCATTTGCGATGACAGGTTGGCGAATCGGCTATTCGGCTTGTCCGAAATGGCTGGCGACAGGTTGCGAAAAAATTCAGGGTCAGATGACAAGTGGCGCGAATACGATGGCACAAAAAGCTTCTGTAGCAGCGTTACGTGCCGAGCCAAGTGAATATGGATATATGATTGAAAAATTTCGCGAGCGACGTGACTTGGTCTTCAATCTTTTGCAGGACGTTCCGGGTTTTAAAGTGAATTATCCGGAAGCTGCATTTTATTTTTTTCCGGATATTTCCTACTATTTAGGGAAGAAACTGAACGGAAAATTAATGGTTAATGCAGATGATTTTGCGATGTTTTTGCTAGAAAACGCGCATGTAGGGACCGTTGGTGGAGTTTCATTCGGAAACCCGCACTGCATCAGATTTTCTTACGCAGCATCTGAGGCGGAACTTATGAAGGCCATGCGGAGAATAAAAGACTGTCTGGAAAATGCAGCTATTGAATAAAACAAAAAGGTTCGGAAAATTTCCGAACCTTTTTTATTTTTAGAGAAAGAATTAAAATTTAATAATATCTTTCATTTTTTCAGTTTCCTCATTTACGAGATCATCATCTACCAGGATTTTACCGCTATGCTCATCGATAATGATTTTCTTGCGCTGAGCGATTTCCATTTGCTTCTGTGGAGGAAGTGTGAAGAATGAACCTTTCGGCGCACCTCTTTCAAGACCTACAACCGCCAGACCGGTCGGTGAGTTGCTTCTGATTCTTTGGTAAGATGCCAGCAGTCTTTCATCGATATTTTTAGCGAATTCTTCAGACTTCGCAGTAAGGAATTCCTCTTCTTTCTGCGTTTCTGCAACAAGACTTTCAAGCTCTTCCTTCTTAAATTTCAGGTGATTCTTCAGTTCAGAAATCTTGTTGGTCAATTCTTCTAAAGTTTCATCTTTATGTGAAATCTTCGCACCGAATTCTTTGATTCTTTTTTCAGCCAACTGTATTTCAAGTTCCTGGAACTCGATCTCTTTGCCTAAAGCTTCGAATTCTTTGTTGTTTCGAACGTTATTTTGCTGAGCTTTGTATTTGTCAATCAATGTTTTAGCATGATTGATAACCTCATTTTTATTATTGATCTCGTCGTTCTGTTCCTTTATTTCGGCCTGAAACTTTTCTGCTCTTTTCTCTAAACCTTCAATTTCAATTTCGAGATCTTCAACTTCAATCGGGAGTTCACCGCGCGTATTACGGATCTCGTCTAGACGTGAATCAATAATTTGCAGGTCATACAGTGCCCGAAGCTTGTCTTCAATTGTAACTTCTACAGTTTTCTTAGCCATATTTTTAGAAAAAATAATTAACAGGATTGGTTTTCTCAAGAGATTTTGAGACCGCAAATTTAGGAAAAATTTCCGACAATATTTGAAATATTTGGTCTGGGACAAATTGCTCAGACTCAAAATGCCCGATATCGCAAATCAGCATCCTGTCTTCGCCCTGATAAAATTCGTGATACTTCACATCAGCCGTGATGTACGCGTCACAGCCTTTCGCCAAGGCGCTTTTTATTCCGCTGGCGCCACTGCCACCCAAAACACCGACAGTTTCAATCATTTTGCCCAAACGATTACTGTGGCGGATTACGTTCAGACTAAATCTGTCTTTTAAAAGCTGAAGAAATTCTACCTCAGTCAGTGCCTTTTCAAATTGACCGAAACGCCCCAGACCGGCATAATGGTTTTCGTTTTCGAGCTTAATCAGTTGATAAGCAACTTCTTCATAAGGATGCGCTGCTTTTAAAGCGGAAATTATCTTTGATGATTTGTAGCTTTCAAAAATTACGGAAATCATTTCTTCCGCGGCGTTTTCGCGAACACCCTGCGTACCGGAATAAGGATCTGATCCTTCATTTGGTCTGAATGTCCCACGTCCGTCAACCGAAAAACTGCATTCATCATAAAAACCGATGTTGCCGGCGCCCGCTTCAAACATTGCGTTTCTTACCGTATCTGCATGACTGTGCGGAACATAGACGTCCAGTTTTGTCAGATTAGATTTTTTAGGCATCAAAATCTGTTGGTTTTTTAAGCCCAATTCTTCGCAAATGCGATAATTCACGCCGAAATAGTCATTATCAAATGCCGTGTGAATGGCATAGATCGCAATTTTATTTTCTATTGCCTTAAGCACAGCACGCTCCACGTAATTTTTACCGGTAATGGATTTTAAGCCTGAAAAAACAATCGGATGAAATGCCACAATCAGATTTAAATTTTTCGAAATAGCTTCATCTACAACACATTCCAGTGAATCATGGCACACCAGTATTCCCGTAATTTCACGTTCCGGATTGCCGCAAAGTAATCCGACATTATCAAAATCTTCGGCGTGGCTTATCTTAAAACGCTGTTCAATGGCTTCTACAGCCTGCTTCAGTTTCATTTGCACTAAGTTTGTTACGAAAATAGGAATTATTTATTTACATTTATTTCCTAAAGGCATATGGATAAGGAACACAATTTTATTTCTGAGAACAAACGCTGGAAACGCAAGGTTTTCCGCATCATTTTCAAATCTGATACGCGGCTCGGAAAACTGTTCGACCTCACACTGCTTACACTGATCCTCCTCAGCACCTTCATCGTCATGATGGAAAGTGTGAAAATTTACGACGCGAAACTTCACCGGCTATTTGTAATCCTGGAGATCATCATAACCGCCTTTTTCACCGTCGAATATGTCTTACGGATAATCACGATCCGCAACCGCCGCGCCTATATCTTCAGCTTTTTCGGAATCATTGATTTTCTGGCGATTTTGCCCTTTTATCTGAGTCTTTTCTTCCCTATTACGAAGTATTTCCTGATCATCCGCATGCTGCGGATGCTGCGTATTTTCCGGATCCTCAACCTGCTCGACTTCATGCACGACGGCACTTTCATCGTACGTGCATTGAAAAACAGCTCACGCAAAATCTACATTTTCCTGCTTTTTCTGGTAATTTTTTCAGTGATTGTAGGCTCGCTGATGTTCATGGTGGAAGGCCACAGACCTGGCTTTGAAAGTATTCCGCAAAGTATTTACTGGGCAGTAGTAACAGTTACTACCGTCGGCTATGGCGATGTTTCACCTGCCACACCACTGGGCAAGTTTTTGTCCGTTTTGCTCATGCTCGCAGGTTATTCTATCATTGCAGTGCCTACGGGAATCGTGACGGCTGAAATGCGTAACAAACGCCAAAATTTGGAGAAAGTTTGCAACCGCTGCGGAAATGAGGATATAGATGATGACGCGCGCTACTGCAAAATCTGCGGTGAAAAAGTAGTATAAAAAAAGATGCATTCTTTTGAAATGCACCTTCCCTTTTTCAGTCATTTGTGTTTATCGTCATCTATCTGTTTTGTGTAAAATCTAATCAAAGTTTAAGTCTCTGTTGCCGCATTATACCTGCTTTTCGCTTCCGTGCTTTCCTTAAACTTCTGGTACAAATTTACCGTAACAATCAAATGGTTGTACCGTGAAATCACCATAATTGATATGATGCTTTTGGGTATTTTTAATTAAAAATAAAGAATTAAGCTAAAATAATTAACCAAAAAAAAAGGAACACTAAAAAATAGTGTTCCCTTTTTATAATTTTATTGTTATTGAGTTATCTGGTTAAAGTTGCATTCACTTTTACAAGCTCTACATCAAATACCAGCCACGCGTTCGGAGGAATCACGCCGCCAGCTCCTCTTGTTCCATATCCAAGTTCTGAAGGAATGAGGAAAGTTCCGGTTTCACCTTCTTTTAATAGTAAAATTCCTTCGTCCCAACCTTTGATGACCTGGCCAATACCCACTGAAAACGTGATCGGCTCATCACGTTTAAACGATGAATCGAACTCACTACCATCAACCAAACGACCTGCATAATGTACAGCGACTTCATCACCGGCCTTTGGCGCAACGCCGTCGGTAGTTTTCGTGATTTTGTAGTAAAGTCCTGAAGCTGTCACCTGCATCCCGGCTTTCATATCTTCTACCATTTTCAATTGATTTGCTGCGAATTCTTCTTCTTTACGTTTCTTTTCTGCTTCAATCTTTGCCATCGCAGCTTTGTTATTTTCAGCAATTTTAGATTTGCCTTCAGTAAAAACCTGCGCAGCATCATAGTTTTTGTACTGATCTCCTTTTGAGAATACAGAAACTTTTTCCAGAACAACATCCGTACGCGGCTTATCCTGTGGACCTTTTTCTACATTCGCGATAGCATCAATCACTTCCTCTCCTTTTACCACTTTACCAAAAATGGTGTGTTTTCCGTCGAGCCAAGGTGTTGCAACCTCAGTGATAAAAAACTGCGAACCGTTGGTATTAGGACCTGAATTTGCCATTGAGAGAATACCTTTTCCGGTGTGCTGAAGGTCATTTTTTTCATCTTCAAATTTGTAGCCGGGATCACCCATTCCGGTTCCCTGCGGATCACCACCTTGAATCATGAAATCTTTGATCACGCGGTGAAAAATAGTACCGTCATAAAACGGAACACCCTTAGTCTTGGACTTATTTTCGATTTTTCCTTCTGCAAGACCCACGAAATTAGCCACCGTAACCGGTGATTTCTGATCTTCAAATTTTACGATCATATTTCCTTTTGAAGTCTGGAAATTAGCGTAAAGGCCATCTTTTAAGCCTTCGTAAGTTTCTTTTTCTACGTTCATTTTTTTATAGATTGGTGTGCAACTGCTGAGCGAAAACGCTGCCATTGCGATTAATAAATTCTTTTTAAACATGGATAAATTTTTATAATACTTTGATTTTTATAATTAGCGGCAAGTCGTTCGGGATATTATTATTGTCACCATAAGTGCCAAAAGCCAACACCGAAGGCACCAAAATAGTGGCAGAAGCACCGAGTTCCAGATATCTCAAAACATCTTCTACGGCTTTCAGTTCCTCAAAACGTCCAAACTGAACATTCCTTTTCTCCACCGGCTCTGTCGAAAGTTTCACTTGGTCAAAATCAAAAATTTCATAAGAATAAGAGATGGTCTGACCCTCAGCTTTCCGTGGATTATTCTGCAGGTTTTCAACATTTACCCAATAGTTTAAAGGCATTGGATAAAACTTTTCATCCTGGCTCTTGATCCAGTCTTCAATCTGCAGTCTTTCGGTTTGATTTAAATTTTTCGCCCGGTTTTTTGAAGTTTCCAGATCTTTCTCGCTCAGAAAGCCACCTACAGGCGGATGACTCTGCTGTTTCTGTGCACAGCCGACCGCTACAAGTATTGAAAAGACAATTATTTTGCGCATAAATATTTGCGAAAATAGTGAATTCGCGCTAAACTTTTAACCAAAAAGACCGGGAAGTTCCCGGTCAAATATATTTATCGCTGATAGAAATTAAGCATCCTGCAAAACTTCTTTACCGACTTTCATTCTCCAGCCAAACGGATCTTCAGATTTATTGTTCTGAATATTCACAAGGTCCTGCTGCAGTGAAAGCGCGAAGCTTTCTTCAAGTGGAAGTGTTGGAAGTTCAAGTTTTTCACCTTTGTAACCCAACGCACGGAAAACACTCGTAACTACGGCAGTTCCAACGCCCCAAACTTCTTTCAGACTACCATCTTTCTGCGCCTCGATCACTTTTTTCACAGATACAGGCTCAATTCTCACATCAATGCCACGTCTTTTCGCCAAATGGATAAAACTGTCACGCGTAACGCCATCAAGAATTTTTTCCGATGTAGGAGGAGTATAAATGGTATCATTGATTCGTACGAAGACATTCATCGTTCCACTTTCTTCGAAATATTCGTGTGTGGAATCGTCTGTCCAGATCACCTGCTCATAGCCCTGTTGGTTTGCCAACTGAGTCGGATAGAAAGATGCTGCATAATTCCCAGCTGCTTTTGCAGAACCTACACCGCCGCTTGCCGCACGTGAGTAAAAATCTGAAATGAGTACAGAAACCGGTTCAGTATAGTAACTTTTTGCAGGTGTCGCAACAATCGCGAACATGTATTTATTTGAAATTCTTGCTTTCAATACCTCTTCTGTTGCAAAAATAAGCGGGCGGATATATAAAGAAGTCCCTACTCCCTGCGGAATCCACTCCCGATCCATATCTACAAGTGCTTTCAGGCCGCCAAGAAACATTTCTTCGGTAACTTCCGGCATCGCCAATCTAGATGCAGATTTATTTATTCTTTCAAAATTCTTTTCAGGTCTGAAAAGAAAAACTTCGCCTTCATCATCTTTATAAGCCTTCATTCCCTCGAAACATGCCTGACCATAGTTCAGCCCCATCATTGCTGGTGTAAAAGGCAGCGGACCATACGGAATAAGCTTCACATCACCCCATTTGCCATTCTCATACTCGCAGATGATCATATGATCCGTAAACGTATCGCCAAAAGAGAAATTTTGTGGATCAAAGGTTGCAATCCGGGGAGTTGCAGATTTTTGAATTATCATATTAAAAAATTTTATTGATGTTCTACAAATTTAACATAATTTTCTAAATATAAAAGTTTTAAAGTATTTTTGAAAAAATTTAGCATGGAACGGATTGTAACAACTACCAAAGATGGCAGTAAAACACTGCTAATAAAGGATTTAAATGAAAACTACCATTCCGGTCACGGTGCGTTGCAGGAAGCGCGTCACGTCTTTATCAATAATGGGTTAAATTTGTCACAACATTACGAAATTCATATTTTGGAACTTGGTTTTGGCACAGGACTTAACGTTTTGGTAACATTAAATGAATTTTTAAGAAATGACAAATGTCATGTTATTCATTATTATACATTAGAGAAATATCCCGTAAAGCAAGCCGAAATTACAGAACTTGCATATGAGAGTCTTTTCGATGAGGAAAAAATAGCAGACCTTAATGCTAAAATTCATGCATGCGAGTGGGAAAAAAAAGTGGAAATAGTCCCTGATTTTTATTTAACGAAATTTAAATGCGATTTTTTTGAAATTGAAAACATCCCAATGCCAAGTATCGATCTCGTCTACTTCGATTGTTTTGGCGCCCGTGTACAACCGGATCTTTGGGAGCAACCTCTCTTAGAAATGGTAGCTGATAAAATGGGAATGGGTGCACTTTTCACAACTTATTCTTCCAAAGGCAGCGTTCGGCGGATTCTTAAAGAACTCGGTTTTAAAGTAGAAAAACGCCCCGGACCACCGGGAAAACGTGAAATGATGATCGCCTGGAAAGCAAGCGAACCTGCATCCTAAATTTTATTAACTTTGGAATGTTCTGTAATTTAAACCAATGACCGAAAAACTAAATGTCCGCGTATATGGCGCCGCGGTAAAAGACGGAAAAGTGCTGGTACTACATGAAGAATATGTAGGCCAAAATCTTTTGAAACTGCCTGGTGGTGGACTGGAGCTCGGCGAAGGTGTTACCGATTGTCTCCGACGCGAATTTGAAGAAGAATTAAATGTAAAGATCAATATCTTAAGTCATCTTTACACGCAGGAAGATTTCGTGGCCTCCCGTTTTCGCGAAAACGAGCAACTACTTACCATTTATTACATCGTAGAAATTGCTGATGAAACTGAATTCTTGATCATGGATCCGTGCATCGAAAAAACCGAGTGGCTTCCAATAAATGCCGCCCAAAACCCTTTCGTACTACCGGTTGACAGGATCGCCTACGAAAAACTTTGTGAAAGATTCCTATAAAATTTCATTCAGGATTTTTGCAAGCCTTAATCCTCCATGCAACAACTGGCGCTCCATAGTTTGCGCAAATTTATAGTTGTAATCGTAGGAATAAGCGGCTCCGGCTACCGTATTTGCATAGATTGTATCCGCCATTTTCTGGCTGTCATAGAACCAATCTTCAAGTGTTCCGCTTTGGATCTGCTCGATTTCTTTTTTAGATTTTACATTCAACACAGTGGCATACTCCTCGTAACTGTATTTCTGGAAATCGATCAGTTTAGAATCCCACAGCGAATGTAGATTGGTATTATCTCCGAAGAATTTAATCTTAATCGTATTTCCACCCAAATCTTCGGCGCGACCCACATGTAGTGGCTGGGAAGAATCTCCTACCATATGAATAAGAAAGCGCAACGCAATCTCGCGCTCGCTTTGCGGCGTACTCTTGTCTTTGATTTTTGTTGAAAGTGCTTTGATCTCCGTATAAAGATTCGGACCTTTCTGTGCCTGAAGACTGTCAGAGAACATTTTAGCGTTTGGCTGCGAATTTACATTTACATAATGCCAAACCTCGGAATGTTTCCACGTTCCCGTGGTGTCAGCTTTTATAAAATCAGGCCAGTTTGCCCAATAAGCCAATTTCTGGTCGCCAATGATTTTCTTTAAATTTTTCTTTGCTTTCCGTGTTAGATTCCGTTCGGCAATTTCGGCAACTATCCGGTGACCGGTAACGCCATAAGAGTACATAAAACCTGAGATAATGAGCCCGCCGGCCAATATCAGTCTGTTGAAAAATCTGTTCATTAAAAAATCTTATTTCTTTATTTTGAAATCACGGTGACCCGGGTATGGCTGCAGATATCCGGAATTCCAGTTGCTTTGAAGAAGCGATTCCAAAAACTCGTCGGTGCGGTTTCGGTACGGATCGTAAGGCTCTTTCAGTTCAATATCTGCAATATTTCCTTTCACATTCCACCAGAAAGCACTCCAGCCGCCACGCAGTTCCTTGATAATCTCAAAGACTGTCTTGCCGGTCGCACGGTACATCAGTTTAGCAAAAACTTTCCCTTCCGTCGTCGTCAGGTCGCGTAGCTGCTTTTCATACTGATCTGCCAGCAATTTCTGCTGCGAACTTACGTATTTTTTCTGTTCGGCGCGGCTAAGACCCTTTATTTCCTGTTGAATGCCCTGATACTGGTCCAGTGCCGTAAGAAAAAGTGGATAAACACGATTGAGTTTCTTGTTGAGAAAGTAATAATAGTTTTGATCGAGTTGGTTATTAAACCTGGGTTTATTCAGCAAAATGAGTTCGTCCATTACAACCACATTTTCACCGTCAATCTCGTATATTTTGGCTTTTTGAGCTTCGTCGTAGTAATATTTATTTCCCAGTTCGTCAGTCTTCAAAAGCTCGGGCGGGTATTGGCTAATTGGTTTTGCAATAAGTACGGTGTCCTTTTGGGCACTCATTAAACTGAAGCAAAACACAGCGGATACTGCCACCAGTTTATTTAAATTCATTATTTTTACGTCGTATAAAATCAGGCTTTTACATCAAATTTCATACCTAATATAATGGCTGACGAAAATAAGTCTTTAAACTTTTTAAAAAAATATTTAAATACCGCATCACCAACCGGTTACGAGCATGGTGGCCAAAAAATCTGGATGGATTATGTGGCTCCATTTGTGGACAAAGTGGAATTTGATCATTATGGAACATGTTACGGTATTATCAATCCCGAAGCCGAATTCAAGGTGGTCATCGAGGCGCACGCTGATGAAATCTCGTGGTACGTGAATTATATCACGGATGAAGGTTTGATATATGTGATCAGGAATGGTGGCTCAGACCAAATGATCGCTCCGTCGAAGGTTGTTCAAATCCACGGCGAAAAAGGTGTTGTTAAGGGAGTTTTCGGCTGGCCGGCGATACATACGCGCGGCATAAGTTCAGATGAACCCGTCCCGAAACTCGAAAATATATTCATTGATTGCGGCGCCATCTCCAAGCAGGAAGTAGAAGATTTGGGAATATTTGTTGGCTGCATGATCACCTATCCTGACGAATTTTTCGAACTGAACGACCGATATTATGTGTGCCGCGCCCTGGACAACCGTATCGGCGGCTACATGATTGCCGAAGCTGCAAGAATGCTTAAAGAAAACCAAAAGCAGTTGCCGTATGGTCTCTACATTACCAATTCTGT
This sequence comes from Kaistella rhinocerotis, assembly GCF_030243905.1. Classification (NCBI taxonomy): domain Bacteria; kingdom Pseudomonadati; phylum Bacteroidota; class Flavobacteriia; order Flavobacteriales; family Weeksellaceae; genus Kaistella; species Kaistella rhinocerotis. Next base: position 316,892 of record NZ_JASSYY010000001.1, on the reverse strand, counting down.
GCAGGAAGAGGTAGGTCTTTATGGCGCTGATATGATCGCTGACACGATAAAACCGAACATCGCCATTGTCACCGATGTGACACACGACACAGGCACGCCGATGATCGAGAAAAAGAAGGAAGGCGACCAAAAATGTGGTGCCGGACCTGTAATTTTCTTTGCGCCCAGCGTTCATCACACCATTCGCTCCCTCATCGTGGAGACAGCCAAAGAGAAAGATATACCGTTTCAGCGGGCGGCGGCAAGCCGTGCAACCGGAACAGATACAGATGCGTTTGCGCACTCAAACGGCGGTGTTCCTTCTGCACTGATCTCACTTCCGTTACGTTATATGCATACCACTGTGGAGATGGTTTCCAAGGAAGACGTACAACATGTCATCAATCTTATGTACGAAACTTTGCTGAAAATCGAGCCCGGAATGAATCTAAAATATCACTAAAATTCCTTAAAACCGATTCCGTTTTAAATATAAATTCATGAAAACCAAACTCATCGCTCCTTCCCTCCTGTCAGCCGATTTCGGAAATCTGCAGCGCGACATAGAAATGCTCAACAACTCGCAAGCAGACTGGCTTCACATCGACGTAATGGACGGCCGTTTCGTACCCAATATTTCATTTGGATTTCCTGTGATGAAAACCGTTCAGCAACACGCGCAGAAATTTGTGGACGTGCATTTGATGATTGTGGAGCCTGAAAAATATGCCGAGGAATTTATCTCTGCGGGTGCAGATTTGGTTTCCGTTCATTACGAAGCGTGTACTCATCTTCACCGCACCATCGCGCTCATACAGGAAAAGGGAGCGAAAGCGGGTGTAGTGCTCAATCCTGCCACGCCGGTCCTGATGCTCGAAGATATCATCGCAGAAGTGGATTTGGTATTGCTGATGAGCGTGAATCCGGGTTTTGGCGGGCAGAAATTCATTGAAAATACTTACAAGAAAATTGCGGAGACTAAGGATTTGATTCTTTCCAATAATTCCACAGCACTGATTGAAGTAGATGGCGGCGTGAATCTGGATAATGCCGGCAAACTTTTCGAAGCCGGCGCGGATGTTCTAGTTGCGGGAAACGCAGTCTTTTCATCCGACAGTCCTGAACGGACCATTGAACTTCTAAAAATTTAAGACATCCAGTCCGAAAACAAAAAAGTCCCGCATGCGGGGCTTTTTATATTTAAATATTTCAGTTAAGAAATTAGAAAATTTCTCTTCCTGAAAAATGGAAATTAGCTTCGATCAATGCATTCTCATCAGAATCTGAACCGTGTACGGCATTCTCACCAACACTTCTCGCAAACATTTTTCTGATGGTTCCTTCCGCAGCTTCGGCCGGGTTCGTTGCTCCAATAAGTGTACGGAAATCTGCTACTGCGTTATCTTTTTCAAGAACCGCCGCAACGATAGGTCCGCTGCTCATGAACTCCACAAGTTCACCATAAAAAGGTCTTTCTGCATGAACTTCGTAGAATTTCTGCGCATCAGCAACTGTAAGTTGAGTAAGTTTTAAAGCTTTGATCTTGAAACCTGCTTCCGAGATTTTCCCTAAAATAGCACCAATGTGACCAGCTGCAACTGCATCTGGCTTGATCATAGTGAACGTAATTTTACCTGACATATATCGTATTTTAATGTGGCGCAAAAGTACAAAAAGTTTTATATATTTGCACCGTAAATTCATTTTCTAGAGAGCTAAATTCATTTTGGCACAGAAGTTGTGAATAACACTTCGATTCTCATGTTTAATTTGAGTTTTCATGGTTATTAGTTTTTACCCAGCTTCGGCTGGGTTTTTTATGGAAGCGAATTTTCTTCGGCTTCCTCCATCAGTTTCAGGTAGGTGTTGTAGCGGCTTTCTTCTATCCTTCCGCCCTCTTCAAGTGATTTGATCACCGCACATTTAGGCTCATTGATGTGCATACAGTTGTGATACTTGCAGCCTCTGCCAACGGAAAATATCTCAGGAAAGTAATGCTGGATTTCGGCTTTCTCTACATCAATCATCGCAAACTCCCGCACCCCTGGTGTATCGATCACGCTTCCGCCAAAATCCCAGAAATGCATTTGGGCAAATGTAGTGGTATGTTTGCCTTTAAGAACAGAGGTTGATATCTCGGATGTTTTAAGGTTTAAATCCGGCTGCAGAGCGTTTACCAACGTAGATTTCCCGCTGCCCGAATGACCGAAAAATACCGAAACTTTGTTTTTGATCAAATCCTGAAGCTGGTCCAGGTTCAGTTTAGAATAAGAAGAAATTTCTAAAGTATCGTAGCCGATTTCTTTATAGAGCGACTCGACATAACGCACCAGTTCCGTTTCTTCGTCACTCAGCGTATCCATTTTATTGATAAGGATGAGCGGTTTGATATTGTACGCTTCACAACATGCCAGGAAACGGTCAAGGAAACCTAAGGAAGTTTCCGGAAATTTCAGCGTATAGATAAAGCATGCTATATCAATATTAGAGGCAATGATATGCGCTTCTTTCGAGAGATTTACAGATTTGCGGATCAGGTAGTTTTTTCGCGGCGTAATGTGCGTGATCCACGCGACATCATCCTGCTCCAAAGAAAATTCTACCATATCACCTACGGCCAGAGGATTCGTAAGCCTTGTTTTTATGAGCTTAAATTTGCCACGGATCCGCGCTTCATAAAACTGGCCCTTTTCCGAGTCTAAAACCTGGTACCAGCTGCCGGTAGATTTAGTGATAAGTCCTTTCAAACCGTTATTTTTTCAAATTTAAAGACTGTTTTGAACTTCAATTGATTCTTCATGTATCGCTTTGAAGACTTTCTCTATAAATTCTGATGACATTCCTGTTTCGTCAGCTTTTTGCTGCGCGTATTCCGAAATGATTTTCCAGCGTTCAGGTTGGAAGATCGCAATGTTGTTGTCTTTTTTCAAGGTCCCGATCTTTTCCGAAATTTTCATGCGGTGCGACAGCAACTCAATCAATTGGAAATCAAGGTCGGAAATCAGTGTTCTGTGCCTGTCCATTTCATCATCAAATGCTGAAATATCAGAGTTCCTGATCTGCAGATTTGAAATAATATCAGCCAAAACCTCAGGCGTAATCTGCTGCGACGCATCGCTCCAAGCCTCATCAGGGTTGCAGTGCGTTTCGATGATCATACCTTCATAACCAACATTGAACGCCTCCTGCGCTACGCCAGCCAGACCGGTTCGGTTTCCACAGATATGCGACGGATCTACAAGCATCGGAATATTCGGGAATTCCTGCCGGAAATCCAGTGCAATCTGCCAGTTCGGAATATTCCGGTATTTCGTCTTTCGATAGGTTGAAAAACCGCGGTGAATGACACCGAGATTCTGCACATTCTGGCTCAAAAGCCTTTCCAGTGCGCCAATCCACAATGCTAAATCAGGGTTCACCGGATTTTTTACGAAAACTGGTTTTTGCGTTCCGTTCAATGCTTCTGCAATTTCCTGCACAGTGAAAGGATTTACTGTAGAACGGGCTCCAATCCACAAAATATCGACATCCGCCGCGAGTGCAGCCTCCACGTGATGCGCGTTCGCAACTTCAGTCGCGGTACGGAAACCGTATTCTTCCTTTACTTTTTTAAGCCAGTTGAGACCGATTACGCCAACGCCTTCAAAGCCGTTCGGCTTCGTGCGTGGTTTCCAGATTCCAGCGCGAAAAATCGGCACGTCAGCACCCGATTCTTTGATGCGTCTGGCCGTTTCCAGCATTTGGCTTTCGCTCTCGGCGCTGCACGGGCCGGCTATGATGATGGGTTTGGCAAATTGGTGAACCCACTTGTTTTCAATATTTTTTAGATCCATTCTTTATTCTTGATTTCTGACGTTTCCTGTACTTAAGAATTAAAGTCAAATTTAAATAATTCGTCAAGTTCATTTAAAACAGGATTTATCGCCGCTAATTTATCGAAAAGCATCCGCTTGGTCACGATTTCTTTTTTGAGCGTGACGTCGTTTCTGTATTCTATTTTTATGTTGTAATGATTCACCTTATGCATGAAATGGTTGAAGAAATCTGCGCGCACCTTCTCGAACTCACTCTTCGCAGAATCTGACGGATAGGTGATTTCAATGATATCTTCATCCTTTTTCCGAAGCCGGAATGAGCTGATTGCATTAAAAACAATCACATCGTCGCTCTGCAGGTTTTGCAGGAACTTTTGCCACTCCTGCTGAAGATCAGTATCGGTAAAGTGATTGCTCGGCAGTTTTTCCTGAGGTTTTTCCGCAACTATTTCGGCTTTTTCTTCCGATTTTTCAAGCATCGCCGTAATGCTGTAACGGGATGGCGCTTTTTTCGCTAATAATGGTTCGGAAGTTTTTGCAATGACTGGCCCGGTTTCCGGTTCGGTCGGCACGGGCGCTACAGCAACAGGTTTTTCTACGGAAATCTTGGCAACTACAGGTTCAGGATTAGCCTGCGGTGCTAAAATCAGATACTTTTTTTTTTATCTGCACTGCCGTTTGCCGTAAGCGAGGCAAGTTGCATGAGCGCAATTTCGACGGTAAGCCGTGGGTTTTTTGAATTTTTATAATTGATGTCTGCGTGATTACAGATTTCAATGGCGTCTATCAGAAGTTGCGCACTCCACTTTTTGCTTTGCGCGGCATATTTCGTCTTTGTGGTTTCGCCGACTTCTATTAAATTTAAAGTATTCGTATTCTGGGCCATCATCAGGTCGCGGAAATGGTTTCCAAGCCCCGCAATGAAAATGTGAGAATCGAAGCCTTTTTTCACAATCTCATTAAACGCTGAAAGTATTTCGGAAATCCTGTTTTCGTGTGCAAGATCGACGATATTCAGATATTGGTCGTAATCTAAGATATTCAGTACTTCCGCCGCTTTGGCCAAAGTAATGTTTTTCTGCGTGAAGGTAGACAGCCTGTCAAATATCGAAAGTGCGTCACGCATGGCGCCGTCGGCTTTTTGGGCTACCATATAAAGCGCATCGTCTTCGTACGCGATTCCTTCCTTATCCGCTATCTTTTTCAATTGCAGTTGGATATCTTCGATCGTGATTCTTTTGAAATCATAAATCTGGCATCGCGAAAGGATTGTCGGGATGATTTTGTGCTTTTCGGTAGTAGCCAAAATGAAGATGGCATGCGCCGGCGGTTCTTCAAGCGTCTTTAAAAAAGCATTGAAAGCAGCTGAGGAAAGCATGTGAACCTCATCAATGATGTAGATCTTGTACTTGCCGACCTGCGGTGCGAAACGAACCTGATCAGTAAGTTCGCGGATTTCATCTACACCGTTGTTTGAAGCGGCATCAAGTTCAAAAATATTGTAAGAAAAGCCATCTTCCGACGTAGAACCGTCGCGCTCATTGATTTTTCTGGCCAAAATCCGCGCGCAGGTAGTTTTTCCCACGCCACGCGGACCGCAAAAAAGCAGTGCCTGCGCGAGCTGGTTTTCCTGAATGGCGTGCTCCAGCGTATCAGTGATATGCGACTGTCCCACCACAGTATCAAACTCCTGCGGACGGTATTTTCTTGCTGAAACCACGAAATTTTCCATCGGTCAAAAATAGGCAAATAATTGGGAAGATAAAATAGCTTTTTTTACTTTATTATAGCGCAACAACTCCCGGATAGCGCGATATGCTTATCTTTGCAGCGCCGAAAAACCGGCATTCAGACTTATGGCACTTACACTTTTTAATCCTTTTGAAGAATTGATATTTGGAGAACAATTCTGTTTTCTTACCGGTGATCTCACGACCGAAAGCATGACGGTCTTTCCAGAATGGCTGATGGATCATTTCAAAATAGGCCAGGACCGCATCGAAATGATGGATAAATCAAAATCATACGTGTATGCCGACCTGAAATTGCCGTGCACGCAGCGCGTAAAAGATGCTTTTGTAAATTTAGACCAAAAAATATATGAAGCCTACAAAAAGGGCTACGATGGAATGGCCGCACTGGATGAGCATTTGATTTTTCTCTGGACGAGCCGAATCGTTTACGGCCTGCTCTATCACGAGATGCAGTACGAAAGCAACCGTGTATTAAGTGTTGGTCAGACATTCGACCTTTCTCCGATGCTCCGCGAAAGATTCGGGAACTTTCATTTGATGATACAGTCGATTACTGAGCCGGTTACATTTTCAGACCGGAAACCGTGGTCAATCACTGTATTTCCCCTGAAATATTCGGCAGATATCCTAAGTTACCGCGATGATGCGATCAACCTTCTCTTCCAGTTTGGTGTGAACGGTTTTGGTTTCATTGCATGCCTACAAGACAATGGCATCATCGGCGAATGCCAGCAGGAAATCCTCGAAAAAATGAAAGGTCACATACTTCATCCGATTCAGTTTGAGGAACTTTACGCGCGTTTTCACTATTCAGATTATCTGCTGCAGTACAAACCAGAGTATAAGATCCTGCGTACAGACAACGGGATTAAGATTGAAGCACTACCGGTTGTTGCTGATGCGTCACGGCCGCTATTTGGATTTTGGGACCAGGATATGTTTGCACAACTGCTTTCCAACTATTGGTCTGTCTACGGAATTCAGCGCGAAGACATCATCACATTTCGTAAGCCTTTCCTAAGTTTTCTCGAAAATCCGTACTCAGGTGATTTTGTAAATCCTGAGAACATCAAGTTACCGTATTAGAAAAAATTCCCTCAAACTTTTGAGGGAATTTCATTTTTGTATTTAAAGTATTTTACCGTCCTCCTGTAGTTCCTTGATCTGGTATTCCTGCACGAGTTCAATCGCATTTGAAATAACATCGCTAAGGGCAATTATGAAGGTATTTTCTTCAGCTAAACTGATTGCATGTTTAAGTGCATCTGTTTCCTTTGGAATAATTTCGTAGCTCACATCACGTCCCGATTCATGGATACCGGTGATTACAAGGCTATTTATTTCCTCTTCAGTTCGTCCGCGCAGATGTTTTTCGTTGCGGATGATGATATGGTCAAACATTCTTCCCGCGATTTTTCCACATTCCCGGATATCTTCATCACGCCGGTCACCGACGCCGGAGATAATCCCGATTTTCTTTGGTGAATCCACATTTTTAAGATAATCTTCAATAGCTTCGTACCCCGCCGGATTGTGCGCAAAATCGATCAGCACGTGGAATTTCTTAAATTTAAACAAATTCAGACGTCCGGGAGTCAGTGCAGCGCTTGGTATCAGCGTGCGGAGTGAGTTTGCAATATCTTCTATCTCAAACCCGTGCAGATATGTTGCTAAGGTTGCCGCAAGCACGTTCGAAATCATGAAGCGAGCCTTTCCTTCCATGGTGATCGGCACATTGCGGGCTTTTACGACACGAATTTTCCAGTCACCTTTCTTGATGGTGATGAACCCTTCCTCATAAACGCATGTGATCTTGCCTTCTTTCGCGAATTTCAGGATGTGTTCATTGTTTTCATCAAGGCTGAAAATGGCAATTTTCGAATCAAGGTCCGGCATCAGACGCATAGAATAGGCATCATCTGCATTCAAGACGCTCCAGCCCCCTTTTTTAACTGCATCCAGCACTACCCTTTTTACTTTGGTGAGATCACGAAGGTTGTGAATATCATTCATTCCTAAATGATCTTCTTTGATATTCGTCAAAACCCCAATGTCACAGGAACTGAAGCCAAGACCGGAGCGCAAAATCCCCCCACGCGCAGTTTCGAGGACTGCAAATTCCACAGTGGGGTCTTTTAAGATAAACTCAGCAGAGATTGGCCCGGTGGTATCTCCTTTCGTAAGCATTGTATTCTGGATGTAGATTCCGTCTGAAGTGGTGAAACCTACACGGAACCCATTGTTTTTTACGATATGTGCAATAAGACGCGTTGTTGTCGTCTTTCCGTTCGTTCCCGTCACTGCAATGATGGGAATTCTGAACGGTTTTCCCTGCGGATAAAGCATATCTACAACGGGCGCGGCCACATTTCGGGGCAAGCCCTCACTTGGAGCCAAATGCATCCTGAAACCGGGCGCTGCGTTTACTTCGATGATTGCACCGCCGCTTTCTTTTAAAGGTTGTGTAAGGTTTTGAGCCATGATGTCGACACCGCAAACATCCAGACCTATGATTTTCGAGATCCGTTCGCACATGGTGACATTTTCGGGATGCACCATATCGGTCACATCTATAGAAGTGCCGCCGGTGGAGAGATTGGCCGTGGATTTTAAATAGACCACTTCACCTTTTTGAGGCACAGTCTCAAGGCTGTAATTCAGTTTTTCAAGCAGTTCGTTGGTGTCTTTATCCACCAATATTTCGGTAAGCACATTTTCGTGTCCGTAACCTCTTCTGCTGTCCTGGTTTTCGATATCGATAAGTTGCTGGATATTCTGCACACCGTCGCCCACTACATGAGCCGGAACCCTTCTGGCTGCCGCCACCATTTTATGATTGATCACAAGCACACGGAAATCATAGCCGGAAATATATTTTTCTACAATTACCTTACGCGAGTAATTTTGGGCGTGTTGTAGTCCAATAAGTGCAGTTTCCCAATCATTAACATTGATCGAAGATCCTTTTCCATGGTTGCCGTCCAGGGGTTTCAAAACAATCGGATATCCTATCTTGCGAATTACTTTATCCAGGTCTTCAGGCTCGGTGACAAGTTCTCCCATCGGCACAGGAATCGCGTTGTCATCGAGCATTTTTTTTGTCAGTTCTTTATTACAGGCCATTTCAACCGCAATAGAACTGGTTTTCCCGGTTATGGTCGCCTGAAAGCGCTGTTGGTTTACGCCGTACCCTAATTGGACCAACGAATTACGGCCGAGACGTATCCACGGAATATTTCTGGAGACCGCTTCTTCTACAATACTTCCGGTAGAAGGACCTAACCTTTCCTGTTCACGTATTTCCTTGAGCTGCTGGATGCAATCTTCAATATCGTACTGTCTACCGTCAATCAGATATCGTACAAGTTCCACCGACTGTTCTGCCGCGTACACGCCACAATTGGCTTCCAAATAACTGAAAACCACATTGTAAACGCCAGGTGTTTTCGTTTCGCGTGTTCGTCCAAAGCCTGTGTCCATACCCGCCAGCGTCTGAATTTCAAGTGCAATGTGTTCAATGACATGGCCCATCCAAGTTCCCATCTCTACACGCTGAAAAAAGCCTCCATGTACGCCTTCTGAACATCTGTGTGTGACTAGTGAAGGGATAAGCTGCTCCAGCCTTTCGCGAAAACCGTCGATCTTATTGGTAGGTAAATGTTCAAGTTCTTCCAGATCCAATCTCATCTGAATCAGTTTTTTTCGTCGGATGCTCCAGATATTCGGTCCTTTTAAAACCTGTATTTTTTCAATTTTCATAGTTTATTGATGTGATTTGCGACTTGTAAATTTTTGTAACAGAATCAAAGATAAAGGAAATGCCTAAAAATCTGCAACTATTTTTTTATCCGCCTGTTTATGAGAATTAAGTACATCTATACAGTCGGCCTGAAAATTGGTAAGTAAAGCGCTGAAAACTTAAATTTAGTAAATTTGCACTCTATGAAAGCAGTTGGGAAATTAATGATCATCGGAGGTGCGGTGAACAAAGGGAGTTTTGCAGAAACCGAATATGACCAGAATGTTGAGAAAAATCTTAATTTTTTTGAAAGAGGAATCCTCCGAAAGATCATCGATGAATCACGGCTAAAGAAAGATTCTGTTATCGAAGTAATCACTACCGCTTCACAAATTCCGCAAATCGTAGGTCCCGAATATAAAAAAGCCTTTGAATTCTTAGGCGTAAAAACCGTCAACATCCTCGATATCCAAAACCGCGAGCAGGCAAACAGTGACGCAATGGTGGCACGGGCCAACGCTGCAGATGTGGTGATGTTCACGGGTGGCGACCAGCTGAGGCTCACCTCCATCCTGGGTGGCACAAGATTCCATGAAGCCATCTTAGTGAAGTATCAGGAGCAGAATTTCATCTATGCAGGCACCTCAGCTGGTGCTGCGGCGGCTTCTGAAAACATGATTTACCAGGGATCAAGCAGCGAGGCGCTTTTGAAAGGCGAAATAAAAACAACCCAGGGACTCGGTTTCATAGAAAATGTGATCGTGGATACACATTTTGTGCAGCGCGGAAGAATCGGGCGGCTTTTTCAGTCGGTGGTGAATAATCCGAGAACGTTAGGCATAGGACTTGGTGAAGATACCGGACTGTACATTTCGGGTGACCGAATGACAGCGATTGGTTCCGGACTTGTGATACTGGTCGACGGAAGGTTCATTAAAGACACCAACCTAACTAAAATCCAGTTGGGAGAACCCATTTCTATTGACAATCTCACGGTTCATGTGATGTCTCAGAACGATTATTTTGACCTTAAGACAAAAGAGTTCACCATCGTTAATTCCCAGTACAACCCGATTCCACAGGACAGTTAAATTTAAAAGATGAAAATTATTATACACGGTGGCTTCTTCTCTGAAAGCGACCAAAGTTTCGAAGTAAAGACCGCGAAGCAGGATGCTTTGAAGGAGATTATTGAAAAATCGTATTCATATCTAAAGGAAAATTCCGCGGAAGAGACCGTGGTCTACGCGGTTTCTCTCCTTGAAGATGACGAACTATTCAATGCCGGAACCGGATCACAGATTCAAAGTGACGGAAAGATAAGGATGAGTGCATCACTGATGAACGGACAAACACAGAAGTTTTCCGGTGTAATCAATATCCAAAACGTTAAAAACCCAATTGAAGTCGCGAAAATCCTTAAAAATGAGGATGACCGCGTTTTGGGCGGAAACGGCGCCAATCAATATGCTGCTGAAAAAGGTTTCGAACAATATTCTACAGAAACACAGAAAAGGCGCGAAGAATATGAGGAAAAGCTAAAAAATGGCGGAAAAGGAACTGTGGGTTGTGTCGCAATCGATAAAGATGGACATCTAGCAGCTGCAACATCTACCGGTGGTAAAGGTTTTGAGATTGTGGGGCGCATTTCAGATTCGGCTACTGTGGCCGGAAACTATGCGAACACATTTTGTGCGGTGAGCTGTACGGGTGTAGGCGAAGACATAGTGAGCAACGCTACCGCCGCAAAAATAGTGACCCGTGTTACCGATGGTTTATCATTAAAGAAAGCTTTTGATAAAACTTTTGCTGAACTGAAGGAAATCAACGGATTTGCCGGCGCAATCGCAATTGACAGAGACGGCAACATTTTCCATCAGGACTCTGAACCGACGATGGTATTTGCCAGTTTTGACGGTAGTGAACTTGAAGTGTTTGAGTAACAATTAGGCGCGTAAATTTCAGTTTTGAAATGATTGCATAATTATTGCAGGCTGGTATCAAATTAAAAAAATAACAGCATGAAAAATTTATTTGGTCTCGCGATTTTAGGAATGCTCTTCATGAGCGCCTGTGTGCAGAAAGAAGAAAAACGGGATGAATTCAAAGAAAATCACAGTGTGGAAGAAGAACGCAATTCCGGTGTTGATTCGGCTGCGCTGGAGTCTACACAATCTCCGGTACAATAAATAAAAATGCCCCAGAACGGGGCATTTTTTTGTTTCAACTTGTGTGTATTAATAATTAAAAAGCACAGAACCCCAAGTAAATCCGCTTCCGAAAGCAGACAGTAGCACAAGGTCTCCCCTTTTTATTTTTCCTTCGGCAATGGCTTCACTTAATGCAATCGGAATAGACGCTGCCGTGGTATTTCCATACTTCTGGATATTATTGAATACTTTATCTTCCGGCAGTCCCATTTTTTGCTGTACGAACTGCGCAATTCGCAAATTGGCCTGGTGAGGAATGAACATATCCAGATCTTCCACTGTTTTTCCGGCTGCTTCCAGCGCTTCCATCATCGTCTGCGGAAAGCGTGTCACCGCATGTTTGAAGACGAAATTACCGTTCATCACTGGGTAAACCTCAGCATTGGTCACATTTTCAGGCTCCAGACGCATCCTGTCGCTCCAACCGTACTTAGATCCCGGGAATTTCGTGCAAAGTTCATCGGCATATTTCCCTTCAGAATGCATATTAACAGACAGAATATCGCCGGTATCATCACTTTCTGATGCAGATAATACTATAGCACCTGCCCCATCACCAAATATCACCGAAACACCGCGGCCTTCATCAGAAAAATCGAGTCCGAATGAATGCGTTTCAGCACCTACTACAAGTATGTTTTTGTATGTTTTTGATTTAATGAAAGCATTCGCAACACTCATCGCATACACGAAGCCGGAACACTGATTTCTCACATCGAGCGCGCCAATGGTGTCGCAGCCCAACATTTCCTGCAAAAGCACGCCACAACCCGGAAAATAGTAATCGGGTGAGAGCGTTGCAAACACGATATAATCGATATCTTTTGCGGTAAGACCAGCCATTTCCAGCGCTTTTTCAGAAGCTTTAAAACCAAAATAGGCTGTGGTTTCTGTTGCATCATTTCTGTTGGCTCGGTGGCGGCGTTCCTTTATGCCCGTTCTTTCCGTGATCCACTCATCGTTGGTGGTCATCAGTTTTGCAAGGTCATCATTGGTCACTACATTGTCCGGAACATAATGGCCAATACCTCTTACTGTACTTTTTATCATGTAAAATTCTTTGTGCAAAGATAATTTTATTTAAATCAACAGAGCGGGACAGCAGCAGGCAGATTTATTGCTAATTTTGTTTAATGCCAATCGAAACCGTATACCAAAATCAGCACTGTAAGTGGATTGACGTGGAAGCGCCCACGCTTCAGGACCTGAAATTTCTGGAGGAAACATATCACATCAATGGCTTGCTGCTGGAAGATACGATGGATCCGAACCACCTTCCGAAATTTGAGGAAGACGGAGGCACAAGATTTTTTCTTTTGCGAGAAAATACAAAGCTTGAACGCCGCGCACTGAATACCTTAAGTGATATCTCCACAAAGCTCGGGATCTTTTTGAAAGATGATTTGATCATCACGGTTCACCGCATGAAAAATCTTAGCGTCGTTGAATATTTAAATGAAATCAAGGCTGCGGACGGGCTTTCACCCACACCCGACGAGATAGCGCTTGCCCTTGCACTGAAAGTGATGAAATCCTTTGATGACGAGTCACAAAGACTGCTGGAAGTAATGGATAAGATTGAGAATGATATTTTTCTAAAAAACAACGGAAACAGCAAACTTATCCGTCAGATTTACAACCTTAAAAGACGCAGCAGCCTGAATTCCCGCATTCTGCACATCTCGGGAAGCATCATCGATCAGTTTAAAATACTCTCGATTAATGATTCGGAATTTATCAACCTTAAAGATAAACACGACGACGTTGTAACAGATTTTGAACATCTTACATCGCAATCTACCAACCTGATTTCGATGTTCCTGGCGATGAGTGACCAACGTGCTAACCAGGTGATGAAGGTACTTGCGATTTATTCGATGTATTTTTTTCCAATCACATTTATCGCCGGCATTTACGGAATGAACTTCGATAACATGCCCGAACTTCACGAACCGTTCGGATATTTCATGACACTGGGTCTGATGGTGCTGATCGTAGTCATCACATTTGTTTATGTCCGCCGGAAAAGATGGTGATTTTATTGAGATTAAATATATTCCTAGCAGAACATATATTTAATTAAAAAAATAAAGTTGTGTTGTGATAAATTATTAATTTTGAGGAAACTAACAACACAACCATGAAAAATAACTATTCTCAAAGCAAAGAATTTCCGCTGCTTTATTATCCTTCTTTTGTTCCTCTGATGATTGATTAATAATAAGTCATGGAAAATTTCTTTGCCCTCATCATTGGTGTTGGCGGAGATCTTCCTGCCACAGTTGCTGATGCCAACGCAATCTATCACTTGCTTAGCGACCCACAAAAAGGCGGCTACCCCAATGAAAATATCGAATTTCTTACGGAAACAAACGCTTCAAAACAAAAGGTTCTGGAGGCGCTTGAGCGAATTACTGCAGCAAGCAGGCTAACAGCAAATCCGACTGTGTTGATCTACTATTCCGGTCACGGACTTAAAATTCCACGCGAGGATGATCCTCTGGTTTTCGACTTTTATCTTAAAACTTCCGGTGCTGATCTGACTCAGAAAGAAGAAACCCTGCTCAATGGAAATCTATTTTCACAGAAGATCAATGAGCTCAATGCCGACAAAATATTGGTTTTGCTCGATTGCTGCCATGCAGACGGCATGAAAGCAAAAGAAATTTCGGTTTTCGAGCAGCTTGAAACAGTTCCCGAGACGTCGAACAGGCTGCTATTTGAAAAACTTCAGGGCGGCGAGGGCAGGGTTTTTATCTCAGCTTGTGATGACGATGAAAAATCGGTGATTTTGCCGGGCTCCGACAATAGCCTTTTTACGGAAGTCTGTCTTGAGGTCTTTAATGGAAATCTCTCGCCCACGGATGAGTTTGTGAGCGTAGTTGACCTGATTTATTTCGTGGTGAAGGAAGTTCCAAAACGTGTTCTTCCCTACCGTCATACACAGCGGCCGATTATTACCGAAGTAAAGAACCTATCGCCGGATTACTTTGTTTGCAGAAACGGCAACTATGGTCCTTTACACGCCGAACTGGAAGGTTTCGGGTTCAATAACTCCGCGGAAAGACTGGCCTTCATTTCGGATTATGACAATAAAATTTAAAATAACAAAGCGATGGAAATATTAGATAAATTCGGAAAACCAATTCCTCGGATCATTACAAAAGGCGACGAACTAAACCCGTGGGACGCCGCACACGATTATTTGGACGGCGAATTGGCGGCCGGACAAAAACCTGAATTTGTAGAACCGGACCTGCGACATAGGATTTTTTCCGCACAGGATCCGGAATATTTGGCAAGCCAACACCCGGAATTAGAAGCTTTTGATGAAACCGAATACCTTAAAAACTGGCCACGTCCGGATGAAGGTACCGACCGTTTTGTTTGGCATCTTACAGATAAATATTCCGAATTTTTTAAAGCTAATAAAAGACTTTTAGAAAAAGTGAAAGATCCCTGGATCAAAGTTGGGCACATCGATACAGGATTTCAGCCGGATCATCCCGCGCTGCCAAAAAACTTAATGAAAGACAAAAGCCGAAGTTTCATTAAAGGTGAAGAAGGTAAACAGGCGATAGATGTCGCCTCAGGTACAAAACTTGAGCAGGATGGCCACGGCACGGCGACGATGATCTTATTAGCCGGCGGGAGCGTCGGGAACTCACATACAAGTGACAATTACAGCGGTGTGGTAGGTGCTGCACCGTTTGCCGAAATTATCTCAATGCGGATCAGCGAAACGGTTGCGCTAATCCAGACATCCTCATTTGTAGATGCGCTGGAATATGCAATTTCCGAAGGTTGTGAAGTCATTAGTATGTCAATGGCAGGTGCGCCTACTAAAGCGTGGGCAAACATGGTGAACAAAGCCTATGCAGCCGGAATCACAGTTGTGACAGCCGCCGGAAATTCGTGGTTTGAAGGACCAAGGAAAGCATTGCCTAAAACGATTTTATATCCCGCGCGCTGGGAGCGGGTGATCGCAGCAACGGGCGTCGCATACGACAATCTTCCGTACGTTTTGAAGGCAAGAATCCAAACAAAATCTGAGGGCGGTGAGACGATGCAGGGAAATTTCGGACCTGCCGACGTGATGACTCACGCTTTGGCAGCATACACGCCGAACGTTTTCTGGGCGACCATGAATGACGCGGGTAAATACTTCCGTCTTGACGGTGGCGGAACGTCATCTGCCACGCCGCAGGTTGCAGCCGCAGCGGCAATTTGGCTAACGTATTATCGCAATGAAATCAACGAGATACTGAAAAAATTCCCGGGAGAAAAATGGCGTAAAGTAGAAATGGTAAAAAACGCACTTTTCGCTTCGGCGGACCGCCATTCTTACCCACTGCACAAAATTTATCTGGGATGCGGTATTTTGAAAGCAGACCAAGCTTTAACAGTTCCGCCTTCCGAAGAAAATTTAGTTAAAGCCAAAGAAGCAACCGTGAATCTGTGGGGAATTTTGGATCTACTCGGACTTTTACTGAGATTGAAAGGTGAAAATGAAGCTAATGAAGTACGCGGTGAAATGTTCCAGACTGAAATCCTGCAACAAATGCACACCAATCCGGCTCTCCAAAAGTTTTTGGAATATCACGAAAATGATATCTGGAGCGATGCTGACCGTGAACTGATGCGGGAAGAACTACTGAAGTCGCCGGAAGTTTCGCAAAAACTGAAAGAATATCTCGCCGCTGAATGATTTAAAATTCCTGAAAATGAAAATATTCACGCCCTTTTTACTATGTCTTCTGCTTTTGGCTTGCTCCGGTGGCTCCAATGAAAACGCACCCGCGGCGACAGATTCTGATACGGCCGTATTTACAGATTCGGCAACGCTCGGAAGTTCGGTAGACATTGATTCTGCCGCTGTTTCTGTGGATGCCGATGCCGGTGAAAGTGTAACAGACGATAATGAAGCGAAGCCTGTAGATGCCACGCTCGGATTTTCATATTACCCGGTGATCCCGCAAAATGAAACCCGTGACCTGCGCGTTTTCGTGAAAGTGCAGGGAAAACCGTCAGAGGTCCGACAGAGCATCCGACAAATAGAAAAGGAGGATCTGGAGTTTACCAAAATCAATGACAGCAGCGTGGTTTGTATTATTAAAAACATTGAAGCCTACAAAAAACTTTCGATAAAACCACTCTACGATTTTGATGACTTTAAAATAACAAAAGTAGATGATGCAGAAGCACTTTCGCAAGCTGACCCCAATGAGCAAACACTCGATTTGGAGAATGGAAATTACTGGCACTGGAAAGTAAAAGCTATTGCAAAGACCGCGCATTTGGGAAATATCACGCTGCTTATCAAAGCAGAAACCCCTGAGGGACAGAAATTGAAACTTGCAGAGCGACAAATCAATATCAAAATTGACATCAACGAGCCGCAACTCACTTTTGGGCAAAAGATTTACCGGTTTGCGGATTCACATTTCAAGGAAATCCTTTCACTTATCGTCATCCCACTTGTGATCTACCTCTTCAATATCATCAGGAAACGGGTGAAAGGCGGCCAAACAGACCAAGATAATAAAAACTAAAACCTGACTCAAATGGATGCAAGAATAATCGAAATGATACAGCACGATGCAAAGTTAGATAAGGAATCAAAAGAACGATTCAGCGAACTTTGTGACAACATCGCAGCACAGGAATTCTCGGACATATTAGACGACGAGGGCAATCAGTATGTAAATTTTGTGCAGGAAGGCGGCGGCGTTTGGGGTGTAGCGCTGGTGGGTTATCTGTATGCGCTGGAAGTTTTTGGGATTCGCTTTTTGCGTATCGCGGGAACGAGTGCGGGGGCGATCAATACGATGCTTATTGCAGCCCTGGGTAATCATAAATTAAGTAAAAGCACGAAGATTAGAGAAATCTTATTTAGTTGGAAATTTGAGGCTTTCATGGATGGAAAATCTATTGTGCGCCGGCTCGCCAGCCGGATTTTGAAACGAAAAAGGTACATTAAAAGAGCGTCATATACGGTTTTGGGACTTTTGATTATCATCCTGCTCTTCCCATTTGTTACTTTAATTTTTAAAATCAATCCGCTGTGGTATCTGTTGCCGTTTGTTATCTTTTTATCGCTGGCATTAATCAGTTGGCATTATTTTCAACTTTTTAATAAGAATCACATAGGACTTAATCCGGGAAACGAATTCGAGAAGCAAATGATGGCCGTTCTTGTACGTAATAACGTCAAAAATATCAGCCATCTGAATGAGCAATACAACAAAAAAGGTAGGGACCTGCAGCTCAACTACAGATACGGAAATGGCCCGGAATATTACACCAATGCGCTCGAACACATTAAAAACATCCCAGACACTCAACTAGCCAACCTTGATCTGGTACGCTTCCGCAACTTTTTGCAGGCAGCGCAGGACAATGACGTTTATCGTGACAATCCTTTTACGCTACTGCGTGCAGATTACACGATCATCACCACTGATATCAATTCAAAAATAAAAGTTGAATTACCCAAAATGGCTAACCTTTACTGGAGCAACACACAGCTTTCCGAGATCAGCCCGGCAAGATTTGTACGTGCTTCGATGTCGGTACCCTACTTTTTCGAGCCAATGATTACAAAAATCGATACTTCAAAAGATTCAATAGTTGCGGCGTGGAAATTTTGGCTTAATGCAGAGCCGGCAAGTGTATATGAACAAGGAATCTTCATCGATGGTGGCAGTATTTCAAATTTTCCTATAGATATTTTTCACGAAAGCGACATCTTCTATCCGCGAGTTCCGGTCTTTGGGGTCAGACTTATGGATAAAGCGGAAATGGGTGAAGCGCGCGGCTCCGGAACGAAGGAGATCCTGAAAAGTCCGCTATCTTTTATGGCAAATATCTTTGATACACTGAAAGGATTTAACGATAAAACTTTTCTCACGAAATACACCTTCTACAGCACGCACAGCATTCAATATGTAGATTGCAGCCCAAGTAACTGGCTCAATTTCTTCATGGATGAACAGGAAAAGACCGAACTTTTCAATAAAGGTTTCCGTGCGGGCCTTGAATTCTTAGCAAAATTCGATTGGCAGCAATACAAGTACGAACGTATGCTAGTTGCCTTAAAGGAAAAGAATATTCTGAAGCAGGAAGCGCATCCTAACGTTGGCTGAGATGCCAGAGTACAAAAAAATCCCCTAAAAGCGTGTAACCTTTTAGGGGAAGCAAAAGATCTGTATCCTTGTTAAGAAACTAATTTGTGGCTCATCGCAAATTTCACGAGCATGGAGGAACTTCGTACCTCCAATTTCTGCATGATGTTGCGGCGGTGAGATTCTACCGTGTGCGGACTGATAAACAGCTCATCGGCAATTTCGCGTGTCCGTAATCCTTCGCAGATATGACGCAAAACTTCTTTTTCACGGACTGTCAGTGCTTCGGTGCGCAAAGGATCAGGCTCTTCGATATTTTCAACGTTGCAAATAAAGTTGTAAAGCGCGTTTTTGGTATCTTCCGTAAGAAAAACCTTTCCTTCCAACACCTGCGTCATCGCGTGCACGAATTCCACACCGTCAGTGGTTTTGGTTAAAAAACTCTTCACTCCTTTCTCAAAGAATTTTTTAATCACCTTCACTTCAGGACTTGAAGAAACGATGATGATCTTGAGTTGCGGATTCTTCGCGAGAAGTTTCTCGGGCATCTCCAGAGCGTCATTGCTCGGCACGCCGCAAACGTTGATAATAGCGATTTCCGCCTGGTTGGTAATCATCTCCGGAAGCTCCTGAAAGTCGGAGGTGTGGAGGTAATCGAACTTTTTGTTATAACCATTACTGTCGAGGAAGCAGCAGAATGCTTCCATAGAGAGATAATGATTATCGTAGAGGATAATTTGATTTCTCATGCATTTGTGTGTTTGATTGCTAATTTAGCAAAAATATCAATACCTGCAAAAGAAATTTATGCGAAATCTTTTTTAATAGTTTTAATTACGATAATGTGGCTTTAATTCAGATATACCTGATATTTCTGCGTTTGATGGATAATTTCGAGCAGTGAGCCGTTAATTTCAATCTGTGCTTTCATTGAAAGCATTTCAACTGTGGTCTGGTCATCAGGATTCTTGACAAGGAACGTAAGTTTTTGCTCTCCTTTGTTATCGATGAAGTTTTCGCGGAAAAAACTGATGTCCTCACGCCGAAGGTCATTCAGCCCAATTACCACGGTCATCTTTTTCGCAAATTTTTCGAAAGCATCCTTCAGATCGGTCACTTCATTCACATTCACGAAAACACGCCCGTCTTTAGACTGCGCAAATTTAATCTTGAAAATAACAAAACGCTGCACTTCTATTTTATCACGAAGCCTCATATAATCTCGGTCGCCGAGCCGAAAACTGTAACTTCCGCTATAATCTTCCAGTGTGACAAAAGCTATCTTTTCGCCACTGTTTTTTCCGTCGCGGACGCTGTATTCGGTTACCAGTCCGGCGACCATATATTCAGGTGTGTTATTTCGAAGCGCCTGTTTTTCTTTCCAGCTCAGCTGGTCATTATTAAACAGATCGGCCTGCGGACCCGCGAACGCAGTATCTTTGAAACTATCGATCTCATCAAGGTTCAGGAAATTAAAATTTCCTCGCGGCTGCACTTTCTTCGTCGGTTCTTCTATCGCGGCGTCATCTTCCTCATCAGCAACATCCAGCGGAATATCGACCAAATCTTCATCAGCTTCCGCTGTATCGATGATCTCCGTAGGTAAGATGAGCGGACTCAGTTCCTCTATTTCCTCTTTCTTGCCTTCCAGAATTTCCTTCTTGCTCAATGCGCCCTGCAAAAACTGAAACTGAAAACGGTACTCATCAAGCGGATGCGCGGAAAGATAAAACCCGATAATTTCCTTTTCCTTATTGAGTTTGTGCATGTTCTGCCACTCCGGCGCGGGATTTATTTTGGGCTGCTCGATCTGCACTTCTTCTGCAAAGTCAGCAAAAAGCGAATTTTCGATCTCATTTTTGCTTTCCTGAAAACTTTGGCCGTAGCGCAAAAGCCTTTCAAGATTGGTTCGGCCACTCATATCGATGTCAAAATACTGCGCGCGGTGGTAACGGTCAACCTCATCAAAAGCACCGGCGATCACCAAACTTTCCGCCACTCGCTTATTCATTTGCGTACACGGAACTTTTTCGAAGAAATCATAAATATTGCGGTATTTCTCCTCTTTTCGGGCATTTACGATTGCCTCACTCGGACCTTCACCAATTCCTTTTATAGCGCCAAGCCCAAAGCGGATCTGACCTTTTTCATTCACCGAAAACTCGTATTGAGATTCATTCACGGCCGGTCCTAACACATCAACGCCCATGCTTTTGCAATCTTCCATGAACATGGTGATCTGCTTGGTATTATTGAGGTTATTCGTCATTACGCTCGCCATGTATTCTGCGGGATAATTGGCTTTAAGATAAGCGGTATGATAAGCTATCAGCGCATAACAGGTGGAGTGAGATTTGTTAAAAGCATATTCTGCAAAAGCTTCCCAGTCTTTCCAGATTTTATTGAGTTTATCAACGTCGAGATTGTTCTTTTGTCCTTCCTCCAAAAATTTAGGATACATTTTATCCAAAGTAGCGCGGTCTTTTTTCCCCATCGCCTTTCGCAGCGTATCGGCTTCACCTTTGGTAAAGTTGGCGAGTTTTTGCGAAAGCAACATTACCTGTTCCTGATAAACTGTGATTCCGTAGGTTTCCTCGAGAAATTCTTTAGTTTCTTCAAGGTCATAAACTGTTTCCTCAAGCTTGTTTTTTCTGTTGATAAAATTTGGAATATATTTAATTGGGCCCGGCCTGTAAAGCGCGTTCATCGCGATCAAATCAGCAAATTTCGTAGGTTTTAGCTCGCGCATATACTTCTGCATTCCCGGACTTTCATACTGAAAAATACCAATTGTGCGGCCTTCCTGAAACAACTGATACGTCTTTAGGTCGTCCAGCGGAATGTTGTCTGTATCGATTTCAATTCCGTGTCTTTGCTTAATGAGTTTGATGGCGTGCTTGATGATCGTCAAAGTCCGCAAACCCAAAAAGTCCATTTTCAGCAAACCGGCACTTTCTGCCACCGAGTTATCAAACTGCGAGACCAAAATATCCGGATCCTTTGCCGCAATAGCGATCGGCACAAGGTTCGAAATATCTTCAGGAGTGATGATAACACCACATGCGTGAATTCCGGTATTCCGGATGCAGCCTTCCATTCTCTGCGCTGCGTTCAACACATCATAACGCTCATCAGCAGGATCAGCCAGAATATCTTTCATCTCCTGCGCTAAAACTTTGTCTTCCGGCCCGAGTTTTTCAAATTTTGCAAAAGCCTTGGCAATGTTCATTCCGGGCACAGCAGGAACGAGTTTAGCAATGTTATTGGTTTCCGGGATGGACACATCGAGCACACGTCCGGCATCCTTGATAGCGGATTTTCCGCCAAGAACAGAATAGGTAATGATTTGCGCTACATTGCTCTTGCCGTATTTTTCAACTACCCATTTGATGATTTTATCACGGCCTTCGTCATCAAAATCAATATCGATATCCGGCATCGAGATACGTTCAGGATTCAGAAAACGCTCAAAAAGCAGATTGTATTCTATGGGGTCCACATTCGTAATTCCTGTACAGTAAGCCACCGCAGATCCCGCGGCCGATCCACGTCCCGGACCCACCCAAACGCCCATCTTACGTGCTTCATTACAAAAATCCTGTACGATGAGGAAGTACCCCGGATAACCGGTCTTTGCAATGACATCAAGTTCAAAATCGAGCCGGTCACTTATTGACGGAGTAATCTCAGCATATCGCTGGCGTGCACCTTGGTACGTAAGATGCCGCAAATAGGCATTTTCACCACGTTTTCCACCATCAAGCAAATCTTCTTCATGTAAAAACTCTTCCGGAATGTCAAACTTCGGAAGCAGCACATCACGCTTCAGTTTGTAAGGTTCAAATTTTTGCCGGAACTCTGTGTAAGCTTCGAAAGCATCAGGGAACTGAATGAAAGCCTGCTTCAGTTCCTCGCGGCTTTTCAGATAAAACTCTTTGGAAGGAAGACCACGTCTTTTCCCGAAACCTTTTCCCACCGGTGAGGAAAGTTTCTCACCATCTTTGATGCAGAAAAGGATATCCTGGATGTTTGCATCGGTCTTATTGGTGTAAAAAGTTTCATTTTGGGCTAAAATTTTCACTTCATGCTGATCTGCAAAGCCCAATAGCACTTCATTGATATATTCTTCCTCTTCTACCCCGTGATTTTGAAGCTGGACATAAAAATTATCTTCAAATGTATTTTTCCACCACTTGAAAACCTCCTCTCCTTTCTGTTCACCAAATTCTAAAACTGTCGAAGGAATATCACCTGAAATGCCGCCGGTAAGCGCAATCAGGTCTGATTTGTGCTCCGCGATCATTTGTTTTGAAATCCGCGGAACACCGAAGTAGAATCCGTTCACAAAACCAAGACTTGAGAGTTTGATGAGGTTTTTATAACCTTTGAAATTTTTTGCGAGCAAAACTACATTCGTTCTGCGGTCGGGATCGTCTTTGGTAAACTGCTTCTGCTCCGGCCTGTCTGAAATATAAAATTCACAACCCAAAACAGGGATCAGCGGTTCTTTTCGCGGCGCAGGTTCGGTGAAAGTTTGCCCTTCCGCTGCAGCAGATTCTAACTTTTGAAGATAGGTCTGATAATTTTTTGAAATATTGTCATTGGCTTTTTCCACCTCCGCAACAAATTTGAAGGCGCCCATCATATTTCCGATATCCACCAGTCCCACCGCCGGAAAATCATTGGCAAGAGCGTGAGAAATAAGTTCAGAGATATGCGTCGAAGACTGTAGCGACGAATAAATGCTGTGATTGTGAAAATTAAAGTATTCGCCAAGTTCGATCTCATCAAAATCGCCAAAATCAACGGTTTTCTTCTTTTTAGTAGCTGAAACCTGGCGGCGGATGACAATCGGGAACGGCGCGAATCGTGACCGGTGTGCGTCCCGGAATCGCTGCAATTCGTCTTCGCTGATTTGCAATGCTTTTGCGGGAATAATCCCTATTCGCATCATCTCGAAAAAGATCTGTGCGGTGGCATTTACGTCTGCCGCGGCATTGTGGGCTTCATCGAACTTTTCACCGAAAAGTTTATCATAGAGTTCCACAAGTTTGGGCGATTTGAACCGGCCATTTTTGCCACCTCCCAACTGGCAATACTCTGTACCGATCTCCATTGTATCGGCAGACGGAATTGCGTGCAGCGAGTCGTCAAGACCTTGTCTTAAAAATTCAGCGCCGACGATTTTGTAATCAAAATCAATATTGTGGCCGGCAACTATCTTAGACTTTTTTAAAACCTCCGAAAACAGTGACAGCACTTCACGCAGGTCACGGCCTTCCTCACGGGCCATTTTGGTGGAGATACCATGGATTCGCGATGCGTTAAACGGTATATCAAAACCATCAGGCTTAATTACAAAATCCTGGTTTTCAATAAGATTTCCTAAATCATCATGCAATTGCCACGCGATCTGCACCATCCGGGGCCAATTGTCGGCATCGGTAAGTGGTGCATTGAAATTTTTAGGTAAACCGGTGGTTTCAGTGTCGAAAATAAGATACATGAAGTGTGGAAATTTTGGTAAAAATAGGCGTTTATCTTCTTAAATCAAAACCATGAAAGCAGGTTCGGTTGCCAGAAATTTCACTATAAGCATATTGATTTTCTACGCTTAAAACAGCGAAAGTTTGGGCCGACAAAATTAAATCTAAACAAAAAAAGACGGCAGATAAACTGCCGTCCTTCAATATAAATTTAAATGAAAAATCTACTTCTTTACAGACTTCACTGTTTTCACAGTACCATCCTCATAGCGAAGATTGATAAAGTAAAGACCAGATTTCAGTTGTGCCAGGTTGATCTCAGAAGCCGCAGCTAAAGTGCGAACATTTCTGCCTGAAGCATCTGTCACTGTGATTGATTTTACACCTTTGATATCAGAAATCTTCACCACATCAACGAATGGATTAGGATATACAGATACTGCATCTTTACTAACATTTCCTACTGCAAGGAACTGCTGATAATCGAGCGTATAATCTTCCGCCTGACCGTTACCCATCTGGCTGCATCCTGTGGTAAGTGCTGTGTGGATAGCCGTGCTGGCAAAATTGTACTTCACTCGCATACGTTTTTGGCCATACGCAACACCAGAAGGGATTGTGATATTTCCTGTAAGTACGACCGGGTTATCAGTTACCCCTGCTTTTCTCACCATAGTTGCTGTAGTATTGAAGTAAGATTCTCCGGCATCATCGAAGTCACCGTCACCGTTCCAATCGATAAATACAGACATAGCCCAACCATTCACAGGGTTTCCGTTTGTAGTTCCTGATACCGTGATAGGCAATGTCGTAACATTATCTTTCACCTCAAAAATAGTGGTTGTGAAATCCTGATAATGCGCGAATGAACCAATAGTAGTTGCTGTAGGATCAGAACTGTTCGTTACGCCCGCAAAGTTTACAGATTTAATTGGCGCAATAGCCGTAGGCTGATTCGTTGTAAGCGCGCAATAAGTAATCACATTGTTCGTGGTGAAAGATACTTCCGTACAACCTGTCGCCTGTCCTACTGTATTCCAAGGAGACACAGAGGCGTAATAAGTACCGTTTGGCGCCAGGGTAATGTTCTGTGAAGTTCCTGTCACAGCAGCGTTGAAGACATCAGTTCCGCCAGGAGTAGTTCCCACTTTCAGATAATAATTTACTGCAGTCGGAGATTCATTCCATGAAATAGTGTTGGTTCCCGATGGCAGTACAGAACCGCTGGTAAGGTTGGTAAAGGTAGTACAAGCAGGTGCAGTACTTACGTTTTGCTGTGCAATGTTGATATCATCAACAAAAATATTTCCGTTAGCACTTCCTACAACCCACGCGCCAATACCGTAGGCTTGGCCGGGCTGCATCTTACCTGCAGGAATAGTAGCACTTTTAGTTTGACAAGTCGTAATCGCAGCGGCTCCCAATGCAGTTCCTGCTCCGATGTATTCCACGTTCCACTGGTTTGTTGCCGGCAGGTAGCTGAATAGGGCAACATAAAGCGTTCCGTTTGAGTTCGCGGCTTTTTTGTAATTAAAGCTTACATCTACCGCCTGTCCATTGTTCAGTTTGCCGAATTCTTCTTCAAGCACTTCTGTAAGGACCATCCAACCTGTTTGCGTCACTGTACCGTTTGTAGTGACCGCGCCAATCTGCAACTGTCCACCAAAATCTCCCGAACATGCAGCTGCGGAAGTGAAAGTACCGCCGCCAAATTGTGCGTACTGTCCTACATCAGTTGCATCCTCGAAATCAGCTAAGTGATTCAGCTGAGCCTGTGCGAAAAAGCTAAAAGCGATACCGCAAGAGAGTAATAATTTTTTCATAAAACTAATATTTAAATTTTTCTGTGGTAAATATAGGATAAAATATGTGAAATGAAACATCCATGAATAAGTCGCAAACTCTTCAGTCTGGTACTAACTTTTTTTCAACAGTTCAGGCTAAATGGCGACAATATCATTTTGTAGGTATTTAGGGCTTGATGTAGGCTTCAGTAAACGTTATCATCATTAAATTTCCCCTAAAATCTTTATCTTTGTTAGCTATGGAAACCGAAACTCAGCCAAACGTATCTAAAGAGATTTTATTAAAAGCCTACAATCATATGATGCTCGCGAAGGCCATGGCGGATATCTATGAAGAAAACCGGGCACTAGTACCTTACGTTCACAGTACCTCACGCGGACACGAAGCCATACAGCTTGCAACAGCCTATCAGCTTACAGCCGAGGATTGGGTTTCGCCGTACTATCGTGATGAAAGTCTTTTGATGGGCATAGGCTTTGAGCCGTACCGTTTGATGCTCCAACTTTTAGCTAAAGCCGACGACCCATTTTCAGGCGGCAGATCTTACTACTCACACCCTTCAAGTCTTGAAGATAATCTACCGAAAATCATTCATCAAAGTTCGGCTACGGGGATGCAAGCGATACCTACAACAGGTATTGCGCAGGGTATTCAATATATTGAAGAATTTGGGCTTAAAGAATTTAAGCAAAATCCAGTTGTAATCTGCAGTTTGGGTGATAATTCGGTAACCGAAGGCGAAGTTTCGGAGGCTTTCCAGTTTGCGGCTCTTCACCAACTCCCGATCATCTTCTTGGTGCAGGATAACGAATGGGGAATCTCTGTTACAAAAGAAGAAGCCCGCACTGCGGATGCGTACGATTTCGTGGCGGGATTCACCGGTCTTGGCCGTATGCGTGTCGACGGAACCGATTTTGCGGCAAGTTTTGAAGCGATGAAAAATGCAGTAGAATTCGTGCGTGCAGAACGTAAACCGCTCGTAGTTTGTGCCAAAACAGTACTGATAGGCCATCATACTTCCGGTGTGCGGCGTGAATTTTACCGTCAGGAAGATGAATTGATCAATTGCCGCGCGAAAGATCCGGGTGATATTCTGAGAAAAAGTCTTCTTGAAATTGGGCTTGATGAAGCGACGCTGAACGAAATGGAAAAAACAGCACGTTCGGAAGCAGAAAATGCATTCCAAAATGCCCTCGCAGCACCGGATCCCTCACCGGAATCTGTGGAAGATTTTGTATTCGCACCCACTCCTATTACCGAAGAAAGCGGTACGCGCTCACCGCACGGCCAAGAAAAAATTGTGATGGTAGATGCAGCGATCCACGCGATTCAGGAAATCATGAGAAAACATCCCGAAGCGTTACTTTACGGCCAGGATGTGGGCGAAAGAATCGGCGGCGTGTTCCGCGAAACGGTTACATTAGGACAAAAATTCGGTAAAAAACGGGTTTTTAATACACCCATCCAGGAAGCATATATCATCGGCTCTACTGTCGGGATGAGCGCTGTAGGACTTAAACCTATCGTAGAAGTTCAGTTTGCAGATTATATTTATCCAGGGATTAACCAATTGGTAACGGAAATTTCAAAATCGAGCTATTTAAGCAACGGAAAATTCCCCGTAAGCAATATCATCCGCGTGCCCATCGGCGCGTATGGCGGTGGCGGACCCTATCACAGTGGCAGTGTAGAAAGTATTCTTGCAAATATCAAAGGAATTAAAATCGCCTACCCAAGCAACGCTGCTGATTTTAAAGGATTGTTAAAAGCTGCTTATTATGATCCGAACCCTGTGATAATGCTTGAGCATAAAGGTCTGTACTGGAGCAAAGTGCCGGGAACTGAAGATGCAAAACGGGTTTCTCCCGCCGAAGATTACATCTTACCGTTCGGCAAAGCAGATATCACCCTGAAAGCTGAGGAGCAATGTATTCAGGAAGGACGCTCAATTGTTATCGTAACCTACGGAATGGGCGTTTATTGGGCCAAAGCCGCAGCGAAGAATTTTAACGGGCAAGTAGAAATCATTGATCTGCGGACACTGATTCCGCTGGATGAGAAACTGATTTTTGAACGCGTAAAAGCACACGGAAAATGCATCGTGCTTACGGAGGAACAGATCAATAATTCACTTGCAGAAGCACTCGCACACCGCATCTCGAAAAACTGTTTCCGATATCTCGACTTACCTGTGGAAGCAATCGGCGCGCGAAATGTTCCGGCGGTACCGATCAATTTGGTACTTGAGAAGGAGATGCTTCCGAATTCGGAGAAACTTTCTGATAAAATTGAGCAAATGCTTAGCGAATAAACGCGCACACGAAAATTCAAACTATTAATTTCCAATTCTTATCTAAACTTCAGTAAAATGCCCGAAAATATTCAGCAAAAAATCGAGGCGCTGCGCAAAGAAATTCACCAGCACAACTACAGCTATTACACGCTGGATGAAGCTACAATTTCAGATTTTGAATTTGACATGAAGCTCAAAGAGCTTCAGGATCTTGAAACTCAGTTTCCACAATACTTTGATGCAAATTCGCCTACACTTCGTGTGGGCGGCCAGGTGACGAAGGTATTTCCTACCGTTCAGCATCAGTTTCGGATGTATTCACTTGACAATTCTTATGATTTCAATGATTTGGATGAGTGGGAAAAGCGTTTGCGCAGAACTCTTGATGCACCGAGCGAGTTCGTTGCTGAACTAAAATATGACGGAGCCTCCATTTCAATCCTGTACGAAAACGGAAAACTGAAGGAAGCCGTTACGCGCGGCGATGGTTTCCAGGGTGACGAAATCACTTCCAATGTTCGAACAATCTCGGCAATTCCCATGCAATTGCACGGAGATTATCCTGAACGATTTTTTATGCGGGGTGAAATTTACCTTACCCGCGAAAATTTTGACAAAATAAACGCACGCCGTGCAGACGAAGGTCTCGATCCTTTTATGAATCCGCGCAATACAGCATCGGGAAGCCTTAAAATACAGGACTCTGCGGAAGTGCGCAAGAGAGGATTATCGGCCGCGATGTACCAGTTTGTAGCCGAAAAAACAGATGCGGAGACACACTGGCAGCTACTGCAAAAAGCCAAATCCTGGGGCTTCAGCATTTCAGGACAGGCGAAGCTGTGCAGCAACATTGAGGAAGTAAAAGAATTCATTAATCATTGGGAAGAAAATAGACATATCCTACCTTTCGACATTGACGGTATTGTGGTTAAAGTAAACAGCCTCGCGCAACAGCGCACGCTCGGTTTTACAGCGAAGTCACCACGCTGGGCCATGGCCCACAAGTACAAAGCGGAAAAAGCCGAAACAGAATTACTGGCCGTAACCTATCAGGTAGGGCGAACAGGGGCCATCACACCAGTTGCCAACCTTAGCCCCGTTTTACTGGCCGGCACCGTTGTAAAACGCGCGAGTCTCCATAATGAGGATATTATCAGAAAACTTGACTTGCACCAAAACGATTTCGTGTATGTAGAAAAAGGTGGGGAAATCATTCCAAAGATTGTTGGTGTGAATTTATCGCGTCGACAGACGGATTCCGCCGCGATCCAATACATCCGGAACTGCCCGGAATGCGGAACTGAATTGGTTCGAGTTAAAGATCAGGCCATCCATTTTTGCCCGAATGAACTTCACTGTCCGCCACAAGTGATTGGACGGATGATCCATTATGTATCGAGGAAAGCATTAAATATCGAGAACTTAGGAAGCGAAACAATTGAACAACTCTACCGCGAAAAACTGATTGAAAACCCTGCGGATTTTTACGCATTGACCACGGAACAGCTCCTCCCGCTTGAAAGAATGGCGGAAAAATCGGCCCAAAATATCATCAAAGGCATTGAAGATTCTAAAAAAGTGCCCTTCGAAAAGGTGCTTTTCGGCATCGGGATCAAGCATGTAGGTGAAACAGTGGCAAAAAAACTTGTCAAAAATTTCAACAGTATTAACGAGCTGATGAACACCAAAGTTGAAGAACTTGTTCAGGTGGAAGACATCGGCGTAAAGATTGCCGAAAGCATCAATGAATTCTTCCGGAATCCTGAAAATATCCTGATGATCGAGCGTCTGAAATCTTATGGAGTACAACTTGAAAAAACTTCAGGTTCCAGCGGGATTCTTAGCAATTCGCTGCAGGACAAAACATTTCTTTTCACAGGAAAACTTTCGCTCTTCACACGTGAGGACGCTGAAGATATGGTAGAAAAACATGGCGGGAAAAACATTTCGGCTGTATCCAAAAACCTGAACTATCTGGTTGTTGGTGAAAAAGCAGGCAGCAAACTGAAGAAAGCCCAACAGATCGGCACAATCGGAATCATCGATGAGCAGCAGTTTCTGGACCTTCTTGAAGTATAAAATTAAATATTTAATAAAAAAATACCGCTGAAAATTCAGCGGTATATTAATTTAAAACAAATTATTAAAAACTCACTACGCGAACATCGATCCTTCTGTTCTGTGCTTTACACTCATCGGTATCATTGGCCTCACAAACCGGAAACAGGGGTCCGTAACCTTCCGTTTCGATTCTCTCACCTGCGATTCCCATTTCAAGAAGTTTCAGTTTAGCAGTCTGTGCTCTGAGGTTTGACAACTTAAGATTGGTATCAGCGTTTCCGGTGTCATCAGTATAACCACCCAATTTGATCTTTAAGGTTGGATAGTCATTCATAATCTCCGCCAAATTAGCCAGCGCAACATCAGCACCCGGCTTTAGGTCGCTGCTTCCGCTTACAAAATGCAGATTTTCAATCGTGTACCAATTGTTTGGGTTGAGAACGGCCTGATCCTGGAGTTTGATTCCGTTATACATCGCGTACAGCTGGCTGTTTTCACCCATTGCAATGGTTTTATTGGAAAGCTTTACCTCCTGAATTTCTCCAGTATCATACACAAAATCACCTTCATCATTCAGTTGACCGCGAACTTCGGCTGGTTGTGAAACTACACCCGCATCCATACCTGTTGCGGCTTCAACTACCGCTACATTGCCCACGGCAGCGTTTAACGCTTCAATTTTTTCAAGACGGTTTTGGTCAATCTGGTCTTTGTGCATGATGGCTAACGTAGGCGCAATAACAAGCGAAACAATAGACATCAACTTGATAAGGATGTTCATTGAAGGTCCGGAAGTATCTTTAAATGGATCACCTACCGTATCACCGGTCACCGAAGCTTTATGTGGCTCAGAACCTTTGTAGAAAGTCTCTCCATTGATGTCTACACCTTTTTCAAATGATTTTTTCGCATTGTCCCAAGCGCCACCGGCGTTGTTTTGGAACATTCCCATCAACACTCCGGAAACGGTGGCTCCTGCGAGGAAGCCTCCCAAAACCTCAGGTCCAAAGATGAAACCGACCAACAGTGGCGAAATAAGTGCAATAGCACCGGGAAGAAGCATTTTTCTGATCGAAGCATCGGTAGAGATCGCCACACACTTTTCATATTCTGGCGTCGCTTTTCCTTCCAGGATTCCCGGAATTTCGCGGAACTGACGGCGAACTTCCTCCACCATCGCCATCGCTGCTTCACCTACTGCTTTGATTGCCAGTGAAGAGAAGATAAACGGTATCATAGCGCCCACAAATAGTCCGGCCAACACATCAGCTCTGTAAATATCGATACCATCAATACCTGCAATCCCTACGAAAGCTGCAAAAAGCGCAAGCGCAGTAAGTGCTGCAGAAGCGATTGCAAATCCTTTTCCTGAAGCCGCCGTCGTGTTACCTACAGCATCCAGGATATCTGTTTTTTCACGAACTTCCTTCGGTAATTCACTCATTTCGGCAATACCTCCTGCGTTATCCGCGATTGGTCCGAATGCATCAATCGCAAGCTGCATCGCTGTAGTAGCCATCATCCCGGCCGCGGCGATCGCCACACCATAAAGTCCGGCGCACAGATACGATCCGTAAATCCCGCCTGCCAAAACGATGATCGGTAAAAGTGTAGATTCCATCCCGACGGAAAGTCCGCCGATAATGTTGGTCGCGTGGCCCGTAGAAGATTGTTTTACAATACTTTTCACCGGTCTTTTACCCATCGCGGTATAATATTCGGTGATGATACTCATCAGCGTTCCTACGACGAGACCTACGATTATAGCACCGAACACACCCATTTTGGTGAATTCATGTCCGCGAAGGCTCATGGTTTCAGGAAGCAAATAATTGACAAGGAAATAAGACGAAATCGCTGTGATAATGATACTTCCCCAGTTTCCGAAATTCAGCGCGTTCTGAACCGGCGCCGTGTCTAATTCTGTAGCTTCGCCAATCTTCACGAACAGCGTTCCGATAATAGAGAATATAATCCCTGTTCCTGCGATTAGCATTGGCAAAAGTATTGGCGCGAAACCGCCAAACAAGTCCTGTGACATCGTCTCACGACCTAAAACCATTGTTGCCAGAACAGTCGCAACATAAGAACCGAACAAATCGGCGCCCATTCCGGCAACGTCACCTACGTTATCTCCTACGTTATCTGCGATGGTAGCAGGGTTACGCGGGTCATCTTCCGGAATTCCAGCCTCCACTTTGCCAACAAGGTCAGCACCTACGTCAGCGGCTTTAGTATAAATGCCACCACCTACTCTGGCGAAAAGTGCGATAGATTCAGCTCCGAGTGAGAAACCGGTCAGGATTTCAATCGTCCTTTCCATTTCGTGCGAGTCTACAGCAGAGTTAGGCGCAAAGACCTGTTTAATGATGATATAAAGTGCGCCCAGACCTAAAACTGCAAGTCCCGCAACGCCCATTCCCATCACGGAACCTCCGGCAAATGAAACTTTTAAAGCTTTAGAAAGTGAAGTTCGCGCAGCTTCCGCGGTACGGACGTTTGCTTTGGTGGCAATGTTCATCCCGATAAAACCCGCAAGTGCGGATAGGAATGCGCCAAAAACGAAAGCAAGACCGATGCTCCAGTGAGAATTGGCGTTTGATGCGCCCATCAGAGCGAGCAAAATTGCAACAA
This sequence comes from Kaistella rhinocerotis, assembly GCF_030243905.1. NCBI lineage: Bacteria > Pseudomonadati > Bacteroidota > Flavobacteriia > Flavobacteriales > Weeksellaceae > Kaistella > Kaistella rhinocerotis. The sequence continues at coordinate 283,991 of NZ_JASSYY010000001.1, read as the reverse complement.
CGATTACGAAGTACATCAGGATCTTGTACTCTGCTTTTAAGAAGGCCATTGCCCCATCTGCAATGTGGCCACTGATCTCTTTCATTCGGTCGTTTCCGGCACTTTGTTTACTTACCCAGGCACTTTGGGCAAACGTGTAAATCAGTCCAATAATCCCAAAAATGGGCACCAGCAGGAATAAATTCATAGTTTATTTGTTTTAATGTTAAGCTTTTGTTAATAAAAACCGTTATCGAAAATACAATTTTTTTTTTAACTAGCACCTTTATAAAAAACAAAAGACAGGCTTAAAAACCTGTCTTTTATCGTGTTATTTTAAGTGTAATCTATCCACCAAACTTGCTCGCATAATCCTTTTGGGAAGCGGCAATAACTTTTTTTGCATGCTCAGCACCATAAACCTCCTGAATCCTGCATTTCGCCGGTTCGTCCGGAAGATTTTTGTATGTGAGGAAGTAATGCATCAGTCTCTTCACCTCCGCTTGTGGCAATTCAAGGATGTCACGGAAATGTCCAAAGGCATGGTCACCTTTCATTACAGCAACGATCTTATCATCGGCTTCACCTTTGTCAATCATCTTAAATCCACCGATTGGGATGGCTTCCATCAACATTCCACCTGCGTGGATATTATGCGAGCTCAGCACGCAGATATCAAGCGGATCCAAATCGCCCATCGTAACGTCTTCAGCACCGCTTTCAAGCGCAAGTTTCAAAACTTCGTCATGGCAATAGGTACGCGGAATAAAACCGTAAAGTGCAGGAATTATATTCGAAAACTGCTGCGGACGGTCAACTTTGAGATAACCGCTTTGTTTGTCTATTTCATATTTTATCGTGTCGCTTGGTACGATCTCTACGAAGACATTTACAACATCGGGCACCTCCGTTCCGGCGGAAATACCGTGCCAAGGATGTGCTTTAAAATTTGGTATCATTTTTTATTTTTAGTTTACTATTAAATGTTCTTTTCTTAATTCATCAATTGTGCGGGCCACGAAATCTTCACTGTTCATATAATTCATGAGGAAAACGGTTTTAAATTCATCCAATGTGGAATTCGCGCCCAAATCCTCATACGTTGTTCGTAACAAATGCAGGACATTCCCTTTAGCACTGACCACATTTTTCCAGGTAGCCTTACTTATATAAAGCTGCTGAGAAGCATTATAATCAAACTCTTCCGTTATGCTTTTCTCAATCAGGAAAACGAATTCATGCGGCGCGAGATTGCGGTCGAATTTTGTCACGAGGTTTGAAGGTTTCAGCCGTTCAAGAAAAAGCGTAATGCGTTCGTAAGCGTTCACGCGCTGTTCGGCACTGCCTTTTACGGTAAGCAGTATGAGCTCCTTATTTTTCAGTTTGATATAGCTGAACACGAACTGCCGCATGAAAACCAAAAACGGAATCGCGAGCAGAAGAGCAAATACATACGGGAAATAAGGCCAATCAATCATTTCAAATATCGAGGTGGCAAAATTACTCAAAAAATAACCTCGGTGAGCCAGAATGCACTAAATCTTTGAGACTTTGAAGATAATTTCGCGCTTGCCGTCACCCAATGACATTTTGCGCCGCGCTTCACTGCTAAAATTTCGGCGGTAATCAATACGTTCTACTTTAACTTCAGGTCTGCTGACACGTGCAGAAAAATCAAGACCATAGAGACGCTGCAGGTCTATTTCGCCATATAATTTAAGTTTTTCTTCTGCTGAATCTGCGCGGCTAGGCTCTTCGATGGTGAACGCCGAATCCGGATTCAAAAGTGACAGGAAAAATATCGTTCCAGACGGTTTCAGCACGCGGTAAAGCTCCGTGACGGCCTTTTCTTCATCGGGAACGTGACCCAAAACATGCGAACAGATGATATAGTCGAAGTGATTATGGGGGAATTTTATATCCGTGATGTCCATTTGCGTCCTCGCAAAATTCGGATTTAAATCAGCGTCGATATACTTTGGATTTGGTAAAAGCTTTTGCTTCAAAACTTCTTCCGGAGCAAAATGTAAAATATGAGGCGAATCCTGAAAGATTTCCGTCTCGTTTTTTAGATACAGATACAGAAGCCGCGTCCGTTCGAGCGAGCCACAGTTCGGACAGATTGCATTGTCGCGCGATTCAAGTCCGTTGCCTTTGCTTAAAAATTTAGAAAAAGATTGTTCACAGCAAGGGCAATACACGTTGTTACCGGAAAGTGTGAGTGCTTTTAACTTTCGCAAAATGATGTGCAGCTGCAACCGTAGTTTCTCAGAAAATAATTGCCGGTAAATACTTCTAATCATCTCCTGATTTTATTTTTATTCAAAAAAGCCTTCCAAAAATAATAAAAATACTCCGTTTTGATGATTTCTTCCGCGGTGTAAGGCTGTTCCATCAAAATCCGGTGCTGATGTTTCTCGTAAAAGTCTTTTTTAAGTCCTGAAACGCCGCAGGATTTTTCAATCTCTCCTTCCGTAAATAACCATTCAAAAAACTCATTTTTTATTCCATGGTCGCCGTACGGGAACGCGAAAAACAACTTACCAACGCCTAAGGCTTTTAAAAATCTGTTTGTCGAGACAATTTCAGTCTTTTGTTCACTGAAACTCAGCGTATTAAAATTGCGGTGCGTTTCGCTGTGATTTCCGATGGTGAAACCGGCCTTTTTAAGTTCAATTACCTGGTTTTTAGAAAGATACGGTTGGTGATCGTGTAAATATTGCTTAAAATCGATTCCAAGCAAATTTGCAATTTGATCTATTTTTGTCTCATTTTTGAGTTCCGAAATATTTTTAAATATTTGATTTTCATTAATTTTCAGATAATCGGCAGCCTTTGTCGAATTATAAGACGAATTTTTGATCTCGTTCAGCAACAGCGAGCGTTTGTGTGAAACGAACATCTTTTTATTATCGATGAAATGGGTTGTTACAAAAAATGTTGCATGAATTTGACGTTCAGCTAAAAGCGGAAAAACCACGTCGTACATTTCGCGCATCCCGTCGTCGAATGAAAGGTGAAAATGTCTTGAAAATCCATTAGCTATTTCGATAGGAACACTTTCAAAATTCTGCGTGAAGAAATCGAGATCGGCGATGAAATCTTTTTCCGTCCTGAAATAAGTCAATTCTGAAAAGTGAGGTTTTAGCTCATCAGAAACCGCGTGGTAAAAAGGCAGCACGAGTTTTTGCCCGGTAATTTTAATTAGAAAATCCAGACTAATCGGTGCCGAAAGTGTCCTCATGATATGTTGCAGACTGTTTTTCACCTTAAAAATTTAGCTTTAAACAAATTTTTGAGCAGCGCGCTTCTGCTATGTTGAATTACAGGATAAGTCGTCATCACAGCGCCAAAGCTTTTAAAAAAAAGTTCGATTCCCCGAATATTTCCGCCCATGAAATCAAGCGCTTTTTCTGCAATGTTTTCTTTCAAAAATTCATTGACCACGAAGGATGAAGCATTTAAATTTTTAAAATTTTCATCATTGATCAAAGCCAGTAGACCAAAGCTTTGGTCAGTTTCTGTTAAAACCGCCAGCGAAACCAGTTTTCCACCCGCATACACATGACGGAAGTGAAGTTTCCTGGAATATTTCTGGACAAATTCCACAAAACTTCTGATTTCATCTGTTTTATTCAAACCTTTAAAATGTGTTTGAATAAACTCAAAAGTTTCAATATCCGCCATTTTTGATGACATTTCCAAACCAGAAATCTTTTTGATATCTGATTTTCTTCCTTTTTTAAAACCTTTCCGCGAAAGCAAATCATAATCCTGCTTTGCAATCACATAATTTTTTCGCGTAGGCAATACGACGTCCAACGAATTCCTTTCGTTGAACGCATAAGTTTGGACGGCGTAATTCTTTACTAATTTCCTGTAAAACAATAGATTAACTTGAGCATCATCATCTTTCCCAAAAATTCCGAGTTGTTGTATAAAGAGCGGCATCGCAACAAATCTAAAACCGAACTTAACAGTCACCGGAACCGGCATTACGTATTCATAATCACCGTAAACCAGAAGTTCCCAGCGTTTGCACTTTAGGTCGAGAACCGCCGGATCGGCATAAATATTCTGCTGAAAAGAATTTTCGATACAGCGAGAGTAAGCCATCAAATCTATGTCGGACCCGATCAATCTTTTAATCATAACATACTTTCGTCAGCAAAACTGAAATACGAATTCTGCGCTATTATCACATGATCGAGCAGCTGAATATTTAAAATCTTACCGGCTTCCGCGATTTGCTTGGTAATCTTAACGTCTTCGGTGCTCGGCTTCAAATTGCCCGACGGATGGTTATGAGCGATCACCAAAGCCGTGGCAAACTGGTCTATCGCTGCTTTAAACAAGATCCGCACGTCTACAACCGATTGATTAATACCACCAGACGAAAGTTGAGATTTTCCCAGCACGCGGTTATTTTGATTTAAAAATATCGCCCAGAACTCTTCTGTCTGTAAATCTGACAAAAACGGACTCAACAGGAGAAATATATCATTACTTGATTTGATTTGAGTGCGCTCCGGAATTTCCTGCGCTGCGCGCCGCCGACCGATCTCGAGAGCTGCTGCAATAGAAATCGCTTTTGCCTCGCCGATACCTTTAAATTTCATAAGATCCGCAATCTGCAGCCGTGAAAGATGATGCCAATTGTTTTCCACACTTTGCAGAATCTTTCGCGCCAACTCTACTGCTGATTCGTCCCGGCTGCCGCTGCCCATGATGATTGCCAATAACTCCGCATCGGAAAGCGCATTTTTGCCTTTAAACAAAAATTTTTCGCGCGGCCGGTCGTCTTCTGCAAGAAATTTAAGTGACATATCGGGTTATTTTGGCTAATTGAAAACGGCAAACAGGTTAATCAATTTAAATGATAAGACCGTCCTTCATCACCAGTTTTCTGTCTGTCGTATTGGCCAGATGGGCGTTGTGCGTTACAATAACAAAAGTCTGGTTGTATTTATCGCGGAGATCGAAAAAAAGCTGATGCAGGTCATCGGCATTTTTAGAATCCAGGTTTCCGGTGGGTTCATCGGCGAAGATAATCTTCGGCGAGTTTATCAAAGCGCGCGCAACTGCTGCACGCTGTGCTTCACCGCCAGACATTTCGCTCGGTTTGTGATGAAGACGGTGAGCAATATTAAGATCTTCAAATAGTGAGTAGGCTTTATCGAGTGACTCGCGCTCATTTTTGCCGGAGATCCGAGTTGGAAGCAAGACGTTTTCAAGTGCAGTGAATTCAGGTAAAAGCTGGTGAAACTGAAATACAAATCCAATATTTTCATTCCGGAACTTTGAAAGCTGACGGTCATTCATATTGATGAAAGATTTCTTGTCGAGTGCTAATTCGGTATTGAAGCCTTTCGGATTTGTGGACGTGTCCAGCGTACCCAAAATCTGCAGAAGCGTAGATTTTCCCGCACCGGATTCGCCGACGATGGACACTACTTCTCCCTCCAAAATATGAAGGTCGACTCCTTTTAAAACCTCTAAATCGCCGTAAGATTTGTGGATATTCTTTGCTCTGATCATAGTTTCAAAAATAGTGAATTGATTTGATTATTAAACTAAAAAAACCTCCCAAAACGATTGGAAGGCTTTTTATAATCAAGAAAATTATTTTAGAGGAGCAGCGTAAGCGGTTGCTCCAAATACGTTTTCAATGTTTGCAGGAACTGAGCTCCGGTAGCACCATCCACAACTCTGTGGTCGCATGCAAGCGAAAGTTTCATGGTGTTTCCTACAACGATCTGCCCGTTTTTCACCACCGGTTTTTCAACGATCGCACCCACGGAAAGAATCGCTGAATTTGGCTGATTGATGATTGAGGTAAATGTTTCGATACCAAACATTCCTAAATTTGAAACCGAGAATGTAGAACCTTCCATCTCGTTGGCTTTCAGACCTTTCGATTTGGCACGGCCTGCCATATCTTTCACAGCGGCTGATATTTGGTTATAATTCATCTGATCTGTATTTTTCAAAACAGGAACAACTAAGCCGTCCGGAATCGCCACTGCGACACCAATATTGATGTTCCCGTGATGAACTATCTTGTCTGAATGCCAAGTAGAGTTCACCTGGGGATGCTTTCTCAGAGCCATTGCGGTAGCTTTGATCACCATGTCATTGAATGAAATTTTGGTATCCGGCAATAAATTGATTTCCTTACGGGCCTCAATTGATTTATCCATGTCTACCTCTACGATGAGATAGTAATGCGGCGCGGTGAATTTACTTTCAGAAAGACGTTTTGCAATGATAGTTCTAACCTGCGAGTTTGGCGTCTCGGAGTCTTCACCCTGAATAAATGCAGGAGTAGCAGCTGCTTTAGCCTGTGGAGCGGCAGTTGAACTTTCCGTGCTTTGAGATTTTTGCGACTGTGCGTCAGCTTTAAATCCTTCAACATCTTTTTTCACGATCCTGCCATTTTCGCCAGAACCGGTAAGCGCGTTAACATCGATTCCTTTGTCTTCAGCAATCTTTCTGGCCAATGGTGAAATGGCAATACGATCCTGATTAGAAGTTGCTGCACCTGGAGCACTTTCTTCTTTGTCCTTAGCCGGTGCTTCAGATTTTTCGGGTGTTTTCGCTGCCGCCTTCGGTGCGCCCGAAGTAAATGCAGAGACATCAGTTCCCGCAGGTCCGATGATAGCCAAAACCGTGTCCACCGGATTTGCGCCGCCTTCTTCGGTTCCCACATAAAGCAGTGTTCCGTTGAATTCAGATTCAAAATCCTGCACGGCTTTATCAGTTTCAATCTCGGCAAGGATATCCCCTTCTTTCACGGTGTCACCTACATTCTTATGCCATTTTGAAACTTTTCCTTCCGTCATCGTATCCGAAAGCCTCGGCATCGTGATGATTTCTACGCCTTTTGGTAGCTCAGCATTTTGCGCCTGAGTTCCTGTTTCGTTTTCTACAGGCTTGGTAGTTTCTACGTCAGTTACGTTTTGTTCAGTTTTATTTTCTTCAGGAATACCTTCAGTTTCTTTTGCGTCAGCCGACTTTGCGGATCCTCCTTCTTTCAAGGATGAAATGTCCTCACCTTCTTTCCCGATTATGGCAAGCACGCTGTCAACCGGTGCCGAACCACCTTCCTGAGTGCCGATATATAACAAAGTTCCGTTGATCTCAGACTCGAAATCCTGAACCGCTTTATCAGTTTCTATTTCCGCAAGAATATCGCCTTCTTTCACGGCATCGCCCACTTTTTTGTGCCATTTTGCCACTTTTCCCTCCGTCATCGTATCAGAAAGGCGGGGCATTGCAATTACTTCTGCCATTTTATTCGTCTATTATAGTTTATAAAAATTTGATAATCAAACGACTACCAAATTATTTTTAAAAAATTATTTTTTGTTCTCGTAAAGATCAAGGAAAGGATAATCTTCCTGTGCATACACATACTCGTATACTTTTTCAGCAGACGGATACGGAGATTCTTCCATGAAATCTACACACTCTTCCACGAATTCTTTAGATTTTTCGTCCAGTGCGCTAAGTTCATCTTCAGTGGCCCAGTTGTTTGACAGGATTCTCTGCTTAACGATCTCAATTGGGTCATCTTTTTTATGTTCTGCAACTTCATCTTTGCTTCTGTACGGCTCTGCATCAGACATAGAATGCCCTCTGTAACGGTAGGTTCTGGCTTCAATGAAAGTTGGTCCGTCGCCACGGCGTGCTCTTTCGATCGCTTCGTAGGCCGCTTCCGCCACTTTTTCAGGATCCATGGCATCTACCGGTAGACATGGCATTTCATAACCTAATCCTAATTTGTAGATATCTTCATGGTTTGCAGTTCTTTTCACAGAAGTTCCCATCGCATATTGGTTGTTCTCCACCACGAAAACCACCGGAAGTTTCCAGTTCATCGCCATGTTGAAAGTTTCGTGAAGTGATCCCTGACGTGCAGCACCATCGCCGAAAAAGCAAATGTTCACGCCGCCAGTCTCGAAATATTTATCCGCGAATGCAATACCTGCACCCAACGGGATTTGTCCGCCCACGATACCGTGACCGCCATAAAACCTTTTTTCTTTGCTGAAGATGTGCATTGATCCGCCCATACCGCCAGACGTTCCGGTAGCTTTACCACAAAGTTCAGCCAAAATTCTCTTCGGATCTACGCCCATCGCCATCGGGTGGATGTGGCATCGGTAAGCAGTGATCATGCTGTCTTTGGAAAGATCCATCGCATGTACGAAACCGGCCGGAATTGCTTCCTGGCCATTATATAAATGCAAAAAGCCTCTTATTTTCTGTTTAAGATAGAGAGAACGGCATTTGTCCTCAAACCTTCTCCACATCGTCATTTCTTCGTACCATTTTAGGTACACTTCTTTTGAAAATTCTTTCATGTTTAGTTGCAAATATTCCGCAAAAATACTAAAAAACTTTGTCTTAAGGCGAAGCATACTTGGAATAATTTTATGTCTTAAAAACTTTAAAAAGACCTATTTTTGAACAGATAATCATTAAAATGCCAAATACTAAAAACAGCACCGTCATCAATCTTTCGCGGTTTATCTCGAATTTTTTTAACCCGATTGTCTCACTGCTGATCTACTTTATCTACAGCAGCATTTATTTTTTCGAGCCGGGAAGCTCAGTGAACCGGTTTATACCAATTCTGCTGCTGATCATCCTTCCGATTGTCATCTGGCTGATCTGGAATGTAAAGAAAGGAAACTATACCAACCTGGATGTCTCAAACCGGCAGCAGCGCAAAGGTTTTTATTTCTTTATCAGCGGCGTCTTCTTCCTTTATTTGAGTTATGATTATTTGCGGAACGGTACCCTGGACCTGGTGATGCTTTTCCTGTTCATCCTGCTGCTGGCGCTGCAACTAAGTAACTACTTCGTGAAAAGTTCAATGCATACAGCCTTCAATGTTTATGTAGCGGCATTGTTTTTCTTTCGCGAACCTCTTTTGGGTTTTGCCTGGCTTCTTATTGCCGCGTTGGTCGGAATCACGCGCGTTGTCCTTGGGCGGCATACCGTAAAGGAGGTCTGCATGGGGGCAACCATCGCGGCGTTGGTTTCTTTTATTTATCTTTATGCAGCAATCCAAAATTTTAATTTATGAAAATAAGCCAACTCACACATAGTGAAGAAGTTCTGATGCGGATCATGTGGAAACTGAAATCTGCGCCGTTGAAAGAAATTTTAGCCGCGTATCCGGAGCCAAAACCGCATCAAAACACAGTCTCTACTTTCGTGAAGATTCTCACCGAAAAGAAATTTTTGTCTGTCGTAAAGGAAGGACGGATCTTTAGGTATGAAGTGGCTGTACCACGTAACTCTTACCGACTTTTCCTGCTGCAGAATCTGTTGGCCGGATATTTCGAAAATTCGGGTGACGAACTGATTAAGACACTTACGGAAAACGGACTTTGGGATTCCGAAGAAAATTCCAGTTTACCACGCGAAAAAGAGGTCAAAGAAGAAAATGCAGTGGGCGATTTCATCAACGAAATTACCGGTAAGAAAAAGCAGGATAAAAAAGAAAAGAAGAAAAAGAAGAAAAAAAATAAATAAGACCGCAATATGCTGCGCAAGTTTAAAGATAGTTACTACAAAATGGGCCAGGCCGTGGGTGAATTTCCGATGGTGCTGCTGATGGCATTTTTGGGTGCTGTCACACTGATGTGTTTTGCTGAGCTCAATTTTGATGCGCAGCCCGAAAACTTCTTTTTTGTAAAATTCACGCTTGTGTCTGTATTAGGTATTTCACTGATGTTCGCGCTGAAGATGCTGGCACAAAGGATTGGCAAAACGGTTTTTCTGGAAATCTGCGGTGTTTTGCTTTTAATCGCATTCTATTTTATCTTACCTCAAAAAGAAGATGATTTCACGGAAAAATTCGCGTTTCTACTCATCCCTACTTTTGTTCTTTCACATCTATTTGTGTCTTTTGCAGCGTTCTTGAGCCGCGAAAAAGAGCTGAATTTTTGGCAGTATAACAAAAATCTGTTTATCAATATCTTCCTCACGGCTATATTCACAGGCGTACTTACTGGTGGCGTAGAACTGGCGGTCCTGGCCGTGGATAAATTATTTGATTTTAATTTTAATGATAAGATTTACCCGCAAATCTTCTATTTGCTGAGTATTTTCGGGAGTGCTTTGATTTTTGTGCTTTTCAGTCAGGGCGGTTTGCGGACGCTGGAAAAAGACGGGAGTTATCCGGAAATTTTAAAGTTTTTTACGCAATACATCCTCATTCCGCTGCTAATCATCTACGCCTTCATACTCTATTTTTATGCGGCCAAGATCGTTTTTAAATGGGAACTTCCGCGTGGTTGGGTGTCCTACCTCATTCTCGCCTACTCCATTGTTGGGATTTTTGCGCTGCTGATCGTGCATCCTTTGAAACAGAATTCGGCTAAATCCTGGGTGCGAATGTTTTCAAGAATCTTTTATTTCTCACTTTTTCCGCTGCTCTTCCTTCTGTTTGTAGCGATTTTCACACGCATCCTGGAGTATGGCTATACGGAGCCACGATATTTTGTACTTCTTCTCGCCGTGTGGCTTGGGTCCGTGGTTTTGTATTTTAATTTGGCGCAAAAACCAACAATTAAATATATTCCGGTTAGCCTTTTTGTCTTCGGAATATTTTCACTTACGGTTCCTTATTTAAATACATTTTCAGTGGCCAAAAGAAGTCAGCGGGCTGAATTTTCAAAAATTTTAATTGAAAATAATCTTCTGAAAGATCAAAAAATTGATTTCGGAACTAAAGTAACTGACACCATTGCCGATGAAGTTTCAAATAAATTCATGTATTTAATGCAGCGCAGTGATTCGGCTTTTGTTGTTAATTTTTTGAGTGAAAAAGACCGGAGAGATATTTTTAAAGCCAAAAATCATCGACAATACGGCGGCTTGCGCGCACAGTTCAGCGATATAATTCCAGCAAAAAACACAGTGCAAACGAACCGGCTTGAAATCTTTTCGCAAAATAAGATACGCGACATTTCGGGCTATGACTATATGTTCTGTCCTGAAGATTTTGACCAAAAAATGACTGTAAACGTCGGAAATGATATTTTCATCTTTGAAAACATTTCAAATGTTAAAGATCCAACATTCAAAATTACGCTGAACAACAATAAAAGTTGGGATTTGAAACCATTTCTTAATGGCAAAATAGCGAAGTATAAAGTGCGCAGCGGCCGTGTGGAACAGGAAGAAATTTCCGCAGAGAAACAATTGGGAGACTATACGGTGAAAGTTTATTTTAATAATATCATTGCTGAAAAAGAGCTTGTGCAGCGCATGTATTTCAATGTAGGATATATTCTGATTGCGAAATAAATATTTACATAAACAAAAAGCGGCTCTCCAGAGGAAAGCCGCCATATTTTTGTTGTAGAATGATCTTACCAGTTAGATCCGCCACGGTTTCCACCGCCGTAACCACCACCGCCACGGTTTCCACCACCGTAACCGCCTCCACCACGATTGTTATCGAAGCTTCTTCTTGGTTTGTCTTCTCTTGGCTTAGCTTCAGAAACGTTAAGCTCCTTTCCGTCAAGTTCTTTTCCGTTAAGTGCTTCGATAGCGTTCTTGCCATCTTCGTCACCCATTTCTACGAAACCGAAACCTCTTGAACGGCCAGTTTCTCTGTCTGTAATGATTTTAGCCGAAGATACTTCGCCAAATTCTGAAAATAAATCCTGCAATGACTCTTCTCTTGTAGAGTAATTGATGTTTGAAACAAAAATGTTCATCATAAAAAAAAATTAAAAAAAAATTAATACTTGTTGAAATTATAAAAGAAATTCAGCGATGATGAACATAGTGAATTCGGATATAAAAACGGCTGCAAGATACAATAAAAATTTATTAAACGCTTTTTTTTATACTTTTTATTCAACCGCGGTTCCGCGTGAAGCCTCAAGCAGCTTAAACCAATCTTCGCGCGACAACTCAGCGCGAAGTCCATTTGCCAAAGTTACCAGCGTTTCGGCATTTGAAGTACCGATCACCGGAAGAATGCGCGCAGGATGTTTTAGTATAAATGCAAGCAGGAGTTGGTTTTCAGTGGCGTCATATTTCGGAGCCAGTTCATTCAAAACCTTTTTAATGCGCAGATTCTGTTCTGAATTTTCTGAAAAGTAGTTCCCCATTATTGACCAGGCCATTGGACGTAGCTTTTTGAGCATAAGCTGATCTAATGTGCCATTGTAAAATGCTTTTGTTTCGTTAACCGAAACTTCGAACTGGTTGGTCACAAGCGGAAATTCACTGTCGAGAAGCTCGAACTGTGACGGTGAAAAATTAGAGACACCGAAATGCTTCACCTTTCCCTCTTTCTTTAATTTATCGAAGGTCGAAGCTATTTCTTGTGGGATCATGAGGGGCGACGGACGGTGCAGCAACAAAAGGTCAATATAATCTGTCCTTAAATTGCGTAGGCTGCTTTCAACAGATTTAAGTAGGTGTTCCGCCGAATAATTGTATGATTTTATTTTAAAGTCGCGGTTCGCGCAAGGCATTTCGATGCCACATTTCGTAATCAGCTGTACCGAATCGCGCGCAACCGAACAGTGCTGTAAAGTGTTTCCAAATAGCCTTTCACCGGTGTAGTCTCCATAAATATCGGCATGGTCAAAAGTGGTCAATCCCTGCGAAAGTGCAGTTTCTATCAAATGCTGCACCTGCTTTTCAGAATGATTCGCGCCCCAAATTCCCCAGCGCATGGTGCCGACTATCAATGGTGAAATTTGCATCAGTTTTTAAATTTATCTTCAAAAATAGGATTTTGAGGGTGAAGTTTAACATTCGAAGCATAAGGTTTTTAAGGGATATTATTAACTTTGAACAAACAATTTTACAATGAAGAAGATTTCTATTTTATTTTCAACCTTTCTTTCTGCTATCGCGTTTTCCCAGTTTGTAAGTCCGGGTACTGGCGTTACCTACAATCTGGCATCGCTTTCTGCAGCGGCTCCAACGGTTTTAGTGAACACAGGCACCGGTTATCAAATGGTTTCAGATATTACCATTTCTGCCGGTGATGCACTTTTAATGAATGAAGACACTACCCTAAAGATTGATGCCGGAATTCAGCTCAATATCGCAGGAAATTACGATACCACTGCTGCAAGTCTGTTGGTGACCGCTACCGATCCTGCCAATATTTTCAAAGGTATCCGCCTTGAGTCTACCGCAAATGTTATCATTAAAAATACCATTTTTGAATATGGCGGCGGCATACAGGCTTTGACAGGAAATTTCCTGATGGAAAATTCGACGGTTCGCTACTTTGAATCAGGTCTTGTTACCGGTGCGTCTATTAATTTCTCAACCGGAAATCCAATTATCCGCAACTCCCAATTTATCGAAAACGAATTGCCGGCGGTGGGTTCGGGAGCAAATCAGTCTGTTGCGCTTGAATTTACCGGAAACTATCTTTACGGAAATACAAAAGGAAACACGAACAGACCTCAGATCAACATGGGCCCGAGCGGCACAGGAACCACAAAAATCCTGAACAATACAATCATTGGAGACAGAACTTTGACGCGCGTTGGTGGAGTCTCAGTTTCTACCCTCCTTGGTGTTGAAAACCATCCGGTGATTGAAGGCAACACCATTAAAGATAACCGATACGGCATCACAGTGACTGGAAACAATTCTTCCGGATCCATCTCGAACAATACGCTGATTGACAATAACACCGAAACCAACCCGAACAACGGCGGCAGCGGCATCTCACTTTCAGGCAGCGGCAGCCAGGTGATGGCGATCAAAATCGAGAAAAACATCATCCGCGGACATCTTTGGGGTATCACCATCATCAACACTGCGCGTGCAGATCTTGGCGGAGGTTCTCTTGGAAGTATTGGTCAGAATGTTTTCGCAAATAACGGAAACGGTGGACAGATCTATGCGCTTTACAATAACACACCGAACCCGATCAGTGCTGAAAACAACTGCTGGAGAGAAGGTGAACTTTCAACGGAAGCAATGGTAGAAGAAGTGATTTTTCACAATGCAGATGATCCTGCTAAAGGCTTGGTGGATTATAAACCGTTTTTGTGCGCAGAGCCTTTAGCTACGGTAAACGCGATGCAGCTAATCGAGAAGATTTATCCGAATCCTAGTAATGGAAATTTTGTGGTAGATGCCTCCGCAAAAGGTGAAATCGTAATATCCGATATGAGCGGAAGAAAGATCTTCGGCGGACCGGTTGCCAAAGGAACAAACAATGTTTCAGTAAACGCAAAAGCGGGTATCTACCTGCTGCAGCTTATCTCCGAAGGAAGAAGCCAAACAACTAAATTAATCATTAAATAATTGACATTCCTATTGATTTTTTTAAACTCATTCTGCCATTATCAGAATGAGTTTTTTATTTTTTGTAACCTTTCGCCTAAAAGGGTCGTATAATAGATTGCAGTCCTAAAGTGGACGTGTTACAGAAATAAGATGAGACAACTAAAAATTACAAAGCAGGTTACCAACCGGGAAACCGCCTCACTGGACAAGTATTTGCAGGAAATCGGTAAAGTAGACCTGATTACCGCGGATGAAGAGGTAGAGCTGGCCCAGAAGATTCGCGCAGGTGACCGCGTAGCACTTGAAAAACTGATTAAAGCCAACCTTCGATTTGTGGTTTCGGTTTCTAAGCAGTATCAAAATCAAGGCCTGTCGCTGCCCGATCTAATCAATGAAGGAAATCTCGGCCTTATGAAGGCTGCAAAAAGATATGATGAAACCAGAGGTTTTAAGTTTATCTCCTACGCTGTTTGGTGGATCCGCCAGTCGATTCTGCAGGCATTGGCAGAACAGTCGAGAATTGTAAGACTTCCTTTGAACAAAATTGGTTCCATCAACAAAATCAACAAAGCTTACGCACACCTTGAGCAGGAAAATGAGCGACCACCATCGCCGGAAGAATTAGCAGAGGTTCTTGATATGAGTGAGGACGACATCAAGGAATCGATGAAAAACTCCGGCCGTCACCTGTCAATGGATGCGCCGCTTGTGGAAGGTGAAGATTCTAACCTTTATGACGTTTTACGTTCAGGCGAATCACCAAGTCCTGATAAGGAACTGATGCTCGAATCACTTCAGATTGAAATCGAAAGAGCATTGCAGACACTTACTCCACGCGAGGCCGACCTTGTAAGACTTTATTTTGGTCTGAATGGTAAGCACCCGATGACATTGGAAGAAATTGGCGAAACTTTTGACCTGACAAGAGAAAGAGTTCGTCAGATCAAGGAAAAAGCCATTAAAAGGCTGAAACACAATACCAGAAGCAAGATTTTGAAATCGTATTTAGGTAAATAATTCAGTACCACTCAATATAAAAGGAACTCAAATTCGAGTTCCTTTTTTTATGAAGTCTGAAAATTCTTCTTCGCCAGTTCCTTCCGTACGCGGCTTAAACTTTCAGGCGTAATTCCAAGATAAGAAGCTACCATCCATTGTGGAACGCGCTGCAGGATATCCGGGTACATCCGAATAAAATCCAGATAACGCTCTTCGGCAGTATCAGAAAGCAATGAGTTTACGCGGTTCTGCAGATTACGGATGTGCTTCTGCAACAACAAATCATTATTTTCAGAGGTGCTGGGGAAATGTAGATTGATGTTCGTGAAGAAATCGGCGTCCAGAAGCAGCACCAGGCTCTCCTCTACTGCTTCGATGTAATAATCGGATTTTTCATTGAAATGAAGCGAGCTGCGGTCTGAAATCAGCCACTTCTCAGGCGCAAACTGAATGATGTGCTCCTTGCCGTTTTTGTCGATTGAGTACATCCGCAGCAAGCCTTTTTCGACAAAATAAGTTCCTTTACAAACCTCGCCCGCGCGCAGCAAAAATTCATTTTTACTGACGGTCATTGGCACATAAAACGAACTGCATAAATTTCCTGCGTCACCCGGCAACTGCAAAACTTCCGACAAGTAAGCCTTAATATTTTCCATCTGTAATTGTCGGTGCTAAATTCCGCTGGTGGTAATGCCCTGATGAGACATATGGTTTATCGCCTTTCCATCTTTGAGCACGATAAGTTGCGGACTTTGGTGCACAACATTAAGGTCACTTTCGATCCTGTTTGATATAGGGCGGTATTCCAGTAAATCTAAAAAATAATAGGAAACATCACCGTCATTTTGCTGTACCTCTCTTTCGAAATTTTTCAGAACCATCTTGCTGATATGGCAGCGTGTAGAATGCTTAAAAATAGCCACTTTACGTTCTGAAGATTCCGATATTGCTTTGTCCAAATCGCTCTCAGATTCGATATATTTCCAAAAATCGGGTGCTGACTCCGAGCTGGCAGATTTGCCTAAAATTTTATCTAAAAAACTCATACTCCAAATTGTTTAAGATGATGATTAATATGTTTGTACTGCAGAAAAGCCCAGTCGCAGCTTGTCATTTCGCCGAAAAGAGCATGCCTGCGAAGCAAAGTATCTGCTTGTAAGGAGCTCAGAAACTCCTCGAAAGTTGCGAGAAAATCTGCCTTTGTACTCTCAAAATTACAATTTTCTTTTAATTTCACCACCTCAAACGTGGGCATATTCGGCGGAATACCGTGATTACATACTTTCATTGTCAGTTTGGTGCAAATTCCCACAGTTTTAAAGACTAAATTGGTTTCGGGTAGCACAATTTTAGTCAAACCCACCTGCAGGATTTTATCGCAATGGCCGACCATCTGTGCGCTGCTCATTCGTCCCCATTTTCGCGGCGAATGTTCATTGAGTTGGTTTAACCTGCGTTTTAGTTCGGAGACATCTTCAGGATTGCTCAAACTTCTTCTCATGTCCAGCCTTTCTCCTTCATTAGTGCCGATATCTGCGCAAAATGATGGTCACAGTGCCACGCATAAAATGCCAGAATCTCGCGCAGTGCCACATTTCTGTTCATTTCTGGATGGAAGAAAGTGCGGTCGAATTCACGGTTGGTCATCGATTTCATAAGGTGTGCCCATCGGCAGTGCAAACCTTCAAGCAGGGTTAATGCTGCTTTTATGGGTTCGTTCCGACTGTCCTGCAATTCGGCCCATTTGGCTTCGTCATAGGTTTTTATTGTAGGATTATCCTCTGTCAGCGCCCATTTAAACCTACAAAAACTTTGCATGTGGCTGTCTGCAAGATGATTGATAAGCTGCTTGACGGTCCAGCCGCCACTGCGGTATTGCGTATCAAGCATATCATCTGAAAAAGTTTTTAAAGTACATCTAAGTTTATCCGGAAACTTTCTGATGGTATCAATGTGCCATTCCAGTTCTGGGTCCGAAACCTTTTCGGGCGCGCTGTATCTTCCGAGCGGATATTTTTTATTTTCTAAAGGATCCATGATTATGAGTATTGTGGCCGTTTTGTCGCAATTTGAATGATGGCTGAACATTTGCCATTAAGCATTTGTAAATTTTAATTTCAAAAACAAAAGCTGTTCCAGCATAATAAAAATATTAAAGTATGAAAAAAGCACTGATCATCGTGGATGTACAAAACGATTTTTGCGAAGGTGGCGCATTGGCAGTTCCGGGCGCAAATGAAGTGATTCCGTACATCAACCTGCTAATGGAAGAGAACGAATACGACCAGATTGTCCTGACACAAGACTTTCATCCCGCAAACCATAAAAGTTTTGCCTCAAATAATGGCCGAAAAGTTGGCGAAACCATCACGCTGAACGGAATTCCTCAGTTTATGTGGCCAGACCATTGTGTACAGGGCAGTTTCGGTGCCGAATTTCACAAAGACCTCAACATCAGCAAAGCGACCCATGTCATTCAGAAGGGGAAAAACAGTGACGTAGACAGCTACAGTGGTTTTCAGGATAACAACCATTTCGTAAAAACCGGTCTTGATGATTATTTAAAGTATCATGATATCCAATTGGTCGAAGTTGTAGGGCTCGCCTTGGATTACTGTGTGAAATTTACCTGTCTTGATGCCGTTCAACTTGGATATATCACTTGTCTGCATTTTAACGGGACGCGCGCGGTGAACGTGAAACCAGAAAACGGGCGTGATGCGATCTATGAAATGCTGCAGAATTCGGTGACGGTTCTTGGCTAGATAAAAAACTCCGCTGAAATCGCGGAGTTTTTTATTTTTAAAATTCAAATATAAAACCGAAATACGGTAACGGTGTGGAGCGGTCTGCCGTTCCGG
This sequence comes from Kaistella rhinocerotis, assembly GCF_030243905.1. Classification (NCBI taxonomy): domain Bacteria; kingdom Pseudomonadati; phylum Bacteroidota; class Flavobacteriia; order Flavobacteriales; family Weeksellaceae; genus Kaistella; species Kaistella rhinocerotis. The sequence goes on along the minus strand of NZ_JASSYY010000001.1, from coordinate 265,857 downwards.
TTTCGAGCAGATAATACTGCTGGTCCGGTGATGCCTCAGGGTTTGCAATAATCCCGTTATTCTCGTTGTCACGCTGCAGATTTACTACCGGCAAACCGCTCGGACTTGTAGATCCATACGCATTCACCACGTCAACATAGGCCGTAAGCTGCCATTTTTTGAAAATCCATTTCTTTTCGCCGCGAAGGTCAAGCTGATGTGACAGATTGCCGCGCGCTGAATTCAATAGTGCGAAATTCTGAACGGGTCCGTTCGCGATGTTCCAAATATTCATCAAAGCGCTGCGCTGCAGGTCATACGGCGTCTCCGGAAGCCCGGACTGAAGGCGGAAACGTGCGCCGACGTTCCAGTTGCGGCCAAAATATTTCCCGGTTGTTAGCGTAAGGATGTGACGTGAATCCCAGCTTGATGGCAGAAGGCTTCCGGCCGAATCTGAAAACTGAGAATAACCGAAAGTATAGGCCATGATTCCGTAGAAGTCGCTCGCCGTACGCTTTTGGGCCAGGAATTCAATTCCATACGTCTCACCAAAACCACGCGAATCCAGCGGCTCACTACCCACGATTCCAAAATCACCGCCAACATTGGCCAATGAGATCTGGTTCCGCAATGAGAACGGATAATTTTTGTATTTTTTGTAGTAGCCCTCGAGCGTTAGTCGCAGATTATTTGCTCCGTTGTATTCGAGACCGGCAACAAGATGTGAGTTTTTGATGTATTCTAGGGTATTTTTATTAAGAAATGCATCATTCAGGTTAAAGCCAAGTGCAGTATACGCTGGTAACTGGTAATAGATGCCCGTATTAAAATTAAAAACGAATCTTTCTGCGAAACGGTAGCTTAGCGAAAGACGCGGCGAAAACTGCTCGAGCGGATTCTGTGTTTTATCTGAATAGTTGCTTGCATCCAAACGTACACCCGCAGACAACTGCAATCGGTTATCGAAAAATTTCCGGGCAGACTGCAGGTAAAAACCATACTGAATCAAATCGAGATCAGATGTAACCACGTCGTAATTTACTGCGCTTTGCGTCACACCTTTAGCTATCGAATTATTATAGTAGTTGGCAAAATTAATATTTGCTCCGCTGCTGAACTGATAATCGCTCAAAGTAAAGTTCCGGTCCACACGCAGTTTGTTCTCGCTTTCCTGCGACTTATAATCGAAAAGTAAATTTTCGGGCGTTTCAATATTACGATAGTATTTCGTTGCCCGGTTATCAAGCATATTGCGGCTCCACGTGAAGAGCCAGTTTCCGTTTTCAGCGAGGTGGCGGTAGCCTGCTCCTACCGTATAATTCCACTGTGGTGAAACCGGCAGGCGGTCTATTAAAGTCAAATTATTTAAAGTGGGTTCCGCTTCATCATTAAATTTAAAACTATCCTTAGCTCCAATTCCAAGTACATAAAATTCGTCACCGGACTCGAACTTTTTTGAAACTTTAAAGGTCGCATCATAATAACTTGGCAGGAACGGTAAACCGATTGCTTTGAAAAGCAATTGGAGATTCGATTTCCGCACACTGAAAAGTCCGCTCCACGATTGGTCCTTTGACAGAGGTCCGTCTGCCATCAGCTGCATATCATCCAGACCCAAAACCGCTTTATAACCCAACTTATCTTTACGCGCCTGTTTTAAATTAAATTCAAAAAGCGAAGACAGCACACCGTTTCTTGCCGCCGGGAAGGCTCCGCTGTAAAAATCGACATCTTTTATAAAATCAACAGTGATGATGCCGCGCGGTCCACCACTCGCGCCCTGTGTCTGGAAGTGATTGATTACCGGAACTTCGATTCCGTCGATGTAGAATTTGTTTTCAGCTGAACTTCCACCACGAATGAAAAGGTCATTACGGAAGGTCGCCGTGCTGCCCACACCCGGAAAACTTAAGATAGCTTTCGATACATCACGGTTCGAACCCGCGTTTTTCTGCACTTCCTCACTCGTTATATTCCTAAGTGACAGCGGGCTCTCCGCCGTTGTTTTATAAGTTTTACGCACCAGCGTAACTTCCTGAATTTCGGCGGCCTCTTTAATTAAACCCACCGAAAATGTAAGGTTTTGATTTGGGACTACATTAATTTCATTCAGAAAACTCCTGGTGTAGCCCGGCGCACTGATTTCGAAGGTATATGTACCGGAAGATATTTCAGATACAACGATGTTTCCTGACGCGGACGGATAAATTTGGTCCTGCCCAACGATTTTGGCTTCTGCCGATAGCGGTTTCCGGCTGAATTCATCAAAAACATTAATGTTTATGCTTCCGACCTGCCCAAACAGTTGCGCTGAAAGAATTGTGAAAACGACGAGAAAGGTGTTTTTCATGATTTAAAATAAATAAGGTGCAAATTTACGATAAGCGCCCCTTTTTGAGGGACGCTTTCGTATCAATTAACTAAAAATAAACTATGGCAAGAGTACCTTTTCCAGCACATGTATGATACCGTTGGTGCACTGTACATCGGTAGCAATCACGTTTGACACGCGGTTGTTCGCATCGGTAATTTTCACGCCACCGTTTGTGGTGATCTTAAATGTCCCACCCTGGAAGGTATTTACGGTCATGTTATTGGTAATGTCTGTTGAAGCAACATTCGCACCGGCTACTACGTGGTATTTCAACACGTTTTCAAGCGTTAGAGCAGGAATTGCGCCCAGTCCTGAAAGGCCAAGTTCGGAAAGCAACGATCCGAAAGCATTATTGGTAGGTGCAAAAACGGTAAACGGAGAATTTGAAGTTCCGCTTAGAATACTTACAAAATTCGGTTGGTCCGGTCTTGTCAGTGCAGTAACTAAAGTTGAAAAGTTAGGGTTCGCCGTCGCATGCGTGACGATAGTAGGTAAACCGATTACTTTGTCTACTTTGTGAATCACGCCGTTGCTTGCGCTGATGTCTGTCTTCACCACGTTAGACATCCCGTTAATCTTTACACCAGAAGCTGTGTTGATGTACATGCTCAGGTTTTTGGTTGCCGAGGCACTGCCTTTTGCGAGCGTGGAAACATAACCGGTAGTAACCTCTGAGGCCATTACTTTGGTGGACAGTACGTGGTTCAGCAGAATTTCTTTCAATGCCGCAGTAGGCACATCGTTCAGACTTGCGTAACCGTTTTCAGCTAAAAATGCAGAGAATGCCGCGTTACCGGGCGCAAAAACCGTGAAAGAACCGGATGTGCTGAGGGTTGCGGCAAGACCGGCTTTGTCAATAGCGGCTTTAAGATTTGAGAAATCGGCGTCACGCGAGGCCAGTTCATAAATGGAGTTGCCCATTACCATTTCATCATCGCGGTTTTCTTCGCAGGACATCGCGAGCATCCCAAAGAAAAGGAGCAGCGCGGAAAATTTGAATAAATTTTTCATAATAAACTATTTTTTTGTGGGGTTCATTAGACAAAAATAATGCTAAAAAGATAACTTTAGTATAACATCTTACTATTTAAGTTATAGATGAATTTATATAACCGGTGATTGTGAAAACTTAAGGCTAATATTTAATAAGGAAAGCTTTTAAATGCATCTTTTATCTAAGTACTCTAAAACACTGAGGCCGGATAAATTCCGGCCTCATTTACAATATCTCTTATCTAAAAGAATTAGAACAAATTTTCATCCACAAAATTTGGTATTGTGACTTTCAGATTTGGTTCTGCTTCCATCGCTCTTTTGATCGCAAAAACAGCGCGCTCATTCCGTGCCCAACTGCGACGCGAAATTCCGTTGTTTACATCCCAAAAAAGCATGGACTTCAGTCTTCGGTCAGCATCATCGCTGCCATCGAGCATCATGCCGAAGCCACCATTGATCACTTCGCCCCAGCCCACACCGCCGCCATTGTGAATTGAAACCCAGGTCGCACCCCGGAAACTGTCGCCAATCACATTGTGAATCGCCATATCGGCGGTAAACCTAGAACCGTCATAAATATTGGAAGTTTCTCTGTACGGCGAATCTGTGCCCGAAACATCATGATGATCCCTGCCCAGAACTACCGAACCGATTTCTCCCGCCGCAATTGCTTTGTTGAAAGCTTCCGCAATTTTCATCCGTCCTTCGGCGTCAGCGTAAAGAATTCGCGCCTGTGAGCCAACAACCAAATTGTTCGCCTGCGCACCCTTTATCCACTGGATATTATCTTTCATCTGCTGCTGAATCTCTTCAGGAGAATTCTTGATCATTTCCTCCAAAACATTGCAGGCAATCTCGTCGGTTTTCTGTAAATCTTCAGGTTTACCACTTGTGCAGACCCAGCGGAACGGCCCAAAACCAAAATCGAAACACATAGGTCCCATAATATCCTGAACATAACTCGGATATTTAAATTCCCGGCCCAATGTGGGGTTTTCAGCCATTACATCAGCGCCAGCCCTTGATGCTTCGAGTAAAAAGGCGTTTCCGTAATCGAAGAAATAGGTTCCCTTCTCCGTATGCCGGTTGATAGCCGCAGCGTGTCTTCGCAATGTCTCCTGCACTTTTTCTTTAAATAAATCCGGATTTTCTGCCATCATCTGATTTGATTCCTCAAATGACTGCCCAACCGGATAATAACCGCCCGCCCAAGGATTGTGAAGCGAAGTCTGGTCTGAACCGATGTCGATCCTTAAATTTTCAGCATCAAATTTTTCCCAAACATCAACGATATTTCCAAGGTAGGCCAGAGAAACAACCTCCTTAGCGTCTTGCGCTTTTTTCACCCTTTCAACCAGTTCATCAAGGTTTTCGTGGATTTCGTTGACCCATTTTTGGTCGTGACGGATTTTTGTAATCTTTGGATTCACCTCTGCGATTACTGTGATGCAGCCCGCGATATTTCCAGCCTTGGGCTGCGCGCCCGACATCCCACCTAAGCCTGAAGTAACGAATAAGCCGCCTTTAGGTTGTCTTTTGATTTTCCTGAATGCATTGAGAACCGTAATCGTCGTACCGTGCACAATTCCCTGCGGACCGATGTACATGTATGATCCGGCAGTCATCTGTCCGTATTGCGTCACGCCAAGTGCATTGAATTTTTCCCAGTCGTCAGGTTTAGAATAATTCGGAATCATCATTCCGTTGGTAACCACTACTCTCGGCGCATCTTTGTGCGAAGGAAATAATCCCATCGGATGTCCGGAATACATGGTCAAAGTCTGTTCGTCGGTCATTTCCGACAGGTATTTCATCGTCAGTAAATATTGCGCCCAATTAGAAAAAACAGCGCCATTACCACCATAAGTTATCAGTTCGTGCGGATGTTGCGCCACAGCATAATCCAGGTTATTCTGTATCATCAGCATGATGGCTTTCGCCTGTTCGGATTTTCCCGGATATTCTGAAATGGGCCGCGCTTTCATTTCATAATCCGGTCGGAAACGGTACATGTATATCCGGCCATATTTTTCAAGTTCCACCCGGAATTCGGGCAAGAGTTCAGCGTGAAATTTAGGCTCAAAATACCGCAACGCGTTTTTCAGGGCGAGTTTCTTTTCTTCGCTGTTTAAAATTTCTTTACGTTTCGGCGCGTGATTAATTGACGTATCGTAAGGTTTTGGCTGTGGAAGTTCGGCGGGAATACCCTGTGAGATTTGGTCCTGAAAAGTCATAGGCAGTCTTTTTACTTAAGCTTTTGATGTGCAGCTTCAAAAATAAGCATAAAAAAATCCCGCACAAGGCGGGAAAGTCAATTCAGTTGGTAAATCTATCCTAGTATATCGTCATTTTCAGATTCGTGATCGTCTGCATTGTCGCTCAGGCTGTAGAAATCGTTCTCTTCATCTTCAGGACCTACGCCATCCATCACTACGCCCTCTTCATCTTCCGGCAACGGAACGTCCAGAATATCACCGACATCGGTAACGGGTGTAGTTTCATCTAAAATCGGGTTGCCGTCACCATCGATCGGTACGTGTTCTTCCTGATTAAATATATCATTCTCAGGACTGTAATCCATCTCGCGGAGCTTCTGATCCTGTTCGTTCTTATTATTTTCGGGTGCCATAATTTTTATTTTTTTAAGTTAAATTTTTACATCTCCTCGCCGAGTTGCTGGTTTTTGTTGTTCTGCCACGCGTCATCGTACGCTTTCTTTTGGTTCTCCCAGGCTTCGGGCGGCACAGCATTTTCTGCGTTCTTTACAAAATTTTCCTGCGTAAGTTCCGGGTTTCGGACATCTTTGATGCGTATTTCCGAATTTTCAACTGCCTGTTGCTGTTCGTTATTTGCTTCGTTATCATTCAGATTTTTATCTACATTGGCAAAATCCTGTGATTTTTTGAAATTATTATTGTCCATTTTATTGAGGTTTTGTGATTTAATGCCATTAATCCAAATTGCATTCCTAAACATGTAAATCCTTTAAATTAATTAGAGATCGCCCACATTTTTTACGTCGCTAGATAACCATAAAAACAAAGTCTTGACTGAAATTGTTTGATTTTATTTTTTAAATTTGCCCACACTGTTACTATGGAAAAAAACACGAAAACCGCGCCTGCAAAAGGCGGTTCACAAAGCAAGACACTTTCCCGGCCACGCATATTTTTTGGAGTGTTGTTCCTGCTCATCTCGGTGGTCCTCACCTTCTCATTTATTTCTTACCTGATGAGCTGGCGCGCAGACCAAAGTCAGGCCGGAACAATGCTTGACAAAACGGTAAAATCCTCAAATATTTTTGGCAAAGCCGGCGATTGGTTAGGTAACCTGTTTATTTTTGAAAGCATCGGTCTCGCTGCCTTTATCGTGGCATTTCTTTATCTGGTTTTCGGACTCATCATCCTTAAAAAGAATTATTTCAAGCCATGGAAAACCATTGGCCACTCACTTTTTTTCATCTGCTGGCTGCCCATTTTTCTTGGTGCCGTAACGCGCGGCGAAGGCGTTCTGAGTGGCGTTTACGGCTACCAAATCATGGAATTCCTGAATTCGGTGATTGGCACTGCCGGACTTTGGTTGGTACTTGTAGTAAGTATCGGGCTGTATTTTATACTTGAATTTAATTTAAATCCAAATAATGTAAAATCGAAGCTTGACGATCTGAATGCCAATACCGTTGGCCGTGTAAAAGCGATGATGCCGAAATCTGCCGAAAAATTCGAAGCCGATCAGGAACTTGAAAATGCAGACGAACTGGATTTGGAACCGGCCGAAATGGTTGCAGCCTCAACTACCCTGGTGCCTATGACACCAACACCTGTGGTGATCAAAGATTTTCCGCCTGTAGAGATCAGCAACGATTTTGAAACAATTAAAACACCAAACGAAACTTCATTTGACGCCGGTCCCATGCAGGCGGTAGATGGGAAAATAAACCTTACAGGCGATGATGACATCAATTTTAAGGTGGAAGTTGCCCAAACTCATGATGTTTTGGATGATCACGACAAAAAATCGAACGAACTTGTAGAAAAACATGGTTTGTACGACCATAAACTTGATTTAGCTAACTTCCAGATGCCGCCAATCGATCTTTTAAGAGATTATGGCAACGAAGAAATTGCGATTAACCGCGACGAACTCGAGGAAAATAAAAATAAGATCGTCGGTTTGCTTAAAAACTTCAATGTAGGAATTGCTGAGATCAAAGCGACCGTAGGACCAACGGTTACACTTTACGAGATTGTTCCTGAAGCCGGAATCCGCGTAGCTTCAATCAAAAAACTTCAGGACGATATCGCACTGAATCTTTCGGCTTTGGGAATCAGGATTATTGCGCCAATGCCTGGAAAAGGGACAATCGGTATTGAGGTTCCACGAAAAAATCCGTCGATGGTTTCTATGCGAAGCGTTATTTCATCACAAAAATTCCAGAATTCGGATATGGATTTGCCGGTGGTTTTCGGGAAAACGATCTCGAACGAAATCTTCATGGCGGATCTCTCCAAAATGCCTCACCTTCTCATGGCAGGTGCAACCGGCCAGGGTAAATCGGTGGGTATCAACGCGATCCTTACTTCCCTACTCTACAAGAAACACCCGAGCGAACTGAAATTCGTGATGGTGGATCCAAAAAAAGTAGAACTTTCACTCTATTCAAAAATCGAAAGACACTATCTTGCGAAACTACCGGATGGCGATGATGCAATCATCACTGATACGCACAAAGTGATCAATACATTAAACTCGCTATGTGTGGAAATGGACCAGCGTTATGATTTGCTTAAAAATGCCTTCTGTAAAAACTTAAAGGAGTACAACAAGAAGTTCAGCGAGAGAAAACTAAACCCGGAAAACGGGCACCGATACCTGCCGTACATTGTTTTGGTTGTTGACGAATTTGCGGATTTGATCATGACGGCCGGAAAAGAAGTGGAACTGCCGATCGCCAGACTTGCACAGCTTGCAAGAGCTGTAGGTATCCACCTGATCGTGGCAACGCAAAGGCCGTCAGTGAACGTAATAACCGGAATGATTAAAGCAAACTTCCCTGCAAGAGCGGCCTTCCGTGTGATTTCCAGCGTGGATTCAAGAACTATCTTAGATTCACCGGGAGCAGACCAGCTCATCGGTAAGGGTGATATGTTATACTTCAACGGAAACGAGATCCTGAGATTGCAGTGCGCCTTCGTAGATACACCGGAAGTAGAGAAAATCGCGGAATTCATTGGCGAACAGAAGGGTTATTCTAGTGCATTTATGCTGCCGGAATATTCAGGAGAAGACACTACTTCAACAGTTGGCGCATTTGATCCGAATGAAAAAGACGCCCTTTTCGAGGATGCCGCGCGTATCATCGTTTCTACGCAGCAGGGTTCTACTTCAATGCTTCAACGTCAACTGAAACTGGGCTATAACCGCGCCGGCAGAATTATGGATCAGCTGGAAGCGAGCGGCATCGTAGGTGGGTTTAATGGCGCAAAAGCACGTGAAGTGCAGATCAGCGACCTCAATTCGTTGGAACAGTTTTTGGAAGAGTTGCGCAAATAAATTTAAATCTTAAACGTAAGTTTAACTTTATTTAATTAATTCAATCCAAAAACAAAATAAAAGAATGAAAAGCCTATTTAGAAATATTACACTCGCGCTGTTCACGGTTGCCACTGCTGCAACTTTTTCAGCACAGAAGATAGACGCAAAAGCAAAAAACCTACTCGATGCTGTAGCCAAAACGTACAAAACGAAAAATAACGTTTATTTTAAATTTGTTTACGGAACAGGAACCGGAAAAACCGTTACCAAGACTGAACCAGGGATCTTCTACTCTGCCGGGGACCGCTATAAACTGAAGATCATGGGAACGGAGCAGCTTTATGACGGAAATAAAATCTACAACGTCTCTGCGGAAGACCAGGAAGTTACCATCGCAAAACCTTCGGGCTCAGAACAAATATTCTCACCTTTAACCTATATTGAAGAATATAAAAAAGGCTACAATGTGCAGTACTTAGGTAAAATAAAGGTGAATGGAGTGCTTGCAGACCGAATAAAACTTACCCCAACCACGAACAACGGCATCAAAGAGGTCAACATATTTGTGAACGCTGCCAAAAATCAGTTGGTGAAGCTGGAGCAGTTCAGCAAAGACAATTCGGTTTCTGTAATTGCGATCAGTGATTATAAAGAAAACCAAAAACTCAGCAATTCGATGTTTACATTTGATAAAGGTCAGTACAAAAATTATATTGTCACGGAGCTTTAAAAATATCAGAAAGCCTTTTCGGTCAGGAAGGGCTTTTTTTAGCGCTGACAGCGACTTACCATATTTAGTTTTTTGGTAAATTTGCGCCATGTTTAAAAAACTCGACGGCTACGTCATCAAATCTTTCTTTGGCCCGTTCCTGTTCATCTTCAGCGTCCTGTTTTTTATTTTCGTAGTTAATATTATCTGGATCCAGCTGGCACAGTTCACGGGGAAAGGCCTGAGCTACTGGGAAATCCTGAAGTTGCTTGCGTATCTTTCAGTGAAGGTCGTGCAATTGGTTCTGCCACTCACCATTCTGCTCTCGTCTATCATGACGTTTGGTGATTTCGGTGAACGCTATGAACTTGCCGCGATGAAAGCCGCCGGAATTTCGCTCACACGCATCATGCTGCCGCTTTTTGGCGTTACCGTGATGCTCTCCTTCTTTCTGTTCCTGTTTTCGAATAACGTGATTCCCGATTTCCAGCGCAAAGCGAAAAATATGCTCTATAATATAGCTGCAACGAAGCCTGCGCTCAATTTCACACCGGGACAGTTTATCAATCAGATTCCGGGGTACAGCGTAAAATTTGATGAAATTTCCGGTGAAAACGGAGAGAATATCAAAGGTGTTTTCATCCATAAAATGGCGAATTCCTATGAAAGTCAGCAATCTATCGTGGCTGAAAAAGGGAAATTCGTGCAGGCGGATAATCGCAATTATTTGAAACTGATTCTTCACAACGGACATATTTTCGAGGAAAACCTGTCAAATGCCGATTACTTTCAGCGACTTCGGCAGCCAGACCAAACCATAAAATTTGACACGCTAGTCTCGCATTTTAATATTTCTGAAATCATTAATAATGCACTTGAAGCTGAGCAAATCACCGATGATTATTCATTCCAGAATTTCATTGAACTGAACTCTACCATCAGTAAAGCGCAGAAAGAGAACAGCAATATCATCGAAAATCTCACGAATGAGCTGGTGAACCAAACCAGCGGTTACCTAAGCTATATCGATAAAGTGCAGCCTAAAACGCAGATCAAGCCCATACCGAAAACTGATACTTTAAAACCGCAGAAAAAGCAGGAGATGTTGCTGTATGCGTATACAAAAATTGAAGGTTTAAAGAATCTGAACGAAAGCAAAAAGACGCAGGTGAAAGAGCTGCACTCCTACTACTCGCGGATTATTATGTACCAGCAGCGTATTTTCGCTTATTCGGTGACGTGTATTATTTTCTTCCTGATTGGCTCCAGTCTTGGATCGATCATCCGTAAAGGCGGACTCGGGCTGCCGGTTGTGATTGCAATCGTAGTCTTTATAATCTTTTACATCCTGAATCTCTCGGTGGAAAACATGGCTTGGGCCGGTGAAATGGACCCGTATCTGGCCTCATGGCTACCGAACATGGTTCTGTTTCCGTTTGGCGCGTGGCTCACGTATAAAGCGCTTACAGATTCGCAACTGTTCGACATCGAAAAGTACAGAAGCATGCTGAAACCGGTAATCCAACTGTTCCAAAAGAACAAAGAACACCAGCGTTACCGCTAATTATTTAAAATACTTCACGATTTTTTCGTCAGTCGGCTTGGTCGTGCTGATGAAAGAATCGATCAGTTTACCGTTTTCGTCCAAAAGAAATTTGGTAAAATTCCACATAATTGACGTGTTTTTCACGCCGTTTAGGTCTTTTTCGGTTAAATATTTAAAGACTGGCGCCGTGTCATCACCTTTTACCGAAACTTTAGCTGCCAGCGGGAACGTCACGCCGTAATTTTTTTGGCAGAACGCACCGATTTCTTCATTGCTTCCCGGTTCCTGGCCACCAAAGTTATTCGCCGGAAATCCCACTACCACTACTTTGTCGGCATATTTCTTTGAAATGGTTTCCAAATCGGCATATTGCGGCGTAAAACCGCATTCAGAGGCAGTATTCACAATCAGGATTTTCTTGCCTTTGAAATTTGCAAAATTTATTTCATTGCCATCCAGGCTTTCTACTTTGTAATCGTGAATTGTTTTCATCGCAGGGTTTTTATCTTGTGAAATCTCTTTTTTCTGTTGTGTGCAGGCCAGAATCGAAAATCCTAACGCGAAGAGGAGTGCAAATTTTTTCATGTTTAAAATTTTATTAATTCAGTTAACGGTCAATCTTCAGGAAACGACCGCTGCGGTCAAATTCCAGTTCCAGTCCGGTATTTAATTCTACTTTTTGCCTGCGGACCTCGTTTTTCCACTCCGTGGCGTATGAATTGGGATAATTGGTTTGGATGTACCGAAGAATCTTCACCGGCAAAATGCTGTTCGGAATCCGTTGGATGCCTTCTATCTCATCGATTTTGTTGTTGACGAATTCAAGCTTGGTTCCATTGTCGAGCCGCACGTCGTATTCTGTCTTACTAAGATTTTTTTCACGGGTTACGCTGGTAATCTTAATTGCCGGATAGTGCTTACGTACAAACTGCGAAATAGCACCGGGAACTTGGTTTGGCTGAATCCGAACTTCCTGGGCACTAGTATCTGTCGCGAAAAATATCAAAGCGCTGATTGCGACAAGTTTCTTTAAGTTTTGCATTACGTTATTTTTTTTGGATTGGTCTGAATTTCAGCAAAAAACAATCCAACGCAGCAATTTAAAGCTAAAATTTGAAGGTATTATCCGGAAATACTTTATTCGTTTCAATCCGGTTGATGATGATCACATAATCGCTGTCTTTTTTTGGCGAGGAAGATTCGATGCGGTACGGCATTGTCAGCGCACCGGTCTTGCGGTAATCACCGTAGGTCAGCGTTTCATCTTTTTTCACTTCCCGGAGCAGCATATAGGTTTTGCTGTCAAAATAATACATCGTTTTGTTGACGTTTTTTGTAAGTTCAACCTTGTGACAGTACACCTCGCCAACTTTTTCCTTGCCTAAATATTTAACCTCGAAACCTTTGTTTTCCCAGTCGATGAAGTCTGTATCAAAACTTTCAGCGATATAGTTCGGATATTCCTGCAACTTATTGGCAGCATAATTCATCGCATACCCTTTCTTGCCGTCAAAACCTTCTATCGCGGTCTCTTTTTTATTCAGAATGATTGCGGTCTTGGTCAGATTAGGTCTTTGCTGATAGATTTTTAGTGGATACTCATCGTTGATACCGAGCGTCAGACGGCCATGAATCACAATAGAGTTCAAAAGTTTCCAGTTTGTAAGTCCGCCTGAAAGTTCAATATTTTTATCGATGATCTCTTTAGCGGTTTGCGCCGGTAAAAGGCTGAATATGCAAAACAGAAGGGCTGATAATATCTTTTTCATTAAATAATTCTAGCTGTAAATTTATTAAAAATTAATTAGCGCTTTTCCCGCCATTTTCGCTGGATTTCAAGATTTCCTTCGCTTTCTCGAGATCTTCCGGCACATCAATACCTACCCCTAGGAAATCGGTTTCGATCATTTTTATCTTCATTCCATACTCCAGGTAGCGTATGCATTCTATCTTTTCTGAGATTTCTAGCGGCCGCATCGGCAGATCCGCAAAACGGAGAAGCGCGTTTTTTCTAAAAGCATAAACGCCGACATGCCTAAAATATTCTACATCCGGATGTACTTCGCGAGGAAACGGAATCACAGAACGGCTAAAGTACAGTGCAAAATCATCCGAATCAGTAATCACTTTAACATGATTAGGATTTTCGATGTCTTCTTTGCTGCTCATCTTTATTTTTAAAGATGCCAGGGAAATTTTATTCTCAAAATCATCTTTAAAGACTGAAATCAGTTGGGAGAGCGGGTCAGATTTTACGAAAGGTTCGTCACCCTGAACATTCAGCACGATATCGCAGTCCAACTCCTTTATTGCCTCGGCAATGCGGTCGCTGCCGGTTTCGTGCTGGCCGGTCATCACCACGTTTCCGCTGTGACTTTTTATCTCATCAAAGATTATCTGCGAATCTGTCGCGACCAGTACTTCATCAAAAAGACCTGTCTCAACAACATTCATGTAGGTGGTGGAAATTACGGTTTTATCGCCCAGCAACTGCATAAGTTTTCCCGGAAAACGGCTGGCTTCGTAACGTGCAGGAATTACGGCAATGATTCTCAAACTATTTAATTTTAAATTAAATCTGCTTTAAATATTTAAATCTAAAAATTACAGATTAAGAAAGTCGATTTAAGGCAGCTTCAAGTCTTGGAATCATCGCTAAAATCTCTTCCACAGACAATCCACCGACAGAAGCGCGGAACCATGGCATCGTACGTGAGTTTCCGAATGCTGAAAACGGTACGAGAGCTACGCCGGCCTCTTCAATTAAATAAAACACCAAATCTGATGAATCGTTGATTTTGGAACCATCGGGTTTTGTTTTTCCTAAATAATTGAGTTCGATGGTGAGGTAAAGTGCGCCCATCGGTTCGATACTTTCAACATGCAAACCACGCTTTTTCAATTCCTGAATACCATCGTGAAGAACCTGCAAGCTTTTTGAAATATCGGTTTTAAAGTCCGCAACAAATTTGTCAACCTCACCGGAATCTTTTAAAAATACAGAAACGGCCTGCTGCTCGGGTTTTGGCGCCCACGCACCGATATGTCCGAGCAAAGATTTCATTTTATCCATCACTTCCTGCGGGCCGAAACTCCAGCCTACACGGATTCCCGTGGCGGCGAAGCATTTCGAAGTACCGTCGATGTAGATGGTATATTTTTTCATTTCGGAAAACAATGAAACCGGATTGAAATGTTCGTGACCGAAAGTAAGCATCGCGTAGATCTGGTCGTACATCAGATACAGCGGTTTTTCACCTTCGGTGCGGCTGTTGTTTTCTTCAATTACCAGCTCGCAGATCTCACTCAACTGCTCTTTGCTAAACATCGTGCCCGTAGGATTCAGCGGCGAACACAACGCAAGGAGAACAGCACCTTTCAAATGAGGTTTCAGTTCTTCGGCGGTTGGCAAAAAGTTGTTTTCCGGAGAACTTTCCACTTCCACCTTTTGGGCATGCGTGAGGTAAGAATAATGGTTGTTGTTCCAGGAAGGAACCGGGTAAACCACTTTGTCACCATCATCCACAATTGTGCGGAAGGTAGCGTAAATTAATGGCCTCGATCCTCCTGCAATCAAAATTTCATCAGCCGAGTAATCAAGGTTCCAGCGGGTTTTTAAATCTTCAGAAACGGCTTTCCGAAGCGACAGAAGTCCGTTTGCCGGGGGATAATTGGTGAGATTATTCCGGTAAGCTTTGGTGATTTCTTCTTTAAGCAGTGCCGGAATCGGGTAAATATCCGAGTCCAGATCACCAATCGTGAGATTGGCAATCGTGGCACCGTTAGCTTTCATGTCGTTGACCTGATTTCCGATTTTTATGATTTCGGAACCAATGAGATTCTGCGCGAGTTTTGAAACTTTCATACTTCGTCGATTTGGTATTTCGCGGGCGGATAGATTACTTTTTAAAGCTTAAGATCGCTTTTCACCTGTTGGATCTTGCCATCAAGAACCGTGAGCTTTTGGCGGAACTCTTCTTCGCTTTGAATGGAATCTTTAACTGAAACATAAAACTTGATTTTCGGCTCCGTGCCCGATGGTCGTACACAAACTTTGGTGCCGTCGGCGGTATAATAAATCAATACGTTTGATTTCGGAATATCATCCATCACCGATTTCTGCCCATTTTTTAGATCTAAGGAAGTCTGTTCAAGGTAATCTCTCACTTCAGTCACCGCTGAACCAGCAATTTCCGCTGGTGGATTTTCGCGGAAGTCGGTCATCATCTGTTTGATCTCTTCAGCGCCACTTCTGCCCTTTTTCACGACATTTATAAGACCTTCGTAATACATTCCGGTTTCTTTGTAAATATCGATCAGGTATTGGTACATGGTTTTGCCGTTGGCTTTACACCAGGCCGCAATTTCGCAGGCCAAGAGTATAGAACCACAGGAATCTTTATCGCGTACAAAATCACCCGTCATAAAACCGAAGCTCTCTTCACCACCACACACAAATTTTTCTTTTCCTTCGTTGTCGCGGATCATTTTACCAATCCATTTAAAACCGGTAAGACCAATTTTGCAGTCGACTCCGAATTTCTGGGCGATGTCTACAAAAATATCCGATGTCACGATGGTAGAACCGATGAACTCTGTACCGGTAATTTTTCCGGCTTTTTTCCATTGGTCAAGGATATAATAAGTAAGGATCGTATTGGTTTGATTACCATTCAGCAACTGCATTTCAACATCGAGGTTTCGCACAGCAATGCCAAGACGGTCACCGTCTGGATCTGTTCCGATCACGATGTCGCCATTCGTGATTCTCGCCAAATCCAGAGCCATTTCCAGTGCAGCGGGCTCTTCAGGATTAGGTGATTCTACAGTTGGGAAGTTTCCGCTCGGAATCATTTGTTCTTTTACCAGATCAACTTTGGTAAATCCGGCCTTTTTCAAAGCCTGGGGAACTGTTGTGTAAGTTGTTCCGTGAATTGAAGTGAAGACAATATTCAGATTATCGTAACCAATTTTATCTTTTTGGTACAGCGAGTTTTCCATACAGGCATCAATGTACACATCATCCTGCTCCTCGCCGATCCATTCGATCAAATCATCATTTCCCTCAAATTTGATATCCTCGAATTTCAGTGAATACACTTCTTTGATGATCGCTTCATCATCTGGCGGCACGATCTGGGCACCGTCATTCCAATATACTTTGTAACCATTATACTCAGGCGGATTGTGCGACGCTGTAAGCACGATTCCTGCATTACATTTTTTGTCGCGAACCGTAAACGAAAGTTCTGGCGTCGGACGGTGTTCTTTGAAAAGCAAAACTTTAATTCCGTTTGCCGTCAAAACATCCGCGCAAAGTTTCCCAAATTCTTTGGAGTTATTCCGCACATCATAAGCGATCGCCACCTTAATCTGCTGCCCTGAAAACTGCTGGTGAAGATAGTTCGCCAGACCTTGAGTAGCTTGCCCCAGCGTATATTTGTTAAGTCTGTTCGTTCCCACTCCCATTATTCCGCGCATCCCGCCGGTACCAAATTCCAGCGCACGGTAAAATGAATCGTCCAAATCTGCAGATTGTGAGCTGATCAGCATCTCTACGGCTCTTCGCGTTTCTTCATCAAAACCTTCGCCCAGCCAAAGTTTAGCTTTTTCGAGTGGTGTTAAGTTTTCGGTAATATCCATAATATCAGTCTATTTTTTTATTCTGTACTGTTGCGGTCGGGGCGATTTTGAAAGCCCGGATCGGGTTGTTATAATATACGAGTTTAGCCGTGTTGTTGACGCTTCCTTTCAGCGAATCTCTTACATTCACTTCGGCGTAATTTGCGTCCGTGGATTCCAGTTTTAAATTGTCAATTTTCCAATAAGGAGCGATAATACTGGCGCTGTCGGATATCTTTAAATTTACCTGCTGGCCCTTGCCCAGGAAGTTTGCCTGACTTCGGTCCGCCATTTCCACCTCTGCTCTGCGGGCATTAACCGACCCAATAAATTTAGCATAATTTTTTAAATTCAGACGAAAGTTATCGGTCTTTATTTCACTCGAAACATTGATTTCAACCGAATCAGAAATTTTAATTTTTTCCGGCTGATACTTCGAATACAGCGTGATGTTGTAGAAATCGACACCTTTCGTCGCGCGTTTTTCCTTAATGGTTAAAGTCTTATCCTCGACATTGATTTTGAGGTTATTGAAAACATTGGGATACGTTTCCACATTCACGAAACTGCTGTCGCTCTTCACATAAAATACCCTGAATTTACCATCAAGATCAATATTCACAAAGTCTTCAAGGGGCAAATCTTTGCTTTCGATGCTGCCTTTTGGCGAAATGTCACCACAAGAGATCAAGGTAAAAGAAAATATCAGGATAAACAGATTTTTCATAATCAAATTACTTCGTCGATGTTGTAATTTTTATGTTCACGGTTTGAACGGATGATCATTTCACCCAAAAAGCCTGCGATAAATAGCAGGGTTCCAAGAATCATCATGGTTAGCGCAATAAAAAACCACGCATTATCGGTGAGCAAATGGCCGTAAATTCCGCGTGAAACATCGATTAACTTGGAAATGCCGAGCCAAAAAGCGGATAAAAATCCAACGATGAACATTAAAGTTCCAACTGCGCCAAAAAAGTGCATCGGCCTGCCGCCAAAACGGCTGACAAACCAAAGCGTTATAAGATCTAAAAATCCACGCACAAATCTCTCGGTCCCGAATTTTGAGGTTCCGTAAGGTCTCGCCTGATGCTGCACTTCTTTCTCAGTAATTCGTCGGAAACCTGCATTGGCAGCCAAAACCGGGATGTAGCGGTGCATGTCGCCGTACACATCAATCGATTTTACCACCTGTTTTCTGTACGCTTTTAGGCCACAGTTGAAATCATGTAAAGCAACGCCTGAAACCTTTCTCGCAGCTGCATTGAACAGTTTTGAAGGCAGATTTTTGGTCATTACATTATCAAAACGTTTCTTTTTCCAGCCTGAAACAATGTCATATTCTTCCTCTTTGACCATTCTGTACAGTTCCGGAATTTCCTCAGGAAAGTCCTGAAGATCAGCATCCATCGTAATCACAACATCGCCCTGCGCCTTTTCAAAAGCTGCGTGGAGGGCCTGTGATTTACCGTAATTCCGTGAAAACTTGATTCCGTGGATCTGTGGAAAACGAACCCGAAGATTTTCAATGATGCTCCAGGAAAGATCGGTACTGCCGTCATCTACAAACCAGACTTCGTACGTCAGGCCAGCGGTTTTACAGGTATTGTCGATTCTGGAAAAAAGCTCCTCCAGAGATTCTTCTTCGTTCAGGAGCGGGATGATTATAGATAAGTTCATTTTAATTATAAATTTAAAACAGAGCGTTATACCGCTTTATACTTGCGGTTTATTTCTGAAAAAAGTGGCGAAAAAGGTCGACAGAATCACATAAAAAATCAGTATTGCAGCGAAATAGTATGTGAACTGACGGAACGAGAACATGTCTTTGTCTTTCAGCATCTCCGGCGAAAAACTTTGAAGCCGTTCGTTGTATTTCTGGTCGAGTTGGCGACTGATATCATCATTGTTCAAACCCGTTTTTGCTTTTACATATTCATTTTTGAGCTCGGTCTTCTGACGCTCGATGTACTGATAATTCAGCAGGTCTTTGGCATCTTTGTCCACGAAATTCAGAAATGCAAACATAGCCAGAACAGACAGTAAACCACCAAAAAACATCGGTTTGAACGCGCGGCCGAAAACATCACGAAATCCCATCAGCGCACCGGTTTTTTTGAGTTCGTAAACGGAATAATAAGCGCCCGCAAGATAGACCGCCGGCATGAGAAACGCGTTAATGAGGAGTGAATTGTTGAAATAATCGGTGTTCATACCGAAAAAATACATTCCGAAGAAGAGAATCATTGTAGCAATAAACAGCAGAAAGCCAATAGTGTACACACTTTTTACCATGAAAATAGTTTAATTAAGAATTTTTTTATGACTGAATTTTTTGAATTTTGATTTAAAGCTTTATCTTTGCACCGGCAAGTCCTACACAACCAGCTCCTGTGAATCCTCCAGGGTGGGAACGCAGCAAAGGTAAACGGTTGTAGCGGTGTGATGTAGATCGCTTGCCATTTTTTTATGCCTAAAATTCAAAGGTTTCTCCCAGTTTAGGTAACACAAGCTCCACTCCTTTTTCCGCAAAATGTTCCGCCGCTTCTGCATGATTAATCGCAATTGGAGGGAATGTATCGAAATGACAGCCAATCACTTTTGGTGTTTTTAAAAGTTCCGCTGCAGCAAAACTCGCTTTGCGTGCACACATCGTGTAATGCGAACCCACCGGCAGAATCGCCAGAGTGATATCACCAAACAGTTGCGGAAACAGCGCCATGTCTGCCATCACGCCTGTATCGCCGGCAAAATACAGGTTTTTACCAGGCAACCTGAAAATATAACCTGCAGGTTCACCGCCATAGCTTCCGTCCGGAAAAGAGCTTGTGTGACTCGCAGGAACCATTGAAATCTTTAAATCATCGATTTTTGCCGAACCGCCAAAATTGATATCGATCGAATTTGAATGACCGAAGTAGCCGCAAATCTCGGGCTGACCGATAATCTGCGCTTCAGGATGATGCTGCAGAACTTCTTTCACATCGGCAGTATGATCGCCGTGTGCATGCGTGATCAGGACATAATCAATCTTTTGTGCAGCAATATCAAATCCCGACTGCTCTTTCTGAAAGTTATAGAAGGGATCGCTTAAGATGTTTTTTCCGTTGTATGTGAACAGAAAACAGTTTTGTCCGAGGAACTGTATGGTCATTTTCTTAGTTTTTAAATTCTGATTTCTTAAAAATAATTTAACCCGATTGCCAGCAAAATTGCGGTGGTCATGGTGATCATGCCAATTTGCTTCAAAAACGGATCAAGCGCTCGCGGTTCTTTGGTCTGAAGAATTCTTCGTCGTAACGCAGCCGTCGGAAACAGCATGATCATCACTATAAACGCATAATATTTTTTCTCGGTGTGTAGCCCGTTCATCATTAAAAATACCAGAATAAGGATGATTGGGAGTTGCAGCAAAACCATTTCGTATATCATCGCGTTGCGGAAACCGAGCCTGAGTGCCAGTGTTTTCTTACCCGAAACACGGTCACTTTCGATATCGCGCATATTATTAAGGTTTAAAACTGCCGCGCTCAGCATACCGATTGCGGTCGCAGGAAGTAAAATGTCGGCCTCAAAAGTCTTGGTGAACAGAAAGTAGCTGCCGCCAACGGAAACAAGTCCGAAAAAAATAAATACCATCAAATCACCCAAACCCAGGTAGCCATAAGGCTTTTTCCCAACAGTATAACCGATTGCAGCCAGAATGCAGGCGATACCAAGAGCCACAAATGTGTAAAACTCGGTGATGTATCCTTCTTTAAAAAATGCCTGGTACAGAAGCGCCACGGTAGCGAGCAAAGACAATACAGCAAACAGAATCACCGCATTTTTCATATGTTGTGCAGAAATTCTGCCTGAAGCTACGGCGCGCTGTTCAGCCTCGTCAAACCGTAATCTATCTGTTCCTTTGATGCCGTCGCCATAATCATTTGCAAAGTTCGACAGCACCTGATAAAGGAGTGTGACGAGCAGCGCGAGCGCGAAAACAGTCCAGTCCCAACTCACGCCGGCAACTTCTAGGCGCCATTTGGCAATGAATGAACCTACGATGATTCCGCTCATCGATAAGGGTAAAGTGCGGAGGCGTGCGGCCTGTATCCAGTCTGTCATTATTTTTTATATACGTTGTTTTTGTAAAATGTACGATATCGTGAGAGAAGACAGCGCTTCACTCGGCAATATATTTTACAATTAAGAAATCCACTTATCTTCCCCAAAATTGGGCTTTCTCTTTTCAAGGAAGGCGTTGCGGCCTTCTTTGGCTTCTTCGGTCATGTACGCAAGTCGCGTCGCTTCACCGGCGAAAACCTGCTGACCTA
This sequence comes from Kaistella rhinocerotis, assembly GCF_030243905.1. Taxonomy (NCBI): domain Bacteria; kingdom Pseudomonadati; phylum Bacteroidota; class Flavobacteriia; order Flavobacteriales; family Weeksellaceae; genus Kaistella; species Kaistella rhinocerotis. The sequence goes on along the minus strand of NZ_JASSYY010000001.1, from coordinate 244,777 downwards.
CCATGCCGTCATCGGTAAGGTTCATCGCAAATTTCAGCATGCGGATAGACATTGGCGATTTGCCCAGGATTTCCTGCGCCCATTCATAAGCTTTCTCTTCGAGTTCGGCGTGAGGAATCACGGCGTTTACCATGCCCATTTCTGCTGCTTCTTTCGCTGAATAATTCCGGCCTAAGAAAAAGATTTCGCGGGCTTTTTTCTGACCCACCATCTTGGCCAGATATGCAGAACCGTAACCGCCGTCAAAACTGGTTACATCTGCATCGGTCTGTTTGAAAATCGCGTGTTCCTCGCTTGCCAACGTAAGGTCACAAACGACGTGCAGTGAATGTCCGCCGCCTACAGCCCAGCCGTTCACCACCGCGATAACAACCTTTGGCATGAAACGGATCAGACGCTGAACTTCGAGAATATTCAGTCGGTGACGACCGTCTTCACCTACGTAACCCTGTTCGCCGCGGGCCTTTTGGTCGCCACCGCTGCAAAATGCGTGGCCGCCATCTTTTGGGCTCGGTCCTTCGCCGGTAAGCAATACGACGCCTACCGAAGGATCTTCGGAAACATGGTAGAAAGCATCGTAAAGTTCAGAGGTAGTTTTTGGGCGGAAAGCATTGCGCACTTCCGGTCGGTTAAAAGCAATCCGCGCTACGGCGCCGCATTTTTTATAGGTAATGTCTTCGTATTCTTTTACGGTTTTCCAGTCGGTCATGGTATGTAAAAATTTTGCCCAAAGATACAGATTTATGAGGTGAGGCAAAAGGAAACCGCGGTGTTATTCGGTGGATTTTTATGATGGCTGTCCAGGCCCGGTACTGTCTTCGTGAGTTTCTGCAAGAATCTTTTCCGCTTCCTCAAAATCGTGCTCGCTGACGAGCAGAAAGTAATTTTGAGAAATAGGGAAAACGGCGATATTGTTCACGTATTCGTTTTTTATATAGCTCGGGATTTCGCGTGACGCGAGTTTGGACTTGGCTAATTCGATTTCATACAAGTAGGATGACTGGAATATGGGGACTAATTCTGACATGTTTTTCTTTTTGCTAAAGATACGCATGATTATAAATATGGCTTCCTGTAGTATTATGTCAATGAATTTTGCCGATACAATGTAAATGCATACACAGCGAATCCCATTCTTACGAAAGAGAGATTTCCTGAACTTTAGCCCTGATTGAACGGCCTGTCCGAGCTCGCCCGGCGACCGAAAGGGAGCCGGGCAGCGAGTAGTGAAAGCAGGTGAAGACTTCGGAAGACGCGAAAATCTTCGGGCTCCCGGAAAACTATGAAATTTTTCTGCGGTTGATGAACCAATAAACCGGCAGCCCGAGTAAAATAAGTAGGAAACCAGGCCACGTATATTGGGGTTTGAACCAAATGAGCAGCACGCAGAAGGCAGTTCCGATAATTAAATACAGCACCGGCGTCAGCGGATAAAGCCAGGTTTTATAAGGTCTTTCGATCTCCGGCTTTTTGATTCTAAGGTAAATGACGCCAAAAACGGTAATCATATAAAACAGCACGATCACGAACGAGATCATATCGAGCAAATCGCCATACTGACCACTCAGCGCGAGTACACAGGCCCAGATTCCCTGCATCCAAAGCGATTTTTCGGGAACGTCGAACCGGTTGTTTTCGGTAGCTGATCTGAAAAACAGTCCGTCTTTTGCCATGGTTTGAAAGACGCGCGCGCCCGCCAAAACAAGTCCGTTGATACAGCCAAATGTAGAGATCATCACCAAAACTGCCATGATTACCGTGCCTAAATTGCCGAAAATGACCTCGGAAGCAGCAACAGCCGGGCGGTTTTTGTCGGCGAAGGCAATACCGTCACGATCGAGCGCGTTCAGATAGACGAAGTTAACCAGCATGTACAGCACCATAACGACGATTGTACCGAGTACCATGGACTTTACGACGTTTTTCTTTGGGTTTTCTATTTCGCCGGAAACAAATGTGACATTCTCCCACGCGACAGAACTAAAAACGGAGCCGACCATCGCGGCGGCAATTCCGCCCAGCAAGGTGACGCCGGAAATGGGCTGCCAGCCTGTGGAAACAAGGTCGTTACCCACTTCGCGTCCGAAATTTTGGAAACCGGACCAAACAAAACTCATGTTCTGCGTCCAGTTTGAATCTTTGATCAATAGAAAGCCGAACAAAATGATTCCAAGCAATGCGAGGATCTTGGAAGTAGTGAAAAGGTTTTGCAGTAGTTTGCCATTTTTTACACCGCGGGTATTGATAAAAGTCAGCAGCAAAATGACAACAATGGCAAGAATCTGAACCCAAGTAATGCGGAATGTACCGCTTTGGAAAATGGGTGCTGAATCATTAAGCGCAGGAATCAGATAGGCGGTAAATTTTCCGAACGCCATGGCGACGGCCGCGATTGTTCCGGTTTGTATCACCGCAAAAAGTCCCCAACCGTAAAGAAAACCGGTCATTTTCCCGAAAATTTCGGTGATGTAGGTGTACTGTCCGCCGGCTTTTGGAAACATTGCAGACAATTCACCATACGAAATGGCTGCGGCAACGGTCATAATGCCTGTGATCACCCAAACCGCGATGAGCCAGTACCCCGAACCCAGGTTCCGCATCATATCTGAACTGACGATAAATATTCCGCTGCCAATCATAGAACCCATTACAAGCATAGTTGCATCCCAAAGTTTAAGTTTTTTCTGCATAAAATTTTTTCGTTTTGTACGGCGGAATTTTGTCGGTTCCTGATTTTTTAAAATTTATTATCGGGCGTAAATATAAAAATTTCGGTAAAGGGTTTAGGTTTTTTTTACGTTTTTAATATCAATATGCAACCTCAGGTATAAAAAAAGGAAGTTACACCTCCAAACTTTGACAGTTGGTCGTCTGAGAATTTAAATTTCAACTAACTTCTCACGAAGAACAGTCCGTTGAACCTTTTTCGCACAATATCAGCAGCAAAAGGAAATCTACATGTGAAAAATTTATTAGTTTTGCTCAAAATATAAAAACAATGAAAAAATTTGCCTTAATTCTTTCGGTAGTCTTATCCGCCACAGTTTTTGCGCAGGAAACGGCTAAAAAAATGGGTCCGCCGGAGGGTAAAGCGCTGGCTGGCGAAACTTATGGAGCGCAAGTTTCAGCTAAAGCAGAACAAAATGCCATCACACCCGCTAAACTCGATAAAAAACTTAAAGCAGCAAAAAAGCTTGATCAGGTAGCGGTGAAGGGAAAAGTAACCGACGTTTGTGAGAAAAAAGGCTGTTGGCTGACGGTGGAAACCGAAAACAACGAGAAGTTCTTTGTGAAAATGAAGGATTACGCATTTTTCGTTCCTACAGCATTGAAAGGAAAAGAAGTTTTACTGGAAGGTTCTGCCGAAACAAAAGTAATTTCAGTGGATGAACAAAAACATTATGCGGAGGATGCAAAGAAACCGCAGGCTGAAATAGACGCGATCACAAAGCCGCAGGAAGAAATAAGATTCGTTGCGAATGGAATCAAGGTTTTAAAGTAAACCTCTTTTAAATACAAAAAATAAATTGCGAAGCGAATGCTCCGCAATTTTTTTTATTCAAAAGTGAAATCGACCGGAGCATCCAACTTGGGAAATTTTCGGCTTGAAATAAATTTTTTGCCCGTACAGTCGATTTCCTGCCAGCCTTTTTTGGCTCCGACATCACCCACCTCGATGACAATCGGCACGAACGAAATCTCATCTTCGGCCGGCACATACTCTTCCCGAAACTGCACCGCGATATCCAGCGTGCATTCATAATCAAGATTTAAGGTCACGTTCCGGTAAATCACATCGCAATGCGTTTCCTTATTTACAGGAATTGTTGCATATTCTTCCCATCCAGAAGTGCTGCCTTTCAAAGCGGCGATTGCCTGCAAACATTCGATAAGTGCAAGTGTGTAAAACTTCCGCGTCTGCAGCCTTTTATAATCATCCTTAAAATGCCCGCCTTCAAATAAAACGGTCGGCAAGCCCATTTTTGTGAAGTTATCGCCCGTTGACGTTGGATAAAACTCATCGGAGTATCTGGCGATCTGATTGGGCAAACTCCTGTTCAGACGACTATATATTCTCGAAACTACCGCCATTACCTGCTTCCGAACATGCGTAACCTCACGCTCAAAATTAACTGATGGCGCCAAAAATGAAAGTGTGGCAGGATTGGTTCCGTCGGTGGTAAATATGGTCCGCTGATCGTGCAGATTCAGTGCATAATCATAATTTCCGCTTTCAGCGATCCCACGCAGAATCTGGAATTCTTTACTTGATTTTTTCAGGAAATCCCGATTCAGATCAATATCCAGCGCGTTTCGTCTTGTCCATTTCGCGGAACCGTCGGGATTCAGCATAAAAATAAAATGGAGCGTAATATCTGAAGATAGCTGATTCTCAATATGAGGTTGACGATTGCACATCTCAAGCAAGTCGAGCATCGCCAGCGTGCCTGTCGCTTCATTACCGTGCATCTGCGACCAGGCCAGAACTTTCGTTTCACCTCTACCAACTTTCATCATATAAATAGGCTTGCCCAGAAATGACTTACCGATCTCTGAAATGAAGTCGCTGAAATTCGTCTGTAAGTAATTAAATAATTTTTCTGGGGAAATATAGCGGTTTGGGAAATTAGGATTTGCTTGATAAAGGAAAGTACTGTTCATAAATGCGGTTTACAATTTTCAAATTTACTTTAAAATTTTTTCAAATACATTTTATTACAATTGTAAAATCGTTAAACATTGCTAATGGTCAGTTTGTCTGTTGGTAAAATTGTGGATTGAATTAAATTTAATGGAAAACTTTATAATATACAATATCAGTTATTTATGAAATTTACTTACAGTACTTTATAATTTTACTTTAAGTGAGAAATAGGTTTCTTTTCCCCAAATGTAGGTTGTTAACCTAAACATATCCGCTCTGTTGAAAATGCTTTATAACAAACCGTGTTACAATTGTAACGTGGCTTAAAAATTATTATTTGGAGTATATTTGCCGATAAAATTTTTATATGAACAGCGAAACTATTTTCTTACTTTCCTTCCTGGCTTTTATTGTTTTTATCCTGGCTTTAGACCTTGGTCTTCTTAATAGTAGAAAATCGGATACAGTTTCGATGAAACAGGCAGGTCTCATGAGTTTTTTTGTAGTGGCACTGTCGATGTGTTTTTACTTTGTTCTGCTTACCTACGGTCACCTACTCCACGGCATAGACAACCTCGAAAAACTGCAACAGGTCATTTCTTCGCACCACCACCCTGTCAAGATCATTCCGGGAGATTTAGAAAACAGTATCCAGTTATATAATCAGAACCTCGGTCTCGAATACCTTACCGGTTATGTGGTGGAATATGCTTTATCAGTAGACAATATATTCGTGATGGTTTTGGTCTTCACCGCATTTAGTGTAGCTCCGAAGAACTATCACCGCGTGCTTTTTTGGGGCATCCTCGGCGCGATTGTGATGCGTTTTATCTTCATTTTCGTGGGAGCGGCGCTGATTGAGAAGTTTAGCTGGATCATGTACGTATTCGGAGCTTTCCTTGTGTTTACCGGAATCAAGATGTTCTTTGAGAAGGACGGCGATGATAAGATTGATACACACAACCACCCAGTGGTAAAATTCGCGAACCGTTTTTTCAAAGTCCACAACCATTTCGTAGGCAACAAATTCTTTGTAACGATTGACGGTGTAAAGAAAATAACGCCTCTATTTCTGGTCTTGCTGATCATCGAAGCAACAGATTTAATATTTGCCGTCGACAGTATCCCGGCGATTTTCTCTGTGACTAAAGATCCTTACATCGTATTTTTCTCGAATATCTTTGCGATCATAGGTCTGCGTTCAATGTTCTTTTTGCTCGCCGGAATCATCGATAAATTCCGTTTTCTTAAGGTTGGGTTGTCAGTACTGCTTACGTTTATCGGACTTAAAATGCTGCTTCATTCCTACCTTGAAAATTGGGGTTTTACAACCAGTCATTCGCTTATCGTGATTGTGAGTATCCTTGGTTTAAGTATCCTTTTCTCCTTAATGTTCCCTCTACGTACGAAAGAACGTAAACTGAAATTTGATCCGGAGAAGGATGAACATTTACGTCACTAACATTCGTAATCTTATTTAAAATATGCTAAACCAGCCAGATACGGCTGGTTTACTTTTGTAATATGTTTTGATTTACAAATGTATTTACATATTTAAATTTAATCTTTACATTTGTAATATGAGTTTGAATGAGAGAGTTTCCCAAATTATCGAATATTCGAAGTTGACTGCATCAGAATTTGCAGACGAAGTAGATGTGCAGCGCAGCAACATTTCTCACATCACATCCGGACGTAATAAACCCTCCCTAGACTTTCTTATTAAAATCAAATCGCGCTTTCCGGAGCTGCAATGGGACTGGATCATCACCGGTGAAGGCGAAATGCTGAAAACCGTAACGGAAGAAACACCCGTTGCAAAACCTGCCGCTGTCCCCGATCTCTTCTCAATTATCAATGATGAAAATTTTGGGTACACCGAATCCGAAGACCGGGTGAGCAAGCAAGCACCTTCAGAATCCGTTATTCCTGAGCAAGACACCAAAAGAAAAGATTTAGGCGATTCTCAGCGATTAGCGCCTGCAATTTCCGAGTTTAAATCGCAAACCTTTGAAAAAGAACAGGTTGGCATAAAGCGGATTGTTTGGTTCTACGAAAATGGAAAATTTGAAAGTTTCGAGCCTTAAAAACTTTGATCATCTTCTTATTGTGTAGGCCTTCTTTAAAAAACTAAAAAGAAGCTATGCACACTTTTTGCAGTTCAGACCAAAATCACTTTTTATGAAACTTGCCGAACTTGCAAAGGAACTTCACATCACCACCGACAGCTTTATAAAATTTATCCAGGATTTCGATCTCGAACTTTCCGAATGTATAAGTACAGATTTCGAGGTAAAGGAAGACATTGCCAGATTTGCCCGTGAAAATATTTCGTTTTTAAAAAATTACCAAAAGGATCTTGAACAGCCCAAAACCGTAGAAGATATCGCCGGAAATATCAGTCAGCCCGCAGACAAGGTCGCGGAAGTGATCCGCAAGGAAAAACCTGCGATTTACGAAAACGGCGTCTATAGATCCTCAGTTTCGAGTTTTGGCGTAGACCAGAAATTGGGTGGCGACTACAATTTTGTGTACAACTATTTCGGCAAGCGTATGCCGCTCGCAAAACGTGATTTCATCGGCTATCGCGATCTGTTCTTTTATATTTCAAAGGCACTTGACCCATTTGCAAATGAAAATACCACGCTCACCGATTGGGGCATACACAGACCGGCTGGAATCATTCTCTACGGCCCACCCGGAAGCGGTAAAATATTTTGGGCGCACAAAATTGCTCAGATCATTGGGTATCAATTCAAAGAAATAAAGAAGTATTATCTCGGGACCTCGTTTGTAGACGGCAACGAGACCAGTTTTAATGATTTTCTGCTCGAAACCATGAAACAGGAAAAAGTAGTGCTTTTCATGGATGATTTTGATAATGTGATGATGGAACGCACTGCCACAAGTTCGGTCAATTCATGCGATGAGGAAACTAAGGAGATCATACTTCATCATATCGACCGATTTGAGGAAGAGGAGTTGCTCATGGTAGCCTCGGCTAACACTTTAACAGGTATCGACCGCGAGATACTCGCGCCCGGCCGCTTCGATGTGGTGATTCCGGTATTTCCACCAAATGTGCAGGAACGTGCGGAAATCATTCTTTATTATATGACGAAAGATCTGTCCGACGAAGCTTTACTAAAACAGATTTTAGAAAAAAATAATGCAGACCATCTACCGTTCTGGAACGAAATTTCGGCCAGAATGAAGGTATTCTCAAACACGATGCTCATCGATTTCACGCAGAGCCTTAAAAAGCGGATCCGGACGCAGTATCTGAAAGACAACTCTCTGGATATCGACATCAAAAAACATCTGCAGCCTGCGTTGAGGGAAGCTTCGGCAAAACTGACGGATGAATATTTCGAACAGATGTCCAGGTTTATAAAAGATATCTCTGTAAATAATTACGACGATTTCGCGACCAGGATTGAGAATCTTAAGCAGGAACTTCAGCACTACAGAATCGTAGAAAAACCACGTCAGGCAATTGGTTTCACGCATAACTCTGATTCAAAATAAAACGAAAGCCATCTTTAATTGATGGCTTTTGATTTTTCATCCTATTTCTTTTCTTTCGGTACTTTCAGGCCTTTTTCTTTGGCCTCTGAAATTCCGATCGCAACCGCCTGCTTGCGGTCTGTAACTTTGTCACCATTGGAAGATTTTAGTTTTCCTTCCTTGAACTCGTGCATCACTTCTCCAATTTTATCGGATGCCTTATCCGAATACTTCTTGTTTGCCATAATTCAGATTTTATTGTTAAAAAGTTAGTTGTTATGCCTTTCGAATTCAATTTTGCTGCCATCTGTAGCCGATTGGCGGGCGTTTTAATAAAATTGTTATCTTTGAGACCTTTATCAAATTATCTATATGAAGAAAATATTTTTATCTGTCTCTTTACTCGCGGCTGTAGCGCTGTTTTCGCAGGAAATAACGCTAGATAAGATTTACTCGGGCTATTATCGCGGAAAGAGCATTTCGGGAATCGCATCGCTGAAAGGCGGTGACAGCTATGTGGTGATAGAGCCTGCCGGAATTGCTAAATATTCGTACAAGACCTCACAAAAAGAGGGAAATATCGTTGACGGAAAATTTGAATCTTATATTTTCAGCAGCGACGAATCGAAAATATTGCTTTTGAAGGAAAGTGAACCAATTTATCGCCATTCCTATTTAGGTATATTTGATGTGAAGGACCTGCGCACGGGCAAAATGATCAGCCTGAATAACGGAAATGCGGTGCAGGAACCTACTTTTTCGCCGGACGGAAACAAGGTTGCCTTCATTGCTGACAATAACTTATTCTATCAGGACCTAAATTCCGGCAAAATCATACAAATTACAACTGACGGCAAGAAAAATTCAATATTAAACGGCCTCGCAGACTGGGTGTATGAAGAGGAATTCGGTCATGCAAAACTGTATGAGTGGACGCAGAATTCAGACGCAATTGTGTTCGTAAAGTCTGATGAAACGGAGGTTCCGGAAATGTATATCCCGATCTACGGCAAGCAGCTCTACCCTTCTGAGATGCGTTTTAAGTATCCGAAGGCCGGTGAAAAGAACTCGATTGTCTCAGCACAACTTTTCCGTTTGGACTCAGGAAAAACGGTGGCTCTCGATCTGTCGGATTTTAAGAATTATTACATTCCGAATGTCATTAAGACATCCAAGCCGGATGAAATCATCCTTATTACTTCCGCGCGTACCCAAAATGCCTCCGATGTTTTAAAGGTAAATACCAAAACTGGCAAGATTCAGAAATTATTTACCGAAACCGATGAAAAATGGGTTGACACCGATAATGTGACAATGGAATTTCTGCCGGATAACTCATTTATCTGGGGTTCAGAGCGTGATGGGAACCGTCATCTTTATTTGTATGACGAGAATGGAAAATTAAAAAAGCAAATCACCAAAGGCAACTGGGAAGTGACCGATTATTACGGATACAACCCAAAAACCTATGAAGTTTTCGTGCAAACTACGGAAAAAGGTAGCATCAATAAGGTGGTTTCGAAAATCAATATCAATTCAGGCAAATCCACTTTGCTTTCAAATGCTGAAGGCAACAACAGTGCGAACTTCAGCGGTAATTTCAACTATTTCATCGAAACGTCCTCATCGGCGAGCAAACCTTACACTTTCGTGCTTAAGGACAGCAACGGAAAGACGGTAAAAGAACTTCAGAATAATGACGAACTCCTCAAAAAACTGCAGGCAGATAACCTTGTAACAAAAGAGTTTTTCACCATTCCAAATGAAGTTGGAGACCAGATGAACGCATGGATTCTGAAGCCGAAAGACTTCGACAGGAATAAAAAATACCCGGTTTTTATGTATCAGTATTCCGGTCCGGGCTCACAAAGTGTTTCCAATTCTTGGGATGCGGGTAACGGACTTTGGTTCAATCACCTGGTGCAGAAAGGATATCTGGTGGTTTGCGTGGATGGCCGCGGGACGGGTTTTAAAGGAACCAAATACAAAAAATCTACGTACATGAATCTTGGCAAGTACGAGATTGAAGACCAGATCGCAGCCGCGAAATGGCTCGGCAAGCAAAGCTATGTTGATGCCTCGAGAATCGGGATTTTCGGATGGAGCTATGGCGGTTACATGGCGAGTTTGGCGCTGACCAAAGGTGCTGATGTTTTCAAGACCGGAATCGCTGTAGCACCGGTTACAAACTGGAGATATTACGACACGGTTTATACTGAAAGATTCCTTCGCACGCCACAGGAAAACCCGAAAGGTTATGACGAGAATTCACCGACAGAATACGCGAAACTTTTGAAAGGTAAATTCCTTTTGATTCACGGCACCGCTGATGACAATGTGCATTTCCAGAATTCTATGGAGTTTGCCGAAGCTTTGATTCAGAACAAAAAGCAGTTTGAGTTCATGGCGTATCCGGACAAGAATCACGGTATTTTCGGCGGACAGACGAGACCTCAGTTATACCAGAAAATGACAGACTTCTTACTTGAAAATCTTTAATATTTAAATATAAAAAATGGCATCAAACACCAGTAAACATCCCAAAGGGCTACCCTTTTTGTTTTTCACGGAAATGTGGGAACGCTTTGGCTATTACCTAATCCTCGGAATTTTTGTACTCTACATGATCGATCCTACCGAAACCGGCGGATTGGCTTTAAATGACAAAAACGCGGATGATATTTTCGGAACTTTCATCGCTTTAACATACCTGACGCCGTTTTTGGGTGGCTTTCTTGCAGACCGGGTGCTTGGCTACATCAAAGCGATCTACATAGGCGGGGTTCTTATGGGTTTGGGTTACATTGGTCTGGGTGTCTTCCAGGATTTACCGATGTTTTACGCGTCGATGGGTCTTATTATTTTAGGAAACGGCTTCTTCAAACCAAGTATTTCCACGCTGCTTGGAAACCTCTACGAAGAAGAGCCTTACGCAGCCAATAAGGATGCGGGTTACAACATTTTCTATATGGGGATCAACATCGGAGCCTTTGTCTGCAATATTATCGCGGCCTTCATGCGAAACAAATTTGGCTGGGGCGAAGCGTTCATGACCGCCGGTATTGGGATGTTTTTGGGTCTGATCATATTTTCATTGGGCCGCAAGCATATCCTGAAAGCGAATGTCATCAAACCCGCTCAGGAAGGTGATACGAAGATTTCTGATGTCTTGGTTAAAGTATTTTTACCCGCAATCATCGCCGGTGTTGTTGGTTGGGTAATCCCAGGAAATATCTTCGGAAGTGATTCTACTGATGCGTTTATATTTGCCTGTCTGCCTGTTATTTACTTCTATGTCATGCTTTATGTAAAGGCAAATTCGGAGGATAAAAGACCGATTGGTGCCTTATTGGCGATTTTTGCGGTGAGCCTGATGTTTTGGGCCGTATTTAAACAAAACGGAACTGCACTGACGCGCTGGGCGAATTATTATACGGACAGAAGTGTTCCTGCGGCGCTCGAAAAACCTTTGGAAGCCATTTATCTTGTGGATACTAAGGATTATACAACTCAATCGGTGAATGTCTATGATGATCAGTATCAGGCTAAAAAAGACGAGTCTGGCAACGCCCTGAAAGAGGAGGGCAAAGACATTTATTTCCGAAATGAGACGCCTGAAAAAAAGGCCGCGATGGAAGCTAATCCGGAAGGGAAAGTTTACCTCTACAACACTGAACTTTTCCAGTCTGTCAATCCATTTTGGGTAATTGTGCTCACGCCGTTGGTAGTAGGTTTCTTCATGTTTCTCCGACGAAAGGGCAAAGAACCCACAACGCCAAGTAAAATAGTCCTCGGATTGTTCATCTCAGCACTCTCCTGCCTCGTTATGGTGGGTGCGGTATATGCGGGCCAGAACGGGCTGTTCAAAGTATCGGCTTTATGGCTTGTGGCAGCTTATGGAGTTATTACAATTGGTGAACTTTGCCTGTCACCAATGGGCCTTTCGTTGGTATCAAAGCTTTCGCCACCGCGGATTACGGCTTTGATGATGGGCGGATTCTTCCTTTCAACATCAATCGGTAATAAACTTTCCGGAGTTTTAGCGAGTTTCTGGTACGATTACGAGAATAAAGCTAACTTCTTCATTGTCAATTTCGGACTGTTACTTTTAGCTACCCTTTTGGGACTGTCGATCCTAAAAAGGCTTAATGTAATTATGAAAGAGAAAGGAGTAAAGTAGTTTTTGGTACAATTTTCACTACGAGATGCCGGCAAGTCCGGCATTTTTTGTGTATACATGCCAAACAATTATATACCGGACAACGGAAAAAAACTATATTTGTCTATTAACAATTATTAACAGAAATAAATTATGGCTACAGAAGTACAGACAGGGCATCCTAAAGGACTCTATCTTTTGTTTATGACTGAAATGTGGGAACGCTTTTCCTACTACGGAATGCGGGCGATTTTCGTTCTGTATATGACGAAAATGCTTTTAATGGATGATGCAGAAGCTTCCCAGATCTACGGAAGTTATACCGGCCTCGTTTACCTTACACCGCTTCTGGGTGGTTATCTTTCAGACCGTTTTCTGGGGAACAGAAGAAGTATCGAGATCGGAGGTTTGCTGATGGCTTTAGGACAGTTCATCATGTTCTTCAGTGCATCTACTTCGGGTACTTCAGCAATTACATTGATGTGGATTGGTCTTACGGCGCTGATCATCGGTAATGGTTTCTTTAAACCGAATATCTCCACCATGGTTGGCCAGCTTTATCCAAAAGGTGACCGCCGTATTGACTCGGCTTTTACTATATTTTATATGGGTATTAACCTCGGGGCATTCTTTGCACCGCTTGTTTCAGGTACCTTGGCTGAAAAAGTGGACTTCAAATGGGGTTTCCTTGCGGCAGGTATCGGTATGGTAATCGGCTTGGTAACATTCATGCTTCAGAAAAATAAATTATTGGTTGATAATGAGCAGAAACCGATCGGTATGCCTACCAAAAAGTTTGGTATCGCACAACTGGGAATGGTTTTAGGCTCAATCGCGATCATTTTCTTCCTGATGAACTTCAAGACGATGTTCCAAAGCGACCTCGACATCATTGGCTACCTCATTTACGGTGCAATGATCGTGATGCCGCTTATCGTGCTTACCGATAAATCGTTGACGAAAGAAGAACGCGACAGAATTATGGTGATCTTCATCCTTGCGTTCTTTGTAATCTTCTTCTGGGGCGCATTTGAGCAGGCTGGAGCCTCCCTTACGATCTTCGCGGACAGGCAGACCGACAGAATGATTTTCGGTTGGGAAATGCCTGCGAGTTACTTTCAGTCTGTTAACCCATTAGCAATCATCCTTCTTGCACCATTGTTCTCTTCAATGTGGTTACGTCTTGGAAACCGCGGCATGGAGCCTTCTTCGCCAAAGAAAATGGCGTTAGGTCTTGCATTGGTATCTTTAGGATATGTAGTAATTGCATTTGCAGTGTATGGTCTTGGAATGATGGACAAAGTTTCAATGTTCTGGTTGATCGCACTTTATGTAATTCACACGATGGGTGAACTTTGCCTTTCACCAATCGGACTATCAATGGTTTCAAAACTTTCACCACTGCGTTTTTCATCGCTTTTGATGGGAACCTGGTTCCTTGCGAATGCAGCGGCGAATAAATTTGCAGGTACGCTCTCAGCACTTATTCCTGGTAGCGGCGAAGATGGTCAGGGCGCAGCAGTTACGCATTTCCTTGGATTCGAAATCGCAAACCTGTTTGATTTCTTCCTTGTATTTATCGTAATGTGCGGTGCTGCAGCTGTGATCCTGTTTATGATGAGCCGTTGGTTAGAAAAGAAAATGCACGGTGTGAACTAAGCACAGCAAAACCTTTAAAAATCTTAAAACCATCGGATATCCGGTGGTTTTTTCTAATTTCGTTAAAATTTTATCTAATGAATCTTACGCTTGATCAAATTCAGGATTTTAAAGGAAAATATCCGAAACAGATATGGTCCCTGTTTTTCTCGGAAATGTGGGAACGCTTCTGCTTTTACGGGATGCGCGGTATGCTGGTATTTTTTATGATTTCTGAACTGAAATTCGATGACGAAAAAGCCAATCTGCAATACGGTGCCACGCAGGCTTTCGTGTATGCTTTCACCTTTGTAGGCGGCCTTTTTGCGGATAAGATCCTGGGATTCCGGAAATCGCTGTTCTGGGGCGGCCTTCTGATGATCGTTGGAAGTTTGATCCTTGCCACAAACCCTCACGACTTTTTCTTTCTCGGCATCTCGTTTACCGTTGTGGGAACCGGTTTCTTTAAACCAAACATCTCCACTATGGTGGGAAAACTGTATCGGGGCGATGATTCCCGTCGTGACGCCGGTTTCTCGCTGTTCTATGCTGGGATTAATCTAGGTGCGCTGCTCGGCGGCTATCTGTGTATCGCGATTGGAAAGGGCGAAATGTTAACTAATATAATTCCGGAAGATAAACGATGGAATGTGGCTTTTGGTCTGGCCGCCATCGTAATGGTCATCAGTCTGATCAATTTTGTATTTACACAGCGCAGACTGGGACCCATCGGTTTGATGCCGCAAAAAATTGCAGCAGACGGTACATTGATTCCAACTGAAAAGTGGAAGATTTACGGTGTGTATGCGCTCACATTATTATTTGTACCGCTTATCATGATTATGGTTTCGGTACCGCAGTACACCGATTATTTTATGTGGACTGTCGGTCCTTTGACATTGATTTATCTGTTTTTTGAAATGTCTAAAGTTTCAGCACCTGAACGCAACAAGCTTTGGGCTGCACTGGTATTCATCATATTTTCAATCCTTTTCTGGGGAATTTATGAGCAATCGGGCGGTTCACTGAGTATTTTCGCGGCCAATAATCTGAACAAAGATCTGTTGGGTCTTGATCCAAATGGGGTGAATAATTCCGGAGGCGCATTTTTCATCATATTTTTAGCACCGCTGCTGGGTCTTTTGTGGATTTGGCTGAGCAAAAGAAGGCTTGAACCAAATACACTGATCAAGTTCGGACTCGGATTCATTTTCCTCGGACTGGGATACTACGTACTTTTTGCGACACGTTTCTTCGCCGATTTACAGGGCGTGACCTCCTTAAATATATTCACCATCGCACTGTTGGTCATCACTTTTGGTGAACTTTGCCTTTCTCCGATTGGTCTTTCGATCATGACCAAACTATCCACAGAGAAACTTCAGGGTATGATGATGGGACTCTGGTTCCTGGCATCAGCGTATGGACAGTACGTCGCGGGAATCATTGGTGCGAATATGGCCACCGCAAAAGAAGGTTCCTCAAATATGGATGCATTGATTGCGTACACTGAAGGTTACAAACAACTCGGCTTATATGCAGTGCTTGCTGGTGTAATCCTTATGGTAATTTCTCCGTTTGTAAAAAAACTGATGCAGGACGTGCGGTAATCCTTATTTAACTAATCCTGATAATAGCCATCCAAATTGCTATGAGAAACATTTTCAGTATAATTTTCCTTTTTTTAATGACTTCAGCGCACGCGCAGGTGAAGTGGATGTCGCTGGAAGAAGCTCTAAGCGCACAAAAAGTTGCACCACGTAAGATTTTCATTGATTTTTACGCAGAATGGTGCGGACCGTGCAAGATAATGGACAAGACCACCTACGGACATCCGTTAATCGCAAAATATTTAAATGAGGAATATTATGCCGTGAAATTTGACGCAGAATCCCGCGAAAAAGTAACATATGGCGGCCGTGCTTTCGTAAATCCCGGTTTTGAACCTGGGAAACGCCGCAATTCGCTGCACGAATTCACGCGGTACATGAATGTATCTGCGGTCCCGACCATCGTATTCCTGGACGAGCACAGCATGCCCATCACCATCTTGCAGGGCGCGTTCACCGCTCAGGAGCTGGAACCTTACCTACCCTTCATGGCAAGCGATGGTTATAAAAAAATTACCACGCGCGAGCAGTGGGAAAACTACCAGCGAAAGTTTAAATCGAGTATCATTGAGTAAGAATATTTAATTGAAAAGGACTTGTAAATACCCTATTTGCAAGTCCTTTTTATTTTTACGAAATTCGCCTTCCGCGAAAAATAAATCCTTCACGTACTGCACTTGAATCTAGATACACCCATAGAATTTCTTAAAGGGATTGGTCCCGAACGAGCCAAATTCATTAAAAATGTCTTGGGTTTTTCGGTAGTTGAAGATTTCCTTACATTTTACCCTCTTCGGTACATCGACAAAAGCAGAATTTTCAAGATTTCAGAACTTGCAGAGAACGTGGATACTGAAATCCAGCTTAAAGGAAAAATCACAGATTTGCAGGAAATAGCGTATGGAAGCGGAAAAAAAAGACTTTCAGCCAAGTTCAGGGATGAAACGGGATCAATCGAACTGGTGTGGTTCCGATATTCTAAATGGATGAAGGAACAGATCCCGATACTTACAGAGCTCATTGTTTTCGGAAGACTGAATGAGTTTAATGGCATATACTCCATCGCACATCCCGAAATAGAAACAGACGAAAAAAAAGCGGTGTCCGGTTCACTGTTGCCAGTTTATCCGGGAAGCGAAAAATTAGCGAAACGCGGCCTCAACAATAAATTTTTCCAACAGGTTCTGAGTGAGGTTCTCAGAAACTTGCCACAACTCATTGAGGAAAACCTCCCGGCCTCCGTCATGGAAAAATACAGGCTGATCGGCCGCCAGCACGCATACTATCACATCCATTTTCCTAAGAATAAAAATTCTGCTGATCATGCAAACCGCCGGCTTAAATTTGAGGAAGCGTTCATGTTTCAGTTGAGCTATGCATTAAAGAAAATTCATCACAAATCTACTGCTGTTGGCAATCCGTTTAGGCACGTGGGCGAGAATTTTAAACATTTTTATGCTGAAAAGCTACCATTTGAACTTACAAATGCACAGAAAAGGGTTTTGAAGGAAATCCGGCTGGACATGAAAAGGCCTGTGCAGATGAACCGATTGCTGCAGGGTGATGTAGGTTCGGGCAAAACGATGGTCGCCCTCCTTGCGATGCTGATTGCGCTTGACAACGGTTTCCAGAGCTGCATGATGGCCCCGACTGAAATCCTTGCGCAGCAACATTTCTATTCGGTGAAGGAACTTCTGCAGGGCACAGACATTAAAGTGAAATTACTTACCGGCAGCACCCGGCCGGCGGAGCGAAAAATCTTACACGAGGAGCTTTTGAGCGGTGAACTTACCATTTTAGTAGGTACACACGCGGTCCTTGAAGACGTGGTTAAATTCCGAAATCTCGGTTTGGCGATCATTGATGAACAGCATCGTTTTGGCGTGGCACAACGCGCAAGGCTTTGGGCGAAAAATAAGATTCCACCACACATTTTGGTTATGACGGCGACCCCGATTCCGAGAACATTGGCGATGAGTTTCTACAGTGATCTTGATGTTTCTGTGATCGATGAAATGCCCGTGGGACGGAAACCGATCATTACTGCCCACAGACGTGAAAAAAACAGGTTGTCCGTCTTCCGGTTTGCGAAAGAAGAAATTGAAAAAGGCCGGCAAATCTATTTCGTCTATCCACTGATTGAGGAATCTGAAACCCTAGATTACAAAAACCTGATGGAAAATTTCGGGCATATCGTTGATTTTTTCGAAGGGAAAAATGTCACCATGCTCCACGGCCGGATGAAACCCGTCGAAAAAGACGCTGCGATGCAGTATTTTGCTTCGGGTAAAGCCGAGATCATGGTTGCAACTACGGTGATTGAAGTGGGCGTGAATGTACCGAACGCGTCTGTGATGGTCATCGAAAGTGCTGAAAGGTTCGGGCTTTCGCAGCTTCATCAGCTTCGCGGACGTGTCGGCCGTGGCGCGGAACAAAGCTACTGCATCCTGATGACCTCAGACAAACTCAGCAAAGAAAGCCGTACACGCATAAAAACAATGACAGAGACGAACGATGGTTTTAAAATCTCAGAAGTGGACATGCAGCTGCGCGGGCCCGGTGATATTTTGGGGACACAGCAAAGCGGCGTTGTAGATTTCAAAAAACTTGATTTAATTGCGGACGGGAAAATCATTAAAGCTGCTAAAGATGCGGTGGAAAACCTACTTTCATTTGACCCTAAACTGGAGACCGCAGATCATCAGTCCCTGAAAAAATATTATAACCAGCAATACCGCGGGAAAAACAAATGGGGTCGGATTTCTTAGAGATTATTGCCTTCGTTTTGCGGCACAATTTTTAGTATAAAGGCAGCATCTAGACAACGTCATCTGCTTACTCATTACACCTCATTTATATGAAAAAACTTATATATTTTCTTTTCCTCTCCCTTCCCTTCATTTCGTTCGCACAAAATAAATTAAAAGTGAGCGAAGCGGGCACCGAAAATCCGGTTGCCGGCGCTTCCGTTTTCTGCAGCAAAAAACTTATCGGCAGAACCAATTATGAAGGCGTGCTAACCTTTAAAACCAAATGCACCAAAGTGGATGTAAAAGCAGCCGGCTTCTACGATGATGAAGCGGTTGTTGACCGTGTGATGGAAGTTTCACTTGCCAAGGTGGATCCTAAAGTTCAATCTATCGAAACAGTTTTGATCAATGACAGCAGTGATCCGCTGGCTCTGGCCATTTTAAAAAAAGTTAATGAGAAATATAAAGACAATTCCCCGCTAAGTCTTGATTCTTACAGTTTTAAATCTTACGAAAAAATCTCGCTGGACCTGGATGAGGACAGCATTAAACAGTACAATACCTTTCTGCAGCACCGTCTCGATTCACTGAGTTTACTGCCCACGGTACAGGTTAGCGAACAAAAGAAAAAAGATTCAACCGAGAGCGTAAATGTGCTCAAATTGATGTCTGAAAGTAAACTCTTTCTTTGGGAACGTGCATCGGAATTTTTGTATTCGAAGAAGTACGGCGAAAAGATCAACATCCTGGATAACCGCGTGGCCGGCCTCAAAGATCCGATCTACGAAATGATGACCCTGCGGTCTAACCGGAATACGATGCCGCGCGAGATCCGTGAAGAAAACCGATCACTTTACCGTTTTTTCCTTACCGATTCAATTGAAATTGAAGGAAGAAAGAACTATGTCATCCGGTTTCGCCAGGTCGATTATAAACAGCCCCTGAACAAACGCCGGTTCAATGGATATCTGTACGTAGATGCCGAAACCTACGGTCTGAAAAAGCTCGAAAGCAATAGCAAGAAAAAGTCTGAGGGCAGCATCACCAGTATCTGGAAACCCATGGACGGAAAATGGTTTCTTAGCAAGGAAAACTTAAAAATAAAAATGGGATCCACGGTTTTTGACAGCAAAAATGCGCAGGATGAAACGAAGGATCAAAAGCAGAAATTCGGGAATTACGTGTACATGATGGCTGATTATTTTGATTTTAAGTCGCCGATCGACGTTCAAAGCAAAGATTTCAGCGGCTACACGATGTCCGTGCAGAACGCAGACGGAAAATCACTCGATGCTTTCCGCACAGATTCACTTTCCGCACGTGAAAAACTATCGTACGAAAAGATAGACAGCGTAGGCAAAAAGTATAAACTTGATCAGAAAATAAGCGGTTTCAGCGGCCTTATCCGCGGAAAATTTCGGGCCGGTCAAGTTGATTTTGACCTTTCGCAAGTCATTAAATACAATTTGTATGAAGGCGCAAGGCTCGGTATCGCGGCCAAACTGAACGAACGTTTTCATCCGTATATTTCACCCGATGCTTACATCGCATACGGATTTAAAGATCATAACTGGAAATACGGGGCGGGACTGGACGTAAAAACCACACTTCAAAAGAACTCCTTTTTCCGCGCGGAATACTATCGTGATGTGATGGCTGCGGGCCGCTTCAGTGAAAATCTCTGGAATTTCAGGATGAAGATAATGAACGCCGGCATCGACCTTAAAAACGACCGGTTCTATAGTTATGACGGTTTCAAACTTTCATTTGAACACGACTTAAATAATGACCTGACCCTTCGTGCATCGGCGAAGAAAGACCGCGAAGAAGCAACATTTGATTACGATTTTATGCAGCGCGGTGCCCGGTTCCAGAATTTTGCAACGCAACTTACATTGAAGTATTCGCCACGCTCTAAAAATATAATGACGCCAGCCGGAAAGTTTACTTACGAACAAAATTATCCTGAGTTTTTCTTTAATTATGAACAGGGTCTGAATGCACTTGGCGGAGATTTACAGTACAGCAGATTTGATGCACTGGCGCAGCACAGCTTCAAGACGAAAGCGGGCGTTACCGGATTGCGTCTTTATGGCGGAATCGTTACCGGTGAGACGCCGATTTGGCACCATTTCACCATGAATGGCCTGGGCGCCGCAGACGGCAGCGGTTTCAACTATAACCTAACGTCTTTCCTTGGTTTTGCGACGATGGAAAGCGGAAAATATTTTAACGATAAATTCGCAGGCTTCTACATTACGCACCGCATCCCGTGGTATTTCAGGACTTTTGGGAAAACCACTTCCAGTTTTGACATTATTTACCGCGGAGTAAGCGGCGACATGAAGAATCCGGAACCGCATAATTTTGAGTTCAGCAAGTTGGATCACCTATATCAGGAAGTCGGCTTTGAGGTCAATCATTTCCTTGGAACTCCCTTTAACCTTGGCTTTTTCTACCGTGTCGGATATTATGCGACAGACGCATTCAAGGAAAATTTTGCGGTCCAACTGAAACTAAATGTATTAGGATTTTAGATTATGAAAACTATTCAGATTAAAGCAGAGCAGTTTTTTGAGCTTTTAAAAATGAAAGATGCATCAATGTGGGAAATTTTCGCGCAGATGATTGACGGTGAAGTAAAAGAACTGATCTTTCTGGATGACCATGACCAGGTACTTTTTAATTATACGCTGCCTAAGACTTTGGAACAGCTCAACGAAGACCGCGCGCAGTTCGCAAAGGAATATTCCGCTAAACTTTCAGGTCTTAATTAGATTCTAAAAATTCAGCGAGCGTATTTTGGGCGGCAGCGACATCGTGAACGCGAAGGATTTTTGCACCTTTCTGTAAGACTTTCAGATGCAGTTTCTGTGTTTCTTCATTGATGTCATGCGGCAACTTACCCAGCGGTTTGTAGATGAATGATTTGCGGGAAATACCAATCAGCATTGGGTTTTGGCCAAAATTTATATGCTGCACCCTATCGATCAAATCGTGCTGCTGCTCTACCGTTTTACCAAAACCGAATCCCGGATCTACGATGATGTCTTTAACGCCCAGACTCCTCAATTCCAGAATCTTCTCAGAAAGATAGCGGTTGATTTCAACCAAAAGATCACCTTGCAGCATTTGGCTGTGCATTTCATCATAGGTCGGGTTCACATGCATCAAAATGTAGGGCAAGCCGATTTTTGCGACAGTTCCGAACATTTTGGGATCAAACATTCCGCCTGAAATATCATTCACCACATCAATTCCCTCATCAAAACCAAAGCTGACGACTTCAGAATGGAAGGTGTCCAGTGAAATCAGCGTTTCCGGAAATTCTATTTTAATGGTTGAAATCAGTTTTCCGAGCCTATTTATTTCCTCTTCGGCCGTAAGATATTGCGATTTTGGGCGCGTAGACTGTGCGCCGATATCGATGAAGGTGGCACCATCACGAAGCATTTTTTCAGTCTGTCTTAATGCGTCATTGTGATCATTAAATTTTCCTCCATCTGAAAAAGAATCGGGCGTAATATTCAGGATGCCCATAATTTTTGGCACCTCAAGACGGACTAACCTTCCGCGGCAATTAATAGAAAATACTGATGAACCGAACGCGTTGAAAACCTTATCCATAGCGCAAAATTAGCTAAAAGCGCATAATAAATAGGGGCAGCAAAGGTTTTAGGCATGTTTTAAAATCCTTATCTTTGGAAAGATTTGAATTTTTATGCAAAAAACGTCCGCACAATTTGACGATGTCATCACGCTTTGCCGTGATCTTTTCACCAAAAAGCTGTCCGATTACGGCCCATCCTTCCGCGTTTTACGCGCGCCTTCGCTCACAGACCAGATTTTCATCAAAGTAAAAAGTCTCCGTACATTTCAAACCACCGGCACCTCAAAAGTTGGCGAATCTGAGGAAGAAAATTTCATTGCGATTGTCAATTATGCCATTATTGGCCTGATCCAGCTAGAAAAAGGTGTTGCGGATGATTATCGTGAAGACCGGGAAGAAATGCTACATCTTTATGACCATTTTGCGGGTGAAGCCAAAGCGTTGATGCTGCGAAAAAACCACGATTATGGTGAAGCCTGGCGCGAAATGCGAATCTCATCAATCACAGATTTAATTTATCAGAAAGTGCTCAGAACCAAGCAGATTGAAGACAACGCAGGACAAACGGTGGTTTCAGAAGGCATTGATGCGAACTATTTTGATATGCTGAATTATGCAGCTTTCTGCCTGATCCGCCTGCGTGAAAAAAGTTTTCCAACGGTAAAAACTTCTGAAAATTAAGCCATTATGAAATCAGTTTTACGGATTGCTGTTGCACTTATTTTCATTGCCTCCGGTTTCGTAAAGGCAGTGGATGTCGTAGGTTTTTCATTTAAACTTGAAGAATATTTTTCGCCAACGGTCTTCAACATGCCTTTTTTTGAAAGCATCGCGCTACCAATCGCTATTTTGGTGGTGGCGCTCGAATTGGTTTTGGGCTTTCTTCTGTTGCTGAAAATCAGGCTGCGGTTTTCACTTGCGGCGCTGATCGCTTTGTGCATTTTCTTCGCTTTCCTCACGTTTTATTCCGCATATTTCAACAAAGTGACCGATTGCGGATGTTTTGGTGATGCCATCAAATTCACGCCGTGGCAAAGTTTCTTTAAAGACATTATTTTGCTGCTTGGTCTTATCGTGTTGTGGCTGCTGTACAGAAATTCTTTTGGGCTTTTACAGCCAAAAAGGCCTGCCAAATATATCGTGTTCTCGGTTCTGGTTATCACAATGGGTCTGATTACGATTCACGGCATCCTACATGAACCGCTGATCGATTTCCGCGATTATAAAATCGGGACCGATTTGAAAGAGGAAAAAATTAAGATCGAGAAAAATCCTTCTGAATACAAGACTTTCTATTCACTGAAAAATCAGAAAACTTCTGAAGTCATCGAGGTGAACCAAGATGAATATGTGAACGACAAAAAATATTGGGAAGAAGGCTCGCCGTGGAAGATCGAGGATGGGAAAACCTCATCAAAAATCGTGAAGGAAGGTTACAGTTCCGAGATTGCAAAATTCAAACCTGAAACGTCGGAAGGGATTGATTTGACCATCGAAATCATCAACGCGCCAAAAGCAATTCTGGTCTTTTCTTACGATCCGAAAAACGCAGATGCGCAGCTTATCAGGGAAACGGAGTATAATCTTTTAAGCCAAAAAAACACGTATGTTTTGGGAATTTCAACGGATCCAAACACCTTTAAAACAATCAAAAACGCACTGATGGACGGTACTGCGATAAAGACCATTGCACGAAGCAATCCGTTTGTGGTGATTTTAGAGAACGGAAAAATCGTAGATAAAATGTCGGCGAAAGATTATCTGACACAGTAAATATAAGAGTATAAGCTAGAAACCGCATCTTTTAGGCTGCTTTAAAACTTTGGACAAAGAAACTTTAAAACAATTTTGAACTATAACAATTTTAAAAAAAATAAAACAATGCAAAAATCTAATAAATCAATCGCAGGTTATCATATTCTAATGATTTTATCGTCTGTTGACGGCGAATTTGCGCCTGAAGAAGGCTTGAAATTCCAGGAATTCCTTGCTGAAGAATTCCCGTTCAAAGTAGATCTTGATGACGAACTCGACATCATCGCCACACTTCATCCGGACAAATGGCAGGAGCATTTCGAGTTTCATGCGCAGTGTTTCTATGATGATTCTACCGACGAGGAAAGAAAATCTTTCGCGGAGTTTGCCAAATCACTTATCAAAGCCGATGAAGACGTAACTGACAAGGAACACGACTACTATCTTCAGCTAAAAAAAATCTGGAAGCTCGACTGAAGCTTTCAATAAAAAACTAAAAACCACACCGATGAAAAAAACGCTCGCTGCTTCACTTCTCACTTTTACCTGTCTGATGAACGCACAAAACTGGCCTGATACCAAACCACCGGTTGCCGAAAAGCAAAATCATGTACGCGATATCCATGGCGACAAAGTTGCGGATCCCTATTACTGGATGATCGATTACTTCAAAAAAGGAAAAGATTCCACCAAAGTTGTAGATTATCTTACGGCTGAGAACGCGTATGTGGAAACCATGATGGCCGACACAAAACCGCTGCAGACCGAGCTTTTTAACGAAATGAAAGCGCGGATTAAGGAAAAGGACGAAAGCGTGCCGGTTTACAAGAACGGCTACTATTATTATTCGCGAACCGAAAGAGGAAAGCAGTATTTCAAGTATTGCAGAAAAAAAGGTAGTCTTTCTGCGCCTGAAGAAGTCTTGCTCGACGTGGACCAGATGGCAGAAGGAAAACCATATTTTGCGGCTGCACACTTCAATGTTTCGCCTGATAATACGATGATGACCTTTGGTGTGGATGATGTTTCGCGCCGTCAGTATCGGATTTACCTTAAAGATTTACGTACCGGGAAAATCACTGATTTAGGAATTAAGAATACAGAAGGTGACGCGATCTGGGCAGCTGATAACAAAACGCTTTTTTACACGGCAAAGAATGATGTGACGCTTCTTTCGGAAAAAATCAAGCGCCATACATTAGGTACAGATCCGGCTAAGGATGTGGTGGTCTACGAAGAAAAAGACAAGAGCAATTATCTTGGCGTAGCTAAATCGAAGAACCAGAAATATATTTTCATCTATTCCGCGGCCACGACAAGCAGTGAAATCCGGTATTTGCCGACGGACCAGCCTAACGCAGCTTTCTCAGTGTTTCA
The DNA here is from genome assembly GCF_030243905.1 of Kaistella rhinocerotis. Classification (NCBI taxonomy): domain Bacteria; kingdom Pseudomonadati; phylum Bacteroidota; class Flavobacteriia; order Flavobacteriales; family Weeksellaceae; genus Kaistella; species Kaistella rhinocerotis. Next base: position 219,726 of record NZ_JASSYY010000001.1, on the reverse strand, counting down.
GCCACGAATGAAGGACGTGCTTTACGATGTGTATCCGCTGGAAGAAAAGTTCCTGATCTTAACCAATAAGGACGCGCTCAACTTTAAAGTGATGGAAACGCCTTTGGATAAAACCGGGCTTCAAAACTGGAAGGAAGTGCTGCCGCACCGGCCGGATGTTTTGGTGGAAGGGATAGATGAATTCAGGAATTTCCTTGTTTTTAATGAAAGGCAGAATGGTTTATCCCAGCTTGCGATCCTCGACCGAAAGACGCAGAAAAAGGATTTTTTGAAATTTGACGAACCCACCTACACTGTTCGTCCAATGGAAAACCCTGATTATAACACCGATAATTTCAGGTTTGTCTATACCTCGATGATTACACCGAGTTCGCAGTACGAGCAAAACCTGCGTACAGGTGCTAGAACATTGCTGAAGCAGCAGGAAGTTTTGGGCGGTTATGACAAATCGCAATACGTAACCGAAAGACTTTTCGCGACAGCGAAAGACGGAACTCAAATTCCGCTTTCGGTAGTTTATAAGAAAGGATTTGTGAAAAACGGTAAAAACCCGGTGTTACTTTACGGATACGGATCATATGGAAATTCTATGGAAGCTACCTTCAGTTCACCACGGCTCAGCCTTCTGAACCGGGGCTTTGCATTCGTGACCGCGCATATCCGCGGTGGCCAGGAAATGGGAAGACAGTGGTATGAAGACGGAAAAATGATGAAGAAAATCAACACATTCACCGATTTCATCGATGCGGGCGAATATTTAGTGAAAGAGAAATTCACCTCTCCGCAGCATTTGTACGCGCAGGGCGGTTCCGCCGGCGGGCTTCTGATGGGCGCGGTAATGAACATGAAACCTGAACTTTTCAATGGTATCATCGCGCAGGTTCCGTTTGTGGATGTGGTGAATACGATGCTTGATGAGAGTATTCCGCTTACCACGAATGAATATGATGAATGGGGAAATCCGAATACCGAAGCAGCTTACCGCTACATGAAATCGTATTCTCCATATGAGAATATCACCAAAAAGAATTACCCGAATCTTCTAATAACCACAGGTTTACACGATTCCCAGGTTCAGTATTTCGAGCCGGCAAAATGGGCCGCAAAACTTCGCGACATCAAAATAGGAAATAATGTGATCTTGCTTAAAACGGACATGGCGTTCGGACACGGTGGCGCATCGGGGAGATTTGATTATCTGAAAGATGTAGCGTTGGTTTATGCTTTTCTGCTCAAACTTGAAGGTATTAAAAAATAAAATTAAAGACTTTAAAAATAATTAATCGCTATGAGAAAAAATATCGTCGCCGGAAACTGGAAGATGAATAAGAACGTAATCGAGGCGCAGCAGCTGATGTTTCAGTTACTCGAATACAAAAAAAACAACAGTACGAACTGTGAAGTTTGGATCGCGCCACCTTCGCTTTATCTCATGATGGCAAAGGATCTTTATGAACAGGACGAGATCGGTGTTTTCGCGCAGGACATGAGCGAACATGAAAGCGGTGCGTATACTGGCGAAATTTCGGCAGCTATGCTCGATTCTATCGAGGCTACAGGCGCAATCATCGGGCATTCTGAAAGACGCCAGTATCACGGCGAGACCGATTCTCACTGCAACCGGAAAGTGAAACTGGCATTGGACAAAGGTCTGATCCCAATTTATTGCAACGGCGAAACTTTAGAACAGAGAAAATCCGGACAGCATCTGGAAGTGGTAAAAAACCAAACCGAAACGGCTTTATTTACGCTTACCGCAGAAGAAATCAAAAAAGTTGTGATCGCTTACGAACCGGTTTGGGCCATCGGAACCGGTGAAACCGCAAGTCCGGAGCAGGCGCAGGAAATCCATGCGCACATCCGTAGTCTGATCGCCAACAAATATGGCAAAGAAATCGCGGACGAGATTTCAATTCTTTATGGTGGATCCGTAAAGCCCGATAATGCCAAAGAAATCTTCTCGCAGCCCGATATTGACGGCGGATTAATCGGCGGTGCAGCACTCAAGATCGATGACTTCAGTAAGATTATTGAAGGATTTAATTAATAATCAAGTCAAAAGTAAAAAGTCGAAAGTCCCTTTTATTATAAAATAGAAACGCGCTGAAAATTCAGCGCGTTTCTATTTGATTGGAATTGATGTTATTTCCCGATTTTTCTTTCCAAAACTTCATCCACCATCCCGAATTCCTTCGCTTCAGAAGAAGTCATCCAGTAATCTCTGTCAGACGCTTTTTCAACCCATTCGTAAGTCTGTCCGGAGTGAATTGAGATAATATCGTAAAGTTCCTTTTTAAGTTTGAGCATTTCTCTCAGATTGATTTCCATATCCGAAGCCACACCCTGCGCGCCACCGGAAGGCTGGTGAATCATCACGCGTGAATGTTTCAGTGCCGAACGTTTTCCTTTTTCTCCTGCAACCAGAAGTACCGCACCCATTGATGCTGCCATTCCGGTACAAATCGTGGAAACATCGGGTTTGATGATCTGCATGGTGTCATAAATCCCCAAACCTGCATAAACGCTGCCTCCAGGGGAATTGATGTAGATCTGAATATCCTTGGAAGCGTCGGAACTTTCGAGAAACAGAAGCTGCGCAGTCACAATATTCGCTACCTGATCGTCGATACCGGTTCCGAGGAAGATGATTCGGTCCATCATCAGACGGGAGAAAACGTCCATTTGAGCTACGTTCAGACGGCGTTCTTCCATAATGTAAGGCGTAAGGTTGGTTGGGCCGTACATTCCCATATATTGATCGGTCGCAAGACCGCTGTTACCTAAATGCTTCACAGAGAAATCTCTGAAATCCTTTTTTATATCCATTTTTATATGTTTTTTACTTAAATTTTAGCTAACCAAAGTACACAAACGGCATTCCAAAATAAAACACCGACAAACTGTCACAAAATCCGGAAGAGTTTTTCATCGAGTTCTTTGCGCAGATGCGTCAGCGTAATGATTTTCTTATACGTCTCCATATTGTCTTCGTCGGCTGACAGCGCGTTCTTTAGGTCATTAATGATTTTCAGAATGTACTCTCTTTTATGACGGAAAATCACATCCTGAACGAGCTTCGGCAGCACTTCTTCTTCTGAACTGAAAAAGATCTGATATTTGCCCCAGTCACTGGTTTCATAAGGCTCTACGAGCGCGTCCGCAACTTTACCCGAAATATTTTCGTCGAGTAATGTCATGAAAAAGTTGCCCGAACGCAGTTCGTTTTCAGCAATACCAAGTTTTATCTCGTCGATGATTTTTTTATTGAGTTCGGACTGGATCTCGCAGTTATCTTCCTCCAGATGGCCGATTATTTCCTCGATTACCGTAATCTGATATTCATTCTGCTCGTCATCTTTGCGGTTCAGCACGATATCGCCATATTTCAGCATCAGTTCTACCATCTTTTCCTCCAAAACGAGTAAAGGATTGATGGTAACTTCCGGTTCCGGAACTTTTTCCAACTTTGGTGCGGCTTGCTGTTCCTGTCTTTGCTGCGGCGTAACCTGCTGTTTCTTGACCTGTTTCTGAACATCGAGTTCGTTGAACAGCGATTGTTCCGAAAGTCCGAATTTTGTTGCGACTTCCTTTAAATAAACCTCCTGCTTCAGCGCATTCTGAACGAATGCAACCGACTTTACAATATCGCGGATGGCTTCCGCCTTTCTTATTGGGTCGTTTGTCGCTTCTTTCAGTAAGATTTCAGCCTTAAAGTCGATGAAATCTGTCGCTTCGGTCTTAATGAAATTTTCTACATATTCCTGCGGATGTTTCCTTGCGAAAGAATCGGGATCATCGCCATCCGGGAACAGCAAAATCCTGATGTTCATCGCCTCCGAGAGCAGCATGTCTATGCTACGGAAACTGGCTTTAATTCCGGCCGTATCACCGTCAAACAATATTGTCACATTCTCGGTCAGACGTTTGATAAGCTTAATCTGCTCTACCGTAAGCGCGGTTCCCGAACTTGAAACCACATGCTCAATCCCCGCCTGATGAAGCGCGATCACGTCCATATAGCCTTCCACCAAAAGGCAGAGGTTGTTTTTTGAAATCGCCTGCTTGCTTTGGTTGAGGCCGTAAAGAACCTGTGATTTGTGATAAATTTCGGTTTCGGGAGAATTCAGGTACTTCGCGGTTTTCACGTTATTCCGCAAAATTCTGCCGCCAAAACCAAGCACGCGGCCTGAAAAACTGTCAATAGGAAAAATTACGCGGTCGCGGAAGCGGTCGATACCGTTGGGAGCATTTTCGGGAAAGATTGAAAGGCCTGATTTCTCCAGAATTTCTTTAGAATAGCCTTTTTCAATAGCGAATTCGGTGAACGCATCCTTTTTTTCGGGCGCGTATCCCAACTGAAATTTAGAAATGATGTCGTCGCGCAGCTCACGCTCTTTGAAATAAGAATACCCAATCGCCCTGCCCTCCTCCGTTTGCAGCTGCTCCTGAAAAAAACCGTTGGCAATCTCGTGAATCTTGTAAAGCAGTTCCTTATCCGTCTGCGACTGTTTTTCCTCTACCGTAAGCTCGCGCTTGTCTTCCTCAATCTCAATTCCATATTTCTTGGCGGCATGTCGCAGCGCTTCCGGATAGGTGAAACTTTCAATTTCCATCAGAAAGGAAATGGCAGTTCCACCTTTTCCGCTGGAAAAGTCCTTCCAGATCTGTTTGCTTGGTGAAACTACGAAACTGGGCGTTTTCTCGTCGTGGAAGGGGCTTAGCCCTTTGAAATTTGAGCCGGCGCGCTTCAGCTGTACGTATTCGCCTATGATTTCCTCCACGCGGATTGTAGAAAATATTTTATCGATGGTGGCTTTAGAAATCATCCGGTAAAAATAGCGAATTTGTTTACTAAAAGTTACAAATATTTGGGCGTATCCCTTGCCAGCGCTTACAATTGAGGCGCGGTATTCTGCAGCCGCCCGGGTCGGGCTCTTCGCTGCAAGTCCTCGCCGCGGCTGTGGGCTTTCCGCTGCGATCCCTTACGCAGAAGCTTCGGGAAAGACGGTTCCGCGCAGTCAAAGTCAGACATGGCTGCGTGACAAAAGCACTCATCGGCGCTCGCTGCGCTCGCGCCCCGAAATTTTCGCTAATTTTGACGAAATCTTTCACATGAGAAAACTCGCGCTACTACTATTGTTTCCCGTTTCTGCACTCCTTTTTGCGCAGACAAAATACGTAATGGTGATTCATGGCGGCGCCGGCACCATCACACGCGAATCCATGACACCCGAAAAAGAAGCGGCGTACCGCCAAAAGCTGACGGAAGCTTTGCAAACCGGCTACAATGAGATCCAAAACGGAAAATCTGCCGTGGAGGCGGTGGCTGCAAGCATTGTAATCCTTGAAGATTCGCCGCTGTTTAACGCCGGAAAAGGTTCGGTTTTCACTCATGATGGCAAAAATGAAATGGACGCAGCAATCATGTTCGGCAAAGATAAATCGGCAGGCGCGGTTGCCGGTGTTCACACCATTAAAAATCCGATAAAAGCGGCTATCGCGGTGATGCAGAAGTCGCAGCATGTGATTCTGATCGGGCGCGGTGCCGAAGAATTTGCGCGGGAAAAAGGTCTTGACATTGTGCTGCCTTCTTATTTTTGGACCAAAGAGCGCTGGGATGGTCTGCAACGGGCCCGACAGAAGGAAAAGTCAGACAAAACTTCAAAAAACAATACAAAAAACGCCTTTGAAATTGACCAAAAGTTCGGAACTGTTGGCGCCGTGGCATTGGATAAAAACGGAGATTTGGCAGCCGGCACTTCTACTGGCGGCATGACCAACAAAAAATGGAACCGCATCGGAGACACACCCATCATCGGCGCCGGAACCTTTGCCAATGCGCAAGTCGGAATCTCCGCAACCGGCTGGGGCGAATATTTCATCCGCGCTACCGCCGCACGAACTGTCGCCGCCAAAATGGAATACCAAAATAAGGACATTAAATCTTCCGCACGGGAGGTAATCGATGAAATCGGTGCAATGGGCGGCGACGGCGGCCTTATTGCGCTCGATAGAGACGGCCATGTAGCCATGCCTTTCAATACCGCTGGCATGTACCGCGGAACGGTGACTGAAAAAGGTGAAATAGATGTACAGATTTATAAATAATCATGATGAATTTTAAAATTGATAAGCTGGAGCAGTGGCAGGATGTGGTGGACCAGATTTTGCCACAGCTGAAACATCCTGTGCTTTTGCTAAAAGGAAATCTCGGTGCCGGAAAAACAACTTTTACGAAAGTTTTGCTTAAAAATCTGGGCAGTACCGACGAGGTTTCCTCACCTACATACGCCATCGTGAACGAATATGCAACACCAAAAGGTTTGGTTTATCATTTTGACCTGTACCGCATGAAGAATATTGGTGAAGTGTACGACATCGGCATCGAAGAATATCTTGACAGCGCTTACCTGTGCATCATAGAATGGCCTGAAATTTTTGAGGAAGAGCTTCAGGCAGCGCCTCATCACGAGATGCAGATCGGCACGGAGGATGATGCACGGCATATTACATTCCTTTAGCAGCAATACGGTACCGAAATATCATCGTATATTTGCAGCGTTGCATTTAAAGATAAATCAAAGCATTAAAAATTGCATTTGCAACAATTAAGATATGAGCAGTACACACGTTTTCACGCCATTTTCGGAGCAGGAACTTATGCCGCACGAAGAAAAACTGGAAGTTGTAAAAAAAGGTAAACAGTTCGGAATCGGGATCCCAAAAGAGACCTGCCTCAATGAGCGCCGAACATGCATCACGCCCGACGCAGTGCAGGTTTTGGTACAAAGCGGACATGAGATTGTGGTCGAAACCGGCGCAGGTGAAGGATCTTTTTTCACGGATTTGCAATATTCTGAAGCGGGAGCACGGATCTCGCCGGACGCTAAGGAAGCATTCTCGCAGGATCTGGTTTTAAAGATCAATCCGCCGACTTCGGAAGAAATCGACTACCTTAAAAACGGTGCGTACCTTATTTCTGCATTACAGATCAATCTGCGCGACAGAGATTATTTCAAGCAACTCGCGGAAAAGAAAGTGAACGCGATCGCGTTTGAGTTCATCGTGGATGAATACAAACAACTTTCATTGGTAAGGCTGATCGGTGAGATTGCGGGCAACATTTCGATTCTTTATGCTGCCGAACTCCTCGCCCTTTCGAATGGACTTATGCTGGGTGGAATCACCGGTGTGCGGCCTACTGAAGTCGTCATCATCGGTGCCGGAATCGTAGGCGAATTTGCTACGAAAGCCGCATTGGGACTGGGTGCAAGCGTAAAAGTTTTCGACAATTCACTTTCGAAACTTCGCCGCCTGCACATGATGGTCGACGGCCGCGTTCCTACATCCATAATTGATCCCAAGGAACTTGCAAAAAGCCTTAGACGTGCTGATGTGGTGATTGGAGCGCTGTCTAAAATCAGTCTGTCACCTATCATCACGGAAGAAATGGTCGCACAGATGAAGAAAGGCAGCGTGATCATTGATGTGACCATTGACAACGGTAAAGTGATTGAAACTTCGGAGCTCACCGACATGGAAAATCCTTTTATTATCAAGCACGGTGTCATTCATTGCGGACTTCCGAATCTTACGTCAAAAATGCCGCGCACAACGACCAAAGCGATCTCTAATTTTTTCCTTAGCTACCTGTTAAACTATGATGAAGAGGGCGGTTTCGAAAACATGCTGGTGCGCAAGAACGAAATCAAGCAGTCACTTTACATGTACAAAGGCCGTCACACAAAGAAGTTGATTTGCGACCGTTTCAATCTTAATTATCACGATATCAACCTTCTAATCTTCTAAATGAGAAAACTGAAGTTTTTCATGATCGGTATGATACCCGGTCTGTTACTCGTATTTTTTATCCTGAACAAAAAAGGCGCAAGCTGCAGCGGATATCTGCCAAACTCGCGCGTTATCGCAGAATCACTGTCGAAAAAACCCGTCTACAGCGCAGATTTTTCGGAAGCGATGGCTGAAAACAATGTCGATGAAACATTTCTGAAAGACAGCATTATGACGGAAGGTAACATCGATTTTGATAAGAGCCAGGCGCAGAAACAACCCTGCCCGAGTTACATTCTGTATTACCCAAAGAAAAACCCAAGGTTTGAGATCACATTTGAGAAATGCAGCGCGGAAACCACTTACCAGCGTTTAAAGAAGATTCGTTAGATTTCATATTCAGATTTAAATGAAAATTGCGGTGATTGGTGTCGGCCTGATAGGCGGTTCGATGGCTTTAAAACTTAAAGCCGGAGGCTCTGCCACCTACATTTTAGGCATTGACATGAATAATGCGCATCTGAGAACGGCTAAAGAACTTGCGATTATCGATGAGATTTCTACATTAGAAAACGCGGTGGAAAATTCAGATTTAATCATTCTCGCGATTCCCGTCGATGCTGCCAAAGCACTTATCTCCACAGTTTTAGATTTAATAAAACCTCATCAAACCGTGATGGATGCGGGATCCACCAAAGCCGGCATCGTAGAAAGCATTAAAGATCATCCGAAGAGAAGCAGATTTGTCGCATTCCACCCGATGTGGGGAACGGAGAATTCCGGACCGGAAGCGGCGGTTTACGACAGTTTTTCAGGTCGTGCTGCAGTGATCTGCGACCGCGAAAATTCGGCGGAAGACGCATTAAAAACAGTTGAAAATGTAGCTGAATCACTTGGGATGCATCTGATTTATATGAGCGCAGCAGATCACGATTTGCACACTGCTTATATTTCGCACATTTCGCATATCACGTCATACGCGCTTGCCAATACCGTACTTGAAAAGGAACAGGAAGAGGAAACCATTTTTCAGCTCGCCAGCACCGGTTTTTCAAGTACCGTAAGACTCGCCAAGTCGCATCCCGAAATGTGGGTTCCGATCTTCAAACAGAATCGCGAAAACGTGCTCGATGTCTTGAATGAACATATTTCGCAGCTGAATAAATTCAAAGAAGCCCTTGAAAATAAAGATTTTGAAGTGCTTGCAGACCTGATTTCAAATGCAAACAAGATACGCAGCATCCTTCAGAAATAGGATACAGCTACTAGCTTAGCATTCAGCAACATTCACGGCTATTGCGAGACCGCCTTCAGACGTTTCCTTAAAGCGGTCGCTCATACTCTGCGCCGTTTCCCACATTGATTGTATCACCTCGTCCAAAGTTACGCGCGCTTTCGCAGGATCAGATTCTATTGCGATATTCGCGGCAGTGATTGCCTTGATCGCACCCATTGAGTTGCGCTCAATACAAGGAATCTGTACCAGTCCGGCAATGGGGTCACATGTCATTCCCAAGTGATGTTCCATCGCGATTTCTGCGGCCATCAAGACCTGTCCGGGTGTTCCACCCATTATTTCGGTCAGTCCGGCAGCGGCCATCGCACTTGATACACCCACCTCTGCCTGGCAACCGCCCATGGCGGCAGAGATCGTGGCGTTTTTCTTGAACAGGGTCCCGATTTCACCAGCAACCAAAAGGAAGCGAATGATGTCATCATTGGAAGTAAATTCTGTGAAAGCCTGTGCATACATCAGCACCGCCGGTATTACCCCGCTGGCGCCATTCGTAGGCGCTGTAATGATCCTTCCGAAACTCGCGTTCTCCTCATTCACGGCCAGCGCGAAACACGAAACCCATTTGTTGATATTGGTAAAAGTTTCCTCGGTTTCCACGACCAACTGGAACCACTCATCAATGTTACGGTAGATTTTTTCTCCTAAAAGTTTGCGGTTGAGTCCCGCAGCGCGGCGTGATACATTCAGGCCACCGGGCAGAATGCCTTCTTTATGGACTCCTTTATAGATACATTCTTTGATCTGTTGCCAGATGTACAGCGCTTCGGCATCGGTTTCTTCACGGCTGCGCCAGCTTTCTTCATTCAGATAAATCAGATCAGAAATCTTGGTCAGACCTAACTTTTGAATATTTGCGATGACATCACGACCGTGGTGACATGGATATAAAGTCCTTACGCAATGTTTTTCGTAAGAGCTTTCTTCCTTTGTAGCGATAAAACCGCCGCCCACGGAGTAATAATCCTGCTCAAACTCCTGGCCTTCGTTAAAGACCGCCCGGAATATCATTCCGTTTGGATGGAATTCGAGTGATTTCTGTTTATTTAAAATTAAATGTTCGCCGTAGATAAATGGAATCACATGGCGGCCACCCAGATTGAGTTGTCCCGAGTTCTTGATTTGTGCAATTTTTTCATCGATCCTAGAGGTATCAATCAGCTTAAAGTCTTCGCCTGAAAGCCCAAGCATGCCCGCGATATCCGTGCCATGGCCGACACCTGTCTTTGCCAGCGAACCGAAAAATTCAACGTAAACTTCCTTTACTTTGCTTATTGGTTGCCTATCCTGAACACGCTGCAGAAAATTTGAGGCCGCATTCCAGGGTCCCATCGTGTGCGAACTCGACGGGCCAATGCCCACTTTTATAATTTCAAAAACACTGATTGACTCCATAATGTACTGAACCTTTAGCTTTACAAATTTAGCGAAATTAAGTGTGTTGCCGTAATCTGTGTTGCGGAATGCACGCTTTTTGTAATCAGTCTTGGCAAAATCAAAAAAACATGTCTACCGTACAGGAAAAGTTCAATAATTATTCGAAATTCATCAAATTCATATACAAATACTGGAACAGCGATGTCTTGCGCGGCGCGAGTGAAAATGCGCTGAATATAGAGGCGGAAACGGAATCAAATGGGGAAACGGACGATTACCACGGTCCCCAAGAATTGGTGGAAGACCTTAAAAAGATGGGGCCTACCTACGTAAAGCTGGGACAGTTACTCAGTACGCGGCCCGACCTTTTACCGCCAAATTATCTGCAGGCACTTGAAACGCTGCAGGACGACGTAGAAAACATCCCATACAGCATGGTGCAGGAAATCGTTGAAGAAGAAACCGGACAGCGAATCTCCAAGGCTTTTGAAAGTTTTGATACTGAGCCGCTCGCAAGTGCTTCTATCGGGCAGGTTCATCAGGCAACGCTCCGCTCCGGCAAGATGGTCGCGGTAAAGATCCAGCGGCCCGGAATCCGGAAAAAGTTCCTTGAAGACCTCGATACACTGAAAGAAATGACTGATTTTGCGGTGAAACACAATGATGCCGCTAAAAAATATGCGGTGGATGAAATCCTCGACGAGTTCAGATTCATCCTACTTAATGAACTCGATTACGTGAAGGAGGCAGAAAACCTGCGCGTGCTCGCGAATAATCTGCAAAATTTCAGGAAGATCTTTGTTCCGCAACCGGTCGATGGCTACTCCACCTCCAAAATCTTAACTATGGAGTTTGTGAAAGGCCAGAAAATCACGTCGGTTTCACCGCTCAGCAGGACAGAAAATGATTACAGTACTCTGGTAGATGAGCTCGTGGAAGCTTATATGAAGCAAATTATCATCGATGGATTTGCGCACGCGGATCCGCATCCGGGCAATATCCATCTCACACAGGATGGCAGAATTGCGCTGATGGATCTCGGTATGGTGGCAAAATTCGGTCTCGAAATGCGCGATGATATCCTGAAGCTCATTATCGCGATCAGTCGATACAATGGTGTGGAAACCGCCAATGCTTTACTTCAAATGAGCGAATACGGAAAGGAAACCGATGTACAGAAATTTCAGAAGGAAATTAACCGCCTTGTGCTGGAGGCCGAAAATAAATCGGCCGGTAACCTTAAAACGGCGCCGCTCCTCATCCAGATGAACCGTGTGGCCGCTGAACACGGAATAAAACTGGCGGTGGAACTCAACATTTTCGGAAAAATTCTCATGCAACTCGACCAGATTGTGGCCGTGCTCGCGCCCGAATATGACCTGCAAAAATCCATCGAAGAAAATGTGGAGAAAATGATGCAGAAAAAAATGCTGCAGGACCTTAAACCCGAGAATTTTCTTTCACAGCTTATTGAGACCAAGAAACTCGCAGAAAAACTGCCCGAACGCCTTAATACCATTACCGAAAGACTCGCAAACAATGAGTTCGAAATCAAGATCGATGCGATCGACGAAAAAAGGCTCACCGATGGATTTCAAAAAGTAGCCAACCGTATTTCAATCGGACTGGTGATTGCGGCACTCATCATCGGGGCGGCGTTGCTCATGCGTGTTCCAACAACATTCGTGATTCTGGGATATCCGGGTTTGGCTATGATTTTCTTTTCAGCAGCGGCACTTTTTGGTATTTGGCTGGTTTTAAAGATGATTCTTAACGATGAAGAACTTAAATCAAATAAAAGAAGATGAATTTGAAGATTATTTAAATATTTATTTCAAGCCGTTTCCCCAAAAACTTTGGCGAGAATCTCAGAGGTTTCGTGCGGTTTTGTGGCCGGAAAAAGATGGGTTCCGTTTTTAATGATGTAGTCGGGTTTCGAATATTTAATGGGGAATACGATATCACGGTCACCCATGATCTGTACGACGTCCGGGCATTCCTCAAATTTCCAGCCTGAAATTTTTTCAATGCACCATTTCAGATAATAGGGTTCACGGACATTGAAATACTGCATCAGCCGCGGATTTTGGGGATCAAAAAACTTCCTTACGAACGAGTACGCTAAAGCGGATTTCGTGGTGAAAATCCTTTCGGGTAAATATTTCGGCAAACCCGTGCGCTCCCCCAATTTTATAAAGCGGGATTTTTCGTGATGTGATTTTATGCTCGCCAATATGACCGTTTTCCGCGCAGGTTTCAGTTTGTTGATTTCCTGCACCACAATGCCACCAAAAGAATATCCAAGCAAGCAAAACGGTTTGGTGGCATCCACGCGGTCGGCCATCCTGGTTATATAATCCTGAAAACTTTCGTTACGAACCGGTATGAGCCAATCAAGAAAAATCAGTTCGAGGTTTTCGGGAAATTTAAGTTTGTCAAGAACTTTAAAATCGGCGCCGAGTCCGCTTACCACGTATAATTTCATCAAACTAAAATTAGCTAAAATTTAAAAAAGAAAAAAGAGCACGACGGCTCTTTTTTCAGTTAAATACAATGCTTGCAGACCGCTACTCTCCAGAAAACGCAGCATAGAGCGCCGCACCCTGGATGATGGTTTTCTGATCTTTCACAAGATAGATCGGCACATCACGAAGAAGGTCGTCCATCTTATCACTTACGATAAAGTTTCTGTAAAACTTTTCTTTGTTCAGGTACGTTTGCAGCATCACCGGAATATCTCCGCTGATAAACAGTCCGCCCGTAGCTTTCAGTTTCAAAACCAAACTGTTGGCTTCGCGCGCCAAAAATATCATGAATGTATCAATGGTCATATTGCAGATGCGGTCCCGGCTTTGCAGCGCGCCTTCGATGATGGCTTTGGAGAAATTTCCGGCTTCGATCTCTTTCGTGAGCCAATCCGGCTGTTTTTGCTGTTTCACATCGCGCAGGAAACGGTAAATATTAAAAAGACCGTCGTGCGACAACACCGATTCCCAGGTTACGATGCCATAGATTTTGTGCAGAAACTGGTAAAATTCAACCTCATCACTGGTGCGCGGCGAGAATTCACAATGTCCACCCTCCGTGGCGAAAGGGCGCATGTATTGCCCGTCCCAAAAAAGTCCGGCTTCACCCAGGCCTGCGCCCGGTGCGAGCACGGCGATATTTCCCGGCACCATGTTCTGCGTGTGGTGAATCGTATGGAAACACTGCTCGTCATCATTTCCAAGACCATACGCAGAAGCTTCAAGGTCATTTATCAGGTACACGCTTGGAATGTTCAGCTGCCGACTTATTTCATCGGCATTCAGCGCAAATGAAAGCCTTTGCGGCGCGGATGTGCGGGAAATCACGGGTCCGGGCACCGCTACGGCCAGTTTAGTAATACCGGAAAGCGAAAACTCACCGATGAACCGTTCTGCAATGGCTGCAAATGAAGAGAATTCACCTGTCCTGTACTCTTTTTCGGCGCGTAGCACCAGATTTTGATTTTCAGTGGTGTAATGCGCAAAACATGTGATCTCACCACGGACGTCCGCCGCGATGAGCGAAATATTGTTGTTGCTTTCATCCGCAATGGCGGGTAGATACAGCTTGAATTTATTATTAGAGTCCATCTTTTTAATGTTAGAAACCAAAGATAATAATAGTTTTGAAAAATAGCGTGAAAAATAAAAAACCTTCTTAAATGGTCAGTTTAAGAAGGTTTAAAGAAATTTTTAAGGTCTTATTTGCCTAGCGGAATGTTGTAGCCTACGCCCACTCCGATGGCACCAGCATTGTAACTTTGGCTGCCAATCTCGCCTTTATCCCCTGTGAAGGTTTTTTGGTATTGCAGTGCAAAGTTCCAGTCCTGGTTGTGGTAACCGATTTCAGGTTTGATGTAGAAACCGCCGTCAGGTCTTGCTACTGTACTGTTTGAAGCCACTTGGTCATCACCTACGATGAAACCGTAACCCAAGTCAGTTCCCAGATAGAAACCGGTCTGTTTTGGATATACACGGATCAAAGCTGCTACAGGGATTACTCCAAAATCGTTGTTATCGATCCCATCATTTTCTCTTCCGAAAAAGTGGCTGTAACCTGTTGCGATACCTAAACCGAAACCAGGGGTCACAAGATTCTGGTATGAAAGATCCAAACCAAGGTTTCCGCCTGCGTTCTCAGCAGGAACAGCGATACCGCCGTTTACACCTACCTTCAGCATGTTGCGCATATCTGCACTTTGAGCACTTACTAAACCTGCCGTCATTAATCCTAATGCAAGGATTGTTTTCTTCATTGATTTCATAACTTTTAATTTTTGTTTTACACCCTGCATACTTGGCAAAATCGTGCCAAATCCGATGAGGCAGGAGGGGCAAATTTAAATTTAATCCATTAGATTATTGTAAACCAATAACTTACGAACATAAAAAAGTTAAACAATCATTTAGATTTAGATGTGACATAAATGCAGTTTATGGGTTTGGCAGACTTTGAATTACATTTTTTCAAGTAATTCTTTCATATCCGCATAGCCGCCGCCGTTGTACACATCGGTCATGCCTTCAGACTTGAAATAATCCACGGCTTTTCCGCTTCTGTTCCCGCTTCGGCAGAAGAAAATCTTGGTTCCGCTTAGGTTCAGGACTTCCTGTTTACGCTGCTCGAGTTCGCCGAGCGGGATGTTTTGGGCTGCTTCGATATGGCCGTCCATCTCCAGTTCCATAGGTTCGCGAACATCGATCAGATGGTAGTTTCCGGTTTGCAGTACTTCAGCTAATGACATAGTAAATTGTTTAAGTTGGATGAATTATTTAAGAATAGAATTCAAGTTTTAAAAACCTGAAGCCACAGTAACAAAGTTAATAAATAAGATTAATTTTGCACCATTAAAATGAATGCAAACGCCCGGAAATACGCAGAAATCATAAAAACGAAAGCCAAAAAATTCGGTTTTCAAAGCTGTGGCATTTCGAAAGCGGGCTTTCTTGAAGAAGATGTCACGCCATTTGAAACGTGGCTCCAAAACGGGCATCATGGCGAAATGTCTTATATGGAAAATCATTTCGATAAAAGACTTGATCCTACCCTACTCGTGGAAGGTTCAAAATCTGTAATTTCACTTTCCTACAATTATTATCCAGAGATCGATGCGGGAAAATTTTCGGAACTGAAGATTTCGAAATACGCCTACGGAGAAGATTATCACGAAGTGATCAAAGAAATCCTGCGTGAAATGGTCGCTGAGCTTCAAGAAGAGATCGGTGATTTCGACTGCCGCGTGTTCACTGACTCGGCTCCTATCCTCGAACGAAGCTGGGCACGGAAATCGGGCATCGGCTGGGTAGGCAAAAACGCGAATCTGCTTACGAAACAGCACGGTTCGTTTTATTTTCTGGCCGAAATAATCTGCGACCTTGAACTTGAAAGCGATTTTGCGACCACCGACCACTGCGGAAGCTGCCGCAGATGCATCGATGCCTGCCCTACCGACGCCATCATAAGCGACAGAATAGTGGATGGCAGCAAATGTATTTCCTATGCCACTATTGAACTTAAAAATGAGATCCCCGAAAGTTTCCGCGGAAAGATGGCGGACTGGATGTTTGGCTGCGATATCTGCCAGGATGTCTGCCCGTGGAACCGGTTTGCGTCACCGCACAACCAACCGAAATTCCGTGCTAAGGATGAAATTTTAAGTCACAACACAGGTGACTGGCGCGAACTTTCACAGGAAATTTTTTCAGAAATCTTCCGGAAATCGCCGGTGAAAAGGACCAAATTCGCGGGACTCAAACGTAATATCGACTTCATTTTAAACGGAAAAAAACTTTAGCGTTTTCCCTGGGTACGTTTAGGTGCAACTTTCACGCGGACTTTCAGTTTACTTTTCTCTCTAGATTTTTGTTGCATATACGGTCTGTTTATTTCTAAAATTAAGAATAATCAGCATACAACCTCCGTACGCGCATCATAAATTCCATAAAAAATGGACTTCCGAAACCGGAAGCCCACCGTCAACACTCAATTATAATGAAAAACTTAATTTGATATGCTGTATACAATTTAAAAAAAACTAGCGCAGTGCCAGGCTGAAAAACAGGTCGATCTCATTCTTTACGTACACCATCCCGCCCATCTTCTTTGGAGGAACGATATTGAAATCTGAAAACTTAAGTCGCTTATTTCCAACCAAACTACCGTCTGCCTCACTGAACTCGATATTATACTTTCTGCTCACGTTCATCATCTTCACTTCCACCGTCGCAGCAAAAAAGTTTGTGCGGACTTTTTCGAAATGAAGGAATCTGATGGTTAGCGTCGGGTAAGCCTGTGCGTTCAGGGTTTTGCGGAAATCGGCGGTCATCACTTTGTTGCGGCAATCGAAATCCACCACTTTCAGTACAATGTTTGGCAATGCGTTTCCACTGAATGAGTAGACCGAACGGGAGTTTTGGAAATTATCATTCGCGCACTTAAATGTTCCGATATTGGTCCAGCCATTGATCACCACATTGTTCTTCTGCGCGATGGCAGCCAGCGGAAGCAGGAGGAACAGGAGGATTAATCTGTAATTTTTCATGACACTAAGATAAAAAAAGGGGTTCGTGAAAACCCCTTCCAAAAAAATATTAAAAATTAGAAACCGATGGTCGCTTCAAGCATAAGACCGTTGAATTTACCGCCACGAAGTGCACTGGTTGCTCCCCACACGGCACTGTCATTATAGTTTTGAGATACGTATTCTACTTTTGCAAGTACGTTTTTCGTCATGAACCAGCCACCGCCAAGGTTGAATCTTTCAATTTTTCTTTCGTCAGAAACTTCGTCATCTTTACCGTTCACGGTGTTGTATCTGCCACCGAAGTAAAACTGTTCTTTGTTACCGAATCTGTATAGCAATTCTGCTCCAAGTTGGGTGTAATCTCCGTCTGTAGGTCTTTCTGTAAGTCCTGCTGCTTTGTTGCCGGATACATGCTCGTACAATCCGAAGAACTCAAGTCCGTTGTATTTCACGAATGGGTTCACCATCACCGCTTTCACTTTTTTGAAACCAGGGTTGAAACGGCCGGTAGCATAGTTTGATGTTCCCATCGCATCATTCTGGGTAAGCAGTACATAATAGTATCTTGAACCCGCTCTGTCCGCGCTGTAAAGGTTACCACCTGTAGACAAACCGTTGGTCTGGATGAAAGATCCCGTCAGTCTTACTCTAAGGTCTTCATTGATCTGCTTGTCCCAACCCAGTTTTGCATATACGGACGGTGAATTGTAGTTTGTACCTTTCACTGGTGTTTGGTTCAGTTTACCGTTTGAAACCCCAAGCATTGCTGAAAAGTTATTAAAGAAGCCGTAAACCTCACCAAAAGCTTCAGTAGTAAAACTGTCCATGATGTAATTGCCTACGAATGGGTTGTTGATCGCTTCCGCATTATCTGTTCTTCTGAAGTGCGCATCACCGTAGTTGATCTCATCCATACCTACTTTCACTCTCGCGTGCTTCATGATGTTTGAGGCAAAACCTTCTGAGATGAAATCAAGGTCATCTACCTGAATATAACCGCCTTTTACCCACGCTTCGTTGTGGTGACGTGCAGATAGATAGGTTCTTAGATGCATTTTCAAACCTTTTGCGAGGTAAGCATTCACGTCTAAGTTAGCGGTAGGAAGGTTAAAATCTGAACCCATCACTACCAATGTGTTTGGCGTTGCAGGATTACTGCCGGTAACCACGCCGAGCGAAGGCGCTTTGGTTTCATGGTCGATTGCCTGGAACTGCAGTGCAAAATCACCACCTACAGACACTTTCACACCATCATATTCCGGAGAAGCTACTTTTGGATCTTCAAAAACATTTCGGGAAGCTTTTTCAGGCGCTAAATAGTCGCGCATTATTGAGGTGGTGTCCTGGGCCTGTAAGAGGCCGGCTCCTGAGAAGATTACTGCAAGCATTGAAGCTCTCATTAACATCGTTTTCATAATTTTAAATTTTAATTGATTTCTCTCTGTTTAATTTGCACTTACGTTCACTGTAATTTTGATATCGTTTCCGGTTTTTACCGTGTTCATCATGAATGAAGGAGGTGTCACCCCGTAGTCACTCATCTTGATGGTCTCTGTACCGGTGATGGTGTATCCGTTTCCGCTTTTCGCTACTGTCACCGGGAAGCTTACGGTTTTTGTTACGTTGGTCACTTTCAGTTTTCCGGTGATCGTTCCTTTTCCTACGTTTACTGATGTGGCGGTGAAGGTGATGTTCGGATATTTATCGGCTTCCATCGCTTTGTACGCATTGTTGTCCATTGCACCTTTGCCAGATTTTAGGGTTTTGGCTCCTAAAGTATAGGTAATGTCTGTAAGGGTGTTCCCTGAAACATTCGCGCTGAAAGTACCGGTGTTTGAAGTCATCGTCCAGTCGTGCATAGTAGAGGTTCCGGTTACGGTTGTTTTCACGTTCTTGCTGCTGATTTTTTGACCGGCAACAAGGCCAGAGAAAAGTCCGAATGCCAACACGAGAATCTTGAAGTTTGCTAAATTTTTCATTGTATCTAATTTTAATATTTTTTCTTGCTTTTTGATAAGACAAAGGTAAATGGTATTTTAATTATCTGCTAATATTTAAGCAAAATAACCGTATGATATATATCTTATTTGCAATTTAAATTCAATTAATAACAAAACATTCATTATTTATTTACCATTTTATTAATTTTAAAACAAGTGTTTTGAATTAATACTAAAATAATGTTTGTCAAGATGAAGAATTAAAAAAAGATCGGACGCTTTACCGTTTAAACATTGACGGAAATCATATGTTTTGATGACAAATTTTAAAAAATAAGGGTATATTATTAAGAGTCTGCAAAGAAATGCAGGAGTATAAGATGCAGGAAACAAAAAACCCCAACTTCTGAAGAAGCTGAGGTTTTGTACCCAGTGCCGGAATCGAACCGGCACACCTTGCGGTACTAGAGTTTGAGTCTAGCGCGTCTACCAATTCCGCCAACTGGGCTCCGTAAATTGGTGTGCAAATATAGATTTTTTTTGAATTCCTCAAAAATATTTTTTCCAAAAGTATCAGAGCCCCCATAAAACAGGGTTGTAGGTCCGTTATATGCGGCGAAGAAACAACAGTACTATATAAAAGCCTCGTTCGTCCACAGATTCTGCATTTCGTCCCAAATTTAATATTGAAAATAAAACATGTATTACTTTTATCATAACAATACCGAAGTTCTGACCAAACCGGTTTCCCCCCTGCAAACACCATTGGTTCCCATACATTTCGTTAGCCAGAACTTGCGGTCTTGAAGTGGCTCTTTTTGCCGGAGCTTTAATTCAGTTTCGCAAATGTGAACTGGTTTGGTGATGTGGATGAACTGCGAATCTATTATACAGTGGATCAGGCAGATGCCTAGACACCGATCGTAAGCACTTACACTACAGAACACAGCAGCTGGACAGATGTGACTATTCCGCTACCGAATAAGTCGGATAACTATCAGATTGCTTTTGAAGGCACCTCAAACCGGGCAAGAGGAATAAATGTGGATAATGTCAAAGTAGAAGATGCTTCTACGCTTTCAGTAACCTACTGCTAGAGTTTCAGCTACTGTCAAACCTAAAATTCCAGTTCAAGTCCATCATAAGCCAGGTGCAGGCCCGCCGGAAGTTCCGCTTCGGTGACCTCATATAATCCCATATGATGTGACAGATGGGTCAGATACATCTGTTTAGGCTTGAGTTGCGCGTACAGGTCGAGAATCTGCGGCAAAATAAAGTGTGCCGGATGCTCAACTTCTTTTCGGATGCAGTTGAGGATCAGATAATCCAGGTTTTGAAGTTTAGAAATTTCATGTGCCGGAATTTGGCTCGCGTCTGTAATATACGCGAGTCTTTTAAATTTAAAACCCAAAATTGGCAGCCTGTAGTGCATTACCGAAACCGGTGTCACCGCCGCATCGAAGAGCGTAAAATCACCATTGATTTCATTCAACTGGAAAGAAGGCGCGCCCGGATATATTTCGGCAGCAAAGGCATATGAAAAACGGCTTTTCACCTCCTCTCCTACGCGTGACATGCAGTAGAGCGACATATCACCATGATTTTTAAAAATCAGCGGTCTCAAATCATCCAAACCAATCACATGGTCATTGTGCTCGTGTGTCAACAGCACCGCATCGATATGGTCTTCATTGTTTTGCAGCATCTGAAAGCGGAAATCAGGACCGCAATCGATGAGGATTTTTTTGTTTTGGTCTGTAGTCACGAGAACAGAGGAACGTGTACGGGAATCGCGGGGGTCTCCGGACGTGCAGACTTCGCAGTGGCAACCAATAACGGGCACTCCCTGCGAGGTACCGCTGCCCAGAAATTTCAACTTCATTTTTTTTGCCTTGCTATATTTTATGAGTAAATTTACAAAAATTTAAAAATTGCACGTGATCCTTCCGAAATTGACCCCAAAGCAGAAAGCTTTAGCTATAAATTTAGATGCAGATATTTACGGTACATTCGCTGAAATAGGCGCCGGCCAGGAGACGGTTCGGCACTTTTTCCGTGCCGGAGGTGCTTCACGTACGATCGCGAAAGCCATGTCTGCCTATGACAAAGATTTCAGCGACGCTATTTATGGCAAGGAAGCAAAAAACCGATATGTAACACAGAACCGTCTGCGCAAGATGCTGCGCTATGAGGTTTCTCTTATTGAAGAAAGGCTTTCCCGCGAAAATAACCCGGGACGCAAGTTTTTCTCCTATGCCAACACGGTAACTACCATCAATTTCAATAAGACCATGAAAGGCCACGGCTGGGTAGGCTTGCGCTTCCAGCTCGATGAAAATGAAGATTACAGCGAGATCGTACTTCACGTAAAATTCATGGAAAACGACGCCACGCTGCAGCAGGAAACGCTCGGCAGCCTTGGTGTAAACCTTATCTACGGTGCCTTTAACCTGCACGACAATCCGCGTAAACTGATCGAATCGCTCTACGACGACATTTCGATGGATAATGTAGACATTGATATGATTGATTTCAGCGGGCCTGCGTTTGCGTACGTTGATAACCGCCTTATGAGTCTGCAACTGGTGAAGAACGGGATGACAGATGCAGTGATATTTAATTCTGAAGGAAACAATATGCTGCCCGCAGACGTGCTCTACAAAAAGAATATTTTCGCGGTTCGCGGCAGTTTCAGGCCAGTTACACTTGTGAATATTGATATGTTCGAACGCGGCCTCGAGATGTTCATGCAGGATTCGAACTGTGGGGTGGACGAAACGGTGGTTTTGTTCGAAATAACGATCTCAAATCTTCGCGCCGCCGGCGACATTGACGAACGCGATTTCCTTGACCGCGTAGATGTGCTCGCAAAACTGGGCTATACCGTTATCATTTCCAATTTCTCCGAATATTACCGTCTGATCGATTATTTCGCTAACTACACGAACGGAAAAATTGGTGTGGCAATGGGCGTAAACAACCTGCTGGACGTATTTGACGAAAAGTATTACCGTAATCTTTCCGGTGGAATCCTCGAAGCTTTCGGTAAGTTCTTCAGACAGGACATGACGGTTTATCTGTACCCATATAAAGATCCGGAGACGCACGAACTGCTGACCTCAAACAACCTCAAAGTAAGCGATAACCTCAAGCAGCTGTACAAATACTTCAAACAGAACCGCCGCATCGTTGATATCAATGATTATAACCCGAACCATTCGGAAATCTACTCGCGGGACATCCTGCACAAAATCGCGCACCACATCTCAGGCTGGGAAAATCAGGTGCCAGAAGGTGTTGCGGAAATGATTATAGAACGCGGTATGTTCGGCTACAAGGAAGAACTGAAGCTGAAAGAATTCTCTTAAAACCTTAAAATCTCAACAATGTCTGAAATAAAGAAACGTCTTTCCATCATTCTGGAAAGCCCCACAAATGATTTGAATGATAAACTGCAAAAGGTTTGTCAACTGCTCGATCAGGAAATCCCGTACTTCAACTGGACTGGTTTTTATTTCAAAAACGGCGATAAGAATGAGCTCATTTTAGGGCCGTATGTCGGCGCCGAGACGGATCACACGATTATTCCGTTTGGAAAGGGAATTTGCGGCCAGGTAGCGGTTTCCAATGAAACATTCGTAGTGCCCGATGTGCATGAACAAGATAATTACCTGAGCTGCTCCATCGATACGAAAGCGGAAATTGTAGTTCCGATCATCAAAAACGGTGAAAACATCGGTCAGATTGATATCGATTCGCATACGCTTGATCCTTTCACGGATGAAGACCGGGAGATGCTCGAATGGCTTTGCGACGAAATTGCGAAGATTTACTAAAAATACTGAGTGCGGCCCGCAAGGCCGCACTTTTTTTATTCTGAAAGATTGGTGATGGCCTGCTGGTCCAATCTGAAGACCGTCCATTCGTCCATGGGTTTGGCACCCAGCGATTTGTAAAATTCGATCGCAGGTGTGTTCCAATCGAGCACAGACCATTCCAGACGGCCGCAGTTTTCAGCGGCAGCCATCCGCGCAAGTTCTACTAAAAGTGCTTTGCCGTAACCTTTGCCGCGATGTTCGGGCTCCACGAACAAATCTTCCAGATAGATTCCGGGCTTGCCGACAAACGTGGAAAAATTATAGAAATACAGCGCAAAACCGACCGGTTCACCATCCTCTTCTGCCATCAAAACCTTAGCAAAGTTCCTTGTGAAGATATTTTCGTGCAGTTCTTCCACGGAAGTCACCACGTCGTTTTCGAGTTTTTCGTACACCGCGAGTTTTTTAATTAAATCAAATATTACCGGCGTGTCTGAAGGAATCGCTTTGCGGATTGTAAACATAATGCATTTTGATTTTAAAGCGTAAAAATAATGTTTTTAAACGACCTTTCTAAAGTACGTAAACCCCTAGCCCCGATTGAACGGCCTGTTTGAGCTCTTTTTCGGCGGCGGCTTCGCCGCCGCCGAAAAAAGCGAGTAGTGAAAGCGGGAAATAGCTTCTAATCTAAATTTAAAAGTGCTTTTCTGCGAAGTGAGGCATAAAAAAAACCTCCGGGAAAATCCGAAGGTTAATATTTAGGTTTCTATGTTAAATCTCGGTATTAAGATCCCAGTTCTGCAGATAATCGTGCACGTGTTTCAGGAAGATGCCGCCCAGCGAGCCGTCAACCACGCGGTGATCGTAAGAATGTGACATAAACATGAGGCTGCGGATCGCAATCACATCGCCGTCTTTTGTTTCCAGGACCGCAGGCTTCTTCACGATGGCACCCACCGCCAAAATCGCGACTTGCGGCTGCGGGATGATCGGTGTTCCCATCAGGTTTCCGAAACCGCCCACATTGGAAATTGTATATGTAGCGCCCTGCGTATCTTCGGGTCTGAGTTTCTTGTTGCGCGCGCGGTAAGCCAGATCGTTGATGGTCTTCGCAAGACCGGAAAGCGAGAGCTGATCGGCATTTTTGATCACGGGAACGATCAGGTTACCGTCCGGAAGCGCCGTAGCCATCCCTATATTAATGTTTTTCTTCTTAATGATTTTATCGCCGTCTACCGATACGTTGATCAGCGGGAAATCCTGAATGGCTTTTACGATCGCCTTTACGAAAATCGGCATGTAAGTTAGTTTTTCGCCTTCGCGTTTCTCAAAGATATCCTTGTGTTTCGTGCGCCATTTTACGACATTGGTCACATCGGTTTCGATGAATGAGGTAACATGCGGCGAAATACGTTTTGAGTTCACCATTGCGTCTGCAATGATCTTGCGCACGCGGTCCATTTGGATCACCTCATCACCCTGACCCACAGGTACCGGAGCCGAAACGGGCGCAGGCGCGGGCGTTTGGGCAACCTGTGCAGGTGCGCTTTGTGGCGCGGCAGCCTGTGCAGGTGCGGAAACATTTCTGTTTTCAAGGTATGCAAGAATGTTTTCTTTGGTGATTCGGCCTTCAAGACCTGTACCTTTGATCGACTTAAGTTCGGCTTCGGAAATATTTTCCTCCTGCGCGATGCTTTTCACAAGTGGTGAAAGGTAAATATCGCCGGAAAATTCCGTTTTATTGGTAGCTGAAAGCGGTTTTTCAAGCTCTTTTACTTCTTCGTCACTGAGTTGCGGAATATCGGTCTGAACATCTTCAGCGGTCTTCGGCTCCTGCGGCTGATCAGCCACGGCACCGCCTTCACCGGCGATCTCCATTATCGCAATGGCTTCACCAATTTTGGCTACCTCATCTTTCTGCTTCAGTATTTTTACAATCTTTCCCGAAACGGGTGTCGGAACATCTGAATCTACTTTATCGGTCGCAATTTCCACAACGGAATCATCTTCGTTCACTGTGTCGCCTTCCGCGTAAAGCCAACTGATGATAGTAGCTTCCATCACGCCCTCTCCCATCGAAGGAAGTATTAATTTATATTCTGCCATTTTGATAATTCGGTTTTGACAAAGATAAAATTTTTTGTCGATTAAAGAAATCTGAAATTATAAGCCGCTTTTCTGACATTCCTGCAAAAACCTGAACAGCATAAAAAGAGCGGAATTTTAGCTTAAATTTGCCGGACAAACACTTCAATTTATGTCTAAATTATATATCGTCGCGCTGTTTCATTTCAAGGAAAACCATCTTACCGATGCACTCGAACTGCTCGAAAAACTGGTGACTGAAACACGAAAAGAAGACGGTTGTCTGCAATATGACCTCATAGAAGAATCGGAGAATAAAGGCGTTTTCTTCCTGATGGAACTTTGGGAAAGTGAAGCGCATCACCGTGAGCACAACGCGTCCGAGCATCTCGCCGATTTCCGTAAAGCCGCTGCACCACTGTTCGAAAGCAGCGCTGAAGTTTACCGCGGCGCCAAACTTTTTTAGATAATCTGCGCTTCGAAAACGTCGCAGAAATGCTTTTTGATCTTAATTTTAAGGTCTAAAATCTCGTCGTCGGAAAACGTGCGTTCAAGTTCGCGGCTGATGGATGTCACCGCTTTATCTCTGATCCCGCATGGAATAATGTATTCAAAATAGCGCAGGTCTGTATTCACATTCAGCCCGAAACCGTGCATCGTCACCCACTTTGAAGTCTTCACGCCCATCGCGCAGATTTTCCTTGCGTAGGGTTTGCCCACATCGAGCCATACGCCGGTTTCGCCTTCGCTGCGCATTCCTTTGATGCCGTATTCGGCCAGAACGCGGATGATCACTTCTTCCAAATTGCGCATATACAGGAAAATATCCGACGAGAAATTATCCAGATCCAACACGGGATAGCCGATCAACTGCCCGAAACCGTGGTAAGTAATGTCGCCGCCGCGGTTCGTCTTCACGTACGTTGCGTTGATTTCCTTCAGTTTTTCGGCATTTGCCAGCATATTTTGTTCGTCGCCCGATTTCCCGATGGTGTACACATGCGGATGCTCCACAAAAAGCAGATAATTGGGCGTTTCGAGCTGTAAATCCGGAGTTTTACTGCGGTTTTCCAGTTTTAAATCTATGATTTTCTGCATCAGTTTTTCCTGAAACGCAAATGCCGCCTCATATTCCATCAAGCCGAGGTCCTGAAACTGCAGTGTTCTGTTCTGTATAGCTGTCATTTTTTACTACTTATTTCGGGGCAATCCCCTGGCCAAAGCTTTGCCAGCCGCGCGGGGCCGGGCTTTCCGTTGCAATCCCTATTGCGAAGTACCTGCACCCGATTTTACGGTGCCAAAAATACGATTTTAATCAACTATGATATGGATAAATTCGGCCGTCTTTTTTTTCCAGCCGTCGTTTTCGAGCAAAATGCTGACGAAAGACGTCCCGATGATTCCGCCAGCCGCTTTCCGCGTTACCTTCTGAAAATCTTCCTTGTTTTTGATACCGAAGCCGATCATTACCGGATTCTTAAGGTTCAGGCTTGCCAAACGGTGCAGGTACTCTTCGTTATTCACTTCTTTCGAATTATTCCCTGTGGTGGAAGAACTTGATACGGCGTAAAGAAATCCGGAGCTTAATGAATCGAGGTATTTTATCCGTTGATTGGAGGTTTCCGGAGTTACGAGAAAAATGAAGTTGAGGCCGTACTGTTTTAAGACCGGCTGATAGTTCTTTTCGAATTCAATGGGCGGCAGATCCGGAATAATCAGGCCGGAAACGCCCGAGGCGGCACATTCGCGGCAGAAAATTTCGAATCCGAAACGAAGGACGGGATTGATATAACCCATCAGTACGATCGGAATATGGATTTCGGATTTCACAGATTTGAGTTGCTCAAAAAGTGTGGCGATCGTCATTCCGTTTCTCAGCGCGAGTTCATGCGCTTTTTGGATTACCGGCCCATCTGCCACGGGATCAGAATATGGCATGCCGATTTCAACCATTTCAGCACCGGAACTTTGAATTATTTTCAGAATTTCGGCGGTGTCGTTCAGTCGCGGAATTCCTGCGGTGAAATAGATATTGAGTTTTTTGTGCTGTTGGATGTTGGATGCTGAAGGCTGGATGTTATCTGTGTTATTCATATTTCGATTTAGTAAATTTGTTTTTAAATGCCGTGGTCTGCGCCCCGGCCTGAGCGGAGCTCTTTTTGCGAGGAGGTACGACGAGCAAAAAAGCGGGAGCGGAGGACGGAAATGGCGCCCAAATAAGGCTAAAGATGTTTCAAATAAGTTTCCATGTCTTTGTCGCCGCGACCGCTCAGACAAATCACCACTACCTCATTTTCCGCGAACTTCCTCTTTTCTAAGACCGCCAGTGCATGCGCAGATTCGAGCGCTGGGATGATTCCTTCAAGTTTGGTAAGTTCGAAAGCTGATTTCAGTGCCTCATCATCGTTTACGGAGAAAAATTCTGCGCGTTCTTCCCTGAATAAGTTCGCATGAAACGGTCCGATGCCCGGATAATCAAGGCCCGCAGAAATGCTGTGCGGCTCGATAACCTGGCCGTCATCAGTCTGCATCACGAGACTTTTGCTGCCATGCAGAATGCCTAAAGTTCCCAGAAATGTGGTGGCCGCAGATTTGCCCGAATCTACGCCAAAACCACCCGCTTCGGCCGCGATCAGCTTTACTTTTTGCTCATTCACGAAATGGTAGAAAGCGCCTGCAGCATTGCTCCCGCCGCCGACACACGCAATCACGCAATCCGGATTTTCAGTGCCGGTTTTTTCTTTCAGCTGCCATTTTATTTCTTCTGAAATAACGCTCTGGAACCTCGCCACCAAATCGGGAAACGGATGCGGCCCAACCACGCTTCCGATGATGTAATGTGTGGTGGTGGAATTATTGATCCAGTCGCGTAACGCTTCATTTACCGCATCTTTCAGCGTTTTGGATCCTGAAGTTGCCGGAATTACGGTGGCGCCGAGCATTTTCATCCGTGCGACGTTCGGAGCCTGTCTTGCAATATCGATTTCTCCCATGTAGACGATGCATTCCAATCCGAGTAATGCGCAGGCTGTGGCGGTGGCGACGCCATGCTGTCCGGCGCCGGTTTCGGCGATGATTCGCTCTTTGCCGAGTTTTTTGGCGAGCAATGCCTGTCCCAGGGCGTTATTGATTTTGTGCGCGCCGGTGTGGTTCAGATCTTCTCTTTTCAGATAGATTTGCGTACGGTATTTTTTGCTTAAATTCTTTGCAAAATACAGTGGCGTGGCCCTTCCCACGTAATCTCTCAGTAAAGCGCGGAACTCGTCCTGGAATTCCGGAGAGTCGGTAATTGTCAGGTAGTTTGCCTGCAGTTCTTCAACGTTTGGAAAAAGCATTTCAGGGATGAATGCGCCACCAAATTCGCCGTAATAGCCGTTTTTATCAGGATTTTTATAGTTTTTCATAAAGTTGTTTTATTTTTTCAATGTCTTTTACACCAGGTTCGGTTTCAAATTTAGAATTGATGTCGAGCGCAAAAGGTTGATGTTTGACTGTTGTGAGTTTGTCGATATTTTCGAGGGAGATTCCGCCACTTAAAAAATAGGGTTTTGCAATTTCTAAATCATTCAAAATCTGCCAGTCAAAGGTTTTTCCCGTGCCGCCAAATGATTCGGAATCTGTGTCGAAGAGAAGGTAGTCGGAATTGAAATTTAAATTTTGAATTTTAGATTTTAGATTTTCTGAATGCTGTCCAATTCTGAAAACTTTGATAATCATAGTTTCTTTATTCAGGCTATTTCGCAATTCATCAATATAGTTTTCGTCTTCATCGCCGTGCAACTGGATATAATTTAAGGAACATTCTTCTGCCATCTTCACAATGTTTTCTACGGTTTCGTTTACGAATACACCCACTTTTCCACTATGAGGAATAACTGAAATCTGGCCTGCATTTAAATGGTTCAAAACATATCGCGACGATTTCGGGTAGAAAATAAAGCCGAGAAAATCTGTTTTTAAGTCAATTAACTGCTCGATCTGATCAGGCTTTGTGAGACCGCAGACTTTTATTTTCATGATGAAATTTCGTTTATAAATTTGTCAAACGCTTCTCCCGGATTCTCACTTTTCATGAAATATTCGCCCATCAGGAAACCGTCGAAGCCTTTTTTTTTGAGGAATCTGAAATCTTCAACACTGTAAATTCCGCTTTCGGCAACTGACAAGGTGTTTTGAGGAAGCAGATTTTTCAGATTCACAGAATGCTGTAAATCTACTTTGAAGTCTTTCAGATTACGATTGTTAATGCCGACTAAATCGACGTTTTCGTTGTAATGTGCGAGTTCGTCGTCGGTATGGATTTCGAGCAGTACTTCCAAGCCCAGGCCCTGTGCAAGATCAGTAAATTCCTGCACCTGGCTGACCGAAAGACATGCAGCAATCAGCAAAACCACATCCGCTCCGATTGACTTCGCCTCGTAAAACTGGTATTCATCGATCATGAAATCTTTGCGCAAAAGGGGAATATCAATTTCTTTTCTGACCGTTAGAACATCTGCAAAATTTCCGCCAAAAAAATTAGAATCCGTTAAAATTGAAATTCCGCTCGCGCCAAAATTTTCGTAAGACTTTGCCACATCCAAAACATCTGCATTTTCACTGATTACGCCTTTGCTTGGCGACTTGCGTTTAAATTCAGCGATGATTCCGGATCTGGATTTTAGAGTTTCTTTAAGTGAATAGGTCTCACGGTCAAAAAATTCAGAATCTTTAAGTTGTTCTAAAGGAACAGCCGATTTTGAATAGGAAACTTCCTGCTTTTTTCTTGTTATTATCTGATCTAAAATTGTCATTATAAAAGAGTTTTCGGTTATGAAAGGACCGCGACCCGGCTTGAACGGAGCTCTCCGCCGCGGCGGAAGCGGAAGTGGAAGACGGAAAATGTCGCCATAAAAATCTATTTGATAATACTCTCGAGAGATTTTAATGCGTTGCCGCTTTCTAAACTTTCCGTCGCCAGTGCAAGACAATGTTTGTAATCTCCATGTTTACCGGTGTTTTTTAAGGCCATCGCAGCATTTGCAAGTACAACAGCATTCTGTTCATAAGTTCCGTTGCCTTCGAGAACCGACCTGAAGATCTTTGCCGCATCCTGTTTCGTGTTTCCGCCGAAGATACTGTTGGAGGTGATGTTTTTGAAACCCAATTCCTGCGCGGAGAAAATATATTCGCCCGATTTATCGAAAATCTTGGTGTCCGAGGTCAGCGAAATCTCGTCGTAACCGTCGAGTGCATGAACAAGAAGAAAATTCTCTTGTTTTTTCTGCAGCAGATACTGATAAATCCTTGCGATTTCTAAGCTGTATACGCCGATCATCGAAAATTTTGGCTTCGCAGGATTTACAAGCGGACCTAAAATATTGAAAAAAGTTCTTAGCCCCAATCCCTTTCTTAAAGGTCCCACAGAGCGAAGCGCGGGATGAAACAGCGGTGCATGAAGAAAACAGATATTTCCTTTCGACAAATCTGCGCGTAAATCTTCTGAACTGGTTTTAAACTGATATCCCAGTTCCTCAAGCACATTTGAAGAACCTGAAATGGAAGAAACGCCGTAATTGCCGTGTTTTGCCACTTTCTGCCCGGTTCCTGCCACCACGAAACTTGCGAGCGTGGAAATATTGAACGTATCTTTTCCGTCACCGCCGGTACCTACGATATCTACCAAATCGCCGGTACCCAAATCAACCGTTACAGAAAGCCGCAAGAGCGCGTCCTGAAAACCCTCAATCTCTTCGAGGGTAATGCTGCGCATCAGAAAAACCGTGACAAAAGCGGTGACTTCATTCTCATTGAATTTGTTTTGGGCAATTTCGGTGAGAATGGCTTTGGCTTCTGCTTTTGAAAGCGTGTTGTGGTTGAATAGATATTGTAATATCTGTTTCATAATTTGTTGCTGGTTGTTAGTTGTTGGTTGTCAGGTATTAATGTGTAGTTCTGAATGGCTCAGAACTATCAACCGAAATCTATCAACTATTTTAAAAAGTTTTCCAAAATCTGCTTTCCGTCCGGCGTTAAAATACTTTCCGGGTGGTACTGAACTGCGTGAACATCGTAGATTTTGTGCTTTAAACTCATAATCATTCCGTTTTTATCGATGCTCGTGATTTCTAATTCTTCAGGGAAATCTTCAGGATTTACTGCCCAGGAATGGTATCTGCCGACCTCCAAATTATCTGGTAAATTCTGGAAAATCCGATGTTCCGAAACCTTTGTAGATTCCGTGGCGACGCCGTGATAGATCTCCGAAAGATTGATCAGACTTCCGCCAAAAGCTTCTGCAATCGCCTGCTGACCAAGGCAAACGCCGAGAATCGATTTTGTCGGCGCATATTTTCTAATAACTTCAAGAAGAATTCCGGCTTCTTCGGGGATTCCAGGTCCTGGGGAAAGGATAATTTGATCGTACTTATCAATGTCTTCCAATGAAATTTGGTCGTTGCGGAAAACGTCTACTTTCTCAATGACAATTTCCTCAATCATCTGAACCAGATTGTAAGTAAAACTGTCGTAATTATCTAAAACTAATATTTTCATGTTGTCTTTTTTGGATTTTTAGAGGAATTCTTCCGATCATTTATTAAGCCTGACAGGAATTCTTCCTGTCCTTAATTTAGCCGTCACTTGGTGACTTTTATGTAAGTTTTTCCGCTTTCACAATTGCCTTTTTCAGCGCGCCCAATTTATTATTAACTTCCTGCAGTTCATTTTCCGGGGAAGATTTGGCCACGATGCCGGCACCGGCCTGATAAAAAAGTGTATTGTTTTTGCTTAAAAAGGTGCGGATCATGATCGCCTGGTTGCAGCTTCCATCAAAACCAACGAAACCGATCGAACCGCCATAAAAACTGCGCGAAGTTTTTTCATACTCATCGATCAGCTGCATGGCGCGGTATTTCGGCGCTCCGCTTAAAGTTCCCTGAGGAAAGGTGGTTGCAATCATTTCATACGGATTCTGATCTTCTGAAACATCGGCGGTAACCTCTGAAACCATGTGAATCACATGCGAAAAAAACTGGATTTCTTTGAGCTTGGAAACTTTGGTGTTTTTTCCGAGAATGCTCAAATCATTTCTCGCCAAATCAACAAGCATGGTGTGTTCCGCGTTTTCTTTTGCATCCTGCGTTAGTTCTTCAGCAGCTTTAAGGTCATCTTCAATGTTTCCGGTACGTTTGAATGTGCCGGCAATCGGATGAATGATCGCACGGTTGTCTTTGATGATCAGCTGACTTTCCGGGCTCGAACCCATCAGTTTATAATCTCCATAATCAAAAAAGAACAGGTATGGCGACGGATTGATATTCCGCAAAGCACGGTAGACATTGAATTCGTCGCCCACAAACTTCTGCTGAAACCTGCGGCTTAACACCAACTGAAAAACATCACCCCGGAAACAGTGTTTTTTGGCGGTCTCAACCGAGATTCGGTATTCTTCATCGGTGAGATTTGATTCTTCAGCGCCCGCTTTTTTAAATGGGA
The DNA here is from genome assembly GCF_030243905.1 of Kaistella rhinocerotis. Taxonomy (NCBI): domain Bacteria; kingdom Pseudomonadati; phylum Bacteroidota; class Flavobacteriia; order Flavobacteriales; family Weeksellaceae; genus Kaistella; species Kaistella rhinocerotis. The sequence goes on along the minus strand of NZ_JASSYY010000001.1, from coordinate 187,395 downwards.
AAATGGGTGCATTCTTTTGCTGGATTAAATTTTCTACCACTGCGACCTCAGATTTCAATCCATCAATTTTATTTTCGATCAGAAACATTTCATCATTGTGATGATTGATCGCAATGACGTACTGATAAAGGCGGTAGCGCAGCAGCGGAATCCTGTTTTCTTCTGACATCTCTTTAAACTTGATGCTTTCAAAAAAAGGAATCGCGTCGTACGATGTGTAACCGTAAAAACCCTGCGCGGTCTTTCCAATTGGCAAATTCGGCTCCTGACAATCAAAACAATTTGAGAATTCCTGCAGTAAATCCGTCAGTTTTTGAGTCTCGATATTTATTTTTTCAGCACTTTCGAGCGGAAACTTAATTTGAGCTTCGGTATAATTCCGAATTTCAATTCCGGCAATGGCATTCACCGCGATAAAGGAGAAATTGTTATCGGTATTTTGGTTTCCGGCGCTTTCCAAAAGGATGGTATCCCGAAACTGATCACGTAGCCTGAGGTAAATTCCGATTGGCGTAAAAAGATCGCTCAACGTCGATTTTACGGTGGTTTTCAGTTTGATATTTTGATTAAATTTCATGTTTGGATTTAAGTTTTAGAAATAAAAAAAAGACTTCAACGCATTCGTCAAAGTCTTCTTATTTTTTTGGTGGGATATATTTACACAAAAGAACAGTGCTCAAGACTTTGAAAGTTTTGAGGCCACCACCAGTTTGTATTGTTGATCGTTATCATTGGGACAAATATAGAAATCATTTCTAATTTAAAAAGAAAAAAATTAGAAAAATTACTCTTCAACATTTTTCAGTGCCATCAGCAAATGATATGCGCCTTTAGTTACAAAGGCTTTATTCGCATTTTTAATGTCAAAATTCAGCAGTTCGGTTAAACCGTTTTCAGAATTTCCTATCGTGACAGGAAACATTTTGTACGTTTTGGGTTTTACTTCTTCAAAAACATACTGTTTCCCTTCCCAGGTTACAACTGCATCGTCTGGAATTACAAATCCTTGTTCTGCATTCACTTCAATCTCTGCATTCATGAAGGTTCCAGGAATAAGGCTTTCATCTTTATAGATCAGATCACAATGGATGAGAACGCTGCGGTCCGGCGCAAAATCTTTACCGATTAATTTCACCGTTGCGGCGAATTTTTTTGTTGGGTTCTGGTTTGTAAATGAATAGACTTTTTGTCCGACTGAAATTTTATTCAGATCTTTTTCGAAGACTTTTAAAGCCAAGTGGATCTGTCCGTTATTTACAATTTCATACAAAACATCGGCGGAAGAAACATACTGGCCAATAGTCGCGTTTACTCTTGAAATGTAACCCGAAATCGGTGCGACTACTGCCACAGATTTTCTGATATTGCCGGAACTCACACTTCCAGGGCTTATTCCGTAAAACCGCAGTTGAGATTCAATTCCGCGAACGGCAGCACCCTGTGATTGGGCTTCGTTGGCAGCTTTCTGAGTAACCTTGTCGGAACTTGCCTGGTATTTATTCAAATATTTCTGGCGGTCATAATCTTTCTGCGCATACCCCAAATTCGATTTTGCCTGAAGATAGTCCTGCTGAAGTCTCGCAAAGTCCGGATTTTCAACAACTGCTAAAGTTTGACCGCGGGTTACATAATTTCCCGGTACAAAACGTGCAGTTTTTATAATTCCTCCTGTTGAAGAAGAAACACCTGCCATTCCTGTTGGCGGCACATCAATTTGCCCGGTCAGGAGAATTTTGTTGGCAATATTCTCACTATTAAGTGTTGTAGTTTCAATGGCAGCCGTTTTTTTTTGCAAATCGGTCAGTGTGATTTGGTCGTCGGAAATGGCGTATGTTTCCTGGGTTACCGTTTCCTCCTTTTTGGAACAGGAGAATAAAAGAACCCCGGAAAGCATTACTCTAATTGATTTTTTCATTTTTTTTTAACGGTTTAATTATTCGCCGCCAATCATTTTGGAGGTAATTCCTTTTTTATTCGTGAGTTCTGCTACTGTAATTCCAGCAAAATGCAGCAATACAAATATAGGCATCCAGTAGACCGCAAATTTGTGAATCTCTTCTGCCCTTTCCAGCGCCTGTTCTGAAGCAAGCTCCCACATCAGCGCAAAACCGGTGACCATTTGTACCGCCAGCAAAATATAGAAAATACTGTACACAGTCCCCTGAAGTTTCTCTTTTCCTGTAGATGATTTGGGGAAAGGATTAGGGTATCTTACGCCTTTAGCTAAAAGATATATAATTCTTAAAATATAAGCGAAAACAAGCACATACGCGAAATTGATATGCCAGTCGAACATTGGGTTAATGATGCTTTTCGCGATGCCAACTACACTTTCCTGCGGTAGTTGAACATTATTTTTGCCCAGTTCTGCAGAAATTGCGGTAGTGATGGTTTTTTTTGACATCCAGTACATTCTTAAAAATCCGGTGGCAAAAAGCACCAGCATTGAAACTGCGATTAACCAGTGGATGAGCCTGTGGAGTGTTGTGAATTTTTTCATAGCCTTATTTTTAAATTTCGTTTTGAAGTTCTATTTGAAACTTCGCAGCAAAAAATTCTTTATTTATTTTTAAGATTATTAAGTTCAATAATTTTCTCATTCAAAGTGTTTTCAGCGTCGATATACTTGTTCTGAATATCAAGCGACTGATTCACTAAAATGGTATATTCCAGATAGTTGATTTCACCTTCTTTAGACAGTAGATCTGCTGTAAACAGGATGGTTTGAGCGTTTTTTAAACCTTTTGTTTTATAATAATCGATTTCAGATTTCAGTTTCTGGTATTCGCTGTAGGTTTTTGCATATCTGTTTTTAAAGTCACGAACAGCGATATCGTAATTGTTTTCGGCAATCTGCTGGTTAATTTTCTGCCCTTCAATCAGGGATTTCTGTGCAGAATTAAAAACTGGAAGCGCCACGCCCACCAAACCGGTCTGAAAGCGGTGAGTTCCGTTATAAAACTTATCATCTGAGCCGTTTCCTTTCATAGTTGTGGAATTTATCCCAAGATTGAAACTCGGTAAAAGTTTGGCTTTTTCAGCTTCAAGTCTTGCATTTTCAATGTTTTTCTGACGCTCGAGTTGCGACAGAACTAAAGGGTTTCCGCTAAAATTCTCATCAAAATCCAAATTCAAAAGATAAAAACTCCCTTTTTCATTCTGATACATTTCACCATCATTAATCAGATAACTAAACTGATGAATTGAAATTTCGCGGTCCTTCAGCAAACTTTGGAGCTGAATTTCGGCCTGGCTTCGGTAAGCTTCAGCGGTGGTTTTTTCCAGAATGTTACTTTCGCCTGCTTTCAACCTAATTCAGATCGTTTGTAATAATTTGAATAGATGCTGTCAGCTTTTTTCAGAAGTTTCTGTTTTTCGTCCAGATAATTTAGATTATTGTAAACTAAAGCGATTTCCTTTTTCAGTTGCCATTTCTGAACATCCAGACCCAGCTTTGCGTTTTTCCACTGTTCCGTTAAAACCTGTTTTTGGGTTTTATAGAATTTCGGCAGCCGCAGCGTTTGGTTAACGGAAAAAGCATTGTCCACATATGCAGAATTAATTTGTCCGATTTCTGCATTAATATTCAAAGGATCTATCGCTACAGCAGAGTTTTGGATGCGGTTCTGATAATCAACTTTCAGCTGACCCGATTTTAAATTCAAATTGTTTTGAATTGCTCTGTCGTACGCATTTTCCAAAGAAATTGGAGTCTGCGAAAAGGATTTTAGAAAAAATATTAGAAAAAAGAGACTGAGATATTGAGGTTTCATTATTTTAAAATTATTCATCGAGGTTAATGGTTTTTTTACGTTGTGGAAAATGTTTTTCAAACCAGATATAAACAGTTGGTAAGATGAAAAGGGTGAGGAATGTCGCGAGAAGTAAACCTCCGATCACTACTGTTGCGAGCGGTCGTTGCACTTCTGCACCTTCACCCTGGCTTATCGCCATAGGCAAAAATCCGAGAGAGGCTACCAAAGCGGTCATCAGTACCGGACGGAGGCGCATTTTACCACCAACCCGCACCACTTCGTTTAAATCTGAATGGATTTCTTTCTGCCTGTTAAATTCTGCAATAAGGACAATCCCGTTAAGCACCGCGACTCCGAAAAGAGCGATAAAACCCACCCCCGCAGAAATACTGAAGTTCATATCCCGAGCCCACAGTGACAGAATTCCACCAATCGCAGAAAGTGGAATTGTGGTGAAAATAATCAAACCATATTTCACTGAACTGAAGGCGAAATAAAGCATCAGAAGTATTAAAGCCAAACTGATAGGAACCGCAATACCAAGACGTTGCTGCGCATGCTGAAGATTCTCGAACGTTCCGCCGTACTTGATGGTATAACCTACGGGAAGTTTTAAATTCTTATCAACCATTTGCTGTAAATCCTGCACGGTCGACTGAATGTCGCGTTCTTTCACATTGAATCCAACAATGATTCGGCGGTGTGCTTCCTCGCGCTGGATCTGGTTTACACTTTCTTTCAGTTCCACCTGAGCTACTGCGCTTAAAGGAATTTCGACACCAGTTGGTGTTGGAATCAGAAGATTTTTTACATCTTCGAGATTTTTCCGGAGTTCCCCATCCAGACGGACTACCAAATCAAATTTTTTCTCTTCTTCGAAAACAGAACCCGCACTTTGGCCCGCAAAAGCAGTATTCACCATTCTGTTGACCTCACCAATGCTTAATCCATATTGCGACAGCGCGGCGCGGTTATATTCAATTAAAATTTGGGGCATTCCGGAAACCGGCTCAACATAAATATTTTCTGCTCCATCAATTTTCTTAGAAATTTCGCCCAATTTTTCAGCATAAATCTTTAACGAATCGAGATTTTCGCCGAAAATTTTACATACAACATCCTGTCTTGCACCGGTCATCAGTTCATTAAACCGCATGTTAACCGGATATTGGAAGGAATAAGTTACGCCCACGATATTTTTCTTGAGTTCCGCAGACATTTTTTCGGCAAGTTCGTCATATGATTTGGCGGAAGTCCATTCTTTACGCGGTTTCAGGATAATCATCATGTTGCTCGCATCGATCGGCATTGGATCGGTTGGAATTTCGCTGCTTCCGGTTTTCCCTACAATTTTTTCAATTTCAGGGAATTTTTTCAGTAGAATTTGCTGGCTTTTTAAAACTGCGTCAGTTGAAGTTTTAAGGTTACTTCCAGGTAAAACCCTTGTATCAACGGCAAAATCGCCTTCGGGAAGTGTGGGAATAAATTCTCCACCTAATTTAGTCATGATAAAAACCGAGAAGAAGAAAAGCCCTAAAACACTGAAAAATAAAGGATTCTGAAATTTTAAAACTACCTTAAGAATTTTATCATAAACCGCTTCAAGCTTATCCATCATCCGGTCGGCATAATTTTTCTTATGTGTAATTTTCTTGGACAGAAAGAGCGCGCTCATCATCGGGACATACGTTAAAGACAGGATAAATGCACCTAAAAGTGCAAAAATCACCGTTTGCGCCATGGGCTTGAACATTTTACCTTCCACCCCTTCCAACGTCAAGATTGGCAAGTAAACAATCAGAATAATTATCTGTCCAAATACCGCCGAATTCATCATTTTACCAGCTGAACTTTCCACGGTTTCGTCCATTTCTTTGGCGGTAAGGAAGTTTTTGTTGGCGAGCGTTGGGCCGTGAAGCCTGTGTAGAATGGCTTCCACAATAATCACGGCACCATCCACAATCAATCCGAAATCGAGTGCACCTAAACTCATCAGATTTCCGGAAACCCCGAAGATATTCATCATGATAAATGCAAAAAGCATGGAAAGCGGAATGACAGACGAAACGATAAATCCTGCCCTAAGATTTCCGAGGAAAACTACAAGAACAAAAATGACGATTAATGCGCCCTCCAAAAGGTTTTTTGAAACTGTGCTGATTGCATTGTTTACCATCTTGGTCCGGTCAAGAAACGGTTCAATCACCACGCCTTCCGGAAGGGTTTTACGGATTTCGTCGATGCGGATTTTTACATTCTCAATAACTTTATTGGAATTGGCACCTTTCATCATCATCACCACCGCACCGGCCACTTCCCCTTTTCCGTTATAAGTCATTGCACCGTATCTGATCGCATTTCCGTACTGCACTTTTGCAATATTTTCAATTAAAACAGGCGTTCCATCGGGAAGATTTTTAACAACCGTTTTTTCGATGTCATGAATCTTTCCCATCAAACCTTCTGTTCTGATGTAGAGAATTGTAGGACCTTTTTCAATATATGCACCACCGGTATTCTGGTTATTGTTTTCCAGAGCGGTGAAAACCTCCTGCATCGTAACTCCCATCGCTTTAAGTTGCGCAGGATTTACTGCAACTTCATACTGCTTCAGGTTTCCGCCAAAACTGGCAACATCAGCAACACCTTCAGTACCCAGGAGTTGTCGTCTTACAATCCAATCCTGAATGGTACGGAGCTCCATAGCAGTGTAACGGTTCTCGTAACCGGTTTTCGGACGTATTACATACTGATAAATTTCGCCTAAACCAGTAGAAATTGGGGCCATTTCTGGGACTCCAAGCGTTACGGGAATATCTTTGGAAACATTTTGTAACCGTTCGGAAACCTGCTGCCTTGCGAGATAAAGATCTACGTCTTCCTCGAAAACAATGGTCACAACAGAAAGACCGAAACGCGAAAAACTTCGCATCTGTTTGATTCCCTGTATATTGTTCATCGCCTGTTCTAACGGAAAAGTAATAAACCGTTCCACATCGGGAGCGCCCAAACTTGGCGACGACGTAATCAGCTGTACCTGATTATCCGTAATATCAGGCACCGCATCAATAGGTAATTTTCTGAGTTCTATTATTCCATAAATAATCCAGCCCAAGGTCATCAACAAGATGATCAGCTTATTTTTTATGGAAAAACTTATGATTCTGTCTAACATTTTTTCACTTTATAATTAATGATCACCATAATAAATTTACAAACTAAAATGCTCATTTTAAGAGATTTATGATAAAATAACTTTAAAGTGAAATTAATCATTATCGCCGCCATCCTTAGAAGCATTTCCATTTTGGGCCGCAGCTCCGCTTCTAATTTCCGTATGACGGATTTCACCACCGGTTGTGCCAGCCTTTTGGGCAAAAAACAAGGTTGCTAAGGCAAATAAACCGACGATGAAAGGCATTATTTTAGAAAATGTATAGCTTCGGAAACTCGCGAAAAGCGCTACAGTACTCACTCCACCTAAAATATAAGACAGACCTGCAAAGAGTTCGGCTGCTTCTTCATGTGTTTCAATCAGGCTTTCTGCAACGCCGGGAAGATTTTCTACGCCATGTTCGGCCCCTTCGCCTGTAGCCATCGCGGCTATCGACGCTATTGCGCCTATAATAAATGTGATGTACGCGTTACGTTTTGAAATTTCGGTTTTAGTGAAAATACCGATGATTAGAATTATCAATCCTACGACCGGAAATATGATTGGCAAATGGTTTACCACCAAATGCAGATGTGTATTGTTCATTTTGTTTGATTTTAAATTTAAATAATGGTATCGCGAAAACGTCAATAACTGAATTATTGAAATTCTGCGCGTGCTGCTTAAATATTTAAACTAAAATCGGCGGCCGGAATATGAATCCCAAGAGATTGGACGCGTAATGGGAGCTGTGAGAATAAATATGGGATTTTACCGTGAAAAACCGCGGCGGAGTCAGCGCAAAACTGAAATTTTCCGGGATGATGAGCGGATTAGAAACGATGGTATTGGCTTCGTGAGTTTTAAAAGGCAGCTTCATATCCTGCTGATAATCTGCATCTACCGGATGATCATTCAGGTAATGCATCTTCAGGAACGAAAACACAGATGTGCTACGGTCTGTGATTTTATGCGCAAGGTAATGTTCTATGAAATTCGGAAATTTCAGCACCTGCCTCATCTCTGCAAACGAAAAAAGATAAATGGAGACGAACATGTAAATAACGAACCTTTTCACAACTCAAATTTACGACATTCAAAAGCTTAGTTACCCGAAACTTATCAATTTGTATTTACTTTAAATAAAAATAAAATCGCCCTGATCTTTCGTTCATTCTTAAATTTCTATTTTTGTTCAAATTAAATTACAATGAAAAAATTATTCGCACTTGCACTAATCAGTGGTTTGGCAGTAGCCAGCTGTTCTAAGAAAGAAACCACTACGGAATCTGACAGCATGCTGCAGGAGCCTGTAGCAACTAGCGTTTCAGATTCGTCGGCCGTTCAGGATTCTCCTACAAAGGCCTATGGTAACGGTTCGCCGGAAGCACCGGACTCGGTTGCAATCGATCCACAAACTGACGTTAAGTAATACACTAACGCGTTTTTGTCTTAAAGAATTTATAAAGCAGCCTTGGCGCTGCTTTTTTGGTGATCAGAAACGGCTGTATTTAGCGGAATTTGTGTAAATTTGCAGCCTTAAAAACTTAAGAATAATGCAGTTATCAGAACAGGAAATCATCAGAAGAGAAAAGTTACAAACCCTGCAGAAAATGGGTATAGATGCATTTCCGGCTGAGGAATATAATATCACCGAGACTACCGCTACGATAAAATCCAACTTTGAAGAAGGCAAAAAAGTTCAAATCGCAGGTCGACTGATGAGCCGCCGGATTCAGGGTAAGGCGAGTTTTGCCGAACTGCAAGATTCGGAAGGTAGAATTCAGGTTTATTTTAACCGGGACGAGATCTGCACAGGCGAAGATAAAACCCTGTATAACGAGGTTTATAAACATTTGTTGGATATCGGCGACATCATCGGACTTGAAGGTGAACTTTTCACCACGCAGGTTGGCGAGATGACCGTGAAGGTGGAAAGCTTTAAGATTTTGACCAAATCACTGCGCCCTCTGCCACAGCCGCGCACGGACGAAAATGGGGTTACGCATGATGCTTTCAATGATCCTGAGCTTAGATACCGTCAGCGGTATGTAGATTTGATCGTGAATCCGCAGGTGAAAGACGTTTTCGTGAAACGTACAAAACTCTTTAATGCAATGCGTACATTTTTTAATGACGCGGGCTATTTCGAAGTGGAAACTCCTATTCTTCAGTCGATTCCCGGCGGTGCGGCAGCGAAACCATTCATAACGCATCACAATGCGCTCGATATACCATTATATCTGAGAATTGCCAACGAGCTTTATCTTAAAAGGCTTATCGTAGGAGGTTTTGACGGCGTTTATGAGTTCTCGAAAAACTTCAGAAATGAAGGAATGGACAGAACGCACAACCCGGAATTTACCGCAATGGAAATCTATGTAGCCTACAAAGACTACAACTGGATGATGGATTTTACCGAAAAACTTCTGGAATTCTGCGCCCTGCAGGTTAACGGTACCGCTGAATCAACTTTTGGTGAACATTCAATTAACTGGAAAGCGCCATATCCGAGGATTTCAATGACAGATGCCATCTTGAAATTCACTGGTTTTGACATTACCGGAAAATCTGAACAGGAATTATTTGATTTTGCCAGGTCAATCGGCATCGAAGTAAATGAAACGATGGGCAAAGGAAAACTCATCGATGAGATTTTCGGCGAAAAATGTGAGGGAAATTTCATCCAGCCGACATTCATTACCGATTATCCGGTGGAGATGTCACCTTTGACCAAGAAGCACCGCAGCAAAGAAGGACTTACAGAACGTTTTGAGCTGATGGTTTGCGGCAAGGAAATCGCCAACGCATATTCAGAATTAAATGACCCAATAGACCAAAGAGAACGTTTCGAATCCCAAATGGCACTTTCCGAACGGGGAGATGATGAAGCCATGTTCATCGATAATGATTTCTTACGCGCCCTTGAATACGGTATGCCGCCAACGTCAGGTTTAGGTATCGGAATGGACCGCCTGATCATGTTTTTAACAAATAATCCGTCGATCCAGGAAGTACTTTTCTTTCCACAGATGAAACCTGAAAAAGTGGTTCCACAGGTTGAACTCGGCGAAGACGAAAAAATGATTTTGGAGATCCTAAAATCTCAGGAAGAGCCGATGGAGATTGCGGAAGTAAAAAACCGCTCACAGCTCTCCGGTAAAAAATGGGATAAAGCCACGAAAAATTTAACCAAAAACAATCTGATTAAAGTAGAGAAGACCGATGAAAAGGTGAATATGATTCTGCTTTAAACTATTAATTTTCAGAACCCCAGGCCATCACCCGGGGTTTTCTGTTTCATAAAAGATTTGTATATTTACCGCAACACACAAATGATTTATGAAACTAAAATTTACCCTCTTGGGTATGCTTTCGTGCATATCCCTCTCAAGCCAGATTTCGCTGGTAAAAGACGCCACTTTCGGGAACGGCGGCATCGCAAAAATCTCTTATCCTTCCACACTTTCGGAAACGCAATTCGAAAAGATTTTCCTGAATCCGAACGGCTCGCTTACGCTGACGCTTGGGTCTGAGGGCAACGTTCATTCCGGGATGATGGCCAAACTCACCTCTTCCGGCGCGCTGGACGTAAGTTATGGAACTAGTGGAAAGGTTGTTCTTGAAGGTGACAGTGGCAGCGGCATCCAGTTTGCGCAGCAAGGTCAGAAAATGATCGCGATTTACGTGAAAGACACTGATGCAGGTACGTCCCGCACAATGCTCAAGCGCTTTCTGCCCGACGGAAAGACAGACACAACTTTCGGGATTAATGGCACCATGACGGCCAGACCGGATTTGTTCTATAACCAAATCAGTTTCCAGCAAAACGGTTTCTATCATCTTTGGGGAAAAATCACCGCATATTTACCGAACGGAGCCATCAATAACGGCTACGGCAACGCGGGGAACCAAAATCCGATCGTAAATGGTCTTCCGCAGGAATACATGGAACTGTACAGCTATTTCGGGAACAGTAACGGAAAAAACTTCCTGAACAAGTACCATTATGAAATTGCAGTCAGCAACGAAAATTCACCGCATCAGTTTACGACCTACGACCTGATGAACGCGCATCTTTATGATTACGCGGGCGCTTCAAACGGTATTTCCGTGTATCCTAAAAAGTTTGTCCTTACACCTGGAAATGAGATTCTGTATTTATATGGCGTAGATCCAAACAGCGGCGACGAGGAGACGCGGGCGGCTATTCTCTCAAGTACGGCACAACCCAAAAACATTAACGGAAAGACTTACCTTGATTTTGGTTTATCTAATATAAATACCGCGATAACTGATGCAGTTTCACTTCAAAACCATTATTTGTTTGCGGGTAAAAAAGAAGGTAAACCAGTGATGATGGCTTATGATTTTAATGGTGTGAAATCAACCGTGAATGGTCTTGAAGAATTTTATGAAAATGTCTCGGCAGATCAATGGGTAGCTATGTTGCCCAATGGCCCGAACCTTTTCGTCATGGTTCGTAACTCCGCTAACCACGATCTATATGTCATCAAATACAAATCAACTCTGCTTGACACGCAAAGCACACAGTTAACGGAAACAAGGATCACCACTCCTTTCCGCGATCAACTTAAAATTTCGACAGCTAATAAAATAAAGAAGGTTTCGATCTACGACGCCTCGGGAAAAGCCGCAACAGTCGGTTCAACAGGCGAGATTCAGACCCAAAATCTAACGCGCGGGATTTATCATATTCAAATTGATTTTCATGACAGGCCGAGCGAAACTTTTAAATCCATTAAAAACTAACATTAACCTCCCGATGCGGAGGTTTTTTTTGATGTCAGCAGCTACAATTGCGCCTTGGAAATACTTTCAATTTTGGTATAAATTGCGTATATTTGTTGGTCTTTATTATCCACGAAAACACGGGGATAAACTGCAAAAAATTTATACTAAAACAAACTTAGCAAACCAGCTGAAACTGAGGTTGGACAAAATAAGATTATGAGTCAAAAAGAATACACGGCGAGTAGCATTCAGGCATTGGAGGGGATGGAACACGTGAGGCTTAGACCTTCAATGTACATTGGGGACGTAGGCACCAGAGGTCTGCATCACCTGGTTTACGAAGTAGTAGACAACTCCATTGATGAGGCACTGGCCGGGCATTGTGATACTATCTCGGTAACGATCCACGAAGGCGAGAGTATTACCGTAAAAGATAACGGCCGCGGTATCCCGGTGGATATGCACGAAAAGGAACAGAAATCGGCGCTTGAAGTGGTAATGACCAAGATTGGTGCAGGTGGTAAATTTGATAAAGATTCCTACAAAGTGTCCGGTGGACTTCACGGTGTAGGTGTTTCCTGTGTAAACGCCCTTTCCACATCGCTTGTAGCGACTGTAAACCGTGACGGCAAGGTATATCAGCAAAAATACTCAGAAGGTAAAGCACTGGATCCAGTGAAAGAAATCGGGACTACTGACAGACGTGGTACCGAAGTATTCTTCCAGCCTGATGAAAAAATATTCCAGGAAACCGTTTACAACTACGATACGCTTGCAGCACGTCTGCGTGAACTTTCATTTTTGAATAAAGGCATCACCATCACCCTAACCGATGAAAGACGCCAAAATGAAGACGGTTCTAATATCACTGAAACCTTCCACTCTGAAGGCGGGCTTAAAGAATTCGTAGAATTCATCGATGGTAACAGAGAATCGATCATGAGCAATGTGATCTACATGGAAGGTGACAAAGATGACATTCCTGTGGAAGTTGCGATGCGCTACAACACTTCTTACAATGAAAATCTCCATTCATACGTAAACAATATCAACACGCACGAAGGTGGAACTCACCTTGCAGGTTTCCGCCGTGCATTGACGAGAACTTTAAAGAAATTCGCGGACGAACTTGGTATTCCGGCAAAAGAAAAAGTGGAAGTTACCGGTGATGACTTCCGCGAAGGTCTTACCGCAGTGATATCCGTAAAGGTAATGGAACCACAGTTTGAAGGCCAGACCAAAACAAAACTTGGAAACTCTGAGGTTTCAGGAGCGGTGGACAAGATTGTGGGCGAGATGCTCAGCAACTTCCTCGAAGAAAATCCAAACGAGGCTAAGATCATCGTTCAGAAAGTGGTTTTGGCGGCGAAAGCACGTCAGGCCGCGAAAAAAGCACGTGAACTTGTTCAAAGAAAATCGCCGATGGGCGGAAGCGGACTTCCGGGAAAATTATCCGACTGCTCATCAAAAGATCCCGAGATATCCGAATTATTCCTGGTAGAGGGTGATTCCGCAGGCGGAACGGCTAAACAAGGTCGTGACCGCCATTTCCAGGCCATTCTTCCGCTAAGAGGTAAGATCCTGAACGTGGAAAAATCGATGCTTCACAAAGTCTACGACAATGATGAGATCAAGAACATCTACACCGCCCTTGGCGTTTCCGTAGGAACCGAAGAAGACAGTAAGGCTTTAAATATCAGCAAACTGCGTTATCACAAAATCGTGATCATGACCGATGCGGATATTGACGGATCGCACATCTCCACGTTGATCCTGACGTTCTTCTTCAGATACATGAAGGAACTCATCGAAAACGGCTATATCTACATCGCCCAGCCGCCGCTTTATCTCCTTAAAAAAGGGAACAAGAAGATCTATGCGTACAATGAAAAAGAACGTGAAGAATTTACACTTGAGCTCGCTCCGGACGGAAAAGGCGTAGAAGTACAGCGCTATAAAGGTTTGGGTGAAATGAATCCTGAACAGCTTTGGGAAACCACGCTGAATCCTGAGAACCGAATCCTGAAACAGGTAGGAATTGAGAGCCTTGCAGATGCTGATAACGTATTTTCAATGCTGATGGGTGACGAAGTGCCGCCGCGACGTGAATTCATTGAGAAAAATGCGGTTTACGCCAAAATCGATGTTTAATTTTTAGGAAGACTACTACAGAAAACCGTTCAGCAATGGACGGTTTTTTGCACCACCAAACCTAAACTTACTTTTTATGAAAACGCTTCTGCTCCATTTTACCGCGCTTACCGTTCTCTTTACAGCTTGTTCTCAGAAAAAGCAAACCGAGAAGTCCGGCGCACAACCGTCGGAAGATAAGATTGCAGCTTTTGAAGTAGATTCTGTAGTGGCTGCAGACAGCGTAATGGTGGCCGACAGCGTCACTGCGTCATTTAAAATGACAACTTTAGTTTTCCCAACTATTCTTAACAAAACAATTCTCGACAGCATTTACGCCGGCCAAAACATTAAAACAGGCGCATTCAGCAAAGTAGACTTACAGCGCGCGATCGACAGCTTAAAGAATAATTATTTCAGCGAAACTAAAGAATCACTGACTGATTTCATGCCCGGTTTTGCACAGGAATGGACGCAGAACTCTTCGATGAAAGTCTTCTCGCACAAAGACGATATCCTTACACTTACTTACCTAAGTGATGGTTACACGGGCGGTGCGCACGGTTATTACAACGAAATGTACCGCGTTTTCGATCTTAAATCCGGTCGCCAGATTACACTTAATGACGTAATTAGCAATCAGGATGCGCAGGTTTGGTCACGGATCCTGATGACTCAGTTCCTGCAGGGAGATTTAGACCGAGGTCAGGCTGAAATGCTTTTGGTAAAGGACATTCCATTGAATAACAACTTTTATTTCGATAATGCGAATCTTTATTTTCTTTATAATCAGTATGAAATTGCGGCGTATGCAGCCGGTCCGGTGTTGATAAAAGTTCCGTTCAGCGAAATTAAACCCTTTCTGCAGCCCAACTTCAGAACCAGAATCAATCTTAAGTAATTGATAGTTAGCCTTTAAATTTCAGAATGGAAAATGTTGCCTTTATAATCAACCCGTTTTCGGCCAAAAAAAACTACGAGCCATTCTTCGAGGCTTTAAAGCAGAAAATTCCGGAGGCTAAGGTTTACATTTCAGAATCCATTAACGGCACGTTTGAATTTATCGAAAGTCATTGGGAAACTGTCGATATCTTCGTGGCTGTTGGAGGAGACGGCACCATTTCCACTGTTGCACAAAAAATCATCAATACAGACCGTATTTTAGCGATTTATCCGGCTGGATCGGGAAACGGCTTCTCAAAGGAGACCCATTTTAATGCAGATTTGGATGAACTTCTGCGGAAAATAAAAGCACGAAAAATCAAATGCGTGGATACTTTTACAGTAAACGGTAAACTTTCAATCAATGTTTCCGGAACCGGATTTGACGGAAAAGTGGCGAAAGAATTTGAAAAAACAACACGTGGATTTAAAAATTACATCAAAGTTTCGCTCAAAACGTATCTGAGTTACAAGCCGATCAACATCAACTTCATCAGCCAAAATCTGCAGAAATACAGCGGCGAATATCTAATGTTGAATGTCGCAAACACGCGCCAGTTTGGCAACAACGCCTACATCGCGCCGAAAGCCAGCAAAAGTGACGGTCTTGTAGATTTGGTTCTGGTGCGGAAATTTCCCGTGCGTTATGCGCCTGTTTTTGCCTATAAAATGTTCACTAAAAAGCTTGAGGACGATCAGTACATCAAGTATGTTCCGGTGTGTGAAGCCAATTTGGAAATAAGTACGACGAACTGGCATCTAGACGGCGAATACACACGAATAGAATCCCCGGTGCGGATTGTCGTGCAGCCGAAAAGCCTGAATATTTTACAGTAGTTCGGCCAGCGGCTAAATAAGTTTAAGGATTTCTGCCGTATCCTCATTCTTGAAGTTGCAATATACCGTGTGATGGAAGGTGTTGAGCTTTTTCAGCGAGGCCAAAAGCGCTTCCTTCTCTTTTGTATCGAGCTGTCCGCACATAATTTTAGAAACAACCGTGATATCCTGCATAGACTCGCGGAAGACTTTTTTACCTTTTGGCGTCACGGTGATGCGTGTGCTTCGTTTGTCGTGTTCATCGGGACTTTCGGCGAACAGTCCGTTCTTTACAAGCCTTTTTATAATTTCGATTCCGGTCTGCTTTTCATGGGCATTTTTTTCGATTAGCTGCATTTTCGTGAGGCTGTCATAATCCATCATGCGGAAAAGATAGGTAAAGTCTTCGTTCACCAGTGCCGGATGATTTTCAAGCGACTTTCGGATCAGTTGTTTTGAATATCTGCCCAGCAAAATCACCTGTTTGGCAATCTCATTTTCAAGGTCGTATACATCAAGGTCGAACTTTTCGGTCAAGTTGCGCGGGTTTTCGTGCTCGTAAGCCTTTTGGTTCAGATAAAGCCGGAAATCATCGAGATTGCCACCACCCGAAGGCGCACCTTTAAGGTAATTGTCAAGCTGCGTTAACGTCTCAATGATTAGATTTAATTCCATTTATTCCGGTTTAAAGTCTGCGCTTCATCCTTACTAAATAGGCATGAATGCGGTAAACTAACAATATTGCAAAGATAAGCCACATAAAAGTATGTTCAGATACAATATGGCTTAAAAATTGGCTTTGAAGCGCGACGTGCAAAATTAAAAAAGTAAATAATATCTGTAAAATACAATTTATCTTAGTTGATTTACTAATTTTAATGACAATATTATACAATATAAACAAAAGCACACCGCTTCTGAAAAATTTCTATCCTGAAATTTTAAGACAAATTTAGGAAATAATATTTCCATTTTAAACAATAAAGTATATTTTTGTACTAATAATTTGAAACTATGAAAAAAGTCATCGTCCTGGGTTCCGGATTTTCATCACTTGCATCAGCCTGTTACATGGCGCAGGCCGGTTTTGATGTGACTGTGATCGAAAAAAACGAGCAGATTGGTGGCCGTGCTTCAATGCTTGAAATGGATGGTTTCAAATTTGACATGGGACCAAGCTGGTACTGGATGCCCGACATCTTTGAGCGTTTTTTTGCGGATTTTGACAAAAAGGTGTCCGATTATTATTCGCTGGAAAAACTCTCACCTGCCTACCGGGTTTATTTCGGGAAAGACGATTTCATCGATATTTCCGACGATCCGGAGGAAATTGTAAAAACTTTTGAGCGCCACGAAGCAGGTTCCGGCAAGCATCTGCAGGATTTCATGAAGAAGGCAAAAGCAAACTACGGGATTGCGATGCAGGACTTGGTTTACAATCCCGGGAAATCTTTGCTAGAGCTGGTTTCCGTAGAGACCGCAAAACGTCTGCCGCTTTTTGTACAGGATATTTCGCAAACTGTCCGCAGGAATATTAAAAATCCAAAACTGAGAAGCATCCTCGAATTTCCTGTGCTTTTTTTAGGAGCGAAACCCAGTGATACGCCGGCTTTTTATAATTTTATGAATCATGCTGATTTCGGTCTCGGAACGTGGTATCCGAAAGGCGGCTTCAATGCCGTAGCTAAAGGAATTGCAAGGCTCGCGAAAGATTTGGGCGTGAAGTTTCTTCTTAATGAAGAGATCACTGAAATAGTGAATGAAGATCGTGTTGCGACGCGAATTATAACCAAAAACGGCCAATACGAAGCAGATATCTTCATTTCCGGTGCCGATTATGCCCACACCGAAAGTCTTTTAAACAAAGAAGTCCGGAATTATTCCAGTGAATACTGGAATAAGAAAACTTTCGCACCGTCTTCACTCTTATATTACGTGGCTTTTGACAGAATGGTGCCGGAACTACAGCATCACAATTTATTTTTCGATACCGATTTTGAAAAACATGCGGAAGAAATCTACGATACCCAGCAGTGGCCAAGAAAACCTTTGTTTTACGCGAACTTTTCGAGCAAAACGGATCCCGAGCTTTGCCCTAGAGGCAAGGAAGTCGGATTTTTTCTGGTTCCGGTCGCAGTAGATCTCGAAGATTCGGAGGATATCCATGAAAAGTATTTTGAAGTGATCATGAGCCGTATCGAGAAAAATATCGGCGTTGACTTACGGTCTTCGGTACTTTTCAAGAAAAGTTTCGGCGTGCAGGATTTCAAGGATAGGTATCATTCGTGCCGCGGCAATGCGTACGGACTTGCCAATACACTGCGGCAAACGTCGGTTTTGCGTCCCGCCATCAATAATTTTAAAGTAAAGAATCTTTTTTATACCGGGCAGCTTACGGTTCCGGGTCCGGGTGTGCCTCCGGCGCTTATCTCTGCGAAAGTAGTGACCGATTATATCCTGAAGCGTACCCATAAAATTTTAGCAAATACATAAGCGATGAATAATTTAGAAATCTACCACTCGGTTTGCGGACTTTCTTCCAAAATGGTGACTGAAAAATACAGTACCTCTTTTGCGCGCGCTTCTACCCTGTTTCAGCCGGAGATTCGCCAGCACATCTATAATATCTATGGATTTGTGCGGTTTGCCGATGAGATCGTTGATACTTTTCATGAGTTTGATAAAGCAAAGCTGATGGACGAGTTCGAAAACGGTTACCGCCAAGCGCTTGAAAACGGAATCTCGCTGAATCCGATACTGCACTCGTTCTGCCAGACGCAGCGGGAGAAAAACATTCCGCAGCATCTCGTAGATTCATTTTTACACTCCATGAAGATGGATTTGGGCGAGATAAAGGACCTCAATGACGAAAAATATAATGAGTACATCTACGGCTCAGCGGAGGTTGTAGGCTTAATGTGCCTAAAAGTTTTCGTGAACGGAGACGTGGCGGAATACGAGAAACTGAAACCATATGCCCAGAGTTTGGGCGCCGCATTCCAGAAAATCAATTTTCTTCGTGATATCAGCGCAGATTTTAATGATCTGAACCGAACATATTTCCCGAATGTTGATTTCCGGAAATTTAGTTTAAAGGACAAGCAGGAAATCGAGGCGGACATTGCATCAGACTTTGCGCACGCGTACAAAGGCATCAAGATGCTGCCGATATCCAGCCGTATCGCAGTGTTCATGGCGTATAAATATTATAACAATCTGCTTAAAAAAATCCGTAAGACGAAGCCCGAACTGCTGCTGACGAGCCGCATCAGCGTATCCAATGCCCGCAAAATCTATCTTTTCGGCGAAATGATGATTAATAAAAACCTTAATTTAGTTTAATGAAAAGTCTCCTTATATTAATATTTTCAGTCTCTACACTCACTTTGAATGCACAAAATCTGGTTTCTTACCGGGATTTGATGAAGAAAGGCGTAGAAAGCGAAACCGCAACCAAAACTTTGGTAGAAAATTCCAAAAAAGCATTTGAGTCTACTAAAAAACCCATTTTTGAAGCATTCTATGCGATGGGAAATTTACTGTTGGCCAAGCATGCGGGCAATCCGATGAAGCGGTTTTCCTATTTCAGAAAAGGGAAAACTGCGCTCGACAATGCCGCAAAAACAGATCCGAAGAATGTTGAGATCCGATTTCTGCGATATGTTACACAACAGCAGGCGCCGGCGTTTTTGGGCTACAATAAAGACATGAAAGCGGATAAAGAACTTATTCTGCGAGAGTACAAAAATTTAGAGGATAAAGATTTGGTTCAGAGAATAAAACGTCACTTCAAAATAGGTTAATGATGGAAACTACTGGATTTATACTGATTACGCTGAGCGTTTTTGTCGGCATGGAAGCCGTCACCTGGCTCACACACAAGTACATTATGCACGGGCTTGGCTGGTATTTTCACGAAGATCACCATCAGCCGGGATATCCGCATGTGTTTGAAAAAAACGATTTCTTTTTCGTAATCTTTGCCATTCCGAGCATCCTGCTTTTCTATTTCGGCTCCCGTGGCGAACTAAACTGGATGTTTTTTGTGGGTCTCGGCATTTTGATTTACGGAATCTGCTATTTCCTGATCCATGATGTATTGATTCACAGACGGTTCAAATGGTTTGACAAGACCAACAACTGGTACTTTCGGGGTTTGCGCAAGGCACATAAGATCCACCACAAACATTTAAACAAAGAGCACGGTGAATGTTTCGGGATGCTTTTCGTTCCGTTTAAATATTTCCGTGAAGCAAAAGCGATCCGTTCCTAAAACATATATTTTGCAGGCATATTACTACTTACTTCTTGACATCCTAAGTTTTTCGGTTCCCTTTCTGTTCAGTTTTGAGCGCAAGCGGATGTATTTCATCCAGTACTGGAAAGCATTTTTCAGCGCCATTCTGCTTGTCGGGCTGTTTTTTATCGCGTGGGACATCTATTTTACCTACATGAACGTCTGGGGTTTTAACGATGAATATCTGATAGGTTTGAGGATATTCCGGATGCCGCTCGAGGAATACCTTTTCTTCCTGCTGATACCATATGCGAGCGTTTTCATTCATTATTCCCTCGAATATTTTTATCCAAAAATCATACTGAACCAAAAAATCACCAACGCCATTACGTATGTGCTGTTCGCGGTGGGTTTGGGTGTTGCAGTTTTCAATTTAAATAAGATTTATACACTTTGCAGTTTCGGGCTTTTTGCCCTGCTCATGCTGGGTCAGATCATTTTTAAATGGAAAGATGCGAACCGGTTTTACCTAAGTTTCATCATTATTTACATCCCTTTCTATTTTGTGAACAATGCACTTACCGGTAATTACTCGGAAAATCCGGTCGTGTTTTATGATGATACGGAGAACCTTGGAATCCGCGTGGGCACAATGCCTCTCGAAGACAGTTTTTATTGCTTCACACTGCTTTACGGTATTGTTTTGGTCTTCGAATATTTAAAGAATAAATGGAATTATCCACCTTCAAAAGCTGAATATGCCAAGTAAAACCGTCCGCCAGTCCGGAATCTATACGCTCACTTCAGAACAGGTCTTACCGATAACGATGGATGAAGCGTGGGATTTCTTTTCGTTACCCACAAATCTGGATAAGATTACGCCGGCTGACATGAAGTTTTTTATCACCAATAACCCGGGTTCCGAAACGTATGAAGGCCAGATCATCACTTACAAAATTGGTATTTTGCCTTTCATTAAAAGCAACTGGATCACCGAGATCACACATCTGAAAACGCCAGCCGGAATTCATTTAAAGAAAGCTTTTTTCGTAGATGAACAGCGCTTCGGGCCGTATGCAATGTGGCATCACGAGCACCATTTTGAAGAACTTGAAAATGGAAATGTAAAAATGACCGACATCGTAAATTATAAGATGCCGCTTGGATTTCTAGGTCAAATTCTTGCGGGCAAACTGGTTTCCGATAAAGTCACGCGCATATTTGAAGGTCGGCGGCAAATACTCACTAAAATATTAGGCTGATGAAAATTTTTCTCACCGGTGCTACCGGCTATATCGGTAAACGGCTTCTGATCCAGCTTTTGGAAGAAGGCCACACCGTGGTTTGCTCCGTTCGTGACCGAAAAAGGTTCAGCACCAAACTTTACAAAAGTCATCTTGAGCAACTTGAAATAATTGAAAACGACTTCCTGATTGAATCCTCACTTCAGAACATTCCACATGATATTGATTTCGCGTACTATCTGATTCATTCGATGTCTTCAGAAGAGGGTGATTTTGCGGTAAAAGAGAAACAGAGCGCAGACAATTTCAGGAAAGCCTTAGAAAAAACCGCGGTTAAACAAGTCATCTTTCTCACAGGAATCATTAATAATGACAAACTTTCGAAGCATTTGCAGTCGAGAAAAAACGTTGAAGAAGCCCTGCACAGTGAAAAATATGCGCTTACGAGTTTGCGGGCGGGTATAATTGTGGGTTCCGGAAGCGCCTCATTTGAAATCATCCGCGACCTTGTCGAAAAACTGCCGGTGATGATTGCCCCAAAATGGCTCAGTACGAAATGCCAACCTATTGCGATCCGGAATGTCATCCAGTTTCTCATCGGTGTGATGGGCAAAACCTTTACTTACAATCGCAATTTCGATATCGCCGGTGCTGAAGTGTACACCTATAAACAAATGCTGCTACAATATGCGGAAGTCCGAGGTCTCAAACGGCACATTTACACAGTTCCGGTTATGACGCCGAGAATGTCTTCGTATTGGCTTTATTTTATTACCAGCACCACCTATCCGTTAGCAAAAAATCTGGTGAGCAGTATGAAGACAGACGTAATCGCGAAGCCAAATGATCTATCGGCGCAACTGGGAATCGAGTTGTTTTCATACAGAGAAGCCATAGCGCTGGCGTTCGATAAAATAAAGCAAAACGACGTTCTTTCAAGTTGGTACGACTCGTTTTCGGCACCGTTTCACGACCGGAATGTTTGGCAATATCTGGAAGTTCCGGGCAAAGGCACCTTCAAAGATGTCCGGCAGATGAAAGTTGACGACGAAGAGTTGGCTATGGAGCGCATATTCAGCATCGGTGGCAAGCGCGGCTGGTATTATGCAGATTTTCTGTGGCGAATCCGCGGATTCCTGGATCGGCTTGTTGGCGGCGTAGGCGTAAGCCGTGGAAGACGCAATCTAAATGATTTGGAAGCGGGCGATTCGGTCGATTTTTGGCGTGTCCTGTATGCAGACAAAGCCGAGAGAAGACTTTTGCTTTTCGCGGAAATGAAAGTGCCGGGTGAGGCGTGGCTCGAATTCAGAATAAAAGACGGAATCCTGCATCAGGAAGCGACTTTCCGGCCGTTAGGATTATCCGGAAGACTTTATTGGTATTCCGTTTTGCCTTTTCACGGACTTATTTTTAATGGAATGCTGAAGAAGCTGGCCGGGAAATAATAGCTGTGAAAAGAAAAATCTTGCGCTTTGTTGAATTATTTTAAAATTAACGCAACAAAGGCAAGAAATAAGACAGACTGCAATTTCTCTTCATCATTTGTGTTCTGCAATCTCAACAAAGATATTATGCGGATATCAAACACCACTTAACATTTGTTAATTTACTTTAATTTACTTCTTTCCTTGCGAATGCGGGACAGATGAACAGGAGAAATATTGAGCCAGGAAGCGAGATGCTTCAGCGGAACCACATCCAGATAGCGGGAAAAATAGCTTTCGACAAGATCATAATTTTCGCTTGCCTTATTAAAACTTCTTGTATTGCTGAATTTGAGCAGGTTCACGTAATGCTCCTCCATCACAAGTAGTCCGAATAGGGCCCAATCGTGGTATTTTGCGTAAAGTTTCATCAACTTTTCCTTTTCGATCGAATATACCATCGAATCTTCGTAACAGCAGATATCACATTTGCTCACCGTTTGTGAACTGAAACTTTCATACTCCGTGATCACGGTACTTTCCTGCTCCAGCCACATAGTTTTTTCTTCGCCGTCTTTATCTACGAAATAGCAGCGCGTAATAGAATTTTCAACCATAAAAATCCTTTTACACACTTCACCCGCTTTTAAAATGAAGGCTCCGCTTTTACAGTCCCAAACTTCGAATTCATCTAAACCCAGCTCGAGGATTTCCAAATCAAAATCCGGCTTGTATGAAAGCACTTTTGCTCTTGCAAAATCTTTATTCGCTTTGTCTGTTATCATATTATTTTTGTTCTACCGCCACAGAATCATCTCCACGCCCGTCTGCCACGGCGGTTGCATTGCCGTTTTCGTCGATAACAATGAGTTCCGTCCGGCCAATTTGCGACACAAATTCCAACTTATAATTCATCGTTTCTAAAGCTTTTACTGTACTTTGGGGAAAGTTTTTCTCTACCATAACACTTTCCGGAAGCCATTGATGATGAAATTTCGGCGCGTTCACCGCAACATTCGGGTTGAGTTTGAAATCGACGATATTTACAATGGATTGGAAAACAGAGGTCGGAATCGTAGTTCCACCCGGCGTTCCCACGATAATGTATGGCCGGTTATTTTTAAGGACAATTGTGGGCGTCATCGAACTCAGCATCCGTTTGCCGGGCGAAATGGCGTTGGCTTCACCACCCACAGCGCCAAACATATTGGGGACGCCGGGCTTGATTGAAAAATCATCCATCTCATTATTAAGAAAAAATCCCGCACCGGCGACTACCACCTTACTTCCATAGAGCCCATTAAGCGTGGTGGTGACAGCTACTGCGTTTCCGTCTTTATCCACAATCGAAATATGCGTTGTCTCCGCAGATTCTCTTGGCTGCGAGATGATCTTGCCCACGTCAGCACTGGCTGTCGCTTTGGTTTTACTGAAATTTTTCCAGCGGTTTTTTAAATATTCCTCCGAAATCAACATTGTCGTCTGATCCCTGATGAAACCAGGATCGCCCATATATTCTGCACGGTCCGCATACGCACGACGTTCGGCTTCAACCATAATCTGTACAGCTTCCGCGGAGTTTTGCTGATATTGCGACAAATTCTCAAACGCCGACATCTTCAGCATTTGCGCCAGAAGAATTCCACCGCTTGAAGGCAAAGGCATGCAAACAATCTCGGTATCTTTATAGTTAAATGTAAGTGGCGCACGTTCGACAACTCTGTAATTTTTTAGGTCACTAAGCGAAATAATTCCGTTGCCACGCTTCATTTCCGCTACGATCAGTTCCGCGGTTTTACCTTCGTAAAAGCCTTTTGGGCCGTCTTTTCGAATCCGTTTAAGTGTTTCGGCCAGCTCCTTTTGAATCAAAATATCACCCTGTCTCCAGTCGGAATTTTTTTGGAAAACAGTGGGAATTTTATTATGTTCATTAATAAATTGCATTTGATGATTGAGCAAATCCGCTTCCTTTTGAGTGATTGCAAAACCCTGTTCCGCGAGATCGATCGCAGGCTGAATGAGTTTCTCCATCGGGAGATTTGCATGTTTTAATGTAGCATAAAAACCAGCTACAGAACCCGGAACGCCAACAGCCAACCTTCCGTTTTGCGAAAGATCGGTAATTGCATTACCTTTTTTATCGAGGTACATATCCCGCGAAGACTTTGCAGGCGCAGTTTCCCGGAAATCAATGGTGAATTTGTCGCCGTTTCGTTTCACACCCACTAAAAATCCGCCTCCGCCAATATTGCCGGCCTGCGGATAGACCACGGCCAGTGCAAATTGCGTTGCGATGGCCGCATCGTAAGCATTCCCGCCATTTTTCATCACCATCGCGCCTACTTCACTTGCCAGCGGATGTGCCGAGACAACCAAACCTTTGCTTTTCGTGCGGATCTCTTTTACAATGTTGATATCCGTGAATTGGGGATAGGCCAAACTGCTCAGAAACAGACAAATAACAAGTAACTTTTTCATTGAAAGAATTTTATCAAAAGTACTAAAAACAGAAGTGTTCCAAAGCATTATGCGCGTGAACTGGCTGCCTAAACTCTATTCAATAATTTAATGAACGGCAGATTTCGTTTTCCACCCTTATTTTTTTAAATTTGCTTAAAAGCAAACCCTGATATGAACTCCACCACGGAAAAAATCCTCATAACCGGTGCACTCGGCCAGATCGGCACCGAACTTACCAATAAATTAGTAGAAATTCACGGCGCTGAAAATGTGATCGCTTCCGGATTGGACCGGTGGGACAAACACCTCACATCCGCCGGATATTATGAGAGGATGGATGTTTCGAACACGCAGCTGGTGAGACAAATCATTAAAGATTATGAAATCACTACAGTTTATCACCTTGCATCACTGCTTTCAGGAACATCGGAAAAACAGCCACTTTTCGCCTGGAAACTGAATGTGGAACCATTGCTGAATTTTTGTGAGATGGCGAAAGAAGGTTTGCTGAAGAAAATTTTCTGGCCAAGTTCTATCGCCGTATTTGGAACCGGAATTCCCAAAGAAAATGTTGGTCAGGACGTGGTGCTGAACCCAACCACTGTTTACGGAATTTCTAAAATGGCCGGCGAAAAATGGTGCGAATACTACAATACCAAATTCGGTGTTGACGTAAGAAGCATCCGATATCCGGGACTTATTTCCTGGAAAACGCCCGCAGGAGGCGGCACAACCGATTATGCAGTTGAGATTTTTTACGAAGCAGTGGAAGAAGGCAAATACACGAGTTTCATCTCAGAAAGTACCGCGATGCCAATGCTTTACATGGATGATGCCATCAATGCGACTTTGAAGTTAATGCATGCACCGAAGGAAGATCTTACCGTACACACCGCCTATAATTTGGGTGGGATGTCTTTTACACCGCAGGAACTCGCAGCAGAAATCAAAAAAGAAATACCGGATTTCGAAATTGACTATAAACCCGATTTCAGACAGGCAATAGCAGACTCCTGGCCGGCATCGATAGATGATTCGGTAGCGAAGAAAGATTGGGGACTGACATATGATTTTGATGTAACCTCTATGACCCAAGACATGCTTAAAAACCTGAAAGTTAAATTGGGTAAATAAATGCATTTTTTCAGCTTTAAAGCCTTTAAATAATTTCCGCATAACATTGCAAAAAAATTGAGGGCGGCCCTGAAATTTTTTCTATAGTAGGATAAATAATGTCCGTTTGCTTTCGTCGGAAGCTGGGATTTTAATTGTTTTTAAACAGTCAGGTCAGGTATGATTCCAATCATAACGTCATTGATAAATTAATAAACTTTAATTAAATAAGATATTAATTTCGGTAAAATTGCTCGTTTTCATTGGTGATTTAATTTTTTATACTTAGCTTTGAGAGTAAGTTTAACCAAATTAAATTAGTTCTTATGAAAAAAATTTTACTATTTGCCTCATTTTTGGCAATTCCGTTCTTCGGGAACGCGCAAATTTTTCAGGAAAATTTTGACGGAGCAGGACCCGGTTTCTCAGCCTGGACACTGATTGACGTCGATGGTCTTACCCACGATGCCACTGTAGCAGAGTTTGATGCCGGTGCCTGGATCAGAAAAGACCGAGGTGGACCAACTCCGAATTACGGAGGACCGGATAATGATTATGCTGCCATGAGTTCGTCGTGGTACAGCCCTCCGGGAGCTTCGAATGACTGGTTGATTTCGCCACAAATCACACTTCCTGCTGCAAACACTTTTTTGCAATGGGATTCTAAAGCACAGGATGCACTTTATCCCGACGGTTACAAGGTAATGTTGGCTCCGAACGGAGGAAATACCGTAAGCGATTTTACTGTAGAGCTATACAACACTACTGCTGAAAGCGCTACGTGGGTTACACGCACTGTAAATCTCGCAGCCTATTCAGGGACAACAGTACGCGTTGCATTTGTTAATAATTCAAATGATAAGTTTGTCCTGTTAATTGATAACATTTCAGTGAACCTGGCGCCAACTTCGCCTCCTGACTGTGTAACGCAGGTTGCTCCTGCAAACGCGGCAACCGGAATAGATTACACTGCGCCGGTAACCCTTTCCTGGTCTGCCGCTACTACCGGAACTACTCCATCAAGCTACGATGTGTATCTCGGCACTTCGCCAAACCCTACCACCCTGCTTGCGAATGTTACAGGTACAAGTACGGTAGCAAACGGACTCGCTGCTTCTACTACCTACTACTGGAAGGTAATTGCTAAAAACGGCGCCGGAGACGCGACTGGATGTACAGAGTTTTCATTCACTACGATGGACAATCCTTTTGCGCCATATTGCGGACCGATTGCTTTCACATCCAATACGGAACCGATCACACTTGTTAATTTTGCCGGAATAAATAACACAACTTCAGAAACGGTAAACGGAACGCCGGATCACGAGAACTTTACAAGTATTGTAGGCGACGTAACACAGGGAAGCTCTCACACCATTACGCTAAAAGGCAATACAGACGGAAACTTCACCAACAGATTCGTGGTGTTTATAGACTGGAACCAAAACGGTGTACTGAATGATGCCGGTGAAGTGTATCAGATCACACAAACCATCGTGAATTCCAGCGGAACAGATGGTGTGCAGGCTGTACAGACCCTGGCAGTACCTACAGATGCAGTGGTTGGTAATACCAGAATGAGAGTGAAAAAGATCTTCGGAACTACCAATTATCTTGACCCTTGCGCAGGAGCTTCATTCGGCCAGATCGAAGATTATACGCTTACCGTGGGTGCTCTTGGCGTAAGCGATCAGGCTAAAAACGCTGTGAAAGTTTATCCAAATCCTGTAGTGGATGTTCTAAACATTGAATCACCGGATAAAGTGAAATCAATAACCGTATTTGACGCTACCGGAAGATCAGTTTCCACACATGTTCTGAATGCATCAAAATCCCAGGTTAATCTTTCAGCATTAGCTTCAGGAGTTTATGTAGTGAATATTGTAACTGACAAAGGTGTACAGACAGTAAAAATGATTAAAAAATAATTTAATCTGAATCAATAGGAAGGCCTGCAATTTAGCAGGCCTTTTTTTGATTTATTTAATTGAAACATTGGTAGTTTATCAAAATATGATTACTTTTGCACCTCGAAATATCTAACAATTTATTTAACATTATGAACAATTACGAAACTGTTTTCATTTTAACTCCCGTTCTGTCTGATACTCAGGTGGAGGAAGCAGTGCAAAAATTCGAAGATCTATTGACTTCACACAATTGCGAGATCGTTGCCAAAGAAAATTGGGGACTTAAGAAACTTGCTTACCCTATTCAGCTTAAGAAGAATGGCTTCTACACGCTGATTGAGTTTAAAGGTGAAGGAACTGTGGTTGCAGATTTGGAACTTGCTTTCAAACGTGATGAAAGAGTCATCCGTTTCCTTACAACAAAATTAGACAAGCACGCGATCGATTACGCCGTGACGAGAAGATCTAAAAACAAATCTGCGAAAGCTTAATTTTAACCCACACAAAAATTTACAACAATGGCAATAGACGATATGGCTAAACAAGCCTCAGCCGGTGGAGAATCTGAAGTAAAATTCCTTACTCCGCTTGACATCAATACAAAAACAGACAAAAAATACTGCCGATTCAAAAAATACGGAATCAAGCATGTAGATTATAAAGACGCTAACTTCCTTCTTCAGTTCGTAAACGAGCAGGGTAAAATTTTACCAAGAAGATACACAGGAACTTCTTTGAAATACCAAAGAAAAGTTTCCGCAGCCATCAAAAGAGCAAGACACCTTGCGATGATGCCTTACGTAGCTGACTTGCTTAAATAAAAAAAAATTGCAATTAGCCATTAGTTTTTCGCTTTTGGCTTTTTGTTGCTGAATACTAATTAATTCTAACTGTTTTAGATATTAGACTTTAGATTTTAGCCATTAGATCTACGATTCGTTTCCTATTTTTAATTTCTAAGCTCTAGCTTCTAACCTCTAAAATCTAAACAAGACAACAACAATGGAAATTATCTTAAAAAAAGACGTAGAAAACTTAGGACTTGAGTTTGATACAGTAAACGTAAAACCTGGTTACGCAAGAAACTATTTGCTTCCACAGGGATTGGCACTTTTGGCTACGCCAAAGAACAAAGCGAATCTTGAAGCAACTCTTGAAGCACGTAAAGATGAAGAAGCGAAATTGGTAGCAAACGCTAACGCGATCGTTGAGCAACTGAAGAAAACAAACATCACTATCGCTACCAAAGTAGGTGCAGGTGACAAACTTTTCGGATCTATCAACAATGCTGACCTTTCAGACGAACTTTCGAAAGCAGGTGTAAACGTTGACAAAAAATACATCAAAATTCCAGGGAACACAATCAAGAGAACTGGTAAAGTAGAAGCAATCATCAGACTCCACAGAAATGTAGAGCACACATACGAGTTCGAAATCGTATCTGATGCGCCTCCTGCACCGGCAGCTCCGAAAGCAGCTCCTGCGAAAAAGCAGACAGAAGAGGAAACTACTTCAGAAGAAGCTTAATTCTTCCACAATATTTTTAAAAGAATCCGGTAAATTTATTTGCCGGATTCTTTTTTTGTGTTTGTTCAGCGCTGATTTTTAATTAAAAGGTTATTTTTGTTTATGCTTCGGATCCTCGTTTACTTAAGACGCAGTTTAAAAAAAGCGTTCGACAACCTTCACAATGAAAAGCTAAAACATAATCTGCTGCAGGCCATTCCGTTCTGGATTGGCTCGCTGATCACCGGCGTATTTGCGGTGATGTACGCGAAAATATTCACCTGGGGCGAAAAACTAATGAATTTTATCCTCGACTGGAACGCGTGGATGATTTTCATAATTGCACCGATTGGTTTTGTACTGTCCTGGTGGTTGGTGAAAGAATTTGCGCCCTATTCCAAAGGCAGCGGAATACCGCAGGTGATGGCAGCCGTAGATTTGGCCAATCCGCGCGAACACAAAAAAATCCGGAATCTATTAAGCTTAAAGATCATCATCCTTAAAGTTCTGTCGAGCCTCTCGCTGATCATCGGAGGTGGCGCGGTGGGCCGCGAAGGCCCGACGATACAGATTGCAGGCTCCGTTTTCCGGAAAGTAAATGAATACCTGCCGGAATGGTGGCCGAAAATATCGAAGAAAAACATGATTATGACTGGCGCGGCGGCCGGTCTTTCAGCGGCATTCAATACGCCGCTGGGCGGAATCGTGTTCGCGGTAGAGGAACTTTCGAAGACGCATATCAATTACTTTAAAACCGCTTTGTTTACCGCCGTCATCATCGCCGGCCTCACTGCCCAGACGCTTGCCGGTTCCTATCTCTACCTTGGTTATCCCAAAACATCAGATGTAGCTTTGACTGTAATGTTTCCCGTGATGCTGGTTTCAGGTGTTTCGGGTGTTTTTGCAAGCCAGCTTTCGGTCTTGATGCTTAAAATAAATGCCTGGAAGAAAAATTTAAAAACACAGAGGGCACATATACTATTTCTTGTGCTGTCCGCGCTTTTCATCGCGTCACTCGCCTACTTTGTCAACCGTGAAATTCTTGGCTCAGGAAAGGAAATCATGGACAGGACGCTCTTCAGCGACGATAAACATGAAGAGTGGTACATGCCGTTGTTTAGGATGATCGGGCCCGCAGTTTCGTTCACTTCAGGCGGTGCCGGCGGTATCTTTGCACCGGCCCTCTCTGCAGGCGCGAGTATTGGATCCGTGATTTCAGGTTGGATTGAATTGACGCCGAACGAGACCAATGTGGTGATCCTTTCCGGAATGGTCGCATTTCTCACGGGAATTACGCGCGCACCATTTACATCTGCGATTATCGTACTTGAAATGACCGACCGTCATTCGCTTATATTTCATCTGATGCTTGCCGGAATGGTTTCTTCGATTGTTTCACTAATGATCAGCCGCAGGTCATTATATGACGCCCTAAAAACAACATACCTGGCAGAAATAAGAAGCGAGACCGCACTGGAAAATTCAAATAAAAAAATCCGACAATAAATTATCGGATTCTATTTTATGTAAAAAAATTTGCGTTTAGTATTTCGTAAGCCTTTCTTTAATGTTCCCCAAAATATCCGGGAAATAAAGGTCTGAAAGATGCTCAAACTCGTCACCGCGCATAAACATTGAAGCATCTACCTCATCATATGAACTGCGACCGGCTGCGGCAATCAGTTCATTACATGTACGGAGCGTATTTTTATGGAAATGATACACACGTTCGCTCTTATCAGTGACATCAAGGCCTTTGATGAGCATTTTGTCCTGAGTAGCAACGCCGGTTGGACAGTTATTCGTATTACATCTCAAAGCCTGAATGCAACCCAGTGCGAACATAAAACCGCGCGCGTTGTTACACATATCTGCACCCATCGCCACAGCGCGCAGGATATCAAGAGCTGTAAGCACTTTTCCGCTCGCAATAATCCTGATCTTATCACGCAGATTAAGATCTTTTAAGGTTCTGTTGACAAAGATCAGCGCAGGCTCCAGTGGCATACCAACACCATCCGAAAATTCCGGCGGAGCAGCTCCAGTACCGCCTTCCGCACCGTCTACGGTGATGAAATCCGGATAGATCTTCAGTACATTCATTTGGACGCAAATGTCCTCAAACTCTTTGGTATCACCGATGCAAAGCTTAAAACCAACAGGTTTTCCTCCTGAAAGTTCGCGCAGTTGCTGCACAAATCTCAATAAACCAGCCGGATCAGAAAATGCCGAGTGTGATGGCGGAGAAATAATCGTCAGTCCAGGACGTACATGTCGGATTGCCGCGATTTCGGGCGTATTCTTCGAACCCGGCAATACGCCACCATGGCCTGGTTTCGCGCCTTGTGAAAGCTTGATTTCAATCATTTTCACGTTGGGCAACGAAGCATTTTTAGTAAAGATTTCAGGTGAAAAACGTCCGTCATCATCACGACAGCCAAAATATCCGGTACCGATTTGCCAGCACAGGTCACCGCCTTCCAGATGATAAGGTGAAATTCCGCCTTCACCTGTATTGTGGTAAAACTGACCTTTTTTTGCGCCTTTGTTAAGTGCCATCTGGGCCCGGTCGCTCAGGGAACCAAAACTCATCGCAGAAATATTAAACAATGAAGCCTCGTATTTCTGTGTACACTGCTCGCCGCCTACCCAAACTTTGGGTAACTCTTCGTTCGGTGACTTTGCGTAAATGGAATGTTTTATCCCTTCATATTTCCGGTGGTTCACTTCCAGCTGCGTCCCGAACGGCACAGTATCGCTGATGTTCTTGGCGCGTCTGTATACTGCGGATCTTTCGTTTCTCGGGAATGGTTTACCGTCTGTTTCACGCTCGATGAAATATTGCTGCATTTCGGGGGAGATACTTTCGAAAAAATAACGGAAGTAACCCAAAACCGGAAAATTCCGCAGGATTGCATGTTTAGTCTGGAAGGCGTTGTAAATCCCAATTGCGTAGATGCATGTCAGCAGAATCGGGATCCAGTAGTGTGCTCTTATGAGAAGTGAGATTGCCCACACCAAAATAAGCACGATAATACCATATTTAATGAACTTGTCTCTCATTATTATTTTGATTAAAAAATGACCTCAAATTTACCAATAATAAACCGACTAAAAAAACCACTTTCATTATAGAAAGTGGTTTTATTAAAAGCATCTATTTACTCCAGTTTATTTTGGTTTTGCTCACATCGGCAGAGTTGGTTCCGATCATGATCTCAAATTCCCCGGGTTCCCAATCGAACTTCAGTTCGTGATTGTAGAACTTCAAGTCCTCCGGCGTGATGGTGAATGTCACCGTTTTGCTTTCGCCTTTTTTCAGGAATGCTTTTTCGAAACCTTTAAGCTCCTTCACCGGTCTGGTGTTGCTTCCCACCAAGTCACGAATGTATAGCTGCACTACTTCGGAACCGTCATAGTTTCCGGTATTGCGCAGGTTTACACTTGCGGTGACAGAGGTGTCTCCTTTCGGATTGGTGTTTGAGACCTTCATATCCGAATAGCTGAATGTTGTATAACTGAGTCCGTAGCCGAACGGATACAGCGGTGTGTTGCATTCATCCATATAATTGGCGCGGAAACGCTCATATTCACATTTATCCACTTTCTCACTGTTCAGCGGACGGCCCGTATTTTTATGATTATAATAAATCGGAACCTGGCCTAAACTACGTGGAAAGGTTACCGGTAATTTTCCGGAAGGGTTCACTTTGCCGTAAAGAACGTCTGTGATCGCATGCCCGGCCTCAGTTCCCGGAAACCAAACATTTAATATGGCATCTGGAACCTCTTTTACATTGGTAAGCGCGAGTGGACGGCCAGTAAACAGCACCATTACAATTGGTTTGCCCGTTTTCTTTAGTTCCATCAACAGATCAACCTGAGATTTTGGAATATCAATTTCAGTTCTTGATGACGATTCACCGCTCATTTCGGCAGATTCCCCAATGGCCAGAACGATAACATCCGATTTTTTCGCAACTTCCACCGCTTCTTTTAAGATTACATCTGCTGGGCGGTTATCGCGGTCCGTCAGTTTGCCGTGTGCGGCGTAGATGTTCTCCAATTTTTCACTGTAATCGATATTCGCACCTTTTGCGGAGATAAACTTAGTATTCTTTCCAAAGTTTTCCTGCAGACCTTTCATTAAAGACACTGAATTTGAATGCTTTGCACCCACGCTCCAGGTTCCGGCCATATTCAGTGCATTATTAACCAACGGTCCGATTACTGCAACAGTTCCACCGGGTTTCAATGGTAAAACATTGTTTTCATTCTTCATTAAAACCACCGACTGTGCGGCCGCACTACGCGCGATTTCGCGGTTTTTGAGGCTATAGACTTCCTTTTCGGCAGCTTTAGGATCACCATATCGGTATGGATCATCGAAAAGACCTAAATCGTATTTCGCTTCCAGAACTCTTTTTGCAGCAAGATCGATTTCAGCCTGTGTGACTTTACCTTCCTGCAATGATTTCTTTAAAGTCGTCAGGAAACCTTCACCTACCATATCCATATCGATACCTGCCTTCAGTGCC
The DNA here is from genome assembly GCF_030243905.1 of Kaistella rhinocerotis. Taxonomy (NCBI): domain Bacteria; kingdom Pseudomonadati; phylum Bacteroidota; class Flavobacteriia; order Flavobacteriales; family Weeksellaceae; genus Kaistella; species Kaistella rhinocerotis. The sequence goes on along the minus strand of NZ_JASSYY010000001.1, from coordinate 153,411 downwards.
AATGCCGAAACTTGTTGCAGGTCTCCCATTCCGTGATCGATCATCTCATTGATACCGGTGTAATCGCTTACCACGAAACCCTTGAAGCCCCATTGATTTCTCAGAACCTCAGTCTGCAGCCAGCGGTTGCCGGTCGCCGGTATGCCATCTACTTCGTTGAAGGAAGCCATCACTGTTCCTACACCTGCATCTACCGCAGCTTTGTAAGGTGGAAAATATTCATTGAACATGCGCACATGGCTCATGTCAACGGTATTGTAGTCCATTCCGGCTTCACCGGCTCCGTAGAGTGCGAAGTGTTTTACACATGCCAGGATGGTATTTTTAAGCGATAAATCTTTGCCCTGATAACCGTAAACCATCGCTTTCGCAATCTCACTTCCGAGGTAAGGATCTTCACCTGAACCTTCCGAAATACGACCCCATCGTGGTTCACGTGAAATGTCAGTCATGGGAGAGAATGTCCACGAAATACCGTCCGATGTAGCTTCACTAGCTGCAACACGCGCCGTCTGCTGAATCAGGTTCATGTCCCAGGAGGCGGCAAGACCCAGTGGAATCGGGAACGTGGTTTCATAGCCGTGGATCACGTCCATACCGAAAATCAAAGGTATTTTCAGACGGCTTTTCTCTACCGCCACTTTCTGTACCGCCCGTATCTTCTCAGCACCTTTGATATTAAAAAGTCCGCCTACCGAACCTTCTTCTATCTTCTTGCCGATGTTGGAATTTTGGGCCTGACCTGTGGTGAAGTCGCCGGCACTCGGTAAATTGAGCTGTCCAATCTTTTCATCCAGCGTCATTTTGGCTAAAAGCGAATTGACGAAAGCCTCCTTTTTGGTTTTATATTGCTGCGTTTGGTAAGACTGTACCGGTTTCGAGACGGTTTCCTGCGCCGAGACCACGTGCGAGAGTGCCAGCGCCGCTACTAAAACTAATTTTTTCATAATATAACAATTTACTTTTTCTTGCTTTGAGCGAGCATCCACTCATAAAGTTTAGGATCCGAATAGGTAGAATCCCAGGAGTTGTGATTATCATCCGGGAATAGAATAAGTTCCACATTCTTATTGGTTTTCCTTATTTCCTGATAAATTTCGATTGAATTCATCGGTGAAACAATATCGTCATTGGCACCGTGATAGATTTTCATGGGCAATTCTGAATACTGCGCCGCGCGAACCTTCATCAGTCGGTCAACCGGCGGACAGACAGGCACCACGGCCGAAAAGACTTCCGGATGCTCCATGGCTAATTTCAAAGTTCCCCAACCGCCCATCGAAAGGCCGGTAAGGATGATTTTCGAGTCATCTATCCTGTATTTCTGCTGGATTTCTTTGATCAGATAGAAGATCGCTTCCGTGTCCCACCACTCGCCGGCCTGGCACTGTGGCGCAAGGATAGCGACGGGCTCAGGAATCAGATTTTTATACTGAAACGGACCGTTCACTTTCACTTTTTCAAGGTCGTTTCCCCTTTCTCCAGAGCCATGCAGGAAAACCATGAGCGGCACTTTGCCTTTAGCGTTGGCGGGATAATCTAAAATGTACGATATCTGTTTGGTTTTACTTATTTCCTTATTCAGCGAACTTTTGATTTCCTGCGAATGTAGATTGCCAAAAATCAGCAGCAAACTCAGCGGGAATAATATTTTAAATTTTTTCATGTAATTCAGATATTTTAACATTAATATTTAATCGATTCCAGGCTTAAACTTCTTATTAAAAGATGTCCCCTAGCCCCGATTGCAGTGGAAATCCTTTTTATTTTTTCCGGAAGGAAAAATAAAAAGATTGCAACGGAAAGCGGGAAATAGCTCCAAAAAAAACCTTTCGAACCGAACCAAAGCTTCTAAAACCCGTACTTAGTCGATTTGAAATCCAATTTCTTCAGTCCGGCTTTAATTTCCGGTGCGTTCATAAATAGTTTCCAGATCAGACCCGTGCGGTAATTCTCGATCATCGGCGCAATAGTACCCTGATCGATGGCCAGATAACGCGGCGTAAACCAGTCGTCAAAATGCACCGAAGTGGCATCATAAGGCCCCGCAGACCCGATGAAATGGGGTTTTTCTTCATATAAAAAGCGCAATACGTTCATCGATTCTTTGGGTGTGTACGGGAAACTGCTCAGTGCAGCGGTAGGCGTGATGACGCCATTATCTTCTTTCGGATTGTGCGCACGATAACCTACCGTACCATCAGGATTTCTTGTATAACTCGCCGTGAAGCCCCAATAATTGCTACCGTAACCCTTGAAATTCTTAGGATTTTCAAGGCTGTAATTGTACTGAATGAGCGCGTGATTACGGTTCAGATCGAAGTAGTTTTTCACCAAACGGTCCGAAAGGCCCGTAGGATCCAACCCAAGATATGAATATTGCGACCAGAAGAGTGGCCCGCCGTATTCTTCGGCACCATTGTGCTTCACGTAAAGCGGCAAACCATACTTCTCGCGGTCTGTGGCGTATGTTCCGTTGCGCGTCCAGCCCTGATAGAAGGTTTCGGCATCGATTGGATACGTAGGCGACGAAGCGGCCAGAATATACGTTACCAGCGTTTCATCGTAACCCTGAAGTTTGTGGTTCATTTCCCAACCGTTGACCGGCGACCAATGCCAATAAAGCACTTTTTCGCCGCCTTTTGTGTACCAGTTCCACTCCACTCCTTTCCAAAGTTCGTCCATTTTTTTGGCTAACGCTTTTTCTTCGGCGTTGCCATTTTTAAAATATTCCCGGACGGTGATGATGCCTTCCACTAAAAAAGCGGTTTCCACAATGTCGCCACCATTGTCTTTTTTGCCAAATGACACCGTTTTCCCGGTTTCACCATCAAGCCAATGTGGCCAGGCACCGTGGTGGCGGTCAGCCTTTGCAAGGAAATCGGCGATGTGCGTAAGTCTTTTCACCGCTTCTTTTCTCGCAATGAAACCGCGTTCTACGCCGACAATGATTGTCATCAATCCGAAGCCTGAGCCACCTGTTGTCACAACATTCGCGTCATTTCTCGGATAAAAATCTTCGTGATAGCGTTCGCGCCCCATTAGGGAATTAGGTTCCGCAAAATCCCAGAAAAACTTCAGTGTTTCACGCTGAACTTTATCCATTAGCTGTTCATCTGTAAGCTTTTGCGTAACCGAAGCGGTATCAGCCGTTGCAGCACTGCCGCACGACAGCAAAACAGCAGAAGACAAAGCGATACCAGTGAAAAATTTAAACATTTTTAATTTTTTATTTATTTAAGTTAAAAACCGTGTTGGGTGGAATGAAAGCCAAGCTTCACTAATCCCTGCCTAACGTCGGGAGCATTCATAAATAAATTCCAGAGGAATGAGGTCCTTGCATTCTCAATCATGGGTGACATGGGTCCCTGATCAATAGCGAGATATCGTGGCGTGAGCCAGTTATGATGAACCGAATAGGCATCGTAAGGTCCCGCGATACCGATGTATTTTGGATTTTCATTATACAGGAAACGGAGATAATCCATACTTTCTGTGGGTGTGTACGGAAAACTGGAAATGGCGGCAGTAGGCGAAATCACTCCCAAATCATTACCCGGCTGATGAGCAGCATAGCCAGTGGTACCATCTGCATTCCGCGAATAGCTTGCGGTGAGCCCCCAATTTTTAGCGGAATATCCGTTCCAGTTTTTGGGATTTGCGACGGCATACTGATGCATGATCTTTGCATGGTTGGCAGTTGCTGCGCCATAATTTACAAATTCATCCGTCAGACCGCGCGGATCAAGACCGATGAAACTGTAATGCGAGAAGAACATCGGGCCCACGGTCTGGCCAGCGCCATTATGATTTACAATGAGCGGGATTCCGTATTGGGAACCGGCACTTTTTATTGCACCGCCTCTTGCCCAACCCTGTGTGTAGACTTCTTTTGAAATGGAAAAATCGGGTGATGCAGCAGCCAGAATATAAGTGATCAGTGTCTCGTCAAAGCCCTGCAATCTGTGGTTCATCTGCCAGCTATAGTCTGGAGACCAGTGCCAATAGAGGACATTTTCACCTTTGGTGTACCAGTTCCACTCTACTCCTTTCCAAAGATTGTCAGCCTTTTGAGCTAAAGCGAGTTCGGCGCTGTCTGCTGATGTTTTAAAATATTCACGGACACATATTAATCCCTGTACCAGAAATGCTGTTTCGACAAGATCTCCGCCATTATCCATGGTACTGAATGGGATTACCTGGCCGTTACTTCCATTGAGCCAATGTGGCCAGGCGCCATGAAACCGGTCCGCATTTTCCAGGAAGGTCAGTGCTGTGGTGAGACGCGAGACAGCTTCGTTACGCGGGATATGTCCATTTTTTATTCCCACCAATATATTCATTAAACCAAAACCCGACCCGCCCGTGCTGATGACGCCCGCATCCATACCCGGATTGTCGGTATGATAGCGTTCGCGTGCAAGCTTTGAATTCGGCTCAGCGAAATCCCAGAAATATTTAAGGGTTTCTTTTTGAACCATGTCGATAATCTGAACATCGGTGTATGTAGCAGGTTTTGGTGGATCAATGGGTGGTTCGGGCGCAGATGGCGTACGCTCATTAGAACAACTGCCATAACTGAAAAGTATGGCAGTTGCTAAAGAAAAACTTAATATACGGTTAAATTTCATTTACTTTTTCTTGGTGAATAAAGTCTGAACCTCGGTGGCGGTAAGCGCAGAAGAATACATTCTAAACTGATCTATACCACCGACGAAAGAATTCTTGAGCCAGTCATCGCCATTATTTGCGATTTCCGTCGCGGTGAATTCTTGTGGTCCTGCGCCAATCTTCAGTGCGGTAATTTTGGAAGGTTCAAGAACGATGTTTCCGTGGTTTGCCCATTCAGATTTAAACGAATGAGGCTGTCCATCCACATAAAGTGTCATTACAGATGTTGAGCCATCATACACAAAAGCCAGATGATGCCACTGTCCGTTATAGAGTCCGTTCACAGCATTGGCGCCCACCCATTCGAACCATTTTTCGCCGGTTTTATCCTTGACGAAAAATTTTACCACCGGACCTGAAACCGGACCTTCTGTCAATAAAAACATAGAACCTCCGGACCAATGATAGTCGGATGCAGCGGGCATACTGAAGATATGGTCTGTTCGCTGCTGATTTTTCTGCATCCAAACTGATACGGTGAAACTTCCGGCAGTCTGTGCGAAATCGTTTGCGCTGGTGTACTTGATGTATTTATACTTTTCGCCCTGCACACCTTTCGCAGATATACCGTCAATAGAGGTCAGCGGATTGTCAGACGGAAATTTGGCTTTTATGCTGTCTACGGCATTCATCAGCGGGTTGCTCGAAGTACCATCAAAAGCAACATAAAATTTTAGCGGACCGCCAGGTAGAGCGGCGTCCTTCGGATAATTTCCGAGTTCAGGACGATCCAGATCCTGACACGAAAAGACAAAAAGTGCCATCGCGCAGGCTCCGATTATATTGATAATTTTATTTTTCATGACTTTAAATTAATAATTAGGATTTTGAACAAGGATTCCCTGACTCTTGTCTATGGCACTTTGAGGAATCGGGAAATACATATTACGCGGAGCGTAGCCTAAACCTGCCAGGACGGTGGTAGCATCACCCCATCGCACCAGGTCATAGAACCTTTCAGATTCCATCGCAAATTCAATCCTTCTTTCATGCTTGATTGCATCCCTCATTGTTCCCTGGTTAAGTGCCGTAGTAGCAGGCAGACCGGCTCTGCTGCGGATCATGTTGACATAAGTAGTAGCCGTGGCTATCTGTCCCATTTCGTTTGCAGCTTCTGCAGCCATCAGCAATACATCAGCGTATCTGATCAGCTTGATATTTTCCCAATGGTTTTTGTTCTCCGCAAACTGTGTTCTTTCGGCCGGCAAAGTATACGCTTTTCCGTTCCAGTATTGCTGCGCCAATGGCGGGGAAGCAGGAAGCACAAGATTTGGGGTATCATAGATATCAGGTCCACCGGATACCAAAATGGTTGTTTTTTTGCGTTTGTCACCCGGTTCGTAAGCCGCTACCAAACCTTCAGAGGGTACGTTGAAGCCCCAGCCAAGATCCCAAACTCCGGAACCGCGAACGCCTTGGCTTTCGTAATAGTTGTTGGAATATTTGGTAGGGTTGCTATAATTTTTCTGCACTTCAAAGATTGACTCTGTAGAATTATTCCCGGCTTTTGTAAACTCGGCATCGTAGGAAGGATTCAGCGTGTATGCACCAGAATTGATAACTTCCATTGAATGCTCAAGTGCTTTCGGATAATTGTTCTGAAGCAAATAGGTCTTGGCCAAAAGTGCATTCGCCATTCCTTTTGTGGCGCGGCCACGGTACGCAGCAGGCCACTGAACAGGTAAAAGTTCGCGGGCAGCCATCAGGTCGCTGATTATTTGGGCTTCTACCTGCGCAATTGTATTTTTCGGTGCGATCTCGTCTTCAGGAGAAGTGATCAGTTTAAGATTTACAGGAACTTCGCCGAAATCACGTCTAAGCTGGAAAAAGGCATAAGCACGGATGGCTTTGGCTTCTGCAATATTCACCAATGTACCGGTGGTGGCATCTGTGAGGGCTTCACCTTTTGTTATGAGGTCATTCGCATCATAAATAAGTCTGTAAGGTCCGTTCCAGGCGTTTGCAATGTGTCCGTTCGTGGCTACGTATGCAAAATTATTAAAGACATTGCCGTCGGTAGACGCATCAGACGCTGTACTTCCCTTCTCATTATCATCTGCACGTATGCTGTGTGTCCACAAATAGGAAAAATCGCTGAGGCCACTGTTGGTTCTCAAACTCGCATAAAGACCAAATGCGCTAGCTTCCAAACCACCAATAGGCACCTCATCGCCGGTAGGACGGCCTTCAGGTCTCAGATCAAGCCAGTCTTCCGTGCAACTCTGGAACGAGAAGCTTGCGGCAGATAACGCTCCAAGAAAGAGCAGGTTTTTAAAAGATATTATTTTCATTGTTTTTATTTTAAAAAGTTGCATTTATACCAAATGTGGCAATTCGCGGGTTAGGATACCCTGCACCGTTGATCCCAAATGAAGTTGCGCTACCGCCGGCTTCAGGGGTAAAACCGTTTACATTGTCCCAAGTTTTTAGGTTTTGTACGTTGACGTACACTTTCAGTGCTTCCAAACTTAAACCTGCAATAAGGTTTTTATTAAAGTTATACCCGAGCTGTACGTTACGGATTCTGAAAAAGCTTCCATCTTCAATCATATACGAGGAGTTTTCACGGTTATATCCAGATGCGGTATAGCTGCGCGGCTCCCAGTTTGAAGTTCCCGGTCCTGTCCACCGGTCAGCGCGTTCTGCTCTATAATTGAACGGTGCAAATGAACTTCCATTGCCCCAGGTTCTGAAAACCTCATTTCCATAAACGCCGTAGAAATCTGCGTCAACAAAAAAGCCCTTGTAGTCTGCACCCAGCGTGAAGCCGTAAGTGAAATCCGGTGTTGGGTCGCCAATCACTGTTCTGTCATCAGGTGTAATCTTACCATCACCGTTTACATCACGGTATTTAAAATCGCCCGGAGCTACATCGCCTATGGTTGATGCTGGCGATCCTAAGATCTCAGCATAGGACTGGAAAATGCCTTCTACATCATAGCCATAAAAAGCACCGATCGGTGTCCCCACCTGATAGATTGCCGGGCCATAGTATCCGATATATCCTTCGCCCCGAGTTTCCAAAACCTTTGTTTTGGTCGTAGTAAGGTTCGCATTGGCGTACCAGGTGAAATCATCTGTAACATTATCTTTCCAGCCTGCGGTAAATTCAAAACCTTTTGCCTGTATTGCGCCTGAATTCAGGAAAAAATCAGGATTACCTTCTACAAGGTTGAGTAGATCGTACGTTTCTTTGTTGTAATAGGTTGCATCAAATGACAGTTTTCTGTCAAATAGTTGAGACTCGAAGCCAAATTCGTAGGACTTCACGTGCTCCCAGCCTATTCCCAGACCCGGACGCCACGCGAAACTCAGTGCCGGATAAACACTGTCACCGAAAACTCCGGTAGCCCCTGGCACATATGGCGGATATGCAAAGTAGTTGTAGGGTACATATTGGTTTCCTAAATCGCCATAAGATCCTTTTAATTTTAAATAATTAATGACCGGATTTTCTCTAAGGAATTCTTCACGCGAAACCTCCCAACCAGCACCTACAGACCAGAACCAATCGAATTTCTTGCCCGCTGCGAGTGCAGATGACCCGTCATAGCGCAGCGATGCGTTTAGCAGATATTTGCTGTCATAATTGTACAGCACGCGGCCGAGGTAAGATGCGGTTCGGAGTCTTGATTGCTCACTATTCACCGAGCGCGTGTTGGTGTCTCCATAATCTGTTCCTAAATACCAAAAACGCGGGTCATTTGGGATTTGTCCAAGCGGCCCGGAAAGGCTACTGCGAACGGAACCATTCATCCCTGTGAGATTGTCATCCGTAGTTTCGAAACCCAGCAATGCCGTCAAATCATGTTTTCCAAACTCATTTTTGTAAGTTAATAACTGACTTTGTTGGAAAACAAGATTGCGTCTTTCAAACTGATTTACACTTGTAAGAAGTTGTCCTGAGTAAGGTGCAATTGTATTCGTTTCCGGAATATAAATATCGAAGATCGGGCTGTAACCACGTCCATAATTACTTCGGTAGTTCACAAAATAATTAGAGCGGAACGTAAAATTTCTCAGGAAATCAAACTCCAGATATGCATTTGGGTTAAACTGGATGTCGCGGTTGAGCTGCGTATACTGCGTCGCTTCTATTGCCGCTAATGGGTTGCCGATTTGCGGCCCACCAATCTGCTGTGGCAAAGAGTTGTAATAGCCATAGAACTCACCTGCCGTCATATTTCGCGGCGTCACTACCGGAGTGGCATTCAGTGCGCTGCCGAAACTTCTTAGCTGCGGTAATTTTGAGTAAGAACCGTTCAGGCCAATTCCCGCACGCAAACGGTCAGATATTTTCAGGTCATCATTAAATTTGAATGTGAGACGCTGGTATTTTTCATATTTGATGGAACCATCCTCATCATGATAACCGAATGAGAAACTTACACGGTTCTTTTCGCTTCCATTAGAGATTGTCACGTTATGCTGGTTAATGATCCCACCCTTTTGCGCTATTTCATCGATCCAATTCGTATTCCCGTTAAAGAGCGAAAAATCGTAAGGCTGTAAACCCTGGTATGCTAAATCTTCATTGAAAAGTGTACGGAAAAGGTCTCCATCAGCCAAATCGGGCCGGTTGTCCAATGATTTCACACCAAGCGATGACGTAAGTGTGACACTGGTTCTGCCCGAACGACCTCTTTTGGTCGTCACGATGATCGCTCCGTTCGCGCCTCTGTTACCGAAAATGGCGAGTGATGACGGATCTTTGAGGATTTCCATCGATTCAATATCTGCTGGGTTCAGGAAATCGATATTATTAGCGAAAACACCATCTACAATGTATACAGGCTGCGTTTGGTTGATGGTCACCGTACCGCGGATCCGAACATCGGCCTGCGATCCCGGCTGACCGGAGTTTACAACCGAAAGACCAGCTACTTTCCCCTGTAATGAGTTTACCGGGTTCGAAGCCGGCTTATCATTGATCTCCGCACCAGACACTTTCACGATGGATCCGGTGAGATCCCGCTTTTTGGCGGTACCGTACCCGATCACCACTACTTCCTCAATTTTTTGTTCCCGACTGCTGGAGTCCCGCGGTGTTTCCTGCGCGCTTACATTCATGCCGAAATAAAAAACAGCGATCATGCAAGGAAACTTTAAGATGTTGTGTTTCATATAATTATTAATTTATTTTTCTCTTTAGAAGCGCTTTCGCCTTATGTTCACTCAAAGTTAAAAATTATTTTTAAACGTTAAAAAAATATTAATTTCAATTTGTTCCGCAGAGACACAAACTCCATTTGGCTTAATATTTGAAAATCAGCTCAATTATCATTAAATTTTAAAGTAATGAACAGAAATACGATTTTAGTTGCCACCATGGCCGTTGCCACACTAGGCACTACTACACAATCTTGCCTGGCACTTGCCACTTCAAGTGTAGGATTAGCAGTTTTGAAACAGATATTATTGGGCGGAATCACAAAAGGCCTCAATATCTTCAGTGATAAAGACAGTTTTTTGGCGAATCAGCTCATTGATGCTGCGCTTCCCCAGCAACTTAAAGACCTCAACAGTACCCTGCAAAAATTGGGGCTTAACAGCCTTGTTCAAAAGGAGAAAGAATATATCGCAAGAGCCGCAGCTTTTACCGTGGAAACTTCAAAACCTATTTTGGTGAATGCCGTGAACAGTCTTACTGCCGATGATGCCGCAAGAATCATCCAGGGTGGCAGCGGCGCAGCAACGCAAATCTTGAGGGAACGTACATCTGAACAGTTGATGGCAGCCATTGCGCCAAAAGTAGATGCTAAGCTTAATGAGTTTGGCTTGGTAAGTTCATTAAATTCAGCACTTTCCGGAACGAATCTCTTAGGCGGTCTTTTTGGAAACCAGAATTCTACAAGTTCTGTGACTGGAGGCCTGAGCCGTTTTGCTTCGCAGCAAATGGTGAATGGGTTGTTTAATATTATTGAAAACCACGAGAAGCAAAACCAAACTGCGATTCTCAATTCGCTTACCTCAGTAAAATAGTCATCAAATATTTCATAAATTTACATTCCGGCTGGTCCGGAATTTTTTTTAAACTTAAAAGAAGATGTCATGATTAATATTTCGGAACCACATGAGAACATCAATCCCGACGATTTTTATGCTTCACTGAAAGAAAAGCTGGAGGCCACGCACAATTTCCCCGAAGACTATCTGTTCAAATTTATACTTACCAACGAAGATTCGCGGCATACCGAGATTTACAGAATTTTCGACGGGATAAAATTCACGCTCAATACCCGTGAAAGCAAAAACGGAAAATACAGCGCCATAAGCATCAGCGCATTTGTGCTCGATGCCGATCAGGTGATCCGGATATACAAGGAAGTTGGGCAAATTCCGGGTGTAATGATGCTTTAAATAATTTCAGTAAACCCTCCAGATGAACATTTTAATCACCGGCGGAAGCGGACTGATTGGCCAATCGCTCACGAATGTGCTTCGTGGCCGGAATCATAATGTGCGCATCTTATCACGCCAGGAAAGCAGTAAGCCCGATGTATTTCAGTGGAATCCCGCAGAAAATCACATCGATGACGGGGCGTTTGAAAATCTAGATTCAATAATACATCTCGCCGGCGCCAGCATCAGCAAACCTTGGACTGCAAAATATCGAAAAGAGCTGTATGAAAGTCGGATTTCCACAGCCGCGCTACTTAAAAAATACTGCGAGCGCCTGAACGTCCGTCTTACATCTTTTATCTCAGCATCCGGTGTCAACTACTACGGCACTTTTACTTCAGACCGCATTTTAACGGAAGATGACGGCGTCATCAAAAAAGACTTTCTTGCAAAGCTCTGTGAAGACTGGGAAGCCGCTGCATACGAGTTTGCAGATATTTCAGACCGCGTTGTGTGTGTTAGAACTGCGATGGTTTTGGCTAAAAACGCTGGCGCATTCCAACTATTAAAAAAAAGTGTTGATTATTATGCCGGCGCTGCCACGGGTTCCGGACAGCAGTGGATGAACTGGATCCATCTGGAAGATTTGGTGAATCTGTACGTTTTCGCAGTTGAAAACAAGGTGGTTTCCGGCAACTTCAATGCGGTTGCTGATGATACTGTTCGAGCCAAAGATTTTACGAAAAGCCTGGCCGGCGCGGCAAAAAAACCATTTTTACCATTTAATGTTCCGTCATGGACGCTGAAATTTGCGCTGGGCGAAATGAGTTCGATCATTCTGGAAGGTTCAAGGGTAAGCAACAAAAAAATCAAATCGCTGGGATTTGATTTTAAATTTTCTACGTTAGAAAAAGCTTTCAAAGATTTGGTCTGAGAATCAAGATTCTAACCGTTATTCAATAAACAAACGTACATTTTCAATAGGGCGACCGAGCATCGCCACAGGTCCTTTGATGAGAATGGGTCTTTGGATCAGTGACGGATTTTCAACTAAAATTTTAATCCATTCCTCTTCAGAAAGTTCCTGCCCTTCAAACTTTTCATGGAATAAAGGATCGTTCTTGCGGATAATTGCATGCACATCGGCATTCATTTTTTTCAGAACAGTTTTAAGTTCTGTTTCGCTCAGCGGGTTTTGTATGATGTCAATAATTTCAAAAGCCACATTATTTTCATCAAGATGCTCAAGGATCGCGCGGGATTTCGAGCATGAATTGTTGTGAAGCACTTTGATCATTGGAAGTAAGATTTAATATTAAATTTAAAAAAGGCCGTGCAGCTCTGTTTCTATCTTTTCGAGGATATAGCCAAAATCTTCCGGTCTTTCAACAAAATCCAGATCATCAACTTCGATGACCAGAAGTTTCCCCTCTTTGTAACCGGATATCCATTTCTCGTACTTTTGGTTAAGTTTTGCCAAATATTCTATCGAGATCGACGCTTCATAGTCACGTCCGCGTTTATAGATTTTCTTTACAAGATTCGGAACATCAGACTTTAAATAAATCAAGAGATCCGGTGCCGATACAAAACTTTTCATTAGATCAAAGATAGCCGAATAGTTGTTGAAATCGCGGTCTGTAAGGAGTTCCATATCATTGAGATTTTCCGCGAAGATATGCGCATCTTCATAGATCGTTCTGTCTTGAACGATGTTTTTTCCGCTGTCGCGAATTTCTTTCACCTGGCGGAAACGGCTTCCTAAAAAATAGATCTGCAGCGCAAAGCTCCATTTGCTCATATCGGCGTAAAAATCTTCGAGATAAGGATTGTGATCTACATCCTCGAATTGTGCATGCCAGCCGTAATGTTTTGCAAGCATGGTAGTTAGCGTAGTTTTTCCGGCGCCAATGTTTCCTGTAACCGCGATGTGCATAAAAAAATTTTAGATGGTTGAAGAGGGCTGCGGCACAGTTTTTTTGGCTGTGGCAAGCTTATTTTTTAATCGGGTAAAGATAAAGTTTGTTATCCTTGATTTCAAAGAAAGCGTTGCTGTTTTTATCCACAAAATCTGCAGTGTCACTCTCAAAAACCACTTTGAAAGAATTATTCTCCAAACCTAAAATACTGTTTTTCGTCACTAATGATATCTGCGAGTTTTCACGCAACAGTCTGCGCGGATTACTTACCGGGATTTCCTGTATTTCCCCTGATTTAAATTTAAAGATACTTAATGCGTTACGATGTAATATATAAGCGACATCTTCGTAAACCAAGAGATCCAAAATCAAATCAAAATCTGCCTTGAAAGGAAACGAAGCAATCACATAATCGTCGCGAAAATTATACAGAATCAAATTTTTCGAGCTTTCATCCAGCAACCAAATCTGTTGCAGATCTTCGGCGTACGCCATTTTCACGAAACCGAATCTCGGCGTAAACTCCACCGTCTGAACAAGATTGAGATTTTGGTCATAAAAGCGAAGTTCCTGCGCATTTTCCGAAAACGCGGGAATGCTGAGCGGATTCTGTACAGACTGGATTTTGAACGGCAGCGTAAACATCAGCTTTCCGAGCTGATTTCCGGCCGGGCTGTACTTCGTAAAGCTGAAATCAGCCTTTTTGTAGATATAAATATTGCCGTAATCGTCTGCAAATAAATCCGAAATATTTTCAAACGCGAAAGGTTTTTCGTTAAAAATCTCTTGCGCCGAAACTTGCGAAAAGAGCGAAAGCAATATGAAATAAAAGGTTTTCATTTTCGCTCTGCGTGTATTAGTTTTTAATGACTACTTCGTAGATCTTATCCCAATTTTTTCCCGTCACAAGCATATTTTCGCCCTTGAAAGCGATTCCGTTCAAGACATCGTCTTCATTGGTGGTATGTTTTTTCGCGATTTCCGTAAAATCAAATTTACCCACCACTTCCCCGTTCGCGGGATTGATTTTTAAAATGATCGGTTTCTGCCAAACATTTGCGTAGATGAAACCCTTGTGGAATTCAAGTTCGTTCAGCCTGTCGTAAGCTTCGGTATGTCCCGCTACAGAAATAAATCTGTCAATTACTGAAGGATTGTTCGGCTGCAGGAAATAGATATTCTTCGTACCGTCTGAAAGTATCAGGTTTTTACCGTCGTACGTAAGTCCCCAACCCTCGCCAACCACATTCGGATAGGCAAATTCACCGATAAGGCTCAGGTCACTTTTGTTATAAATGAAGCCTTTTTTGTGCATCCACGTCAACTGGTAAATCTTGTCACCCACGATAGCCGCGCCTTCAGAGAAAATTTCCGCAGGTTGCGGTGTAGAGACAATCGGCGTGGTACTGCCAAGGCTGTATTTAATAATTCTGGACGAACCTTTTTGGCCGTCCGACTCATAGATCGTGTTTCCTTCAAGCAAAAATCCCTGCACAAAATTGGCCGGATCATGCGGATACTCTTTTATTATCTCGTAGCTAAGCTGAACTTCGGGATTTTTAGCAAAAACGTTGATGGTAGCATCCTGCGTGATGATCTCACCGTTCTTCTTTTTGATATTGAATGTCACCGCGTTGTCGCCGAGCGTGAAAAAATTCGGGTCCACGAAAAGTTTGGAAGTTTCTTTGTCGCCAAAACTTATTGAGATACTTTCCGCGTTTTCGGTCACTTCTGCGGGCAAATTCAGCGCGTCACCGAAATGGTAACCTTTGCTTTCCATAGACAGGTTATAATCGTTCAGCGTGTTTAGGATTTCCTTATCCTTATTACATGCGGTGAAAAACAAAAATGCCAGCATCAGCAGCAAAAAGCGATTATTCATTGAAATATTTTTTTCAAAAATACTTAAATTTTATTACTTCCGAAGCTATGTAAGATTAGCTGAAGCACATTGCCGAATTATTTATCTTTGCTTTTCTACAGCCAAAAAAATGAAAAAACCTTTCTTACCACTAATTTTTATTTCTGCGATGTCATTAGCCCAAAACTTCACGCGGCAGGATACTTTAAAAGGTTCAAACACCAGATTCCGCGATTTCTGGGATGTGAAAAAATATGAACTTTCTGTAGAAGCAGATTTTGCAAGCCAAAGCGTTGCGGGCCAGAACAGGATAATTTTCGAAATCACAAAAGATGTTGTAAATCCTGTTTTTCAAATCGACCTGCAGCAGCCTATGACTTATAAGATTGTAGATTCCAGCACCAAACTCTGTACTTCAAGACGTGAAGGCGATTTTATATTTGTAGAAACCAATAAATCTTACAAAAAAGGCGAAGTGCATTCATTTACTTTTGAATTTTCCGGAAACCCTGTTGTGGCGAAAAATGCACCTTGGGACGGCGGTTGGGTCTTCAAAAAAGACGAAAGCGGAAACCCATTCGTCAGTGTGGCTCAGGAAGGGATTGGCACTTCGGTTTGGTTGCCGGTAAAAGATATCTGGAGTGACGAGCCGGATAACGGAATCTTAATGAAAATCATAACGCCAAGAGATTTAACAGGCGTCGGAAACGGAAGGCTGATTTCACAAACCACCGAAAAAAACAAAAACATCTTTGTGTGGGAGGTTAAGAACCCCATCAATGCGTACAGTATCGTGCCGAGCATTGGTAAATATGTCAATTTTAAAGAAACTTACAACGGAGAGAAAGGTCAGCTCGACCTTGATTATTGGGTGCTTGATTATAATTTAGACAAGGCAAAAAAGCAGTTTCAGCAGGTAAAACCGATGATGCAGGCCTTTGAATATTGGTTTGGTCCTTATCCGTTTTACGAAGATTCTTACAAATTGGTTGAAACGCCTTACCTCGGTATGGAGCATCAGAGCAATGTGGCGTACGGCAACCGGTACGAAAATGGCTATCTCGGGCGTGACCTCTCCGGAACGGGCGTAGGTTTGAACTGGGATTTCATCATCATCCACGAAACAGGACACGAATGGTTCGCGAACAACATCACCGCGAGAGACCAGGCGGATATGTGGGTTCACGAAGGTTTCACCAGTTATTCCGAAACGCTCTTTACCGAAAAATATATGGACAAAGCTTCAGGTGAAATTTACGTGCAGGGAATTCGGGGCAACATAGAAAATGACATCCCAATCATCGGAAAATACGGTGTGCGGAATGAAGGCAGCGGTGATATGTATTACAAAGGCGCAAATATGCTGCATATGATTCGCCAGGTGATTAGTGATGATGAAAAATTCCGACATATACTTCGGGGCCTGAACAGAGATTTTGGTCTGCAGACGGTCACTACGAAGCAGGTTGAGGATTATATCACAACAAAATCCGGCATCGATTTTTCCACCGTTTTTGATCAGTATCTGCGTACCACAAAAATTCCGGCACTGGAATATTCTCAAAACGGTAAAACGCTGAAATTTAGATATGTAAATACAGTAAAAGGCTTAAAACTCCCAATTAGAATCAGTGAAAGCCAAACCATAATACCTACAGATCAATGGCAGACTGTTCAGCTTAAAAGCGCCGAAACCGTGCAGTGGAACCGAAATTATTATGTGGAATATTTAGACGTAAAGCCTTAGAGCGGATTTACACGTTTCTAATGGAAATCCGGAACGTTGTTCCCTTCCCGATTTCGGTATGCACTATTTTTATATCGCCGCGGTGGTATTCCTTTATTACCCTTTTGGCCAAAGAAAGACCTAAGCCCCAGCCGCGCTTTTTCGTAGAATATCCGGCTTTAAACGCATTGCTGGCCTGGAAGTTTGTCATTCCGGAACCGCTGTCTTTGAAATCGATGACAATAGATTTGCTCTTTTCGTAGAGTTCGATCTCCAGCCTTCCCTCGCCTTTCATTGCATCTACGGCATTTTTTACGAGGTTCTCGATAACCCAGCTCAGCAAGATTCGGTTATGCGGAATCAGAACTTCGTGCGGCGGAAGAATCAGCATAAACCGCACTTTAGTAGAAATCCTCGATTTTAAATAGTCGAAATTTTGCTGCAGCGTTTCATTGATATTGAGATCGTTGAGTTCCGGCACCGAACCGATTTTTGAAAACCTTTCGGAAATGGTCTTCAGACGGTTGATGTCGTTTTCAATTTCGCGCACTCCTTCGCTTTCTTCATTTTCCATCCGCAGAATCTCGATCCAACCGATCATCGAGGAGAGAGGCGTACCGATCTGGTGAGCGGTTTCCTTCGCCAATCCTGCCCAAACATAGCCTTCGTCGGTTTTCTTGATGGTGCGCAGAAACCAAAAGGAGAAGGAAATATACGCAATTATCAAAAGTCCAAGGATATACGGCGAGTAACGGAGATTATTGAGAAGGTTGGAGTTCATGTAGAAAACATACTGGTTGTTCCCGTCCGGCATCTGCAGCTCGATCGGTCTGTAAGATTTCTCCATTTTACTCAGCAGCTGCTGCATTTTCTGCGGGCTTTCCAGTACATTTTGAGGAATATTCTTTTGGAAATCGGGACCGATGGGTTTCTTGTTCTTATCGGTAACGATCACGGGTATCGTATTGTTTGTCTTGCTGATCTGCAGCAACAGGTCCAGCGTCATCGGATCTTCGATAATCTCTTCCTGTTGGTATTTCATCGCAGTGGCGAACAGTTCGATCCGCTTTATCTCCTCTTTGCGCAGGTAATCGATAAGGATTACGGAGGCCACGACGACACCTGTCACAGCGAGCGTTAAAAGGATATAGATGACCCAATTATTAATTTTTGAAAGGAAGCTTCTGCGTTTCATGCTGGTTTTCTACTTTAAAATATTCAGCACTTTATACAACGCATCGCTGCTGTTCGCACCCTGATAATTATTGATGATGATTGCGAAAACATAGTTTTTGCCGTCTTTGGAAGTATAATAACCCGCAAAAGACTTGGTGTTTTTCATGGTGCCGCTTTTCATCTTCATCCCGTTGCCCTGTGTGGGAAAACCTTCGAAAAAATCATTGAACCAGGGCTGCTTTTTGCTCCATAGCAACGCCTGCACTTCGGCTCTGGCCGACACATAGTTTTGAGGAGAAAGTCCGCTGCCGTCGGCAAAATTGATCATCGAAGTGTTGATACCTTTGGCTTTCCAGAAGTCTTTGAGAAAAGTTATTCCCGCATCAAAACTTCCTTCATTCTTTTTTTCCCTGCCAAGTGTCTTTATTAAATTTTCGCCGTATAAATTCACACTTTTACGCATAAACCAATAGATAATCTTGTCGAGTGTGGGCGATTTATATTCCAAAATCTTCTTACTACCCTGCGTTGGCTGCGATGTTTCTCCATTGAGTCGCTGCATCGACGCCGACTGAATATTTCCAGTGAACGTAACACCCGAATCTTTAAACCACGCTGCGATTTCTGTTCCTAATGTTAATGGCGGATTAGGCATCGAACCCGAAACTGTAATACGTCTTGCAGGCAGTACTCCGTTGATGTGCGCTGCTTCTGAAAACGGTGCTGTATAAATGAGACTTTGGTCAGACGAGCCGCCTGTTTTCAGGTCATTAATCCATTTTACACCGGGCAGTTCCACATTTACACCATTCATTTGTTTACCGGTCATATCCAGATCAAACTGGTTTTCGCGCCAGTTTACTCCCCACACGCCGGCTCCATAATAGTTGCCGATATCATTCCACGGCCAGCCGCCAGGCACCGTTTGAAAATCAAAATATGAATCGTCTATATAGAGATCACCTGTGATCTTTTGGATACCATTTTCTTTTAGTGCTGCGAGCAATTTGGCCTTGAAGTTTTGCG
This sequence comes from Kaistella rhinocerotis, assembly GCF_030243905.1. Taxonomy (NCBI): domain Bacteria; kingdom Pseudomonadati; phylum Bacteroidota; class Flavobacteriia; order Flavobacteriales; family Weeksellaceae; genus Kaistella; species Kaistella rhinocerotis. The sequence continues at coordinate 134,690 of NZ_JASSYY010000001.1, read as the reverse complement.
GTTTATAGCCGTCATAGCGCCAGCTTCCCAACGTGGGATCGCCATTTGAACTGATGATCAGAGTTCCGTCCAGCGTGTTTCCGTTTATTGCGCCTGTATGTAAAACCGTAGTCGTGTATTGATAATCTGAACCTAAAGTTTCGAGCGCCGCCGCCGCAGTGAAAATCTTTTGTGTGGAAGCTGAGGAAAGCCCTTTATTACCCTGATATTCGTACACCAAATTACCTGATTCATCACTTACAAAAAATGAAAGGTTTGCAGAGTACGCCGGCGAACTCGCCATAAGATCTGCTGTTGCCTGCTGTAATTTTTGTGCGGTCCCTTGTCCGAATGTAAAACTGCAGCTTAAAAGAGCTATTGCAAGTAGTTTGTGCATATTTTTGAAACATTTTCTGTTCAAATATATTAATAATTATGCGCCTACATGTCTCAACCAGAACTCTTAAAGTTTTAATGTAAATGCTTGCACATCTGCTAAAATTTTTGTAAAATTTGTATGAAAATCTTAAAAATTTATCGTTATGGCCTCAATTATTACGGGCTTGTTCAAAAGCCAAACCCAGGCACGCAAGATTTCCGAAGACTTAGAGCAGGCAGGTTTCGCGAGCGAAGACTTCATAATCTATCTTCAGGATAAAAATGTGAGCAAAGAAGTGAAAACCTCTATCTGGCAGTCTTTCTTTCGCGACCAGACCAAACTTGAAGACGACAGCCTCGTAGTGAGCGTCCGTGTGCGTACACTGGAATGCGAACAGAAAACGTATAGAATTTTTGAAGCGAATGGCGTAATTCGCAGCCATTTTTTCGAAAATATCAGATTCCGGGATGCCATGTCACTGCAGTTCCTGAAGCGGATCGTTTCACTTCGGGCAAAATCGCAGATTGCCAGAACACCGGAAGTGCGACATCACGAAAAGGCAAATGGCATGAATGCGGAAGTGACATTCGGCAAGACCTGAGAAATTCCACTAAAATCTGTTTCCGATGAGACGGATTTTTTTATTTAATTTCCCTATTTTCGTTACCTAAAGCACTTTCTTAAATGGTTTATGATCTAGAACAGGAAAATAAGGAAATCCTTGCGCGCTATAAAGATTTGATCTCGAATACTTACCGCACGCTGGATGAGGAGAACAATAAACTCATCCGGAAGGCTTTTGATATTGCGCTGGATGCGCACAAAGACCAGCGCCGGAAAACGGGCGAGCCGTACATCTATCACCCCATCGAAGTGGCGAAAATCGTGGCGAACGAGATCGGCCTGGGTGCGACATCCATCGCGTGTGCGCTTCTGCACGATGTTGTAGAAGATTCAGATTATACCTATGAGGATCTGAAAAAGCTTTTCGGAGCCAAAATCGCCGGAATTGTCAATGGTTTGACGAAAATTTCGGTAATGAACCATCAGAACATTTCCATACAGTCTGAGAATTACCGTAAACTTTTGCTCACACTTTCCGAGGACTTCCGTGTGATACTGATCAAAATTGCTGACAGGCTGCACAACATGCGTACCTTGGAAAGCATGACGCCGGAAAAGCAGAAAAAAATCGCTTCCGAAACGGTTTACATCTATGCGCCTTTGGCGCACCGTCTCGGACTCTACAATATCAAGTCTGAACTTGAAGATCTTTCGCTTAAATTCAACAATCCTGAGGTTTATTTTGACATTTCCGAACGCCTGGAACTTGCAAAGGAAAGCCGCGAAAAATACATCGAAGAATTTAAAAAAGAAGTTTCAGAACAGCTGGAAGCTGAAGGATTAAAAACTTCAATCAAAGGCCGAGCAAAAGCGATTTCTTCCATTTACCGGAAAATGCTGAAACAGGGTGTCACTTTCGATGAAGTGTATGATAACTACGCGATACGCATCATTTACCGTTCTGATGCGAAGAATGAAAAATTCCTGGCCTGGAAGATTTACTCCGTTGTTACCGACCTCTATCACAGCAATCCACAGCGGATGCGCGACTGGATCACACGTCCCCGGTCCACTGGTTATGAGAGTCTGCATCTTACGGTTTTAGGTCCGGACAAAAAATGGATTGAAGTGCAGATCCGGTCCGAAAGGATGGACGATATCGCCGAAAAAGGCGTAGCTGCCCATTATAAATACAAAGAAGGCTTCCGCCAGAATACGGATGAGAAAAACTTTGAGAAATGGGTACGTGAAATACGTGAAGTGCTGGAAAATCAACAGGCGCTTAGCACCACAGAACTGCTGGATAACATAAAACTCAATCTATATTCGAAGGAAGTTTTTGTTTTCACGCCAAAAGGTGAGATCAAAATCCTACCAATCGGTTCTACCGCGCTCGATTTCGCCTTCTCAGTCCATTCAGACCTCGGCACGAAATGTCTCGGGGCTAAAGTGAACGGTAAACTGGTGCCCATCTCGTACGTGTTGCAGAACGGCGACCAGGTTGACATCCTGTCTTCCCAAAATCAAAAACCGAAGCCCGACTGGCTGGATTTCGTGGTGACTTCCAAAGCCAAATCGAAAATCAAGGCGATTCTGAATTCAGAGAAAAACCATTTGTCTGAGGAAGGGAAAGAAATCCTGCAGCGAAAAATGCGTCATGCAAAGCTGAATTTTAATGATGAAGAAATCAATAAAATGCAGAAATTCTTCAACCTTAAAACTTCACAGGACCTTTTCCTGAGCTTCCAAAACGGGTCACTTGACATTAGCGACATCAAAAAATACACGGAAGGCAAGGGAATTTTCAGCAATATCATTCAGCGTTTCCGCAAGTCGCCAAGTAAAAACGAAGTTTTCACGGAACATCCGGAATCTAATCTTGATATGATTGTTTTCGGAAAGGATGAAGAAAAACTGAACTATACTTTTTCTAAATGCTGCACGGTAATCCCGGGCGATAAAATTTTCGGTTTCATCACTATTTCCGAAGGAATCAAAGTGCATAATGACAATTGTCCCAACGCCATAAACCTCCGTGCACAGTACGATTACCGCGTACTTCCCGCCAAGTGGGTAAATGAAGAAAGCTTCAAAAACCGAATCAAAATAGAGATTGAAGGTCTGGACCGAATGGGGATGATCAACGATATCACCGCGGTCATCTCAAACTCAATGAACATGGACATGAAGAGCATGTCAATAGAATCAAACAACGGTATTTTCCTGGGCAACATCAATCTTGAGGTCCGTAACAAAAGTCAACTGGAAGAAACTTTCAAACAACTTAAAAACATAAATGGCGTATCACGCGTCCGAAGGTTATAAATATTTTCTAATTTATGCTGATTACCACGTATTTCAAAAAATTTCTACACAGTTCGCAGTCATCAGGCATCTTGTTGATTTTCTGCGTTGCCCTTTCTTTAGTTATTGCGAACTCTGCTCTCGCTGAAGGTTTTCAGCATATATTGGATAAAAATATCGGTACAGACCTGTTTGGCCTGCGGTATCCGCTGAGTATTTGGGTGAATGATGGTCTAATGGCTGTCTTCTTCCTGCTTGTCGGGCTCGAGATAAAGCGGGAGATCGTAGAAGGCGAACTTTCAAATTTTAAGAACGCGTCACTTCCCATTGTGGCCGCGCTTGGCGGAATGATAGTGCCTGCGGCGATCTATTTCTTCTTTAATCAGGACACGGAATATGCAAAAGGATGGGCAATACCGATGGCCACCGACATCGCATTTTCTCTGGCTATTCTTTCACTGCTGGGGAAACGCGTTCCGCTTTCGTTAAAGATATTTTTGGCGGCATTGGCCATCGTAGATGATCTGGGTGCCATCGTCGTTATAGCGGTTTTTTACACTGAACAGATCCACTGGATGTATCTGTTGTGGAGCGCGCTGATGGTTTTGGTGTTGGTTCTGCTTAATTTCTTTAAATTCCAAAAACACGTATTTTATGTAGTTCCGGGTATCTTGCTTTGGTACTTCATGCACCATTCCGGGATTCATGCAACTATCGCCGGGGTTCTGCTTGCATTTACCATTCCTACAAATGTATCCGACACCGAAATCTCACCTTTGGAAAAACTCGAACAGAAGCTTCACTTACCGGTGAATTTTATCGTGATGCCGCTTTTCGCGCTCGCCAATACCAACATTACATTCAAGGACGGCATGGTAGACGGTCTTTTCGGATCATTAGGTTACGGCATTATCTTAGGACTTATTTTGGGGAAGGTAGTCGGGATCAATCTGTTCTCCTGGATTTTTATCAAGCTGAAAATCAGTTCGCTGCCAGATAAAAGCAACTGGACTCAGATGGTTGGAACGGGACTTTTAGCCGGAATCGGTTTTACAATGTCGATCTTCATCGCGCTGCTGTCATTCAAAGGACATCCGGAAATTCAGGATGAAGCCAAATTTGCGATTCTTGTAGCTTCCTTAATCGCAGGTGCAAGCGGATTTTTACTGCTAAAAGCTTCAGCGAAATCAGTTTCGTAACACTATAATTTCAGCGTCTGAGTATTCGACGGTTCTTCTTCGAGTTCCGGAAGAATTGCGGTATCGAAATGCTTTGCATTGGCTTTCATTTCATCGGCAATCATTTTTTCTACTCGCACTTTTTTGATCGCGATGTTTAGTTCATTTCCCAGCAGGATGAGAATGATATTTAAATTCACCCAAACCATCACAAGAATAATGGTTCCGATGGAGCCGTAAATCACATTGTAGCGCGCGAAATCCCGGACATAAATGGCAAAAATATAGGTCAGGATCACAAACAGCACCGTTGTGAGCACGGCTCCCGGCAGCGCTTGTTTAAACGAGGTGATTTTCAGACAACCAACCCAGTAGAACAGCGCCAGCAAAATCAGATAAAAAACCGGAAACGAGATAAATCCGATGATCTTCGTCATGTTTCTCACCAACCAGGAGATATTGATCTCTGGCGTGAAAAGTTTTAATACGACCTCACTGTAATACACGCCAAAAAGTGATGCGATGACCAAAACGACAAACGCGATGGTGATGCCGAACGCCACAAAATATTCTTTTACAACCCCACGCTGAAGATTGGTATTCAGGTTAAATCCGTTGATAAGCGAATGCGTACCGTTCACTGCGAAAATCATCGCAAAAATAATCGTGAGGTTGCTGATATTCTTCATGTTCGGCACGATGAAGGTGTTAATATAGCCTGTGACGTCTTTCTGGATGTGAGCCGGAAAGATATTGAGCATCAACACATCGAAAATATAAAACTGGAGTTTGTCGTAGTGCGGAAGATTCGGCAAAACCGACAGCAGGAAAAGGATGAAAGGGAAAAGACTCAGGAAAAAACTCCACGAAATGCTCGCAGCACTTCTCCCGATCTGCATCTTGAACACGCCCTGCCCATAAATTTCGAACATTTTCCAGAGAGAAATGCCCAGGAAAGGGATGTGCAGATCGTCGAGATAGTCGTGGATTCGGAGGAGGAATTTAGGAGTTTTAAGGCCCATTAATCTATATTTGCAGCTCAAAGGTAAGAAATGAGAATCAATTTGGTCTGCATCGGCAAAACCGATGATAAAGAAATCGCTCACCTCGTGAAATATTACCAAAACCGGCTACCACGGCACTGGAACTTCGAATTGACCGAAATTCCCGACGTAAAGAACGCGCGTAATCTTTCGCCGGAGCTTTTGAAAAAAGAAGAAGCAAAACTGTTCCTCGCCCAAACCGAAAGTACGGATTTTATCGTCTTGCTCGATGAAAAAGGAAAACAGTTTACCAGTCGGGAATTTGCGGCTAATATTGACAGCTGGATGAACTCGGCCGTGAAGAAAGTCTCGATATTTATCGGCGGCGCTTATGGCTTTTCGCCTGAAATTTACCAGCGTGCAAATATGCAGATGTCTTTGAGCAAAATGACCTTCACACACCAGATGATTCGCCTTTTTATTTTGGAACAGCTCTACCGTGCAGACCAAATTTTGCAGAGGAAACCGTACCACAACGATTAAATATCCGCAGGAAATAAGCCCGGTAAAATCAACTATCCACTTTTCACGTCGCCTATTTTGCGTACTTTTGAAGCCATGGATCTTTCTTTACGCACCGTCACCGTCATGCGCTACATCCTGCCTCTGCGCGAAGGCGGATCTATGCCGGCACTCGCCGAAGCCGATGACGATTTCAAATATGTCTTAAAATTCCGCGGCGCCGGCCACGGCGTGAAAATGCTGATATCTGAACTTCTGGGCGGTAAAATTGCGGAAGTTTTAGGCTTGAAAATTCCTGAACTCGTTTTTGCAAATCTCGATGTAGATTTCGGTAGAACGGAGGCAGATGAAGAAATTCAGGACCTTCTCAAGTTTTCCGAAGGTCTAAACCTCGCGCTGCATTTCCTCTCAGGAGCCATCGCCTATGATGCGTCGGTGAAAGTTGATCCGCTGCTTGCTTCGAAAATCGTGTGGCTCGACGCCTTCATCACCAATATTGACCGGACGCACAAAAACACGAATCTGCTTTTGTGGCACAAAGAACTTTGGGTGATTGACAACGGTGCGTCATTCTTCTTCCACCACTCGTGGATGAACTTTGAAAAACAGGCGCTAAGTCCGTTTGTTTATGTGAAAGATCACGTGCTTCTGTCTCAGGCTTCGATGCTCGATGAAGCCGATGCTTTCGCAAAATCTGTTTTAAATGAAAGAATCCTGCGCGAAATCGTAGAACTTATTCCACCCGACTGGCTGGAGTGGCGCGACACTGATGATTCGCCGGAAGAAATAAAAGACATTTATTACAATTTCCTCATAACCCGTCTAGAGAACTCGTCTAACTTTGTAAACGAAGCAAAAAATGCAAGAGCTTAAAATTTACGAATACGCCGTCATCCGCCTGGTACCTAAGGTGGAGCGCGAAGAGTTTTTCAATATCGGGCTCGTGATGTTTTCGAAAAAGGAAAAATACATCCGCGCAGAATTCCATCTGTGTCCTAAAAAATTCGAGCTGATGCATTCAAAACTTGATTATGAGGATGTGATGAAAAATCTCGAAAATTTCAATCATGTTGCACAAGGCAGCAAAGCAGGCGGTGAAATTGCAGCTTTTGACATTCCGGAAAGATTCCGGTGGCTGACAGCGGTTAGGAGTTCTGTGATTCAGACTTCACGCCCGCATCCGGGCAAAACCAAGGATTTGGATGCTACGTTTGAGAGATTGTTCGAAGAACTAGTGAAATAGTTTTAATTTAAAATCGGCCACTGCACTTTAAATCAAATAGTTCTGGTAAAATTTCAATAAAATCCAGAAATTAAATCTTCGTCAGCTTCGCAAACTTTAAAATCAGATTCTTCTCGCCTTCGTGCTGGAATTTTACTTTGGCTTTAATATTCTGCGGATCGGTACCATCCAGAAACATCACCTCACCCACGCCAAAACGGTCATGACGTACCTGATCGCCCACCTCGATATTTTCTGATGAAGCGCCACTCGGATTGATGATTCTCGCGGTAGCAACAGGTTTCAGGTTTTGCGGCACAGGTTGAGGCTCGCTGCGCTCAATTGTTTTTTTCTCCGATTTCCTGGTGAATGACCGCGGCTCTGACGGGTGTTCATCAAATATATTCGATTTTAAACCGGAATGGTTCACAAACCTGCTTTCCACGGCCGGATTAATGAATTCCAAATATTGTGAATCTACTTCACTCAGGAAGCGTGAAGGTTCTGCATCCGTAATTTTGCCCCACTGAAAACGCGAAACGGCATACGAAAAATACGCCTGCTTCTCCGCACGCGTAAGCGCAACGTAAAATAAACGTCTTTCCTCCTCTATTTCCTCGCGCGTAGACGAACTCATAAAACTCGGGAAAAGGTTTTCCTCAAGACCCACCAGGTGTACAACCGGAAACTCAAGACCTTTTGAAAGGTGAATTGTCATAAGAGAAACCTGGTCGCCGGTTTCATTTTTGTCATTCTGCGTATCTGCAGACAGCGCAATGTTCTCTAGAAATCCCGAAAGCGACGGGTCTCCGTCTTCAAGCTGCTGCTGTTCTTCGATGTAACCCTGCATAGAGTTCATTAGTTCCTGAACGTTTTCAACGCGTGAAATGCCTTCGGGTGTCTGGTCGTCTTTTAAAAACTTAATTAAGCCGCTCCGTTTCGCTACTTCCATCGCGACGGTGTAGGCGTTTTCGCTTTTCAGCATTACCTGAAAGGCTTTGATCATGGCCCAAAAATCAGAAAGTTTCGTTAGGATTCCATTATTCAACCCCAATTCAGGTGCGTAATGACCCAGATTGCCGAGAACTTCAGTAATCGCCACACTTTTTTTGTCAGCAAAAACGGTGAGTTTATTTTGGGTGGTTTCGCCAATGCCACGCGCAGGATAGTTTATAATTCTTGTAAGCGCCTCTGCATCGTTTTCGTTAACCAGCAAACGCAAATAAGCGATCAAATCCTTGACTTCCTTTCGCTGATAGAAAGACAGGCCGCCATAAACTTTATAAGGTATATTCTTTCGTCGCAGCGCATCTTCGAACGCCCTGGTCTGCGAATTGGTACGGTAAAGAATCGCAAAATCACTGAATCTGCGCTGCAAAGAATTGTGTTGTTCCCAAATGTTTGACGCTACGAAATTGGCTTCATCCGCATCTGAAAGTGAGCGGTAAACCTTGATTTTTTCGCCTTCTTCGTTATCGCTGAAGACGTTTTTCTTAAACTGCTGTACGTTTTTAGAGATAACAACATTTGCCGCATTTACGATATTTTGTGTGGAACGGTAGTTTTGCTCCAGCGAGACCGTAACAGCGTCCGGATAATCTTTCTTAAAATTTAAAATATTAAAAATGTTTGCTCCACGGAATGAATAAATCGATTGTGCATCATCTCCCACGACGCAGATATTTTCAAATTTGGAAGCCAATGCTTTCACAATGAGATATTGGGAGTGGTTGGTATCCTGGTACTCATCAACCAAAATATAACGGAACCTGTCCTGATATTTCGCCAAAACCTCCGGAAAACGCGTCAGCAGTTCGTTCGTACGCAGCAAAAGATCATCAAAATCCATCGCACCGTTGCGGTAACATGCGTCCACATATTTCTGATAAATGGCGCCCATGTGCTTCATATTGGCGCGTTCATCATTTTCAATAAGTTCGGGATTATTAAAATAAGCTTTAACCGTAATCAGATTGTTCTTATAGCTTGAAATACGCGCTTGAACTTTTTTAGGCTTGTAAAGATCTGCATCAATACTTAAATCTTTCAATACTTTCCGAAGAACATTCAGCGAATCCTGAGAATCATAGATCGTAAAGTTCGATGGAAACCCAAGATAGTGCGCCTCGCTGCGTAAAATGCGCGCAAAAACCGAGTGAAAAGTTCCCATCCAAAGTGAGCGCGCTTCGCTTTGCCCGACTACTTTTGCGATCCTCTCCTTCATTTCTTTCGCCGCTTTATTGGTAAATGTAAGCGCAAGTATATTGAACGGATCCACCAGATTGGTGATCAAATGAGCGATGCGCATCGTAAGTACGCGCGTTTTGCCGGAACCTGCGCCAGCAAGCACCATCAGCGGGCCTTCGAGTGTGGTAACCGCTTCATATTGAGCTTCATTTAATCCTTTTAAGTAATCCATCAGGGCAAAAAAATTTGGGACACAAATTTAGTGAAATATAAACGGAAGCCAAATCATTCAAGACAATGGCTGGCCATTTTTAAGACAATGATTGGGACGAAAAAAGCTCCAAAAAAGGAGCTTTGAATATATTCAGTGCTAAAAATTTAGCAAACAAAACTTATTTGACGATCTGGATATTGATCGCGGAGAAACCTTTTGGCGATCTTTCTTTTTCGAATGACACTTTGTTGCCTTTCTTCACCTGGTGCGCACAATTGTTTTCGTGGAAGAAGATGTTTTCCTGCGAGCCGGCTTCCGTGATAAATCCGTAACCTTTGTCGCTTAAGAAAGTTACCACACCTGTTTTCACTGTTTCTTCAGCTTCTATTGGCGCTGCGCCTAGCTGGATATCATCCAGGTTGATGCCTTCACGGTCTTGCTGATCCGGTGGTGTAGAGGTCAGTTGCCCGTTTGCGTCCACATAAAGAAACATTTCATCAAGGCCTTTGCCTTTGTTGTTATTGGTTTTGCGCTCTTCGCGTTTCGCCGTTTTCTCCTTTAGTTTCTGTTGTTTTTTCTTAAAGTTTTCTTTTTTTGAAAAAGAATCTGCCATAAATTATATGAGTATTAAAAAGTTTGTTTGATGAATTGCGCTTACTAAACCGAAGTGTAACAACGCAGATTTAAATTTACGAAAAGTTCGCCAGAAAGAAGCCTGCAAAAAGTAAAGTAGATAATAAAAAGGTGGAAACCGCTAAATCGGTCTAATTGTAAACAGGTAGTTGCAGAACTTCTGATTTCTAGCACAAAGATACGGAAATATATCCATATTGCTTTTTGAACAGCATTCGTGGACATTTTCCGTGAAAGAAACCCGTACAACAGCACAGTTTGTGTAACTTTAGCCAAAGAAGACCTACCAATAATTAAAAATTGTACAGTTTATGAAAAAAAGACTTTTATCTGCTGCTGCTGTGGCTTTTCTCGGAATAGCGCTGCAGGCACAGAAAATTAAATTTGAAGAGTACGATCTGCCCAACGGGCTTCACGTCATTCTGCATCAGGATAATTCAGCACCGGTAGTCACAACTGGTGTGATGTATCATGTAGGCGCAAAAGATGAAGCTGTAGGACGAACCGGCATGGCGCATTTTTTTGAACACCTGCTTTTTGAAGGGACAAAAAACATCAAGCGCGGTGAATGGTTTAAAATCGTTTCGTCAAACGGCGGAACCAACAATGCGAACACGACGAATGACCGCACCTATTATTATGAAACTTTCCCGTCAAATAATGAACAGCTTGGACTTTGGATGGAAAGTGAAAGGCTAAAAAGCGGCACTGTGAACCAGATCGGTGTTGATACGCAGCGCGAAGTGGTGAAGGAAGAAAAACGTCTCAGAATGGACAACCAACCTTATGGAAACCTTTTCACTGCTGTGCAAAACAACCTTTTCACAAAGCATCCGTACCACTGGTCCACCATTGGTTCTATGGATGACCTGAACGCAGCTACGCTGGCAGAATTCCAGGATTTTTATAAGAAATATTACGTTCCAAACAACGCCACGCTTGTTGTAGCCGGCGATATTAATCCGGAACAGACCAAAAAATGGATCAACGAATATTATGGTGACATCCCGAAAGGAACTGTTTACCCGAAGAACTTCCCTAAAGATGAACCCATCACGAAGGAAAAAGAAGTGACCGTTACTGACAAAAACATTCAGCTTCCGGCGTATGTTTTTGCCTACAGAACACCTTCAAACAAAGAAAAAGATGCGTATACGCTTGATATGCTGTCATCTTACCTGAGCAGCGGAAAATCTTCTGTCCTGTACAAAAAACTGGTAGATGAAGAGAAGAAAGCGCTTCAGGTTCAGGCTTTCAACATGGGTCTTGAAGATGCGGGTATTTTCGCATTCTTTGCGATTCCGATGGGAGCAACGTCTAAGGACACGCTTCAGAAAGACATCGACGCAGAAATAAAAAAACTTCAGACTACGATGATTTCTGAAGAAGATTATCAAAAGCTTCAAAACCAATATGAAAACCAGTTTGTGAATGCCAACTCATCTATCCAGGGAATTGCGTCTTCACTTGCTACCAATTACGTCCTGATGGGTGACACCAACCTGATTAACAAGCAACTGGAGGTTTACCGTTCGGTTTCGCGCCAGGATCTGATGAATGCTGCGAAAAAATATCTGAACCCGAACCAAAGAGTTGTTGTCAATTACTTACCTGAAAAAAAATAATCTATGAAATATAATTTTAAATATATAGCAGCCGCTTTCCTGATCTCAGGTGCACTTTCTGCACAGAAAATTAACCGGGACGAAATGCCGAAACCCGGCCCCACACCTACGATAAACATCACCAAACCCAAAACTTTCACCCTGAAAAACGGTCTGACAGTGATGGTGGTGGAAAATAACAAACTGCCGCGTGTAAACATGAGCCTTACGATGGACAGACCCCCAATTGTAGAAGGTAATAAGGCAGGTCTAAGCCAGATAATGGCTGATCAGCTTGGCAGCGGAACCACTACCCTGACCAAAGACCAGTTCAATAAAAAAATCGATTTCCTGGGCGCAAACCTCGATTTTTCTGCCACCGGCGCTTCCGCGAACACACTTTCAAAATATTTTCCGCAGGTTTTAGGTTTGATGGCCGACGCTATAGTTAATCCAAAATTCTCGGCATCGGAAGTGCAGAATTCGAAAGACCGCATGATCGAAGGCCTCAAAGCCGACGAAAAAAATGCAAGCAGCATCGCAAACCGCGTTTCTACGGCGCTGACATACGGTAAAAATACATCCCGTGGTGAATTTGAAACTGAAAGTACGATCAAGAACGTGCAGTTGGCCGATGTTCAGGATATGTATAAAAAATATTACGCTCCAGACAATGCATACCTCGTGATTGTTGGCGATGTAAAATTTAATGATGCGAAGAAACTGATTGAAAAATCCTTTTCCAACTGGAATAAAGCCGGAACGCAGTTCCCAGCTTTGGAGCCGGCCGCAAATGTCGCTAAGACAGAAATCAATGTGGTGGATGTCCCAACAGCGGTGCAGTCTGTGGTAATGGTTGGAAACATCAACAACCTGAAAATGAACGATCCGCAGTATTTCCCTGCAATGATCGCGAATTACATCCTCGGGGGTGGCGGTGAATCACGTCTTTTCATGAACCTGCGGGAAAAGAACGGTTTCACATATGGTGCTTACTCATCAATGACAGCGAGCAAATATACTCCTGGCTTCACTGCAAATGCGAGCGTACGAAATGAGGTGACGGACAAAGCAGTGAAGGAATTTATGAATGAAATCAAGGATATTTCAACCATCAAACCTGATGAATTGGCAAACGCAAAAGCCAAACTTAAAGGAGATTTCATCCGCTCGCTTGAAAGACCGGAAACAATTGCAAGGTTTGCAGTAAACGAGAAAGTGCAGAATCTACGTGCTGATATTTATACCAATTATCTGAGATCGATCGATAATGTAACGGCTGCGCAGGTTTCAGACGCTGTAAAAGCCAACATTCTACAGAATCAGAGCAGGATTTTCGTGGCCGGAAAAGCCGCTGATATCGCTGAAGGTCTTGATAAATTAGGATATCCTGTAAATTATTTTGACAATGAAGCCAATGCCGTAGGGAAACCTTCAGGCAAAAAACTGGATCCAAGTATTACACTGAAAACCGTGGCTGATAAATACATTACGGCTATCGGTGGTTTGGCTGCAGTTCAAAAAGTAAACTCTATCACCACAGACGCATCAGCCAAAGTTCAGGGCATGGACGTGAATATGAATATGGTACAGGCCCGTGGCGGAAAGATGAAGATGGAACTTAAGATGATGGGAAACACGCTTCAGAAAATGGTTTTTGACGGAAAAGACGGCTACATGGAGGCACAGGGCCAGAAAACGCCTTTGCCAGATGAAATGAAGAAGGAACTTGCTGCTGCGTCTGACCTTTTTCCTGAACTTAGTTTTGCAACGTCCGGAGCTTATACATTAAATGGCATTGAAAAAATCGAGAACGAAGATGCGTATGTTGTAAAAAAAGGTTCTAATTCTTATTTCTACAGCACCAAAACCGGTATAAAGATTGGCGAGATAAAGATGCAGAAAGGTCCGCAGGGTGAAATGGCAATTCCCACTAATTTCTCCGATTACAAAACAGTTTCAGGCGTACTGTTTCCTTATAAGATATCACAGAATATCGGTGGAATGCCGCTTGAGTTCACGGTGTCATCTTACCAACTCAATCAGGCAAAAGACGCAGACTTTAAATAAAAAAAATTTAAACATATTGAGTAAACGGTGGCGAAAGCTGCCGTTTTTTTTGTTTTAAGATTTATTGTTAAAAGAATGTAACTTAAAGAGAAAAGGCATAAAAATTGTTAAACTGTATTAACTAAAACTGAAATCATGTCTGAAAATATACTCTCTTTAGAAGATCTTAAATTCCTGGAAAAACTGCACACCACGTACGGTTTACAATACATCAGGTTTGATGACAGCGGCATCCTGCTGAACAGTCAACAGCGGCTGGATGATGATTTGGAAAAGACAGATTATTTCAATCTGCTGAGTGAAATTTCAAAAAAGCTGAAATACAGACTCAACTCAAATTTCCAAATGAATTTTAACACGTCATTCAATTTTGACGTGGTAAGGGTTTAAATTCAAAAAAAAAACATTAGGATGTAAGTTGGTAGATTTTGCCTATTACATCCTCAAGTTCGAAGGGTTTCGCAATGAATTCGCATGCGCCGGAATTTAAAGCTTCATCCTTCATTTCGCGTCCTGCCGACATCATTATTACAGGGATATCTTTGGCCACTTCATTTTGCTTAAGTTTTTTGCAAATATCACGTCCATCCTCGCCGGCCAACGAAATATCAAGCATGATTACATCAGGAATCAAACGTGTTTCAAGCATCGAGAAGATATCAGATCCCCGCTCAAAAGCTTTTACTTCAAAGCCTTCAAAATCGAGCATTACACTTAAACTATCTAAAATTGACGTATCGTCATCTACAATCGCTATCCTTTTCGCGTGCATTTTTTCAATCATTTTGAGCTAGCGGGAGAGAGAAATAAAATGTAGAGCCCCTATTCAGTTCACTCTCAACCCATATTTTACCATTTGACCTCTCTATAATTTCCGCAGCAATGTAAAGGCCAAGGCCCAAGCCGGGAAATGTATTGTTTTGGTCTTCAGCTACGCGGTAATACTGGTCGAAAACTTTCTCTAACTTATCGGCTGGCATCCCTATGCCAAAATCCTGCACTGAAAAAATCACATTGCCATCCTGCACCTTGCTGCTTACAATTATTCTGTCCGCTGCCGGAGAATATTTTATCGCATTAGAGATCAGGTTCGTCATTACCTGCGCGGTCCGCTCTTTGTCTGCAAAAACCGTACCTGTAACAACAAGGTTTGTTTCAATTTTTTTCGATGTTGACATTTGCTGCTCTTCAATGGTCTCTTTTATCAATTCATCGAAACCGAAATAAGCTTCATTCAAATGAATTTTGCCCGCGTTTATCTTAGTCACATCAAGAAGGTCTGAGATCAGTGAGGTAAGTTTCACAACCTGAAGATCCATTTTACGGGCCAAATCTGCATTTTTTTCGTCGCCACTTTTGATCAACATTCGCTCCAAAACCTGGGCGTAAAGCTTCAGCGAGGTGAGCGGTGTTTTCAGTTCATGACTCGCAATACCGAGGAAGGTATCTTTTTGGGTTGATAAATTTTTAAATTCATTGATATTCGTACATGTTCCTACCCATTTTGTGATGACGCCATCCACAATCACAGGTTTCGCGCGGCTGAGAAACCACATATATTTGCCGGTCGTAGCTTCGAGCATGCGGAGCTCAAGTTCAAAATCCTGCTTCGTTAATGACGCTGTCTTCCACTCCTGCTTTAGCTGCCGTACGTCATTCGGATGAATTAATGTCGCAAAATACTCTCTCACGAGGTCTTCGGGCGAGGAACCCAAACTTGTGCACATATTATTATTGGCGTAGATTATTTTACCTTCAGCGGTAGCTGTCCACACCATTTGCGGCATCGCTTCAGCTAGCGTGCTGTACTCTTCGCTTTGCAAACGAAGATTTTCCCGCGCGCGCACCAGTTCGGTTACATTCATCGCAACGTTCATTATTGCGTAGATCTCACCATATTGATTGCGAAGTGCTTTGTATGAAAAATTATAGTAGAACGTCTGCAGTACCCCGTCTACCACTAAATCTACCCTGTCTTCTTTGGCCACGTATGACCGGCCCGTATTGTAAACATCGTGCAAAATCTGTACAAAAGGCTGACCGGCAAGTTCCGGCAGAGCGTCCTCCAACTTTTTACCTATTACCGATAAATCTTTGCCCCAGGTTTTGATCATCTGCTTATTGGCAAATTCAATCACAAGATCACTTCCGCGATAAATAGCGGTAGAATAGTCGGAAATCTCCATGAGATTCCGGAATCGCAATTCACTTTCACGCAATTTTAACTCAGATTTCACCTTTTCCGTTACTTCAGTCGCAACTACGCTGACACCGGTGATTTTCCCAAAATCGAGGATCGGTGAATAAACGAAATCAAAATAACAATCTGTGATGATGCCGTTGCGAACAAGCTTTGCCAGAACACCGTCACCTTTGTACGGTATTCCGGTTTCATAGACGTTTTTTAATATACCTGGGAATTCCTGATCACGAATTTCGGGCAGTGCCTCCAAAATAGGCAGACCAATCACGCTTTCATCCTTGCCCCAGAGTTCCAGTACTTTATTATTGGCAACCTCCACCCTCTGGTCATCACCCATCAGCATCGCCAGGGCAACAGGCGCTTGGCTGAAAAGCGTAATAAGCGAATCGAAATTGACGTGTTTGAGTAGAAGATTTTTCATAAATACGAAATTAGCATATTTTATGTTAAATAAATGCAATTCTTCTTTTACCAGTTAAAATAAATCTTCCGATTAGCCCGCGATGCATTCTATATATTATTCTTTCACCAAGGGAAAAAAATATTATATTTGCAAACTCTTAAAAATATTTAAAAACAGAATGAGCACAATATTTACCTTATTCATGATCCTCATCATGATCCTGAGCGTTTTGCTAATCATCATCGTTATGGCACAAAACCCCAAAGGTGGCGGCCTTTCCGGGACTTTCGGCGGAACATCTTCAGCGCAGTTTGGCGTACAGAGAACCAATGACTTCATGGAAAAAGCAACTTGGATCTTAGGCGGAAGTATTGTTTTCCTTATCCTTTTAAGTGTAATTCTTACAGCAAAACCGTCGATCGCGCTTCCACAGCAAGCAGCTCCGGCTAGAACTGAAAGCCCGGCTCCTCAAACTGCGCCTGGAACGAACAGCCCTGCAACACTTCCAGCTACGCCAGCCGGAAATTAATCAGCAAACAATAAAATATACAGTGAGACTCCAAAAGGGGTCTCATTTTTTTTGGTAACGGCGCAGCTCGATCCTGTGTCTCAGCTTAAGACCGGCTGAAAGAAAGGCATGCTGAATCGTCTTTGTCTTATAGTATTTATCCACAAAAATCTGCATCGCGCCATAAAACCTTTCCAGGTAAGTATGATCTTTCACGGTACTTTCGCCTTTGTGATGTAAGATCGAAACCTTTCCATAGTACCAGTTTGTGTAGTTTTTCTGCAGCAGCGTGTAACACAGGTCGATATCTTCGCCGTACATGAAGTAAGTCTCATCCAGACCGCCAACTTCCAGATAAACGTTGGTTTTCATCAGCAAAAAGGCGCCGGTAAGAACCTCGACCTGCGCAATCTCAAATTCGCCAATATCATTACGATAATAGGTTTTTCGGTTTTTGTTGCGGCTTAATCCTGCGAAAAGTTTTTGGAAAGAATTGAACATATCAGGTACAGAACGCTTGCTTTCGGGCAGGAAACGATCCTGAGAATCGTGCATACGGACACCCAACGCACCAAAACGCGGCTTACTGTCCGCAAAATCTAAAATTTCATTGAGGTAATATCCTTCAAATTCGGTATCGGGGTTCAAAAGTAAAATGTATTCACCACCTGCTTCTTTTGCAGCTAAATTATTCGCCACAGCGAAGCCGGCATTTTTTTCAGCTTCGATAAACCTTACATCCGGAAATTCTTTGATCAAATCTTTCCATTCCGCATCCGGCGATTGGTTATCTACTACAATCACCTCATGGCTGACATCCTGCGCATATCTTGCGAGGGATTGCAGACACTTGCGCAGAAGCGAAGCCACGTTGTAATGGACAATTATTATCGATACTTTCATCTTCCCTTTAGCTTATAATACTGGTTTCGCGCAAGTCTTAAAATATATTTTGAAGAATAGAAAATTTTATAGAAAATATATTGCGAAGGGCTTAAAAATGTCAATTCCTTCATCTCAACCAGTGTTTTCTGGAAACCCTTTTCCATCTCCCGGAGATTTCCAGACAATCCGCTTGCGCCGAAAGACCTTTTTCCGCCGCCGGCAACGACCAGTTCTTTATTCAAAATAAACATACGGTTTTTGCGCGCGATCTTCAACCAATAATTATGATCCTCCGCAAACCTGTGCGACTCACTGAAAAAGCCCGTGTTTTCGAGAATTTTTCTCTTAAAAATAACCGTCGGGGTTGGAATTTCATTCCGAAGCAGCAACTTTTGAAAAGTAACCGGTATCAGACCATTTTGATCTGCGGAATAGGGAAATTTCACGCGGTGACCCACGCGCACGCATGATAGAAAATCGATATCTAGGGAATCGTTTTTCAAATAATGCATTTGAAGTTTGGTTTTTTCCGGGAGCCAAACGTCGTCAGCATCCAGCAGTGCTAGAAAATTTCCCGTGGCCATCTTCAGACCTCTATTTCGGGCTGCCGAAACTCCACGGTTTGACTGGCGGACGATTTTTATGTCCAAAGACGGATTATTTAAACGGAAACTTTCCACAATCGCAATGCTGCGGTCCGTAGACCCATCGTCGATGATGATAATTTCAAAACTTCCCTTCCAAGTCTGTTTCCGCACAGAGTCCAAAGTAGTTCCGATGCTGTTTTCAGCATTGTAAACCGGAATTATTACCGAAATCAGATCAGTCACTTCGTGCGTTTTCAAATTTAAATTTAGAAAGAATTATGCATTTTCCTCATAAGGCAAACGGTTCTGGATCGAACGTCCGAGCGAAATTTCGTCAGCATACTCCAGCTCATCGCCTACCGAGATTCCGCGTGCAATGGTTGAAAACTTCACATTCAGGTTCTTAAATTTGCGGAAAATATAATAAGAGGTGGTATCACCTTCCATCGTGGCGCTGAGCGCAAAGATAAGTTCTTTCGTACTGCCAGATTCGAGCTTGCGGCCGAGAGCCGAAATATTCAGCTGGTTGGGGCCCACGCCTTCGATCGGGGAGATCTTGCCCCCCAACACCAGGTACTTTCCGCGGTATTTTCCGGTATTCTCTATCGCAAGCACATCGCGTACATCTTCCACCACGCACAGCGTATCTTCGCTGCGTTTCGGATCAGAACAAATCTCGCAGATTTCAGTATCCGAAAAGTTATAGCAATCCCGGCAATACTTAATGTCTGTCACAAGTTTTTTTAAAGAATCACCCAGGGCAATAGCTTGAGATTGCGGCTGCCGCAGAAGATGAAGCGCAAGCCTCAAAGCCGATTTTTTGCCGATTCCCGGCAACCCGGAAATCTCTTCTACTGCTTTCGCTAAAACCTTACTCGGATAGTCCATTCCACAAAAATAAAATTTAATCCCTCACACCACAAATTTCCCCTCTTTTATTATCTTTGAGGTTAATACTTTCTATGGTACTTAAAAATCTCAACTATCCGCTGGATTTCAAATTCAAAATCACCACCCTTTCCAGCGACTTCAACATTACCGACAACAACGGCAATTACGTGGCGTATGTGCGGCAGAAAATGTTCAAACTAAAAGAAGACGTGATCGTTTTCAGTGACGAACGGCGTGTGGAGGAGATGTTTCGCATCCAGGCAAATCAATGGATTGATTTTAATGCTTCCTACGCCATCACAGAACCTGGTTCAGGCAAGAAATTCGGGCGTATGGCACGGCGCGGAATGCGCTCCCTCTGGAAGTCTCAATATGACATCTACGATGAAAACGATCAGACCAAATATCAGATCAATGAGGATAATGCGTGGATAAAAGTCATCGATGGCATCATCGGTGAGATTCCTGTCGTGGGCATGTTTTCAGGTTATTTCCTTAATCCGTCTTACACCGTAAAAGACAGCTCAGGTAAAGAATATTTCAGGCTCAAAAAGATGCCGTCACTGTTCGGGCGCCGCTTTCAGCTTGATCGGTTGATCGATATTGATGGTGAAGATGAATCGCTGGTAATCCTCAGCTTATTGATGATGGTACTTTTAGAAAGAAGCCGGGGCTAAACTTTAAAAATTTAATTTCAAAAATGAAGAATACCGTAAAAACAATTTTTTTTGGTTTGATTTTATTGCTAACTGCGCAATCCTGTTCGAAAGAACCTGCCGTGACAGAAAACACGACCACAGATAGTATCGCTGTCACAGCGCCCGTTCCTGCGGATTCCGTTGCAGCTATAAGCACCCTGAAACTCGATAAATTCGGGATGCCGCCGCAGGTGGAAGGCTGTTCGTGCTATTTCAGCGATACGAAAGAGAATTTTGAAAACGAGCGGTATATCTATGTGGATGATTACGGAAACAGTGCGTACGTTCAGATTGCCGGTAAAATGATAAAAATTCCGATGGAAGAAGGCGATTTTGATCCTTCAAATTTCACTAAAACGATTGAAAACGGTGATTTTAAAGTAAAAATGACCGGAAAGAAACTGAGCGAGCAGGAAGAAGTGATGATGTTTAGCGGCCAAATGACCGTTGAAAATAAGAAAACAGGCGAGAAAACCTTGAGCCCAATCTACGGAGAATGTGGCTGCTAATAACTTATTTTGAGTTTGAAGCCTTTTAATAATTGTAAATTTGATTTAAATAAAAACCAATATGGATATCTCTCAAATAGAACCTAAAATCGTCTGGAAAAACTTTGCAGCATTGAATGCGGTTCCGAGACCTTCAAAAAAAGAAGAAAAAGTAATAGAATTTATAAAGAATTTTGGTGAAAACCTGGGACTAGAAACCATGGTTGACGATGTAGGAAATGTGATCATCAAAAAACCTGCAACTGCGGGTATGGAAAATCGGAAAGCAGTGATCCTGCAATCTCACCTCGACATGGTTCACCAAAAAAATTCGGATATACAATTCGATTTTGAGAGCCAGGGAATAGAAATGGAAGTGGATGGTGACTGGCTGAAAGCAAAAGGAACCACGCTGGGTGCAGACAATGGCCTGGGTGTGGCGGCCATCATGAGTATTCTCGAAAGTAATGACATTGCACACCCTGACCTGGAAGCATTGTTCACGATCGACGAAGAAACCGGCATGACAGGCGCCATGGGTCTGAAACCCGGTCAGCTCCAGGGCGAAATCTTACTTAATCTGGATACTGAAGAAGATGACGAGATCGATATCGGCTGCGCCGGCGGTGTAGATGTCACGGCATCGCAAACCTATGACCTCACCGAATCTAAAGGACAGATTGTAAGAATTGAGATTAAAGGCCTGCAGGGCGGACATTCGGGCATGGACATCCATAAGGGTTTCGGAAATGCAAATGTGATTTTGGGCCGTTTGCTTTACACAGGAGTTGAAAATCAGAATATCCAACTGATCGAAATAGACGGCGGCGGTCTGCGCAACGCGATTCCACGTGAAGCTGTAGCAATTCTCTCTGTCCGGAATTCAGCGGAGTTCATCGAAGGCGCCACTACGCTGAAAAATGCAATTCTGGAAGAATTCGCGGCCGTCGAAAAAGACCTTCACGTTAATATCGAAACTTATTCAAGTACTGACAAAGCAATCAGTGAAAATGATTCGCGAATGATCATTTTAGCGCTGAAAGCTGCACATAACGGTGTTTTCCGGATGAGTCCGGACGTCGCGGATTTGGTGGAATCATCGAACAATATCGCACGTGTTGAGCTTAAGGATGGTAATTTAAGAATACTGAACCTTTCCCGCTCTTCTGTAGAATCCACGAAGTTTGCAGTAGCGGAACAGCTTAAATCTGTCTTCGAACTGGCTGGTATGGAAGTGGAATTCAGCGGTTCATATCCGGGTTGGAAACCAAGACCGGGTTCGGACATCGTAAAACTGATGGAAAAACTTTACGAACGGGATTTCGGTGCAAAACCGCACGTCGTAGCTTGCCATGCAGGACTTGAGTGTGGCATCATCGGCGCCAACTATCCCGAAATGGAAATGGTGAGTTTCGGCCCGACAATCCGTGGTGCGCACTCGCCCGATGAAAGAGCGAACATACCTTCAGCACAGAAATTCTGGGCATTCCTGAAAGAAATTTTAAAGGAGATCCCAAAAAAATAATAAGTTTCTAAAGTCATTTTAAAAACACAAATCATGTCAAACGGATATACACTTCCCGCGCAAACGCGCATTGGCCACATCCATCTGAAAGTGGCAGATCTACAACGTGCACTTGCATTTTACCGTGATCTGCTCGGGTTTGAAGTGACCACGTATTATGGTGACCAGGCAGTGTTTCTGTCCGCCGGCGGATATCACCATCATATTGGTCTGAACACGTGGCAAAGCAAAAATGAACCACCTGCCCCGCCGCATAGCGTAGGTTTGTACCACACCGCAATCCTGTACCCTACAAGAAAGGATCTGGCGGCTATTTTCATGCGTCTGCGTGCGGCCGAATATCCGCTTACCGGCGCCAGCGACCACGGTGTTTCGGAGGCACTGTATCTGAATGATCCCGATGGAAACGGCGTGGAACTGTATTGGGACCGCCCGAAAGATTTGTGGGAATATGAATCCGACGGTAGTATCATCATGTATACGCGGCCACTTGATTTACGGTCGCTCATCGGCGAACTGGACGTTGAAGATTAGGGCTGTTTGAATTATTTATAAAAGCTGTTTCTCAAAAGGGAACAGCTTTTTATTGACCTTTTTTCAAATTAAAATTTTAATTAATTTTAAATAAATATTTGAAAATAAGTCAAGTACATTTAAATAAAAAATAATGCAATGACTCACGATGAATTTCTTAAAGTACTGGAAAACCGCTTCAACACGCATCCTGAACGGCGTAATGAACTCGATTGGAAAGCAATTGAGGAGAAATTAAGGTCAAATCCGGAGAAAATTGAAATTTTATTAAAGATGGAGTCCTCAGGTGGTGAACCCGACGTCGTAAAAATCGATGAAAATTCTGGTGAGTTCATCTTCATTGACTGTTCTACCGAAAGTCCCGGCGGACGCCGAAGTTTGTGTTATGACAGAGCTGCGCTTGAAAGAAGAAAGGAGAATAAACCAAAAAATAACGTTTTGGATGCCGCGGCTGAAATCGGAATAGAATTGCTGGATGAAACAGATTACCGCTTCCTGCAAACCCTTGGACGCTTCGATAATAAGACATCGAGCTGGCTAAAAACGCCCGAAGACATCCGCAATCTTGGTGGCGCCATTTTCGGCGATTTCCGGTATGGAAACGTATTTATCTATCACAACGGTGCCGATTCTTACTACGCCGCACGAGGCTTTCGCGGAAAATTGCGGGTTTAATTTCTAAACTCTATTGACCGAACTCAAACACTCAAAGACTCACATTCAATAACTCCAAACTCTCAAACTCTCCCGCTCTTCAACACTCAAACCCTACGGATATGGCGCGATCTGAACCTCCAATCCGTCAATCTGCTCCGTGATATGGATTTGGCAACTCAGGCGTGAATTAGGTTCTACATGGAAAGCTTCACTCAGCATTGCGTCTTCTTCAGCATCCATTTCCACCAGTTTTTCTGCGCCGTCGATCACGTAAACCTGACAGGACGCGCACATGGCCATTCCGCCGCAAACGCCGATAGTGCCTTCATCCGCCAGTTCATAAGAGCGGATAACTTCCATCAGATTCATCGACATGTCTGTGGGTGCAGCTATGTCGTGCGTTTCACCGTGTCGGTCTGTAATTTTTATATTAATATCCTGCATCGAAAAATTTTAATTTTTTGATTTTGAATTATTGATTGAGTTCAGTCACTGATTCCTTGGCTCTACTCAATCTTCTTCACCACGGCTTTTTCCGCTTCTTTCCGGCTACCGTCGAAACCGTCCACTCCGCTTACAGTGGTATATTTAAGTACATATTTTTTACCCGGATTCAGCATATTGTAAACGCTTTGGCACATCAGCGTCGCCTCGTGGAAGCCGCAAAGGATCAGTTTGAGTTTTCCGGGATAGGTATTGATGTCGCCGATTGCGTACACACCCGTAATATTTGTTTGGTAATCGAGCGCGTTGTTTACAACAATTGCATTCTTTTCTATTTCAAGGCCCCAGTTGGCTAGGTCACCAAGTTTCGGTGTTAGACCGAACAGTGGAATAAAATAATCGGTTTCATAATCGAAAGATTCGCCCTCTTTTTCAATCGTAATCGCGGAAACTTTACCGTCACCTTTGATTCCAACCACTTCTGCGGGCGTTATCAGGTTTATTTTACCTTCATTTTTTAACGCCTGCACTTTCTCTACAGAATCCAGCGCGCCACGGAATTCGTTGCGGCGGTGAATTAAAGTCACTTCATCAGCCACGTTAGCCAGAAAAATGCTCCAGTCAAGTGCAGAGTCACCACCACCTGCTATCACCACTTTTTTACCGCGGAAATGTTCGGGTTCTTTAATGAAATATTCCACACCCTTTTCCTCGTACTGGTCAATATTCGAAATCGTAGGTTTTCTTGGTTCGAAAGTACCCAATCCGCCTGCGATAGCCACTGCTTTTGCGTGATGAACAGTACCTTTGTTCGTTATTACTTCAAAAGTGCCGTCTTCAAGTTTTGTAAGTGTCTGTGCTGTTTCACCCAAAGTAAAACCAGGCTGAAACTGCTTGATCTGTTCCATCAGATTATCTACCAAATCCCCTGCGTTGATCGAGGGAAAACCTGGAATATCGAAAATAGGTTTCTTTGGGTAAAGTTCTGTAAGCTGACCGCCCGGCTGGGGCAGTGCATCAATAATGTGGCATTTCATCTTCAGCAAACCCGCTTCGAAAACTGCAAAAAGACCGGTCGGGCCGGCACCTATAATCAATATATCAGTAGATATCATATTTAAAATTTAGTTCGGCAAATTTAAGAAAAATAATAGAAAAAAGCCGGGCGACAAATATGGACATGTGCGTCAAAACGGCGTACCAGCCGATGTTTTATATTTGTGGCAAATTATTTGCAAATCTATGTGCATGAGAAATTTTTTTAGTTTGTGGGGCATCCTTTTTTTTGCCCTCGGGTTTTCCCAAAAATTAGATAATATTCAGTCCGGCGAGGTTTTAAACTATAGAATACATTACGGTTTACTTAATGCAGGTACAGCAACTCTTTCTGCCCAGAAAACCAATTACAGGGGCCAGCCACATATTTATGTAAAAGGTTACGGACGTACCACAGGGGCTGTGCGAGCGTTCTTTAAGGTAGAAGACAACTACGAAAGTTACATCAATTACCGAACAGGTTTGCCCAGCTATTACGTGCGGAATGTGCAGGAAGGCGGGTACACACAGCACTTGCAGACGGTTTTTAATCATGACAGCCAAACGCTGATTCTTACTGATAAGGAGAAAAATTCTTCGAGGAATATGAAATCGGTGAAAGGTGTACAGGACATGCTGTCAGCATTTTACTACTTAAGAAGCTTGGAACAGTCTGAATTAAAGGTCGGAAGCGTCAAAAAACTTAATGTATGGATTGATGACGAACTTTTCCCGTTTCAGGTGAAAGTGGTGGGAACCGAAAACATCAGGACGAAATTCGGTACCATCAACTGTCTGAAAATCGTTCCGCAGGTGATGAGTGGCCGGGTCTTTCGGGATAAGGAAGGCGTGACACTCTGGGTGAGCAACGACCGGAATTATGTACCGATAGCCATCAAAGCCGAACTGGCGGTGGGTTCGCTGAAAGCCAGTCTGGAATCCTACAAAAACGTAAAATATCCTCTGAAATTTGCGAAATAGAAAATAATCCTTTTTAATAAGCGCCTCATTGTAACAAAATGAGGCGCTTTGCTGTCTTATACACAGCAAACTAAATTTCCATGAAAACTATAATTAAATGTTTCGCATTCACATTGGTTTCGGCCATGTACGCGGCACAGAACGGCAGCGACAGCATACAGCGTAAGAGAATTCAGGCTTCCCCAATAAGTACCTCAATAAAAATTGACGGAATTTTGGATGAAGAGAGCTGGCAAACAGCGTCGGAAGCCAGCAATTTCGTAGAAAGACGTCCAAATAATGGCCAGCCGGAACCGGCGACAACTAAAAGTGTGGTCAAAATCCTTTACGACGATACCGGAATCTACATTGGCGCTACACTGTACGATAATCAACCCGATAAGATTGCACGTGAACTCACCGAACGCGACAATTTGGAAAACGATGATATTTTTGGCGTTACGCTGAACGGTTATAATGATCATCAGCAAAGCCTTGAATTTCTGGTAACCGCCGCAGGGGTTCAGGCTGATGCGAAGCTGACAACCGATTTTGGCGAAGATTTCAGCTGGAATGCAGTTTGGTTTTCAGCGGTAAAGATCACCGACACCGGCTGGACGGTGGAGATGAAGATTCCTTACTCAGAATTGCGTTTTCCGAAAAGCGAAGTTCAGCAATGGGGCATCAACATCCTGAGGCTTGTAAACCGTACAAGCTCCGTTTATGACTGGAATTTCGTGGACAACAAAAAAGGAAGCTACATGCTGTACGACGGTGTTCTCAATGGCATAAAAAACATCAATCCACCGACCAGACTTTCATTCCTGCCCTATTTCTCCACGTATGTGAACAATTACGACGGTAAAACCACGGCGAATGTAAACGGCGGAATGGACTTAAAATATGGCATCAACGATGCTTTCACGCTCGATTTAACGCTAATTCCGGATTTTGGGCAAACGTCATTTGACCGTTCGGTGCTGAATCTTTCGCCGTTCGAAGTGCAGTTTCAGGAACAGCGTTCATTCTTCACAGAAGGGACCGAGCTTTTCAGCAAAGGTGATTTGTTCTACTCCAGGCGAATAGGTGGATATCCGAGCGGAAGCACGACCCTGAATGAAGACGAAGAAATCATCGAAAATCCGGAAAAAGTAAAACTTTTCAACGCGATAAAAGTTTCGGGCCGGACAAACGAAGGCCTCGGAATCGGGTTTTTCAATGCGGTTACCGAAAAAACATCAGCAAAAATCTACAATACAGCAACCGGTGAAACAAGATATGAAACCACCGAACCGTGGGCAAACTATAACGTATTCGTTCTCGACCAAAGGTTCCGCGGCAACTCATCCGTTTCGCTTGTGAACACCAATGTGATCCGGGACGGCGATTTTCGGGATGCGAACGCTACGGCGCTGCTTTTCGACATCAGGAACCGCAAAAATAAATACCGCTATTTTGGTGCTACCAAAGGAAGTTTAGTGATGAACGGTGAAAACAAATTCGGGAACGAAAGCACTTTAGGTTTTAATAAAGTTGCCGGTGTACACCGTTTCGGCGCGAATTATTTCGTACGAACGAAAGATTATGACATCGGGGACCTTGGTTATTATGACCGGACTAACTTTCACAGCCTGAATACGAACTACTCTTACCGTTATCTGCAGCCGCGCGGCAACCTGAATTCGCTGAATTATAACCTGAACGTCTCACACAACCGCCGTCTGGATGATGATCTTTTCACGCAGTTTGTAATTCACAACAGCATCGACATGCAGACCAAAAAATTTTTCAATTTTGGCGGAGGGCTGATGATTTGGCCTTTTGGCGAAAACGATATCTACGAACCGCGAACTGCAGGCCGTTTTATGCACGTGCCGGCCATGATTAATCCCTGGATTTTTATCAATACAGACAACCGCAGAAAATTCCGCATCAATACCTACATCGATTATTATGCATTTGATGAAAAGGGCCGATATCAACTTATTTACCAGCTAAATCCAAGCTACAAGTTCTCGGACAAACTTCGTCTTTACTATAATGCGAATTTTAATTATCAGCAAAACGACCGCGGTTTCGCCGGTAAAAATGCACAGCACATTTTCATGGGAAGCCGCAACAGATTCACTGCCGAAAACGGCATATCATCGCAGTACACATTCAACAATAAAATGGCGCTGAATCTTTCTTTCCGCCATTATTTCTCTGAAGTTCACTACCGAAAATTTGAAACTTTAAACGTAGACGGAGATGTGACAGAGACTGATCTGTTCAATGAAAACCGGGATGGAACTTTCAACTCCTGGAATGTAGATTTGCGCTATTCATGGTGGTTTGCACCGGGTAGCCAACTCACTTTACTGTACCGAAATGCCGTGGGAAATTATCTGGAAGAATCGCGCATCGGTTTCAGCAAAAACTT
Source organism: Kaistella rhinocerotis (assembly GCF_030243905.1). Taxonomy (NCBI): domain Bacteria; kingdom Pseudomonadati; phylum Bacteroidota; class Flavobacteriia; order Flavobacteriales; family Weeksellaceae; genus Kaistella; species Kaistella rhinocerotis. Next base: position 106,611 of record NZ_JASSYY010000001.1, on the reverse strand, counting down.
CGAGAAACTTTTTGATGAGCCCATGATCAACAGTTTGTCACTAAAACTTACCTACTACATTGATTATAACCAGGCGAAGACGTGGCTTAAGAAAGGCTGATATAAAATCGGTTGATTGAAACAAAACCAGGATAGTGCGGTTTCCGCGCTCCGGATTGAACGGCCTGTCTGAGCTCTTCCGGTGACGCCAGGAACCGGAAAGCGAGTAGTGAAAGCCGGAAAAAGCGCCCAAATAAAAAAGACCGTTTCTGCTATTGAAACGGTCTTTTCTGTATTTTTAAAGTGATCTGAATTGCTCCAGCATTCGCTTGTCGTTCTCGAAGAACATGCGGATGTCGCTCATCTGATAAAGCAACATCACGATCCGCTCGATGCCCATCCCAAAAGCATAACCGGAATATTTGTCGGCATCGATATTTACGTTCTGCAAAACAGCCGGATCCACCATTCCACAACCCATGATCTCCAGCCAGCCGGTTCCCTTGGTGATGCGGTAATCGGTCTCAGAATTGAGTCCCCAATACACATCTACTTCAGCACTTGGCTCTGTGAACGGGAAATAAGATGGTCTGAGACGGATTTTTGATTTACCGAAAAGTTCTGTGGTGAAAAACTGTATGGTTTGTTTTAAATCTGCAAAGCTCACATTCTCATCGATATACAAACCTTCGATCTGGTGGAAGATGCAGTGCGAACGTGACGAAATGGCTTCGTTACGGAAAACGCGGCCGGGCGAAAGAATACGCATCGGCGGCTGATTTTCTTCCATATAACGGATCTGCACAGACGACGTGTGCGTTCTGAGCAGCACATCCGGATTGGTTTCAATGAAAAATGTATCCTGCATATCGCGCGCCGGATGATATTCGGGAAGGTTCAGCGCGGTGAAATTGTGCCAGTCGTCTTCTATTTCAGGGCCGTCTGCTACAGCAAAACCAATAGATTTAAAAATATCAATGATCTTATTTTTCACGATATTGATCGGATGCCGCGTGCCGAGCTCGGACGGGAAACCCGGTCGCGTAAGATCTTCCTTCTCGAGGATCAGATTTTGTGTACCGTTGTTCTTCAGGCTTTCCAGTTTGGCTTCCACGGCCTGTTTCAAAGTATTGATCTTTTGGCCAAATTCTTTTTTCTGCTCGTTCGGAACATCTTTGAACTGCGCAAAAATATCATTCAAAATCCCTTTCTTACCGCTGAACTTAATGCGGAACTGTTCTATTTCCCCTTTTTCAGAAGTCTGAAAGTTCTGCACCTCGGCCAATAAATCGTCTATTCTCTGTAACATCTTTTCGTAATATATCGAAGCGCAAAAATACAATTTAATGCTGAAAGAGCCCTTGTAAAAATTGCGCGGACCCTGCGTTTTCTCAAATTATTTAATTCTTATTGCAGGTATTGCAAAAATTTGGATAATGCCTTTTTGCGGTGACTGATGGCGTTTTTCTCTTCGGCGGGCATTTCTGCAAATGTGATCGCATAATCATTCGGAATAAAAATCGGGTCGTAGCCAAAACCTTTTTCACCACGAATCTCATGGATGATCTTTCCATAGACGCGGCCTTCAAAGTATTCCTCAACTCCGTTGTCAACAAGACACATCACGGTCACAAAATAGGCGTCGCGGTTCTCTATATCTTTTAGCTCAGCAAGTACTTTTGCCATGTTTTTTGCGAAATCGTGATCACCAGCGTACCGTGCGGAATAAATACCCGGTCGGCCGTCGAGCGCGTCAATCACCAGTCCGGAATCGTCACCCAGACTTGCTTTACCGGTTTTTTCGAAGCAATATTTTGCTTTGATCAGCGCATTTGCGTGAAAAGTATTACCATCTTCGATGATTTCGTCATGCAGGTCGTAATCTGTAAGTGAAGTTACTTTAAACTCTTCACCCAAAATCTGCTGGATTTCTTCTTTCTTGTGTTGGTTATGCGTGGCGATAAGGATTTCTTTAGACATAAACTGACAGTTATTTTTAATGCACAAACTTATTTTTCGGAATGTTTAACAGAAAACTTTCGGCTAAAAAGATAATAGAATACACTGAAAAGCACGATTCCCAAAGCTAAAACCTTAAACTCTGAAACTTTGAACACTTCGGCAAGACTTTCGGTATCACCGTAAAAAATAAGAAGTGCGGAACAAAGGTTGTTAAACGCATGGAGCAAAATCGGCAGCAGCAGCGACTTTGTTCTGTGATAAACCAAACCAAGCACTACGCCAAGCAATACCGCGCCCACAAACTGCCAGGGATTTCCGTGTACGATTCCGAAAACGACCGACGCGATCAGAATTGCCGCTGCAGGCTTCATACCCTTATTGATTAATCCTTTCTGAATGATTCCGCGGAAAATAATTTCTTCAAAGAGTGGCGCCATCACTACCGCCATTACAAGCAGGGTTTTCTTGTCTGCGGTCATATTCGCCATCAGATTTTGAAAAAATTCATAAAAAGGTCCGAAAAACGGTCCGCTGATGGGAATTTGCGAGGTAATGAATTCCGCAATGAGCATCATGCCGAACATGAAGGGAAAAATGATGAGATGCGTACTTAGATCAGTTACAGACAGATTGAAACCGAGTTTCTGCCCGGTTTGCGGACGTGCAATGGCTAAATCATAGGTGAAGATCGCACCTAAAAAACCCGCGGCGTTCACTACCATCAGGTAAAAGTTCGAGTACTGAAAGTTGGTATTGAAAACAAAGATCGAAATCACATTTATGGAAGAAACAACTGATGTTCCCGCGATCATGCCGACAATCAGTGCAAGTGCGCCTTTCCAGTTGAATGTGTGCTCCGGCTGGTATTTTGGTTCAGTCATTAGCGTTGAATAGGTGAAATTGAAATAATAAAATAAATAAATACAGGTTTCAACAGACCTGTAAATGCGCACAAATATAATTTAAATATGACAAAAGCGAAGTTTTGCGTGGCCTTTTCAGGCAGTTTTCATGTTCGGTAAAAAAAGACGATTTTTGCATTCTCAAATTTGTATATGGCAGACTTCACCAAAGAAATAGAAAGGCGTAAAACCTTCGGAATCATTTCCCACCCCGATGCCGGGAAAACAACACTTACTGAAAAGTTGCTGCTTTTCGGTGGGGCGATTCAGGAAGCAGGTGCCGTAAAATCGAATAAAATCAAGAAAGGCGCAACCTCCGATTTTATGGAGATCGAGCGCCAGCGTGGAATTTCGGTGGCTACTTCGGTTTTGGCATTTGAATACAGGGATCACAAAATCAACATCCTCGATACACCCGGACACAAAGATTTCGCCGAAGATACTTACCGAACTCTAACGGCGGTAGATTCCGTAATCGTGGTGATCGATGTGGCAAAAGGTGTGGAGGAACAGACGGAAAAACTCGTTCAGGTCTGCCGCATGCGAAACATCCCGATGCTGGTTTTCATCAATAAACTTGACCGTGAAGGTAAAGACGCATTCGATCTTTTAGATGAAGTTGAACAGAAATTAGGCCTGACGGTTTGCCCGCTTTCTCTGCCCATCGGTATGGGAAGTGATTTTCAGGGAATCTATAATATCTGGGAGAAAAACATCCAGCTTTTCCTCGAAGAAAAAAAACAGAAAGTTGGGGAAACCATTAAGTTTGAAGACATCAATGACTCGAAAATCGATGAAGTAATTGGCGAAAAGGCTGCTGCCACACTGCGTGACGAGCTTGAACTTGTAGAATCTGTCTATCCGGAATTCAACCGCGAAGATTACATGAACGGTAATCTGCAGCCGGTATTTTTCGGTTCGGCTTTAAATAATTTCGGTGTGCGCGAACTTCTTGACGCTTTCATCGACATTGCGCCGCAACCACAGCCTAAAGAATCTGAAACGCGACTCGTGAAGCCTGAGGAAAAAAACTTCACCGGTTTCGTATTTAAAATTCATGCCAATATGGACCCGAAACACCGCGACAGGCTTGCGTTTGTAAAGATTGTATCGGGTACGTTCAAGCGAAACGAGAATTACCTTTTGGTCCGTGAAAACAAAAAAATGAAGTTTTCCTCACCAAATGCATTTTTCGCAGATAAAAAAGAAGTGGTAGACGAAAGTTTCCCGGGCGATATCGTCGGGCTGCACGACACCGGAAACTTCCGGATTGGTGACACGCTTACCGCAGGTGAAAAAATCAGTTTCAAAGGAATTCCGAGCTTCTCGCCGGAGCATTTCCGATACATCAACAACGATGATCCATTAAAGGCAAAACAACTTGCGAAAGGTATAGACCAACTCATGGACGAAGGTGTAGCACAGCTTTTCACCCTCGAAATGAACAACCGAAAAATCATCGGTACCGTAGGCGCACTACAGTACGAGGTGATCCAGTACCGTCTGGAACACGAATATGGCGCGAAATGCACTTATGAGCCACTTTCGATACATAAAGCGTGTTGGATTGAAGCAGATGAAAAGTCTGAAGAATTCAAGGAATTTGCGCGGCTTAAACAAAGATTTATGGCGCGTGACAAATATGGCCAGCGTGTTTTCCTCGCAGATTCGTCGTTTACGATCCATATGACGCAGGAAAAATTCCCGAATGTGAAACTGCATTTCATTAGCGAATTCCGCACGCATACATCGTAAATTTTCGGCACCGAAAACATTTAAAAACAAAATCTTCAGCCAGTCTGAAGATTTTTTTGTAAAGCTGGTAGCAAAATATTTTACAATCTACTTTAAATCAACGGATTACCTTTTAAAGCAATTATTGAGGAATACAATTTGATTATATTTCGCGTTCTTAATTTTTTTAAATAAATAAATGAAAAACTTCTTCTTAATCCTGCTTACAACGGTGTTGTTTGTCTCCTGTGAGAAAAACACCCTGCAGCAGACCACGGATAATATAAAAAGAGCCGACAGCCTCTTTACCAAAGCAAATCAGGGAATTAAAACATTGGATTCGATTTCAAAGACGATCAGCGACTCCAACGGAATTGCGAAAAAAGTGATCATTCCCGAAATCCAGAAACAAAAAAAATCCATTGATTCCACGATTAAAAGAGGCGGCTGGCGGATAGACTCAATTAACAAACAGATCGAGAAGATCACCAAAAATGTGGTAGTGGGAACTGAAGTCGCGAAGACGCTTGATTCAGCGAACACGTCTTTACAGAATGGGGAAAATGCTTTGAAGGTGCTGACGCGAACCGCCGATAAACTTTTAAAACAGACAAAAAAGCAATCGGAAGCAGCGGAACCTGCGAAAAATAAAGCTGAGACCGCCCCGGAAAACAACCCGACAGCAAGCACACCTGTGCCTACTCCACTACCCGAGCGGAACCCGGTTGTAAAAACTGCGACACTTGAAATACAGGTTGAAGATTTGGCTGCTGCTCAGGCAATTTTAAGACAAAAAATCCGCGAAAATAACGCTGATCTGGTAAGCGATAATTTCAGTCAGAACGAAGGCATTCAGCGTCAGCGTGTGACCGCCAAAGTTCCTTTGCAGTATTTCGACCGGTTCGTCAGCGATATCTCCTCAAATCTGGGTGACATTAAATCTAAAAACACAGAAACAGAAGGTTCTGACTATGTAGCTTCTCAGTATTGCGACGTGGAAATTGTACTTGCGCAAAACGAAAATATCGCGGCTGTGGACGCACAGCAGACCGAGGAACAACCAAAAGATGAAGGTTTCAGCGCCGCGTTCATGAAAGGTTTCAATATGCTGGGCGCTGCACTGCTCTTCCTGCTGCCCTTCTGGCCTGTATTTGTGATTGGTGGATTGATTTGGTATTTCATCCATCGGAAAAATCAGAGAAAACGCAGGGAACAGGCCATTACAGAAGCGGAAATCATCACTGACACTACAATGTATCCGACTGAAAACCAAACCTCAAGCGCAGAAAACCCTAAACCAGATGCGAAACAGGATGACGATACAGATTATTCTAAATACATGCCCAAATAAAAACAAAGCCTTCCAAAAAATGGAAGGCTTTGTTTATTTCATATTGACAATACGGTCTACAACGTAAACCGTATTTCCGCGCCACGGCAGCACGCCATGGTATTCTTTGTAATGAAGATCGAAAGTCTTGCCGTTGTTCACCTCCAGCGTCTTGAAAATTTCTTCGTCCACGATGGAGAACTCAAATTCGTAACTGGTGAGACTTCCCGTGCGCGGATTTGCGCCAAAACCCTGCTGGATCAGTTTGCCTTCGTAAGTTTTGAAGACATTGCCTTTTTTCACGGCATAATTGAGCACGCCCGATTTCACGCCTTCGCCAAAGACAAAGTAATAGCGGTAATAAAGCACGCCTGAAAGCAGCAAAACTACCGCAGCGAGAATGATCCAGAAGTATTTCATCACAATTTGGGTTTAAGAATTTAGCTTTTATTTCGCAATGCTGCGCGAGATCACGATTTTCTGAATTTCAGAAGTTCCTTCGTAAATCTGAGTAATTTTGGCATCGCGCATCATTCTTTCTACATGGTATTCTTTCACGTAACCGTAACCACCATGAATCTGAACAGCTTCCACTGAAACGTCCATCGCAACCTGTGAAGCATAAAGCTTAGCCATCGCCCCGATTTCGGAAATGTCTTTGCCTTCGTCTTTTTCAGTCGCTGCTTTGTAACAAAGCATCCGGGCCGCCATAATGCTGGTCGCCATATCGGCCAGTTTAAATGCAATCGCCTGGTGATTGATGATTTCGGTTTTAAATGCTTTACGGGTTTTGGCATATTTTAAGGCAAGTTCGTAAGCTCCGGAAGCGATTCCAAGCGCTTGTGAAGCGATACCGATACGGCCGCCGTTCAAAACCGCCATTGCAAAATTAAACCCAAATCCGTCCTCACCGATTCGGTTTTCTTTTGGAACTTTCACGTCCGTGAACAGCAAAGAATGCGTGTCACTGCCACGGATACCCAACTTGTCTTCTTTAGGTCCGATATCGAAACCTGCCCAGCCGCGTTCTACGATGAAAGCATTGATTCCTTTGTGTTTTTTCTCAGGATCGGTCTGCGCGATCACGATGTAGTACGTTGCATTTCCACCGTTTGTGATCCAGTTTTTGGTACCGTTCAGCACATAATGGTCGCCCATATCTACCGCTGTTGTTTTTTGCGAAGTTGCATCAGATCCGGCTTCCGGCTCAGAAAGCGCAAATGCGCCTATCACCTCACCACTCGCAAGTGGCTTCAGGTATTTCATTTTCTGCTCCTCGCTCGCATATTTTTCAAGTCCTGCGCATACCAGTGAATTGTTTACTGACATCACCACGGCTGCCGAAGCATCTATCTTAGCGATTTCCTCGATTGCAAGAACGTAGGAAACACTGTCCATACCAGCACCGCCATATTTCGGATCCACCATCATTCCGAGGAAACCCATTTCCCCCATTTTCTTCACCTGCTCATGCGGAAATTTCTGCTCATTGTCTCTTTCTATCACGCCCGGTAAAAGTTCCGTTTGCGCAAAATCCCTTGCAGCCTGCTGAATCATCAGCTGTTCTTCGGATAAATTAAAGTCCATAAATCTTAAAATTGTTTGCGCGTAAAGCTACAATTTTTCTAAAAAGTATAAAATAAACAGAGTAGGTTTAGAAGATTCTCGGGAAAATGTATAAATATCCAGAAACAAAGTAAAATTTAGCCCGTTTCTATAAAGAATAAAGCTGAACAAATCTTTTTTGCTGTTTAAAATAAAATTGATATTTTTACCACTATCCCAATAGTTTTTTACGGGGAATTAGCTCTACATTAAAAAATATAAGATGACAATAAAACGAATTTTCGATTTTCCAAAACATGCCCTTGAAAACTATCCGCGTGAGGATATGTTTGTGACGAAATACAACGGCAAGTGGGAAAAGACCTCCACGCAGGAATTCCATAACATGGCGAACAGAATTTCGCGCGGACTTTTGAAACTAGGAATTAAGCCGGGGGACAAAATCTCACTGATCACCACCGCAACGCGCACTGAGTGGGCAGTGATGGATATGGGAATTTCGCAGATCGGTGCGGTATCTGTACCGGTTTACCCTACGATTTCATCTGAAGATTACGATTACATCTTTAATAATGCTGAAATCCAATACTGTTTTGTTTCAGACCGTGACCTGCTTGATAAGGTATTGAAAATTAAAGGAAATGTGCCTTCACTGAAAGGAATTTTCACCTTTGATCTGATAGAAGGCAGCGCAAACTGGCATGAAGTGCTTGATCTTGGGAACGATGACAGTACACAGGGCGAAGTGGAAGATTTGGCGAACAGCATCAATTCTGAGGATTTGGCCACCATCATTTACACGTCGGGAACAACCGGCAGGCCAAAAGGCGTAATGTTGACCCACCACAATATTGTATCCAATGTACTTGCCTCAAACCCTAGAATCCCGCGAATCAAAGGACTGGAATATTCGGACATCAAAATCCTGAGCTTTTTGCCGATCTGCCATATTTTCGAACGGATGCTGTTTTACCTTTATCAGTATAATGGTTACTCGGTTTCGTTTGCCGAAAGCATCGATAAAATGGGCGAAAACATCAAGGAAGTGCAGCCGCACATCATGTCTGTTGTACCAAGATTGGTGGAAAAAGTTTACGATAAAATCTACGATAAAGGTACCAGCGCGGGCGGATTAAAATCTAAAATATTCCTTTGGGCATTGGGTGTCAACAAAGCGAAACAGAACATTGGTAAGCCTTCTGGTCTGAAAGAAATCATCGCCGACAAACTTGTCTTTAAAAAATGGCGTGAAGGTCTTGGCGGCAACATTATCACGCTGGTTTCCGGTTCTGCGGCTCTTCAACCAAGACTCAACAAGATGTTCCAGAATGCGGGAATCCCAATTCTCGAAGGTTACGGACTTACGGAAACATCTCCGGTTATCTCGGTTAACAGTTTCGGTAAAATTAAAGTTGGAACTGTAGGCCATATCCTTGAAAATCTTGAAGTTAAGATTCAGGAGGACGGCGAAATTACGGTAAAAGGTCCTTCAGTTTTCAAAGGCTATTTTAAAAACGAAGAACAAACCAAAGAGGCATTCACCGAAGACGGCTTCTTCAAGACCGGCGATATCGGGCACATCGATGACGAAGGTTATCTGCACATTACCGACCGTAAAAAAGAGATGTTCAAGACATCCGGCGGAAAATATATCGCGCCACAGGTTATTGAAAACCAAGCAAAAGCGTCTAAATTTATTGAACAGATCATGGTGGTGGGCGACGGTGAGAAGATGGCGTGTGCACTCGTGCAGCCAGATTTCAATTTTGCAGGTCACTGGGCTGAAAGAAAAGGTTTCAAAATAGGAACTACACCAGCTGAAATGGCCAATAGCACCGAGCTGAAAGAGCGTATTGGTAAAGAGATTGATTACCTAAACACCAAGCTTGGAAATTGGGAACAGATCAAAAAATTCGAGCTTACTCCTGAAGCGTGGAGTATTGAGCAGGGAATCCTCACACCAACGCTCAAACTGAAGCGGAAGGCACTGAAAGAACGGTATATCAAGCTTTACAATAAGATGTACGGCCACCAGGATTAAAACAAAAACACGGTTAACAACCGTGTTTTTTTTGTCATTTCTTAATCCATCGATTTTTAAAAGTCTAAATTAATCGCCTAAGAATTGAAAGTCCGTCTTAAAAACACTTATATCCAATTTCCGCTCAACATAATAAGTAATTCATACCACGATTGCATTTATTACTAACACGGTTTAGGCGCTGTAAACCCTAATTTTGCAGCCATGGAATCAATTACTACTTCTGCATCACCAATAAAGAAAATCGCTGTACCGATCGATTTTTCACCAAAATGTGAAAACGCGGTAAAGACCGCCGTGCAGATGGCACTACGGCACCGTGCGAAGATTTTCCTGGTTCACGTGGTGAATCCTTATTTTATAAGCGACCGTGCGGGCCGCCAGATCATTGGTGGAGAAAGCATCAGTCAGGACATTGATGCTGCGACACGGAGGCTTGAGGGTCTTCGTGATCTTCTCAGCGAGCGACATCCTAATCTGAAGATTGAAACCATCGTACAAACCGGTTTGGTAACAGATGCGCTCAATGATATTGTGGTGAGTCACAACATTGATCTCGCTGTTATCGGAACATCCGGCCATCAGAAACTCAAACAGGCGTTACTCGGCTCCTATTCTTATACGATGCTGACGAGCCTGAACTGTTCGGTGATGCTGGTGCCGGAAGAATTCAAAACTACTTCATTTAAGCATATTCTTTTTCCGGTCCGCACGCTCAATCATCTGCGTACAAAGCTTAGGTTGGCCATCGCCATCGCAAACCGTAATGACGGCATCATCAATCTCTCGGGAATCGGTAGCAGCAACAACTTTCCTAAACTTAAACGGGAATTTTTATTGCTTAAAAGATCGCTCCGCAACCGCAAACAACGCTTTCAATCCGAATTGGTTCTCACAGACGACAATGCGGAAACGATCTCAAAACTTTCCATTGAAAAACCTTGCGATATCGTGATGCTGAATTATGAAGATGAAATGAAATGGAAGTCACTTTTCGCGGAGAATTTCTTTAAAAAAATAATTAACAATACTGAAAGCGCACTGCTTTTCATCAAACCTAAAAATACCGTGACCATCGAGCCTGCCACTTATTCAGGCTACGATCTAACCATGCCGATTCCGGGCTGAACAGCTATGACAACATTTACAATTTTTACCGAAAAAGACACCGCCAAAGATTCGCAACTCGAAGAAGTGAAGGATTTCCTGCACCTGCATCTTGAACAGTATGGCGACAGCAAAACCGATATTGAAAAATCACTTCATTATGCGATGGGGAAAAACGGAAAACCGGGCGGTTTGATTATTACTGCTACACACGAAAAGGCATTAGCCGGCGCTGTCGTAGTAAACAAGACGGGAATGGAAGGTTTTATCCCCGAAAATATCCTCGTTTATATCGCGACAGACAGCAACAAACGGGGCACCGGCATCGGCAAAGCCCTTCTGCAGGAAGCGATCAACCGAAGCGAAGGTGATATTGCGCTGCATTGTGAGCCCGATAATCCAGCCAAAAACCTGTATACAAAGCTGGGTTTCACCAGTAAATACCTCGAAATGAGGTTAAAAAAATAATCATGTCTTATATTACACTAAATTCTGCGAAACTATATCACAATTTTACTTTCCTCGAAGACCTTTTCAGCCAACACAACATCGAATGGGCAATCGTGGCAAAACTCCTGTGTGGGAATGAGAAATTCCTCGATGTTTTGCTGAATATTTCAGACAAGGAAATTTGTGATTCCCGTTTGAGCAATTTAAAAACGATCAAAAAGTTATCGCCAGAAACCACTACCATTTACATCAAACCGCCCGCAAGGCGACTGGCAAAAAGTATCGTGGAATTTGCCGATGTAAGTTTCAATACCGAACTCGAAACACTCAAAGCACTTTCAGCAGAAGCTGTGCAGCAAAATAAAGTACACCGCGTCGTTTTGATGGCGGAAATGGGCGAGCTGCGCGAAGGCATTTTGCTTGCTGAGTTAATGGAATTCTACGGGGCTGTTTTGCAACTGCCTAATATGGAGGTTGTCGGTCTCGGGACAAACCTTTGTTGTCTTAACGGAATCTTACCGGATGAGAAAAAACTAAAAACGCTGGCACAGTATAAAACGCTTCTTGAAAAGAAATTCGGTGTGAAAATTCCGTATATCTCAGGCGGATCATCCGTTACCGTTCCTTTGATTTACCGAAATGAAGTGCCGGAAGGAATCAATCATTTCCGTGTGGGAGAAACGCTGTTTTTCGGCACAGATGTATTTGCTGACGGCTATATCCACGGTATGTATCGCGAAGTTTTCACCTTAAATGCAGAAGTGATCGAACTATCGGAAAAGCCTCGTGTACCTTCTGGCACGGCCGGAACAAACCTCACGGGGGACACACCGGCTTTCGATCAGTCTGAATATGACCAGACATCCGTTCGTGCCATCGTAGACGTCGGACTGCTGGATATCGACGCCAAAAACATCACGCCCATGCTCGCTGACATTAAGATTATCGGCGCGAGTTCCGATATGCTTATCCTGGATTTAGGTGAAAATGAGCGCGGACTAAAAACCGGTGATAATGTAGAATTCAGCATGAATTATATGGCCGTTTTGCGCGCGATGAATTCAGATTATGTCGACAAGAAAGTGGTAAACGTCCTATCGGGTGCCGCGATAAGCCTGGCCGAAAATTCAAACTGAAAACATTAACTTTACTTCTCAAGTGAGTTGAAAACCGTTTCAGCTTGAAAAATGTAGTATTTTAATGTTAGGAAACCAACCCGTAGAATCTGTCACGATCCGAAAACTGAAAGGCTTAAAATCCCTGGATGACGATTTTGCCGTGGCTAAAATGACCGCTGCCGAAGAGGCATTTAAAGCAGGTGTGCCATACCGAAGCAGATTTTACACACTGTTGATTTGCGACAAAGGAAAGTGTGAAATAGTAGTTGATCACACGTCTTACGAACTGGCGGCCAATCGCGTTGTTTTCATTAATTATAACCAAATTTTCCAATTCACTGAAGGTGGTAGCTTTTCTGCACGAATTATTCTGTTTACGCGCTCTTTTTACAACCGAATTTATACGGGTAACCGCAAAATCAAGACTGACACCGCATTTTCCGACTTACCTTCGCTGGCCGAATTTTCTAAACCCGATTTCGCCGCCTTTATTCACACCGTAAAAGACATTGAAACCGAATTCCAGAAAGATGATGTGCTGAGCCGGGAAATTATTTGTTTATTGCTTAAAACGGCCATGCTTAAGTACATCCGTTGCACGGGTGGTGGAGGTTTTACAGGGTTTAGGGCCAGCCGCACGCTGAGTTATATCGAAGATTTTAAAAGTCTGGTGAACATCCACTTCAAGGAGTTGAAACGGACCTCAGATTACGCTGCAAAACTGAACATTACGCCCAATTACCTCAACTCGATCGTAAAAGACAAGGCTGATATGTCGGCCGAACAGTTCATCCGTGAACGCGTGGTGCTAGAGGCGGAGCGGCTTCTGCTCAACACGCCGCTTTCCGTAACTGAAATCGCTTACGAACTTGGTTTTTCGGATAAGTCACATTTTGGAAAATACTTCAGGAAAACGACGGGCGAAAGTCCTGCCAGATTCCGGCAGAAGATTATGGATGAAAATGCAAATTTCTCCGCAACTTAAACCCTTCACCACTTATGGCTTTTTTCTTCTAAACGCTTACTTTTGCGGCAACAAAACCGCATGAAAGCAGCACTCAACCTATTCGATTTCTCTCAGAAAGTAAACTACCGCACCGAAATCCTAGCCGGACTTACCGTGGCGATGACCATGATTCCGGAATCACTGTCGTTTGCGATACTCGCCGGTTTCCCTCCATTGGTCGGACTCTACGGTGCTTTCATCATGGGTCTGGTCACCGCCATTTTTGGCGGAAGACCGGGACTGATTTCCGGTGGAGCTGGCGCGACGGTGATTGTTCTTATCGCACTGATGAAATCTCACGGACTGGAATATGTTTTCGGCGCGATTGCACTCGCGGGCGTTATTCAAATTCTGGTGGGCGTATTTAAACTCGGGAAATTTGTGAGATTGGTTCCGCAACCCGTCATGTTCGGTTTTGTAAACGGTCTGGCGATCGTCATCTTTATGTCGCAGTTCGAGCAGTTTAAAATCTCAACCAACGGACAGACGGAATGGCTTACGGGAACTCCGTTTCTGATCATGGCCGGACTTGTAACACTGACTATAGCAATCGTAGTGATGTGGCCGAAATTCTCAAAAAAAGTTCCGGCGTCACTTGTTGCGATCATGGTCGTATTCGCATTGGTAATGATTTTCAACATCGATACGAAACGTGTGGCAGACATTGCGTCGGTAAGCGGAAGTTTGCCACCATTCCACATCCCTAATATTCCATTTAACTTCGAAACACTGCAGGTCATTTTTCCGTATGCGGCAATTATGGCGGCGGTAGGTTTAACGGAGGGACTTTTAACGCTGAATTTGGTAGATGAAATCACCGGAACCAAAGGCAACAGCAACCGCGAATGTGTTGCGCAAGGTGGCGCCAATATCCTGAACGGATTTTTCTACGGCATGGGCGGCTGCCCAATGATTGCGCAGACTTTGGTAAATCTTTCGGCTGGTTCACGCGCAAGATTATCCGGTATTGTGGCGGCTTTAACGATTTTAGTGATAATTTTAATAGGCGCTCCGGTGATCGGGAAACTGCCAATGGCGGCGTTAACAGGCGTGATGATCATGGTCGCGATCGGGACTTTCGAATGGGCCAGCTTAAAGATTTTCAAACGGATGCCAAAATCCGATATTTTCGTGATGATTGTGGTGACGTTAATTACGGTGTTCCTTCACAATTTAGCACTGGCGGTTTTAATCGGCGTGATTATTTCTGCTCTGGTTTTCGCGTGGGACAATGCCAAAAGAATCCGTGCGAGAAAGCATGTTGATGAAAACGGTGTAAAGCATTATGAAATCTATGGACCATTATTTTTCGGCTCTGTAACGGGTTTCGCTGAAAAGTTTGACGTAGCGAATGATCCTCCGGAAATTATCATCGATTTCGCGGAAAGCCGCGTTGTTGACATGTCAGCGATTGATGCTTTAAATGCGTTGACAGCGCGCTATTCAAAACTGGGTAAAACGGTTCGCTTGAAACATTTAAGTAAAGACTGCCGCACGCTTTTGCAGAATGCTTCCGCAATTATCGAAGTGAATATCCTGGAAGATCCGGAATATTTGGTTACTGAAAAGGCGTAAATTTACTTCTCCCGCTCTTTTAAAACCGCTTCAATTTCTTCCAATGTAAAACCTTTCGATTTCAGCAAAATTAAATAGTGATAGAGTAAATCCGCTGCTTCATTTTTAAAGAGCTCTGCATCATTATCTTTAGCTTCTATCACGAGTTCTACGGCCTCCTCGCCTACTTTCTGTGCGACTTTGTTGATGCCTTTTTTGTAAAGTTGATTCGTGTAGGAATTTTCTACATTCTGATCAATTCTTTCATGGATGGTTTGTTCCAAACGGTACAGAAATCCCTTTTTAGGCTCTGTATTGAAACACGAAACCGTTCCTTTGTGGCACGTTGGTCCGTCGGCTTTGGCAAAAATGAGTAAAGTATCGTCATCACAATCAAACTTAATGTCTTTTACCCAAAGAAAGTTTCCGGAAGTTTCGCCTTTCTTCCAAAGTCGGTTTTTGCTGCGGCTGTAAAAGGTTACTTTTTGTTCTGCAACGGTTTTATTGAACGCTTCTGCATTCATATAACCCAGCATCAAAACTTGCAGCGTTATTTCATCCTGAATGATGACGGGAATCAGGCCGTTGGATTTATTAAAATTTGGTTTCATAGTCGCACAGGGATATTTTGAGTTTTTAAATATTTTTTAAGTTCCGGTATCGGGATCTGACCGAAGTGAAAAACGCTGGCTGCTAAAGCGGCGGTGACTTTTGTTTGGCTGAAAACTTCCGCAAAATGTTCCATCGTTCCGGCGCCACCAGAGGCAATCACCGGAATGGAAACCGCTTCCGAAACCGCTTTACTGATTTCAATTGCAAAACCATTCTTTGTTCCGTCGTTGTTCATCGACGTCAAAAGGATTTCTCCAGCTCCTAATTCTGCACCTTTTTTGGCCCAGTCAACGGTTTTTAATTCTGTGGAAACTGTACCGCCACTGCGGAAAACTTTCCATTCATTATCTTCAAACTTTGTGTCGATCGCCAAAACGACGCACTGGTTTCCAAACTTACGCGCAATCTCCGTAATCAGTTCAGGTCTGAGAATTGCCGCGGAATTCAAACTGATTTTATCCGCGCCGGAATCGATAATTTTTTTGGCGTCTTCCAATGTATTAATTCCACCTCCGACCGTAAATGGAATATTAATTTCTGAAGCGATTCGGGTCACGAGTTCCGTGAGTGTTTTACGGTTCTCAAGTGTTGCGGTAATGTCGAGAAAAACAAGCTCGTCTGCGCCTTCGTCAACGTATCTTTTCGCAAGTTCCAAAGGATCGCCCGCGTCCTGAATATCAACAAAATTGATTCCTTTTACCGTCCTTCCGTTCTTTATGTCGAGACACGGAATGATTCTTTTCTTCAGCATAATTCTGTTAGTTCTTTAAGAGTAATCGTCCCTTCATAAATCGCTTTTCCAATAATTGCGCCTTCGCAGCCGAGTTTTTTCAGCTTTTGCAAATCTTCAATCGTGGTGATTCCGCCGCTGGCAATCAAACTGATTGTTGTTTCGTCCAGGATTTCTTCATAAAGCCCAAAAGCCGGCCCCTGAAGCATTCCGTCTTTATCGATATCGGTTACAATGCTGTATGTTCCGCCATTTTTATTGAATTCTTTAATAAATTCAACCACGTCCAGACTGCTGCTTTCGAGCCAACCGTTGGTCGCAATCATCCTGTTCTTACAGTCGGCGCCCAGAATGATTTTTTCAGCACCATATTTCACGAGCCATTCCAACATCAACTCTGGATTTTGCGCCGCAACACTTCCGACGGTTATCTGTTTCGCGCCGCATTCAAAAGCGGTTTTGATATCAGTTTCTGATTTAATTCCGCCTCCGAAATCGATTTGGAGTCCGGTTTTTGAGGAAAGCATTTCCAGCGTCTTATAATTGACAATCTGCTTCGTTTTTGCACCATCAAGGTCTACGACATGCAGAAATTTAATATCGTTATCTTCAAACATTTTCGCCATATCCACCGGATTTTCACTATAAATTTTCTGGGTCGAATAATCGCCTTTCGTCAGTCTTACACATTTACCACCGATGATGTCGATGGCCGGAATAATTCTCATAAGCTTAAAAAGTTTTTTAAAATCTGCATTCCAGTGGCAGCTGATTTTTCGGGGTGAAATTGGGTTGCGTAGAAATTATCTTTCTGCAAGGCCGCGCTGAAAGGCAGGATATAATCTGTGACCGCCACGGTTTCCTCGCTGGGTTCGGCGTAATAACTGTGAACAAAATAGCAATTTTCGTCAGTCTCAACATTTTCAAAGAGCTTTCCTTTAACGGAAGTGAAATTGTTCCAGCCAGTGTGAGGAACAAGATCTTCAGGCGGGAACTTCTTGACTTTAGTTTTAAAAATCCTCAAAGTTTCAGTATCACCTTCTTCTGAAGATTCGCAGAGCAGCTGCATCCCCAGACAAATTCCCAGAACCGGTTGCGTAAGGTTTTTAATTACTTCATCCAAACCCTTTTCCTTCAAATATTCCATTGCTGAGGCTGCTTCGCCAACGCCCGGAAGGATGACCTTTTCAGCATTTTTTAAAACATCAGGATCATCGGTGATAACCGATTCATAACCGAGCCTTTTTACCGCATTTTCCACGGATAGCGAGTTGCCGGCGTTGTATTTCAATATTGCGATCATAAAATTCCTTTTGTACTGGGGATGTTATAGTTTTGGGTTTTACTTACCGCCATCTTTATTGCTTTTGCGAACGCTTTAAAAATAGATTCGATTTTGTGGTGTTCATTTTCGCCTTCAGCTTTGATATTCAGGTTGCATCTCGCCTGATCGCTGAAGGATTTAAAGAAATGGAAAAAAAGTTCGGTCGGCACATCACCGATTTTCTCCCTCTTAAACTCCGCTTCCCAAACAATCCACGGCCGACCGCCGAAATCTACCGCTACCTGCGCCAGACAATCATCCATTGGCAATAAAAAACCGTAACGTGAAATGCCTTTTTTGTTGCCAAGCGCCTGCAGAAAAGCGTCACCCAAAGCAATCGCGGTATCTTCTACGGTGTGGTGTTCATCGATTTCGAGATCACCTTTCACCTTGACATTAAGGTCGAGGTTACCGTGTCGGGAAATTTGTTCCAACATATGATCAAAAAAAGGCAGACCTGTATCGATATCTGAAACGCCAGTTCCGTCCAGATTCACTTCAACTTTAATGGAAGTTTCGAGGGTTTCCCTTTTCACTTTACCAATTCGGGGGACAGATTTTAAGAACTGATAGATTTTGCTCCAATCATTAGTGGAAAAGGTCGCCGCTTCATTTTCAGTATCGCTGATGAGTATCGATTTTGAACCTAAATTTTTTGCCAATTGAATATCCGTTTCACGGTCACCGATTACAAAGGAATTTCCGAGGTCATAGTTTCCGTAAATGTATTTCTGAAGCATGCCCGTTCCCGGTTTTCTTGTGGGCTTATTTTCATGTTCAAAAGACGGATCAATAAAGATTTCCGCAAATTCCGCACCTTCATTTTTCAGCATATTGATGATGAAATTCTGCACTGGCCAGAAAGTGTCTTCCGGAAAAGAATCGGTTCCCAAACCGTCCTGATTGGTCACCATTACCAGTTCGTAACTCAATTCGCGGGCAATTTTAGCAA
This sequence comes from Kaistella rhinocerotis, assembly GCF_030243905.1. Taxonomy (NCBI): domain Bacteria; kingdom Pseudomonadati; phylum Bacteroidota; class Flavobacteriia; order Flavobacteriales; family Weeksellaceae; genus Kaistella; species Kaistella rhinocerotis. Next base: position 88,244 of record NZ_JASSYY010000001.1, on the reverse strand, counting down.
GATTGCTGATGGAATTTTGTAAGAATTCGAGCTTTTCGAAACTGTCAATCTGGAAATCTTCGGGTTCGCGGATGATGGTCCCGTCGCGATCTATAAATAAAACTTTTTTAGTCATTGCTGAATTCTTTTAAGGCATTTAATAACTGTTCATTTTCTTCGGATGTTCCCACTGAAATCCGCACGCAGTTTTTGATGACGGAGTTCCGGTTTCTGATGATGATCTTTCTTTCAACGAGTTTTTCATACAGTTGATCTGCATTTTCCACTTCTGCAAGAATGAAATTGGCATCAGAAGGATAAATTTTTCTTATCATCTTTAAAGTGGAAAGTCTTTGAATCATCTGCTCCTTTTCTGCTAAAATATTTTTTACTTTATCATCATAAGCCGCTTTATCATTTAAAATTTCGAGCGCGGTCTGCTGATTGAGCAAACTGATGTTATAAGGAGGTTTCACGCGGTTGAAGTAAGACAGAATTTCCTCATTCATGTAACCGATTCCGAGGCGTACTCCTGCCAAACCCCAGGCTTTGCTTAAAGTCTGGATGATGATTAGGTTCGAATAATCCGTAAGTTTTTCGATAAAGGAAGGTCGGTCACAAAAATCAATGTAAGCCTCGTCAAGAATCACAATTCCGCAGAATTGATTGAGAATAAACTCAATATCTTCAGTTCGCAATAAATTTCCTGTCGGATTGTTCGGCGAACAGATAAAAACGAGTTTCAGATTTGGGTCTGAAAAGTAAGGCTGCAAAAGGTCTTTTTCAATCTGAAAGTCATCATTCAAAGGAAGTTTAATGAGGTCCACATCATTGATGTTTGCAGAAACTTCGTACATCCCGTAGGTCGGAACAAAAGTCAAGGCTTTATCCTGACCAGGCTCGCAGAAAATCCTGAACGCCAGATCAATTATTTCGTCGCTGCCGTTTCCGATAAAAATCTGCTCGGGAGACGTATTTTTGAGTTCTGCCAATTTCTTTTTCAAAGCCGGTTGATACGGATCGGGGTAGCGGTTGTAGATTCCAAAAGGGTTTTCATTGGCATCCAGAAAGATTCCCTCTTTCCCCGAATATTCGTCTCTCGCGGTCGAATACGGCTTCAAAGCCTGAATATTTTTTCTTACGAGTTCATTAATTTTACTTTTCATCCTGTATTTTTTTTAATCTGATGGAAACGGCATTTCTGTGCGCCAAAAGCTGTTCTGCCCCGGCCATCACTTCCACCGTTCTGCCGATATTTTGTAAACCTAATCTACTGATATTCTGGAAAGTAATCTTCTTCACAAAACTGTCCAAAGAAACTCCACTATAACTTCGGGCATAACCGTTGGTCGGCAAGGTGTGATTGGTTCCACTCGCGTAATCGCCGGCACTTTCACAGGAATAGTTTCCAATGAAAACCGAACCTGCGTTCTGAATCTTGTAGGCAAATTCTTGCGCATTTTCAATGGCCAGAATTAAGTGTTCGGGTGCATAACGGTTACTGAATTCCACACATTCTCCTATGGAATTGAAAATCACCGAAAAGCTGTTTTCAAGCGCTTTTGCTGCAATGTCAGCTCGGGGTAAAACACGCAGTTGTTCATCAACAGCAAGTTTAACTTTCTCAACAAATTCCGAAGAATCTGAAAGCAAAACAACCTGACTGTCTGGGCCATGCTCTGCTTGGGAAAGCAAATCGGAGGCAACAAAATCCGCATCCGCAGTTGAATCTGCAATCACCAGGACTTCACTCGGACCCGCCGGCAGATCGATGGCAATACCGTTTTTCTGAACAAGTTCTTTGGCTTTGGTGACAAATTGGTTTCCGGGTCCGAAGATTTTATCCACTTTCGGAACCGTTTCTGTCCCGTAAGCCAATGCTGCAATGGCCTGTGCGCCACCCACTTTGAATATTTGGGTAATCCCCAGAAAATTTGCCGTGTACAAAACTGCGGGATTGATATTGCCGTCCTTATCAGGAGGTGTACATAATACAATTTGTTTGCAGCCAGCAATCAGCGCCGGAATTCCCAGCATCAAAACTGTTGAAAACAAAGGCGCGGAACCACCAGGAATGTACAATCCAACATTTTCGATCGCAACACTTTTTCTCCAGCACTGGATTCCCGGCATTGTTTCCACAATGGTTTCGGTGAGTTGCTGGGCTTCGTGAAAAGATCTGATGTTTTTTGCGGCAACCGAAATCGCTACTTTTAACTCCTCTGAAACCTGCTTTTTTGAAGCTTCTATTTCAGCTTCGCTTACTTTCAGCTCTTCAACTACGGCTTTATCAAACTTTAAACTTAATTCTTTAAGTGCCGTATCGCCTTTCTGCTGCACCAGTTCAAGAATATTTTTGACTTTGTCTTCCAAATCTTCAGCGGGAAAAACCGGTCTTTTACAAATTTTAGCCCAATCAGAAATTGTCGGGTTGGTTATATTTTTCATTTGGTTTTTTTTGATTTTAAAGAATCATTTTTTCTATAGGAACCACCAGGATGCCTTCAGCACCAGCTTTTTTCAGCTCATCGATGACGTACCAGAATTTATCCTCGCTGATGACAGAGTGTAAGCTGCTCCAGCCATCTTTTGCGAGCGGAAGAATGGTAGGGCTGTTCATCCCGGGAAGGATTTGGATGATTTTTTCAAGCTGGCTGTTAGGAGAATTCAGCAGGATGTACTTGTTCTCTTTCGCTTTTTGGACAGAACGGATGCGGAAAAGCAGTTTGTTTAAAATCTGTTGAGCTTCCTCATCCAGATTTGGGTTTGCAACCATCACGGCCTGGCTTTTTACTACCGTTTCCACTTCCTTCAATCCATTGGAAAGTAAGGTAGAGCCGCTGCTTACAATATCGCAGATTCCGTCAGCCAAACCAATACCCGGCGCAATTTCCACACTTCCGGAGATGACTTCAACAGTCGCTTCGATCCTATTTTCTTTAAAATACTTCTGAAGAATATTGGGGTAAGAAGTGGCGACTTTTTTTCCTTTGAAAAAATTTATACCCGGATAATCAATCTCTTTCGGAACTGCCAGACTTAAACGGCAAACCGAAAAATTCAGTTTTTCAACGATTGTAATCGCTTTTTCACTTTCGAGAAACACATTTTCACCGATGATGCCGATGTGTGCAACATTCTGCTCCACGTACTGCGGAATATCATCATCTCGCAGAAAAAGGATTTCAACAGGGAAATTGGTGCATTCGGTAATCAGTTTTCCGCCGCCGTTGGGGAATTTCAGGCCACACTCTTCCAAAAGAGCGACTGATTTTTGGCTGAGTCGACCACTTTTTTGGATGGCAATTTTAAGTTTACTCATTTTTATATTTCTAAATGCGTGAGTAAACCGAAACGTGGGTTTTTTAGATCTAAACCAAAAAAAATCCCGCCTTGATTTACTCAGGCGGGATTAAATATTTGTTGAATTTACAGCATATCATAATCAGCTCGCGAGAGTGCAAGTATGAAAATGATGATGATGTAGTTGATTGAACATTCTGTTTATTTTGTGGGACAAATTTATAATTTATTTATCCGCCTGCGCAAATAAAATTGAAAGTTTTTTCGGCTAGTTGCTGTTGGCTGAGCTTTTAATGCGGCAATTTTTCGCGGAAATAGCCATAAACCCATGTACCGGCAATCGCGCTGAGAAGCGTCACAACGATAACTGTCGCGCCTGTTCCGATCTGCGCGAACAGCGGTCCCGGGCAGGCTCCGGTGATTGCCCAACCAAAACCAAAGATCAGTCCGCCGTAGATCTGGCCTTTGTTGAATTCTTTTTTATGGAAGATGATTTCTTCGCCATAAATGGTTTTTATTTTGAATTTTTTAATTAAAAATATCGAGATCATCGCAACCAAAATAGCGCTTCCGATGATGCCGTACATATGAAAAGACTGCAGCCGGAACATTTCCTGGATGCGAAACCAACTGATCACTTCCGCTTTGATGAAAACGAAGCCGAACAGGATGCCCATCACAAGATATTTCAAATTATGATACCATTGGTGCTGCAAACGGCTTTCATTCACACACATCGTATCCAGTGACCTAAGGTCCAGATCTTCCTGTGGATTTATATTTTGAGACATTTATTATTTAAAATTTAAAGTGAAAGAATGATTGGAAGTAACACGTTGGCCATTAAAAATCCGCCAATCATGAAGAAGATTGTGGCGACTAGGCTCGGAAGCTGCAGGTTCGCAATTCCCATGATGGAGTGGCCGCTGGTGCAACCTCCTGCATATCGGGTACCGAAACCGACCAGAAATCCGCCGCCGACCATCATGATCATGCCACGCAGCGTGAACAGTGATTCCCAGTTCATCAGTTGGGTAGGAACCAAATTGCTGAAATCTGTAATTCCGTAGCCGGCAAGTTCTTTTACCAGATTTGGATGAACCTCGATAGGGTTTGGATTTGAGAAAAACATCATCGTGATGATGCCGCCCAGGAAAATTCCGAAGACGAAAAATAAATTCCAGGCTTCTTTCTTCCAGTTGTATTTAAAGAACGGAATATTGGCCGGCAGACACGAGGCACAGATGTGCCGCAGCGAAGACGAAATTCCGAAAGATTTGTTCCCGAGGATTAAAAGCGCCGGGACGGTAAGACCGATCAGTGGGCCCGCGACATACCATGGCCACGGCTGCTGAAGAAATTCTAACATATTTTTTTTTAATTGTTTAACAAATTATTTACGTTTTGCCAGGTTTTACCGTCGGTCACGTTGCTTATGCCGTTCTGCTCCAGTATTTTTTTGGCCTGGCTGCTTCGGTTGCCGCTCCTGCAAAACACCACGGTGCTGCTCTTTCCCGCAAATTTACCCAATTGTTTAGTAATAGAATCGAGTGGAATGTTCACGGCACCTTTTACGCTTCCGGAACGGAATTCGCGGGGCGTGCGCACATCCACAAGAAAAGTTTCGCTGGTGATGGCAAAAGCAGGCTCGCTGCTGGCTGGCCCTGCGAAAATATTTTTAATGAAATTGAACATAACGGTTTAGTTAAAGGGATTTTTAAGTGTCACAGCCGTTTTCATTGAATTGGTCACAAGGCAGGCCGCTTTAGATTTTTCCAAGACTTTGAGTGCTTTTTTGCGGTCATTTTCGGGGTCTGCAAGTACAAGTTCAGGCGTGATTTCCGCTTCAGAGATCTGGAATTTGCCTTCCACCAATTCAAGTTTGCAAATTGTATTACATGAAAAACTTTGAAAATCGAGCTTGAAATTTTCAGCGATTGCCAAAAAAGTCGAGAGATAACAGCTGCTGATGGCGGCTGCGAACAAATGTTCGGGTGACCAGATTCCGGGTTCACCTTTTGGGAATTCCGGCGGCGTGGCACATTCTATTGTTTCATTCAGTACGGGAGATGACAAAAGTCCTTCGCGACCGTTTTTCCAGTCTGCTTTCACTTCATAATAATGCGGTTGTGACATGGTATTAATAATTTTATTTATGGTTAATGATTGATTGATTGATTTCAATTAAATTAAAGTCTCCTTGATGAGGATATAGACGCCCATCACCAGGACAAACCAGCCGAACGCGGGCTTCAGTTTCTTGCCGTCGATCTTCGTTGAAAGCCAGCTCCCAATGAGTACGCCGAGTACTGCCAGACCCAGAATCTTTAAGATTAAATTCCACTCAATCATGAAATGTATAACGGAAACACCAAAGCCGAACAGAGAATTTATCGCGATGATGAAAAGTGAAGTTCCGATGGCATTTTTAATGTCGAGTTTCAGCAAACCAACCAATGCCGGAATAATAAGAAAACCGCCACCTGCACCGATAAGACCGGTTACAAAGCCTACCACCGCGCCCTGCAGCACAATTGCCGTGTTTCTTACGGGCTTATTATCAGTTTTAAAACAGTCTTCACCTTTGCATTTTTTGATCATGTTGTAAGACGCGAAAATCATCAGCACTGCAAAAAGCAGAATCAGCATGATGTCTTTGGTCAAGCTGAAATTTGCAAGTGTAAAAACCTCATCCGGAATGGCGGGAACGAAAAAAGTTCGGGTCAGAAATACGGAGATGATCGAAGGAATGCCGAAAATGAGCGCAGTCTTCATATTTACCAAACCTTTTCTGAAATAGGTAAATGAGCCCGCCACACTGGTCATTCCGACGATGAAAAGTGAATAAACCGTTGCTAGCGCCGCGTCTATACGGAAAAGATAGACCAGCACAGGAACGGTGAGTATGCTGCCACCACCGCCGATAAGTCCTAATGAAATGCCGATGGATATTGAAGCGAAGTAACCTATTGTGTCCATAATTCTGTTTGATGCTGCAAAATTGCACCAAGCCAGAACGCTGCACAGTTACTTTGGTTACATAAGGATGATTTTGTTGCGTCCGAGCTGAAGATTACCGTTTTCCTCAAGCTGCTTAAGCAGCCTGGAGACCACTACCCTTGCGGTTCCGAGTTCATTGGCGAGCTGCTCATGTGTGATATTTAAGGTATTGCTACCGGTAAGTTCCACTTTTTTGTGAAGAAGTGAAAGCAGTCTTTCGTCCACTTTCCGGAATGCGATTGCGTTAACAATCTCGAGCAGTTCCTCAAAACGTTTATGGTAAAGCCTGAAGATATAATCAAGCCACTCGGGATGCTCTTTGATGAACAGATGCACTTTCTCCATTGGCAGGAACATGATTTCGGCATCGTCTTCCACTTCCGCTTTCACTTTACTTTTTTCATCGTGCATACCGCCCAGGAAAGACATGATGCAACTTTCGCCGGCCGTGATATAGTAGAGCAGGATTTCGCGGCCGTCTTCTTCGGTTCTCATCACTTTCAGCGTCCCTTTTGTCACAATCGGGATGGCGCGGATTGCAGAATTTTCGTCAAGGATCAGGTCGCCGGCGGTATAAGTTTTCACCACGCTGTGCTCGCGCAGTTTTGAGATGAGTTCGGGTGAAGTCTTAAATTCAATAATCTGTTCAAGTGAATCCATCCAGCAAATTTAATTATAAAAGCGCAGAAGCTTAAGACATTGCTAAGAGCCAATATTCAGAAAAATTTAAAGCCAGCATAGATAAATTTTATATATTTGATTATCAAATGTTTGCTATGCAAGACTGCCTGGAATGTGGCGAAAAGATCATCGGCCGAAGCGATAAGAAATTCTGCAACGACAGCTGCCGAAACGCCTACAACAACAAACACAATAAAGATTCGTCTAACCTGATGCGCAACATCAACAACAAGCTGCGCAAAAACCACCGCATACTTTCTGAGCAGAAATTCACCGAAGGCAAGGCCAAAACCACGCGGAACAAACTCACTTCCGAAGGTTTCGATTTTGAATATTTCACCAGCCTGAAAATCTACAAAAACGGCGCTGAATACCGCTTCGTGTACGACATCGGCTACAAACTACTTGAGGAAGACTGGATATTGCTCGTGCGAAAGGAATGATATATATTTGGGCACAATTTATTTGATGAAAAAAATCTACTTACTTGTCTTTACTTCAATTTCTGTCCTAGTCTTTTCCCAAAAATTAATCTGGCATTCTGAAACATATTTTGATCCTGCAATGTTGCGGAACAATGCCATTTTCTCCGTTGCAACGGATGATGGGGAAAATTTATATGCAGGTGGCACTTACAGTGATAAGATAGGTTTCGCAAGCAGCGATCCCACTACGTACCAGTTGACCGGTACAGCTAATTCTTTTGGTTTTATATATAAATTAAACAAAGACAAAGACTATATATGGTCAAAATCTTTCGACTCTAATCTTTCAAGTAAAGTTTATTCCCTTAATACTGACAATAATGGAGATATAATTGTAACCGGTTACTGTCAATTCCAAAACACATTTGATTTAAATCCGGATCCGCTTCAACAGGACATAGTTACAGCTACCCACTCAGGTCCGTGGACATATGGCGCTTTTGTCGTAAAATTGGACAAAGACGGAGTATATAAATTTGGTAATTTCTATGAAGGAGTACGCGATGGTGCCAAATCCTCCTTAGATTCCGAGAACAATATTATCACCTTCGGAAATTATCTATCATATGGAAACGACAATGTGGATTTCGATAGCGACCCTAACGCAACTTATAACTTACAGGGTACGAATGGAAGCGGTTTCATTTTAAAAAATGATAAAAATGGAAATTTTAAATGGGCAGTGAGCGTGCAGGGACATTACAGCCCGATTATCACCTCTCTTAAAACTGACAGTAATGGTAGTATTGTTTTAAGTGGTAGAAATGAAAATTATTTTCAGTTCGAAAATCTCGCGCCATATCGAGTTCAGAACTCTAACACATACTTACATTATCTGTGCAAAATAGATAAAAACGGAAATTTCAAATGGTTCCAATACTTGCCATCCGGAAGTTTAAACTACAATACTGCAAATAATGATAAGTTAGATATTGATGAACAGAATAATATAGTTCTTATATGCCAAAACGGTATAGAGCAGACTATAGCTTTTAGCAATAAATCAATAAATTTTGAAGCTTTTAATAAAGATGCTGTTATCGTACTGAAAATGGATGAAAACAAAAATTATATCTGGCATTCTTCCATTTATGAAAGTGGTTTCTCACAAGGATCAGTAAATTTTTCACATGGAGGAATAGTAAATGTCATGACGTTTAATTCTGACCGAACGCTGCAGTCAAAGGATCAATTTTCCAAAATCGAATATTTAAAAACACAAAGTACTAGCGAAGCAATATGGCTAAGGTATAATCTCGATGGTAAATTAATTTACAACAAGAGTGGGTTCCCTTATTACAGTGGGAACCATTCACTTATTTTTGATAAAAAAAACGACCACTATTATTATACTGCTGTACCAATGTCGGCTATTGATCTAGATCCAGATCAGGATATTGTGTCAAATGCACCGACGATATACTTTGGTTCAACAGTCCAGAAACTATCAAAATGTTATACAGGAACTCCAGATGGTGATAGCGTAGTCAACTATTGCTCTACGTCGAATGCACGAATAAGCAATTTATACCCTATGACTTCTTACACGACTTGGTACGATTCACCAACTTCAACGATACCACTTTCAAATGATACAATTTTAGAAGATGGTAAGGATTATTATGCTTCTGTTACAGATGCATCATGTGGTATCAATCCTACAAGACTAAAAGTTCGGGCAAATGTCATAGTAACTCCAGATAAGCCCAACATTCAAAACCAGTATTTATGCAATATGGGAACTATGAGACTTCAAGATCTCTTCCCAACAATTAATCCCAATAATCTCCGATTTTCCAATAATGTTAACAGCGACATCCCTCCCCAGACTTTAATTGTCGCTAATTCTACCTATACTGTATATTTTGTAAATTTCAACCAAAATATAGTGTGCAAAGGACTATCCACCACTTTTACCGTGTATTCCACTGCACCAAAACCCATCGTCAGTAACGTCACCGAACTTTGCCCGGCAAAAACTTATAAAATAAAGGACATCCAGATAAATGGGCAGAATATCAAATGGTATGATTCACTGAACAACCTTTTGGATGAGGAAACTATTCTTATCAACGGTAAAAAATATTTTATAACGCAAACAATAAACAGTTGCGAAAGTCAAAAAGCAGAAACAACCATTAAGCTAGAAGACAAAACCGCTCCCATCCCCAATATTGCCGTACTTCCAACAATTACCGGAAACTGCAAAACCGTAATTTCCACCATCCCAACAGCAACTGATGTTTGTATGGGTAATATTATTGGAACAACTTCCGATCCGCTGCAGTATTCGCTTCCGGGAAACTATGTGATTGCCTGGAATTATGACGACGGAAACGGGAATATCTCCACGCAAAACCAGAATGTAATGATCATTAGTGAGCCGTTGCCCATTGCAAATGCAATACAAACCTTTTGCAAAATCGATGTTCCAAAAATTTCCAATCTTCAGATTGCGGGAACATCTATTAAATGGTACGATGCAGCCGGAAACGCTTTAAACACAAACACTCTTTTAACCGACGGTACTAAATATTTTGCGACACAAACTTTGAGTGGCTGCGAAAGCGCAAAATTTGAAATCACCGTTGCGCTCAATGATACCGCGCCTCCAACCGGAAATATTCAACAGGATTTCTGTTCAGCCCAGAATCCTGACCTTTCAAACCTCGCGGTTTCCGGAACTAATGTTAAATGGTATGATTCGCTAGGAAACGTTATTCCCATTTCAACTCCACTGACTGATGGCGAAACGTATTACGCCACACAAACCGTGAGCGGCTGCAAAAGCACGAAGAAACTGGCGGTTAAGGTTTCTGTTGCGAACGGCGGAATTCCAGCAAAGGATCACGCTGAAAGCATTTGCAATGACACGGTTTCAACTTCTAAAATTGTCGATCTTAATGATTTTAAAACAGGATTGAATGCCAATACCGCCGGACTAATTTTCGAATTTTATACCGCTTCAAATCAGCTTATTTTAAATCCTTCGAATGTTACGCTTACGATTGGTTCAAATGAATTCAATGTAAAGATCTCAAATACTTTAGGCTGTTTTGTATCCGTAAAACTTAATTTAACCTTAAACCCAAAACCTGTAGTTAACTTGCCCGCAAATGCGGAATTCTGCAACGGACAATCCGTTACGCTTGATGCCGGCGCGGGATTTTCGTCATATGAATGGACAAAAGACAGTGATTTGAACGTAATCTCAACAAGCCAAACACTTACGGCTGCTGAAATCGGAAAATATACTGTTACTGTCACGAACGCATTTAACTGTAAAAATTCCGCAAGCGTTACGGTGACAAAATCTCCGTTAGCTTCTATTACCAGGGTTCAGATCGTGAACAATACTGCAACCGTACAAATGTCGGAAACCGGCGACTTCCTATATTCTCTGGATAACAGGACGTGGCAAATTTCAAATATATTTTCAAATCTTTCAAATGGAAATCATACCGTTTATGTAAAAACAAGCGGTGGCTGCGTGATCGGCCAGATGGATTTTACGATTTTCAATGTAAGCAACAGTTTCAGTCCGAACGGCGACGGTAAAAACGACACTTGGAAAATTGGAGGTCTCGAAAATTATCCCAATTCTGAGATCACGGTTTTAGACCGTTGGGGAAATGCGGTTCTATATAAAGTGTCAACAGGCAGTTTCGAATGGGACGGAAAATTAAATTCACGCCCGCTTCCCACCGGAAATTACTGGTACCAGATTAAAGTTTCCGACGGCCGAATTCTCAACGGCTGGCTGCTGATTAAAAACAGAAATTAGATACGAAAATCATTTTGAGAGTGCCAAACTATTTAATATTTTTGTACCGCAATTCGGGATGTAGCGCAGCCCGGTAGCGTACTTGCATGGGGTGCAAGGGGTCGCTGGTTCGAATCCAGTCATCCCGACAAACAGTAAAAGAGCAGTGATTCACTGCTCTTTTTGTATTTATTTCAATCTAATTTTCTTCAGCTTCGTCAATCAACCGAATTTTATCTTCAAAAATCTCGATTTTTTTATCGCGGTAAAGTCCACCGATTGCTTTCTTGAAATTTTTCTTGCTCATCTGAAGTTCGTCTTTGATTTCTTCAGGCTCAGATTTATCCGAAAGATAAAGCAAACCATAATTTTGTTTAAGTTTCTGCAAGATGATCTGCTGGAACTCATCGATATTCTCATAACCTTGCGGCTGCAGCGACACATCGATTTTTCCGTCCTCGCGAATGGTTTTTATATAACCGGTTTCCTCCGAAAGCGGGAACAGTTTTTTGTAAACGTCGGAAGCATACACCAGCCCGATGTATTTTTTATTAATGACGACATTCCAACCCAGTTCGCTTTCACCCATGATGATCAGACTCACCTTATCCCCTACTCGAAAAGGTAGATCTTCGTAAGTCGGGTTGCGTTTGAACGTTGTTGTACCGGTTATCAGGCCTAAAATTTCGTCCACAAAAACATGAACAAGATATCGCCTTCCTTCAATGATCTTTTGCTTCTGCTGCTTGTACGGCACAAATAGATCTTTGATGATTCCCCAATCCATAAATGCGCCGCTCGGAAGGCTCTGCACGCAGGACATCACCGCAAATTCGCCCACTTCGGCATTTGGTTTTTCGGTCGTAGCTTTCAGTTTATCATCATCCTGATACACAAATACCTCCATTTCATCGCCAATTTCGGCACTTTCAGAAGCGAAAATTTTCGGAAGAAAGGCCCGTTCGCCGTTTTCGTCTTCAAGAAAAAGTCCGGAGTAGTTTTTTTCTGCGATTTTTAGAATTTGAGTTTTGCCTGGGATCATAAAGGAATGTAATATAGATGCGCAAAGGTATGAAATCTAAAGGAACAGAAATTGTAGAATCACGGCATGCCTTCCTCCGTCATCCGAAAATATTTTTACAAACCTGAGCTCGAAATCCTGCGCATCATCTATGTTTCTGGCGCAATTTACGATTATTTGGATGTGCCGCAGGAAGTTTTCGATGAGTTCCGGGCGGCTTTTTCGAAAGGAACTTATCTGAATAAAAAGATTAAACCCTTTTTCAAATACGCGAAAGTTTCTGATGCTTAAATAAAATTTTGTGCGTGCGAAACAGGCCAGCAGTCGTCAGAAACGGTTCCGCAACCTCCAGAAATGGCAAAACAACATTGCGGAACAATTTCCGTAATTGTATATTCAAATAATGCATTTGTTTTTAAAATATTTGATAGTAAAACAGGATTTGAGTTATTAAATCATCAAAACAAATACTCTATATTTTTTCTAAACTATGATTGTCATTAAAGTTACTGCCTCCTCATAATGGTAAGATCAAGTACAAAAAAAGAGAAGCCGAAACTTCTCTTTATTTTTTGCCTATACGACAGCCAAATCTGTCCCTACTTGGCTCCTTTCACTTTTTACTTTGTTCTTACATATGCAACGCAATCTTACCCGTTGCGTCCAGCGCCGCTTCCTTAATAGCTTCTGCGAATGTTGGGTGTGCGTGAGACATGCGCGAGATATCTTCCGCTGAAGCGCGGAACTCCATTGCTGTAACCGCAGCAGCGATCATATCCGCTGCTCTTGCGCCAATCATGTGAACGCCTAAAACCTCATCGGTTTTTTCGTCTGCAATGATTTTGATGAAACCATCGATATCACCTGAGGCACGGCTTCTGCCAAGCGCTCTCATAGGGAAATTACCGACTTTTATTGCAACACCTTCTTCTTTCAGTTGCTCTTCGGTTTTACCCACGGCCGCAACTTCCGGCCATGTATAAACCACGCCTGGAATTAGGTTGTAATTGATGTGCGGTTTTTGTCCGGCAAGCTGCTCAGCTACCAAAACGCCTTCTTCAGAAGCTTTGTGCGCCAGCATTGCGCCGGCTACTACATCCCCTATCGCATAGATATTTGAAACATTGGTTTGAAGATGTGCATTTGTCTTCACTCTGCCTCTCTCATCAAGGTCCACACCTGCTTTTTCAAGCCCAAGACCTTCTGTATAAGGTTTTCTTCCAACAGAAACCAAAACATAATCACCTTCTACAACTAATTCAGCACCTTTTTTGTCCTTTGCGGTAACTTTCACCGAATCTCCGTTTCTTTCAACAGCCTGAACTGCGGTTGAAAGCATGAATTTGATACCCTGCTTTCTCAGAACTTTATTAAGCTCTTTTGATAGTGCACCGTCCATCGTTGGGATGATTTTATCCATAAACTCAACCACGGTAACCTCTGAACCAAGTCTTTTATACACAGAACCAAGTTCCAATCCAATCACTCCACCTCCGATCACAACAAGATGTTTCGGAATTTCTTTAAGCTCCAATGCTTCGGTTGAGGTGATCACACGCTCTTTATCCAGGCTGATGAAGGGCAACGAACTTGGTTTCGAGCCGGTTGCGATAATGATATATTTTGAATCGATGATTTCCGATGAACCGTCCTTTTTAGTTACTTTAACCTGCGTAGAAGATTCAAAACTACCTACACCTTCAAAAACGGTGATCTTATTTTTGTCCATCAGGAACTGGATTCCTTTGGTCGTTTGGTCCACCACTTCGTTCTTACGCGCGATCATACGGGCAAGGTCGGCTTTCGGCTCATCGATGATGATACCGTGGCTGGCAAAATTATGTTTGGCATTCTCGAAATGTTCCGAACTGTCCAGCAAAGCTTTTGACGGGATACAGCCCACGTTCAGACAGGTACCGCCCATCGTTGGATATTTCTCAATAATTGCGGTCTTCAAACCCAGTTGCGCACAGCGTATTGCAGCAACATATCCTCCAGGTCCTGAACCGATAACGGTAACATCGAATTGACTCATTGTTATTTTTATTTGTATTTAAACGTTAGCTTTAAGTGTCGCGAATTTACGAAAATTTTGCCTTTGGCTTTAGCCTTTAGTACTTTAAATATATTTAATGACAGGCCGCAAAACACCAGACTTTTAGAACAACATTGAAGTGCTGTATTTAATTAAAATTCGGTACGCCCATTTCTTTAAACTTAATTTTTAAATACATTTGTTGAAATAAATCTTCCCGCATGCAAAATATTTTCGATGCCTCCACTGCGCAGGATTACATCGCGAGAATCAACAAACTTACACCGGAAAGCAGCCCAAATTGGGGCCAGATGACCGTAGATCAAATGTTGGCGCACCTTAACGTGGCTTATGAGCTGGCATTCGAACCTCAAAAGTTTAAGAAAATGGGCGGCATCGCGAAGTTTATCATGAAGAATTTTGTAAAAGCGAAGGTCATGGGTGAAAAATCATACCCTCAAAATGGTCCTACCAGCCCACTTTTTAAAATTGCCGGCATAAAAGATTTCGAGGCTGAAAAGAAAAGACTCATCGGTTACATCCAAAAAACACAGCAACTGGGCCGGGATGCGTTTGACGGTAAAGAAAACCATTCATTTGGCAAACTTACCGCGCAGGAATGGAATAATATGTTCGCCAAACATTTAAACCATCATCTTCAGCAATTTGGCGTTTAAAAAGTACAACCCTAAAAAACTACAACCTATGTTAAGAAAAATTGCAGCCGTTATCGCAGGCATCATTGTCACTGCAGTAGTACTGGGAATTGTACAGTGGCTCGGTCGGCAGGCCTACCCGCCGCCAATGGGCGCTGATCTCAACGATACAGAATCTTTGAAAAAATATGTGGAGACCGCGCCGTTCATGGCGTTGTTCTTCGTCATTTTATCCTACGCCGCCGGCGCGTTCTGCGGTGGCTTCACAGCAACTAAAATTGCGCGCGACAGCAGTCGTGCACCCGCATTTATCATCGGTGCGCTCTTCGCACTTATTTCAATCTACATGATGCTTACGCTGCCCACACCATTTTGGTTCTGGGTTCTGGGCCTTGCGTCCTGGGGGCTCGTAATGGCCGGCCGATCGTTGGCACGAAGCACCACTTCACTTCAAAAAAACTAAAAAAATGGCACAGATTAACGCCTATTTGACATTCGACGGTAACTGCGAAGATGCATTTATATTCTACAAATCCGTTTTTGGCGGTGAGTTCGGCCAATTTTCACGCTTCGGCGATATGCCGGCGCAGGACGGTCAGCAGATGCCGGAAGAACTCAGAAACAGAATCATGCACGTCTCGCTTCCAATTTCGCTGGAAACCGTTTTGATGGGTTCTGACACCAATGCGGACCCGAACGGCGATTTTACACCAGGAAACAATTTTTCGCTTTCCATAAACACAGATTCGCGCGAAGAAGCAGAGCGCATTTTCTACGGGCTGGCCGAAGGTGGCAACATTACAATGCCGCTCGCTGACACCTTTTGGGGCGCGTACTTCGGCATGTGGACGGATAAATTCGGCATCAGGTGGATGGTCAATTATGACGAACCCGCAACTTCGCAACACAATTAAATTTCGATTGAGGAGCTACCAAATTTTAGCTTCTTCTGAAAAGCATACCCGCTTTCCGCTATATCCCGCCTCGGCGGCGAGGCCGCTTCAATCGGGGCTAAAAGTTAGGGACGAGCACCTTTCCCCAGGATTAATTTAGAATAACAAAAGCCGGAAAATTTCCGGCTTTGCTTTTCATATTTTAAAGACATTCTTAAACGGCAGGATTCTCTAAAACCACCGCATATCCCTGCCCTACACCCACACACATCGTGGCTAAAGCATAGCGCTTTCCGGTTTTGGAAAGCTCCAGCGCTGCCGAATAAGTGATACGCGTACCACTCATACCAAGCGGATGACCCAATGCAATGGCGCCACCATTCACATTTACACGTGGATCATCGTCGGCAATTCCAAGTTCCATCAGGCAGGCGATACTTTGCGCAGCAAAAGCTTCGTTCAGTTCGATGATATCAATCTCGTCCAAAGTCAGCCCTGCGCGTTTCAGCGCAAGTTTGCTCGCTTCCACCGGCCCGATTCCCATGATGCCGGGTTTAGTTCCGGTCACTGCAGATGCGACAATTTTAGCCAGGGGCTTTAAGGAATATTTATTTATTGCTTCACCAGACGCGACAATCACTGCGGCCGCACCGTCATTCAAACCCGAAGCATTACCCGCCGTCACCGTACCGTTTTCTCTTAAAAACGCGCCCCGCAGATTACCTAAAATTTCCATATTCGACGCCGGTTTCAGAAACTCATCTTTTTCAAAAAAGACCGTTTCTTTTCGGCCTTTCGGGACCGCCACCGCGGATATTTCTTCCGCCAACCTTCCTTTATTCTGTGCTTCTGCAGCTTTCAGCTGAGAGTTCAGCGCGAAAGCATCCTGTCTTTCTCGGCTTATTTCGTATTTCTGGGCAAGGTTTTCAGCCGTTTTACCCATGGCTTCGGTGCCGTACATATCTTCCATCTTAGGATTGATAAAACGCCAGCCAAAACTTGAGTCGTACATTTTCTGGTCAGTCGCAAAAGCGTTTTCTGCTTTTGAAATCACGTAAGGCGCCCGCGACATTCCTTCCACACCACCAGCAATGAAAAGGTCACCTTCACCGGATTTTATAGCTCTCGCGGCGTGCACTATCGCACTCATGCCTGAGGCGCAAAGGCGGTTTACAGTTTCACCTGGAACGTTCACCGGTAGGCCAGCAAGCAACAAAGCCATTCTGGCAACATTTCGGTTGTCTTCACCTGCCTGGTTTGCGCAACCGATGATGACGTCATCCACTTTATCAAAAGGAAAATCCGGGTTTTTATCGATCAGATTTTTGATGACATTTGCTATGAGGTCATCCGTGCGGAGGTGAGAAAGGCTTCCTTTAAAATTTCCGATGGCCGAGCGTGTGCCGGATATGATATATGCGTCTTCCATTATTAAATTTAAGTTTGTCGCGTAAAATTAAAATAAAAAGGCTTCCGCGGGAAGCCTTTCATTAAAAGTTATTTGAGGAAATCGAGCAGTGGCTGGATAAAACGGCCAAAAACTTCGATATGCGGCGAATGCCCTACATTTTGAAGCTCTACAAGCTTTGAACCTTTAATTCTTTGATGTGTTTGCCTGCCGAGATTCTGATACTGGCCCATCAAGGGCTGAATTTCTTTAGGCGCATTATTTTTTCCGATCGCCGTTCTGTCGCGGGTTCCGATTATAAGAAGGGTCGGGCTGGTAATTTTTTCAAAATCCTGCACTACAGGCTGCGTATAGATCATATCGGTTGTGAGCGCCGCATTCCATGCTGTTATTGGAAAATCTTTGTGGATTGTCCAGCCCGCAAGTAAATTCAGCCACTTGTCATATTCCGGCTTCCATTTGCCGTCATAGTAATATTTTAGCTGATAATCCCTGTAAGACCCGTAAGTGTTTTTGAGCTCGGAAGTATAAAGTTTGTCGATGTTTTGATAAGGAGAAAAATCCCTATAGTCTTCGAGTCCGATCGGATTCACAAGCACCAATTTATCAATATTCTCCGGATACATCACAGCCATTTTGGTGGCGAGCATTCCGCCCATCGAGTGTCCCAAAAGCGCAAACCGGTCAATTTTCAGCGAGTCAAGGATTGATTTCGTGTTTTCAGCTAACTGTTGGAAGCTGTATTGAAACTGAAGCGGTTTCGAAGACTTTCCAAAGCCAATCTGATCGGGCATGATCACGCGGAAACCTTCCTGCTGCAGGCGGATCGCGGTTTCTTCAAAGTAGTAGCCGTTAAAATTCTTACCGTGGAGCAGCACGATGGTTTTTCCGTTTGGTTTGGCAGGGAACACATCCATATAGGCCATTTTAAGTTTTTGCTGTTGATTTACAATACGCTTAAAATGAACCGAAAACGGATATTGTACCGTCGAAAGCTCAGCATCAAGTGGCTGAAGTTTACTAACGTCCTGCGCATAGACAGTTACATAAAAAAGAAGCGCAAGAAGCGTAAAAAATTTAAAATTCTGAATTTTCATATCCCACCAATTTACGAAAATCTATCGAGGCCCAAACGCTCTTCGTTTTAAAAGGAAGATGACGCTGCTGACCGCAATTATAAGTGCTGCCACAAGTGCTGCAGCATAAACGGTATAATTTATATCCTGATTTGAGACGGCGATTGCCACCAATGCCCAAACCGCGACCAACGCGAAAGCCAAAGCTCTTTTTTGCCAGGTCATGAATAGGTGAACAGCGACCGCAACTGTGATCATTATGACCGTCCATGCCTCTTCTGACAATCCGAAACCTTCCCAACCAATCTTCTGTAGCCACGACGCGGCCGCGGCGATCAATGCTACGCTGAGCCAACCTGCATAGATCTGGAACGGGATATTGATAAACCATTTTTCGGCACTTCCGCGGTAATATTTTAAAGCCTCAAGAACAATTACCATTAATGAAATGAATGCTGCGGCGAGTACAAGTACCGAAAGCCCCGTGTAGCCAAAAAGCCAGGTGACAATCCAGAGACAATTGGCGATACAGGAAACCACAAACCACCAGCCCATTCGGGTCACGAAGGTCTCACCTCCATTTTTTTCAGGTTTGAAGAGGCTTCTTCCGGTGTAGATCACGAACGCGAACAGTAAAATATAGATCAGGCCCCAAATTGAAAATGCATAGCCCGCGGGCGTGAACAGATTGTGGTATTCATCGGAAACATTGCCGATGGTTTTTCCGTTGAAAACCCCAGTATTACTTAAATAATTAAATAAAATGGTGAAAACTAACGCAATACCGTTAGCAATTTGTAATGTTCTGGTCATAGTGCTGGAATTTAACCATCACTGAAGTAAAAATCATTCCAAATATTATCGGTATTTGTCCCACCAGCGCGGATAAACACGCGTATCGTCCTGCCACATTACTTTCCCGCCTATTTCAGGGGTGATGATGCGTAGTTTTTCGGTGTTAAGTTCCATGATTTTATCTAATGGCTCCGTCCACGGGTGAGAAGCCAATGCAAATTTGGAATTATGGACAGGGATCATGCGTTTCGCGTTGAGATCTTTCATCGCCTGAATATTTTCACCGGGGAGGAAGTGGATATATCGCCAATCGCGGTTGTATTGACCGTTTTCCAGGATTGCGAGATCAAAAATTCCGTACTTCAGGCCAATTTTTTTAAAGTGATCGTCATAGCCACTGTCGCCACCGATGTAAATTCTTTGGGAGGGAGACTCTAACACAAAACTTGCCCAAATTGCCTTGTCGCGCCGCAGACCGCGCCCGGAAAAATGCCGCGCAGCTTCACAATAGATTTTGAAACCATTTTGCAAATCGGCACTTTCACCCCAATCGAGCTCGGTCAGTATGTTCTTTTCATAACCCCAACTTTCCAGGTGTTCCCCGGTTCCGAGACCTGTGATGACGTGCTTTACTTTCGGTTTCAGTTCTTTTACCGTTTCAAAATCGAGATGATCCCAATGATCGTGCGTGATAATCAGGTAATCAAGCTCGGTGATATCCGCTGCTGAATAAATGTCGCTGCCCGCAAATGCTTTTGTAGTAAATGAAACCGGCGAAGCGTTGCCGCTGAAAACAGGATCTACAAGAATTTTCTTACCGTGAAGCTGGATGTAATAAGACGAATGACCCATCCAGATAAAGACATTCTCATCGGGGCGAAGTGTATTCAGGTCGGTCTTTTTGAATTTGAATGGTTTGGACGGACGCGTATTTTCTTTTTTGCCAAACAAAAGCCGAAACATCACTTCCGGCATCGACGTATCTTCTGCAAACTGTGGTGTTTTATTAAGATTATCAAACCGGCCGTTTTGGTAATGAGGGGATTTCAAGATTCTTGCCAAACGTGCTCCCGAAGGGTGTTTTCCAAACTGAGACTGCGCGAGGAACAGTAAAGTGCCGGCCGTAAGCAGCATAAGGACGGCAATTATAAATACAATCATCTTCGGAAATCTCATTTTTGTTTAAAATAAAAAAAGCGGTTGCAAAATGCGGGCAAATTTACTTTAAAATAAGATACTGAATAAAGTCAGTTACAGATTGCACGAAATGTTCACATATTTTGACTAATTTTAATAGACTTAAAAAACCAATATTATGCACGATAATATAGTTGTAAAACAAAAAATGGAGGCTCCGGTAGACAAGGTGTGGGCCGCGCTTACTGACAAAGAGCAGATGAAGGAATGGTATTTCGACATTCCTGATTTTGAACTGACTGAGCACGGCGAATTTAATTTTTTCGAGCCTGGTGAAGGGAAGAAATTTCATCACCACGGCGAAATCCTGGAAGTGATTCCGAACGAAAAACTGAAACACACGTGGAGTTATCCGGAATTTTCTAAAGAAAAAACCATCGTTAAATGGCGTCTGGAGCAAGATGGGGACGGAACTCTCGTCACGCTGATGCATAAAGGCCTTGAAAACTTAAACCATCTTGGCAGTGATTTTCGCCGCGAAAGTTTTGAGGAAGGCTGGAACGAAATTGTAGGTACGGACCTGAAAGAATTTGTGGAGAAAAAGTAAGCGGATATTTCCGCTTTTTTCCAAAGTGACAACTCTCAAAAGGTGAAGTTTCCGTGTTTGTAGCCCCGATGGAGCGGCCTGTTTGAGCTCTCCCGCTACCTGAAAAGGTGGCAGGAAGCGAGTAGCGACAGCGGGTACCCTTTGCGGAAACTGCGGAAAATGTGTTGCTCTTTAAAATTTAGATTCGCGGTGCGGCATCGCGCGCCTGAACTTTCTTGAAGGTGTATGCGCTCATCATGATACTGAATTCATACAGCAAAAGCAGTGGCAATGCAGCCATCATCATACTCAGCACATCCGCCGGCGTGATGATTGCGGCCACCACCATGATCAAAACAATAGCGTGGCGACGGTAAGTACGCATGAAAACAGGGGTGAGGATGCCGATTGACGTGAGGAAATACACGATGACCGGAAAGAGAAAAACGACGCCCATCCCGAGCACGACCTGCAGGAAAAGTGCTGTATAATCACTCAGGTCAAATAACTGCGTGATTGATTCGGAAATACTGAAGAGTAAACCAAAGTTAATGGCGAAAGGCAGGATCAGAAAATAGCCGCAGAGAATACCGACCAAAAACAATATCCACACAAAATTGATCAGGAAAACCGAATTTTTTCTTTCATTCGGGTGCAGCGCCGGCGAAATGAAACGCCACAATTCCCAGATTATGTAAGGGAATGCCGCGACGAGACCGCCAAAAATAGACACAGACATCATTACATTGAATTGCTGAAAGAGCTTTTTCTGCTGAACCGCAAAATGGTCAGGCAAAATTATGCTGTCATGGCCTAAAAGTTCGCGCGAGAAGTGATTCACGACCCGAAAAGTAAAGAAATCGTTGCGCGTGGGCCCAAAGAAAATGTGATCCATGATCCAGTTCACGTTCATACCAACGATTATTGCACCCAAGACAATCGCGATGAGCGAGCGGATGATGTGGCCGCGCAGTTCGCCGATATGGCCCCAGAATGACATTTCTTTCTTTACGCTCACGGAAAAATTATTTTTGAGATGATTTCATTTAATACAGCTGCTGAAAAGCGCTGCGAAATTACTGAATTATCTGCGAAATCAGATGTTGCACGGGAAGAGGTTTTTGGCAGAGAGTTACGCAATACCTTCATCTAAAAGTCTGTGGATATCGATGATGCCGTAATATTTTCCGTGTTCGGTAACAATCAGCTGGCCGATATTGTTGCTTTTCAGGATCTGCATCGCTTCTTTTGCGAGCGCGTTTTTGTCCACCGCTTTCGGATTTTTACTCATGATGTCTCCCGCACGTACTTTTGAAAGATTCTGCTGACTCAGCAACATCCTGCGAAGATCACCGTCTGTGATTACGCCTAAAATTTCATCATGCTCAGCCACGACGGTAACCCCATGCGTGGAGCTGCTGATGGAGATTATTATTTCCCGAATGCCGGCATCGGCTGCGACCTGAGGTTTTTGGATGGATAAAAACTGCTCCACTGTAGCCGTAAGATTTTTCCCAAGTGCACCACCGGGATGAAACTTTGCGAAATCGCTTTCTTTAAAGCCGTTGATTTCCATCAGACACACCGCAAGCGCGTCTCCGAGCGCCATCTGAACTGTAGTGGAACTTGTAGGAGCGAGTTTTATGGGACACGCTTCTTTTTCCACGGAAGTATCCAACACCACATCTGAGGCTTCTGCTAGTTTAGAATTTAAATTTCCGGTCATCCCGATCAATGCTGAGGAATACTGTTTCAGAAAAGTCAGTAGGTTTACGATCTCCGGTGAGTTGCCTGAATTCGATATACAAAGCACCACATCATTTTTCTGGATGACGCCTAAATCACCGTGCAGCGCTTCGGATGCATGCAGAAACTGCGCAGGTGTACCGGTAGAATTCAGTGTCGCTACTATTTTGTTGGCGACATGTGCCGATTTTCCGATGCCCACGATGATGAGTTTGCCATTGCTCCCGTTGATTGTTTCAATGGCTCTAAGGAAGCTGTCTCCCAGTCGGTCTTTTAGACTTTGAAGTTCGGTAATTTCGATCTCAAGGGCTTTACGGGCAACATTTAGAATAGACTCGTCGTTCATATTTAAAATTTAAAATCAGGTGCCGCGGGAAACTTAATTTTCGCTGCCGGGCACCGATTTTTTTTATTCTGATTATTATTTTTTAACTTTGAGTAATATGCAAATTTAGCAAACTAATTCATTCCCTCTGTCAATGATGAAAAGGAGAATTAAAAATGAAAAAATGCATAAAATACCTTGAGACTAATGAAAAACAATACCGCCGATATACAGCAAGAACTTAAGAAGTATTTCGGTTTTTCAACCTTCAAAGGACAGCAGCAGGAAATCATCAAGAGTCTTCTCGAAGGCAACGACATATTTGTATTGATGCCAACCGGCGGCGGAAAATCGCTCTGCTATCAACTGCCGGCACTTATTTCGGAAGGAACTGCGATTGTGGTTTCGCCTTTGATCGCTCTGATGAAAAATCAGGTTGACGCCGTGAATGGGCTTTCTTCAGACGAAGGCGTGGCGCACGTGCTAAATTCGTCACTTAATAAAACCCAGATCAAGCAGGTTTTTGACGACATTCGTCGTGGAAGGACGAAGCTACTTTATGTGGCGCCGGAATCATTAATAAAAGAAGATTACCTGGAGTTTTTGCGCGAAGTGAAAATTTCGTTTGTCGCGATAGACGAAGCACACTGCATCTCGGAATGGGGACATGATTTCCGTCCGGAATACCGGAATCTAAAACTCATCATAGACAAAATTGCCGATGTACCTGTGATTGCGCTTACAGCTACCGCGACACCAAAAGTACAGGATGACATCCAGAAAACACTAGGCATGACGAACGCGCTGGTGTTCAAGGAAAGTTTTAACCGCCCAAACCTGTTTTATGAAGTACGACCTAAAGTAGATATTGACCGCGAGATCGTAAAATTCATCAACCGCTACAAAGGAAAATCCGGAATTGTGTACTGTCTTAGCCGCCGCAAAGTGGAGGAACTTGCGCAACTCTTACAGGTCAACGGTATCAATGCACTACCCTACCACGCCGGTCTGGACCAAAAGACACGCGTGCTGAACCAGGATAAGTTTCTGATGGAAGAAGCCGACGTCATTGTGGCCACAATAGCCTTCGGAATGGGTATCGACAAACCTGATGTGCGTTTTGTGATTCATTATGACATCCCAAAATCGCTTGAAAGCTATTATCAGGAAACCGGACGCGCAGGCCGCGATGGTGGTGAAGGGTACTGTCTGGCGTTTTATGACCCGAAAGATATTGAAAAACTCGAGAAATTCCTGGCTCAAAAACCCGTTTCGGAACGGGAAATCGGCCTACAGCTTCTGAATGAAGTGGTAGGTTACGCCGAAACTTCGATGAGCAGACGGCAGTACATCCTCTATTATTTCGGCGAACAGTTCGATCCGGTGAACGGTGCGGGCGCGCAGATGTGTGATAATTTCGCGAATCCCCCGGTTCTGAAGGATGCTACAAAAGAATTGAAACAGGTTTTGAACCTTGTGAAAGACCTGGAAGAAAAATTTAAAACTAAAGATCTGATCTCTGTCATTGCAGGCAAAGAAAACTCCGTGACAAAATCTTATAAGCTTGAATTGCGGAAAGAGTTCGGTTTTGGCAAGGAACACGCGGAGAATTTCTGGAAAACGATCATCCGTCAGGCTACGGTACAAAATTATCTGCAAAAGGACATTGAAACTTATGGTGTCTTAAAAATCACAGAAAAAGGTCAGAAAATAATTAACGGAAAAGATAAAACACCGTTCCTGATTGCCGAAGACCGCCAGTACGACCTCGCACAGACAAAAGCAGATTCTGAACAGTCTCAGCAGGGCAGCAGCATGGATGAAGTGCTTTTTTCCAATTTAAAGGAATTACGGGCAAGCGTCGGGAAGAAACACGGCGTTCCACCATACACTGTTTTCATGGATCCAAGTTTGGAGGACATGACGGTTCAATACCCTACTACTATTGAGGAAATGGCGAAAATATATGGTGTTGGCGAAGGCAAGGCGAAACGTTATGGAAAGGAATTCGTAGAGTACATAAGGAAGTACGTGGAAGAAAACGGCATCGAACGTAATGAAGATATGGTGATCAAGCAGGTGGCTAACAAATCTTCGCATAAAGTTTTCATCATACAAAGCACGGACAAGAAAATCGACCTGGAAGACATAGCAAAAGCAAAAAACCTTTCGATGGAAGATTTGCTGAAAGAAATGGAACGTATTGTTTATCAGGGTACTAAACTTAATATTGATTATTACATCGACGAGAATTTCGACGAAGACATTGTAGAAGGCTTCATGGAATTCATGAGTGAAAGCGAAAGTGACAGTATGAAGGTTCTACTGGCAGAATTTGGCGACGATCTAAGTGACGAGGAGGTAAGAATGCTTAGGATTAAATTTATTTCGGATGTAGCTAACTGATTCGTTTAACACAAAATAGCACAAAGATGGAAAACAACATGGAAACTTTAAAAACAGAAATCGCTGACTGGCTAAAATCACTTGAAGACGAATCTGTATTGCTGGAGATTTTAAGGATTAAAAACCGGATGGAAGTTCCGCAGGTGGCCGAAGAAACGACTGCGTATCCTGTAAAAGATGATTTTGATGAAAGGAAAAAGCAGTGGTAAATTAAAACACTCCGGCCATCATTATATAAAATACAAAGCCAACCAGCGCACGACCTGGTATTCTTTTACCGGAAAGCCGACCGCGTCCCCGTTAATCACATTCTCAACAACCATTCGCAGGAATATCCTGAACTTTTGTAGCTGCACGCAACACATTCTGAAAGTTTCTGCATAAACTTCATGAGCAAAACCTCAATAATTTTCATCCTTCCCGACCTTGAAACCGGCGGC
Organism: Kaistella rhinocerotis; assembly: GCF_030243905.1. Taxonomy (NCBI): domain Bacteria; kingdom Pseudomonadati; phylum Bacteroidota; class Flavobacteriia; order Flavobacteriales; family Weeksellaceae; genus Kaistella; species Kaistella rhinocerotis. The sequence goes on along the minus strand of NZ_JASSYY010000001.1, from coordinate 62,509 downwards.
GCTGAGCGCGTAATTACCACGATCGCGAATCATCTTCCGCGCGAACTCTTTGAACCAAAAATCCTGCTTATGAGGAGAGCAGGTGGCTATCTGAAACATTTGAAGGAAGACGTGGAAATCATCGACATCAAAACACAGAAAATGCGGTTTGCCTTAAAACCCATTCTGCTTGAAATCAGACGCCGGAAACCGGACATCGTATTTTCCGGATATGGTGAAATAAACGCATACATCTCCCTGTTCATCCCGCTTTTTCCGAAAACTAAATTTATTGCGCGCGAAACAAACGTAGTTTCGGAACACGTAAAACGTCCGGAAATCCGGTTCTTTTACCGCTTTTATAATAATTTTCACCGCATCATTGCACAAAGCGATGATATGAAAACTGACCTCATCGAAAATTTAAGGATTGACGAGCATAAAATCGTCAAAATAAATAATCCGGTCGATTTTGATTTCATTAGAAGCCAAACGGAAAATGCGAAGAAATGCGAAAGTTTTAAACCCGATTTTAAAAATGTGGTGGCAATAGGCAATCTTTCTGCTAGAAAGGGTTTTGATAATTTGCTGAAAGTATTTTCACACCTTAAAAACGAAAAAATTCTATTGCATATCGTAGGAAATGGTCGCGATTATGCGTTGCTCCAGCACTTGAGGAGGCACCATGGCTTAGAAAATATCATTTTCCATGGGCAGCATGAAAACCCTTACCGCTTTCTACTGTTCGCGGATCTTTTCGTGCTGTCTTCACGCTACGAAGGTTTTCCGAATGTACTTCTTGAAGCGGGCGCATGCGGCACCTACGCGTTGGCAAATAACTGTCCGGGTGGGATTTCGGAAATTATCGAGCATCAAATCAACGGGGAAATACTTGACATCAACCAGGCTGAAATTTTTGCAGGACGAATCCGGGAACTTGTAAATGCGGAATTTGACCGCGATTCAATCAGACACTCAATCGCCACACGGTTTTCAAAAGAATTTATCATGTTTAAATACGAAAATCTGATAACTAGTTTAATTAAATAGAACAAGTCGGTTTTCATTTTTGTAAACTTTTTAATCTTTTTGAAAAATTAATTAATTCGTTATCAATGATATAACAATTAAAGTTTGTAAACTTTTTGCCTTGTGGAAATAATGTTCTATTTTTATTTAATTAATAAAGATAGATTTATGGATACACTGGAACTCGAGCACAAAGGCACAATTTATAGTTACGTGGATGCGTATGAATCAACATTACAGTACTTTAACGGCGATGATTTAGCTGCAAAAGTTTGGGTCAGCAAGTATGCGCTGAAAGATTCCGACGGCAACATTTACGAACGCACACCGGATGATATGCACCGAAGAATTGCGTCAGAGATCGCAAGAATTGAAGCCAATTATCCCAATGCTTTACCTGAAAATGAAGTTTTTGACCTGATTAAAAATTTTAAATACATCATACCGCAAGGAAGCCCGATGACCGGAATCGGAAACGATTTCCAGATTGCTTCACTGTCCAACTGTTTCGTAATCGGCAGCGGCACACAAAGCGACTCTTACGGCAGCATCATGAAAATTGATCAGGAGCAGGTGCAACTGATGAAAAGACGCGGCGGTGTGGGCCACGACCTGTCTCACATCCGTCCGAAAGGTTCCGCAGTGAAAAATTCGGCGCTCACTTCTACGGGCTTGGTGCCATTCATGGAAAGATATTCTAACTCCACACGCGAAGTAGCCCAGGATGGCCGACGCGGCGCACTGATGCTTTCGGTTTCGATTAATCACCCCGATTCTGAAGATTTCGTGAATGCTAAACTTGAGCAGGGAAAGATTACGGGCGCCAATATTTCTGTGAGGATTGATGATGAGTTCATGAACGCGGTGGTAGCCAAGGAAAATTACATTCAGAAATACCCAATACACAGCCAAAATCCGAAGTTCGAAAAGGAAGTGAAAGCGACCGAGCTTTGGGATAAGATCATCCACAACGCCTGGAAATCTGCGGAACCCGGGATTCTTTTCTGGGACACGATCATCCGAGAGTCTTTGCCGGATTGCTATGCAGATCTGGGTTACGAAACGGTTTCCACGAATCCATGTGGTGAAATTCCGCTTTGCCCGTATGATTCGTGCAGACTTCTTGCGGTGAACCTGTTCTCGTATGTAGAAAATCCGTTTACCAAAAAAGCAAAATTCAATTTCGAACTTTTCAAAAAGCACGTCGGTTATGCACAAAGGATGATGGACGATATCATCGATCTTGAGATTGAAAAAATTGATGCGATTTTAGAAAAAATCGAGTCAGATCCGGAAGGCGACGAGATTAAGGCAACCGAAAGAAATCTTTGGATCAGCATCCGCAAAAAGACGATCGAAGGCCGCCGAACAGGTGTTGGGATTACCGCAGAAGGTGATATGCTGGCGGCTTTGAACATACAATACGGCAGCAAAGAAGGGAACGAATTTTCAACTTTAGTCCATAAGACATTGGCGCTGGCAGCCTACCGTTCGTCCGTTGAAATGGCAAGAGAACGCGGCGCATTCGCGATTTATGATGAGAAACGCGAGAAAAACAATCCTTTTGTTCAAAGAATTAAAGATGCAGATCCGGAATTGTTTGAAGACCTTCAAAAATTCGGCAGAAGGAATATCGCGTTGCTTACTATTGCGCCTACGGGCAGCACTTCGCTGATGTCTCAAACGACTTCCGGCATTGAACCGGTTTTCCTGCCAGTGTATAAACGCCGCCGCAAAGTGAATCCGAACGACCAGGAAGTTCGCGTAGATTTCGTAGATGAAGTGGGTGATCACTGGGAAGAATACATCGTTTTTCACCACCGTTTCAAGCAGTGGATGGAGGTGAACGGTATCGATACCGAACGCAATTATACCCAGGAAGAAATCAACAAAATCATCGAGCAGTCGCCGTATTATAAGGCTACTTCGAATGACGTTGATTGGCTCAGCAAGGTGGAAATGCAGGGTGCAATCCAAAAATGGGTAGATCATTCTATTTCCGTAACGATCAACATCCCGAATGATGCAACAGAAGAACTGGTGAATCAGCTTTACATCAAGGCTTGGGAAGTGGGCTGCAAAGGCGTGACAGTTTACCGCGACGGTTCGCGTTCCGGCGTTTTGATTTCGAACGACGAAAAGAAAGAAGAATCTCCGGCCAGCACTGCATTTCCGAAAAAAAGACCTCAGATCCTGGAAACCGACATTGTGCGTTTCCAAAACAATAAAGACAAATGGATTGCCTTCATCGGTCTGATCGATAAAAAACCGTACGAAATCTTCACCGGACTGGCCGATGATGAAGAAGGTATCGCGCTGCCACGCTGGGTAAATGACGGGGTCATCATTAAAAACCGCGACGAAAACGGCAAATCACGCTACGATTTCCAGTTTAAGAATCTTCGTGGCTATAAAACTACAATTGAAGGGCTTTCGCATAAGTTTAATCCTGAATTCTGGAATTACGCCAAACTGATTTCGGGCACCTTGAGACACGGAATGCCGATTGAAAACGTAGTGGAACTGATCAACCGTCTCGAACTCGATTCCGAATCGATCAATAACTGGAAAGCTGGTGTAGCACGCGCCCTGAAGCGGTATATCGCCGACGGTACTGAGGCTGCCGGAAAATGCTCCAACTGCAGCTCCGACCAGGTGGTTTATCAGGAAGGTTGCCTGATTTGCAAAAACTGTGGCTCGAGCAAGTGCGGCTAAAACCAATCCAGAAAGCATATTTAAATAAAATCAAAATCCGTTTCCTCAGTGGAGGCGGATTTTTTTTATCGGAACATACAGCTTTAGGTTAATCAGCGGAATGTTTAAGGCCGCAGGCTAAACGATTACGTCCGCGACGTATATTTTTACGTCAGGAACCTAAACATTTACGTCCTTTACCTAAAACTTTAGCTTCATAACCTAAACCATTGCGCCTTTAACCTAAATGATTATGTCTTTAACCTAAATGATTACGTTTTAAAGCTAAATGTTTAGCACATCAAGCTAAAACTTTCACTGGTGAGCCTAAAATTTTAGCTTAGTCATTCAAACATTGGGCTCGGGACCGAATTGATCATTTTCAATAGGTTGTTTTGATGATTTTAAATTTTATTTTTAAAATTAAATCTCATTGCAAGTTGTGTTAAAACAGCATCGACGGCGTGAGGCGCGGATTTTGAAGCGCTTTTGATTAGTTCAACTGAAATATACCAACAACTAATGGATTATACGCAACTCATAGAAAATCAGCGCGAATTCTTCCGCACGCACCAAACCAAGGATATACGTTTCAGGAAAGAGCAACTGAAAAAACTGCAAAAACTGGTTAATGATAACGAAAAAGCCTTCTACGAGGCCATCTATAAAGATTTCGCAAAATCCGCGTTCGATACTTTCACCACTGAAATTTCAATCATCAATAAAGAAATTGAGTATTTTTTGCGCAACCTTTCGCAGCTTGCTAAACCCGAAAGAAAATGGACGAACCTAGCGAATCTTCCGGGCTCAAGCAGGGTTTACAGTGAACCTTTGGGTACCGTTTTGGTCATTGGTGCGTGGAACTACCCTATTCAGCTTTCGCTGTTGCCGGCCATTTCCGCAATCGCAGCCGGAAACACCGTAATCCTAAAACCCAGCGAAATCGCACATCACACGATGTTGGTCATCCAAAATCTCATCAACCAACACTTTAAACCAGATTTCTTCCACGTGTGCATAGGCGGTGTGGAGGAAACTACGGAAATATTAAAGCAAAAATTCGACAAGATATTTTTTACCGGAAGTACACAGGTCGGCAAGATTGTTTATGAAGCCGCGGCAAAAAACCTGACGCCGGTAGTTTTGGAACTCGGCGGAAAATCACCGGCGATCGTGACGGCCGACGCAGATTTGGAAGTGGCCGCACGCAGGATCGTGTGGGGAAAATTCATCAATGCCGGACAGACCTGTGTGGCGCCGGACTTCGTGCTGGTAGAAGAGAAAATCAAGGATCATTTTCTCGATTATCTGCGGGATTATATTAAAAAATTCGATTATAAGGCTGGTAGCGAGCATTATGCGCAAATCATTAATGACAAAAATTACGCGAGGCTTATGCAACTGATTGACCGCGGGAAAATTTATTTCGGCGGAAATACGGACCCCGGGACACGATACATCGAGCCAACTGTTTTGGACAATGTAAACTGGGATGATGAAGTGATGCGCGAGGAAATTTTCGGGCCCATTCTGCCGGTTGTTTCCTATAAATATTTTCGGGAGGCGATGAATCACCTGGCGCAACTCGAAAAACCGCTGGCAGCTTACCTGTTTTCGAACAATCCGGAAGAGATTAAATTCTTTAAAGACAACTATTCTTTTGGTGGCGGCTGTATAAACGACGTGATGATGCACCTCAGCAACGATGCGCTGCCGTTCGGCGGCGTGGGAAATTCCGGAATGGGCAACTATCACGGGAAATATGGCTTCGAGGCATTTTCACATAAAAAGGCGGTGCTGCACAGGAAAAACTGGGGTGAACCGGCCATTAAATATCCGCCATATACAGCCAAAAAACTTTCACTGATCCGGAAACTTCTGTCCTGGTAAAAGCCTGTTTTAAACACAAAAAAAGCCGTTTCACAAATTGTAAAACGGCTCGTTTTTTTAGTTAAATCTATTCTGAAATTGTCACCCGTGTTCCCATCGTATGCGCGCTCATCTGAGGTGCGTAATAGTTCTGCAGCGTCGTAATTCCGTTGCTGAAGGTTCCGGAGGCATTACAGATATAGTCGTACTCAAACACATACTTCCCTTTCGGCATATATTCGATATAGAAATTGGTTGATGCATCTTTTGTCGACTGATAATAACCCAATCCGTTTTTCCACTCATAACCGGAAATCACGTTTAGTGGCTCAAATCCGGCAGCGCGCATGTCCTTCAGGTGGATGAATTCCATATTCCTGTCGGTGTTCAGGATCATTCTTACGGTAACTTTATCGCCAACTTTCAGAGGTGTTGCAGCGGTTATTTTCTGAAGTTCCTCCCCATTTACGGTCTTTACTTTTTTGTAGAGTTCCTTGGTGATGGAAATATACGATTCGGACGATTTAATTTTATCAAGATCTTCATAATACTGCCAGAACAGTCCGCCCTGAACAACACCGGGGCCGGGTTTAGTAACGGTCACCGTTCCTAAGGTCTTGTCAATCTGTTCTGGCTTTACAGATGTTTTCACATAACCTGTGGCTTTGGTGTCCGGGTTTACAAGCTCCTTCCCTCCCCACACAATTGTTGCCTTATCACTTTCCGGACTTGTCCATGATTTTCCGGAATTCAGCATCGTAAAAATAACTTCAGCCGTTCCGCGCGAACTTCCCCAGGAATTCACTTCCTTCTGGGTCACGAGCCATATTTTCATTTCTTCAATGAAATCCGTATCGTTTGGAGTAAGCTTGTTAAAGGCTTCCAAAGCGCCGGCGTGGTTCACCGTTTTGGACGAATACCAACCCCAGTTGTTCAGGTTCTGTTTCCAGTACACGCCCTGAGTTTCGGTATCTGTAGAGGTTTCCTTTAGGTAATTCAGGAATTTCTTGGACTCCGTTTTCATTCCATATTTATCAAACAACAACGCCAGACGGTGCAGGCCAAAGAAGGTGAAATCAGTGATTTTCTCGGTTTTGGCTTTTGAAATCACAGCATTTTTCAGGGCTGTTCCTTTTGCTTTCAGCGGATACTGAGCCTCCCAATAACTGCGGGTATCCAGATAATCCAGTACGAAATTATTCACCACAAATTTTTTGTCAATGTTCCCATACTTAATAACTTCCTGATCTACATAACCGATGAGTTTTGAAACCAGTTCGTTCTGTTTTGAGGACTGGTAATCCGTTGTATTTCCTTTCAGCCATTCATTGATCCTTCCCAGATTTTTAAGAATATATAGTGAAGTATAATACGAACTCGGATAACCCTGATACCAGGAGAAGCCTCCATCGGGATTCTGCAGTTGTTTCAGTTCTGCCCAATCCGTCTGAATGGAGTTCCGCATTGTATTGGCATCGAAAAGACGGGCCAGTTTCTGCATCTGCTCGGTTTCACTTTTACTGTCCAGCACCCAGGGCGTTTCTTCGAGCAATAATTGTTTCAACTCCTGATTCTTCTCAAGATTTGAAGTTAATAAACCTTTCTGCTGGTATTCATCAAAAACCGTTTTAAGTTTCGGATTGGCTTTAAAAATTTCTGAAGCCAGAACATCCGCAAACCATTTGTTGAAAACCACATCAGCCGAACCGTTCTGATCGTTTTTCAGGCTTGGTAAGGCAAACATGATTTCCCAAATCGGGTTTGTCGTCAGCTCTAAAGTATTGGCAACGTTCGTGGCGGTTGTTGAATTGTTTTTAGCTAAATTCTCCAGGGTGAACGTTTTCGTCTGGCCTTCTTTTACGAAGATCGGAACTGCATCGGTTACCAACATTCTGTTTGGCAGAACAGCAATTGCTTTCTGCTCACCATCAGAAAAGTTTCCGGCCTGAGCGATTACCTTAATGATAATTGAAGAAACGTCATTCGGAACTTTTAATTTCCAGTTGACAACAGAATTTCCTTTTTCAGCCAGTTCAAATGATTTCTGAGTTTCTTTTAAACTGAATTTCCCTGAAATATCTTCATTGGTAAACGCATCCAAAATCTGAAGTTGTGCGGTACCATTTAAACTCTGGCTTACCAGACTCGAAAGTTTGGACTGCAAGTTCAGCTCGTCTCCTTCACGCAAAAATCTTGGATAATTTGGTGTAATAGAAAATTCTTTCTGCGTTACAACTTCTTTTTCTAAAGTTGCCGCTCTTGCATCTTTCGTATGCGCCAGGAACATGAGTTTCCACTGCGTCAGCGCTTCGGGCGAAGTAAATTCGAAGGTGACATTTCCGTCTTTATCGGTCATTAAATTCGGATAGAAAAATGCCGTTTCGTTTAGGTTTTGGCGGATCGAAATAGCTCCTAAATCTCTATTCACATTTCCCACGCCAGCCAAAACAACTGCTTCAATTTCATGTCTGACATTCGCTGTGTCCTTCAAGCCTTGACCGGAAATTTGAACACCAGCAACCCTACCTTGTAAAGCAGATGGCGCACTCATCTGCTGTTTTTCCATTGCGGAATCGGCCGCATAGGCTACGACCTCATTCTGGCGAACCATTCTTCCGTATACTCCACCATCAAACCAATTAAAATTAGGAATATTTATATTCTTCTGGTTTATGTAAGGAACTCTTTTGCTATAATGTTCCTGCGCCAGGTTCTTATCGACATCGTAAGAAGTCATTCTGAAATATTTCTGGTATAATTGCTGCCACGACCAACGGTTTACCGCAAACTGATCGAGCGACATATCATACATATTTGCCAAAACTTCGGCGCTTACTTTTTCTTTGTCATCACCCAGGATTTTTACAGTCCACTTCTCTTTTGAATTCGGTTGCAGTTTATCGCGGAAGGTGACGGTCTCAATTCTTAAAGGTTTTTTATCGGAACTGATCTTAAGATTGATGCTTTCGGTCTGTACATCATTGAACGCGACAATTTGAAACTGAACATTCAGCTGATCAATACTTTCATCTTTAGGAAAGGCAATGTCATATTCCAAAACACCGTTCTTAAGCTTTCGCTGCTCAGTAATGGTTTCCCCGTTTCCGTTCTGCACATATACATTGACCAGCGCATTCGGTATGGCCGAATACACATAAATCCTTGCTTTTTCAGAGCGTTTAAATTCACTTTTTGGCTGAAGTACTTTGAGGAAAGGTTTCTGGGTATCTACCAGAAATCTCTTGTCGAAAACTTCAAAGGTTTTTTCCGTTTTGATCGTGTCTTTCCCTTCAATATTGTAGAGTTCAAGACTGTATTTTCCGGCGGCGAGTTTGCCCAAGTCAAGAGATTCATCAGTTTTCTGCACTCCATTCAGAATGACAGATTGAACAGCAGGTTCTTTCTCGTCAATAGAAAAGTAATCATGCGGGAATTTCTGGATGAATTCCTGTTTTAACAATTTAGGCAAATCCTGGATTTCATTTTGGAAATTACTTCTGAAGATTCGTTCAGGCGGCAGCAGCTTCGACAGTTTAACCTGATAAGGCTTGTTAAAGTTCTGGTCGTTGTAGTTCTTAGTCTCAACCTTAACCTTAATATTTTCATCGGTGAAGCTGTCTTTTATATCATCAGCTTTAATATAATGCGACACGGAGGCCACCTTTACATTGGTGGTTTCCGACTGGGTTTCGCCATTGATGTCGGTCACCGAAGCATTAATTTCATAATTATCCACCTGAATTCCGTCCAGGGTTTCATCCTTTTTAAGGTCGATCCTGATCGTGAATTCACCTTTTTCATTGGTTTTTACATCACCAAGGATGGAATTCTCATTGTCGTTTCCGCGCGGATACCACCAAAAGTACATCCAGCGGATATTCTTCTTTTTGATTTCATAGTTCACAGTAGCATTGCTAAGCGGAACGCCTGAAAACATCATGGCTTTTCCTTTGACTTCTACTGTCTGCCCATACTTATATTCATATTTTACAGGCTCAAACGTCACCTCAAATTTGGGTCGTTTGTATTCTTCAACCTGAAAATATTTGGTTCCATCAATCAAGAAATCCGAATCTTCATCATCATTGTCAACCTCAATATAAAACTGTCCGTTCAGTTTTCCAAGCGGAAGCACGAATGATCCGTTTACAGAGCCGAATTCATTGGTGGTGAGCTGTTGCTTACTTACTTCATCGCCATTTGCATTGTTTAGCGTTATGTTCAGTTTTGATTTTGAAACTACATTTTCTGTTTTAGATTTTCCGTTGAAAGCCGTTGCAATCACTTTAAAATAAACCGTCTGCCCGGGTCTGTAAATCGCCCGGTCAAGGAATATTTGAGCAGTTTCGCGGTCGTTATTATCCTCTCCGCCATAATACCTGTCGCCATAAACCTGCATCAGGTTAAAGTCATTGGTTTTAGGCTGCTGAACCAGATAATAGCGGTAATACTCCTTACTTCCGGAATCAGGAAACCTAAAATTGGCGGCCTTATCCGTGTTTTGGCTCGTTATGTTTACTGTATTAGCGCCATTGTATTCGTAGATTTTAAGTCCTTCATTTGAGACCGACTGTCCGTTTTCGCGGTTCACCAGCTTCAGCTGATTTTCGAGCGGCTTTCTGTCGTCCTTTTTATCATATAAAATACGGGATTGGGTCGCAATGAAATAAAAATGTTCCTGGATGGCGCCATCCACAACGTATTCAGCCATATAAATTCCCGAAGGCAAAGGCTTAATTTCAAGTGAAGTTTTGTGTGTTTTATAATCTTTAAGGTCCTGAAGTTCAAACAGGTCTTTTCGGACCAAAGACTTTTTAACCGCCGCAAAACTGTTTTTATCGTAGGAATTGCGCACATACTTCATAAAGTTCTGTACATCTTCTTTTACCTCGTAAATATTCAGTGAAAACTGATTTACATTTTTTGCTTCGGCAACAAGGTGTATTGGACGATTGGATTGGGTATGGTCCTCAAATTTAATGATCAACAAAGGATTGGTAATCTGGTTTTCGCGGTTCTTAATATTATCGAGAAATTTAGATTTCGGATACTGTTTCTTTGCAGAGTCAGCCAATTGAAGCGCTTGAGTAAACTTCTGGTCAGCCGTTAGCAAGTCCATCATCTCTGCGATAACCAATACTTTGTAATCGCCATCAATGCCGGAATTTACAAGAGTCTGAAGCTGTTCAAATTTATCCTTACAGTTCAGGAACCCACAGTTATAATTAATTTTCTTGTGCTGAAAATAAAGCTTCGCATTACCCGCATTTTTAGCGATTAGTTCATCATAAAGAGTTATGATTTTTGCATGATTAACTTTGAGCTCATTTGGTGTGAAAAAGTTACTGTTCTTTAAAAACTCAATTTGATTCACCGTGTTCCAGTCAAACAGTGTCGGGAAGTAATCGAGATCTTCAGTGCCTTCAAAAATATCTTTGTATTTGCCCAGCTTAACCAGCTGTAAAGCTGCTTTTTTGGTTTCGAGTTGAGCAAAGTGTATGGTGAGGAAATTCTTGAAATCGAGTTTGCTCCAGGTTTCAATCTGCGCGAAATCCTGATTGTTAATGTTCGTACGTTGGTTAATTTCCCATGATTCATTCTCGTAATAATCAATAAAAAATTCGCCCAAAAGCACCTCATAAAGTAATTTCTGTTCACCTTTAAGTTTGTCGCCAAACGTAGAAAGTTTTGTAAAGAACTGGCTGGCCGAATCGTTGTTCTCATCGTCCTGCGTTTGGTTCACAATGCTGAATTCCGCTTTCAGCGAGCGTATAAGCTGGTTGGCATTATCGTCTTTCATCGCCTGTTTTTGGATTTCTAAAATGATTGGGAGGTTGGACTTAAATTTACCTGATTTATAGTTTTCTGCTACCTTCTTCCATTGGTCGTCATAGTACTTCTGGCCGAAAAGTGGTGAGAAGACTGCGGTGAGCAGCAAAAGCATAAAAACCCGGATGAACTTTTTCATAGATCTATAATTGAATGTAAGTAAGATGCAGCCGGCATTTATTGGTTAAATTTGCGCCGATGCAGTTCTTAAAAGTAGCAAAAAAATATATCATTGACAGTCAACTCTACGTTTCACTTATGGGAACTGCGATGGCTGTGTTCTTCATGCTGGAACAGAACGTATTGCGCTGGCCCACGGTACTGCTCATCTTCATCACCTACTTCAGCGGCTATCTGTATACCAAATACCAAAAGCACAGGCACTTTAACAAGATCCTGGTTTTTAATATGATTTGCGGAGTTTTATCCGGAGCACTTATTCTACTGAATCACAATGAGGTGCGGCTGCTGAAATGGCTTTGCATCGTTGCTCTGGGATTGCTGTATAATTCCTTTTTTCTGGAAAATTACATCCGCAAAATTCCGCTTCTCAAGGTGTTTTATGTGGGATTTACATGGGCCCTGGTTAATTCCTGGTTGATACTGCCCTACTTTCATCCCGGCATATTTATAGTGAGCCTGCTCTTCGTAACTGCGCTGGTCCTTCCCTTCGACATACGCGATATGAAACACGACGACGTTGTGACATTTCCCCGGCTGATTGGGGTTCAGAAAACGAAGTACCTGGCAAGTCTAATGCTTACCGCAGGTGCAGTTATTTCAATTTTTACGCTCCAAACAGAATTTGCTGCGGCTTTTGTCATCACCAACGTCATCTCCATGATCTTCGTTTACTTTTCTGAAAACACCAATAAGGATGCGTACTTTTCTTTTGGCGTAGAATCATGTTCGGCGATGCCGCTTTTAATTACCATTTTAATGAAGTATTTTTGACAAATGGTTATCCAAAAGCTCCAACTCATCCACTTTAAAAATCATCCCGAAAGAAATTTTGAATTTTCACCGCAAATCAATTGTTTTGTAGGCAATAACGGCGCGGGTAAGACCAACGTTTTGGATGCGCTGCACTACCTTTCGGTGGGCAAGAGTTTTCTTGGAAACACCGATCAAAACAATATTGAAAACGGTGAAGATTTCTTCAGCATTGAAGGAATAATCTCTGATGGCGAAAAGGAAAGCATTGTCAAAGTTCAGATGCCGCGCGACGCGAAAAAAATCATTAAGAAAAACGACAAGACCTACGACCGCATGGCCGATCATATTGGCTTTCTTCCGAGCGTTATCATTTCACCTTACGACTCGAACCTTATTTCCGATTCCGGTGAAAGCCGACGCAGGTTTCTGGACGCTATGATTTCGCAAACCGATTCAGATTACCTGTTCAACCTGATCCAGTATCAGAAAACCGTTCAGCAACGGAATGCACTGCTGAAAAGTTTTGCAAAAAACCGATATTTTGATGCGGAAAGCCTGGAGATTTATGATGAACCGCTTGTTAAATTCGGCAGCCGTATTTTTGAAAAAAGACGCGCATTTACCGATTCCATTCTCGAACTCATCCAGAACTATTACGAAATCATCTCCAAAGGAAACGAAAAGATCACGGTAGAATACGGGTCAGATCTTATTCATCAAAATTTTGAAGACCTACTCAGCACAAATCTGGAAAAAGACAGGGCTCTGACCTACACCTCGCGCGGGATTCACAAAGATGACCTGCTGTTTAACATGAACGGGCAACCTCTGAAAAAAACAGGCAGTCAGGGTCAGCAGAAATCTTTCCTGATCGCGCTGAAACTGTCGCAGATGAACCGTGTAAAAGAGCTTACCGGCAAAACACCAATCCTTCTGCTCGACGATATTTTTGACAAGCTGGATGACACACGCGTGGCACAGCTTATTGAACTTGTGAACCGTGAGCATTTCGGCCAGATATTCATTACCGATACGAGTAAAGAAAGAACTGAAGCGGTAGTAAGAAAGATTAATGAGGAGTCTAAAATTTTTGAAATCTAAATCCGAGGTCGAAATCTTACACGCCGAACATTCAGAAAGTGATATAACCCAAATTCAAATCTTATACAAAACAAAAAAATCTCCTTGAAGGGAGATTTTTTTTGCGATCCGGACGGGACTCGAACCCGCGACCTCCGCCGTGACAGGGCGGCATTCTAACCAGCTGAACTACCGGATCAATTTTTTGAAAAGTAATTAATAAAACTTTATGCGATCCGGACGGGACTCGAACCCGCGACCTCCGCCGTGACAGGGCGGCATTCTAACCAGCTGAACTACCGGATCATTAATACCTAAAGAACTTCTTCCGTTTTGGTGAGTGCAAAAATACACCTTTCTTTCTATCTACAAAACATTAAGGCAAAAAAAAATGCCTTCAAAACATGAAAGCATTTAGTCTCAGTACATTAAATTTTTATAAATGAGCTGACAATTTAGCAGCAATGGTCTCTTTTGGAGCCACACCTACGATTTTGTCAACCACTTCACCATTTTTGAAGATAAGAAGTGTAGGGATATTGCGGATACCGTAATCTACAGAAACCTGCTGGTTGTTGTCTACATCTACCTTACCCACCACAGCTTTACCATCGAATTCGGTGGCAAGTTCTTCTACGATTGGGCCAAGCATTCTGCACGGTCCGCACCATACTGCCCAAAAATCTACTAATACTGGTTTGTCTGATGATAGTACCGTTTCCTGAAACGATTGATCGGTGATTTCTAATGCCATTATATATATTTTTAAAATTAATATTAAGCTACAAAATTACAACAATTAAACCCAATAGGCCCAATTACTGTCTATAAGCGGAATTTGTATTTTCTATAGTGAAATCTTTCGCGATTTCTTTTAAGGCGGTCACCAGCGCGTCAATCTCATTTTTGGTGGTCAGATGGCTGAATGAAACGCGAAGCGGAGTGGAGTTCTCCAATTCGTCTTCACTGAGCAGCATCATAAGCACCATAGATGGCTTCGCGGCGCCTGAGGAGCATGCGCTTCCCTGCGAGATCGCGATGCCTCGCATATCGAGTTTCAGACCGATCATCGGGTCTTTAAATGGGAGCAAAACGTTCAGAACTGTGTAAAGACTTTCTTCTCCCGCACTCCGGCCATTGAATTTGACGCCCGAAATCTCTTCCGTAAGTCTGTCTACACAGTATTTTTTAATGTTTTTGATATGTCCGGAATATTCTGTCATGTGAAGTACAGAAAGTTCTAAAGCCTTGCCCAAACCTACTATTCCACACACATTTTCCGTGCCCGCCCGCAAACTTCTTTCCTGTGGACCACCTGTAATCAATGCTTTCAAGCCCGAAGACTTTCTCACAAAAGCAAAACCACTACCCTTCGGCCCGTGGAATTTGTGAGCAGAGCAAGAGGCAAAATCAACCGGAATATCGGAAAAATCGAGTTCCATATGTGCCATTGTCTGCACGGTATCTGAATGGAAAAGCGCGCCGTGCTCTTTGCAGATTAAGGCTGTTTTCTTGATGTCGAGGATATTTCCAATTTCATTATTAGCATGCATCAGCGTCACCAAAGTCTTCTTCTCGGAACTTTTCAGTGCTTCTGCCAATTTATCCAAATCGATGTCACCCTCTGGGTTTGGTCTTAAATAAACCACTTCCACACCGTGGCGTTTCTTCATGTCGAGCACGGTTTCGGCCACGCATTTGTGTTCGAGGGGAGAAGTGATGATTCGTTCTATATTCAGATGTTCTACACATGACTTGATGATCATGTTGTTCGATTCGGTTCCGCACGAGGTAAAAATAATCTCTGACGGCGAAACTTTGAGGTAATCTGCCACGCTGCGCCGAACATTTTCGATCAGAATCTTCGCTTCCTGCCCGAAGCTGTGTGTGGACGACGGATTGCCATAGTTCACCTTCATCACATCTACCATTACGTCTATCACTTCCGCTGAAAGCGGCGTTGTAGCGGCGTTATCCAGATATATTTTGTCCATGTAAATTACCGGTTTTTAGAGGTCATAAAATTAGTGAAAAAATCTGAAGTGGCTTTCGTCAGCCCAATCCATCATTTGGCGGTCGCCCTTGGTATCACCGAATGCGAGGGTTTTATCAAACTTTTTACCTGCAAGTTCGTTTTCAATCCTGCATTTTTTCTCATCGCCGTTGCAGTTCTTGCCCACGAAATTTCCCGTAAAGATCTCATCACGAAATTCGGCCTGCGTGGCCAGCAACTTCATCTTCAGGCTGTCCGCAAACGGCTGTACCCAAATATCCAGCGAAGCGGTCACAATATAAGACTGGGTTTGCGCACGATCTATTTTTTTGATGAATTCGAGGGCATTTTCGCGCAGAATTTCATTTCCATGCTTTTCAAAGAAGTCCTGTGCTTTTTTTTGAATTGAGGTTTTCCGTTCACCTTTTAAAACTGACCCTATGAAACTTTTTTTCACTTTTTCTGCGTCGGCAAGACCTGTTTTGAGCAATATAAAAAGCGGAATATGCTTCATAAACTGAAGATAGAATTTTCTCGGACTGTAAAATTTCAGGAACAGAAACATCGTGTCCGTATGCGTCAGCGTCCCGTCAAAATCGAATAAATACAGTTTCTTCATCAGTTACAGCTTCATTTTCTTGAATATAAATTCAGGTATGTTTCTAATTATCAGCATGATCAGAGACCAGACTGGCAATACATAAACCACATTATTGCGATTTTTGAAAGCTTTAAAAATAACCTCAGCGGCCTGTTTCGGCGTGGCGGTGAGTTTGGGACGCAGAGGCAGACCTTCCGTCATCTTGGTTTGCATAAAACCCGGTTTTACTGTCAGAACATGCACCCTGCGTGGATAAAGGTAGTTTCTTAAACCACTTAAATAAGCCGACAGACCCGCTTTTGCGCTTCCGTATATAAAGTTGCTTTGCCTTCCGCGTTCACCAGCAACAGAAGACAAAACGATCATTGTCCCGGTGCGCTGCCTTTCCATTTTCTCCGCAAAGAAATTGAGTACGGGAATAAGCTTTGAAAAATTGATATCAATGATCTGCGTGGTGTTTTTCTCGTTGTACAGTCCTTCTTCACTGTTTTGACCCAAAAAACCAGATGCGCAAAACAATACTTCGGAACTTATATGATCAAACGCTGAATAATTAACTGTTTCGAGCAGATCGAGTGGAAAAATCTCCGATGGCTGCAAATATTTAACATCGATATGACGCGCAAATTTGGCTGTGGTTTCCGGATTTGAACTGAAAAGATAGATTTTCGGATAGGTTTCACCGCTTTCCAGGGCTTTTTCCACGAAAGCCTGCGCTATTTCAGAATTGCTGCCAAGGACGATCATGTGTTAAGAATTTTGCTGGTTGGATGAAATACGTTTCTGCTGCAATGACACGAATTTAGGATTCTGCACATTCTGCAGATAATTGGTCAGTGAAGGCTTGCTCATACTGTCTTTCGTGAGATAAATGCGGCCACCGTATTCTTCCACGATTTCATCAAGTTGCGAAACGAGTTTTTTCAGCTTCGAATTTACTTTAAAATCAAGCGCCAACGTGTAGCCTTCCATCGGGAAAGAATTGTACGCAAGCGGATTATTTTTCCCGAAAAGTTTCAGCACCGCCAGGAAAGAGCCGTTGCCACTAGCTGCGATGGTTTCCAGAATTTTCCGCATTCCGGCTTTCCCATTTTCCTTCGGAATCACCATTTGATATTGTATGAAACCCGCCTTGCCGTAGATTCTGTTCCAGTCTTCCACCACATCCAGCGGATAAAAAAAGGTTTCGTAATCTACAATATTTTTGAGTTTTGTATGACGCTGTTGATTGTAATACAAGTAGTTGAATAATTTGACAGTGAATTTATTCAGTACAAATCCCGGGAAATAAAATGGTATCCTTGGTATGAATTTTTTTTTCAGTCTTAATGGCTTCTGCGCCATTTTCGCACCCAGTTCATGGCGGAAAGCGTGTTCGCCACGCATCAGGATGCTTCTTCCGAGATTTTCGCCTTTCTGAAGACAGTCAATCCAGGCTACATTATACGTCCAACTTTCGCTCTCATCAAAAAGCCTGAAAATTTCATCTAAATTCCTGGCTTTCACAGATTCCTGGCAAATGTAAGCGGTTTCAATGTTTTTAAGCTGAAATCTGGCCTGCAAAATAATGCCTGTAAGGCCCATTCCGCCGATGGTTGCCCAAAACTTATCTTCATTTTCAGTCCTCGAACAGCGCAGGACCTCACCGGTTTCATTCAACAGCGAAAAATCAATAATGTACTCTGAAAAGCAGCCTTCAGCGTGATGATTTTTTCCGTGAACATCAGAAGCTATTGCACCACCAACGGTGATGAATTTTGTGCCCGGAGTTACATACAGAAAGAACCCCTGCGGCACAATCACTTTCAGAACTTCCGAAAGCAGCACGCCGGATTCACATTCTATAATACCGTTCAGGCGATCGAAACTGATGAACTTATTGAGTCTTTTTGTCGAAAAAATATGTTCTGACAATGAAGCATCGCCGTAGCAGCGGCCATTTCCGCGTGCGATGACCTCATTCCGGGACTTTATGAAATCCTGAATTTTAATTAAAGAGTCTTCAGATTTCAGTTCTTTCTCCACCACAGGAAAATTTCCCCAGTTGCTCACTTTCTGCACAAAATCTACCTTCATTTCTTAAAATAAATTTGAAGTAAAAATGCGGCGAGCCAAAGAACAAGAGTAATCTGAATATAACGGTCTTTGTAAATAATCTTAGTGGGCGATTCGGTTTTGTTGTACACCAAAGTCTGCTGCAGATACCTTAGGAAAGCAAAAACCACAAAAATAACCGTGTAAAAAACACGCGAGTGAAATTTCTGCTGAACTTCCGCGGAAAGCGTAAACATCAGATAGCAAATTATGGC
Source organism: Kaistella rhinocerotis (assembly GCF_030243905.1). NCBI lineage: Bacteria > Pseudomonadati > Bacteroidota > Flavobacteriia > Flavobacteriales > Weeksellaceae > Kaistella > Kaistella rhinocerotis. The sequence goes on along the minus strand of NZ_JASSYY010000001.1, from coordinate 44,190 downwards.
TAAAGTGCAGCTAATACTCAGCGCGATGTCTGCGAACTGTACATTGTAGCCATCTAGTGCACGGCGGGTTTTCCCTGAAATCTGCGCGTTGATCAGTTCGCCGCGCCGTTTTCCGAGCGCTAATACCAAGGCAAGCACAAACGTAAGCAATATTGCCCACTGCGATATGTAAATTCCGGTCGCGTATCCTCCCGCCAAAACCCTTAGGACAAATCCTATTGAAATGATGCAAACATCGATGATCGCTACATGCTTTAACTTAAACGTGTACGTAAGATTCATTGCAAAATAAAAATAAATTACTGCTGCAAACCGGGAAAGATCGCGTGCAAAATAGTCGTGACCAAAGAAAATCAAGGCTACAGAAAAAAGCATTAGGAGTATAAAAACCAGAATCGCTGTGCTTTTTGATATTGCGCCGCTGGCGAGCGGCCTGTTTTTCTTCTCGGGATGCCTGCGATCCGACTCTATATCGGTATAATCATTTAAGATATAAACGCTGCTGGCTATCATCGAAAAGACAACAAAAGCAAAAATGCTTTTGAGCAATAAATCTAAGTTGGTGATGTTTCCGGAAAAGAACAGAGGCACAAAAACGAAAAGGTTTTTCACCCACTGTTCCACGCGTAGTAGCTTTAGAAATTTCGTCATTCGTGCAAGCAATGTTTCACAAAAATAGTGTTTTTTAAAATAAAAAAAGGCCTGCCGAAGCAGACCTTAATAATATAATGTGGGTGATTTGGTTAGTTTCCGTCAGCGGCATCTTTGATCATATCCTCATTTGCGGTAATCGCAAATTCCACACGTCGGTTTTCTGCACGTCCGGCATCTGTATCGTTGGTTGCGATAGGTTCGTTTTCACCCACGCCCATCGTGATCATACGGCTTGATGCTACACCCTTCGAAATAAGATAGCTTCTCACAGAAGCGGCACGTCTTTCGGAAAGCGACTGGTTGTAGGCTTCAGTACCTTTGCTGTCTGTGTGTCCGTAAATATTGATATTGGTATCAGGATTATTCTTTAAAACTTCCGCCAGCTTATCAAGGTTAGCTTTTGCAGAAGAAGTAAGGTCCGAAGAATCGAATCCAAAGTTCACCATATTCTCTTTCATGGTTACGCGGATTCCTTCTCCTACTCTTTCCACTTCAGCACCCGGCAAAGTTTCTTTGATTTCTTTCGCCTGCTTGTCCATATTACGGCCAATGACGTTACCCGCAACACCGCCTACGATTCCGCCTAAAACAGCGCCTGCAGGAGCATTTTTACCTTTCCCCAGGTTGTTACCCAGTACACCACCGATTACTGCACCTGCGGCAGTACCGATCACAGTTCCTTTTTGCTGATTGTTTGCGTTCTGTACAGATTCACAACTCGTCAGCAGTAGTCCAGCTGACAGAAAAAGAGCTGCTACGTTAGTTCTATTTAAAATTTTCATATTCTTTATTTTGATAATTATTACTTCATTCCGGTTCTCGCGAAATTATAAACGACTCTAACATTTTCTCCGGCAGCCGGCACATTCTGTTCAAGACTGAAATTGTCTTCGGTCTGGCTGATCAGATTAAGTGAATAGCCTTCTGTCACTGCTTTTGCTTTTGAACCTTCAAGAAGTTTTTTGAATTTAAATTCATTTCCGTTCACTACTTCAAACTTGATCGGCTGAATTATGATCGGGCATGCACCGCCACCATTTAGGGTGTATGAACCGCTCCAGTTGTTCGGGATCAGTCTCCAGTGGCTTCCAACGAAGCACTGCGCGTCAGCACCTTCATCAAAGGGTTTTACTTTATAGTTATTGTCGTAATTCACGCTTGTAAGTTCCCAGTCGCCCTTCAGCTTCAAGAATTCAGCTCTGTTAGATTGGGCAGTCTTTGCAGTACTACAGGAAAGGGTGAATGCTCCCAAAATCCCGGCCAGTAATAAATTTTTCATAGTAATAAAATTATTTACCATACACTTACAAAAAACTGTGCCATTCTAAAAAACCCTTAAATATAAAAGCCCGGACAAAACCGGGCTCAGATATTAAATTGTCCTTTTACTTGCGCGCTTTCGCTTTTTGCGCTGGCTTTCTCACCGGTTGTTTCGGTGAAGCCTTAGTTGCCGTACCTGCTTTATAGAAATTAGTGAAAGCATATTCCGCAGCTTTTCTTACATCGATCACACCCCCGGCGCGCGAAACCATATCAAATCTGTTGTTGGTATTTGATGGCAGCATCGCGTTGACAGTAGATTTGTTCGAAGTCATCACAAGTGCTTCTATAATCTGTGCCGGCGTAAGGTTTGGCATATAAGCCAAAAGTACAGAGGCCGCGCCCGCTACGACCGGTGACGCCATTGAGGTACCTTGAAGATATTCGTATTTGCCGTCTGGAACCGTAGAGTAAATCTTCTCACCCGGCGCAAATACATCCACCATTTTCTGGTTGTAATTTGAGAAACCTGCTCTCAGAAACTCGTTGTTATTGGTTGATGCTCCTACCACGATCATGTTATCAACAAAAGATTTCGGATCCGAAGCATTTTTAAAATTCGTAGGGAAGTAAACATTTTCCGCGATATCCTCATTCTCGTTTCCGGCAGCTTTTACAAGCAAAACACCTTTATCCTGCGCATATTTAAATGCTTCCCAAACGACGTTCTTTCCGGGAGAAACCGGCTTGCCAAAACTCATATTCAAAATTCTAGCACCGTTGTCAACCGCATATCGGATAGCATTTGCAACGTCCTTGTCACGTTCGTCTCCGTTCGGAACGGTTCTCACCGTCATTATCTTTGCGGTTTTATATCCTACTCCATATTGAGTTTCGGTACCGTTTGGTAAACCTGCAATAATTCCGGCAACGTGAGTTCCGTGCTGAGCATCCGGTCCTTCATAGTTATTGTTGCCGTAATACTTCTCCGAATAATCATCATAACGGTCACCTACGGTCTCAGCGCGTGGATCAAACTCAAGATTATATTGTTTTGTGGCCTGCGGACCATAATAATCAAGCGCCTCTTTCATTTGCGCCTCAAGGAATGTCTGCACTTCCGCCGGTGATTTTCCGCGCACAGCAGGATCCATTGCCACCTGGCTAAGGACGGAAACCGCCATTGCCTGCTCCTGAGTTGAAGGTTTGATGGAACTGACAGCTTCCGCGGATAGGTTCTGGCCGTTCAGCATGGCTACCATTGATGGGATCATCTTCTGGATCCTCGAATACGTTTCGTAACCCTGTTTTGCCTCAATGCTTTTTTTGGTGAAAATCTCTTTGGACTTCATATACATCGCAAATTCTTCGGGCATCTTAGCCTGATTTGCTTTGTTCACCGCAGAATCAGGACCTTCGAAAACTGACTGATATTTTTTAACGATCCGCGTAACTTCCATGTTATCTACATCGATATCGCCGTTTTTTCCGCCGATGAAATTCCAGCCATGAACGTCATCTATATAGCCGTTTTTGTCGTCATCTTTGCCGTTGTTTGGTATTTCGTTGGGGTTGGTCCACATATTTTTTACGAGTCCCGGGTGATCTACTTCCACACCGCTGTCTAAAACCCCAACAATTACCGGTTTAGCCTTTAGACCTTTGCTTTCAAGATATTTGTATGCGTTCTCTGTATTTACGCCATACACATTTGCGGACGAGAAATCCTTATGATACCAGGTCATCAAGTCCCGGTCTTTCATCGGATCAAGCGCCTCAGCGGTATTTTGTGCAAACGCTACCATCCCGCTCATAAAAGAGGCAGCCAACAATATTTTCTTCATTCTTAATAATTATTTGGTGATAATATTTTTGATATAAGTCAAAGTTTCAGGGCCTTTGTTACAAATAAGATCGATTACAGACAGATCCGGCTCAAATCCGAATTTATCCGAAAATGTCTGATAGTACTCTTCAAGCTCAAACGCACTCGGTTGTTTTGCCGAAAATTCAGACCTGAAATCCTGCTGTATTGGAGTAAATTCGTAGCTATTAGTTAAATGAAACTGTTTTTCTGTTTTTAAAATTTTCTGGATGATGCTGATTGCGTTCAGATTAAAATCTACTAACGAGCTGCTCGCAAAACTGAAAATTTCGGCTAAACGATCTTCATAGAACTCAAAATAAGGTGAACTCTGGTAAGCATTTTTAATAGATTTCCAGTGCAGGCTTCGCCAGTCTTCACGTTCGGAAATCTCAATCGTGTTCAGCGCACGAGTTCCCTTGTGGCTTATCGGAATGATAAGCGGCAGGCGCCCGTTGGCGCCATAAATCACCGTTCTGTTTCGATAGGTTTGCTTCGGAAAGTTCTCGAACTGTTCAAAATAAACCTCTTCAGCATTGTGAAAAACTGAAAACCACGAGATTGGCGGTAGGTAAAATATGGGTAAAAGGACTTTCATGTATGTCAAAATATTGAAGGTTCTGTAATTGGGAAATTCTCCCTAGCCCCGATGGCAGCGGCATCCTTTTGCAGAGCGTAGCGGAGCAAAAGATATAGCGGACAGCGGGTAAAAGCTCCTGAGAATTAGTCTTCTTTTGGTTTTTTCTTAAATAAACGTGCAATGTAATCCCAACCGAAAAAGAGAATCAGTATCAAGGCTGCAACCCACCAATACGAGGTTTTGTGGGCCTCACCGGTGTTTGTTGCCTTAAACATTCGGTCCCAACGCACTTTCCTGCCTTCAGGCTGGTAGCTTGAACTCTTGTCCGCGAAAAGTCCTTCCACGCTCAGCCACGTGAACATCGGGCTTCCCACGATATTCTCTTCCGGCACAAAACCAAAGAAACGCGCATCCAGCGATGCATCGCGGTTGTCACCAATCATCATATAATAATCCTGCTGAATGGTGTACTGCGTGGTTTCCTTTCCATTGATGAAAATTTTACCGTTGCGGTTTTCAAGTTTATTGTGTTCATATTCTGATATAATCCACTGATACTCGGGCAAAGTTTCCTGGTTTAAAGTTACCACATCGCCTTTTTTCGGGATTTTCAATGGGCCATACCAATCCTGATTCCATTTTTTATTTACCGGAAAGATGGATTGTGTAGTGTCAATATTCTTCGTGTAAGCATCACGCGTCGAGTTTACTTTGTAAGCCACCGCCGCAGAATCTTTTGGCCAAATATGTTCCCGCAGTTCTATGATTTGTGGCAAAGCCTTGATTTCACGCGCGGTCTGATCCGTCAGTCCCTGAAAATCGTACATAAAACCGGTCTGCGTCTGAATTTCCTGCACCGGCAGAAAACCGTATTGTCTGTAAAGCGACGGAATATCGAGTTGACTGCCGGTCACGGCGATGAATTTGTGTTGCTTTTGCTGGTCACCAAGAATTGTCTCTGGTTTACCATTCACAAACAGTCTGCCCGCGCGCATCTCGATTATGTCACCCGCAACCGCCACACAACGTTTTACATATGGATCCATTCTGTCGATGGCCTTATGCACCGAATCTTGTGGATAGTTGAAAACTACGATGTCGTTTTTCTGTGGTTTTTTAAACTGGAAAATGCGCTCATAAGGAAGTTTGATGCCCTCAACATAAGATTTAGGATCATCTTTTGGATTGCCTTTTTCGCCGGTATCCATTATCGTTCCCTGCAGGAAAGGAATCGCTACTGGACGCATCGGCATTCTGAAACCGTAAGTCCATTTATTCACAAACAGGAAGTCGCCCACCAGAAGTGTTCTTTCCATCGATCCTGTCGGGATGCCGAAAGGCTGCGTCACAAAAACGTGAACTATTGTCGCAAAAACCACTGCAAAAGTGATCGAACCTACAAACGATTCTTTCTTTTTGCCCTGTTTTTCTTCTTCCGTTAGATATAATTCGTCTTCCTTATGAACTTCGGCATCTTTAGAATAGTTAACGAAGGCCATATAGAGGAAAGGCAAAATAACCGTCAGCAACTGTTGGCTGAAACTGCTTTTGCCAAAGTGTTTCATTAAAAAAAGATGGAAAACCGTCATCATGATCGGGCCGACAATCGGTAGATACGCGATGGCAACCCACCATTTCGGGTGACCGGTTTCTTTTTGAATAATGAAATAATTATAGAAAGGTACAAACGCAAAAAGCGGATTGTAACCCATTTTTTTAAATAGTTTCCACGTAGAAATTCCCATCAATACTGATAAGATGAGGACATAGACCGCGTAGGTAAGAAAATAATTCATAATTAAGAGTTTTAGCAGGCTGAAGTTGCGAATTAGTGCTGCAAAGATGGCCTTTTGTTACATGAAATCCGGGAATGTGGTGGTACAGAAGCCTATTTTACCCGAAAAGCACATCGTTCATGGTGAAATTTCCCGTTTTTCCCTGAATCCATTCTGCGGCGATTACGGCTCCAAGCGCAAAACCGTCACGGCTGAAGGCAGTATGTTTTATTTCGATTTCATCAACATCACTTCGGTAAAAAACGCTGTGCGTACCCGGCACCTCATCTTCGCGAATGGCAAAGATCCCCAGCTGGTCCTCCGCGGTTTCTTCAAGTTTCCAGGCCGAAAAGTTTGGGTTATTTTTAATGATACCTTCAGCCAAAGAAATCGCGGTGCCACTCGGTGCATCTTTCTTGTGCGTGTGGTGAATCTCTTCAAGCTGGACATTGTACTCACTGAAGTTTTTCATCAGGTCAGCCAGCTTTTCATTCAATGCAAAAAACAGGTTTACGCCAAGGCTGAAATTGGAACCATAGAGGAATGAAGTATTGTTTGCGGCCGCTATCCGCTCCACTTCGGGCTTTTGAGTTAACCATCCGGTTGTTCCGCAAATTACCGGAATACTTTGCTCCAGACAGGTTTTTATGTTTTGAAAAGCAACTTCAGGGTTCGAAAACTCAATTACAACATCCGGATCATTCAGGTTTTCTGAAGTAGGCGTTTCATTGAGCCGCGACACAATTTCGTGGCCGCGCGATGTGGCGATACCATCGATTATTTTGCCCATTTTGCCGTAACCTACAAGTGCTATTTTCATTTTTAATTTTAGAATTTATACGTAAAACTCAGTCCTGCTTTTGAATTATCCGAGCTGAATTCATCGAAAATAAAGGTTGGATTTAAAGCCAGATCCGGATCTTTTCGGCCTTCGTAAAGATGCGCATCTACCACCGCATCTACAATATTCAGCACATAAACCAGTGCCGTGACGGCGATTGCATAATCGCGCTGCCGCCGTGCCCTATCCTGCGTGCGTCCCAAGGCCTCCGCCGTGATGCCCGGAATATCGGAAAACTCGTGCGTCTGCCCGTTCAATTGTGCTACAAATGCATCGCGATAACGGTTATATTGTTTCTGGTTCCACAGCGTAATGCCGATTCCTGTGCCTATTCCGCCCCAAACAATCGGAATCTTCCAGTACTTTCGGTTGTAATATTGTCCTAAACCCGGCAGTACCGCGGAATAAAGTCCTGCTTTTGTGGGATTAAATTTTTGAACTGCAACAGGCGCATTAGATTCCTCAATATCGGCATATACTTCAATCTCAGATTTAGGCGTCGTGGCAGAAACGGAATCGCGCGGATAATTTTCAACGCGAATGGTGTCTTTCGGACTTATCTGCGCGAAGATTTGCATGCTGCAAATTAGAAATGAAAGCACGAAAAATTTGTACATCATCTGAAATGGGAAAGGATGTTTTCTAGTTCCTGCTCATTCTTGAAATCGAGGACGATCTTGCCTTTTTTTCCGTTCGCGGAAGCTTTGATCTCCACTTTCACTTCCAGAATATCGGCCAGGTTTTTCTCGGCTTTCTTGAAATTATTTGGAAGCGCAGCCTTTTGTCTCACCGCAGCGGTGGCATTGTTCTTAAGTTTGGCAGATTCCTGTTCAGCCTGTCTTACGCTGAGTTTCTGATCGACTATTTTTTGAAAAAGCTCATTTTGCTTCGCTGGCTCGTCTAAACTAATGATCGCGCGGCCATGTCCTGCGGAGATCTCACCACCCCGAATCGCATCCTGAATCTCGGGACTCAATCGCAACAAACGGATAGAATTCGTAATGGAACTCCGTTCTTTACCAACACGCTGACTCAGGTTTTCCTGTGTCATGCCGATCTCATCTAAAAGCCTCTGATAAGTAAGCGCAATCTCGATCGCATCTAGGTCTTCACGCTGAATATTTTCAACCAAAGCCATTTCGAGCAGCTCCTGATCATTCACCAAACGGATATATGCCGGAATGGTCTCCAAACCGGCAATCTTACTCGCGCGGAATCTCCGTTCACCTGAAATAATCTCGAAGCGGTCGCCATCTTTGCGCAATGTCACCGGCTGAATGATGCCCAAGCTTTTGATAGACTCAGCTAATTCCTGCAGTGCTTTTTCATCGAAATAGGTACGTGGCTGTGTAGCATTCGGGTAAATATCCTCCAGCGGAACCTCCACAATATTGCCTACGAATTTATCAGCGCCCGCGTCTGTTGCCGAATTCACACTTGCCTTTGATTCAGCACTCAATATCGCGCCTAGTCCGCGCCCCATCGCTCTTTTCTTGTCTCTCATATGTTTTATAAAAACAACTTTTTATCAGGCTTTTGCATCTACTAAGTTATCATTTTTCAGCAGTACTTCTTCAGCCAGCTGCAAATATTGGATGGCGCCTTTGCTTTCGGCATCATAATTCAGGATACTTTCCCCGAAACTCGGTGCTTCGCTGAGGCGTACATTGCGGCTGATCACCGTTTCGAAAACCATTTCCGGGAAGTGTGCGTTCACCTCTTCTACAACCTGGTTTGAAAGGCGAAGGCGCGAATCGTACATTGTAAGCAGCAAACCTTCGATATCGAGATCTTTGTTATGGATTTTCTGTACGTTTTTAATGGTATTTAATAATTTACCCAAACCTTCAAGTGCAAAATACTCGCATTGAATCGGAATGATGACAGCATCCGCCGCAGTAAGCGCATTAATTGTAATCAGCCCTAAACTTGGCGCACAGTCAATAATGATAAAATCATAGTCATCACGAATGTCTTTTAGCGCGTTTTTCAGCATGTATTCGCGGTTTTCGCGGTCTACAAGCTCTATTTCGGCAGCTACAAGGTCGATATGTGACGGTATGATATCCAGATTTGGCGATGCGGTTTTCTGTACGCAGCTGCGTGCATCGGCGCTGTGTTCAAGCAAATCGTAAGTGGAATTTCCCGCTTCGTCAATCCCTAAACCGGAAGTTGCATTGGCCTGCGGATCCGCGTCAATTAGCAAGATTTTTTTTTCCAACACTCCAAGTGCAGCAGCCAAATTGACGGCCGTAGTAGTTTTACCCACTCCACCCTTCTGATTTGCAACGCCGATTATTTTAGCCATTCTTTTAAAATTTAATCCTCAAAAGTACACTTTTTTCTCACTTTTCAAAGCTACATGCATTTTCAGATTGTACACACCTCACTGAATATGAATATTTTAGACAATAAAAAAATTATCCACAAAAAGCGGGTTTTTGTGGATAAGGTGAGATTGATTAGTTATTTGCCCGATTATTCAAACTGCATACTGATCGGGAACTTGAAATAGCTGCGAACATTTTGACCGTTCAGTTTTGCCGGCGTCCAATTCCCCTTGATTTTTTTAATGGTTTTTTCGGCTTCGGCATTGAAGGCGGCATCCTTACCATTCGCTTTTATGTTTGAGATGGTTCCGTCTTTCTCTACGATGAAAGTCACCGTAGTCCGCATCAGGTCACCGCTGCCATCAAATTTGTCTGCATTGAAGTTTTGCACCACTTTAGTTCTGAAAGAATTGATTCCGCCTGCGAAACCCGCCTCAACGTCAACAACTGTCGCAGGTTCGTTTGAAACCGGTGCCACAGGCGCAAGGGGAGCGACTCCAACATTCGGCGCAGTTACCGGTGGCAGATAGCTCGTGACATTATCTTCGCCCTTCACATTATCGAGACCAATATTGGTGTTGTTGATTTCGCTAACTGAAGGCGGTGGCGTTTCCACCGGTGGGTTTTTCGTGGGTGTCGGAACCTCGATTTTCACAGTGGAGACCTGCGTCTCTGCGGGCGGTTTCACTATTTCTACGGGAGGTTGAACTTCCGGAACTTCATCTATTGGCGTTAAATCAAATCCGCCTTTATCCGAAGTTACATTTACATCTTTGTGCATAAAGGAATTGATCACAAGCGGAGTCAGGCTTATAGTGGCAAATATTGCAATGCCGATGAACATCGCTTTCTGCTGCACAGCTCCGTGTTCTTTCCGTAATGTGTAGGCACCGTAATTTTTATTTCGGTTTTCGAAAAGCAGCTCTGTAAGCCGGTCTTCCTGTGCGAAGGTTGAATGATTTTTCATAACATTAAAAATTTAAAGGTTAACTAACGTTTTCGATATCAATACCAATCTAAAATAATTGGTATATCATCAATAAAATTAAAGCAATTTTACTACCACATTTACATCAATATTAAAAAACCGTTATTTACCTCATAATACATATCAGAACTAAAGTAAATGCTTCAGATTGTATGATTTATATAAACCACTGAATGTCACTAATAAAATGACACATTTAGAACAAATCAACTAATTAATTTCATAATTTTGATCATAAAAATTTATATTTTTCCAGAATTAAAAGACAAATCCCCACTTCTTTTTCCTGTTCAAGCACTGCATTTGTAAAACTAAACACAATACCATGAACACACTTAAACTAAAATCGAAAAACGCAGCGGTTTTCACGCTGTGTGAGATGCTCAGTAAATTAGGTTACCCCATCATGATTTCAGATTCTTTTACGACTGAGGTGGATGCAGCCGTGAAAGATTTCCAGAAAAAAAACGCGCTTGTTGTAGATGGCGTGGTAGGTATGAAAACCTGGCAAGTACTGCTGGATAAGAGCAGTAAGATCTTCAAGACGAACGATCTTTTCCTCAGCGAGCAGGATCTGAAAGATTTTGCTAAAAGTTTTAATCTTGAACTCGCCGCGGTGAAAGCCGTAAACGAGGTGGAAAGTTGCGGAAAGGGTTTTTTGATAAACGGCAAACCAAAAATCCTTTTCGAAGGGCATATTTTCTGGCAACAACTTAAGAAAAGAGCCTTGAAACCGGAAAAAATGCTGACCAGTTCAAATAGAAACGTGCTTTATGAAAAATGGACCAAAGCCTTCTACCTGGGCGGCGCGAAAGAATATGACCGACTTGATGAAGCGATCGCCATCAGCAGCGATCCCAAAGTGAAAGAGGCCGCGCTGGCTTCATGTTCGTGGGGCAGTTTCCAGATCATGGGATTTCATGCGAAAAGCCTGGGATACGCATCTGTGCAGGATTTTGTAGACCGAATGCACATCCATGAACGTGAACATCTGAAAGCTTTCGGCAAATTTTTGGAGATCAACAATATCATGACCGATCTCCGCAACAAGAACTGGGCGAATGTTGCGAAGAAATATAACGGTCCGGCCTATAAGCAGAACAAATACGACGAAAAATTGCGGAAAGCGTACGAGAAATATTCGTAAACCGATTATAATGAAAAAAAGCTGCGGAATCCGCAGCTTTATATTTTTAGAATAATTCTTTCCTGATGATGTTCTGGCTTCTTTCCGGCCCTACCGAAACCAGATAAACATTGATCCCGAGATGGTGCTCAATAAACTCGATATACTTTTTCGCGTTTAGCGGCAATTCGTCATAGCTTCGTGCATGCGTGATGTCCTCGTCCCAACCTTCAAGTTCTTCATAAATAGGCTCGTAATTGTAAAGTTTGGTTGTAGATGATGTGAAATAATCGATGATCTTGCCGTCTTCCGTGCGGTATTTCGTCGCGATTTTAAGCGGAGAAATCCCTGAAAGCACATCCAGTTTTGTAATTACTAAATTATTGATCCCGTTGATCATCGTGGCGTGTTTCAGCGAAACCAAATCCAGCCAACCCGTTCTGCGCGGTCTTCCGGTGGTAGCTCCAAATTCAAAACCAATTTTTCTGATCTTTTCGCCCAATTCGTTATCAAGCTCCGTGGGGAAAGGACCTTCGCCGACACGCGTGGTGTAAGCTTTGGCTACGCCGATGAGATTTTGCAGACTTGTCGGTGGAACGCCGGCGCCTGAACATACACCGCCGGTGGTAGGAGAAGATGACGTAACGAACGGATAGGTTCCGAAATCGATATCGAGCATGGCAGCCTGCGCACCTTCGAACAAAATATTTTTGTTATCACGAATCGCCTCGTTCAGCTCCACTTCCGTATCCACAATTCGGTCCCGAAGTTTCTCACCAAGCTGCAGGAATTCGTTATAAATTTCATCAAACTCCAGTGCTGGCTTCTCAAAATATTTCTCGAAGAGCGAATTTTTTATCTTTAAATTTTTCTGGATTTTTTCAGCTAAGACCTCCGGATTCAGCAGATCGATCATACGGATGCCCACCCGCGCGATTTTGTCTTCATAGCACGGTCCGATGCCTTTTTTCGTGGTTCCGATGTGGGTTCCGCCCGCCTCTTCCTCACGGTACGTGTCGAGTAAAATATGGTAGGGCATGATGACATGCGCGCGGCGGCTTATGAAAACGTGGTCTGTTTTAAGACCTTTTTCTTCGATCTGACCAATTTCTTTCAGGAAAGCTTTAGGGTTCACCACCACACCATTTGCGATGATACATTTGCCCCTGCATTGCAAAACGCCCGACGGCAAAAGGTGCAAAACAAACTTCTCTTCTCCCGCGTAAACGGTATGGCCGGCGTTATCGCCGCCCTGAAAGCGTACCACATAATCAGATTTAGCTGAAAGGACATCGGTTATCTTGCCCTTACCTTCATCGCCGTACTGCAGACCCACCACCACGTATGTTGACATAAAATATTGGTTTAATATTGGTTTGTGCAAAAATAGATTATTAAAAAAAGGCAGGCAAAGAATAAGGAGGATTTTATAGTTATGAAATTGAGTAATCTCAAGATTAGACCACAAAATCTTTAGAAAAAAAATTCCTTAAAAAATGCCTAAATTTGCGCTTTGGAAAAAAACCTATGGAATCAATTCAAATTCACGACAAAACCTTTATCCCTTACCTGCGGGATGCAGAAATACAGGAAATAGTAAAAGCCACCGCCCAAAAAATCTATGAAGATTACAAGGACGAAACACCTATTTTCGTAGGCGTGCTGAATGGCGTGATCATGTTTTTTTCAGACCTGCTGAAGCATTATCCCGGCAAATGCGAGATCGCCTTCATACAGATGAGTTCTTATGCCGGCACGCAATCTACGGGAATAGTGTACCAGAAAATGGAACTTACCAAAGACATCAAAGACCGTCACATTATTTTGGTTGAAGACATCGTGGATACAGGAAATACGGTGGAAAGCCTTTTTAAATATTTTACGGAGACGCAACGCCCAAAATCTGTAAAACTGGCTTCATTTCTGCTTAAGCCTGATGTGTATAAGAAAGATTTTAAGCTGGATTACATCGGAAAGGAAATCCCAAACAAATTTGTTCTCGGTTACGGCTTGGATTATGATGAACTGGGCCGCAACCTTAAAGACCTGTATCAGCTTGAAGAAGGCAGAATAAATGAATAATTAACGTCAATTCAAGGCCACACATAAAAATGTCAAATTTTCAATAAATAATAATGATAAACATCGTTCTCTTCGGTCCTCCGGGTAGCGGCAAAGGCACACAGGCGCAGCATCTGATAGAAAAATATAAGCTAAAACAGATTTCAACAGGCGACCTCTTCCGTTTCAATATGAAAAATGAAACTGAACTTGGCAAAATGGCCAAATCCTATATCGACCAGGGACATTTAGTTCCGGACCAGGTGACCACGGATATGCTGATTGAAGAATTAAGAAAAACCACAGATACCGAAGGTTTTATTTTTGATGGTTATCCGCGCACCACGAATCAAACGGAAGCACTGGAAAAAATCGTAAAAGACCATTTGGATGCAGACATTACAGTTTGCCTTTCCCTGGTTGTAGATGATGAAGTGCTGGTGCAGAGACTTCTGAAAAGAGGTGAAACAAGCGGCCGGACTGACGATTCTAACGAGGCAATTATTCGGAACCGCATCAAAGAATATTACCTGAAAACAGCCGAAGTAGCAGAACTGTACAAGCAGCAGGGTAAATATGTAGAGGTAAATGGCGTGGGAGAGATAGATGAAATTTCGGCCAAACTTTTTGCCGAAGTAGACAAAGTAAAATAATTTGAGACTGTCTTTAGCTTCATAGCAGAACATTCTTCAAATTCAAAAAATATCAGATATAAATGTCAAATTTCGTAGATTACGTAAAGATCCACTGCAAAAGTGGCCATGGCGGTGCAGGCTCAGCGCACCTTCGCCGTGAAAAATATATTCCCAAAGGCGGTCCCGATGGTGGCGACGGCGGGCGCGGCGGCCACGTGATCATGAAAGGTAACGCGCACGAATGGACGCTGCTGCCACTGCGTTTTACACGTCACATCAAAGCTGAACGTGGGCAAAACGGCTCCAAAAACCAGCTTACCGGCGCGTACGGCGAAGATGTTTATATCGAAGTTCCCATTGGCACCATCGCGAAAAATGAAGACGGTGAAGTAATCGCTGAAATCCTGGAAGACGGCCAGGAAATCATCCTGATGCACGGCGGAAAAGGCGGTTTAGGTAATGAACATTTTAAGTCAGCAACCAATCAGACGCCGCGCTATGCGCAGCCAGGGTTGCCCGGTGAGGAAGGTTATATCACTTTTGAGCTTAAATTATTGGCAGACGTTGGTCTTGTCGGCTTTCCGAATGCCGGAAAATCTACTTTGTTGGCAGCGGTTTCCGCAGCGAAGCCTAAAATTGCAGATTACGCCTTCACCACGCTTACACCGAATCTCGGGATCGTAGATTACCGGAATTACAAATCTTTCGTAATGGCCGATATTCCTGGCATCATCGAAGGTGCGGCGGAAGGTAAAGGCTTGGGACACCGTTTTTTGAGACATATCGAACGTAATTCTATTTTACTTTTCCTTATTCCGGCGGATGCTGAAGATTATTTGAAAGAATTTGAGATTCTCGAGAATGAACTTAAAAAATTCAATCCCGAGCTTTTAGATAAAGATTTCATTGTTTCGGTCTCTAAAGCAGATATGCTGGATGAAGAATTAAAGAAGGAAATTTCAGGTAAATTCCCTGAAAACCGCCAGCCAATCTTCTTTTCAGCGGTTACGCAGGAAGGCTTGATGGAACTTAAAGATGCAATCTGGAAGAAACTGCACGGATAAACCAATTCAGATAAAAACACAGGCCGGACTCAGTTCCGGTTTTTTTTGGAATAGTAGTTGAGATGGCTTTTGAAAAATTTAAAAATGAAATTAATAGCAGCCCTTTTTTCCGCTTTACTTCTAATGGCCTGCACGGCCGGTAATGCTTCTAAATATTCAAAAATTGAGTATGAAGCCGGCGCTTGCTTTGGTTTTTGTCCGATTTATAAAATGACTGTGAATCCAGATCGCACTGCGGTGATTGATGCTGAAAGGTTCACATTTACAGAAGGCCGTTCAAAAGACGAATTTTCCGGACCAAAAGAAGGGATTTTCACAGCCACCATCACACCAACTGACTATCAAAAAATGATCTCAATGCTCGACGACCTTGATGTGAAGACGCTGAAAACCTATTACGGCAACAAAAATGTAACCGACCTCCCTACTTCAAAACTTAGAATTACTTTTGCTGACGGCAGCACAAAAGAGATCGAAGATTACGGAAAACACGGCACCGAAAAACTGCAGATGTTTTATGAATTTGTAGAAGGCCTGCGCAAAACCCAAACCTGGACGAAAGTTGACTGAAAGGCGTTTCCCTGCTAAATTTATTTAGTTTATCTTTGCCAAACGAAAAATTCCTTCCTGCGCGGAAGGATTTTTTATGAACGGGGTCATTCTTGATGAAAAAACTGCCACGCAGTATCCTGGAAATTTCACGGTTTCCATTTTCATTCACTCGCTTCATTACTTAAAGAATGACACTGTCATTTTTAATTTAATCAAAAAACAATTCATTTGAACTTCAACGATTTAAACCTTATTGATCCTATCGCCAAAGCGCTTCAGGAGGAAGGTTACACGCAGCCGACGCCCATTCAGGCGAAAGCAATCCCAAGCATTTTACAGGGTCGCGATCTCCTGGGAACCGCACAAACCGGAACCGGAAAAACCGCCGCATTTGCAATCCCTATTTTGCAGAACCTTACCGAGAAAGACCTTCGGAACAACAATATCAAAGCCTTAATTCTGACGCCAACGCGCGAGCTCGCCATCCAAATTGAGGATAGTTTCAATGCGTACGGCCGACATTTGCGCCTGAGAAACCTCGTGGTTTTCGGTGGTGTGAAGCAGGGCGCGCAGGAAACTTCACTAAAACGCGGAGTAGATATCCTGGTAGCTACTCCTGGAAGATTGCTCGATTTCATTTCACAAGGCATCATCTCGCTAAAACATCTTGAAATTTTCGTTCTTGATGAAGCTGACCGTATGCTCGATATGGGTTTCGTACACGATGTGAAGCGGATTATCAAACTTTTACCGCCGAAAAGACAAACCCTGTTTTTCTCGGCTACTTTTCCGGATGAGATCAGCAAACTTGCCAATTCGATGCTTACCAATCCCGTAAAAGTGGAAGTTGCGCCGGTTTCTGCAACTGCCGACACCATACAGCAAAAGGTATATTTTGTAGAAAAGGAAAACAAGCTAGACTTGCTGACCCACATCCTGAAAAACGACATTTCAGATTCAGTACTCGTATTTTCGAGAACGAAACACGGAGCCGACAAAATAGCACGTAAACTTCAGTCGCATAAGATCTCCGCTGAAGCCATTCACGGTAACAAATCCCAGAATCAGCGGCAGAACGCACTTAATAATTTCAAATCCGGCAAAACACGGATTTTGGTCGCTACAGATATTGCAGCACGCGGGATTGATATTGACGAACTGAAATATGTGGTGAATTTTGAACTTTCAGACGTATCTGAAACTTATGTTCACCGAATTGGCAGAACTGGCAGAGCGGGTGCAGACGGCAGTTCAATCTCGTTTGTTGACGGTTTGGACCTATTAAACCTGAAAAGCACGGAAAAACTCATTGGGAAGAAAATTCCGGTGGAAAAAGACCATCCTTTCCACACCGATAATCTTGTGGTAGAAAAGCGCGATTCGAACAACAAACCTTTCACGCCGCGCGCAAAACCGCAGACAAAAGAAAACATCGGTTTCAAAAAACCGAAGAACAAGAGCAATTTCTCAAGAAACAAATAAAACAATTAGGGCTTAAAATAAAATAACCGCGAAAAGATTCGCGGTTATTTTGTTACTGTTTGCCAAACAGTCTTTCAGCGTTTTCGGTGGTAGTGCGGTCAATTTCCGCAAAATCTACTTTATAGATATCAACCAATTTGCCCGCCACCAGCTCAAGGTAAGAACTTTCATTACGCTTGCCGCGGTGCGGAACCGGTGCGAGGTAAGGTGAATCGGTTTCGAGGACGATTTTATCCAATGGGATTTCGTCCAAAAACTGATCAATCTTTCCGTTTTTAAATGTTACAACGCCGCCAATCCCCAGTAAAAACCCTATTTCAACGGCATGTTCTGCCTGCTCCAGATTTCCGGAAAAGCAGTGAAAGATTCCCCGAAGCTTCGGATGTTTTTTTCTTTCGAGAACCTCAAAAACCTCATCAAAACTTTCGCGGGTATGGATCACAATCGGCAGGTCCCGTTCAATGGCCCAATCGATCTGCTTTTCGAATGCTTTGACCTGGATATCTAAGGTTGATTTATCCCAATAGAGGTCAATCCCGATCTCACCAATAGCGGGAAAACTCCTTTCGTTCAGATATTTTTCCACGGTTTTCAGTTCATTTTCCCAGGATTCGGGCTGAACCGAGCACGGATGAAGGCCCATCATCGCAAACATGCGCTCCGGGTACTGGCTTTCCAGATCAAGCATTTTTTCATGTGTAGTAGAATCTATGGCCGGAAGATAAAATTTTGAAACGCCTTTGTGGAGCGCCCTCTCAATCATTTCATGCCGGTCATCTGAAAATTCATCGGAATATAGATGGGTGTGGGTATCTATCATAATTTGTTTATGGTTTTAAATGCAGCCCGACTTGAACGGAGCTCTTTTTGTGAAGCGAAGCGGAACAAAAAAGCGGGAGTGGAAGGCGGATAAGCTGCCAAATCAATCTAAAATATCTTATGCTTCACTTTGGAGCGCTGCGCAGCGATTCTTTGTTCGATTTTCTCCATAAACTCCTGATGTTTCGGGCTTTTATCATCGGAAGGTTTATGTGCTAATGCCTGGGCAATCTTAAAATTTTCGTCCACAAAAGCACTGGTTTCTTCACCGAAATAGGCCACTCCAAACTTTTCCCAAATGTAGTGTATCGCCTGCGAATTAGGATGAATTAGGTCTTCTTTATAAAAGCGGTAATCGCGTAAATCATCTATCATTATCTCGTAAACCGGCAGATAACGGCAGTTCTCAAACTGCGGAATCACCTCGTGCAGAGCGGTGATGACCTTCGATTTGCTCAGCAAATTTTCGATGAGGCCATCTTTGGTGTGCCGAACCGGCGAGACTGTAAAAAGTAGCTGCACACCCGGTGTGCAGATGTCTTTCAGGACTTTTATGGTCTCCGTAATGCTTTCTGAAATCTCGTTTTGGGTGAGCAACCTTTTTTCGAAATGTTTCGCCGGAATCTTATGACAGTTGGCGACGAGTTTATTCTTCGGCAGAAATTCGTAAATAAATGAACTTCCGTACGTGATAATGACCCATTTTGAAGACTGCAGGAACTGATTTCCGGCCTCGATATTTTTGTTGATTTTATCTAATGTCTGATGCAGAAACCGCGAATTAAACTCGCTGTGGTGATCGAGCGAGATGATCTCATCATTGTACTTTATCAGGTCTTCTTCGGTATAAAACTCAGATTTGTGAAGCTTTTTTAAGGCCTGATTTATCGAAAACGGGTTGAAAAGCGTTCCGAAAGGATTGTTCAGCGTTTGAAGCTGACCTTTTGAAAGCAAAGCAGACAGCTCGCTCGCAAAACATGAACCCATCGAAAAGAGCCGGTCTTCAAAGCCAATCTTCACCTCTGAAACCGGTAATTCAACTTCAGTCCTAAATTTCATTAGAATTAACAGTTTTGATTTTAACTAATATTTAGCTGTCTCGACGCAAAAGATAATTTGCCAGTTCAATGAACGGCTTCTTTTTTTCGTCCGGAACATCGATTTGGTTCAGGTAACCCTGCGCGATTTCGTTGTATTTCTGGATCAGCAGCAATGTTTTTTCGTCTACTTTCGTGCGGCGGAAAATTTTCTCAACACTGTATACCTTATCGACGTTGTCTGTTTTTTTAGAATACCAAAAATCAAGCTCTTTGCGCTCTTCTTCGGTTCCGTGCTCCCTTGCCAAAAGGTAAAGTACGGTTTTCTTGTTTTCGTAGATATCGCCGGCGTGTTTCTTACCAAATTGCTCCTGGTCACCGAATACATCAAGATAATCATCCATGATCTGGAAGGCGATCCCCACGTTTTTACCAAAATTAAATATCGCTTTTGCCGCTTTGAAGTCAGCTCCGGCGATCAAAGCTCCGATTTCAAAAGATGACGCACTTAAGACACCGGTTTTGTACGTAATCATCCGGATATAATCATTGAAAGTCACGTCACCCAAAGTCTCGAAATTTATGTCGTACTGCTGACCTTCGCAGAGCAGCAAACCGGTATGCGTGAAAACGCGCACGCAGGCTTTGTAAAGTTCCGGCTCCAGATCTTCGAAAAACTTATAAGACTTCATCAGCAGTGCATCACCCGACAGGATGCCGGTATTGATGCCGTGCAGCGTATGGATCGTCGGCATATTTCGTCGAAGGGGTGCCTCGTCCATGATATCATCGTGAATCAGCGTAAAATTGTGAAAGAACTCGATTGCGAGCGCGGGCTTTATGGCTTTCTTCATATCGCCACCGAACATATCATTGGCCATCAGCACCATGATAGGTCTCAATCTTTTGCCACCGTGTGAAATGATATAATTCATCGGTTCATACAGTTCCGCTGGCTTATCTTTGAAGGTATAGCGCTCGATAGCTTTGGAGACGATATCCTGATATTCTTCTAAAAAATGCATAGGTAAATAGTATTTGAACAAAAATACGATTTTAAAAAAGCTTTCGACTTCCCAAGGCACAAAAAAACCACCATGACGGTGGTTTTAGTGATATTAAAATCCTTAAAAAATTTAAGTAAAATAAGTTACGAGCATATAGGTGACACCTGCAACAATCGCTGAAATCGGGATCGTAAGTATCCATGCCCAAAGCAGACTCACGGTAATTCCCCAACGTACTGCCGAAACCCTTTTTGTAAGCCCTACCCCAATGATTGCACCGGTAATGGTGTGCGTCGTGGAAACGGGAATTCCTAGATGGTCGGTAAGGAACAGCGTGATTGCCCCTGCAGACTCAGCACTTACCCCTTCAAGCGGCGTTACTTTGGTAATTTTCGTCCCCATTGTCTTCACAATCTTCCAGCCACCACTCATAGTTCCCAGACCTATCGCAAGGAAGGATACGAACGGTACCCACATATAGTCGGTGGTAAAGTGCGCGAAGCGCTCCGCAGAAGGCATCGTAGCATATACATCTGTTCCGCCGATCATACTTACGTGATAATAGATCACAGCCGCACCGATAATCCCCATTACTTTTTGCGCGTCATTCAGGCCGTGACCCAAACTGAACAGCGCTGAAGAAACAAGCTGCCATTTCTTGAACTGTCCATCAGCCTTGCGCGGGTTGCTGTTCCTTGCGAAGAAAACGATGATTAGCGTAATCACAATCGAAACGAGCATCCCAATGAACGGTGCCATAAATATGAAAAGGAAAATAGGAATTACTTTCTCTAGCTTCACTACATTCTGGGTCATAAGTTCGGTAAGCGCCGCTTTTATTTTTTGCCAAAGTGTGAAATCTGGATGAGCGAGCACTACCTGGTGATAATCCATCGCGAAAGCGTGCATCAAAGCAGCTCCTAAAAATCCGCCAATGAGCGTGTGTGATGATGATGAGGGAATTCCGAACCACCATGTGAGCAGGTTCCAGGCGATAGCCGCGATCAATCCGGAAAATATGACTTCAAGATTGATGAAATCCTCATTGACGGTTTTTGCTATCGTGTTTCCGATTTTAAATTCGCCTATGATATACATCGCGACGAAAAAAGCGGCAAAATTCCATACAGCAGCCCAAAGTACAGCCTGAAACGGCGTAAGTACCTTAGTAGAAACTATCGTAGCGATAGAGTTTGCCGCGTCATGAAATCCGTTGATATAGTCAAAGATCAGCGCGAGGACGATAATGACTATTAATAATACTGGTAAATCCATTCTACACTATATAAAGATTGCGAAACAGATTAAGCGTATTTTATTACAATACTGTCCATCGTGTTGGCCACATCTTCGGCTTTGTCTGTCACGATTTCCAGATATTCGAGCACAGATTTCACCTTGATGATATTGATGGCGTCATTCGTTTCAAAAAGTCTTACGATAGCCTGGCTAAGTACGTCATCCGCGATGTTTTCATACGAATTAATTTTAATGGAAGACTCTTTTACCGCTTTGCCGTTTTTGAAATCTTTCAGGTTTTCCATTGCGGTTTTGATCTCCATACAGGATTTGTAAATGAGAAGACTGAACTCTGTGTAAGCGGGATCAAGCGGTGCCTTGTAAAGATAAATGTACTTCGCAGATGCATAAATGTAATCTGCAATATCATCTAAACCACTCGCCAAATGACTGATGTCTTCACGGTCAAACGGTGTGATGAAGTTTTCGCCAAGCTGAACGAAAATTTCATGGGTGATATCATCCATTTTGTGTTCGTAGTCACTCATGTTTGTCAACATGGTGTCATCATTGATGTCAAAGTCGAGCAGACCTTCGTGAAACTCTTTAGACATGTCTACTAAGGTGTCTGCAACGCGTTCAAACAGTACAAAAAACACTTTGTCTTTAGGTTGGAAGGCTTTAAAAATGTTACCGATTCCCATAATTTTTCGTTTTAAATTCTATGGTGCAAATTTCCGAAAAAGGTCTCAAACAAAGCGCTTTTTATATTAACTTTTATTCATATTAGCAAAAACGCTATTTGCAGAATAACAAAAAAAATCAGCTTTGAATGAACAAAACTGATTTTTAAAATGTATAGTCTAAGATTAGCCCGCTATCTCTGCGCGCATCTCTTTTCCTTTGAATTTCTGAGACTGCATACCTCTCAAAACCTCATCTTTAAACGATTTTTCTACTTCAAAGAATGAAAATTTCTCCAGGATCTCGATATCGCCGATGTCCGGACGCTTCTTGGATTTTGCCGTCGACTTATTGATGATTTCAAGCATATCCATCTTTTTCAGCTGGTCTTTTTTACCCAAATTAAAGAAGAATCTCACCATGTCGCCACTGTTTCTGCGCGGCTTGCGGTCTCTGTCTCTACCACCGTCACGGCTGAATTCCCTGCGGTCACCACGGTCACGGTCTCTTCCTCGGTCACGACCACGGTCACGGTCTCTTCGGCTGTCTCCTCCGCGATCGTCAGCGTTGAATTTCTGGTCCGCTAGGTCATTTTTGTCTTTGTAGAACATTGCCACGTCGCGAAGTTGGAGCTGAAGAAGCTTGTGTACCAACTCTTCTTTAGAAAATTCAGACAAATCCGGGATCAAAGCGTCATCAAACGTGAAGAACTCTTCATGAACCGTGAATAAAGCTTCGAAAACTCCGGCCACCTGCGATTTGATGATCGCCTCACCGGTCGGGATTTTTTTCTCCTGAATGTCAATTTTCGTGGAAGATTTGATCTGCTTAAGCTTGCGCTGCTCTTCAGGCTTAATCAAGGCCATTGAAATTCCGTCTTTCCCTGCTCTACCGGTTCGTCCACTTCGGTGAACGAAAACTTCAGGATCATCCGGCAAAGAATAATGGATAACGTGGGTAAGTGAATTTACATCAAGTCCACGTGCAGCAACATCAGTCGCTACAAGGATATCGATGTTTTTCAGTCTGAATTTTTTCATCACTGTGTCACGCTGTGCCTGTGAAAGATCCCCGTGAAGGGCATCGGCAGCATAACCGTTCTGCATCAAAAAGTCCGCAACTTCCTGCGTCTCCATACGTGTACGGCAGAAAAGAATTGAATACTGATTAGGATTTGCGTCGATCAAACGTTTCAAAGCTTCCTTCTTATGTCGGTATCCTACCACATAATATTCGTGCTTGATGTTTTTCTTCACCTCATTGATAGAACCTACCGAGATACGGTGCGGCGTGGTAAGATAGTTCTTCGAAATTCTTTCTACTTCCTTGTTCATCGTTGCCGAGAACAGATAAGTCTGTTTTGTATCTGGCGTCTCGCTTAAGATGGTTTCCAAATCGTCTTTGAAACCCATTGAAAGCATCTCATCGGCCTCATCAAGCACAACCCACTGAACTTCAGAGAAGTCAAGTGCCTTGCGGTTAATCATGTCAATCACACGTCCCGGAGTTCCCACAATGATCTGTGGTTTATCACGAAGAGAGCGGATCTGATCCATAATACTGCTGCCACCATAAACCGCTGTGGTTTTGATGTTTTGCATATATTTTGAATAATTTTTAATGTCTTTTGTAATCTGAAGACACAGTTCTCTTGTCGGACAAAGCACCAAAAATTGGATTTTGCGACTACCCTCGTCAATCATATCCAAAATCGGAAGCGAAAAAGCTGCTGTTTTGCCCGTCCCAGTCTGCGCAAGTGCGATAAGATCGCGAATATCTGTAGAGATAAATGGAATGGTCTGTTTTTGGATTTCTGTGGGACTTTCGAAGCCCAGTTCGCCAATTGCCTTCAAGATTTCAGGACTTAAATTGGTTTCCGTAAATAAATTCATTAAGTATTTTAAATATTCTGCAAAGATAGGCTTTTTTGAATTGATAAAAAATAGCTCGATTCATTAAACTTTTGTTAAAGCACTATTTTGAATGTAAAGTGAGCTTTAAACATTAAATTTGCATCTAAATACAATTTCGATGTCAGTTTCAGTCAGCAATTCCACCCTACAGTTTCTAAAAGATTTAAATAAAAACAACAACCGCGAATGGTTTTCCGAAAATAAAGATCGGTATCTCGCGGCGCAGGCTAACGTGGCTGAATTTGTAGAGTTGCTAATCGAAGAAACCGGTAAGTTTGATGCCGAGATCCAAAAACTGGATGCCAAAAAAACGATGTTCCGGATTTACCGTGACACCAGGTTTTCATTAGACAAAACACCTTACAAAACCAATTTTGGCGCGAGTCTTGGCATGGGAAAAGGCAACCGGATTTCAGGATATTATCTGCATATAGAACCGCAGAAATCTTTTCTGGCCGGCGGTGTTTACCATCCTGAAAGTGCAGTATTGAAAAAAATCCGCGCAGAAATAGCAGAAAATCAGGAAGAATTTTTGGCAATTTTGAACCAGAATGAATTCCGGAACAATTTTCGTGGACTAAGTGTGGAAGATAAACTGAAACGCGTGCCTGCCGGTTATGATAAAGACCACCCGATGGCAGAATTTTTAAAACTGAAAAGCTTCAATGTGATTCATCCCATTTCAGACGAAGCACTAATGTCTGAGACTGCCGCCCCGGATTTTACCAAGGTTTTTAAAAGCATCAAACCGCTGAACGATTATCTGAATGCTCCTTTTATTTAATTGGTTTTTGATTTGAGTTTTTCAATCGTTTCGCGCATTTCCGAATCTGCGGGGCTGACCGCATAATAATTGGCAATCTTACCGTTTTGGTCCACCACGATAAACCTCGGAACCCAGTTGAGTTCAATGAAATTATTAAAACTGTTCTTCCAGCCTTCATCAAACCAATAATTTTCCTCCGCCTCGATTCCGTATTTCGCCAGACCTTTTTCCCATTGCGCATGCGAGCGGTCGAGTGAAAAATAAACGAATTCAATCTCGGGGTTGTTTTCTTTAAGTTTTTTCGTTTCCGGCAAGGCGAGAATACAGTCCTGGCACCAGCTCGCCCAGAAATCGATGATCAGGATCTTGCCTTCATGCTTTTTAATTACATCTGCCACAGTAATCTTCTTTCCGTTCTGGGAGGTAATTTTCTGAGCTAATGATTCTTTTGAAAACTCGGTTTTGCTTGTTTTGGGAATTTTCTGTGCGAAAACACATGTCGCCATCAGCAAAACGAATATCTGGAGGATTTTCTTCATTTAAATATTTAAATTTTTTCTAAAAGTACCGTTGAAAATTCGGTCTCGAACATTACCGCGCCGTTCTGCACTTTCACTGTCTTTCCTGAATAAGCATCGCGAAGTTTTGCACCATTTTCAAAGATTCCGGTAACATTCACTGTTTTAAGTCCGTTCGGAAGTTCAAGGCCGATCACCACTTTGTCATTCTGAAATTCCCGCGAGAACCAATAAGGTTTGTCCGAAATCATCTGATGTACTCCGGCGCCGACCGCAGGATGATTTGCACGGAATTTTCCTAATTTTTGATAGTGCGACAGCAACTTTGCCGTCGCAGGTTTGTAGCGTATGTCGCTCCAGTTCATATTGCTGCGAAGCGTGGCATCACCGGTCGCTCCCTCAATCGTAAGATCTCTCGCGGTTTCGTCGCCATAGTAAACCTGCGAAATACCTGGTGCAAGAAGCAGTTTTGTGCCTGCTTCAAATGTTCTTTTTCTGTCTTTATCGAAAGGCGAACCGTCATCATGTGACGTAAGATAATTCATCACCGTTTTGCCGTTCAGGTCTGCATTCAGCATTTTCGAGTAAGAGGAGAAAAGTTCTTCGTATGGTTTATTCGCGTCACCTTTAAAATCAAAATTGATCAGAGACTTAAAACCATTCTGGTAATAATTGACCTTTTTGTCGCCAAAATCATAATTTTGTTTTTGCGAAATTCCATAACCGTAAACCTCACCTACGGTGAAAAACAGATTTTTATCAAGAACATTCGCAGGATTTTTGGTCTTGTAAATATCGAACGCCTGCTGACAAACCTGCTGAAATTCTTTCCACACATCCTCATTCGTATGTTTCACTGTATCAACGCGGTATCCATCGATTCCAAATTCTTCCACATAATCGGCAAGCCATTTCATGATGTAATATTTGGGCGCTTTCGGGAAGCCTGTTCGCACGAAAAAGTCATTCAGCGAACTCATTTCAGCTTCGTACCGTCCTTCGGCTTTCCATTTATCAACCAGCATTTGTGGCAATTCTGCCGACGCGTCAGACTCTGTTAAAATATCCGGCAGGTTCGCAACTAATGTACACGCAGTGGTGCTTTCATAACTGTTGTATTGGCATTGCGGCGAAGTTCTTACCCAGGAGTTCGGGTAAACGTTATCGAGTGGCGTCACGGGTCCGGTATGATTGATCACCGCATCTAAAACTATTCTGATACCTTTTGCATGCGCTTTTTCTACCAGTTCTTTCAAGTCAGCTTCTGTACCGAAATTGGGATCAAGCGCCGTCCAGTCTTTCGTCCAATAGCCGTGGAAACCATATGTTTTGCCCGTTCCTTCATCTGTCGCGCCATGGATCTGCTCCACAACGGGCGTCATCCAAATTGCATTTATGCCTAAATCCGTAAAGTAATTTTCATCAATTTTCTGAATGATACCACGCAGATCGCCACCTTCGAAACCGCGAAGAACAGCTGGTTTTCCGGTTCGGCCAAAATTCACATCGTTTGATTTATCTCCGTTTGCGAAACGGTCGGTCAGCAGAAAATATACATTCGCGCCTTCCCAGGTAAACGGTTGTTTTTCGGAATTCTTAACCGATGCACATGATGTAAAAAGAGCTGCAGTTGCGACAAGCAATATTTTTTTCATAGTAAAAAATTGATTGCTAAAGGTAGCCTAAATGCAATCTTTAAAGAAAAATGAACCGTTCACGAACATCATTTTAACATTACTTTAACATATTTTATTATCTTTGTCCGCTTAACAAGAAGAACAGTTTCGATTCGCGGAACTCAGCTATTGCCAAACCTAAAAAATTTAAGCGGATGAGTGTGGTCGCGCGACAGGGATTCAAATATTCGGTTATCGGTTATCTCGGATTCCTACTCGGAACTTTTTCGGCAATTTTCGTGTTTCCGCACGACATGGAGTTTTACGGTAAACTCCGCTACGTTTTGCCTACTGCTGAAATGCTTCTGCCCATCGTAGTTTTCGGCCTTTCATTTTCGAACGTGAAATTTTTCACGAAAACGCACGACGACGGCAAACACCAAAATTTTCTTTCGCTTTCGTTGCTGGGTATCATATTTAATTTCAGCCTCTTTGTTTTAGGTTACTTCGCTGTAAATTTCCTTTTCCCCGATCTTCGGAATACCGAGATGTGGCAGATGAAAAGACTTATTCTTCCTTTGATTCTGGTTCTTGCATTCAGCACGGTTTTCAATAAATACCTTTCAAATTTCAAGCGGATTGTAATTCCGAATATATTTGAAAATTTACTGCCCAAAATTGCCAATCTCGGCGCTTTTTGCCTGTTCTTCTTCATCGGTTTACCCGAAAAGGCCGCATATCTCTTTTTTATCGGGATGTTTGTGGTGGGACTTTTCGGCTACATCTATTATGCAAACCGTCTAGAGAAGCTGAAACCCGATTTTTCAACAGATTACATTAAAAAAGACGGCCTTTGGAAAGATGTGCTGAATTACAGTTTCTACGGATTTCTGGGCAACATCGGAAATTTCATTGCGGTGCGTATAGACAGCGTGATGATCGGTGAATTCCTCGGTTTTGAACCCAACGGGGTTTACAACACGCTCTACTCCATCATTTCACTCATCACCGTGCCGGCCATGGGCTTGTACAGTATTTCGGCCCCGATTATTAACAGACATATTGCAAATAATGAATTTGAAGAACTTGATAGGCTGCACAAGAAATCGTCCTTGGTTCTGTTCTTTCTGGGTTTCGTCCTGCTTTCCTGCGTACTTGTCGGATTTCCGTACCTGACGCATTTCATCAAAAACGGGGAACTGCTGCGCCAGTCTGAACCTGTGATTTGGGTTTTGGGATTTGCGATGCTATTTGATTTGGCGACCGGCTTCAATGGCCATATCATCTCGCTTTCCAAATACTACCGTTTTAATATTGTCGTGATGCTGTTTTTGGCGCTGACTACCGTTTTATTAAACATTTATTTCCTCAAAAATACCAATCTAGAACTTTTCGGAATTGCCATTGCCACTGCCATCTCACTCACACTGTTCAATATTGCGAAAATCGCATTCAATTACATAAAATTCCGTGTCTTTCCTTTGACGATTGAAATGATTTACGCGCTCATTATCGGAACTTTAGGCATTACTGTCGCAGTATTGTTACCTGATTTCGAGAAAAGTCTGCTGAATTTATTCTACAAACCCGGAATCGTACTCGTGATGTTTTTTGTAGGCAATTATTTCCTGAAAATATTCCCGATCGAAGAATATATTAACCGCAACTTTCTGAAAAGTTTATTCAGGTTTTAAAGAAATTTCCGGAGCGTTTCTTCCAAAGTTTTCAACACCTTTTCTTTTGCATATTTTTCCTTAAAATCGTACGCGGTGACTTTTGTTAAAGTATAAAGCTGGTCTTCCACATTTTCATGTTCGGGGATGATAAATCGATTTGAATTTGGATAGTCGGAGGGAAAAACAGCGATTTTTCCATATTTGATGGCGTCACCCAAATTTCCGCTCAACTTGGTTATCCCGTAATATTCTTTTTGGCTAAAAAATTCGGTTTCAGGCTGCAACGGACACCATAAAATCTCAGCTCTTTGCATCCATTCATCGAACAGCTTCTGCGGAACTTTTTCCGTGAAATACTTTAAGGAAATATTCTGAAGTTTGTCCTTTTCAAAATCCTTTAGCCATTGAAGTTCCTTTCCGGCGGCTTTCCCTAAAAAAACAAACTGAAAATGCCTTTCTCCGCTGAAGGTTTTAATGCGCTCCAAAAGACGACGGTAGTTCCGGCGTTCCTGAGAAACTGCTCCCGGAATCACGACCGTAATATTTGATTTTCTTTCACTTTCGTATTCATTCAAAAAGAAAACCGGCAAAGAATTCAATTTAGATCGAGGATTTGTCTTGAGTAAAGATTCATCCAAAACCAAAAGATTTGCGGCCTTCTCAAATACTTTCGGCGCAGACAATAAATCTTCTTTGAGCAAAAGTTTTAATCGGTATGTAAAGTCTTTTTTAAAGACATTTTCCAGCAGCTGAAGACTTGAGATCTTTGTGAAATTAAGGTTATGAATTATTACGGACGTATTGAAATGTGCTGTGACCTTAAAAAACAAATCGAAATATCGATGGACAGTGCCAATAATTACAAGAGCGTATTTTTCTTCCTTTAATACTGCCAAAAGGGCCTCAGGTCGAATCTCAAAAACTCGCTGAGAATTGGTCCCAATTTGCTTAAAGATTTTCGGACTGAAATAATAATCAACCGAAAACTGTTCGGAATCTTTCATCAACTCCATAAAGTTGCCCGCAATTTCCGCGTGCGTATCGAGCTCGATGTAAGCGATTCTTTCCAATTTTTAATGCACTTTTTTACCGTTCGAGAAGGTTTCCAAAACCGTAGTCTGCAGAATGTCATCTTCTTCAGCTCTCATCAAATCCTGGTTCAGCACCACGAAATCAGCCGCCTTACCCACTTCCAAACTTCCAACTTCATTTTCCTGGAAACCAGCCTTTGCGGCCCAAATTGTCATTCCGCGCAGGGCCTGTTCGCGCGTCAATGCATTCTCCTTCTGAAAACCGTTTGGTGGAAAATGTTTGGCATCTTTGCGGGCAACAGCCGCATAGAATGTTTTGATAGGATTAATTTCTTCCACCGGAAAATCAGTTCCGAGAGGCAGCCAACCGTTTTGCTGAAGCAATTTCTGGTACGCGTAAGAATGTTTCAGACGCTCCTTACCGATGCGCTGCTCCGCCCAATACATGTCAGAAGTAGCGTGGGTAGGCTGAACAGACGGAATGATTCCATATTTTCCAAACAGTTCAAAATCCGGTTCCTGTACGATCTGTGCATGCTCGATCCGCCATCTTCTATCGCTTTTTATTCCGAGCGTTTCGCCATAGATTTTCAGGATGGTTCGGTTCGCGGAGTCACCTATTGCGTGCGTACACATTTGCAGGTCGCTGTTTTTCAGTCTTTTAGCTAAATTACCGAATTGTTCCGGGTCGCGGAGCATAAAACCTTTCCAATCTTTCTTGTCAGCGTAGTCGTGCAGCAAACATGCGCCACGAGACCCCAGTGCGCCGTCAGAAAATACTTTGTAGCCGCCGAATGTTATATTGCCGTTCGTGAAACGACCTTTCCTGATCCACTCGTCATACGTGGCAGGATTATCTTCCAGCAGCGCGAAAATTTTCATATCGAGAATCTTTTGGTCCTGCGCCTTTTCTAGCAGTGAAAATGTGTGTGGCGTAATGCCGCAGTCGTGCAGCGAGGTAAGCCCGTACGAGAAACAAACCTTCTGCAAATCAGCAAAATATCCGATCGCCATCTCGTCACTGATCTCCGGAATGTATTTCTCCACAAGCAGCATCGCATTATCAATCAGGATGCCAGTGAGTTTTCCATTGATTTTTTCAATTTCGCCGCCGGCAACCGTCGTAGCCGTGGTAATTCCCGCAATATC
Source organism: Kaistella rhinocerotis (assembly GCF_030243905.1). NCBI lineage: Bacteria > Pseudomonadati > Bacteroidota > Flavobacteriia > Flavobacteriales > Weeksellaceae > Kaistella > Kaistella rhinocerotis. The sequence goes on along the minus strand of NZ_JASSYY010000001.1, from coordinate 13,523 downwards.
CAAGGCTTTTTGATTGGCTACAGCCGCGTGCCCGTCCACTCTTTTCAGATAAACCGGTCGGTCCGGGAACAATTGGTCGAGTCTGCTTTTATTTGGAAACTCCTTTACCGGCCAGTCATTTTGGTCCCAACTGCGGCCATAAAGCCATTCCGTCGGGGCTGTTTTGGCATATTCGGTCATTTTAGAAATGATTTCATCCCAGGATTTTGTGCCCCAAAGTTCACACTTCCATTTGTCTGTGGCGTATCCGGTGAAATGGCAATGTGCATCAATAAAGCCCGGAAACACAGATTTCCCCTGGAAGTCCTGAATGTCTTTAGCTTTAAAATCTTTAAGTACAGATTTATTTGTCCCGACGGAAACTATTTTACCATCCGACACAGCCATCGCTTCAGCAACGTCAAATTTTTGGTTTACAGTGTAGATTTTTGCGTTGTGTATAATCAGATCCACCGATTTCTGTGCCGCTGCGAAAACTGAAATCATGAGGGCCAAAATTCCAAATAAATATTTCATAATTACTTTTTTCTAAACATTTGTTTCCAGCGCAGATTCCGGATAAATTTTACTTCCTCTGCTGCAAGCTGTCTGGGTTCATTTTGTTTCAGGAAAGAATTTATCGTTATAAAAAACTCGGAAACCGACTGGTTTTTCAGTGAAGATTTTGCCGATGAAACTATGGCTAAAGGTAAATTCAAACCAATATTGTAAAAATATTCGCCAAGTTTTTCAGCCTTCTGATTTTTATATTTAAAGGCGGTGGGCCGAAGATGTTTCACCCACAAATCCTTGAGCGTGACGGTCCGGAAACCCGCTTTTTTTGCGAGCATAACATCAATGTTATCCCAGCCAAGAACAGTTCTGAGGCCATCCATCTCATTAAAACATTCTTTCCGATAAGACTTTATGGGTCCGCGTACGTGCGTTTTAGAGGAGATATCTTCGAAAATCCACTGCTTTTTTTCGTCGTTAAAGTCGAAAGCCAGCGACTTTTCGAATACTTTTTTACTGATTTTTACGATTCCGGACACCATTCCCACTTTCGGATCGGCGACGTAAACTGCATTCAATTCTTCGAGGTAATTATTTGGAAAAATAATGTCCGCATCAAATTTACAGATGATGTCGAAGTTGTTCAAATGTGCTGTCTGTAAGCCTTTATTAAAAGTCCGGACCACCTTTGCACCAGGTTCGTGTGCTGACGTTTTCAGATTCAAAATTTTAAATCGCGAATCATTCAGTATAAAATCCTCAACTAAATTTTGTGTATTATCCGTAGAGCCATCGTTGACGACGATCACCTCAAAATCCTTAAAAGCCTGGTCTTTCAAAGACTTAAGACAGAAAATGATATTTTTTTCCTCGTTGTGCGTGGGGATAATGATCAGAAATTTCATTGGCTATAGCAGTTCATCGTGCCATTCGCGCATCGTCACTTTAGCGACAAGACCTTCCTGCACGAACGGATCGTTCTTCACAAAATCTTCTGCCGACTCGCGGTCCACAAAAATGCCCATCGCGCCTTCACCCGGCACCGAAAACGGACCGATGCCGATAACTTTTCCGGCTTTCACAAATTTCTCCTCGTTTTCCTGATGACGCGGATAAACCTCCATGAACTGTTCCATAGTCGCATCTGCACGGTTTTCGTAGAAAATTACAGTTTTCATAATCTGAGTTTAGGTTTAGATTTAATGAGCCTCGAGCCAGTTTTCTCCAACACCCACTTCTACTAACATCGGAACTTTGGTCTCAATCGCAGATTCCATTTCAGACTTTATAAGTGACGTGGCTACATCGATTTCGTCATCCGGCGCTTCAAAAAGAAGTTCGTCATGCACCTGGAGCAGCATTTTTGTCTTTAAATTTAATTCCGTCAGTTTTTTATCGATGTTGATCATCGCGAGCTTGATCACATCCGCAGCACTTCCCTGTATTGGAGCATTCACGGCATTCCGCTCTGCATGTGCTTTCACGACAAAATTTCCGGAATTGATGTCTTTCAGATGGCGTTTACGTTTCAAAATAGTCTCCACATAACCTATTTCACGGGCTTTTTCCACCTGCTCGGCCATGTATTTTTTAAGCCTTGGATAAGTATCAAAATATGCCTCAATCATCTGCTTGGCTTCTGCCCTCGAAAGGCCGGTCTGTTCTGCCAAACCAAACGCGCCCTGGCCGTAAAGAATTCCGAAATTCACCGTCTTAGCTTGTCCGCGCTGGACTTTTGAGACTTCCTCCAATGGAATATCAAACAGCCTGGCGGCGGTGGACGCGTGGATATCTTCACCATTCTGGAAGGCTTCGATCATATTTTCTTCATTCGAAATCTCCGCAATCAGGCGAAGTTCGATCTGTGAATAATCTGCAGAAATAATTTTGTGCCCTGGCGCCGCGACAAACGCGCCGCGAATCTGCTGTCCACGCACTGTTCGGATCGGGATGTTCTGTAAATTCGGATTCACCGAAGCCAAGCGGCCTGTTGCTGCCGTAGTTTGCGAGAAACTCGTGTGAACGCGGTTATCGTTTTTGTCAATTTGTAGCGGAAGCGCATCAACATAAGTAGATTTCAGTTTCTGGTAAGTTCTGTATTCAAGAATGTATTTGATGATATCGTGCTTTGCCGAAAGTTTCTGCAAAATATCCTCGGACGTGGCATACTGACCGGTTTTAGTCTTTTTGGCTTTCGGATCCAGCTGCAGTTTTTCAAAGAGGATCTCACCTAGCTGTCGTGGTGAATTCACATTAAATTCTACATCTGCCATCTCGAAAATCTTCCTTTCAAGATCACGCAGGTCTGTTTCAAGATCCGTGCTTTCCTGTTCGAGCCATTCTTTATCCAACGCTACACCTTCGAGCTCCATTTTGGCCAAAACCTGCATCAGCGGCATCTCAACCTTATAAAACAAATCTTCGAGGTTCTCTTTCTGAAGTTGAGGCGCAAAAACAGTGTATAACTGGAAAGTGATATCGGCATCTTCAGCGGCGTAATTTGTTTGCTCTTCTACGGGAAGATCGCGCAACGTAATCTGGTTTTTACCTTTCTTTCCTATTAAAGTTTCAATGGCAACAGGTTTGTAATTCAAATAAACCTCTGAAAGATAATCCATTACGTGCCGCCCATCAGGATTCAGCAGGTAATGTGCGATCATGGTGTCGAACATTGCGCCTTGCATGTCCACGCCGTAGCGCTTCAGGACTTTGTAATCGAATTTTAAGTTATGAGCGATCTTAATGACATTCTGCTTTTCGAAAAATGGCCTGAAGATTTCAATAGTCGCTTTAGCCTCTTCCAGATCTGCGGAAAGCGGAATGTAATATGCCAGACCTTTGCGGTACGAGAAACTGATGCCCACAAGTTCGGCCTCCATTTCATCAAGTGAAGTGGTTTCCGTATCAAAAGCGACTGCGGGTTGCGACATTAAGTTCCAGGCTAGTGTCTTCTGGGCTTTTGGAAGATCAATGTACTGATAAAGGACGTCGTTGTCCTCAAAGGTAGATTTTGTGCGCGTTGCATGATCGAGTTCTTCAAAATTGGCAAAAAGATCTAGCTGCAAGGAACTTCCGGCGGGTGTTGAAGAAGGTTTTTGAACATTCTGAACATTTTCTGTAGGCGTGGCAAAAGCCCGGTAGAGATTTTCATATAGTCTGCGGAATTCCACTTCATCAAAAACCTCCTTTACCTTTTCCCAATCGGGCGTTTCGAGGTCGTACTGTTCCTGGTGGAACTCCAGCGGAGCGTCGCAGATGATTGTGGCCAGTTTTTTTGAAAGGATTCCGCGCTCGGCGCTCGCCTCTACTTTTTCACGCAGTTTACCTTTGATCTCATGCGTGTTTGCCAAAAGGTTTTCAAGACTTCCGTATTCTTTAAGGAATTTTTTAGCGGTTTTCTCGCCGACGCCGTCTAAACCGGGAATATTATCCACGGAATCACCCATCATTGCGAGAAAATCTATTACCTGTTTAGGATCTTCTATTTCGTATTTTTCCTTAACTTCTTCAACGCCGAGGATGGTGAATTCGGCACCTTTGAGACCCGGTTTGTAAATTTTAATTTTATCGGTAACAAGCTGAGCAAAATCTTTATCGGGCGTTACCATGAATGTGGTGTACCCTTCTTTTTCCGCTTTGCAGGCAATGGTTCCGATTATATCGTCGGCTTCATAACCTTCAACACCCAGGATCGGGACATGCATCGCCTGAAGGATGCGGTGAATGTATGGGATTGCCAGCTGGATAGCTTCCGGCGTTTCATTCCGGTTGGCTTTATACTCGGCAAAATCTACGGTACGCACACTGGCCTGACCTACATCAAAAACAACCGCGAGGTGCGATGGTTTTTCCCGCCGGATAAGTTCTATCAAAGAGTTGGTAAAGCCGAAGATTGCAGAGGTATCACGACCGTCGCTGGTCATCCTTGGCGTACGGATCAAGGCGTAATAGCCACGGAAGATCATCGCATATGCATCGATCAGGAAAAGCCTTTTGTCTTGGTTGTCTTGCATGTCAGCAAAGATAATATTTTTTTGAAGCGGTACTGCGGATACGGTAGGCGCAAAATTTAATTAAAAATGCCGCTTTCATTTAAAAAAGCGGCATGCAATGTATTGAAAAAAGTATTCTTAGTTCTTAATAACTTTTCTGCTCACTTTTGCAGAACCGTTATCTACAGTCACTACATAGTTACCTTTCGCCATTGAAGAGGTGTTGATACCCTCGCCGCTGTTTACACGGTTAGAGCTTACCAATCGTCCTTCTGCGGAGTAGATGTTCACAGTAGCTCTGCCAGGAAGGATAATTCTCAATTCGTTACCTACCACGGTGTTCATTTTCACTTCTTTATCGAATGCTTTCACGTCTGTAACGGCCATTGTAGCTTTGTCATAAACCATCACGTCATCGAAAAGAATTACACCGTCACCCTGGTTGTTCTCAGGATAAACTCTCAAACCAGCTCTTAAAAGAGTTGATGTTGGGTTTGGCTGTGCTTCTGCTGTGAAGAAAACCCAAGCTGGAGAATCTGTAGAATAATCTGCACCCTGCAAATTGTTTGAACCTGTATCTGCTGTTGCAGTTCTGAACTGTCCCCAGTATCTGAAACGCGCATTAGGCGTGTTATCCAAATACCAACCAGAGAATACATAAGTCTGACCCTGTGTTACCGGAATATCAGCGGTAGGGCTCATTGTTCTATTTCCAGTTGCCGGTGAAGGAAGACCTGCAGAAAATTGTCCTGAATGAGCAGTAGTAGATTGCACCATAGTCACTCCTGTCGGGATAAACCAGTCTGTAGGTTTACCGTCAGCCCAGTTTTCAAAACCAGGGTTTGGCACCAAATTCACTTGTGCAGTAGCAACCGCAGTGAATGCCGCTAATCCTAAAATAGTAAAGATTTTTTTCATTGTATTAAAAATTTATTTCTAGCCCAAAATTACAAAAAAATACTTCCTCAACCGAGGAAGTATTAAAGTTTAACAGTAATTTTAAATTACTTTTTGATAATTTTCTGTGAAGCTGACTTACCGTTTACAACGCCAGTCACAACATAAGTACCTTTTGGTAATGAAGCAACATCAATTGATGTATTTTCATTTACAGAAGCGCTTTTTACAACCTGTCCGTTCATGTTTACGATCTGTACATCAGCTTTTGTATTGAAAATGATGTTATTGGCTACCACAGTGTTTTTTACTAAAGAAGCTTTAGTTGCAGAAGCATCACCTACAGCCAAAACTGTTGTATCTACATTACCGGTAATTACTACATCATCAACACTGAAAGTACCACCAGATGCCTCAGCACCATAGAAGTAGAAACGGAAAGTTACTGCTCCCGGCTGATCTACAACTGCTGGCTGAACAGTAGAACCATCCTGACCTACACTGATATCGTTTACAAAATGAAACTGGTTTGTTGGTACGACTTCCAATTCCTGGTTTGCTGGCACGATGCTCGCCGGAAGGTTAGCTGTATAACCATCAACGCTTGATCTTACTGCATAATATCTTGGGCCTGTCCCCGATCTCTGTGCACGGAAAGTGATAGAAGAAACGTCTAAATAATAACCTGCTGCAGGTGTTACAGTAACCTGAAGATATTTGGTAGCACTTGGCGTATTCGCTGTAGGGGCGTCGCTCCATGCATATCTGTTACCTGTAGTAGTAGATGCGTAGCCGGATTGCGAAAATGCAGAGGCAGTGAAGTTAGAGCCCGTTGTCGCCGCTGCTGTTGCAGGCGGAGTTCCGTCGAACGAATAAGTTGCTGTGAAAGCTTGTGCAGAAACAGTAGCAGATACTGCAATTGCTGCCAATAATGAATAGAATTTTTTCATTGTTTTAAAATTTTAAATAATTAATAATTTATACTGCAAAAATACGGCCTTTTTTAGTAATATCATAATTTTAAGGTTAATTAACCGTTAACATATCCCATAATTTTAAATCTACTTTTTCGTTATTTTTACAGCCTGTAGCTTATCGCATTGCTTAAAAAATCGTTTTTTTCCCTTTCTTTAATTTTCGCAGTCCTGTGGACAGATGCGCAGGTTTTCAGTTGGAAAAATCCAAATGTCCCATCGGATTCAGCCAAGAAAGATTCAATACTTAGCGCGAGGATCGAAACCGATTTTTTCACCCGCGACACCCTGGATTTCATCAGACTGCAAAACCAGGTCATTGTTGATGAGGGAATTCTTGTAAAACCGTCGCGTTCAGGTGTCTTAGGCGATCTTCAAAGCAAAGGTTCCATCGTTCGGGGTATTACATTCGGAAATAATCAGGGACAAAGCGTACAGAGTTCGATGGATCTTCAGATTTCCGGCAAACTATCGCCCGATGTCTCCATTTTGGCTTCGATTTCTGACCACAACCTCCCAATTCAGGCGGATGGTTATACGCAGACGCTGGAAGAATTCGATAAAATCTACATGCAACTCAACATCCGCGATAAATCCATCCTGCGGGCCGGACATCTAGACCTTGCAGATGAGCAGACCTACTTCGGACGGTTCCAGAGACGCAGCATGGGACTTCAGTTCCAAACCGCTTTCGGAAAAGAGAATCTCACCACAATCGATGTTTCCGGTGGCGTGGCGCGCAGCGAGTTTCACAGGATAAGGTTTCAGGGAATCGAAGGAAATCAGGGTCCATACCGTCTCACAGGCAAAAACGGCGAGCAGTTTATCACCATCATTTCAGGTTCTGAACAGGTTTACATCGACGGAATTTTGATGAAGCGCGGCGAAAACCAGGATTATATCATTAATTATAACACCGGCGAACTTACTTTTACGAGCTTCCGCGCGATTTTACGTCAGAATTTTATTACGGTTTCGTATAATTATACCAACCGCAACTACACCCGCTTTTTAGTTACAGGAAATCTACGCCACGAGCGCGAAAGGCTAAAAACCGGTTTCAGCTGGTTCACTGAAAGTGACAATAAGAACGCGCCTTTAGCCTTAAATATAAGCAAAGAAGACCAACAAATACTCGTGAATGCAGGCAATAATCCCGGATTGATGTACGCGCCATCCGGAACCATCTCAGAATTTGATGTAAACAAGATTCTTTACAAACGAACGGAATTTGCCGGCGGATTTTTCTATGAATTTTCGACGGACAGCGCGGACACACTTTACACCGTAGCATTTACTTACTTCGGGCAAAACCTTGGCGATTACCGCCTGAAGCAAACCACAAACAATGGCCGTGTCTTTGAGTTTGTAGGCGAAAACATGGGCGATTACCGCGCCGTCCGGAAATTACCTGCACCACAGAAAACGCAGGTTTTTTCGGCAAATACCGAATATCTGCTGCGCGGCGGAAAGATTGGTGCGGACGTGTCACTTAGCAATTTCGATCCCAATCTCTTTTCTTCGAAAGACAGTGATGAAAACACGGGTTTTGCAGCGAGAATTTTCGGGCATCAAACCTATATGTATAAGGACTGGAAAGGAACTCCTCATTTCGAGTATCAGCGAATCAGTTCACGCTTCCATGTCCTGGACCGAATAAATGATGTAGAATTTGCGCGGGATTTCAACCTGACACAGGAATTTAATCAGCGGACGCAGAACCGTTTTATTTTCAGTTTTTTAAACCAGTGGAAAGAGCGCTCTTACCTTAATTACCGTCTTAATTATCTTGATGAGCAAGATTTTTATACCGGTATAAAAAATGACCTTGATTTTGGCTGGATCCGGGAGAAATTTACCACAAAAGGCAACTTTTCGTACCTCGACACGCAACAGGATTTTCAAGACACACGTTTTGTGCGCGGCGGGATAATCTCGGAAATTTTACGTCCGAACGGTAGCTGGGCTGTTGGCGCAAGCATGGAGCACAATGTGAAAAAATTCAACGAAACAAACCAACTCGATGTTACGAGTTTTAGCTGGAAAGAAGTTTTTGTACAGAAAAAAATAAGTGATTCTACGCGCACGCGGTTGCTTGCAAGGTTGTATTTTAGGGACAATGATTCGGTTCGCGACAATAGGCTGCAGAACATCAACCAGATTTTAGGTTTTATGGCGGAAAGCCAAATCATCAAAACTGAAAAAACCACGCTTAACGCTTTGGTTCATTACCGAAAATTCTTCTTTCAGAACCGCGACCTGGCAGCAACATTCAATGATGATTTTGTGGTGGGCAACATCCTTTACAACCAGCAGCTTTTCCGGAACGGAATGCGTTTGCAGACTTTCTACGAGCTTGGAAACGGCCAGGAAGCACAACGCGAATTTCAGTACATCAAAGTGACCGATGGTCAGGGAATCTACAAATGGACAGATTATAACGGTGACGGCGTGCAGCAAATCGACGAATTTGAAACGGCCGAATATGCCGATTTAGCGCAATATATCCGCATTTATACTAATACAGTAAATTATCTCCCGTCTAACAAAAACAAGTTGCAACTTGCACTTTTCGTGAATCCTTCCGTAGTCCTTAATTCAAATAATCAGTTTTTGAAACGCTGGAATGTCAATCTCTCGCTCAACTCTCAAAACTCCTTTTTTAAACGCGAGAAAGTTTTGGTTCTAAATCCATTTGAACGAAACGCCGACCAGATTTTAAAAAGCCAGAATGTTTTACTTTCGCTACAGTTTAATCCCACGGACAAATCTGGCTGGAATGGAAACTACCGTTTTATAGACAACCAAAATCTGATCAACGCCAATTTCAGCAATGAAGAGCGTGGCCAGAATTCACACCTTTTAAATGTGGGATATTGGTTTAATAAAGATTTCCGTCTCGACTGGGAAAACGGGCTTCATTACATTGAAAATTCGTCGCAAATGTTCAAAACGCGCGACTACATTTTAAATAATTTTGAGACCAAGCCGAAAGCCACATACAAACTCACAACGACGCTGCAGGCAGAACTTTCGTCTGCGCTCCGCCAAAAGCAAAGAACGGACGGTGAAGAACTTCTGAAAACCTACGATATCACCGGAAGTTTGCAGTGGGACCATAAGAAGACCTCGGTTCGCGGCAACTTCTCATTTATTAATAATGATTTCACGGGCAACAGTTTTTCGATTGTCGGAAACCAAATGCTCGATGGTCTGAAACCGGGAAAAAATCAGGTTTGGTCCGTGTTCCTGCAGCAAAGCATCAATTCTTTCATTCAGCTCAACGTAAATTACGAGGGTCGGAGCAGCAATGAACGCACGATCCATATCGGATCCATGCAGGTAAAGGCGAGTTTTTAGAAGGATTCGGAAGCGAACTATAGTACCGCTCAGTCTGTATAAATGATATATTTGCTGCGGATTTTCTGGTAATCTTCAAGATCTTTTTTCCACGAATCTCTGATCTCTTCTTCCGTCTTTCCTGCGATTACCTGTTTCCGCAATTCGTCGCTACCGGCGAGTTTGTCAAAAAACAGATTTTTAAGGAAGAAATCCTGTGCAGGATTTTTGTAATTTTTATACGCTTTCAAAAGCCAGCATAAATTTAATTCTCTCAGGTCGCGCTTTTCATTAGACAAATCTTCGCCGAAACATAATTTGCCGTTCAGAAACGGATCTTTCGCGCCAAAATTCGGCTTTGGAGTAAAGCGGTAAGGCAAGTTTTTGGTCCACGGACTGCCGTAAACCTGAAACGGCAAATCTGTGCCGCGGCCGACCGAAACCTGCGTGCCTTCGAAAAAACAAAGACTTGGATACAGATTGATTGAGAGATCATTCGGTAGGTTTGGCGATGGTTTATCCGAAATTTGGTAGCGCTGCGTCTTGTGATAGCCTAACATCGGAATTAAAGTATATTTGGCCTCAACACCGTTCTGAAGCCACTTTTCGCCGTTCACCATGAGTCCATACTCACCGATTGTAAGTCCATAAACAACAGGCACAGGGTGCATCCCGACAAAACTTTTCCATTTATCTTTTAAAATGGGACCGTCAATGTACCCATCGTGCGGGTTTGGGCGGTCTAGCACCATTACTTCTACGCCGTTTTCGGCGGCAGCTTCCATCAAATAAGTAAGTGTAGAAATATAAGTGTAGAATCTTACGCCAACATCCTGAATATCAAATAATACAAGATCAACATCTTTGAGTTGCGCCGGTGTAGGTTTTTTATTGCTGCCGTACAATGAAATTACCGGAATTCCGGTTTTGCTGTCGGTGCCGTTCTTTACGTGTTCGCCGGCGTCGGCATCACCGCGGAAACCATGTTCAGGCGCGAAAATCGACTTTATCTTAACATTGTTTTTCACCAGAAAATCGATGAGGAAAGTTCCGTCTGCCAGACGGCCGGTTTGGTTCGTTACAACGGCAATGTTTTTGTTCCGAAGTTGAGGAAGATAGAGCTCCGGCCGGTCTGCCCCGGTCTTAAAGCAGTGTCTATCGGTATTTTGAGCAAATCCAGTTTGGGCAAGTCCAAAATAAATTAGCACAGTCAGAAGTAAATCTTTAATTTTGAACCTTAAAATCATCGCTTGAAGTTTCCTTTATATTTTTCAAAAAAAATAGCTTTTTCCAAAGATAACAAAAATAATCTCTCACGGGTTATTGTCTTTATTGGTCGGCTTTCCGTGGCACTTGGCGTAATCGTTTCACTGGTCACAGTCTCTACCGGAGTCGGTTCTAAACGGGCGATCAAGGAAAGGATGGCGGACTTTTCCGGTCATATTTCGATAAAGTCCAAGCAATCGAACAATTCCTATAATTCCTCTGTTCTGGAGAAAGAAGGTTTAAAACTTAAGGAAATAAATGAAATTCCGGATGTCGCGGGCACCCAAAATTACGTTGCTGTAAGCGGTATCATGCGGAATGAGCATAATTTCGCCGGAATTATTTTTAAAGGTGTTGGCAAGGACTTCGACGCTGAACGGTTCAAAAAATTCCTAGTTGCCGGTCAAACGCCCAAAATCTCAGAAGACGGTTTCAACAGCGGCATTACCATCTCGCAGAAAATTGCGCAGGACATGCATCTGAACGTGAAAGACAGCATCGTGGCCGTATTTTCAAAAGGTAACCAAAGCCCGCTCTACCGGAAGTTTGAAGTGGTAGGAATCTACAAAACCGATATCAAGATGATTGACGATCTCTTCATCATCGGCGATATCAATCATGCGCGCCGAATCCAGGGAATGAAAAGAAATGAAGTAGGCGGCATCGACGTTTTCCTTAAAAACATCAATTACATTGACGAAGACGCACCCAAAATCGACAGGCTCGTTGGTTACAGGAATTATACCGTAAAAGCGACCGATGAATATCCGCAAATCATGGATTTCATCGCGATTTTCGACACTAATATCGCACTGATTATCAGCATTATGCTTATCGTAGTAATTATCAACATTGTAATGGTTCTGCTGATTCTAATTATCGAGCGAACGAAATCTATCGGGTTACTTAAGACTTTAGGCGCAACAAACGGGCAAATCCGCACCATATTTATCAATTATACATTGCTGATCATGGTACCCGGCTTAATTCTCGGGAATGTTATCGGACTCGGTTTCCTGGTTATCCAGAAATATTTCGGCATCATCACACTGAATCCTGAGAACTACTATATAAGCGTGGTTCCCGTGGAACTGAATGCCGTGCATATCTTGGCAATCTCATTGGGAATCCTTGTTGTATCCGGGATTGCGTTAATACTACCGAGTTATCTCATCAGCAAGATTTCGCCTGTGAAATCGCTTAAATACACCTAAACAGTACCATCGGAAAGCGCGCTACCCTCGCCTCTAGCCGCGATTGCAGCGGAAATCCTTTTTTGACGGCTGAGGCATGCGAAGCCGGCAAAAAAGATTGCAGCGTAAAGCGCGTACCAAATATCTGAGAATGCGTACTTTTGTGGCTCCTGAAAATAAATAAAAAAATCATATGAAATATTCGCAAAATATACTCGAAACCATCGGAAATACGCCGCTTGTGAAACTTAACAAAGTACTGGGCGATGATTTTCCGGCGCTGGTTTTGGCGAAAGTTGAGACTTTCAACCCCGGAAACTCGGTGAAAGACCGCATGGCCGTGAAAATGGTGGAAGATGCCGAAAAAGACGGACGTCTGAAACCCGGCGGAACCATTATTGAAGGGACTTCCGGCAATACCGGTATGGGACTGGCGTTGGCCGCGATCGTGAAAGGTTACAAATGTATCTTCGTGACCAACTCAAAGCAATCTAAAGAAAAATGTGATATTTTACGCGCTGTTGGCGCAGAAGTTATTGTCTGCCCTACCGACGTAAAACCTACCGATCCGCGTTCTTATTACTCGGTTTCAAAGCGTTTGGCGGCGGAAACCGAAAACGGCTGGTACGTGAATCAGTACGATAATCTCTCGAACCGTCAGGCGCATTATGAACAGACAGCGCCTGAGCTTTGGGAGCAAACAGACGGAAAACTGACGCATTTTGTGGCCGGGGCCGGAACGGGTGGCACGGTAACGGGCTGCGGAACGTTTTTCAAAGAGAAAAATCCGAACATAAAAATCATCGGTGTAGATACTTACGGATCAATTCTTAAAGAGTTTCACGAGACCGGCGAGCTGCATTACGATCACGCATACACTTACGTGACAGAGGGCATTGGCGAAGATATCATCCCTGAAAACTACGACATGATGGTGATTGATCACTTCGAAAAGGTGACCGACAAAGACGGTGCTATCTACGCAAGAAAACTGGCTAAAGAAGAGGGCATTTTCTGCGGATATTCGGCTGGTAGCGCCATCGCAGCGTTGGTTCAGATGAAAGACCAGTTCACGAAAGACGACGTGGTAGTTGTTTTGCTGCACGACCACGGCTCGCGTTATGTAGGTAAAATCTATAATGACGAGTGGATGCAGCAAATGGGTTGGCTATAAAAGAATTTTTGGGCGTGTCCCTGCAACAAAGAGAGAGTAAAATTTCATTTTACTCTCTCTTTGTTTTCGGGCCGGTCTTCGGCTCCCAATCTTTTACCGGTCGCGGGGGGGGGGGGGGGGGGGGGGGGGGGGGGGGGGGGGGGGGGGGGGGGGGGGGCGCGGGCGGGGGGGGGCGGGGGGGGGCGGGGGGCGGGGG